>CAWIYC010000003.1:0-420000 GCA_963840235.1 uncultured Actinomycetes bacterium
CTCGGTATCCGGTCACCCTGGGTTAGGGTGACGCAATCCCAGACCAGCGCAAGAATCACGCTTCGCCGCTGAGACCGGAGACATTCGCGCTGATCCACGGCGCCTGGCACGGGGCCTGGGCGTGGGAACGCCTGGTTCTGGAACTGGAGGCGCTGGGGCACCGTGCTGTCGCCATCAACCTGCCCTGCGAGGATCCGCACGCGGGTTGCCGCCGCTACGCGGAGATCGTCGCCGCCGCGACCGAGGGAGAGGAGGCGCCGATAGTGATCGGCCATTCGCTGAGCGGACTGGTCGTGCCGTTGGTCGCCGAGTTGCGCCCGGTCCGACGCCTGGTCTACCTATGCGCGATTGTTCCCGAGCCCGGGCTCAGCCTGGCCGCCCGGTTCGAGCGCGGCGAGGGGATCCTGGGGGCCGACAACGGCTCTCGCGAGCACGACGCCGACGGGCTGAGCTATTGGCCGGACCCCGAGGAGGCGGTCAGAGTCCTTTACCACGATTGCGAGCCCGCGGTCGCACGCGAGGCTGTCGCCAGACTGCGCCACCAGTCGCAGGCACCCTCGCGAGAGCCCTGCCCGCTGGCCGCGATGCCGCCGTTACCCACCCAATATTTCGTCTGCCGCGACGACCGGATGGTCTCGCCCGCATACGGGCGCCAGGCCGCGATCCGGCGGCTCGGCGTCGCGCCCCTGGAGCTGCCAGGCGGCCACTCGCCGATGCTCTCCCGCCCGGCGCAGCTGGCCGAGCTGCTGAGCCGGCCCGCGGGCTGATTCCCGGGAACAGGGCCAACTCCAACGCGGCTTCGGGGAGCCCCGGGCGCCGGGACAGCTCGGCGGCGAGGCCGTAGCTGCGCGCATGGCCCACCGCGAGACGCAGGCTCAGCTACCGAAGACGCGCAGAATCTCCGGGACCGAGGTGACGCCCTGCTGAACCTTCTCGAGGCCGTCCTCGGTGAGGGTCCGCATGCCCGCTCTCTTTGCGGCCGCGGCGATCTCGGCCGCGGACCCGCGTTTCAGGACCAGGGAGCGGATCTCGTCGTCGAGAGTCATCACCTCGAAGATGCCGATGCGCCCCAGATAGCCCGTGCCGCGACAGCGAAGGCAGCCCACCGGCTCGTATGCGTCGACATCCCCGTTGTGAAAGCCGAGGCCGCTTCGCTCGAGCTCGGCGGCCGTGACGTGGACGGGTGACCGGCACTCCTCGCAGAGCCGGCGGGCGAGCCCCTGGGCCACCACGCATTGGATGCCGGACGCGACGAGGAACGGCTCGATTCCCATCTCGATCAACCGCGCGGGCGCCATCGGGGCGCCGCTTGTATGCAGAGTGGAGAAGACGAGATGTCCGGTAAGCGCCGATTCGATCGCGATCTGGGCGGTTTCGCGGTCGCGGATCTCGCCGACCATGATCACGTCGGGGTCCGAGCGGATCATCGATCGCAGCCCGGAGGCGAAAGTCAGTCCGGCTCTAGGGTTGACCTGCACCTGCTTGACGCCGTCAAGCTCATATTCGACCGGATCCTCGATCGCGATCAGGGTGCGTTCAGGGGTGTTCACCTCATCCAGGGCGGCGTAGAGGGTGGTGGTCTTGCCGGCGCCGGTCGGCCCCGTGACCAGGATTGCCCCCTGGACCTGCTTCATCGCGTGCTCCAGGCGGGCGCGCTCGCCGTGGCCCATGCCGAGATGATCGAGATCGACTACGCCCCGTTCCTTGTCGAGGATCCGGACGACCACCGACTCGCCGCGCATGATCGGCAGCGTCGAGACACGCAGATCGAGGAAGCGCCCGTCGATGGTGAGGCCGATGCGACCGTCCTGGGGGATCCGCCGCTCCGCGATGTTCAGCTCGGCCATGATCTTGATCCGCGACACGAGGCCGGGAACGAGGCCGGCCGGAACGGTGCTCGAGTCCGAGACGACGCCGTCGATCCGCTGGCGGACGCGCATGTCACCGTCGCGTGGATCGAAGTGGATGTCCGATGCTCCGCGGGTGACTGCATCGGCCATCAAGGCGTGGACGAGCTTTACGACCGGGGCCTGCTCGGCCGACTCTCGCAGCTCGATCACCTTCGACTGCTCCGGTGCGGGAGTGTGCTCGACCGCGTGCAACGGGTCGGACAACCTCCCGACCTGGTCGATCATGGCCTCCAGGTTCTCGGGGGAGGTCATCGCGAGCCGGCCGTCGTAGCCGGTAATGATCGCGATGTCGTCGAGGCCGACCACGTTCGCTGGGTTCGACGTCGCGATCAGGATCGTCCGCTCGTCCATGAAGCAGATCGGGATGGCCTGATAGCGCCGGGCCTGTGAGGTGCTGAGGAGGTTCGCGGCGCCCTTGTCGACTTCGAACACCTCGAGGTCGACGAAAGGCAGGCCGTTGCGCTCGGCGAGAGCGCGAGCGAGTTGCTCCGAGGAAACTGCGCCCGAGGTGACCAGGACCTGGCCGAGCGGGCGCCCGCTCGCCCGCGCTTCGGCGACGGCGTGCTCAACGGCGTCCCTGGCGGCAAAGCCAAGCTCGACGACGACATCGCCGATTCGGCCGCTTTCGGAGCGAGCACGGCCGCTCGGCGGAGTGAGTCCGGCGGGCAAGTCGCCGGGCGGCGTCGCTTGAGCTACCGGACTCATCGGTGCCTCTATCGGCAGGTGGGAGTCCGAGGTCAAGTCTTGGGACAGGCCCAATTTGCGACCCGCCGCGAGGGCGGGCCTCTACCTCAGATGAGGTCCGTCTCCACCTCGATGCGGCCCGACTTGGCCGCGTCGGCGAGGGCGCCGTAGTCGAGCTCGTTCTGGTCCGCGTAGCGCTCGGAGAAGTCGGCGATCGCCTGATCGAAGCTCTCGCCCTTGCCGAGGTAGGCGCCGATCGCGATCCGGTCGCCGGATCGGGCGTGGGCCCGGGCCAGGGTCCAGCCGCAGACCCGCCCGTAGATCTCCAGCCCCTCCGGCGGCAGGGTCTCGATCTCGACCGAGCGCTTCCCGTCCCAGAGCTGGCGCACGTAGAAGTCCCGCTCCTTGCCGTCCATGCCCGAGCGCCGGAAGCCAGCCGAGGAGGATGTCGCTGGAGGCCTGCATCAGCCACTGGCCCTCGACCACCCGCTCGCCGTGGTTGCCGAACTCGCTCGCCCCGACGTAGGGCTCGAGCACCGAGGCCTCGGCCTCCTTGGCCTGCAGGAAGAGCGGGTCCTGGCCGTCGCGGCCCATCATCAGACAGCACCCAGGCGCGGGTGCCGACGCTGCCGACCCCGACCACCTTG
Source organism: uncultured Actinomycetes bacterium (assembly GCA_963840235.1). Lineage (GTDB taxonomy): Bacteria > Actinomycetota > Thermoleophilia > Solirubrobacterales > 70-9 > JBBRHQ01. The sequence goes on from CAWIYC010000003.1 coordinate 3,242, forward strand.
CGGGCCATGTCGACGAACCGGTAGCTGTCGAAGAGGTGGCGGCGGTCGCCCTTGAGGCTCTCGCGGTAGCGGCCGAGCATCTCCCGGATCCGCTCCTCGAGCTCCTGGCTGCTGATCGTCGGAGACCAGCTCGCGGGCCGGAACGATCAGCGGCGGATCGCTGATGATCCGCGGCTCGCCGTCGACCTCGTGGACGAGGCGATCGAAGGCCTTGAGGCTGTTCTTCTTCTGCGCCTTGGCGACGTTCTTTTCGCGCCGCCTTCATCTGCTTGCGGTCGGCGACCTTGGCCAGGTCGGCGAGCAGGGTCTCGACGTCGAGGCGCGCATACCAGACGTCGAGGTTTCGCATCGTGGCGAACTCCCGCATCGCCTCGCGGTAGTCGCGCACGGCGCTGAGGACGGCGGCGCGGGTCTCCTTCGGCGTGAAGTCGCGGTCGCGCCCGGCGATCTCGAAGCTGGCGGCGAGGCGCTTGACGTCCCACTCCCAGGGCCCCGGCAGGGTCTCGTCGAAGTCGTTGACGTCCATCACCAGGCGGCGATCGGGGGCGGCGAAGACGCCGAAGTTCGATAGGTGGGCATCGCCGCAGGCCTGGACCCGCAAGCCCGGATTCCGGGGTCTTGGCGAGGTCCATCGCCATGATCGCCGCGGCGCCGCGGAAGAAGGTGAAGGGCGAGGCGAGCATCCGCCCGTAGCGGATCGGGACGAGCTCGGGGACACGGCTCTTGGCCTGCTCCTCGAGCACCTTGACCGGATCTTTGCGGCGCGTCGCCGGCTCCCACTCTCCGTGGCTAGCTCGTGAGGCCTTCTCGCGCGCCGCCTTGCCGGCGGCTGCGCGCTCGTCCGCCGAGGGAAGGGGTTCCACAGACGGGGATTTGGTGGGTGCGGAGGGCATGGTCGCGATCTTCTTCTGCGAGGAGTTGCCGATCCCCGCCAGTCCGACCGGGCCATTCAATCGCAATCCCCCGGAAGTGGCAACTGGTTGAGGCAACGGCTCTGCGAGAGGGGGTGAGTTTCCAGTCGCCCCGGCCGATGGTTTGACGCCCGGGCAACTTCGGCGCTACAACTAATCACGACGTGTTCGGCAAGAGCCCATGGAAGCTGACCTACGCGAACGTGATGGCAACCGTCGCCGTGTTCCTGGCGCTTTCCGGCGGGGTCTATGCGGCTGTACACCTCGGGAGAGACAGCGTCCGTTCGCGCAATATCGTCAATGGGCAGGTCAAGGGTGCAGATCTCTCTCCGCAACGCGGTCGGCAGCCTGAATATCAAGGACCGCAAGGTGACGCCTAGGGATCTGGTCGCGCCTGAGTCGCCGAAGAGCGCCGGCCTCGCGCAGAATCCCAACTTCAACTGCGCCAACGCCCCCAACCAGTGGGCCAGCAGCAGACCCGAGGTGAACGGTCTCGTCGGCTACTACCGGGATATCGGCGGAACGGTGCATCTTGCCGGCGACGCTGCCCTGTGCGGCAGTCCGGTGTCCGGAAACCACATCTTCACGCTCCCGCCGGGCTACCGCCCGGTCGCCGATCAGGACCAGGCCGTGGTCAACAACGGCAACTTCAACGATCTGACCATCGACTCCGAAGGGCGGGTTTTCGATTTCGCGGCGATCAGCGGCGCCATCGTCGCGCTCGACGGCGTCACCTTTCGCTGCGGTCCATCGGGCAAGAGCGGCTGCCCCTAGAAGGGTGACTCGCGAGGGTTCAGACCCCGATTCCCGGCAGGGGCCATACTTAGCTGGATATGTCTGATCGGAGCGTCGGGGTTGTGCAGCGTGTATATCGCGCGGCTGCCGACGGCGAATCGTCTTGTACGCGCTGGCTTGACGAACGAGTTCCGTCTCCTCTTCGCTCCTCCCCCGATGCAGTTTTCGGGGAGTCGGTCGACCTGCCGCGGTGGAAGCCCGAGCGCTTCTTCGATCTTCAAGAGCAGGTGCTCGTTCGAGTCAGGCTCTCCGGCCGCGGAAGCAAGACAGGTCACGAAATCGAAACGCGGATAGCGCATCTGTGGACGTTCGAGCCTGGAAAGCCGGCCCGTCTTAGCGTTTACCACGATTGGGAGTCGGCTCTCGGGGCCGTTGGTCTGGCGGAGTGAACCAGGACGTTCACCGCGCGGGGTGCTCCAAATTGATGAAGCTCCTTCCCAGCCGCGGCTAGCTCGCCGCCGATGCGGGAGCAGTGCCACCGCGCGGCTATCTCCAGCCCGGGCGGAGCGGTCGGCGCCCGACGTCGGTTCGTCCCACTACCCCGAGAGTAATCTGACCGGCCATGCGCGCCATGTACTACGACGGCAAGGGCGGGCTCGAGTGGCGCGATGATCCCGAGCCGGTGCTCGAGGCGGGGACGGACGCAATCGTCCGGCCCGTTGCGGTTTCCACCTGCGACTTCGACCAGGCGATCATGAGCCGGCCGATCCCGGGCGCCGAGAACCCGTTCGCCATCGGCCACGAGGGAGTCGGCGAGGTCGTCGATGTGGGCCCGGCGGTGACCACGCTGCGGCCGGGCGACATCGTCGGAATCTGCCATCACCTCTCGTGCGGCAGGTGCGACCGCTGTGCGGACGGTCATCCGGAGCACTGCCGCACCACCACGGCCAACGGGCCGGCCGTCTTCGGGGTACCTGTGGGGACGGACTACGGCGGGCTGTTCTCGGAACTCGTGCGGGTGCCGTTCGCCGATTACACCCTGATGGCGCTGCCCCCCGACGTCAGCGCGATCGAAGCTGTCTCGATCGGCGACAACCTGACCGACGCATGGCGCCTGATCGTCCCGCACCTGCGCAGGCGGCCGGGAGCCGACGTGCTGATCATGAGCACCGGCTCATGCGGCCTCTACGCGGCCGACATTGCCCGGGCATATGGCGCCGGGCGCGTGCGCTATCTGGATCGCGACGAGTCCCGTCTGGCGCTGGCCGAGCAATTCGGTGCCGAAACCGGGGGGCTCGAAGGCTTCTCCCCGGACGAGCACAAGTACGGCATCACCTTGAACGCAAGCGACTCCACGACCGCGCTCAAGAACGCGGTGCTGGCGACGGCGCCCGGGGGCCACTGCGAGAACATGGCGTTCTTCTTCCGCGAGGTCGAGATGCCGCTACTGGCGATGCACCTGAACTGCGTCCACTTCCGCTCATCGGTGGCGAACACCCGCGTCCACATGGCCGAGGTGATGCAGCTGCTTTCCAGCGGGCGGATCGACCCGCGGGCGGTCCAGACGGCCCTTCACCCGCTCGAATCGGCAGTCGAGGTGATGCCGGACGCCGGCTTCAAGCCCGTGTTCACACAGGAGATGACCACCTCATAGGGGCGCGGTGCAGCCAAGCGCGAACGCGCGAGCGTTTCGCACTACTTCCTTGGCGCTCGGCATACACTCGGGCCGCCACCAACCCGGCCGCTCGTGTCCGAGACCATTCTCATCCTCCTGATCGCCGCCGGCGTGGCCCTGGTTGCCGTCAGCATCCTCTGGCAGAGGGAGCGGCGCCGCGCCGGCAGCCTGGAAAGCGAGCTGGCGACCGAGCGGGCGAAGCGGCAGGGATGGGGACTCGCGCCCTTGCCGCCCCTGAAGGCGGTGCTCCAGACCGCGACACGGGTCAGGGAGGAAGGCCTCGGCGAGGTGCTTCGGAGCTCGTTCGAGGAGCTCGCCGGCTGGGCCGAGGATGCGGAACCCGAGCTGCGTCAGCTGGCGGCGCGGGACGGCACCCTGACGATCCTCTTCTCGGACATCGAGGACTCGACCGCGCTCAACGAACAGCTCGGCGACAAGGCCTGGTTGAAGATTCTTGGCGTCCACGATCAGATCGTCCGCAGGTGCGCCGGCGGGCACGGCGGGCACATCGTCAAATCGCAGGGCGACGGGTTCATGATCGCCTTCGCCAGCGCCGAGGACGCGATCCGCTCTGCGATCGAGATCCAGCGCGCCCTCGCCTCCGGTCCGCGCCGCCTCCGCGGCGCGCCGATCGCGGTCCGGATCGGTGCCCACACCGGCCCTGCGCTGGAGAAAGGCGGCGACCTCTTCGGTCGCAACGTCGCGCTCGCGGCGCGGGTCGCCGACCAGGCCCGCGGTGGTGAGATCCTGGTCACCGCCGAGACCGGTGAGGCGGCCGAAGGAGCCGAGGATCTGGCCTTCGCCGATCCACGCGAGGTCGAGCTCAAGGGCCTGCCGGGCAGCTACACACTGATCGCGGTTCGCTGGCAGCGATCCTGAGCTTCTGGTCCCTGGGCCGGGCGGCCTGCTCCGCCAAGACCCACATCTCGTGCTCCTTCAGCGCGGCTGCTCGAAGATCTCGCTGAGGAAGTGGGTGACGATCCAGGTCGCCACCCGCGACGAAGCTCCGGAGGGGTCGCGCGCCGGGTTCAGCTCGACGACGTCGAAGCCGATCACGCGCCCCAGCCGCGCCACCTCAGCCAGGATATGCCGCAGGTCCCGGTACCCGAGCCCGCCCGGCTCCGGCAGCGAGTGCCCCGGGGCGATCGAGGAATCGAGGACGTCAAGATCGATCGACACGTAAAGCGCGTCGGCCTCGGGTACGGTCTCGCGTACCACCTCGGCACCCCCGCGCTCGATCACGTCGAGGCTGGTTGCCCAGCGCCCGCCGAGCTGCCGAAGGCCATCGATCTCGGCGCGCTCGACGTTTCTGACTCCCAGCGCGCTCACGGTTCCCACGAAGGGAAGCTCGGCCAGCCGCCGCAGCTGGCTCGCGCCCGTGAACCGCGCGCCGTCCAGTGTGTCGAGGAAGTCGGTGTGCGCGTCTACGTGCACGACGTCGAACTCGCCGAATGGCTCCATCCCCCGCCCCAGGGGATAGCTGATCGAGTGGTCGCCGCCGATCGCGACCATCAGCGCGCCGCGCTCGGCGATGCCGCCCGCAGCCGCTGTCATGCGCTCGTAGTTTCCCTCCGTGTCGGAGCCCTGGATGGCGACGTCGCCAAGGTCGGCCATGGTCACGCCGACCAGGTAGTCGCGATCAGCCTCGACGTCGTACCAGCCCTCGGCTCCATCGTTGGTCCTGCCGCCAGCCGACGGCGGATAGTAGAACTGCCCCCACGTCGCTTCCCTGGCTGCCGCCGGCCCGGCCCGCTGGCCGGTCGGGACCCCCGGCTGCGGTGTGCCGGCGTCATAGGGGACGCCGAGAAAGGCCACTTTGGCGTCAAGCGCGTCGAGGTTGCGAACGCTCGGCACTCCGAAGAACGTTCGCGGAGCAGGATCCGTCAGCGGTCCCGTGGCCTCCACCACCTGGAAGTATCGCGCACGGAGGCCATAGACGTCCCTTGTTTCTGCGCCGGCGGAGGCATAGGCTCGGCAGTCCGGCAACCCCTGATCAACTGGAGGACGAATGGGCAATGCAGATGCAGCAAAGGACGCATACGGTGCGTTCGGTAGCGGCGATCTCGAGGCGCTGAAGGCGGGATTCGCCGACGACGCTGAATGGGTGACCTCGGATGAGCTGCCGCTCGGCGGGGTGACGCGCGGCGTCGATGAGATCATGGCGAACTTCGCGCAGATCCCGAACTACTGGTCGAGCTTCAGCGTCGAGCCGTCGGAGTTCATCGAGGCCGGCGACAAGGTGATCGTCAAGGGCACCCAGCGCGCCACCGGCAAGGGGGGCGAGAGCTTCGAGGCCCCCTTCCTGCACCTGATGGAGTACCGCGACGGCAAGGTCGTGCGGGGCGAGTTCCACGGCGACAGCGCCAAGGCGCTGAAGGTTCTGGGCTAGCGGTCCGAGATCGAGACGATGAGGAGCGTCCCTGAAGGGGGCGCTCCTCACACCGAGCTCTAGGTGGAGAGGAGAGCGGCGTGGCGTTCAAGCAGGTAGCCCCACTCGACACCGCCTGGCTCGCGCTCGAGTCCCGCGACACGCCGATGCACGTCGGCGGGCTGTTCGAGTTCACGCTCCCGGACGAGGCTCCGCCCGACTTTCTCCAGCAGCAGTTCGAGCTGATGCGGGCGCCGCAGACGATCCCGCAGCCGTGGAACCTGCGGCTGGTGGCGGGGCCGGTGGTCGGCCCACGGCTGCCGCTGATGCGCGAGGAGCGCGATATCGACCTCGACTATCACGTTCGCCATTCGGCGCTGCCGCACCCCGGCGGGCAGCGGGAACTCGGAATCCTCGTCTCCAGGCTTCACAGCAACCAGCTCGACATGCATCGCCCGCTCTGGGAGGCGCACCTGATCGAGGGCCTGGAGGGGAACCGGTTCGCGATCTACATGAAGATCCACCACTCGCTGATCGACGGCGTCAGCGGCATGCGGTTGATCCTGCGGGCGCTCTCGACCGACCCAGCCGAGCGGGGGATGCCCGCATTCTGGGCGATAGCTTCCGGTGAGCGCCCGCGGCGCGACGGCGAAGCTGAGGGCGGGCCGCTTGGACAGGCGGTGAGCACGGCGCTCGACGGGGCCAAGGCGGTCGCCGGGCTCTCCCGGGCCGCCGTCGACCTCGGGCGGGCGGCCTTCGACGACCGTCCGCTGCAGGCCCCGTATCGAACGCCCGACTCGGCGCTCGTCGGCAACCTCACCGGCCAGCGGCGCTTTGCCACCCAGCGCTATGAGCTGGAGAGGATCAAAGCGCTGGCAGGGGCTGCCGACTGCACGCTCAACGACATCGTTCTCTACCTCAGCGGAACCGCCCTGCGCAATTACCTGATCGAGCACGGGCAGCTCCCCGACCGCCCGCTGAGCGCCGGGATTCCGGTCAACTTGCGCGAGGAGGGCGACACCTCGACCGGCACCGCGGTGGGGATGATGGTCGCCGAGCTCGGCACCAACGTCGCCGAGCCGCGCGAGCGGCTCGAGGTGATCAAGGCCTCCACGGCGGAGGCCAAGGACCATCTGCGAAGGCTGCCGTCGGAGGCGATGGGTTCCTACACGCTATTGATCAACGGCCCCTACATCGCCGGGCTGGTGGCGCGGCTCAAGCGCCGCGCGCCGCTGCCGTTCAGCGTCGGGATCTCGAACGTCCCGGGACCGCCGCAGGAGCTCTTCTTCAACGGCGCCCACCTCGACTCGGTCTTCCCGCTCTCCCTGCTGCTGCACGGGAACGCCCTCAACATCACCTGCGTCAGCTACGCGGGCCAGCTCAACTTCGGCTTCACCGGCGCCCGCGACACGCTGCCGCACCTGCAGCGCCTCGCGCTCTACATGGGCGAGGCGGTCGCCGGGCTGGAGGGGGTCCTGATCGGAGGGGCTCAGCCGGCAGGGGTCTGATCTCCCGCCTGCTCGCGGCCCAGCTCGACCGGGTCGTGGGAGCAGAAGAGGCGGACCTCGTCGCCGTGCTCGCGGGCCAGCTCGCGCAGGCGTTCCTGGTTACGGCGCCGGGCGGAGTTGTCGGATGCCGTCACGGACTCGAAGAAGCGGAGCCCGCCGGGACAGGACGGCGGTTCGGCGACCTCGCCGCGGTGGAAATAGGCGTCACCACAGTGCAGCATCCAGCCCTCGCCATCGCGGACCGCGACCCCGAGCGTGGCCGCGGGTGTGACCGACGAGCGGGATCAGCGCCACCTCTGCGCCGGTGCCCGGCATCACCCGGATGCTCTCGAATCCGAGCCAATGATCCCCCTCGACGGCGTGGACGGACCAACGCGGGCCATGGTCGAAATGAGCGGGCGGGTAGCGCAGCTTGTCGCGCAGGCTCGGCTTCAGCGCGGCCTCATGCTCGGGGGCGAATACGTGGACCTCGGCCTCGGGGAAGTCGGGAAGGCCGCCGGCGTGGTCGAGGTCGAGGTGGGTGACGGCTATCTGGCGGACGTCGGCCGGGTCGAGGCCGAGGTCCCGGATCTGCTCGACCGCGGTCTCGGCGATCTCCGCCCTCGGCCTCAGCACCGCGCTGAACGGCCTGCCGAGATTGCCGCCCGGATCGCGGCAGTCGGCGCTGCCGATCCCGGTGTCGATCAGGGCCAGCGAATCGCCTGCCTCGATCAGCAGGCAGTGGCAGACGATCTCGGTCTTCGACACCACCGAGCCCTCGCCCCCGAACAGCCTGCCCCCGTAGGGGCACAATGTGCCGCAGTTGAGGTGGTGGATCCGCACGCCGGCGTCACCCTCTCACACCAGGCGCGTGTAGCCTCGCGCCGGCATGCTCGGACTCGGCATCTTCGCGGCGGTCTTCGCCGTTTACGGGCTGATCGCGGTACGCGCCGAGCGCGTCGGCCTCTCGAGGCCGCTGGTGTTCGTGGTTGCCGGGGCGGTGGTCGCGCTGACTGGGGTGGTGGAGCCGTTGGCCGCCGGCAAGCCGGCGAGTCTGCTGCTGAGCCTGGCCGAGATCGCGCTGGCCCTGGTCTTATTCGCCGACGCCTCCCGGATCAGCCTGGCGCGGCTGCGCCGCGGCGTCGGGATCCCGACCCGGCTGCTGGGGCCGGGCATGCTGCTCTCGATCGGGCTCGGCACGATCGTCGGCCTGTGGCTGTTCGGCGCGCTCGACGGCTGGGAGTGCGCGGCGCTCGCCGCGATCCTCGCGCCCACGGACGCGGCGCTCGGCGCCGCCGTCGTGGAGAACGAGCGGGTGCCACAGCGCATCCGCCAGGCATTGAACGTGGAGGCAGGGCTCAACGACGGCCTCGCCGTGCCATTCCTGCTGCTGTTCGTCGCGGGGGCGACCGTTACCGAAGGGCTCGAGCCGGCGTCGTTCTGGACCACGACGCTGCTGCAGAAAGTCGGCATCGGAGTGCTCGCCGGCGTCCTCGTCGGCGCCGTGGCCGGAGAGTTGGCGCGCCGCGCGCGCAGTGCCGGGTGGTCGAGCCCGGCCTCCGAGCAGCTGGCGATGGCGGGGGCGGTGATCGCGCTGTTCGTGTTCACGGAGGAGCTGGGAGGCAGCGGCTTCATCGCCGCCTTTGCCGGCGGCCTGGTCGCCGGCTCACGTCTGCTGAGCGAACGAAGGGCGGCGCTCGGGTTCGCCGATGAGGAGGGCGCGGTCGTCGCCGCTTTCGTCTTCTTCGCGCTGGGGCTCTTCGCCGTCGAGCTCTTCGATCAGCTCACCTGGCAGCAGTGCGCGTACGCGGTGTTGAGCCTGACGCTGGTGCGCATGCTGCCTGTCGCCATCGCCCTCATGGGCTCCGGGCTGCGCGCGCCGACGGTCGCCTTCATGGGCTGGTTCGGCCCGCGCGGTCTGGCGTCCGTGGTGCTGGCTCTGGTCGTCCTGGAGGAGGAGAACAAGCTGACCCACATCGACACGCTGGTGCTGACCACTCTGGTCACCGTGATCCTCAGCATCGTCGCCCACGGCTTCAGCGCCGCGCCGCTGAGCCGGCGCTATGGCGCCTGGGCCGCAACGCTGCCCGCGGATGCGCCCGAGCTGGGCGAGGCGCCGGACGTTCCGACGCCACGCTCAGGGCTGCGCGGGCAGGGTGCGTCCCTGAGAGGCTGAATCAGCGGTGTTTCCTTCTCAGTTGCCCGCGCTCCCACATCACCAACTCCGCTTGCTTGGGTCGCCGGCGAGATCGCCGGTTTGATCGCCTCTCAAGGCAGGGTCTATGGGTGTTGGATGAGGCGGATGAGAAACGCCGGGTTGGGGCCGACGTCAGCTGGTGGCCGATGTCGGGGGTTGCGCCAGCCCGGTCGCGGATGTAGGTTGACCACATGGGAGCGGGGGGGATTCTCGTGGGGACCCGGGAAGGCGGGTCTGGCTTCCCGGTACGACTCTTTGTCATTGCCTGCGCATTGGCCGTCGCCGGCATGCTTGCGTTTGCCGGACGGGCCTCCGCGGTCGGTGAGCTGACCTACGACGCATGCCTAAACAACAACGGGGATGGCGGTTGTGTCGATCTGTTCGGAACGCCTCTCAATGACGCCGAATCGGTCGCGGTCAGCCCCAGCGGAGCGGTCTACGTCGCCTCCTACGGATCCGACTCGATCACCCATTTCTTCGCCGACCCTAAGGGACGGCTCAGCTACGACGGCTGCCTCAACGACGACGGCTCCAGCGGCTGCGTCGATCTGGCCGGAACGCCGCTCAACGGCGCCGCCTCGGTGGCGGTCAGCCCCAACGGCGGCTCGGTCTACGTCGCAGCTGCCGAGACCGGCACGGTCACCCACTTCTTCGCCGCCGCCGGGGGACAGATCAGCTACGACGGCTGCCTAAACAGCGACGGCTCCAGCGGCTGCGGCGACCTGTTCGGAACGCCGACACAGGGCGCCTATTCGGTCGCGGTCAGCCCCAGCGGCGGCTCGGTCTACGTCGCATCCGCGCTCTCCAACTCCGTCACCCACTTCTTCGCCGCCGCCGGGGGCCAGATCACATACGACGGCTGCCTCAACAACGACGGCACCAGCGGCTGCGTCGATCTGTTCGGGACGCCGCTCGACGGAGCCCTGTCGGTCGCGGTGAGCCCGGACGGCGGCTCGGTATACGTCGCCTCCACCGATTCAAACTCCGTCACCCACTTCTTCGCCGCCGCCGGGGGCCAGATCACATACGACGGCTGCCTCAACAACGACGGCACAAGCGGCTGCGTCGACCTCAGCGGCACGCCGCTCTCCGGCGCCTTCTATGTCGCGGTAAGTCCCGACGGCAAGTCGGTCTATGTCGCATCGAGCAACGCCGGCTCGATCTCGGTCTTCACAGCCGCGCCCGGGGGCCAGATCACCTACGACGGTTGCTTCAACAACGACGGCTCCAGCAGCTGCACCGATCTTCCCGGCGACCCGCTCGAGGGCGCCTTCTCGGTCGCGGTAAGTCCCGACGGCAAGTCGGTCTACGTCGCATCGGCGGTTGCCCACACGATCTCGACCTTTGCCCGCGCAGCCGGGGGCAAGATCAGCTACAAGGGTTGTCTCGAAGAGAACGGCTCGAGGGGTTGCGACGACTTGCCCGGGAATCCCATCGACGGCGCCTACGGGGTCGCTGTCAGCCTGGACGGGAGGTCTGTTTACGTCGCCTCCAATATCTCCAACTCGGTCTCGCACTTCAGCCGCAAGCTGGCGCCGCCGCAGACCACGATCGAGCGGGCGACGATCAAGCGGCACAAGCGCAGGGCGACATTCCGGTTCGACTCGTCGCAGGAGGGGTCAAGCTTCCTCTGCAAGCTCGACCGCAGGGCTTTCAACAAATGCCGCTCGCCGAAGACCTATGAGCATCTCGGCGAGGGCAGGCACGCCCTCCAGGTGAAGGCAAGGAACTCGCAGGGCACCGTCGATCCGACGCCGGCGACGCGGTCATTCGGGATCTAGCCCGGGCCGGAGTCGATCTCGCGTCGGAACGCCTCTGCCGACTCGACCGTGGCGTCGAGGATGCGAGCCTGGTCGGCGAGGGCGTGGTCGGAGGTGACGACGTGGATCCCGGTGGGGTGGGGCTCGGCTCGCAACCGCCTGACGATCTCGGCATCGGCAGAGTTGGGGCCGGCCCGCGGGGCGTGGGCCACCTCCACCACGGGGGAGGTGATCGGCGGATCGGGGGGCCGTTCGAAGACGACCGTGACGTCGTCGCCGGTCGCAGCCGCGAAACGCTCCAGCCGATCGACGAGCCGGATCATCGCCCCGTGCCTGTCCTTCCACCAGCCGTCCGGACGGGTCCCGATCACGTTCATCCCGTCGACGATCCAGCGCACCGGCAGGCTCTTCGAGCGCTCGCCCATCGAAAGAGGTGAACCCGGTGGGCCTTGGCGCTAACCGGAGCCGGGCCGGGCCGCCTCGACCGCCTGATCCTCGTCGAGGAAGACGCGCACCCGGGAGATGCGGCCGTCCCGGACCTGGGCGAGATGGAAGAGCGGCCCGTCGCTGAAGTCGAGGCCGCTGAGGGCGCCCTGAGTCCGCACCTGCAGTTCGACCAGGATCTCCGACTCGACCACCCGAATGCGAACGACCTCCACCGGCCGTAGGGCGATGATCTCCGTCACCTCCTCCTTCAGGAACCGGGTCACCGTTTCGGCCCCCCGGTAGACCCGCTGACCCGGCCACTCGGGCGAGTTTTGGTACTCGATGTCCGGCGTGAAGATGTCGGCGAGTCCGGAGATGTCGCCGGAGTTCCAGCGCTCGTAGCCGCTCCGGACGACCTCGACGTCGCTCGGTGCGGCCCCCTCTGAGCTTTCCGCGCTGCTCATCCACCAGCCAGCATAGGCCCCGCCGCAACGACCGTCCGAATGCCTCGGAGAGGCTTCGCGTCGGGGTAGGATCGCGACGATGGAAGCCAGCGGCGCAGGCAACGTTGAACGCACCAAGGTCGCCGTGCTGGGCGGCGGCGCCGGAGGAATGACGGCGGCCTTCGAGCTGACCGCCACCCCCGAGCTCCGCGAGCGCTTCGAGGTCACCGTGTACCAGCTGGGCTGGCGCCTGGGCGGCAAGGGCGCGAGCGGCCGCAACGCCGCCGCCGGCAACCGGATCGAAGAGCACGGGCTTGCATCTCTGGTTCGGCTTCTACGACAACGCCTTCCGGCTCATGCGCGACGCCTACGAGGAGCTGGGCCGCCCACCGGGCGCTCCCCTCGCCGGCTTCGACGAAGCGTTCGAGGGGTGTGATCAGCTCGTTCTGTACGACCGCCAGGGGGACGGCTGGCACGCGTTCGCGTTCGATGTGCCGCGCAACTTCCTGCGCCCGGGGGACTCAGGCGAGCTGCCGACGATGTGGGAGATCGCGGCGAGTGCCTGTTCGTGGGCGCTCGGCCGATGGCGCCTGCTTCGAGGGGAGCACGATGACCTCGGGCGGAGTGACACCGCCCACGCGCATACGCCAGCCTGGTTCGCCGATCTGGCGCGAGAGGTCGCCGCCGACGTGCTCGAGGCCGAGATCAGAGGGGCCGAGCACCTGCTGCACCTCGCCGAGCGATTGGCGAGCAGGGGGGCGCGTCGGGCGGATCTCGCCGACTCCGGCCAGGCCGGCCACCCGTGGTTCCTGGCCAAGCTGCTTGGCGGATTCAGGGACTGGCTCTGGATTGCAGCCGGTTCCGAGCGGCTCGAGCGGGACCCTGAGCTGCGGCTCTTCTTCACCATCCTCGACACGATGGCGAGCACCGCCACCGGCGTAGTCGCCGATGGCGTCCTCGAGCACGGATGGGACGCGATCAACGATGAGGAGTGGTCGGAGTGGCTGCGGCGCCACGGGGCTCACGAGCTGACCCTGGGACGCACCCCGGCGGAGCGCTCGCCGGTCCTGCGTTCGGTCTACGACGTCGCCTTCGGCTACAGGGACGGGGACATCGCCAGAGCGGACGTCGCCGCCGGCACCGCGACCAACGACCTGCTGCGCCTCCTGTTCAGCTACCGCGGCTCCCTGATGTACAAGATGCAGGCGGGCATGGGAGATGTCGTTTTCGCTCCTCTGTATGAAGTCCTGCGACGGCGGGGAGTCGAGTTCAAGTTCTTCCACGCGGTGACCAGGCTGGGCCTTGCCGCTGACGAGCCGCTGGTCGACTCGATCGACGTGGTCGCCCAGGCGGAACTCCTCGACGGGCCCTATGAGCCCCTGGTTGACGTCGACGGACTCCCCTGCTGGCCCGATCGCCCGCTTTGGGATCAGCTCGATGACGGCGATGCCTACGAGGCGCGCGGCGTCGACTTCGAGTCCGATCTCAATCCCGCCGGTCGTGAGTCGCTGCGGCTGCGCCGAGGCGCCGATTTCGATCAGGTGGTTCTCGGCATCCCGGTCGGGGCCCTGGCGCCGATCTGCGAAGAGCTGATGGACCGCGACGAGAGCTTCCGCACGGCGATCGAATCGGCCGTCACCGTGCGGACCCAGGCCTTCCAGGTCTGGCTCGGCAAGGCGAGCAATGAGCTCGGCTGGGCCCACAGCCCGAATTCCGTCGCCGGCTGTTACGTCGAGCCCCTCGACACCTACTGCGACATGAGCCATCTGATCCGGCGCGAGTCATGGAGCGACGATGACGGGGTCAGCGCGATCGGCTACTTCTGCGGTGTACTCGACGATCGCCCCGGGGAGACACATGCCGAGGCAAGCGAGCGTGCTCATGCCAACGCGGTCGAGTTCCTCGAGCGGGACGCCGGTGGGCTTTGGCCCACCGCCGGAGACCGCGGTGCGAGCTTTGACTGGAAGCATCTGGTCGACCCCGCCGGAGGGACTGGAAGGGCCCGCTTCTCCTCGCAGTTCTGGCGCGCCAACACCTCGCCCTCAGAGCGCTACGTCCTTACCCCGGCAGGCTCGGTCCGCCACCGGCTGCGATCGGACCGCTCGGGCTTCGACAACCTGGTGCTGGCCGGGGATTGGACGAAGAACGGTATCGATGGCGGTTGCGTCGAGGCCGCCGTCGTCTCCGGCCTGCAGGCGGCGAGGGCGCTGACCGGCATGCGCCGACCGGTGACCGGCGAGAGTACCCGCTGGCTGGCGCCGCGGGCTTCCCAGCTTGCCCCCTACGTGGAGTACGGCGGCCGGGCAACGGCGCCGGGGCCGTTCCTCTCGCTCAGGGGTCGGCTGCGCGGGTACATGCTCGAGGGGGACCCGGAACGGATCGGCGGACTGATCGACCGCATGCTGAGCGGTCCCGCCGGGCCCGAGATCGATTACCGCCCGCTGGGCTCCCGGGTGCTGCTGCAGATGGGGGGCTTCGAGCACGTCTCCTCGATGGCCTCGCCGTTCGATCGCTGGGGCGACGTGCGCGAGATCGTCGCCGCATTCTGGGTCCCGGTGGTGGCGGGGCGCGACCTCGGAGACATCTTCGTCGCCGAGCGATTCGGGCTCGCCCTTCCTTACATATTCGTCGACAACCCGATGTCCTACCTCGGCGGGCGCGAGACCTACGGCTACGCGAAGACGATGGGCCGCTTCGAGCCTGCCGACGGCGTCGGCGAGCACCAGCGGATGGAAACCTTCGGCGGCAACTTCGGGCGCAGCGAGGGCGCCCGGTGGCACACTTTCCTCGAGATCGACGCCCGGGGGAGCGAGGGGGCCGGCGCCGGCGGACCTGCGCTCGAGGGCCCCGGTGAGCTTGTCCGGCACCTCGCCGGGGACCTGCTGAACCGCAACGCCGAGGGCGAGATCGTCCTGCCGGGGATCAGGTTGACCGCAAGCCTGGTCGACGACCTGATGGCCGGCAGGGTCCGCCAGGTGTTCCTGAAGCAGTTCCGCGACGCCGCGGATGGCACTCGGGCCTGCTACCAGGCGGTCGTCGAGGCCCCGATCGCCGTCAAGCGCGTCTCGCTGCGACCGTCGCCTCGGGAGTGGGACCTGACGATCCACCCGCTCGACAGCCATCCGATCGAGCAGGAGATCGGGGTCGGCAGCCAGCCCGCCGTGATGGCCTTCGACGGCGAGCTCGACATGGTCGTCGAGACCGGAGTCGAGATCGGCAGGGCGGTCGCACCTCTGGGCACTGCCGCTGTAGCAAGCCGGGCCGGACCGGGCTTCGACCTCTCGGGCGAGGCAATCGCCGGGCTCTTCGTCGACACCGCCAGGGCTATCGCCGCCGAGATCCCCGGGCTCGGCCGGCTCAAGTGGTGGTAGCCGAGCACCGAGGCCCTCCGGGCGGGGCCGAACGGCAGATGCCCACGGGGTCAGGCGCCGAAGCCGCTGATCGCGTCGCCGATCAGCTTCGCCCCGATTACGAGGCAGAGCACGGCGATGATCGTGGCGTTGTTGTGGGACATCCACCGCTTGAGCTCGTCGAGGGGCCCCTTCGAGCGCTCGCCCATGGCGAAGTAGATGACGACGGGCGTGGCAACGCCGATCGTCCCCACCAGGACAAAGACGGCGACGGCGACGGCCTGCCCGGCGGCCGAGGCGCCGGTCTGAGCGATCGCGGTCGCGGCGGCGACGACGAACAGCAGGTTCTTCGGGTTGAGCGCCGAGAGGGCGACGCCGAGCGCCGCCGCCCGGCCGGCGGTGAAGCGGTCGATCGCCTTGACCCAGCCCGGCATCGCGGCCTCCTCGTCCGCCAGGGGTCGGCCACGCCACTGCCTGACTGCGACGATCAACAGCACGGCTCCCAGGACCAGCTTGAGGATGTTGACCCAATCGGCGGGCCGGCCCTGCTCGCTGGCGTCGGCGCCGCCGGCGACCAGCAGGACGATTGCCGTCGCGACCGTCAGCCCGGCGATCCATCCGGCGACGAAGGCGGGGCCGTTGGAACGGGCCCGAGGCGTTCCCAGGATCAGCACCACTGCGACGATCGGGATCGGGACGAGGGCGACACCGACCCCGAAGGCGATGACCTGTCCAATCGCGTTGCCCATCTCAGGGAAGGTCGGTGGCCGCGTCCCAACCAGGCGGCGGGAAGTCGGTCTGGGTCACGCGCAGGATGCGGCGGTCGCGGAACTCGATCACCTGCGCCAGAACGGGCATCTGCAGCGACATGCCGGTGTCGCGCGCGGTGCCCTCGACCCTGGCCAGGATCAGCGCGGCGCCGTCGTCGCGAAGGCGAATCTCCTCGATCACCGGATGCCAGTCCGGGAAGACCTCGTTGATGTCCGTCATCAGCGTCTGCACCCCGATGTGGCCGTGGTAGGCGGTTTCGCCGAGGGCGGCGCTTGCAGTGCCGACCAACCACTCGCACTCGGGGTCATACAGCTCCACGACACCATCCGCGTCGCGCCGCCGAAAGGCCGCGTAGGACTGGTGGCAGAGGTCGGCGCGCCAATCGCCCATCGCCGGCAAGCCTAGTACGGGTTCCGCTGGCGGCTAGCGGATCCGGATCCTGGTCGTCTCGGCCAGGAACAGGCAGTAGACGGCGAGGCTGCCGCTGTAGAGGACGAATGCGACGTAGACGATCAGGCTTCTCAGCTCGCCGCCGCTGACGTCGCCGAAGCGATCGATGAACGGGGCGAGGAGGATTACGTCGTAGGCAAGGAAGCCGGCGAGCTGTCCGGCGGCGTTGCTCCAAAGCGGATGGAGGAAGCCGTGGATGAAGTAGACCGCCGCGCCGAGGTAGACGAGGCCGAACATGACCGAGGACTCAGAGGTCAGCGGCCAGGGAAAGATCTCCGCGTGGAAGATCAGCGCAGTGCCGGCCGCGACGAGGATCACCGCGAAGGCTGCGAAGGAGCCGCGGACGAGGGCGGGCATCGGCCGCCGGTCTACCCACTCGATCTTCCGCGACCAGGCGAAGGCGGCGCCGGAGCCGAGGCAGGCTAAGCCGAAGACGATGGCGTAGGGCCACAGGTCGGGCTGCCCGGGGTCGCCGAGAAGGGTGACGACATAGGCGAACATTCCCGCGTACATCACCGCCAGGTCGATTGCGCCCGCCTGCATGGCGGCCATCTCGCCGCTGACCGCGATCCAGAGCAGCGGGATCGCGATCGCCGCCAGGATCGAGCCGATGAAGATGTAGGAGAGGGGAGAGGCCGGCCAGGGCCAGAGCGTCGTCGCCCAGGCGAGCTGGGCGAAGAACCCGCCGGCGAGGACGAGTGAGAGGATGCTGACGGGGACGAAGGCGGCTCTGGTTCGGGTCACGGTGGGGGCGCGGCCACTCTGTGCCGTGCGGCGAACCTGAGGCGGGCGCGCTGGCGGCCGAGGAAGGCAAGTGCATCGCGCACGTTAACGGCGTGGGTGGCGGTGTCAACGCCGACAGCAGCCTGTTAGTGCCGCAACCGGGTTCAGACGGAGATCCCCAGCCTGGGTGGGAGCTTCAGCGAGCCCGCCTCCGCATCCCAGTACCGTTGGCTGGTGTCGGCGCCGAGGCCCAAGCGCAAGAGGCAGCGCAGCGAGATGATCGAACTGAAGCCGTGGACACTGCCGCTGATCGTCGCGGCGATCGCCGTTCCCCTGACGGCGGGTTTCCTGCTCGCCGGGCCGGCCCTCGGCGTCGCGCTCGGGTTCCTCGCGGTGGCGGTGCTGGTCTGGGTCGCCGTCCGCCAGCGACCGCTCGGGCCGATCGAGACGGCAGCCGCGCGCGACGATCGGCGCCACCTCCTGATCGTGCTCAGCCGTGAGCTGGACGACCCGGCAGCGATCGAGCGGATCGCCGGCACCCACCGTGCCGGCGAGGCCGCGAGCGGCGCGGAGGTTCTCATTCTGGCGCCGGCGAAGAGCCGCCCCCTGGATCGCTGGGCGACGGACCTCGGGCCCGCCCGCGCCGAGGCGCAGCGAAAGCTCGTCCTCAGCGTCGCCTCGCTCGGCAAGGCCGATGTCACCGCCGAGGCCGTCGTTGGCGACGAGGGGCTGGTTCAGGCTGTCGAGGACCGGCTGCGGGAGTTTCCCGCCGACGAGGTGATCCTGGTCACCGGGACCTCGGACACAGACCCCGAGGGGGAGCGCGCCGCGGCGGAGCTGGCCGAGCGCCTCCAGCAGCCCTTCGAGCGGGTGATCGAAGCCGGCGCCGGGCGCTAGGGAGCGTCCCCGCCCTCGGGCTTCCGCTTTCTCCGCTTTGAGGTCCGGAGCTGGCGCGCCAGCCGCGCCAGCTCGGCCTTCGCCGGGTCGAGCAGGTTCCGGCGCTTTGCCAGCTCCTCGCTCGGCGGGCGCTTCGCCGGGCCCAGGCGTCCGTGCTCGGTCACGAGGAGGCCCGTCGCCTTCGGCTTGATCCGAAGAATCCGCGGGGCCCAATCGGCGCGATCGGCTCCAAGCTCGTCCAGCAACTCGTCGAAGCGGGTGCGCATGGAGGCGACGTCGGGGAGGGCGGGAATCCTCATCACTGCTCTGCTCATCGTTCACTCCTTGTGTCGAAAGGCACTCCCCAAAGACGATAGGAAGGCCGCGCCTGGCGCGCATCCGTGGCCAGCACTCGATCCGTTCGGGAGAAATACGGATCAGTCGCATCGCCACGCAGGCTTCAGTCGACCAGCCTGAGGGTCATCCGCCGCACGGCGAGGCGCCACATTCCCAGCGAGAAGGCCATCAGCGCCACCACCCGCAGCACGTCCACCGGCTCGAAGCCGAAGGCGGCGCCGCGGACAAGCTCGACCAGCTGGTAGAGAGGGTTGAACTGCGCCGCGACCTGGAAGCCCTGGGGCAGCTGGTCGATCGGGAAGAACGTTCCCGCCACCAGGAAGAGGGGAGTGATCACCACCGTGGTCACGTAGTTGAACTGGTCGATCTTGGAGACGGTGCCGGCGACGGCGATGCCGAAGGCGGAGAACCCGAGGGCGGTGATGAACCCGAACAACGGCACCAGCAGCATTCCGGCGGTCGGGTCGAGGCCAAAGGCGAATGAGACGATCAGGGGAAAGCAGCCGTATACGCCGGCGCGAAGCGAGATCCACAGCATCTCCGCAGTGACAAGCTCCTCGACGTCCACGGGGGCGGCGAGGATCGCGTCGTAGGTCCGCTGGAAGCGGTGCTTGACGAATGTCCCGAACATCGCCGGCAGGGCGCTGGAGAAGATCACCGCGGTCGCGACCATGCCGGTGCCGACGAACTCGACGTAGGAGAGACCGTCGACGCCGTTGACGATCGTCGCTCCGAGCCCGAGGCCGAAGGCGAGCAGGTAGATGGTCGGCTCCAGCAGGGCGGAGAAGGTCGTCGCCTTCCAGAAGGTGCGGAAGTTGGCGACCTCCCGGCTCATCACCCCGGTGATCGCCGTCGGCTCGAGCCGACGCATGCGGGCGCCGGGCTGGGCGCTCACTCGGCCTCCTCCCCCGTGAGCAGCACGAAGACGTCCTCGAGCGAGGTCGCCCGCCTGACCGCGTCCTCCGGCACAGACCCGTTCCTGGACCGCTCGGCTCCCACGATCGCGATCGCCGGACCGGCGGGCCTGACCGGAAGCCCCTCGGCCTCGGCTTCGGCCCTGACCTGCGCCAGCCGGTCCGGCGGCCCGTAGACCTCGGCGGTCTCGCGCCCGGCATGCTTCACGATCAGCTCCGCAGGGTGGCCGCGGGCGACGACCTTCCCGTGCGCCATCACCGCGATGTCGTCGGCAAGGCGCTCGGCCTCCTCGATGTAGTGGGTGGACATCAGGATCGTCGCGCCGCGGTTCCGCAGCCCGTCGATCAGTGACCACAACTCGGTGCGGATCTGCGGGTCGAGGCCGACGGTCGGCTCGTCGAGCAGGACCAGGCGCGGCTCGTGGACGAGGCCGCGGGCGAGGAGCAGGCGGCGCCGCATGCCACCGGAGAGCTCGTCGACGGCGGCCCTGCGCCGGTCCCGGAGCCGGGCGAGATCGAGGGCCCGATCAACTGCTGCGGGCACATCTGGGACCCGGTAGAGGCGGGCGAAGACGGCCAGGTTGTCTTCGACCGTGACGTCGACATCGAGGTTGTCGAGCTGGGGCACCACCCCCATCTCGGCCCGGGCCGCCTTGGCGTCGAGCGGCAACTCGTGCCCCAGCACCCGCAACTCGCCCGAGTCGGCGATCGCCTGGCCGGTGAGAAGCCGCATCGTCGTCGACTTGCCGGCACCGTTGGGCCCGAGCAGGCCAAGGCAGATTCCGGCCGGCACGTCGAGGTCGAGTCCGGCGACGGCGGTGATCGGCCCGAACTTCTTGAAGACGCCGCGAAGCTCGATCGCGTTCGGCGATCCCTGGGGCTCTCCGGGCGGGCTCATCTGACCAGGGTAGTGCGCTGTGCGGGGCGGTCCGGCCGCCTCGGCCCTCAAGTTCTTGCTGGGGCTGGCCGATAGTGGAATCCGGATGCCCGGCAGGAGAGAAATCCCCACCCGATGGCTCGTCGCGATCTGCGCATTCCTGGCGCTGGCCGCGAGCGGTTCGGCGGCCCTTGCCAGCGGCGGCCCCTCGGGCAAGAGCACGGTTGACCCGCAGAAGGTCGGCTCGGCAACCGCCACCTGCCCGCACGGGACCGGGGTCATCGCCGCCGGTTTCGCCTCTCCACACTTCAGCCCGGCCAACAATCGCAGTAGTGTCGCCCGCATCGCCTCGCGGCGGGTCGGCAAGCGCAGGCTGAAGACAAGCGGCTTCAACTTCGGCAACGAGGCAGGCGAGATCAACTCGATCGCATATTGCTCCAAGGCCGGTCGCGACCTACGCGTCGTTTCCGAGAAGGCGTTCGTCGCCCCCAAGTCCGCCGAGGTCGCTGTCGCCACCTGCCCCAGCGGCAGCAGGGTGATAAGCGGTGGATTCGCCAGTCCCGGCTTCTCGCCTGATGCCAGCCCGCGAGTGCTGGCGCTCACCTCCAAGCGCGTCGGTCAGAACCGGTGGCGGGTCGAGGGGTTCAACATCGGCAACGACGACAACAACTCCTCGCAGGACCCGCGCCCGGGAACGCTCGTCGCCTACGCCTACTGCCTCAACGATTCCCCGCGGATCGTCACCCGCCAGAAGCGGGCCGCCGGGGGGGTGAAGGGCAAGGTGCGCTCGTTCAAGGCGCGCTGCCCCCACGGGTCCAAGGCCCTCTCGGGCGGGTTCGACGGCAACCTCTACCTCTCCGCCAATCCGACCGGCGCCGGAGCCGTTGCCTCGAGGCGGGCCGATCATGGGCGCTCCTGGCGGATCTCGGCGATCAGCATCTCCGGGAAGTCCGCCAAGGCCACGGTCTACGCCTACTGCGTTCCCCGGCACGGGTAACGCCGGGCCCGGCGGGTTGCCGGCCCACCGCCGTATAGGCTCGCCCGGTCAATGGGTCCGAACGGTCTGGGCGAATACCTGAGCCGGCCGATGACGCCGGCCGACGATGCGACTCTGGAGGCGATCGAGTCCGGACCGATCGCCCCAGATGCGGCTATGCCGCTCCGCGCCCTCGATCGGCTGCTCGAGCCCGAGGCGCCCGGAGCCGCAACCGGCTGGTGCACGCTGCCAGACGGCGTCGGCTATGTCGCGGTGGAGACGGCGATGCCGGCGGTGAGCGGTGAGATGGTTGATTGGTGGTTCGACTGGCACCAGCGCTCGCCGGAGCGCTACCGGATCTGGCACCCCCTCGCCCACAAGGGGATCTCCTGGGAGCGGCCGCGAGCGCTGGGAGCGAAGGCCCACTGGGGGGCCACTCATCACCCGGTCGAGGACCTGGGACTCGGCGACATCAGGGCCCGGATCGGGTTCTGCCGGCCGAGTGCCATCGGGCTCTCCAGCGACTCCCTCGACGACCCCCACGTGGCGACGATCGTCTGCGGGCTAGCCGGCGACGACACCCGCCGAGTCCAGCACACACCGATGGTCCACGTCTTCCTCGGCCAAGGCGAGGGGGTTCTGCTCCGGAGCCGCTTCTGGCTGGGGGCGGCGTTGCGGCCCTACCTGCCCGGTGCGCTCGCCGGCGCCGGGGGGTGGGCGCTCAACCGCCCGGCTGTCCGCAGGTGGGCGCTCCCCCCGGCGATGCCGAAGCTGCTGGCGCGCCACTGCGCCGAGGAGTACGCGAACCTGGCCACGCTGTTGCCCGAGGTCCACCGGAGGTTTGGCCCCGGCGCCGGAGGGTTGGTTGGCTGAGCGGATCGAGGGGAGCGTCTTCCGCCGCGACGACGACGGCTACGAGCAGGCACGCCGGGCCGCGGTCTGGAACGCGCGGGTGCCCGAGCGCTTTCCGGAGGTGATCGTGCAGGCCGCCGGCGACGAGGACGTCGCCACAGCGATCCGGATCGCCGCGGAGGAGGAGATGGCGGTCGGGATCCGGTCCGGCGGGCACAGCTGGGCGGCCAATCACCTCCGAGAGGGCGGGATGCTGCTCGACCTCTCGGCTCTGAGGGAGGTGACGATCGACACCGAGGCGATGCGGGCGACGGTGCAGCCCGGCCGCCTCGGCTCCGAGTTGGGAGCGATGCTGGCCGAGGGCGACCGATTCTTCCCCGGTGGCCACTGCCCCAGCGTCGCGGTCGGCGGCTACCTGCTCCAGGGGGGATTCGGCTGGAACGGGCGAGTTCACGGACCCGCCTGCGCCAGCGTCGAGGCGATCGAAGCGGTCACCGCCGACGGTGAGCCGATCCGGGCCGACGAGAACAGCAACGCGGACCTGCTCTGGGCTGCCCGCGGGTCCGGCCCCGGCTTCTTCGCCGCCGTCACCCGCTTCCACCTGAAGCTTTACCCGAGGCCGAAGGTGATCGCCAACTGCATCTACACCTACCCGCTCGAGCTGCTCGAGGAGGTCTTTACCTGGGCCCGCGAAATCGGTGCCTCGGTGGCGCGGACGGTGGAGCTGATGCTGCTTGTCCACCGCGACCCCGCGGGGGAGGTGGAGATCGCAGTGACGGGACCCGTCCTGGTCGACAGCGAGGAGGAGGCCCGCGAGGCTCTGGCGATCCTCGACACCTGCCCGGTGCGAGACCGGGCCAAGCTGGCCCTGCCCTACTTCCGCACCGAGATGGCTGATCTCTATGCCGGGGCCAACGCCGCCTATCCGGAAGGGCGCCGCTACGTCGCCGACAACATGTGGACCCACGCCGCGGCAGAGGAGCTGGTGCCGGGCCTGCGCCGGATCGCCGAGACGCTGCCGGAGGCCCCCTCGCACATGCTGTGGATGAACTGGGGGCCGAGCCCGGATCGCCCGGAGATGGCCTACTCGGTCGAGGACGAGGTCTACATCGCCCTCTACGGCGTCTGGTCTGATCCCGGTCTCGACCCGGCCAACGTCGGCTGGGCTGCGGACCGCATGCGCGAGATGGAGGGCCTGGCGACCGGGATCCAGCTTGCCGACGAGAACCTGGGGGCCCGGCCCGCGCGCTTCGTCAGCGACGACCATCTCGCCCGTCTTCAGCGGCTGCGCCGCCGCTACGATCCCGCCGGCCGCTTCCATCCCTGGATGGGGTTGCCCGGGGAAGCGGTCGGCTAAGGTCGCAAGACGGCCCCGAGCTGCTCACACCTCGACTCGATCCAGGTCTTCGACCTGCCCGGCGCAGTCGAGGGCTGTGAGGAGTGTCTCGCCAGCGGAGGCCGTTGGGTCCACCTGAGGATGTGCCAGACCTGTGGTCACGTCGGCTGCTGTGACAACTCACCGGGGAAGCACGCGACGGGCCATTTCAATACCACTGCCCACCCGATCATCCGCTCGGCCGAGCCCGGCGAGGAGTGGAGCTGGTGCTATCTGGACGAGGTGACGTTTCGGTTGCGGCGTTGAGTCACCGGTGCCTTTCCGGGCCTCCCGCTAACCCAAATCGTTAGTGTCCGTCTTCAGGGAAAGGACAGGCGCCGGTGGTGGCAAGTCACCGGTGGATGTGAGACGAGAGGAGCCTGGATGTCATGTGCAGCGGGTCGTGGTTGGACGGGCCGGATGCCGCTCACCCTTGCGGGAGCCCTTATCGCCTTCTCCTGTCTCGCCCTGCTTCCTGCGACCGCGGGCGCAAAGACGGTCTGGCTGTGCCGCCCCGGGCTGGCCGACAATCCGTGTGCGCCCAGCCTCAAGACCACGCTCGTCTCGCCCACCGGGGAGATCGAGGGGGTCAGGAAGGTCAAGCCGGCGAAGCATCCGAAGGTCGACTGCTTCTACGTCTACCCGACGGTGAGCGATCAGGCCGGTCCCAACGCCACCCGCGCGATCGACCCCGAACAGCGCTCGATCGCGCTCTACCAGGCGGCCCGCTATTCCAAGGTCTGCAGGGTGTTCGCCCCGATGTACCGGCAGGTAACGATTCCGGCGCTGTTCGGCGGCGGCTTCACTCCGGAGAGGCTCCAGATCGCCTACTCCGACGTGCTCGAAGCCTGGCGGACCTACCTGAAGAACTACAACCGGGGCCGCGGGGTCGTGCTCATCGGCCACTCGCAGGGAACCTTCCACCTGGATCGCCTAGTCGCTGAGCAGATCGACCCGCGGCCCGACCTGCGCAAGAGATTGGTCTCGGCGATCCTTCTCGGCGGCAACGTAACGGTCGCCAAGGGCAGGAAGGCAGGCGGCGACTTCAAGCACGTCCCGGGTTGCCGTTCGGCGACCCAGACCGGCTGCGTAGTCGCCTTCTCGACCTTCGACGCCCCGGTCCCGGCGACCGCCATCTTCGGCCATTCGAGCGACCCCGCGAAGCGGGATGTGCTCTGCACCAACCCGGCGGCGCTCGGCGGCGGTTCGGCCAAGTTGGACTCGGTGTTCCCCTCCGAGCCATTCGCTCCGGGGACGACCATTGGCGCCGCCACACTCGCCGTTGGCGCCCCGACGCCGCCGGTCACGACCCCTTGGTACGAGTTCAGGGGCGCCTACCGTGGCGCCTGCTCGGGGGCCGACAACGCCCACGTGCTTCAGATCACCCCACTCGGGGGCGCTCCCGCCCTCCTTCCGGTACCGACGGCGGACTGGGGGCTGCACCTGGTTGACGCCAACATCGCTCTCGGGAATCTCACCGATCTCGTCGGCAGGGAGGTCTCGGCCTTCGTGAGGAAGCGCTCCTAGGGCTGTTATTGCCGTGGGGGCGGCGATCGACGCCTTGCCTAGGCGCCGCTTCGCCTCAGGGTGCCGACCACGTCCACTGCGCCGCTGTCGCTCTTCCAGCGGAAGTCGAGCTTGTCCCCGACTACCCGGACCGAGACGGTTGACGCGACTACGCAGATCTTGCTGCCCTTCTCGATCATCTCGCGGTAGTAGAAGCGCCGGCCCTTCAGGCCCAGGAACACCCACTTGCCCTCGCAGGGGAAGGACGGGTACTCGACGAAGCCGCCGACGCGATTGCGCACAAGCGTCGCCAGGCTCACCTTCGCCGGATAGCTTGCCCGCACCTTGCCGGGGCCGAACTGCCTCACGGTCCCCTTGTAGTCGCCGCGAAGGCGGCTCAGGTAGGCCTGCTCGGTCGTCGGGAAGGTGAACACCGCAAGGCTGGGAAGCTTCGGCGGGCAGTACCTCCCGGCCTTGCCGCCGAGGGTTGTGCGGCTGGCGGCGGCCGCGGCCTTCTCGGCGCGATCGCGGTCCTCGACGTAGCCATCGCCGAAGCGCTTCCGCAGTTCGCGCGCGGCGAAGTCGCGCTCGGCCGCGACCCTGGCCTGGAAGTCGGCCAGGTCCCCGACCTGGTCCTGATAGTTGCGCTGGGCGGCGAGGAAATCCTTGAGCTCGGTCCTTGCCTCCTCGTCGGGCTCGAGAGCCTCGAGCCTGGCCACGGTCGCTCCGAGCAGCGCCACGTCGTGGTCGAGGAGGACCTGCCGCTGCTGCTCGAGGTAGAGGTCGGCGCCCGAGGCATCGCGTGGGGCCCCGAAATCCCAGTCGGCGACGATGCGGTCGGTCTTCCCGGTCGCCTGCTTGCAGATGTCGCCGGCAGATAGCGCCAGCTCGTCGCGGGATTCCGCGCCATCTCCACCGGAGCCGCAGCCGGGGATTGCGACCGCTGCGGCGGCGAGCGCAATGGCGATGACGAAACGGTTGGGACGCCGCATGGTTCTCCCTTCGGCCTGGCGGGCTGAGGCGCGGAGATCCGCCCTCGGCGATTCTTTCACGCCCCGGCCCTGCCCTGTCCGGAATCGGATACCCTCTTTTCGGGAGGAAGCCAGATGCGCGGGGACAGCGGAAACCAGGGAAAGTTCAAGGTCGGCATTGCGGCGGCCGTCGCGGCTCTTGCCCTGCTTGGCGGCATCGCCTCGACCGCCCCGGCGAAGCCGAAGCAGGCGAAGACCACGACCAAGCGGGTCACAGTCCGATCCAACGGCAAGGAGGTCAACGCCGACAACGATTTCGGCGCCGTCTCCGCCAACGGCCGCTACGTCAGCTTCGAATCGGTCGGGAGGTTCACCCAGGGCGACAGCCTCGGCACCGAGGATGTCTTCGTCCACGACCGGAAGACCGGCACGACCCGGCGGGCGAGCGTCAAATCGGACGGCAAGCAGGTCCCCGGCGGCGACGCCGCCGACTCCTCGATCTCCAATGACGGCCGCTATGTCGCCTTCCTCGCCGACGGCGCTCTGGTCGCCAACGACACCAACGGCAAGGTCGACGTCTATGTCAAGGACATGCAAACCGGCAAGGTGAGACGGGCAAGCGTCAAGTCCGACGGCTCCGAGCTTGCCTTCGACAGCGACCACCCGGCGATCTCCGGCAACGGGCGCTACGTCGCCTTCGACTCGGAGGGCCCGTTCGTCGGCGTTGACACAAACAACATCTCCGACGTCTTCCGCCACGACATGAAGACGGGGAAGACGAGCAGGGTGGACGTCCGCTTCGACGGCGCCCAGTCGGTGATGGACATCTACGGCTTTGGCGCCAGTGAAGACCCGAGCATCTCGGCCGACGGCAACGTGGTCGCATATGAGTCCACCGACAGCCCGATGACCCCGCAGACCGACTACGGCTTCTTCGGCGACAAGGACGTCTACGCCCGGAACATAAAGCTCGGCACGACCGTCCGGGTCAGCCTCAAGGCCGACGGCAGCGAGGCAAACGCGACCAACAACCAGACGAATCAGTATCCGGCGATCTCCGGCAACGGCCGCTTCGTCGCCTTCAGCGCGGATGGGGCGGGTCCGTTCGTCGCGGGCGACACCAACAACCTCTACGACGTCTACGTCAAGGACCTGAAGACGGACGGGGTCTCCCGGGTCAGCCTGAAGTCCAATGGGGACGAATCGACGGGCGCCAGCGGCATAGACGCGCCGGCGTCGATCTCGGCCGACGGGCAGCGCATCGCCTTCGAGTCCTACGGCCAGCTGGTCCCCTCGGACACCAGCAACGTCTACCGGGACATCTACGTTCGCGACCGCAAGGCGAAGAGGACGATCAGGGCCAGCATCACGACCAAGCGCAAGCAGGTCGACGGCTACTCGCATCAGCTGCCATCGATCTCGGCCGACGGCCACTGGGTCGGCTTCTCCTCGCAGGGCAAGTTCACCGGCAGCGACGCCGGCGTCGACTTCGACGTCTTCGAGCGCGGCCCGCTTCGCTAGCCGCGTGCTCTATGAGAGGAAACTTCACTCTCGGCGGCGGCGTCGAGGTGCCCGGACATCCGGGAATTGACCCACTCGCCCGTCGGCGGATCCCCGATGTCCCTGCTTCGCCGCGAGCGTACGCTCGGCGGGTCCTGCGAAAGGAGACCCATTGAGCGAACTCGAGATCATCGACCGCAGCGTCGAGAAGGCACACATCTGGCTGAACGACATGGCCACCGAGATGGAGACGGATGACCGGCAGGCGGCCTACCGCGGGCTGAGGGCCTGCCTGCACGCGATCCGCGACCGGCTCCCGGTTGAGGAGGCGGCGCAGCTCGCGGCCCAGATGCCCCTGCTGATCCGCGGCATCTATTACGAGAACTGGCGCCCTGCAGCCACCCCGATGACCTACCGCAACCTGGACGAGTTCCTCGGCAGGGTGGCCAAGGAGGGCGGGCTCGCCGGTGAGACCGAGGCCTCCTTCGTGGCCTCCGCGGCGGCCAGGGTCCTTCAACACCACATCTCCGAGGGCGAGCTCGAGGACGTGGCGGCGGCCTTCCCCGAGGGCCTCAGGTCGATCGTCTCCGGCTGAGGCTCACTCCTCACTCGACCACGCGCAGGGTCGAGGGCACGTCCATCCGCCTCAGCCGCCGGTAGGTGAGCAGGGGCGCGAGGGCGACCGCGACCACGCCGACGAGGACGGCCGCGCCGAGGGTGCGACCGCCCACGGAGACGACGATTCCGAGGTCGGGAATCGTCTTGGGAAGGGTGTTGTCCGCGACCCAGCGGATCAGCAAGAGTCCGAGGACGGCGCCGACCGCGGTTGCCAGGACTCCGCCGATCAGGCCCTCGACAACGCTGAGGGAGACGATCCGGCGTGGTGGCACGCCGAAGGCAAGCATGGTCGCCGCCTCCCGGGAGCGCTCGTCGGCGTTGATGGTGCTCGAGTTGAAGGCGATCAGGAGGGCAAGGACCAGCGCGAACAGCACGGTCAGCTGGAGGATGCCGATGAAGTCGCCGAGCCGGTCCCGCACGAACTCTGTTGTTGCGGTCGCCTTCTCGACCGAGGCCACCCCCGGCAACCTGAACAGGGTTCGCTCCAACCGGGCGTCGGTGGTCCCGGCCGCCGGGATCACCGCCAGCTGGTTGGCGAGGCCGGCCAGCCCCCATCCCGCCGCCTGGCTGCGGTCCATGTAGCCGAAGGTCCGAAAGGGATCGGGGGTCAGTCCGGCCACCCGCTCTCTGGACGTGGTCTCGCCAATCCTGCCGGAGGCCTCGAGCACGGGATGGGTCAAGGCCAGGCGGTCGCCAATGTCGACGCCCAGGTCTGATGCCGCCTTCTCGGAGATCACGATCCCGGGCCTTCCGGATCTCAGGCCCGGGCCGCTGGCGATGGTCGGTTGCCAGACGCGGCTGTCGGCTTCGAGCAACTCGACCGCGCCCGAGAAGCGCTCGCTCGATGAGGAAAGCTCGACCGGCACGTCGATGCGCGGCTCGCTTGCGCCAACGCCGGGAGCGCGCTCGAGGCTTCGCACCGTCCCCGATCCGGAGGCGAGGAAGCCTTCCAGCGATACGGTCAGGCGGTCGGGGTGGGCGCCCGCCGCCTGCGTCTGGCTTCGGTCGACCGTGGCCAGGAAGGAGTCGACGAAGCCGAGAAAGGCGACCACGACCGTGACGATCGCGGCAATCCCCATGACGGTCATCAGGCTGCGTCGCGGGGCACGGAGGAAGTTGCCGATCGGCATTTTCGCGAGGCTTGATCCCGGCACGGGCAGGCGCTTCGAGATCCCCGCCATGCCGCTCGACTTCGCCGATCGGAATCCGACCCGGATCGCTTCGATCGGGGCTATCCGCAGGCCGCGCCAGACCGGGATCGCAGTGGCGAGGAGCGGCAGCGCGAAGCCAAGAACCGCGCCGCGGAGGTAGACGTCCGTCTCGAAGGGCGTTCGCATCACCGGCAGCGGCAACAGGTCGGAGAGGACCCCGCGGAAGAGCTCACCCGCGAGCAGGCCGAGGACCAATCCGAGGCCAGCGCCGGCCACGGCGATCTCCGTCCCGAGCAGGAGCGGTCTTATCGCAAGCTCTCCCCTGGGAACGCCCAGGGCCATTCCGACGCCGATCTCGCGCCGCTGGGCCTCGACGATCCGGCTTGAGAGGTTGAAGACGGCAAGGGCCGCGCCGGCGAGGATGAGGTAGGCGAAGATGTTGAACAGCTGCTGATCGCCGGAGGCGTCCTCGTAGAGGACGCGGTAGGAGGGTTCGTCCGCGAGCGTCGTCACGTCGCCCCCGAGGGATCGAGCCGCCAGCGCGCGCTTCAGATCCTCGTACAACGCCCTCGGATCGGTGCCCTTCCTGATCCGGATCACCGCGTCGTTGACGGCCGGGGTGCCGCCCGCCAGCCGCTGCGCCGTCCTCAGCGAGGAGAAGAGGACTGCGAAGTTCGACTCGGCACCGCCGAAATCTCCCCCTCCGGGCCTGGTGACCAGGAAGTACTCCGGCGAGCGGCCCAGGCCGACGTAACGCAGTCGCTTCGAGCCCGAGACACGGATGCCGCCCCTCGCCGGGAGATTGTGGGCCTCGCCGAAGCTGGCATCGAGGACGGCCACAGCCTTCCCTCGGTCGGCCCGCCTCAGGGGACGGCCCTCGGCCGCCGCGACCCCGTCGATCGCCGGCCCTCGTGCTCCCAGTGGCGACCCGACGATCAATCCCGGGACGAGCAGGCGCCCGCCGGGAGAGGGGATGTCGACTTGGGTCGCAGATATCAGCCGCTCGTTCACCGCCGCGATCCGCTGCGGGTTCGGAACGCTGCGGAGGACCCGGGCCAGTTGTCCGGTCCCGACGAACCCGCCCTCGCTGAGGCTGACCTCGAGATCGTGACTTCGCAGCGCCGTGAAGCTGGCGTCGTTGGAGGCCGTACGCCAATTCTCCATGCTGCCAAGGCCCGTGTAGAGGCCCGTGCCTATGGCGATCACCAGGGCAATCGCCACGATCAGGACCAAGCGCCTCTTGAGGTCCCGCCATGACCACCGAAACCAGAAACCGAGCCGCGTCATCCCTACCAGCGAAGCTCGGAGATGTCCACCGCGCCCTCCGGGTTCGGGGCGTCGGTGACGATCCGCCCGCTGCCCAGCTCAATCACGCGATGGGCAACGCGGGCGATCTCGCGGTTGTGGGTGACGATCAGCACCGCAGTCTCCTCGGAGTGGGTCTGCTCGTGGAGCAGATCCAGGATCTGCACACCGGTGTGGAAATCGAGCTCGCCTGTGGGCTCGTCCGCGAGCATGATCGGGTTGTTTGTGGCAAGGGCCCGGCCGATCGCGACCCGCTGCTGCTCGCCACCCGAGAGCTCGTGCGGGAAGTGGCTGAGGCGGGACCCGAGCCCGAGGCGGTCGAGGATCTCCTCGGCGGCCCGGCGGGGATCGCTGCGGCCGGCGACGTCGGCGCCGAACTCGACGTTCTCCAGCGCCGTCAGCGCCGGGAAGAGGTTGAAGGTCTGGAATATGAAGCTGACGGTGTGGCGGCGGAAGCGGAACAGATCCTTGCGGGAGGTGTGAGTAATGTCCTCCCCGGCGATCCTGACCGTTCCTTCGGTCGGCGAGTCGAGTGCCCCGATCATGTTCAGCAACGTGGTCTTGCCGCTTCCCGAGGGGCCGAGGACCACCGCGAACTCCCCCTTCTCAACCGTCAGATCGACATCCTCCAATGCCGTGACCGTCGCCGTGCCGAGCCTGTAGCGCCGGGCCACGCCCTCGAGCTCGATCAGGGGTGGCATGCCGGCTAGCGGTACAGCGCTTCGAAGCGGTCGGCGTAACGCTCGTTGATGACGTTGCGCTTGACCTTCAGCGTCGGCGTCAGCTCGCCGGCCTCCTGTGAGAGGTCCTGCTCGAGGATGAAGAACTTCTTGATCTGTTCGACCTGGGCGTAGTTCGAGTTGGCGCGATCGAGCTCGACCTGGATCATCTCGATCACCCGCGGCTCGGTGGCAAGCTCTGCCATCGTCACCGGCAGGTCCTGCTCCCTGGCCCAGGGCAGGATCTCCTCCTCGTCGAGTGTGATCAGCGCCGTCGGGAAGGGGCGGCGGTCGCCGTGCATGATCGCCTGGGAGATCCAGCGCGACTGCTTGAGGTCGTTCTCGATGTTGGCCGGGGTCAGGTTCTTGCCGCCGGCGGTGATGATGATGTCCTTCTTGCGCCCGGTGATCGAGAGAAATCCGTCCTCGTCGAGCGCGCCCAGGTCGCCGGTGTGAAACCAGCCGTCGTCGTCCTTCGCCTCCGCCGTAGCCTCGGGGTTGCGCCAGTACTCGCGGAAGACGTTGGGGCCCCGCATCAGGACCTCGCCGTCCTCTTCGATCGCGATCTCGACACCCGGAAGCGGCCGGCCGACCGTGCCCACCCTCTGGGCGTCGAGGGTGTTGACGGTGCCGACCCCGTTGGTCTCGGTCAATCCGTAGCCCTCGAGCACGGGGACGCCGCTGGCAAGGAAGAAGCTGAGGATCTCGGGGGCTATCGGGGCGGCGCCGCTGACGGCTCGGCGCACCCTGCCGCCGAAGATCGCCCGCACCTTGGAGAAGAGAGCCTGATCGGCCTCTGCGTAGGCGGCGCGCAGGTCCTCAGGAACCTCCTCGCCGGCCGCCTCGAGCTCGCCGACCCGCAGGCCCAGCTTGACGGCGCCGTCGAACTGGCCCGGCTCGCCCTGGGAGGCGACGAGCGTGTAGAGCTTCTCGAAGATCCGCGGCACCGAGGGGAAGTAGGTGGGTTCCGTCTCGGCCAGCTCCGGGATCACGGCCTTGGTGTTGCCACCGAAATAGACGATCGTCGCCCCGACCTCGAACGACCCGATCTGGACGGTTTGGGCGAAGACGTGGGCCAGGGGCAGGAACAGGTAGGAGACCTCGTCGCCGCCGATGAACTCGAGCTCGTGGACCATCGGTCCGAGCGAGGCGCAGTTGAGGTGGGTTAGGACGCAGCCCTTCGGCGGCCCGGTGGTCCCGGAGGTGTAGATGATGATGCAGGGGTCGTCGAGGCCGGTGCCCTCGACACGGCGTCGAACCCCCGCCTCGTCGGCGCCGCGGCCGCGCTCTCGCAGCGTCTCGAGTGTGACCTCCCCGTCGCTGAAGCCGACCACTTCGCGCAGGTCCGGCAGCTGCGCGCGGACCTCCTCGATCTTGGCGATCTGGGCAGCGTCCTCGCAGATCGCGACGACCGCGCCCGAGTTGCCGGCGACCCACTCGCACTCCTTCGGGGAGTTGGTCGGGTAGATCGGGACGACGACCGCGCCGGCGGCTGAGACCGCGAGGCTGGCGTAGGTCCATTCGGGGCGGGTGTCGGCGAGGATGCAGACCCGGTCGCCGGGCTCGACCCCGAGGTCGAGCAGACCGAGGGCGATCTCGCGCACGATCACGTCCACCTCAGCGAAGCTGACTTCGCGCCACTCGCCCTCGGCGACCTTGTGACGGACAGCGATCCCTTCCCCGAAGCTGGCGGCGGCGCGGGCGGCGAGATCGGCGATCGTGTGCTCGACCGGGGGCAGCTCAGGACCGGCGGCTCTCCTGGTGACACTTGCTTCCATCTCTCCTCCTCAGCCGGCTCCCCGGCGCTCGTGGGTGCCCGGATGATGCCGACTCTCGCAGGCTGGCGGGTAATGCTCAAGCCCCCGCGGGCGGCGACCGATGAAGCCGCGTGGTCCGCGATAGGCAGCTTCCCCACCGATCGAGCGCCGGCGCCGGCGCGGGTGACCCGCCCGCTGCCCAGCGACGCCTGCAGATCGCCTCGCTCGTCTTCCTCACGCTCGGGGTCGCCGGCCTCGCGGTCCACGCAATCCACGCCGCGTTGGTTCCAGACCCCGGCGGCGACACCGCGGTCGCCGACTGGCTCTACTGCTCGCTGTTCGCCCTGGCCGCCATCAGCTGCCTGATTCGCGCGGTCCGCGAGCGGCGCGGGGGTGGCCGTCCGCTGCCCTGGACGATGGCTGCCGCGGGAGTCCTCCTCTGGGCCGCCGCGGAGGTCTCCTTCCGCCTGATCGAGCCCGACCCGACGGCCTCCTACCCGCCTCTCACCCAGGGGCTGCTTCTGCTCAGCTTCGGGATGGCGACCGCGACACTCGTCCTGCTCGCACGGGAGCGGATCGACGGGTTCCACAAGGGCCTCGCGCTCGACGGGCTGATCGGCGGCCTTGCCGTCGCCTCGGTCGCCGCCAGCCTGCTGTTCCCGGTCTCCTCGGGAGGCTCGATCGCCCAGTCCGGCCCGCCGGCCGTCTTCCTCCTCGCCGACCTTGCGATCCTCGCCCTCGTCATCGTCAGCATTGCGCTCACCGGCTGGCGACCGGGGCGTTGCTGGGCGCTGATCTCGGCCGGGATCATCGTCAACACCGCCGGCAACATCGCCCTGGTGCAGGCGGCCAACGGCGGCAACTTCGAGCGCGGCAGCCCGGTCGACGCGCTCTACGTCTCCTCGGCTCTGCTGCTGGGGTTCGCCACCTGGTATCCGATCAGGCCGGTGGTGACTCGCCGCGCCGACGACGCCCGGCGCGTGATCGCGCCGCTGCTCTCCGCCGTCCTCGCCCTCGGTCTCCTCTGCGTCGCCGCCTTCACCGCGATCAGCCCGGTGGCGGTCCTGCTGGCGGCAGCGACTATCGCTCTGGTCGTGCTGCGGACCGCCCTCGCCTTCCGCGACAACCACCGCCTGCTCGAGGCTCGCCAGCGCGACGCGCTCAGCGACGGCCTCACCGGTCTCGGAAACCGACGCAAGCTGATGGTCGACCTCGACCTGGCGATGGAGGAGGCGTTGCGAGGCGAGCCGCGGAGCGTCGTCCTCTTCGACCTCGACGGCTTCAAGCGCTACAACGACACCTTCGGCCACCCCGCGGGGGACTCGTTGCTGGCGAGGCTGGGGGCGAACCTGAGCGCGACCGTCTCCGCCCACGGCGATGCCTACCGAATCGGCGGCGACGAGTTCTGCGCAATAGTCCGCACCGACGAGCTCAAGGAGGCGGCGATCATTGCCGGCGCCTGCGAGGCGCTCTCCGACAGCGGCAGCGGGTTCTCGGTCCGCCCTTCCCTCGGCGCCGTCGCCCTCGGGCGCGAGGCGGACACCTCCTCGCAGGCGCTGCAGATCGCAGACCAGCGGATGTACGCCCACAAGCAGGGAAGGCCCGGCTCGGTCACCCGCGAGGCGCGGGCGGTGCTGCTCAGCATCCTCTCCGAGCGCGAGCCGACCCTCGACGAGCACCTGCACGCGGTCGCCCGGCTTGCCCAGCTCGTAGGGGACGATCTCGGCCTCGACAACGAGGAGCTCGACGTCGTCGTCCGCGCGGCCGAGCTGCACGACATCGGCAAGATGGCGATGCCCGACTCGATCCTGCGCAAGCCGGGTCCGCTGAGCCGGCCGGAGTGGGAGGTCATGCAGCGCCATACCGTGGTCGGCGAGCGCATCCTCAACTCGGTCCCGGCGCTGGGGCCGGTGGCGGCGGTTGTTCGCTCTAGCCACGAGCGGATCGACGGAGCCGGCTATCCGGACGGGCTCGCCGGCGAGGAGATCCCCTTCGGTGCGCGGATCGTCTTCGTCTGTGACGCCTACAACGCGATGCGAACCGAGCGTTCCTACGACAACGCCAGGTCGCACGAGGAGGCCGTCGCGGAGCTTCGCCGTTGCGCAGGGACAAAGTTCGATCCCGACGTGGTCGAGTCGCTCTGTCGGGTGGTGCCGGAATTTCTGCGCGCCGAGGACCCCCGCACGGAGGCCCACCCGGCGGAGCCACGGGTCCGCCTCCGCGAGCTCTAGCCGATGGCTCGCTGAACGGTTTCAGTACCCAGAGGTGCTGAAAGTGTTCAGCGAACTCTTCGAGTGGCCCCCGCACGGCGAGGCGACCGGGTCCGCCCTCTCGAAGCCGGCATTCCGCGGCTGAGCGCCCCGCCGCGTTTTTACATCACGGCAACGGGATCGCAACACCCTCCCCTCGGTGCGGGCAGAGACTGCGCTCGGAATCTCGATGTCTCGGCCCATGCAAGGCAGGGCGAAACTGCAACGTAAGGAGCTTGCTACGTGTTGAAGATCAGAGAAGGTGACCGGCGGTCGGGGCGCTCGCGGCGAGGGATCTGGCCCTGGCGCTGGCGGTCGGCTGTGTTGGGGTGCTGGCGCTTCCCGGCGGCGCCTCGGCGGCAAAGGTTTCCTGCGCCGGGCAGACGGTACCGAACAAGGACGTACCGGGGTACGACGGATTCGCCTACGACTACCGGTTCTTCTGCAATGAGGACGTGCTCGCCTTCAGCGTCATCTCCAACCGCGGCATCGAGTACTTCTCTCCTGACGCGGTTGGCTACCAGGGCGGCAACCCCACGTCCGAGTCGTTCGAGTGCGAAGGGTTCATCCCGGGGGATGGGGTCGGCTGCCACGGAAAAGCCAGCCCACCATCGCGGATAGTCGGGCATGTCGGCCTCGACAAGAACCCGTGCGCCCGTCGCCGCAAGGGCCAGGATCGCTGGAGGGTCTGGGTGACCGTGACGGTGCAGGAGTTCAAGCCGGCGACGCCGGAGACCCTCTACACCACGCAATCCGAGCCGGTGGCGCTCGGCGGTCCGTGCAAGGCGAAGCACAAGCGACACGGCTCGCATCGCATCTAGCGCCATTCAAGCCTCCCAGGGCGTCAGGACGACGGCACGGGCCTGGCCCGTGCCGTCGTCTTTCGCGTTCCGGGCAGGCCGGGGTGTTGTTGCGACCTTTTTACATCGCGGTCACGTCCTGGTCACACCGAGGCGCCTCGCCGCGGCGAGCATCGGAGCCATCCAGGGAACTATGGCCCTTAGGCCTCGAAAGGAGTGCTGACTTGTCCAGAGCGAAACTGCGCTTGGTGAGCGTTGCCGCGTCGCTGGCCCTGCTGGGAGCGGTGCCGGCGCGGCCTCGGCCAAGACGACAATCACGATGAGCGGGTCGACCTCGGTCGCCCCCCTTGCGGCACTGCTGGCCCGCAAGTACGTCAAGACCCACAACGTCTCGTTCAAGCTCCAACAGGGTGGATCGGACGTGGGGATCGCCGACGTCGCGGCGGGCGAGCCGTCTCGATCGGCAACTCGTCGCGTGACCCCAAGCCGGGCGACCCGGGCGGACTGGTTTTCAACAAGATCGCCAAGGACGCGCTCTGCGTCGCGTCTCACCCATCGAACAAGATCCCGGGGCTCAGCCAGAGCGGTGTGCAGGCGATCTTCGGTGGTGACGTGCGCAACTGGAGCGGAGTTCCCGGCTCACCGCGCAGCGGCACGATCGACGTCTACGTCCGCACAGCGGCATCGGGGACCCAGGATGCCTTCCAGAAGATCTTCATGGGCTCGACGAAGATCTTCTCGGGCGCGACGCAGCAGGGGTCCAACGGCCTGATCCAGCAGCGTGTCAGCAAGGACAAGAGCGGGATCGGCTACGTGTCGCTGGCCTTCACCAAGGGCACCTGGGCGATCCCCTACGCGGGCGTCCCCTGCAACCTGCGCAACGCCAAGTCGGGACAGTACGGCGGCCTGCGCAACTTCTACATGGTGACCCGGGGCAAGCCGAAGGGCGCCGTGAAGAAGTGGATCGGCTGGATCAAGAACAGCAAGGCAGCCCGGAGGATCACCGCCACCCAGTGGGTTCCGCTGAGCTAGCAACAGCAGAGCAGTTCTCCTCTCCGCCGCCCCTGGGAACAGGGGGGGCGGAGAGGGACCGCACCGACAGGCGCGCCGAGCTGGTGCTCGGCGCGCTCTCGTGCGCGGTGCTGGCGCTGATCGCGTTCATGCTGATCTTCGTCTTCACCAAGGCCTGGCCCTCCTTCAGCCACAACGGACTGGCCTGGTTCGGGGGCGGAGGGGACGTCAACCAGCAGCTCACGGACATCTTCAACTCCCCCGGCGACCCCAGCGCCTACGTCTACACCCTTCACGCCTGGCCACTGCTCTGGGCGACGGCGCTGATCACCGGCGTCTCGGTCGCCCTCGCCATGATCATTTCGGTCCTCTCTGCGGTCTTCATCGTCGAGTTCGCTCCGACCTGGATCCGTCGCATCCTCGATCCCGTTGTCCGCCTGCTCGCCGCCGTCCCGTCGGTGATCTACGGGCTGATCGGGGTCCTGGTGCTGGTGCCCTTCGTCGACCAGCACCTGATCAGCGAGGGATCGAAGGAGTCGGTCGCCTACGTGATCCAGCTGACCGGGGAGAGCATCGGCGTCGGCATCATCGTGCTGACGGTGATGATCACCCCGATCATGATCGCGATCACCGTCGACGGGCTGCGCTCAGTGCCGACGGCGTGGACCGAAGGAGCCCTGGCCCTCGGCGTAAACCGCTGGCGGGCGCTGTGGACCGTCACCGTGCGGGCGGCGCGGCCGGCGATCGTCGCCGCCGCCGTCCTGGCCACGGCGCGCGCCCTGGGCGAGGCGATCATGCTCTCGATGGTCACCGGGGGCATCGGCTTCGCCCCGAACCCCCTCGACGGGGCGATCTTCTTCCTCGAGCCGGCGCGCCCCCTGGCCGCGAGCATCGTCGCCAACGCCGAGGGGCTGACGGTGAAGCCCTTCGGCGAGACCCTCTACGCCTTTGCGGCCGTGCTGCTCGTCTCCAGCGCCTTTCTCTCCTTCGGGGGTTGGTTCGTGCGCCGCTCGATCCGCCGCTACACGCTTCAGAGCCGATGAGCGCCCCCGTCCAGCTCCAGCAGTTCCCCCAAGCTCCCGGCCCGGCGGCCGCGGCGGGCAGCCGACCGGTCGACGGACCGTCCTGGAGCCTCTGGGACCGGATCGGGCTGGGAGCCGCCTGGGTGGCGGGCATCTCGCTCTGCCTCATAGCCGGCGCGATCTGCCTCTACATGCTCTTCCGTGGGCTGCAGTTTCTCGATCTTGGCCAGCTCGTCACCCACCCGCTCCCGAGCCTCAACCAGGAGAAGAGCGGCGGCTTCCTCGACCCGATCCTCGGCACCCTGATACTGACGGCGATCGGCACGCTGATCGCCGCTCCCGTCGGGGTAGGCATCGCCGTCTGGCTCTCGGAGTACGGGCGGCCGGCGGGCCTCGCCAGGGCGGTCGAGTCTGGGGTCGAGATCGTCGCCGGGACGCCGACGATCGTGCTGGCGATCTTCGGCCTGATCGTCTTCCAGAACGGAGCCTTCTCCTTTCTCTCCTTCACCGCCGCCGGAGGCGCCGTGTTCGGCAAGTCCTTCCTGACCGCCGGCGCGATCATGTCGCTGATCGCGATCCCGCTGGTGGTCGGGGGGACGCGCGAGGCGCTGCAGGCGATCCCGCAGCACGTGCGCGAGGCCTCCTACGCGCTCGGCAAGGACAGGGCCTCGACCATCCGGCGGGTGCTGCTGCCGGCGTCGCGACCGGGCATAGGCACGGGTGTCGCCCTCGGCATGGGCCGGATCGTCGGCGATACCGCGATCGTCGTGATCCTGCTGGGCGCCTCGCAGACCCTGCAGGCGGAGAGCGGCACGCCGCTCCTCGGCACGCTGAAGGGGACCGGGAGCACGCTGACGAGCTACGTCTACAACAACTCCCCGGCGGGGGAGGGCGGTGCGCCCGAGAAGGCCTACGCGGCGGCATTCGTGCTGCTGCTGATCGTGATCGGACTGAACTTCACCATCGACCTGATTGCACGCAGGAGGAAGACGGCGTGGAGCAAGTAGGCCCAGAGAGCCGCCGCGACCCGCGCCTGCCGCCCCCGGTGCGGCGGATCGTCGTCGGCGACGCCCCGACCGTGGCGGCTCCCCCGCCGGACGCCGGCCCGCCGAGCAGCAACGGCCATGGTGCGAAGATCGCCGCACTGCAGCCGCGCTCTCCGTCGCACAAGCCTCCAACCCAGGTGGTCGAGCGGATGCGCTCCGAGCAACTCAGCGTCGCTTTCGGACCCAAGCTCGCCGTCAACCAGGTCTCGCTCCCCGTTCGCCAGGGAGAGGTGCTGGCCCTGATCGGCCCCTCGGGTTGCGGCAAGACCACCCTGCTTCGCTCGCTCAACCGCCTCATCGACCTGACCCCGACTGCGATGCGCAGCGGCCGCATCCTGCTCGACGGGATGGACGTCGACAGCTTCGACGAGACCCACCTCCGCCGCCGGGTGGGGATGCTCTTCCAGCAGCCCAACCCGTTCCCGATGAGCATCTTCGACAACATCGCCTACGGGCTGCGCGAGCGCGGCTCCAAGCGCCCCCGCCGCCACGAGCTGGAGCCCGCCGTGGTCGACGCGCTGCTGCGAGCCGGCCTCCTCGACGAGGTCAAGGACAACCTCGATCACCCGGCCCTGGCGCTCTCCGGCGGCCAGCAGCAGCGCCTCTGCATCGCCCGCTCGCTGGCGATCCGCCCCGAGGTGCTGCTGCTCGACGAGCCCTGCTCGGCGCTGGACCCGCTTTCCACCGAAGTGATCGAGGAGACGATCGTCAAGCTGCGCTCGGAGATCGCGATCGTGATCGTCACCCACAACCTGCAGCAGGCGCAGCGGGTCGCCGACCGGGTGGCCTTCATGTACCTGGGCGACCTGATCGAGTACGGGGAGGCCGAGCAGGTGTTCGGAATGCCCCGCGCCGAGCGCACCCGCGAGTACGTCAGCGGAGGCTTCGGATGAGTGGCGATCCGATGCGCCCTTTTGGCCTGGCCGCCTCAGTGGCGCTCGCCTCGCTGCTCCTGGTTGCCTGCCAATCCACCCAGGACAAGAGCGCCGAGCTGGCCAAGAAGGGCTCCACCGTGCTCAAGGAGGAGGCCGGCCTCAAGGTGACCAAGCAGAGCACCGAGGTCAAGGTGGTCTCGACCACGGTGCTCTCGGACGTCAACGGCAGCGCCATCGTTCTCGGGCTGAAGAACGACTCCGACCAGACCCTGACCGACGTACCGGTCGAGGTCAACGTCCTCGACGCCAAGGGCCGGACCGTCTACACCAACACCACCCCGGGGCTGGAGCCCGCCCTCGTCTCGATGCCGATCCTGAAGCCGCAGGAGGTCTCCTACTGGGTCAACGACCAGGTGCTGGCGACGGGCAAGCCGAAGTCGGTGAAGGCGGAGGTGGGGCAGAGCGGCTCGACCCTGAGCGGGGATCTGCCGGAGATCGAGGTCGGACCACCGAAGCTCGAGAAGGACCCGGTCTCCGGACTCGAGGTGCGCGGAACCGTGGTCAACAGGACCGGCACCGACCAGGGCAAGCTGCTGCTCTACGCGGTCGCGCGCAAGGACGGCCGGATTGTCGCGGCCGGCCGCGGTGCGATCGATCACCTGAAGCCGGGAACAAAGCCGCTGCACTACACGATCTTCTTCATCGGCGACCCGGAGGGAGCCGAAGTCGACGTCAGATCCTTCCCCGCGATCGAGCAATCCCAGTAGGAGGAGACCATGCCCAGCACCGAATCCGTGCCGCGACCTGCCCTCGGGGAGCAAGGCGAGCCCTGCCGATCATGCGGCGCTCCCCTGGCCGAGGACCAGCGCTACTGCCTCAACTGCGGACGCCGCCGTGCCGACCAGCGGGTCGACTACGAATCGCTCCTCGGGGACGGATCCGGCCCGCCGGCCGAACGCGGCTGAGAGCTCGGAGGCTGCATCGCCCGCGCCGAAGCGCTCGGGATTTGCCGAATCACCGATGGCGGCCGTGCTGGGCATCGCCGCCCTGGGTCTGATGCTGCTCCTGGGAGTGCTGATCGGCAAGGGGAACTCTGATGGCAGCGGCTCTGCGCCGGCGCCGGTGGTGCAGGTCGGCGGAGGCGCGGCTGCCGACACGGCCGGCACCGATTCAGGGGGCGGCTCCTCCCAGAGCGTCGCCGAGACCACCTTCAAGAGCGACTGGCCCTCGGGCAAGTCGGGCTACACGGTGGAGCTCGGGACCCTGCCCAAGAGCGGCACCAGCGCCGCCGACGTCGAGGCGCAGAAGAAGCAGGCTGCGGCAAAGGGCGCTGCCCGAGGTCGGGGCTCTCGATTCCGACCGGTACGGCAGCCTTCCCGCAGGCAAGTACGTGATCTACTCAGGCGTCTACGCCACCAAATCGGAGGCGAGCAAGGCCCTCTCGAAGCTGAAGAAGAGCTTCCCCAGCGCAACCGTCGTCAGGGTGTCGAAGCAATCCGGTGCCGGCGCCGCCGCGGCTGCAGCGACCGGGCCGACGACCAACTCGGTCAACGACCTCACCAGCGACGCCGCCCGCAACGCTAAGGGGCCGGTGACGGCCTCGGACAAGGCGCTCAACGACCTCAACTCCAAGTCAGGTCAGGCCTACGAGGACGCGATCAAGAAGCTGCCGGACCAGATTTCGACACAGGGAAAGCAGGCGCCGCTGAACCCGAACAAGAACACGGGCGGTGGCTCCGGAACGGTCACGATCGGCGGCTGATGAGCGGATCACGGCGCAGAGGAATCGGCCTTCCGGGCCGCCGATCGACGCGAGGCTCGGGCGCTGCGCCGCCGGCAGTGGTGCCGCCGGCTGCGCCCAAGGGTTCGGCGGTGCCGCCTTCCGAGCTTCGTAACCGCCGCGAGGCGCTGGCCAGGGAGTTCGCCGAGCTGCAGTGGGATCTGGGTGGCCTGGCATATGAGATGGCCAGCCGTGACCACTTCCGCCTCGACGTCCTCACCAGGCAGGCCGGGAAGCTGCAGCAGGTCGATGCCGAGCTCGCGG
The DNA here is from genome assembly GCA_963840235.1 of uncultured Actinomycetes bacterium. GTDB lineage: Bacteria > Actinomycetota > Thermoleophilia > Solirubrobacterales > 70-9 > JBBRHQ01. Next base: position 45,339 of record CAWIYC010000003.1, read on the forward strand.
AGGTCGAGAGGCTGCTGAAGCTCGACGAGGCCGGCGCTGCCGGTGCCTGCCCGTCATGCGGGGCGCTCTATGCGCGGGGCGCGGTCTTCTGCTGGCAGTGCGGCACGGACCTGATGCAGATGACGGGATTGCCCGAGGCCGCTCCGCCCAACACCGCGGCGCCGGGAGCCGCTCCGGAGCTGACGGAGACTCCCGCCGTCCCGTCGCCGGCTGGAGCATCCACCGCGCCGCCCGTCCCGCCACCGCCCGTCCCGCCACCGCCCGTCCCGCCGCCAGCTGCCCAGCCACCGCCCGCCCCTCAGCCACCGGTCGCCCCTTCTCCGGAAGCCCAACCGGCCGTTGACCCGATACCGCCGACGCCACCCCCGACGACGCCACCGCATTGGGATGGGCAGGGACCGCCTTCGCCCGTGCCGGTCGCCGAGCCTCCGCCGTCCCCCTCGGTTGCCCCCGCCTCTGACCCGATCGAGGGCCCAGTTGGCGGCTGAGCCCTGTCCAGGCTGCGGCAATCCCACCGCAGGGGACCAGCGTTATTGCATCGCGTGCGGAGCCGGACTGAGGCGATCCGGCCCGCCCGCCGGCAAGCCTGCCGAGCCTGGGGTCGTGAACTCGGCCGGGACCGCCCGCCCGGATGCCAAGGATCAGGCATCTCCGATCGAGAAGCAGAGCGGTGCGCAAAGCGCCCTGCCGCCGTGGCTCGCCTGGGCCTCGCGAGTGGTGACCGACCGTCGTTGGGCGGCACCCCTGAGCGCCTGCGCGCTCGGCCTCGGCCTCTTCATCGGGGTGGCGGTGGGGCCGGGCGCCGCGGGCGGACTGGCCAGTGGGGCCGGGCAGATCATCCGTCTCCCAGCCGCGCTCTTCGGCAGCGGCGGCGGTGACACGGCCGATACCTCGGGGGGTGGTGGCTCGAACGCTCCACTTGCGGCGTTGGGGAGCCCTGTCGGGAACTCCCAGACGCCGGCTCCGGCTGCCCCAGTCGCGCCCCCGGTTTCGCCGGTGCCATTCCCTTCGGCAACGCCCAGCGTGCCGTCATCCGGCCCGGCTCCGACCCCTCCCGAGCCCCCGGCCCGACCCAAGCAGCAGCACAACCCGACACCGCCCAAGCACGAACCACCACCGAAACAGCAGACGCTGCGCGGCGTGGTCGTCCATGTCAACGCCGCCGCCCACAGCTACACGGTCGCGGCCTCCGGGGGCGGTGACCTGAACGCCGTTCATGCCTCGACGCTTCCCGAACCGGGTACGAAGGTAAAGGTCCCGGTGCGTCCTTTGTTCAACGGCACCTATGCCGAGGACGGCGATCGCAGCGCAAAAGGACGCGCCGAGAGCGCCGAGCTGACGGGCATCGTCACATTCCGCGACCCGACCACCGATTCCTACACGGTGTCGAAGCGGGGCATCTCGACGCTGGTGAGGGTCCGCCCCGACGGGAGCGACTCTCAGGTGCCCCCACCGGATCTGGGCAGCTACGTCGATGTCGAGGTCGAGATCGAATCGGCTCCGGCGCAGCGAGCGCGGCGTCTTCGCCCCGGAAAGCTGATCGGCGCTCTCACGCGGTTGCTGGCAGCGGACAGGAAGAAGCCTGGAACGGCAACGGCTCGCGCAGGCGATGCTCCCCAAGACTGCACACCGGATGCGTCACCCGATCCGCCGCCCGAGATCGAGCCCGGAGCGAGCCTGTGGCAGTCCTCGATCGAGGTCAAGGACCAATTCACCTACAGCGACTTCGAGGGCATAGTCATCTCCTGTCCCGAGACCAGGAAGCTGGTGCTCTCCGCCGATGACATCCGCGAGGGCGGCCAGGACCTGACCTTCACTGCGGTGAAGCGCATCGATCTCTCCAAGCTCACGATCGGGGATTCGGTCGACGTGACGGCGACAATCGGCGAGGGTGGATCGCTCTCGCTCTCCGGCGTGGTCAGCGACGAGGGCGCCGCTGGGGCCAACGACTCCTCCTCCGGCCAGGGCGACCTGGCCGGCTGATCACGCTCCCGCGAGCTTTGCATTCCTCTCACTATGGGAGGAAATTGAAGTTTCGGCTGGAGGGTGGCTCAGGCCCAGCCCCAGCCGGCGAACCGCGTCTTCCTCGGCGCTCAGCCCGCGGCCGCTGAGGGGGCGGCCACATCGGGAGGCTCGCCCGCCTCGGCGGTGCCCTTGCGCAGCTCGAGGCCGATCAGGGGATATACGAGAGTGGAGATGATCGCCGCCCCGACCAGAGCCGCCGAGGTGGTCGAGCGCATGTGACCCTCCTCGACCGCGATCGTCGTGATCGCGACGACCAGCGGCAACTGAGTGGCGCGAGAAGAAGCCGAGGGCGATGCGGTCGCGACGGTCCATCCGGTCGCGGTAGAGGAGGAGAGCCGGGATTCCGCGCACGACCAGGAAGAGGACGAGGAACAGCGGCAACTTCAGCAGCGCCGAGCTGTTCGAGAGCAGCGCGTCGAGGTCGAAAGCGATGCCGCTGGTGACGAAGAAGAAGGGAATCAGGAAGCCGAAGCCGACCGCGGTCAGCTTCGACTCGAACACCTCGACCTCGTGCCCCTTGAGCGCGATCCGGGTGATCAACCCGGCGACGAAGCCGCCGAGGAGGATGTCGAGGCCGAGGTCGCTGGCAATCGCGACGAGGCCAAAGACGAGGACCATCGCGATCCGCACCGCCAGCTGGCTGCTCGACTCGAAGGTACTCTCGAGCAGACTCCAGCCCGGTACCACCAGCCGCACCGATAGGAGTGCGATCGCGATCGCCAGGACGACGAAGGCGACCAGGAGCAGCGCCTCTTTCGCCGGTTGTCCCGCCGAGAGGACGAGGGTGACCAGCAGGATCGGCCCGAACTCGCCCATGGCGCCGGCGGCGAGCAGGTTGGTGCCAAAGGGGGTCTTCAGCTCGTTGTTGTCGCGCAGGATCGGGATCAGGGTCCCGATCGCGGTCGTCGCTATCGCCGAGCCGGTGTAGAGGAAGGAGATGACGACGCCGGCGGCGGCGAGCAGCCCGCCGATCGCGTAGGCGAGCCCCACCGACAGCGCCCAGCCGATCGCGCCGAGCCGCAGCGGGGCCCCGCGGATCCGCTCGAAGTCGATCTCGTATCCGGCGAAGAAGAAGAGCATCCCCAGACCGAGGTTCGAGAAGAACTGGATGAAATCGTCGGCGCTGGCGATGTCGAGAACGTCGGGGCCGATGACGATTCCGAGCAGCAGTTCCAGGACCACGACCGGAGGCGCGAATCTCCCCGGGAACACGGCCACCGTCAGGGAGGCGATCGCCGCCACCAAGACGATGACGAAGAAGGAGCCGGTGTCGATCGAGATCATCGGCCCAAGCGGGTTTCGGGCTAGGCCTGCTCGCCCGAGATCCCGAGGGTGGCTGCGATCTCGTCCACCGCGGCCCGCTCGGCCTCGCTCACCCGCTCGCCGCTGAGCCCGAGGAAGCCCTCCCGATGGGCCTCGGCCACCCGCTCGGCCAGACCGAGGATGAAGCGCTTGTACTCCTCGACCTCGGCGGGGTCGGCCTTCGCCTCGAGCACGGCGACCGCGTCGCGGAGGTTGCCGAGATTGTGCTGCTTCAACTCCTCCACCGAGCCGGAGCGGGTGCGATCGACCTCGGGCTTGGTCGCGGCGACCTCGTCGAGCAACTCGCTCTCACCGTGGTGCTTGCGCGCCTCGGTGTAGGCCTTTGCCATCGAGAAGCTCTCACGGATCGAGCCGCCACCCTGTGAGGTGATCACGATCATCCCCGCGCTCGGGGGCGCTTCGAGGATCTGCTGCCACTCCTCCTCGGTGAAATCCGCCTTGCCTGTCATCCACTCTCCTCTGTCGGGTCGGGCCGGCCTGATGGCCGCTTGCGGTCGCGGGCGAGATACTAAGCCCGTGACCGCCACTGTGGAGATCGGTTCGGGCGGCGTCGGCGCCGGCGATGTCATCGCCGTCGCCCGCGGCGGCGCGGTCGCGACGCTCGGCTCCGAGGCGCGCAGGGCGATGGAGCGCAGCGCCGCGATCGTCGAGCGGCTCGCCGCCTCGGAGGAGCCGGCCTACGGCGTGACGACCGGGTTCGGCTCACTGGCCACGACCCGGATACCGGCCTCCCGGCGCGAGGAGCTCCAGCGGGCGCTGATCCGCTCCCACGCTGCCGGGATGGGCCCTCCGGTCGAGGCCGAGGTGGTGCGGGCGATGATGCTGCTGCGCGCCCGCACCCTGGCGATGGGCTTCTCGGGCGCCCGCCCGGTGCTGGCCGAGACGATCCTGGCCCTGCTCGAGGCAGGGCTCAGCCCGGTCGTCCCCGAGCACGGCTCGCTCGGCGCCAGCGGCGACCTGGCGCCGCTTGCGCACTGCGCCCTGGCCCTGATCGGCGAGGGCGAGGTGACCGATCGCGACGGCGCCCCGCGGGCGGCGGCGGAGGCGATGCGCGAGGCCGGGATCGCGCCCGTCACCCTGGAGGCGAAGGAAGGCCTGGCGCTGATCAACGGCACCGACGGCATCCTCGGCATGCTGGTCCTGGCGATCGCCGACCTGCGGGCGCTGCTGCGGGCGGCCGAGATCGCAGCGGCGATGTCGGTCGAGGCGCTGCTGGGCACCGATCGCGCCTTCGCCGAGGACCTGGTCGGATTGCGGCCGCAGCCGGGCCAGGCGAACAGCGCCGCCAACCTGCGGGCGCTGCTGGCCGGCTCGGAGATCGTCGCCTCGCACCGCGAGGGCGACCCCAGGGTTCAGGACGCCTACTCGCTGCGCTGCGCGCCGCAGGTGATCGGCGCCGCTCGCGACACCCTCGCACACGCCGAAGGTATTGCCGCCGCTGAGCTCGGCGCGGCGATTGACAACCCGATGATCCTCCCCGACGGCAGGGTCGAGTCCTGCGGCAACTTCCACGGGGCGCCGCTGGCCCACGCCTGCGACTTCCTCGCGATCGCCGCCTCCGACGTCGGGGCGATCGCCGAGCGCCGCACCGACCGCCTGCTCGACGCGGGCCGCTCCCACGGCCTGCCCCCGTTCCTCGCCGAGGACGCCGGAGTCAACTCGGGGATGATGATCGCCCAGTACACCCAGGCCGCCATGGTCGCCGAGGGCCGGCGGCTGGCGGTGCCGGCGGGGGTGGACTCGCTCCCGACCAGCGCGATGCAGGAGGACCATGTCTCGATGGGCTGGGGGGCGGCGCGGAAGCTCCGCGCCTCCGTCGACAACCTGGCCCGGGTGATCGCGGTCGAGGTCGCCTGTGCGGCCCGCGGCCTCGACCTGCGGGCGCCGCTGGAGCCGGCAGCCGCGACCGCGGCTGCGCTGGCGGAGGTGCGGGCTTCGGTGCCTGGGCCGGGGGCCGATCGCTGGCTCTCACCCGAGCTGGCGGCGGTCGAGGCGCTGGTCGCCGGAGGAGCGCTGCTCGAGGCCGTCGAGACCGAGATCGGGCAGCTTCGATGAGGACGAGGAGGAAGGGATGAGCTCGGGTCCCAGGTTGGTGAGGGCACCTCGCGGCGCCGAGATCTCCTGTCGCGGCTGGCCCCAGGAGGCGGCGCTGAGGATGTTGATGAACAACCTCGACCCCGAGGTGGCCGAGCGCCCGGACGACCTCGTCGTCTACGGCGGCACCGGCCGCGCCGCCCGCTCCTGGGACGCATTCGACGCGATCGTCCGCACGCTGCGGGGGCTCGAGCCCGACGAGACGATGCTGGTGCAGTCGGGTAAGCCGGTCGGGGTCTTCCGCACCCACGAGTGGGCTCCCCGGGTGCTGATCGCGAACTCGAACCTGGTGCCGGAGTGGGCTGACTGGGACGAGTTCCGACGGCTCGAGGAGCTTGGCCTGACGATGTACGGACAGATGACAGCAGGCTCCTGGATCTACATCGGCAGCCAGGGGATCGTCCAGGGCACCTACGAGTGCTTCGCCGAGATCGCCCGCCGTCGCTTCGGCGGCTCGCTTAAGGGGACGATCACCGTCACCGCCGGGCTCGGCGGCATGGGCGGCGCCCAGCCGCTGGCAGTGACGATGAACGGTGGCGTCGCCCTCTGCGTCGAGGTCGACCAACACCACATAGACCGGCGCCTGGAGACGCGCTACCTCGACGAGGAGGCCGACGACCTCGCCGACGCGGTCGCCCGCTGTGAAGCCGCCAAGAAGGAGGGCCGGGGGTTGAGCGTCGGCCTCTGCGCCAACGCCGCCGACGTGCTGCCGGCGCTCCGCGACATCGGCTTTGGCGCCGACATCGTCACCGACCAGACCAGCGCCCACGACCCGCTGGTCGGCTACGTGCCGAACCTGATCAGCCCGGCCGAGGCCGACGAGCTCCGCGTCGCCGACCCGGACGAGTACGTGCGCCGCTCGCGGGCGGCGATCGCGGCCCACTGCGCGGCGATGGTCGGCTTCCTCGATGACGGGGCCGAGGTCTTCGACTACGGCAACAGCCTCCGCGCCGAGGCCCTGCTGGGCGGCTTCGAGCGGGCCTTCGCCTACCCGGGCTTCGTCCCCGCCTATATCCGGCCGCTCTTCTGCGAGGGAAAGGGGCCGTTCCGCTGGGTCGCCCTCTCGGGCGAGGAGTCCGACATCGCCGCCACCGACCGCGCCGTGCTCGAGGAGATTCCTGGCGATCCGGGGCTGGAGCGCTGGATCCGGCTGGCGGGCGAGCGGATCGCCTACCAGGGGCTGCCGGCGCGGATCTGCTGGGCCGGCTACGGCGAGCGGCACCGCCTCGGCCTCCGCTTCAACGAGATGGTCCGATCGGGCGAGCTCAAGGGGCCGGTCGTGATCGGCCGCGATCACCTCGACTCCGGCTCGGTCGCCTCGCCCTACCGCGAGACCGAGTCGATGTCCGACGGCTCCGACGCGATCGCCGACTGGCCGCTTCTCAACGCCCTCCTAAACACCTCCGCCGGAGCCTCATGGGTGAGCATCCATCATGGCGGCGGGGTCGGCATCGGACGCTCGATTCACGCCGGAATGGTCTGTCTCGCGGACGGCACCGACCTCGCCGCGCAGAAGCTCGAGCGGGTCCTCACCGCCGATCCGGGCACCGGCGTCATCCGCCACGCCGACGCCGGCTATGAGCGGGCGCGGGAGGTCGCGGACGAGCGTGGGGTGCGGATCCCGATGGAGGAGGCCGACTAGATGATCGACTTTGGCTTCGCTGAACGGTCTTGGTCGCCATAGCGACCACAAACGTTCACTCGACTGGCCGGCACCGCGAGGATGGGTCCGCCCGGTGAGCGTCCGCGAGATCGTCACCATCGGCGACCCGGTGCTGCGCCGGCGCGGACGCGAGCTCGCAGCAGGCTGAGATCGCCTCGGCCGAGGTGCAGTCGCTGATCGACGACATGGTCGAGACGATGAGGACGGCCGGGGGCGCCGGGCTCGCCGCCAACCAGGTCGGCGAGGCGGTGCGGGTGGCGGTGGCCGAGGTCGACGGCTCCAACCCCCGCTACCCCTACAAGCCCCCCATTCCGCTGACGGTGATGATCAACCCCGAGATCGAGCGGCTCGGCGACGAGACCCTGCTGATCAACGAGGGCTGTCTCTCGATTCCCGACCTCCGGGGCGATGTCGAGCGCCACCTCAACGTCCGCGTCCGCTATCTCGATCGCCATGGGGAGCAGTGCGCGCAGGACCTCGGGGGGCTGACCGCCGGCACCTTCCAGCACGAGCTCGACCACCTCGACGGTGTCCTGATCGTCGATCGCGCCGACCCCCGCACCCTGGCGACCTGGGAGCAGTTCGAGCGCCACGGGCGCGACGCCTTCCTCGAGCGAATCGCCGAATACGCCCGGGAGGCGCCGTGACCTCCTACTGGTGCGAGCTGGCCTGGCGCGGGGGGGAGGAGGCCGAGCCCGGGGTGCTGGTCGAGACCGAGGGCGATCGGATCGCCGCGGTCGGCCGGGCGCCGGAGCCACCCCCCGGTGCCACCCGCCTCGCGGGGCTGACGATCCCGGGCCTCGCCAACGCCCACTCGCACGCATTCCAGCGGGCGATCCGTGGCCGCACCCACTCGGCGACGCGGGGGGACTTCTGGAGCTGGCGCGAGCAGATGTACGCGGCGGCCTCGCGCCTCGACCCCGACTCCTACCTGCGGTTGGCGCGGGCAAGCTTCGCCGAGATGGCACTGGCGGGGGTCACCGCGGTGGGGGAGTTCCACTACCTCCATCACGGCCCCCGCGGCCGCCGCTACGGGGATCCCAACGCGATGGGGGAGGCCGTGATCGAGGCCGCCCGCGCGGCCGGGATCCGGATCACGCTGATCGACGCCTGCTACCTGCACGGCGGCATCGGGCGCGAGCCCGACGGGGTGCAGCTTCGGTTCTCCGACGGCAGCGCCGCGGCCTGGGCCGAGCGGGTGGGGCAGCTGGCGCCGGGAGCGGGAGTCCGGGTCGGCGCCGCCATCCACAGCGTCCGCGCGCTCGACCCGGCCGCCGCCGCCGAGGTGGCCCGGTGGGCGGGCAAGCGCGGGGCTCCGCTGCACGCCCACGTCTCCGAACAGCCCGCCGAGAACGAGGAGTGCCTGGCCGAGCACGGGATGACGCCGACGGCGCTGCTGGCCGAGGCCGGGGCGCTCTCGGAGCGCTTCACGGCTATCCACGCCACCCACCTGGCGGACAGCGACTTCGGCCTCCTCGGCGAGGCCGGCGCAGGCGTCTGTCTCTGCCCTACGACCGAGCGCGATCTCGCCGACGGGGTCGGCCCCGCCGCCCGGCTCGCCGGGGCCGGGGCGGCGCTCTGCCTCGGCTCCGACTCCAACTCCGTCATCGACCTCTTCGAGGAGGCGCGAGCGGTGGAGATGGACGAGCGCCTGCTCAGCGGCATTCGCGGTCGGCACCAGGCCACGGCGCTGCTCGCGGCCGCGACCTCCGCCGGGCACGCCGCAATCGGCTGGGCCGAGGCGGGGAGGATCGAGGCCGGGGCGATCGCCGATCTGGTCACGGTCGGCCTCGACTCGGTCCGCCTCGCCGGCACCTCTCCCGAGCATGCCCTCGCCTCGGTCGTCTTCGCCGGAGCCGCCGCCGACGTCCGCGGTGTCGTCTGCGGAGGACGGGAGGTCGTCCGCGATGGGAAGCACGTCTCGATCGACGTCGCCGCCGAGCTGGAGAGCTCGATCGGAGCCCTGGGCGGATGAGCACCCTGGTCGTCGACAACATCGGCTGCCTCGCCACAAACGATCCCGGGCTGGGAGAGGGTCCCCTTGGCCTCGTCCGCGACGCGGCCCTCGTCATCGAGGGCGGGAGGGTCGCTGCGGTCGAGGCGCCGGGGGCCGCCGCCGACGAGCGGATAGACGCCCGGGGGCGGGCGGTGATCCCGGGATTCGTCGACAGCCACACCCACCTCGTCTTCGCCGGCGACCGCTCGCAGGAGTTCGCCGCGCGGATGGCGGGCCGGCCCTATGAGGCGGGCGGCATCCGGGTCAGCACCGACGCGACCCGGGGCGCAAGTGACGGGGAACTGGAGGCGCTGACCGCACGCCGGCGAGAGGAGGGGCTGAGGGCCGGGATCACGCAGGTCGAGATCAAGTCCGGGTACGGGCTCGACGTCGCCACCGAGCGCCGCTGCTGCGAGGTAGCCGGCCGCTTCACCGACGACGTCACCTTCCTCGGCGCCCACGTCGTCCCGGCCGAGTACGAGGGGCGGGCCGACGACTACGTGGACCTGGTCTGCGGGGAGATGCTCGACGCCTGCGCGCCGCTCTCACGCTGGATAGACGTCTTCTGCGAGCAGGGGGCCTTCGACGCGGAGCAGTCCCGTGCCGTGCTCGAGGCCGGCCGTCGCGCCGGGTTGGGGATGCGGGTCCACGGCAACCAGCTGGGCGAGGGGCCGGGGGTGGGCCTGGCGGTCGAGCTCGGTGCCGCATCGGTCGATCACTGCACCTACCTCTCCGACGCCGACGTCGAGGCGCTGGCCGGTGGCGAGACCGTCGCCACCTTCCTCCCGGCGACGGATTTCTCCACCCGCCAGCCCTACCCCGACGCCCGCCGCGTAATCGACGCCGGGGCCGCGGTGGCGATCGCCACCAACACCAATCCCGGTTCCAGCAACACCACCTCGATGAGCTTCTGCATCGCACTCGCGGTGCGGGAGATGCGGATGAGCCCCGACGAGGCCCTGCTGGCAGCGACCCTTGGCGGAGCGAGGGCACTGCAGCGCGACGACATCGGGAACCTCTCTCCGGGAGCCCGCGCCGACGCGGTCATCCTCGACGCCTCCTCGCACACGGACCTCGTCTACCGGCCTGGAGTCCCGCTGATCGCGACGACGATCTCCTCGGGCCGGGTCAGCTGGCGGCAGCAGGGCCGCTGACGCCGGCCCCGGCGAGTTGCTCGGTCTCGGCCCGCCGCCGTCTCACCTGGCGGCGTTGAGGAGCATCCGCTGCTCGGCCGCTCCGATCAGTCGCCTGGCGCGGTCGATCGAGTCGATGTTGACGGAGATCGCGTCAATCCCCGCCTCGACCAGGATCTGGGCGTACTCCGGATGCACCGAGGGGGCCTGGCCGCAGATCGAGGTCGCGAGCCCGAGCTCGCGGGCGCGCGGGATCAGCTGGCGCAGGTAGGCGACCACGGCGGGATCGCGCTCGTCGAAGGTCTCGGCCAGGAGCTCGGAGTCCCGGTCCGACCCGAGGACCAGCTGGGTGAGGTCGTTGGATCCGATCGAGATCCCGGCGATGCCGAGCTCCGCGTAGCTCTCGAGGTTGAAGAGCACCGAGGGGACCTCGGCCATCACCCAGAGCTCGAAGCCGCGCCTCTCCAGCAGGCCCGCCTCGTCGAACATGCGGCGGCAGGCCGCCAGCTCGCGCGCGGTGCGGACGAACGGGAGCATCACGTGGAGGTTGGTGTGCCCGGCGTCCCAGACGTGGCGGATCGCGTCGAGCTCGAGCTTGAACAGGTCGGGCTCGCGGGTGTAGCGGAGCGCCCCCCGGAAGCCGATCATCGGGTTGGCCTCTTCGGGCTCGAACCGGTCTCCCCCCTCGAGTCCGCGGAACTCGTTTGTGCGGAAATCGATCGTGCGGTAGGTGATCGGGCGCGGCGCGAACGCCTCGGAGAATCGCGACAGGGCGTCGCCCATGCGTTCGGCGAACTCCGCCCCGCGGCCCTCTTCGAGCAGCTTGCGGGGGTGACTGCCCTCGAGCGCCTCGAGCACCATCAGCTCTGCCCGCAGGAGGCCGATGCCGTCCACCGGCAGACCGGCGACCCGGTCTATCTGCGACGGCTCGGAGAGGTTGACCAGGAGCTTGGTCCCCGTGATCGGCGGGGCCGCCACGGCCGTGCCGCCGGCCGGCTTCTCCTCGGGGATCCGCATCTTGCCTTCGTGGATCGCTCCGTGGGTGGCGTCCACCGTCACCACCTCGCCGTCGCGGAGCTTGCTGGTCGCCTCCGCGGTGCCGACCACGCAGGGGATCCCGAGCTCGCGCGAGACGATCGCAGCGTGACAGGTCATCCCGCCCGAGTCGGTGACGATCGCCGCCGACTTGCGCATCAGCGGCACCCAGTCGGGAGCGGTCATGTGGGTGACCAGGATCTCGCCCTCGGCGAACGCCGTGGCGTCTTCGAGCGACTTGACGATCCTGACCTCGCCGCTGCCGACGCCGGGCGCTGCCCCGAGGCCCTTGAGCAGGACCGGTCCCGCTTCCTCGGCGGCCTCCGCCACCCCGGCCGCCCCGCCGGAGGAGGTGACCGGCCGGGACTGGAGCATCCAGGCGGAGCCCTCGTCGTCGAAGGCCCACTCGGTGTCCTGGGCGGAGCCGTAGTGCTGCTCGATGCGGCGGCCGAGGTCGGCGATCGTGTGGACTTCGTCGTCGCTCAGCACCGGTCTCAGCGACTCCTCCCCTTCGAGGTCCCGGGTCCGGGTCCCCCCGCCGGGAAGGGACTCGATCACCAGCTCCTTCTTCCGCACCTCGCGCGCGAGGATCCCGAGCGACTCCTTCTCGACCAGGTAGCGGTCGGGTGAGACCGAGCCGGAGACGACGGCCTCGCCGAGGCCGAAGGACCCTTCGATCACCAACCTGTCGAGGGCGCCGCTGGAGGGGTCAATCGTGAACATCACACCCGAGCGGGTGGACTGGATCTGGCGTTGGACGACCACGGCGATGTCCATGTCCGCCTGGCCGAACCCCCGCTTGGCCCTGTAGAAGAGGGTGCGGCTCCCGAACAGCGAGGACCAGCAGCGCCGCACGGATTCGATCAGGGCGTCGGCTCCGCGGACGTTGAGGAAGGTCTCGTTCATCCCCGCGAACGATGCGGACTCGGTGTCCTCCGCAGTCGCCGAGGAGCGCACCGCGACAGGGGCGTCGGCCTCCGCCCCGATCAGCCCCGCGTAGGCAGCCCGGATGTCGCGTTCGACGGGCTCGGGGAACGTCTCCGCCTCGACCATGCGGCGGACCTCGGCCGAGGCCCGGTCGAGGTCGGCGGGGTTGTCGACGTCGACCGAGGCGAGCGCCTCCGCGACCCGCGTCCTCAGGCCTCCGTCGTCGCAGAAAGCGGCATAAGCGGGGGCGCCGACGACGAATCCGGCGGGTACCGGGATCCCGGCCCCCGTCAACTCGCCGAGATTTGCGCCCTTGCCGCCGGCGTAGTCGACGTCGGAGCGGGAGAGCTCGGAGAAGCTGCGGACGAAGTCGGTGGCGGACCGCTGGGCGACGGGGTTATGCACGTGCTCTCCTCTCGGCGGGTGGAAACCGGTGCAAGACCCATCCATATCGCATTGGCGCAGGCTGCACCACCCTCCGAGGCTATGTGGGGCGCTTCGTGCCGGCAATCGTGGTAATCCACATCGGCGTTGGCGGCGCGCTACGGATTCGGGGGGTGGGCGCGGGGGGGATGATTCAGACGATGGCCGCCGCGGAGACTTTGACTGCGCTCGACGCCACCTTCCTCGAGCTCGAGGAGGCGGACGACAGCGCCCACATGCACATCGGAGCGGTGATGGTCTTCGACGCCCTCGGGGAGAGCGCCGCGCCGACCCCGGCCGAGGTCGCCAGGCACCTCTCCCGCCGCCTGGGAGCGCTGCCCCGCTACCGGCAGCGCCTCTCGGAGCCGCGGACGGGCGGGATGCGCTGGCCGGATTGGCAACCGGATCCCGACTTCGATATCGACGCCCACGTTCATCGGGCCGCCGTGGCCGCGCCGGGCGGCGAGGCAGAGCTGTTCGCCTGGGCCGGGGATTACTTCTCGCAGCGGCTGGACCGCCGCCGGCCGCTCTGGGACCTGGTCGTGCTCGAGGGGCTTGCCGGCGGGCGCTGGGCCATGGTCAGCAAGACCCATCACTGCCTGGTCGACGGCGTCGGCTCGGTTGACGCCACTCATCTCCTGCTCGACTTCGAGCCGGTGCCGCCGGGCGGGCGGTGGGTCGGCATCGGGCCGTCCTCCGAGGGCGAGGTGGAGGACGAGGAAGCGGGCGGCGTCGGCGCCGCTGCGCGTTCGCTGGCCTCCGGCACCTTGGGTGTGGCAGGCACCGTGGCCCGGTTTCCCCTCCGGGTGGCCGGAGCCGGAGCCGGCATGCTGAGGCACCCCGATCGTGCCCGCGATGCCCTCGAGCGCGCCCGGGCGGTTGCCGAGCTGGTGGTCCGCGACGAGGTCTCCGCCGCTCCTCACACGAGCCTGAACGAGCCGATCGGTGCCCATCGGCGCCTGGCGGCGATGAGCGTTCCGCTGGATGACCTGAAGCGGATCTACCGGGCACTCGGCGGGACCCTCAACGACGTCGTCCTGGCGATCTCCGCCGGCGGCTTCCGCGAGCTTCTGGAGCAGCGGGGCGAGCCGCTCCCCGAGCAGGGGTTGAGAGCGATGGTGCCGATGAACATCAGGTCGGCCAGTGAGCGCCTCGAGCTTGGCAACCGGGTCAGCTCGCTGTTCGTGCATCTCCCGGTGTCGGAGGCGGATCCGCTGCGCCGCTACCGGCTCCAGGTCGAGGAAGCGGAAGCGCTCAAGGCGGGCACTCAGGGCGTCGGGTCGAAGACGCTGATAGACGTCGCCGCCCTGGCGCCGCCGGCGATCCACAGCTTCCTCGCCAGGTCGCTGTTCGCGACCCGCCTCTTCAACGTCACGATCACCAACGTCCCGGGCTCGCCGGATCCGCTCTACGCCTTCGGCTCGCGGCTGCAGGCCGTGTGGCCGCTGGTCCCGATCGCCGCCAGCCACGCGGCCGGGATCGCGGTGTTCAGCTACGCCGGCGACCTCTACTTCTGCATCAACGCCGACCGCGACACCGTTCCCGACCTTCCGCTGCTGCGCGACGGGATGCTGCGCACGTTCAGGGACCTGAGCGAGCGCGCCGCGGCCGGAAACGGTCAGGCCGGGGGTTGAGCTTTCCCTTCGGCCGGCATCGCTCCATCCCGCGGGCGGGGCACGACGATCACCGGGCAACGGGCGGCGCGGATCATCATCGAGGAGGTGCTCCCCAGGAGCACGCTGCGCAACGGCCCGTAGCCCCGCGAGCCCATCAGCAGCAGGTCCACTCCCTGCTCGCACTGGCTCACCAACTCGGTCACCGGGTTGCCGCGACAGACCACGGGCAGGGCCCGGACCTCATGCGGGAGGCCTGCCGCGGCGTCGTGGACAGCGTCACGGAGGTCAGCTCGGGCGAACGACGCGGCCTGCTGGATCGTCCCCGCCGCCCCCGCGGGCGGGGTTCCGGAGTCGAGCACACCGATCACCCGAACCGTCGCGGTGGCCCGCAGCGCCAGCTCTCCGGCAAGCTCGAGGGCAGCCCGGGACTCGGCCGAGCCGTCGAAGGCGACTCCGAGGACGCGCAGGCCGTAGTCGGACCGGGCCAACCCCCGCGGGGCGACGGCCACCGGACAGGGCGAGCCGTGGAGCATCGGTTCGACCACGCCGCCGGGCATCACCTGCCCTACGGCGCCGCGCTGGCTCGACCCGAGGACGAGGACGGCGTCGGGGTTCTCGCCGGCGAGCCCATAGAGCGCTTTCGCCGCCGAGTCGCCGGCGAGCGCCCGCGCCTCCGTCTCGACGCCTTCGAGCGAGGAGGCGAGCTCAGCAAGCCCGGCACGCTCCTCCTCGGAAGGCCCCCTCTGGCGGGATCGGGCACCGATTCGCCGCCGCTCCGGCGGGAAGGCCTGGGCCAGGATCAGCCGCGCCCCTGCGGCCAGCGCCAACTGCCGCCCCAGGGCAAGCGCGTCGCGCCCCTGCTCATGCCCGTCGTAAGCGACGATGACCCTCTCGACCGGTGTCACCCGCGGCAGGCTAACGTGGTGGGGCGGAGGTGAACGGGATGCAGGTAATCGAGCGAGGCTCCCTTGACGAACTCCTCGGCGCTCTGCAGCGTCGCGGATACCGGACGGTGGGCCCGGTCCTGCGCGACGCGGCGATCGTCTACGACGAGATCTCCTCCTCCGCCGACCTTCCCCAGGGATGGACCGATCGGCAGGATGGGGGGACCTACCGGGTCGAGCCCAGATCGGACGAGGCCCTGTTTGGATACGTCGTCGGGCCGCATTCTTGGAAGCGCTTCCTACACCCACCCCGGCTGCAGCTCTTCAGGGCGCGCCGGGGCGCGGAGGAGTCGGGCTTCGAGGTCGAAGATGAGCCCGAGGAGGCGCCCCGCTACGCCTTCATCGGAGTGCGATCGTGCGAGCTGCACGCGATCGCGATCCAGGACCGGGTGCTGGCGGACGGGTCGTTCCCCGACCCCGCCTATGTCGCCCGCCGCGAGGGGGCCTTCATCGTCGCGGTCAACTGCGGCCAGGCCGGGGGAACATGCTTCTGCGTCTCGATGGACACCGGGCCGCGGGCCGACTCGGGTTACGACCTCGCCCTGACGGAGGTGATCGAGGACGGCCGCCATTACTTCACGGTCGAGGCCGGCAGCGAGCTCGGGGAGGAGGTGCTGGCCGAGGTGCCGCAGCGCACCCGCAGCCGGCAACGAGCGCGAGGCTTCTCTGGCCGCCAGCGACCGCGCCGCCGCGGAGATGGGCCGGGAGCTCGAGACCGAGGGCCTGCCCGAGCTCCTCGCCCGCAACTACGAGCACCCGCGCTGGGACGAGGTCTCCGAGCGCTGCCTGACCTGTGGCAACTGCACGATGGTCTGCCCGACCTGCTTCTGCACCACCGTCGAGGACAGCACCGACCTCGCCGGGGAGGAGGCCGAGCGGGTGCGCCAGTGGGACTCCTGCTTCACCCAGGACTTCTCCTTCGTCCACGGCGGCAGCGTCCGCTCGAGCCCGCGCTCGCGCTACCGCCAGTGGATGACCCACAAGCTCTCGACCTGGTGGGACCAGTTCGGGACCTCGGGGTGCGTCGGCTGCGGGCGCTGCATCACCTGGTGCCCGGTGGCGATCGACATCACCGAGGAGGCGGCGGCGATCCGCGCCGACGACGGCGCAACCCGGGGAAAGGAGCAGGCATGAGCATGAAGGGAATCGCCGAGCTGCTGGCGGAGATCGGCCCGTTCGAGCACCTCGGCACCGAGCACCTGGAGCTGATCGCCGGCTGCGGGGCCAACCGCAGCCTCGACGCGGGCGATCACCTCTTCCACGAAGGTGAGGCTGCCGACACCTTCTACGTCGTCCGGCACGGCCGGGTAGCGCTGGAGATATTCGTTCCCGGCCGGGGCCCGGTGACGGTCGAGACGATCGGCCCCGGCGAAGTGATCGGCTGGTCCTGGCTGTTCGAGCCCTACCGCTGGCACATGGACGCCCGTGTGGTCGAGCGCGGCTCGGCGATCGCCTTCGACGGCGCCTGCCTGCGCGGGAAGTGCGAGTCCGACCACGATCTCGGCTACGAGTTGATGAAGCAGTTCGCGACCCTGCTGATCGACCGCATGCAGGCGACGCGGTTCCGGCTCCTCGACGTCTACGGGCATGCCCCAGCCGGCGCCCCAGACTGAGCCCCCCGCGGCGGCCGCCAGCGGCCGCCGGCCGATGGTGCCGGAGCCGTTCCGGGTGACCGCCCGCCGGCGCGAGACGCCCGACACCTGGACGCTCGATCTCGAGCCCGCCGGCGGCGGAGGCCAGGCAGCCTTCGCGCCGGGCCAGTTCAACATGGTCTATGCCTTCGGGGTCGGTGAGGTGCCGATCTCGATCAGCGGCGCCCCCGCCGCCGGACCGCTGGTCCACACGGTGCGGGAGGTGGGCGCCGTCTCGGCGGCGATCTGCGCGGCCGAGCCGGGAGAGGTGCTCGGCATCCGCGGGCCCTACGGCAGTTCCTGGCCGATCGCCGAGGCCGAGGGCGGCGACCTGGTGATCGTCGCCGGCGGGGTCGGGCTCGCGCCGCTCCGCTCCGCTGTGCTGACCGCGCTCGCATCGCGCGAGCGCTTCGAGCGGGTGCTGCTCTTCTACGGCGGACGCGAGCCCGACCAGCTCCTCTACCGCGACGAGTTGGAGGCCTGGGGGGCCGAGCCCGGCATCGAGCTGAGGGTCACGGTCGACAGCGCCACCGGCCCGTGGAGTGGCGAGGTCGGGGTCGTCACAAAGCCGATCGGGCGCGCCGTTTTCGACCCCGATCGGACCGTCGCGATGCTCTGCGGCCCGGAGGTGATGATGCGGTTCGCGGCGCGGGCGCTCGGGGACCAAGGGGTCGCGGCCGAGCGGATCCATGTCTCGCTGGAGCGCAACATGAAGTGTGCCGTCACGCAGTGCGGGCGCTGCCAGTTCGGGCCTACGTTCATCTGCCGCGAGGGCGCGGTGATGCGCTTCGGCGAGATCCAGGAGATCTTCGAGGTGCGGGAGCTGTGAGCGCCTCCGAGCCGGGCACCCGGCCCAAGCTGGCGGTGTGGAAGTTCGCCTCCTGCGACGGCTGCCAGCTCAGCCTCCTCGACTGCGAGGACGAGCTGCTTGCGCTCGTGGGCGAGGTCGAGGTGGCCCAGTTCCTCGAGGCGAGCCGGGCGACCGTCGCCGGCCCATACGACGTCTCGCTGGTCGAGGGCTCGGTGACGACCGCCGCCGATGCCGGGCGTATCCGCGAGGTGCGGCGGGTATCGCGACACCTGGTCACGATCGGCGCCTGCGCCACCGCCGGCGGGATCCAGGCCCTGCGCAACTTCGCCGACGTCGGCGAGTGGGTCTCCGCGGTCTACGCGACGCCCTCCTACATCTCCACCCTGGAGACGTCGACCCCGATCAGCGACCACGTCGCGGTGGACTACGAGCTCCAGGGCTGCCCGATCAACAAGCACCAGCTGCTGGAGGTGATCGGGGCCTTCCTCGCCGGGCGCCATCCCGTAGTGCCCGCCTACAGCGTCTGCATGGAGTGCAAGCGGGCCGGGAACGTCTGCGTCATGGTCGCCCACGGCACCCCCTGCCTGGGCCCGGTGACCCACGCCGGCTGCGGGGCCCTCTGTCCATCGTTCGACCGCGGCTGCTACGGCTGCTACGGGCCGATGGAGTCGCCGAACACGCCCTCGCTCGCCGCCTGGATGGGAGAGCGCCTCGACCGCGACGACCTCGATCTGACCCGCTCCTTCCGCACCTTCAACGCCAACAGTCCGGCATTCCGGGCGGAGAGCGAGGCCCGGGAGGCGGCCACCGATGGTTGAGGGCAACGGCGCCCGCCGGACCACGACGATCCGCACCGAGGCACTCGCCCGGGTCGAGGGCGAGGGGGCAATGCGGGTGCGCGTCCGCGAGGGCGAGGTGCTCGACGTCCAGCTGCAGATCTACGAGCCCCCGAGGCTGTTCGAGGGCCTGCTGCGGGGCCGGGCGCTGGGCGAGGCCCCCGACATCACCGCCCGCATCTGCGGGATCTGCCCGGTCGCCTACCAGATGAGCGCCTGCGAGGCGATGGAGGACGCGCTCGGGATCGAGGTCGAGGGTCCCCTGCGTGATCTGCGGCGGCTGATCTACTGCGGCGAGTGGATCGAGAGCCACACGCTGCACCTGTACCTGCTGCACGCGCCCGATTTCCTCGGCTATGAGGGCGGCTTCGACATGGCCCGCGACCACGGCGGGATCGTCGAGCGGGGTCTGCGCACGAAGAAGGCCGGGAACGCGCTGATCGCCGCCGTCGGCGGCCGCGAGGTGCACCCGATCAACGTCCGCGTCGGCGGCTTCTACAGGGCGCCCTCGAAGCGAGACCTCGAGGCCGTGCGGGAGGGGCTCGAGCGGGCCCGGGACGAGGCTCTGGAGACGGTCCGCTGGACCGCCGAGCTGCCCATTCCCGAGCTGGAACGGGACTACGAGTTCGTCTCCCTGCGCTCCCCGGTCTCCAGCGAGTACCCGATCGACCGCGGCAGGATCGTCTCCTCGCACGGGATCGACATCGAGGCGCGCGACTTCGATCGGGTCTTCGCCGAGGAGCACGTCGAGCACTCGACCGCGCTCCACTCCCGGGTGATCGAGCGCGGCTCCTACCTGGCGGGGCCGATGGCACGCTTCAACCTCAATGCCGACCGGCTCTCGCCCCTCGCGGCCGAGGCGGCCGCCGAGGCAGGCCTCGCCGGCGGCTGCCGCAACCCGTTCCGGAGCATCGTCGTCAGGGCGGTCGAGATCCTCTATGCCTTCGACGAGGCGCTGCGGCTGATCGACGGCTACGAGGTACCGGACTCGCCCTTCCTCGAGGCCGAGCCGCGGGCGGGGATCGGGCACGGGGTCACCGAGGCCCCCCGCGGCCTTCTCTACCACCGCTACGAGATCGACGACGAGGGCGGGATCGTCTCCGCGCGGATCGTGCCGCCGACCTCACAGAACCAGCGCACGATCGAGGAGGACCTGCACCAGTTCGTCTCCGCCAACCTCGATCTTCCCGACGAGGAGCTGACCCGGCGCTGCGAGCAGGCGATTCGTAACTTCGACCCCTGCATCTCCTGCGCCACCCATTTCCTCGAGCTCGAGGTGGAGGAGGAGTGAGCAACACCACGGCCCCGGCACGGCGACTTGCGATCGGCGTCGGCAACCCGTTGCGCGGCGACGACGCCGCCGGGCTGCTGGTCGCGGCGCGGCTGCGCGAGCTCGCGCCCGCCGATGTGGGCGTGCTCGAGATCGAGGGCGAGCCCGTGGACCTGATCGAGGCGTGGTCGGGAGCCGGCAGCGTCAGCCTGGCCGACGCCGTCAGCTCCGGCGCCGAGCCCGGGACCGTGCACCGTGTGGAGGCGGCCGAATCGCCGCTACCCGCCAGCTTCGGCCGGACCTCGACCCACGCGCTGGGGCTCTCCGAGGCGGTCGAGCTGGCTCGCAGCCTCGGCAGGCTGCCGGCGCGGCTGACCGTGTTCGGGATCGAGGGGAACAGCTTCTCCGTCGGCGCCGGGGTCGACCCCCGCGTCGCCCGGGCCGCGGTCGACGTTGCCGGCGCGATCGCCGCCGGCCTCGAGGCTGCACCCGCGGGCGCCTCGCGGTGGGAGAATTAGGGGATTCCTATGTTCCAGGTCAGAATCCACGGACGTGGCGGTCAGGGGGCGGTCTCGGCGGCCGAGATGCTCTCGGTCGCCGCCTTCCTCGAGGACAAGCACGCGCAGGCGTTTCCCAGCTTCGGCTCGGAGCGGATGGGAGCGCCGGTGATGGCCTTCTGCCGCGTCGACGAGAGGGAGATCCGCACCCGCGAGCCGGTCTCCCGCCCCGACGCCTTGATCATCCTCGACCCGACTCTGCTCCATCAGGTCGACGTCTTCGGCGGCCTGGCGAGCGAGGGATACGTCCTCATCAACTCCTCCCGCGGGGCGGGGGAGCTGGGGCTGGACGAGCTCGCCGAGCGAGTCGCCGGGGTGCGGCTGCTGACCGTTCCCGCGACCGAGCTGGCGCTGGAGCACCTCGGGCGGCCGCTCCCCAACGCGGTGCTGCTGGGCGGGTTCGCGGCGTTCAGCGGCCTGATCACGATCCGCTCGGTCGCCTCGGCGATCCGGGAGAAGTTTGCGGGCGACGTCGGCGAGCGCAACGTGGCCGCCGCCGAGGAGGCTTTCGGGTTCGTCGAAGGGGAGCTTCGGGAGCTCGCCAATGCTTAGGCAGGAGGAGGGCTCACGCGCGGTCGCCGAGGCCGTCGCAATGTGCCGGCCCGAGGTTGTCTGCGCCTACCCGATCTCACCCCAGACCCACATCGTCGAGCACCTCTCCGATCTTGTGCGGACCGGCGAGCTCGACCCCTGCGAGTACGTCTCGGTCGAGTCGGAGTTCGCGGCGATGTCGGTGGCGATCGGTGCCTCGGGCGCGGGTGCGCGGGCCTACACGGCGACGGCCAGCCAGGGCCTGCTCTACATGGCGGAGGCCCTCTACAACGCCTCCGGGCTCGGGCTCCCGATCGTGATGACGGTCGCAAACCGGGCGATCGGGGCCCCGATAAACATCTGGAACGACCACAGCGACACGATGTCCCAGCGCGACTCCGGCTGGGTGCAGCTCTACGCCGAGACCAATCAGGAGGCTCTCGACCTTCACATCCAGGCCTACCGGCTGGCCGAGGAGATCTCGCTGCCGGTGATGGTCTGCATGGACGGGTTCATCCTCACCCACGCCTACGAGCGGGTGGACATCCCGAGTCCCGAGCAGGTCGACCGGTTCCTGCCGCCGTATCAGCCGCGGCAGCTGCTCGACCCGGCGGACCCGGTGACGATCGGGGCGATGGTGGGACCGGAAGCGTTTCTTCGAGGTCAAGTACCTGGCGCACGCCAAGCAGATGCAGGCACTGGACCTGATCCCCGAGATCGCGACCGCGTTCGCGGCGGAGTTCGGGCGCGATTCCGGCGGGCTGCTGCGGACCTACCGGACCGAGGGCGCGGAGACGATCGTGGTGGCGCTGGGCTCGGTCCTCGGCACGATCGAGGAGACGATCGACGAGCTGCGCGAGCAGGGCGTCAGCATCGGCGCCCTCGGGATCACGTCTTTCCGCCCCTTCCCGCTGGAGGAGGTCCGCAAAGCGCTGGTCGGCGCCGAGCGGGTGGTCGTGCTGGAGAAGGCCCTTGCGGTCGGTGTCGGCGGAATCGTCACCGCCAACGTGCGCATGGCGCTCTCCGGGGTTGCGCTCGACGGGCACACTGTGATCGCCGGCCTCGGAGGGCGCTCGATCACGATGGAGTCCTTGCGGACGCTGTTCACTGAAGCCGTCGCCGGCAAGCTGAAGCCGCTGACTTTTCTCGACCTGGACATCGAAATGGTCGAGCGCGAGCTGGAGAGAATGCGGGCGGGACACGTCCCAGGAACCCATGCCGAGCACATGCTCCGCGACGTCGGAGTGGTCGCGGCTCAACCGCACTGAGGAGGACGGGATGCCCTACCAGGAGCTGAAGATGTACCAGACGGGCACATACGTGGTCGGAAACCGGCTGCTGGACCCCGACCAGCGCTCGGTCCAGGCGCACACTGATCGGTCCAACTCGCTCACCTCGGGCCACCGAGCCTGCCAGGGGTGCGGGGAGGCGCTGGGCGCACGCTACGTCCTCGACGCCGCGATGCGGGCCACCGGCAACCAGCTGATCGCGACCAACGCGACCGGCTGCCTCGAGGTCTTCTCGACCCCCTATCCCGAGTCCTCGTGGCAGCTGCCCTGGATCCACTCGCTGTTCGGCAACGCGCCCGCGGTCGCGACCGGGGTCGCTGCGGCGATGCGGGCGAAGGGCCGCGAGGACGTTCGCGTGATCGGGCAGGGTGGCGACGGTGGCACCCTGGACATCGGTTTCGCCTGCCTCTCGGGGATGTTCGAGCGAAACGACGACGTGCTCTTCGTCTGCTACGACAACGAGGCCTACATGAACACCGGCGTCCAGCGCTCCGGCGCCACCCCTCCCGCTGCCCGCACCGCGACCACCAAGCCGGTGGGGTCCGAGCCGGGGAACGTCTTCGGCCAGGGTAAGAACGCGCCGCTGATCGCGATGGCCCACGAGATCCCCTACGTCGCCACCGCCACCGTCGCCGACCCGCGTGACATCGAGGCCAAGGTCGAGCGGGCGATGGAGTTCCGCGGGGCCCGCTACCTGCACGTCTTCGTCCCCTGCCCGCTGGGCTGGGGCTCGGCCTCGAAGGACACGATCCTGATCGCCCGCCTGGCCAAGGAGACCGGGATCTTCCCCGTGTTCGAGGCGGAGAATGGCGACGTGGTCTCGGTCTCGAAGATCCGCGACCGGGTCCCGGTGGAGGAGTACCTGAAGCGCCAGCGACGCTACGCCCACCTGTTCCGGCCCGAGCCGCGGCGCGACGTGATCGAGGCGATCCAGGAGATCGCCGACCGCAACATCAGGCGCTTCGACCTGCTGGGTGGCGAGCAGGCCGGGCCCGACCTGATGACGGTGCTTGCCGATGCGGAACATGGGCCGCAGTGAGATGACCGAGCCCAAGCCCTTCGCGATCACCCTCGACGTCGGTTCCAGCCTCGCCAACAAGACCGGCAACTGGCGCACCGAACGCGCCGTCTACAGCGACCGCCTGCCGCCCTGCAACCACGCCTGCCCCGCCGGCGAGAACATCCAGTCCTGGCTCTACGAGGCCGAGGGCGGGGGAGAGGGCTACGAGCGCGCCTGGCGCCGGATCATGGAGGACAACCCGTTCCCGGCGATCATGGGGAGGGTCTGCTACCACCCGTGCGAGACCGAGTGCAACCGCGGCAAGCTCGACGAGTCGGTCGGGATCAACTCGGTCGAGGGCTTTCTCGGCGACGAGGCGATCCGGCGGGGATGGACTGTGGAGTCCGACGCCGAGCCGTCGGGCAAGCGGGTGCTCGTGGTCGGCGCCGGGCCGTCGGGGCTCTCCGCCGCCTACCACCTGACCCGGCTCGGGCACGCAGTGACCATCCACGAGGCCGGGCCGATGGCGGGGGGGATGATGCGCTTCGGGATCCCCAGCTACCGGCTGCCGCGGGACCTGCTCGACGCGGAGGTGGCGCGGATCCTCGAGATGGGGGTGGAACTGGAGCTGAACCGCAAGGTCACGGACGTCGTCGCGAGCATGCGCGAAGACGGTTTCGACGCCGCCTTCCTCGCGGTCGGCGCCCACATCGGCAAGCGGGCCTACATCCCCGCAGGCGAGGCTGCCCACATCCTCGACGCGGTCTCGCTGCTGCGCAGCATGGAGGGCGAGGAGAAGCCGATGCTCGGACGGCGCGTGGTCGTCTACGGCGGCGGCGACACGGCGATGGACGTCGCCCGCACGGCCAAGCGGCTGGGCGCGGAGGAGGCGGTGGTCGTCTACAGGCGCACTCGCGAGCGGATGCCGGCGCAGGACTTCGAGGTCGAGGAGGCCGAGGAGGAGGGCGTGATGATGAAGTGGCTCTCGACGATCAAGCAGGCGGACGGCGGCAAGCTGGTGCTGGAGAAGATGGAGCTGGACGAGACCGGGTTTCCGCAGCCGACAGGGGAGCTGGAGGAGCTCGAGGCCGACTCGGTGGTGCTCGCCCTGGGTCAGGACGTCGATCTCTCCCTGCTCGACGGGGTGCCCGGGATCGAGGTCAGCGACGGCGTGGTCGAGGTCGGCCCGAACATGATGACCGGCCACGCTGGCATCTTCGCCGGCGGCGACATGGTGCCGGCAGAGCGGACTGTGACCGTTGGCGTCGGCCACGGCAAGAAGGCGGCCCGCAACATCGACGCCTGGCTGCGCGGGAGCGAGTACGAGCCGCCCCCCAAGAACGAGCTCGCATCCTTCGACACGCTCAACACCTGGTACTACGCCGATGCCCCCCGGACCCACCGCGAGGAGCTCGACCTGGCCCGGCGCACCCAGAGCTTCGACGAGGTCAAGCACCCGCTGGACGAGTCCAACGCGCTCTATGAGGCCCGCCGCTGCCTCTCCTGCGGCACCTGCTTCTCATGCGACAACTGCTACGGCGTCTGCCCCGACAACGCGGTGCTGAAGCTGAGCCAGGCGGCGGAGGCCAACGTCAACGGCTATGAGATCGACCTCGATTTCTGCAAGGGATGCGGGATGTGCGTGTCCGAGTGTCCCAGCGGCGCCATCCAGATGGTTCCCGAGACGATCTGACGTCGACCACCCCACCGCCCACCGGGCGATGGGCGGTGGGGGGCGCTGGCCGGCGCCGGCGTCAGTGTCCGCGGATCTGGAAGCGGTTGCCGTTGACGGGCCGGGGCTCGTCCGATGGGGCAGCCCCCTCGATCTCGCCCATGCGCCGGTAGAGGGCATGGTCCGCGGGGCGCTTGGGTACGGCAGGGTGGCTGGTCTGCGACTGGTGGCGGCGGATTGCCTCCACCAGCTCCACCAGGTCTTCGACCGGTCCGCCGCTTGCCGCGGGGTGATGGGGCACCCACGAGAACCAGATCAGCTCCTCGGTCGGGGGCTCGGGGTCGGTCGTCTGCATGGCCGGCTCCTTTCGGTTCGGTTTCGGGGACTCAGTAGCGTTCGTAAAGCGCGCGAGCGTGCCGGTAGAGGGAGTCGTCGTGTCGGCGCAGACCGAGGCCGTGCCCGCCGATGCGGGCCTCGTGCTCCCGGACGGCGATGACCAGGGTGGCGAGGCGCCGCCTGGCCATCTCGTCCTGGACCCGTG
Organism: uncultured Actinomycetes bacterium; assembly: GCA_963840235.1. Taxonomy (GTDB): domain Bacteria; phylum Actinomycetota; class Thermoleophilia; order Solirubrobacterales; family 70-9; genus JBBRHQ01. The sequence goes on from CAWIYC010000003.1 coordinate 70,656, forward strand.
CCGCCAGGTTTGAGTTTGTGGAGGTGAAGAGGGTCGAGGCCGTTCTCATGACTGGAGTGATCCTTTCCTATTATCTTGACTGTATTACTCAAGATTAGCACGGCGGGATCGATTTGCAGTCGGACGGGACCGCGCGTAGGTTGGGTCCTCAAGATCGGCTCGGGCGCGGAGACCCGCTCGCGAAAAGGAGGTAGCAGATGGCCTACGGCATCACCCACCACTTTCCCGGGGGGACCGAGGAGCAGTACCGGGCGGCGCTGGCCGCCGTTCATCCGGCCGACGGTGGTCTTCCGGAGGGGCAGACCTACCACGCCGCCGGCCCGACAGAGGAAGGCTGGTTGATCGTCGCCATCTTCGACTCCCGAGAGGACTGGGAGCGGTTCCGCGACGAGACCCTCGGTCCCGGCTTGCAGGGCGCCGAGGGGGCCTTCGCCGGGCCGCCGCAGGAGACCGCCTTCGAGATCTCCAACCTGCAGACGGGCTGACCGACGGCATCCCGGGGGTCGGTCCGGGCGACAGCGCTCCGCCGGTGACCGGCGGAGCGCGCTTCGCTACTTGATGAAGAGCATCTCCGAGTACTTGGGCAGCGGCCAGAGGTCGTCGGCGACGATCTTCTCCAGCCGGTCGGCGACGTCGCGGACCTTCGCCATCGTCGCCAGCTGGCTGTCGCGGGCGAAGACCGCCAGGTCCAGGCCCTCGACTCCGTCGGGGTAGGCGTTGGCGGCCTCGAGCTCCCTGATCGCCTCCAGCAACTCTCCGACGAGTGGCCGGATCTCCTCGTCGAGGGCGCCGACCTCGGCCTCCTCGAGCAGCGCCAGGTAGCGCACCGCCGCCGGCAGCAGCATCGTGCGGGCGATCGAGGCGGTCGTCTCGGCCTCGATGTTGGCCACGATCGTGTACTGCTCGACCCAGACCTCGAAGCGGGACTCGAGCTCGCGCTTGGAGAGCACGTCGTAGTGCTCGAAGGCGGCCACCGTCTGCTCGGAGAGCACCTCCGGCAGGGCGTCCGGCGTCGTTCGCAGGTTCTTCAGGCCACGGCGCTCCGCCTCGGCGTGCCACTCCTCGGAGTAGTTGTCGCCGCCGAAACAGACCTGCTTGTTGGCCTCATACGCTTCCCGGACCACCTCGGTCACCGCCTCGGCGAGATCACTGCCGTCCGAGAGCCTCTGCTCGAGCGAGTCCGCCATCTCGTCCATCGCCTCGGCGGCGATCGTGTTCAGCACGGTGTTGGGGAATGCCAACGACATGCTCGACCCGAGCGCCCGGAACTCGAACTTGTTGCCGGTGAACGCGAACGGCGAGGTGCGGTTGCGATCGCCGCCGTGCATCGGCAGCGGCGGCAGCGCCGTGGCCCCAAGCTCCAGGGTGGCGCCGGGCGTGTTCGGATCGCCCTCGCCGGCGGCGATGGTCTCGAACACCTTGTCGAGCTCCGCGCCGAGGAAGATCGAGATGATCGCCGGGGGCGCTTCGTTCGCACCGAGCCGGTGGTCCTGGCCGATGTTCGCGACCGAGGCGCGCAGCAATCCCTGATGCTTGTTGACGGCCCGGATCACGGCGGCGCAGAAGAAGAGGAAGCTCATGTTCCCCGACGGGGTGTCGCCGGGCTCCATCAGGTTGGTGCCGGTGTCGGTGCTCATCGACCAGTTGTTGTGCTTGCCGGAGCCGTTGACGCCGGCGAACGGCTTCTCGTGAAGCAGGCAGACGAGCCCGTAGTTGCGGGCGATGCTCTGCATCAACTGCATCGTCAGCTGCTGGTGGTCGGAGCCGACGTTGGAGTTCTCGAAGATCGGGGCGATCTCGTACTGGCCGGGCGCGACCTCGTTGTGGCGGGTCTTCACCGGCACGCCCAGCTTCCGCAGCTCTCGCTCGTAATCCATCATGTAGGCGAGGACGCGCTCCGGGATCGAGCCGAAGTAATGGTCGTCGAGCTCATGGCCCTTGGGCGGCTGGGCGCCGAACAGCGTCCGCCCGGTGGTCACCAGGTCGGGGCGCTCGAAGTAGTACTGCTCGTCGATCAGGAAGTACTCCTGCTCCGGGCCGACCGTGGTGAACACCCGCTGGGACTGCTCGTCGCCGAGAAGTCGCAGGGCACGGATCGCCGAGCGCGAGAGCGCGTCCATCGAGCGCAGCAGCGGCACCTTGGCGTCCAGCGCCTCGCCCGTCCAGGAGGCGAAGGCGGTCGGGATGCAGAGCAGCGCCCCGTTCGGGTTCTCGAGGATGAAGGCGGGGCTGGTCGGGTCCCAGGCCGTGTAGCCGCGGGCTTCGAAGGTGGCGCGGATGCCGCCGGTGGGGAAGGAGGAGGCGTCGGGCTCGCCCTGGATCAGCTCGCTGCCGCGGAACCTGGCGATCGCGGTGCCGTCGCCGGCGGGCTCGAGGAAGGAGTCGTGCTTCTCCGCGGTGAGACCGGTGAGCGGCTGGAAGACGTGGGTGTAGTGGGTCGCCCCCTTTTCCAGGGCCCACTCCTTCATCGCCTCGGCGACGGCGTCGGCGAGTGAGAGGTCAAGGGCCGCACCGCGTTCGAGCGTTGCCTCAAGCTTCTCGTAGACCTCGGGCTGGAGGCGCCTCTTCTGCTCTCCCGAGGAGAAGACGTTGGCGCCGAAGGAGTGGTTGTCGAGCTGGGTCAGATCGGGCGCGCCGATGGACTCCCCGTTGGGGCTCCACTGGGCCGCGGTCACGTTCTTCTGGCGAATCCTTGTCATTCCGGTGCAAGCCTCCTACGTAGAGCAGCGTGCCCGGATCCGGGCACGCGACTGAGAATCGGGTCGTCCCAACGAACGCGCCCAAGCGTACCCATGCCGCCATTGCGACCGCTTGTACCCCCGTCCAAAGTTCGCCGCCGCAGTTTCGCCCCCTGTCGCAACCTCTCCGCCGAGGCCCGGTTCGAGATGCTGGTGGCTCGCCAGGGTCACGCTTCGCCCCCGGCGGATGGTGGCATCGCGTACGGTTGGTGGCATGCAGAGGGACGTGGCGCTCGAGGCCGTGTTCAAGCCGGTGCGCCCGCTGACGACCTTCGAGGAGACGGTCGAGCGGCTGGGGACGGCGATCCGCGTCGGCCTGCTCGCGCCCGGCAGCCAGCTTCCGGTGGAGCGCGAGCTGGCGAAGGAGCTGGGGATCTCCCGATCGACCCTGCGGCAGGCGCTGACGACGCTGGTCCAGAGCGGGCATCTGGTCTCGGTGCGGGGTCGCAGCGGGGGCACCTTCGTCGCCGAGCGACCGCCGATGGCCGAGCGCGAAAAGGGGGCCGAGCCCCTCGGGGAAGAGGCCTGGGCGGTGCTCGACTACCGGGTCGCGATCGAGACCGGGGCAGCGATCCTCGCCGCCGAGCGCGCCCGGCCGGAGGACCTCGACCGCCTCGACGAGCTGGTCGAGAAGATGGCCGCCGCGGCCGAGTTCGAGGAGTACGGACGGGCCGACGTCCGCTTCCACATCGGCGTCGCCGAGGCCTCGCGTTCCCCGCGGATCCTGGCCGCGATGACCGAGGTCCAGGGCGACATGAGCAGGCTGATCTCCCTCATCGCCCACCCCGAGGAGGTGCTGGCCCGCTCCAACGACCAGCACCGGGCTCTGGTCAAGCTGCTGCGCAAGGGGGATGCCTCGGGGGCCTCGGATCTGATCCGCGAGCACATCGAGGGCACCGAGCACATCCTCGCCGGGCTGATCTGAGTGGAGAAGGGCGCGGGCGCATTGCGGGCCGTGGTCATCGGCGCCGGCTTCGCCGGGCTGGCCGCCGCCGACCACCTTCGGCGGGGCGGGATCGGGGTGACCGTGCTCGAGGCCCGCGACCGGGTTGGCGGCCGCGTCCACTCGAGGCGCCTGGAGAACGGCGCCGTGATCGAGATGGGCGCAGAGTTCATCCTCCCCGGGAACACGCTCGTGATCGAGATGGCCGGTCGCTTCGGCCTCGAGATCGCCGAGAAGGGGATGCGATACGGCCGCCGCGAGCCTCGCGGGGGAGCGCCGGTGGACCCGGAGGCGTTCGAGCGCGCGGTCGCGGCGCTGGGAGCGGCGCTCGAGCAGCCGGGGGCAGATGGGCGGGAGTCGGCGGCGGCGCTGCTGGCGAGGCTCGATATCGACCCAGCCGCCCGTGAGGCGATCCTGGCGCGGGTCGAGATGTCCTCGGCGAGCGCCGCAGCCTCGGTCCCCGCCACCGATCTCGCCGGGGTCGCCTACATCGGCGATGAGCCGGCGTCGAGCCTCGCCGCCGGCAACCAGGGCCTGGCCGAGGCGCTCTCGGCCGGCCTCGGCCCGGCGGTGCGTCTCTCCGAGCCGGCGCGGCGGGTCGCCTGGGGGGAGGAGGGCGTGCGGGTCGCGACGGCCGCAGGGGAGGTCGAGGCCGATGTCTGTGTGATCGCGGTCCCCGCCCGGGTGGCCGGGTTGATCAAGTTCGAACCGGCGCTGCCCGAGGACGTCAGCGAGGCACTCGATCGGATCGCCTACGGGCAGGCGGCGAAGCTGCTGGTGCCGCTGCGCTCAGCGGTCGAGCCGAGCGCGGTGCTCTCGGTTCCCGAGCGCTACTGGGCCTGGACCGCGACGGGGGAGGGCGGCCGGCCGATGCCGCTGGTCAGCTGCTTCTCGGGGTCCGAGCGTGCACTCGAGGGACTCGGCGTCGCCGAGGGTCCCGAGCGATGGCTCGAATCCCTCGCCCGCCTCCGTCCCGAGCTCGATTCCGAGCCCTCCGCCGCGGTGCTCTCGCGCTGGGACGACGATCCCTGGGCCGGCGCCGCCTACTCGGTCTCGCCACCGCCGGAGATCGTCGCGGCGCTGGGGCGACCGCTGGGGCCGCTCGCCTTCGCCGGCGAGCACCTCGGTGGCCGCCATCACGGCCTGATGGAGGGCGCCCTTCGAAGCGGCCTCGAGGCCGCCGCCAGGCTCATGCCCTGATCCGCTCGCCTCCGGGGTCGAACAGGGGCTCGGAGGCGACCTCGCCATCCACCCAGCGGCCGAAGATCTCGACCGCGACCTCGGTCCCCGGCTCGGCCCGCTCGGGCGGGAGGTAGGCGTAGGCGATCGAGCGGCCGACGGTGTAGCCGTAGCCGCCGCTTGTGACGCGGCCGCAGATCTCCCCGCCGATCCGCACCGGCTCGTTGCCGAGGGCGACCGAGAGCGGGTCGGAGAGGGTGAGGCAGCGAAGCCTGGCACGGGGGCCCTCCTCCTTCGCCGCGGCGAGGGCGTCACGGCCGATGAAGCCGCCCTCCTTGTCGAGCTTGACGCAGAATCCGAGCCCGGCCTCGTACGGGGTCTCGTCGGGGGTGATGTCGGCGCCCCAGACGCGGAAGCCCTTCTCCAGGCGCATCGAGTCGATCGCGCGGTAGCCGCAGGCGGCGACGCCGTGCGGCTCGCCCTCCTCCCAGAGGGTCCGCCAGAGCCCGAGTCCGTACTCGGTCGGGCAGTAGAGCTCCCAGCCGAGCTCGCCGACGAAGGTCACCCGCAGCGCCCGCACCGGGACGTTGCCGACCGTGGTCTCGCGCAGGGTCATGTAGGGGAAGGCCTCGTTGGAGAGGTCGTGCGGGGTAAGGGGCGCCAGCAGGTCGCGGGCGCGGGGCCCCCAGACGCCGAAGCAGGCCCACTGCGAGGTGACGTCGGAGATCTGGACGTTCGAGTCCCCGGGAAGGTGCTTGCGGATCCACTCGCGGTCGTGGTTGCCGAAGGCGGTCCCGGTGACGATCGAGAAGCGCTCCTCGGCCAGCCGGGCGACGGTGAAGTCGCACTCGATCCCGCCGCGGCGGTTGAGCATCTGCGTGTAGGTGATCTGGCCGACCCCGCGGGCGACCTGGTTGTCGCAGAGCCTCTCGAGGAAGGCCGCCGCCCCGGGGCCGTCGATCTCGATCTTCGAGAACGAGGACTCGTCGAAGATGCCGACGCGCTCCCTGGTCGCCAGGTGCTCGGCGCCGATCGCCGGCGAGAAGTGCTGCCCGGCCCAGCCGCGCGGGCGCAGAGCCTGATCTCCGGCGGCGGCGTTGGACTCGTACCAGTTGACCCGCTCCCAGCCGGACTTCTCGCCGAAGGCGGCGTCGTGGTCGCGGTGCCAGGCATTTGACGGGGGAGAGCCGCAGCGGCCGGCCGGCACTGCGCTCATGGTTGGGGTAGCGGATGTCGTAGTAGGTCTCGTAGGTCTCCTTGATCCGCGCGTGGGTGTAGGAGGGCGAGCGGTACTGGGCGCCGAAGCGGCGGATGTCCATGTGCCAGAGGTCAAGAGACGGCTCCCCCTCGGCGATCCACTCGGCCATCACCTTGCCGATGCCGCCGGCGCCGGCGAGTCCGTGGGCGCAGAAGCCGGCGGCGACGAAGAGGCCGCCGACCTCGGTCTCGCCGAGGCAGAACTCGTTGTCGGGGGTGAAGGCCTCGGGGCCGTTGATCAGCTTGGTCACGGTGATCTCGTCCATCGCCGGCACCCGCCGCTTCGAGTTCTCGACGATCTCCTCGAAGCGGTCCCAGTCGTCCTCGAGCAGGCGGCCGTTGAAGTCGGGCGGGATCCGCTCGACCCGGTCGAGGCCGTCCGGCATGAACGCCGGTTCGCTCTGGCGCTCATAGCCGCCCATCACCAGGCCGCCGCCGTCCTCGCGGAAATAGACCAGCAGGTCGGGGTCGCGCAGGGTGGGAAGGCGGCCCCCGTCGCGCTCGCGGAACGGCTGGGTGACCAGGTACTGGTGGGACATCGGCAGCATCGGCACCCGCACCCCGGCCATTCGCCCGATCTCGGCCGCGTACATGCCGCCGGCGTTGACGACGACCTCGGCCTCGACCTCGCCGCGGTCGTGCAGCACCCGGCGGACGCGACCGTCGCTCACCTCGATCCCGGTCACCCGGGTGTTGGTGTGGATCCGAGCAACCGCCGCGGCGGGCGCCGTCGGCGAGGGCGTAGGTGAGCTGGGAGGGGTCGAGGTAGCCGTCGGTCGGCAGCCAGGCGGCGCCGAGGACGCCCTCGGTGGACATCAGCGGGAACAGCTCCTTCGCCTCCTCGGCCGAGATCAGCTCGAGCGGCAGCCCGAAGGTCTTCGCCCAGCCCGCCTGGCGGCGCAGCTCCTCCATCCGCTCCTCGCTCGAGGCGAGTCGGATGCCGCCGCACTCGACCCAGCCCGGGTCGAACTCCGACTCGGCGCCCAGGCGCCGGTAGAGCTCGACCGAGTGCATCATCATCTTCGTCAGCGAGACCGAGCCGCGGAGCTGGCCGACCAGCCCGGCCGAGTGGAAGGTCGAGCCCGAGGTCAGCTGCGAGCGCTCCAGCAGGACGACGTCGTCCCAGCCGAGCCCGGCCAGGTGGTAGGCGATCGAGGTGCCGCCGACGCCGCCGCCGACGATGACGCAGCGGGCCGAGGCCGGCAGCTCAGTCCGCGGCGACACCTGCCTCCTCGGTCCAGTCGGCGAAACGTGGGTCGGCCGCCGTCCGGCGAAGACGCTCGAAGTGCTTCTCGGCGTAGTCGGAGAAGTCGAACTCGATCTCCGAGACGGCGCTCTGGACGACCCCCCACATCGCCTCGCGGAAGTCCGACATGAACATCATCAGCCGCAGGGCGGCAAGCCGGGCCGCGGGTGGTCGCTCTCCGAAATACGCGCTGAGAAGCTCCTCCTGCTGCTCTTCGCCGAGGCCGTTGTTGACGGCGAAGTTGGCGAGGTCGAAGTAGCGGTCGCCCATCCCGGCGTACTCCCAGTCGACGATGCGGATGCGCTCGCCGTCGTCGAGGAAGTTGGCCGCGAGCAGGTCGTTGTGGCAGGGCACCGGGGCGTGCTCGGGACCGCTCAGCGCGGCCTCGATCCGCCCGGCCGCGGCCTGCGCCTCGGAGAAGGAGGACGGCACCTCGGCGCCTCGGCTCGCCGCCGTCTCGGCGTAGGTGGCGACGAGGCGGAAGGAGTCGAAGACGGCCGGGACGGTCTCGCCGCAATCGTGAAATGAGCGCAGCGAGGCGGCGATCGAGCGCAGCGTGGCCGGCTCGCGCAGCTGCTCGCTGCTCATCTCGCGCCCCTCGATGAACTCGGTCACCAGGCAGGGCGGGTCCTCGAGCAGGGCTGCCACGGGAGGCGCGATCCCGAGGCTGGCGGCAAGCTCGTTGGCGCCCGCATCTCGGCGACCCGGTCGATCTCGAGCAGAGAGGTGTCCTTGCCGGGAACCCGGATCACGTACTCGCGCTCGCCGAAGGCGGGCGCGGTAGTTGCGATTGGTGATGCCGCCGTCGAGCGGCGCCGGCTCGCCGGCGAGCCGACCGAGTGACCCCGAGAGCTTTTCGACGATCTCCGGGAGGAGTCCCGGGAGCTTTGCGGAATTTGCGGCAGACGGGGCTTGACTGTCGTCCGCTTCGGCACTTAGGCTTTCGTCGTCCATAGGTCGGATCAATACACCTTTTACCGGAATGACCCGGCCGTGAGCCCAGGAGAGGGTGTATGACCGAGGCAGCGCAGCAGCAGTTCGCCGATGCGGACGAGCAACGTCTTGCCGAGATGGGCTACAGGCAGCGGCTGGACCGGGCCTGGAGCGGGTTCTCGAACTTCGCGATCTCGTTCACGATCATCTCGGTCCTGGCCGGCTGCTTCACGACCTATGGCCAGGCCTGGAACAACGGCGGTCCGATCGCGATCTCCTGGGGCTGGCTGCTGATCTCGATCCCGATCCTGCTGATCGGCTTCTGCATGTCGGAGCTGGTTTCGGCCTACCCGACCGCCGGCGGCATCTACTGGTGGGCCGGGCAGGCTCGGCGGCCCGGTCTGGGCCTGGTTCACCGGCTGGTTCAACCTGATCGGCCTCGTTGCCGTCGTCGCCTCGGTCGACTACGCCTGCGCCTTCTTCCTGAGTTCGTTGCTCAGCCTCTACAACGTCAGCATCTTCGGCTTAGATTTCGCCTCCTACACGCTGTCAAACGTCTTCATCCTCTTCGTGCTGATCCTGCTGTTGCACACGACCATCAACATCTTCCGGACCCGCTATCTCTCCCTGGTCAACAGCGTCTCCGTCTGGTGGCACGTCGCCGGCGTCGCCGTGATCGTCGGGATCCTGATCTTCGTCCCCGACGGCCACCAGAGCGTCAGCTTCGTCTTCGGCCACACGATCAACAACTCGCGGCTTCAGCCACGGCATGTTCTGGTTCTACGTGCTGCCGCTCGGGTTCCTGCTGACCCAGTACACGATCACCGGCTTCGACGCCTCCGCCCACATCTCCGAGGAGACCCACGGGGCGGCGATGGACGCCGCCAAGGGAATCTGGCGCTCGATCTTCTACTCGGCGGTGATCGGCTGGATCGTGCTGCTGGCGATCACCTTTGCAGCCGTCCACGTAGGCGCGATCAGCGGCGGAGTCGCCGGCTACGGCGCCGGCTCCTCGCTCGAGGTCTTCGCCTCGGCGCTGACCCCGGCGGCGTTCAAGGCGGTCCTGATCATTTCCACGGTCGGCCAGCTCTTCTGCGGAGGCGCCTGTCTGACCAGTGCCTCGCGGATGTGCTTCGCGTTCTCCCGCGACAACGGGTTCGGCAAGGGCGTATCGAGCGTGTCTGCGCGAGTCAACGCCGAGAAGGTGCCGGTCTACGCGGTTCTGGCGATGGCGACTGCGGCGCTGATCATCACGATCCCGGCGCTCAAGGGAACGTCGGCGGGCGTGCCTTTCGCATTCTTCGCGGTCGTCTCGATCTCGCGTGATCGGTCTCTACATCGCCTACGTGATCCCGGTCTTCCTCCGCTGGAGGAAGGGCGACGACTTCCAGGCCGGGGCCGTGGAACAACGGCCGCAAGTACAAGTGGATGAACCTGCTGGCGACGATCTGGGTCGGCATCATCACGATCATCTTCTGTCTGCCGTTCGTGCCGTCGGCGGTGCCCGGGAACGCCGACTTCACCTGGGAGTCGGTCAACTACGCGCCGCTGACGGTCGGGGCCGTGATCCTGCTTGCCTGGATCGCCTGGATGGTGAGTGCCCGCAAGCACTTCACCGGACAGGTCCGCGAGATCGACATCGAGGCCGACATCGGCGCCCCGCCCGCGGTCGGGCCGGCGGCGCCGAAGCCGACCTCAGGCGCGTGATGGAGGCGCCTACACTCAGTCGGGCGTGACGCTCGACGAGCTGAAGAAGGCGGTCGCGGAGGGCACGGTCGACACCGTGCTCCTCGCGATCGCCGACATGGAGGGGCGGCTTCAGGGCAAGCGCCTGACCGCCTCGCACTTCATCGACGAGGTCCTCGAGCACGGCGCCGAGGGCTGCAACTACCTGCTGGCCGTGGACGTCGACATGGAGACGGTCGGCGGCTACGCGATGTCGTCGTGGGAGCAGGGCTACGGCGACTTCGAGATGAAGCCGGACCTCTCGACCCTGCGGCCGGTCCCCTGGCACGAGGCGACGGTGATGGTCATGGCCGACCTGCAGTGGGCGGACGGCTCCGACGTCGTCGCGTCTCCGCGGCAGATCCTGCGCCGCCAGCTCGCCCGGCTCTCCGAGCGCGGGCTGACGGCCAGCGCCGCCACCGAGCTCGAGTTCATCGTCTTCAAGGACTCCTACGAGGACGCCTGGAAGAAGGGCTTCCACGAGCTCGAGCCGGCCAACCTCTACAACATCGACTACTCGCTGCTCGGCAGCGCCCGGGTCGAGCCGCTGATCCGCCGCATCCGCAACGAGATGGCGGCGGCGGGGCTGGTGGTCGAGAACTCGAAGGGTGAGTGCAACCTCGGCCAGCACGAGATCAACTTCCGCTACGGCGAGGCCCTGAGCCAGGCCGACGAGCACGCGATCTACAAGAACGGGGCCAAGGAGATCGCCGCCCAGGAGGACTTCTCGATCACCTTCATGGCCAAGTTCAACGAGGCCGAGGGCAACTCCTGCCACATCCACTGCTCGCTCTCGCGCGAGGACGGCAGCAACGCCTTCGGCACCGACCAGCAGATGTTCGAGCGATTCGTCGCCGGCCAGCTCGCCTGCATGAGAGAGCTGACGCTGCTCTACGCGCCCCACATCAACTCCTACAAACGCTTCGCCGCCGGGTCCTTCGCGCCGACGGCGGTCGCCTGGGGCCAGGACAACCGAACCTGCTCGATGCGGGTCGTCGGGCACGGGCCGTCGCTACGGGTCGAGAACCGGCTCCCGGGCGCCGACGTCAATCCCTACCTGGCGCTGAGCGCGATGATCGCCGCGGGCCTGCACGGGATCGACACCGAGCTCGAGCTCGAGCCGGAGATGACGGGCAACGCCTACTCCTCCGACGCCCCCCGGGTTCCCCACAACATCTACGACGCCCGCGACCTCTTCGCTGCCAGCGAGGTGGCGCGCGGCGCCTTCGGGCAGGAGATGATCGACCACTATATGAACCGCGCCCAGGTCGAGGTCGACGCTTTCGAAGCCGCCGTCACCGACTGGGAGCGCTACCGCGGCTTCGAGCGGTTGTGAGCGCCGCCGCGATCGGGATCTGCGCCGCGGTCGAGCGGGTCCGCTGGGGCGCCTGGGAGGAGACCGTGACGATGGCGCCGCGCTCATATGCGGCCGCGGTCCAGGCCGCGGGTGCCGTGGCGCTGCTGCTGCCGCCCGATGCGGCGGCGCTGGAGGACCCCGATCCGGTCCTGGGGAGGATCGACGGGCTGATCCTCGCCGGCGGCTCCGACGTGGACCCCGAGACCTACGGTGCCGAGCGTCACCCCGAGACCAAGGGCACCTGGCCCGACCGCGACCGCTTCGAGCTTGCCCTGGTCCGGCGGGCGCTGGCGCGGGGGATCCCGGTGCTGGGGATCTGCCGCGGGATGCAGATGGTCAACGTCGCCCTCGGCGGCACCCTCAACCAGCACCTTCCCGACCTGATCGGGAACGAGGACCATCGCCACACGCCCGGGAGCTTCGGCGACCACGAGGTCCGGCTCGAGCCCGGCTCGCTGGCCGCGCACGCCGCCGGAGGCGAGCGGATCACCGTCAAGTCCCACCACCACCAGGGAGTGGAGAGGGTGGGGGAGGGGCTCTCCGTCACCGGCTGGTCCCTCGAGGACGAGGTCGTCGAGGCGATCGAGCTCGCCGGCGCGAACTTCGCCCTCGGTGTCCTCTGGCACCCCGAGGAGGACATCAAGAGCCGCGTGATCTCGGCCCTGGTGAAGGCGAGTAGTCACCAGGAGGTCTCGGCGTGAGCCTTTCCGTGATCGAGCCGGCAACCGAGCAGGTGATGGCCGAGATCCCGCGGGCGGGGGCCGAGGAGGTTGACGCAGCGGTGGCCGCCGCCAAGGCCGCCTTCCCGGGATGGCGGGCGATCGCTCCCGGCGAGCGCGCGGCGCTGCTCCACCGGCTCGCCGACGCTCTCGCCGAGCGCAACCAGGAGTTGGCCACGCTGGAGGCCCGCAACGCCGGCAAGCCGATCTCCGACGCCCGCGGCGAGATGGAGATGGTGGCGGAGACCTATCGCTATTACGCCGGGGGCGTCGAGCGCCTGCTCGGGCACACGATCCCGGTCGTCCGGCGGGATCGACATGACCTTCCGCGAGCCACTGGGGGTCGTCGGACTGATCGTCCCCTGGAACTTCCCGCTGGTGATCGCGTCATGGAAGGCGGCGCCGGCGCTGGCGGCAGGCAACACGATCGTCCTCAAGCCGGCCGAGCTGACGCCGCTGACGGCGCTCGAGCTGGAGAAGATCTCGCTCGAGGCCGGTATCCCAGAGGGCGTCCTCAACGTCGTCGCCGGACCGGGCCGCGTCTGCGGCAACCGCATGGTCGAGCACCCCGACGTCGCCAAGATCGCCTTCACCGGCTCGACCGCGGTCGGCCGCGGGATCGCCGCCGGCGCCGCCGCGACGATCAAGCGGGTCACACTCGAGCTCGGTGGAAAGTCGGCCAACGTCGTCTTCGCCGACGCCGACATCGAGGCCGCGGCCGCGGCGGCGCCGAGCGCGGTCTTCGGCAACTCCGGCCAGGACTGCTGCGCCCGCTCCCGCATCCTGGTCGAGCGCTCCGGGCTCGACCGCTTCATGGAGGCGCTCGAGCGCGCCGTCACCGCGATCGAGGTCGGGGACCCGCTCGATCCCTCGACCGAGATGGGACCGCTGATCTCGGCCGAGCAGCTGGAGACCGTCTCCTCCTTCGTACCCGACGACGCCCCGGTGGCATTCCGTGGCTCGGCGCCGGAGGGCCCCGGCTACTGGTTCGCGCCGACCGTGCTCTCTCCCGTCGCCAACTCCGACCGCGCCGCCTCCGAGGAGATCTTCGGCCCGGTCGCCTGCGTGATCCCGTTCGACCGCGAAGAGGAGGCGGTTGCGATCGCCAACGACACCATCTACGGGCTCTCGGGCTCCGTCTGGACTCGCGACGGCGCCAGGGCGATCCGCGTCGCCCGGGCGATCGACACCGGGGTCGTCTCGATCAACTCGAACAGCTCGGTGCGCGTTTCCACTCCGTTCGGAGGGTTCAAGCAGTCGGGCATCGGCCGCGAGCTCGGCCCCGACGCCCTCGACGCCTACACCGAAGTCAAGAACGTCTACTACTCGACCGAGGGGAGCTGAGCACCGTGGCGGGACGACTGGAGGGCAAGGTTTGCGTGATCACCGGCGCCGCCAGCGGCATAGGAGCCGAATCGGCGAGGCTGTTCTCCGATGAGGGGGCAACAGTGGTCGGCGTCGACCGCGACCCCGGCGCCGTCGGCGACCTGGCGCTCCAGGCCGACGTCAGCGACGAGGAGCAGGTCCGCGGGATGTATGCGCGGGCGCGGGAGGAGCTGGGCCACGTTGACGTCCTCTTCAACAACGCCGGCATCAACCCCAACGACGACACCTCGGTGCTCGAGACCTCGCTCGAGGCCTGGCAGCGGGTCCAGGACGTCAACCTTCGCAGCGTCTTCCTCTGCTGCAAGCACGGCATCCCGCACCTGCTCGACGCCGGCGGCGGCTCGGTCATCAACACCGCGTCGTTCGTCGCCGTGATGGGTGCCGCGGTCTCGCAGATCTCCTACACAGCCTCGAAGGGAGCGGTGCTCTCGCTCTCGCGCGAGCTCGGGGTCGAGTTCGGCGCCCGCGGGGTTCGGGTCAACGCCCTCTGCCCGGGTCCGGTGAACACGCCGTTGCTTCAGGAGCTGTTCGCCAAGGACCCGGAGAAGGCGCAGCGACGGCTCGTCCACATCCCCGTGGGGCGCTTCGGCGAGGCCAGGGAGATCGCCCAGGGCGCCCTCTTCCTCGCCAGCGACGACTCGTCCTTCGTCACCGCCTCGACCTTCATGGTCGACGGCGGCATCTCCGGCGCCTACGTCACCCCGGAGTAGGGCGACCGCCGAAAGCGCACTCAGCGGGGAGCGCGGGAGCGGGCGAAGCCGAGAAAGCCGGCGCAGAGATGGCGGCCGAGCTGGTTCCAGGCCGGCATCAGGTCCCGGGTCTGCTCGGTGAAGCGGGCCCGGTCGATCACGGTCCTGGCGGCGTCGGAGTCCTCCCGAATGTCGCGGATCCACGACTCGGCGTATTCGAGGCTCACCTCCGGGTGGAACTGGATGCCCCAGGCAGACTCGCCGAGGCGGAAGGCCTGGAGGCAGGCGCTGTTGCGGGCCAGCGCCACCGCGCCGTCGGGAAGAGGTGCGGCGTAGCTGTGCCACTCGAAGGCGCGGAAGCTCTGCGGCAGGGTGCCGGTGACCGGATCACCGCGACCAGCCGCAGTCAGCTCGACCTCGGCCCAGCCGATCTCCGGCCGCTGCAGGGGCCGCGGGGGCGCCCCCGCGGCCTCGGCAACGAGTTGGGATCCGAGGCAGACGCCGATCAGGGGTATCTCGCGGTCCAAGAGGTTCGCCACCAACCGCTTCTGCCCCCGCAGCCAGGCATTTGCCTCCTCCTCGTGGGCATGCGTGGATGACCCCAGGACGATCACCGCGTCGTAGCCTTCCGGCTCCTTGGGTGGGTTGTCCTCCTCCGTGGCGATCCACCAGTCGAGCCGGGTTCCTTCCGCCTGGGCCTCCAGCTCGAAGATGCCTGGGCCGGCATCGCGCTCGTAGACGATCGCCAGGGCTCGCATCGGTGCAGCCTAGCCAGCGCCCGGGGCGTTCGCCGGGGCTCTGTAGGTGTGCCAGTAGAGGACCGGTCCCGTGCCGAAGGCGCCTCTCCGGTTCAGCTCGAGCAGGGCCGCGGCGGCCTTGGCGGTGTAGACCGGCTCGAGCACGACCCCATCGTCGGCGAAAGCCGCGGTCGCCGCCGCGCCCTCTGCCGTCGGGTGCCCATAGCCCGGTCCGAGCCAGGCCGTCTCCAGGTCGAGGTCCGAGGCGCGAAGCTCGACCTCGGCCGGCGGCGGGCCGGCCGAGTGGCGGCGGATCAGCCGCTGGGTGCGACGGGCGAGCTTGGCGACCCCGCCGGCGCTGACCGGGGTCAGGTCGTTGACGAGGACGCCGACGAGCCGCGAGCGCAGGCCGGCCAGCTTCAGCCCCAGCAGGAGGCCGGCCGCGGTCCCGCCGCTGCCGAGCGCGACGACCACGTGCGAGGGCTCCGGCATCTCTCCCGCGGCGATCTGGCGGCCGAGCTCGAGCCCGGCCTCCGCGTAGCCGACACACCCGAGCGGTACCGACCCTCCCGGCAGGATCAGGTAGGGGAGCCGCAGGCCGGGTCCGGCGCGGGCGACCGTGAGGGCCCCGGCAAGCGCGAAGGCGCGCGCCTTGCCGCCGGCGAAGCGCAGCTCGGCGCCGCTGGCGCGCATCCTCTGCATCTGGGCGCGGACGTGATCGTCCTCAGGTTGTGGAACGAGGACGAGAACCGCGCGCATTCCCAGATCGCGGGCGTAGAGCGCGGTCGCCAGGCCGTGGTTGGTCCCGATCGCCCCGCCGGTGATCACGGTCCTGCGGCCGCGGCGCCTGGCGTCGCCCAGCAGCCACTCGAGCTTTCGCGCCTTGTTGCCCGCGTAGCGGCCGTAGACTCCGTCGTCCTTGACCCAGACGGGGGCCTCACCACAGGCCGAGGCACCGTCGAGCGGCCGCACCGGCGTCGGGCCTGCCCCGAGCGGGAGCCTTTCGAGGTCGAGCTCGAGTGTCGGCGAGAGGCGGGCGATGCCGGTCTCATACAGGACCGCCGCAGGATTCCGAGCCGGTTTGCCGAAATGTGAGCAAACGCCAACCTTGCACTCGCCGGAGATTTACGTATACTCCTGCGGCGAGACACGCCTAATCCTTCCCGGCATGCCGGGTGGGAGTGGGGGACCCAGTGGAGATCGGTGATCTCCGGGGGCGAATCGGATCAGTCCGTAGCGCAGCTCTTTCAGCGCGAGCCCGACAGCTAACCCCGCAGGCTCGAGAAAGAGAGGCCGTCGGTGTACCCCCATACCCGATCCGGGCAGATACTCCGGACCGCACCCCGAAGTTTCCATCTGGCGCTGCTGGCGCTGGCCGCGAGCTTGGCGGTGGCGGCGCTGATCCCGGCCGCCGCCGGGGCTGCCAGCGTCTCCTCCGGCGGGGTGCGGGCGCCTGCCAAGCCGAAGGTGGACGACGTCGTCTGCGTCAGCCGCTGCGTCGCCGGGCACAAGGCGACCCCCGGCGCCACGGTCAAGGTCAAGGGGGCCTTCCTCGACCGCGTTGCCAGCGTCGTCTTCCGCGGCAAGGACGGGCCGATGCGCTCCCGCTACACCTTCCGCGACCTCGAGCGCGCCAAGGCGATCGTCCCCAAGGGCGCTATCGACAGCCGGCCCTATGTGATCGACAGCCGCGGCAATGTCTCCAACCGCTCCCGCCGCAAGCTCGAGGTCCTTCCCCCGAGCGCGATCCCGGACCAGGTCTTCCCGGTCAGGGGCTGGCACAGCTTCGGAAGCTCGATGTCGCGCTTCGGCGCGCCTCGTAGCGGCCACACCCACCAGGGCCAGGACGTGGGCGCCTCCTGCGGCACCCGCCTCGTCTCGATCCGCAAGGCGCGGGTCCGTTACCGCGCTTACGAGGGCGCCGCGGGCAACTACGTCGTACTCCACAACATCGGCACCCACACCGACTTCGTCTACATGCACCTGATCAAGCCCGCCGCAGTGAGACCGGGGCAGGTCGTAAGCGCGGGCCAGAGGGTCGGCTACGTCGGTCAGACCGGTGACGCCAGCGGCTGCCACCTGCACTTCGAGTACTGGACGGGCGTCTGGTACGGAGGCGGCCACCCGATAGACCCGCTGCATTATCTGAAGGTGATCGACGCCGCCAGCTGAGGCTGAACGCCCGCCGTCGCGCGCATCGGGAATGATGTCGCCCGATGCACGTCACGGCGAAGGCGGACTACGCGGTGCGGGCGGCGGTGGAGCTGGCGACCGCCCCCTCCGGGCCGATCACCGGCGAGGCGATATCGAACGCACAGCAGATTCCGCTGCCGTTCCTGGAGAAGATCCTGGCCGAGCTGCGCCAGGCGGGAATCGTCCGCAGCCAGCGGGGGGTCGGCGGCGGCTCCGAGCTGGCCCGACCCGCCGGGGAAGTCACCTTGGGCGAGGTCATTCGGGCCGTCGACGGTCCGCTGGCGAGCGTTCGCTCCGAGGCTCCCGAGGATCTCTCCTACACCGGCAGCGCGGTTCCGCTGCGTGACGTATGGCTGGCCTTGCGGGTCAACCTGCGCGCGGTTCTCGACACGGTGACGCTCGCCGACGTCGTTGCCGGGGAGCTTCCCGAGGAGGTCACCCGTCTCCTCCGCTCAGACGCTCCCGACGACCCGATCGTCTAGATATCGAGGGTGGTTGGAGGGCGGGGCGCCACCCGGCAAGGAGCGCCCCGCCCCGTCACCCCTTCAGACGGTGACCGCGGCCGAAGCCTTGGACGTTCCGTTGAAGACCTTTGCCTGCCTCGGCCGGACGTAGACGATCTGCCCCTCGCGCAGCTCGATCTCCTCAATCTCGGCGCGGGTCAGCTGGGCCCAGATCTCGTCGCCGTTGCCGAGCGCGAACTCGACCCTGATCTCGAACCCGAGCGGGACGATTCGCTCGACCATCGCCTCGTCGGTGCCCTCGGCTGGGCGGCGCAGGACGTCCATGTCGTGGGGCCGGACGAGGTGATCGCCGATCCGGTTGACCTCGCCGACGAAGCTCATCACCCACTCGTTGGCGGGGTGCTCGTAGAGGTCGGAGGCGTCGCCGCTCTGCTCGACCCGGCCCTCGTTCATGACGACTAGCTGCTCGGCCACGTCCATCGCCTCCTCCTGATCGTGGGTGACGAAGATCGTGGTCACGTGGACCTCGTCGTGGAGGCGGCGCAGCCAGGTGCGGAGGTCCTTGCGCACCTTGGCGTCAAGGGCGCCGAAGGGCTCGTCGAGGAGCAGGACCTGCGGCTCGACCGCGAGCGCGCGGGCCAGCGCCATCCGCTGGCGCTGGCCGCCGGAGAGCTGCGAGGGATAGCGGTCGGCGAGGCCGTCGAGCTGGACCAGGCGAAGCAGCTCGTGCACACGCTCGTCGATCTGGGCCTTCGACCACTTGCGGATCTTCAGGCCGAAGCCGACGTTCCCGAACACGGTCATGTGCTTGAAGGCGGCGTAGTGCTGGAAGACGAAGCCGACGTCGCGCTTCTGCGGCGGGCGCTTGGTCGCGTCCTCGCCGTTGATAAGGACCCGTCCCTGGTCGAGGGTCTCGAGGCCGGCTATCGCCCTCAGCAGCGTTGACTTGCCGCTGCCGCTGGGGCCGAGCAGGGCCGTGAGCGAGCCGTCCGGGACTTCGATCGAGACGTCGTCGAGTGCCTTGAAGTCACCGAAGTTCTTGTGGGCGTGTTCGACCGAGATTCCCATCAGGTGTCGTCCTTTCGCTTCAGGAGGTTCATCAGGAGAAGTGTCGAGAGCGCCAGCAGGGCGAGCAGGATCGAGGCGCCGTAGGCGCCGGCGAGGTTGAACTGCTCGAACTGCTTGGCGACGTAGAGCGGCAGGGTCTGGGTCTCGCCCGAGATCGATCCCGAGACGATCGTCACCGCGCCGAACTCGCCGAGGACCCGGGCGGTTGTGAGGACGACGCCGTAGGCGACGCCCCAGCGGATCGCCGGCAGGGTCACCCGCCAGAAGGTCTGCCAGGGGTTGGCGCCCAGGGTCGAGGCGGCTTGTTCCTGCTCGGTCCCGATCTCCTGCAGCACCGGCACCACCTCGCGCACGACGAACGGCAGCGAGACGAAGACACTGGCCAGGACCATGCCGGGGACCGAGAAGAGAATCTCGATGCCGGCCTTGGTCAGAGTCGGCCCGAACCAGCCGTCGGCCCCGTAGAGAAGGAACAGCGAGAGGCCGATGACCACCGGGGAGATCGCAAACGGGAGGTTGATGATCCCGTCGATCAGGGTGTTGCCCTTCCAGCGGTGGCGGACCAGCAGCAGCGCGCAGCCGACGCCGAAGATCGTGTTCAGCGGCACCGCGATCGCGACCATGATCAGGGTCAGCTTCAGCGCGTGGAGGCCGTCGGGCGAGGTGATCGCATCGAGCGGCGGGCCGATCCCGTCCTCGAAGGTCTTGAAGAAGATCATCACCAGCGGCGCCAGCAGCAGACAGCGTCAGGTAGCCGAGGGCGAGACCACGCAGGCTCCAGCGGGTCGCGGTCGAGCTACCGGTCATCGCCGTCCTCCTTCGGCGCCTCGTAATCCTGGCCGCTCATCGGCATCACGGTGAGGCCGGCGCCGCCGCTGCGATCGCGCCGGCTGCCCCAGCGCTGGGCGAGGGTGACGCCGGCCAGCAGCAGCAGCGAGGCGCCCAGCAGCACGACCGACACCGCGGCCGCGCCGGAGACGTTTCCAGACTCGATCTGGCTGCGGATGAAGACCGAGGAGACCTCGGTCTTGAAGGGGATGTTGCCCGAGATCAGGACCAGAGAGCCGAACTCGCCCAGGGCGCGGGCGAAGGCGAGCGCGATGCCCGCGGTGAGGCCGGGAAGAAGGTTGGGGAAGATGATCCGGCGGAAGACGGTGAAGCCGCTGGCGCCGAGCGATGCGGCCGCCTCCTCCATGTCGCGGTCGAGCTCGAGCAGCAGTGGCTGGACGGCCCGGACGACGAACGGCAGCGTCACGAACAGGAGCGCCACCACCACCGCCGTCTTGGTGAATGCGATGTCGACCCCGAACGGGCTGTTGGCCCCGTAGAGCGCGATCAGGGTGAGCCCGGCGACGATCGTCGGCAGGGCGAAGGGAAGGTCGATGACAGCGTTGACGATCCCCTTGCCCGGGAAGCTGTCGCGGACCAGGACCCAGGCGATGATCGTCCCGAACACCGCGTTGATGACGACCACGATCAGCGATGCGAACACGGTCAGCTTCAGGGCGGCGACCGACTGCGAACCGCTGACGGCGTCCCAGAACGAGCTGATACCGCCCTTCAGGGACTGATCGACGACCGCGGCCAGCGGCAGCAGCACGATCACGCTCAGGTAGAGCATGACCGTGCCGCGGCCGAGGCCGGCGCCGACCCCGGGCAGGCGCAGGCCTGCCCGGGGTGCTGGAGCTGTCGCCGTGCGAGCCTCCATCGCTAGCCGGCGGTGGAGACTCCGAGCTGCTCCTCGATCTTCGCCACCGAGCCGGTGGCCTCGTCGAAGAACTCGTCGTTGACCTTGTCCCAGCCACCGAACTCCTTGATCGTGAACAGGTCCTTCGGCGTCGGGAACGTCTTCGGGTCGACCAGGGCCTTGTTCACCGGCCGGTACCCGTTCTCGGCCCAGAGCTTCTGACCCGCATCCGACCAGATGAAGTCGAGGAAGTCCTGAGCCGCGGGCTCGGGGGCGTCCTTGGTCACCGCGATCGGGGTCTCGATCAGGATCGTCGACGGCGGGATCACGTAGTCGACGTCCTCGCCCTCGTCCTGGGCCTTGATCGCCTCGTTCTCGTAGCCGAGGAGCACGTCGCCCTCGCCCTGGGTGAAGGCCGCCAGCGCGTCACGGGCGCTGCCGGGCTGCACCTTGGTCTTCTCGAGCACGGTCTGGACCGCGTCGAGGGCCTGCTGCGGCGACTTGCCCTCGTTGATCTGCGATCCGTAGATCGCCATGATGTTCCAGCGGGCCGCGCCGGAGCTGAACGGGTTCGGGGTGACGATCTCGACGTCCTTGGTAAGCAGGTCGTCGAGCGTCTTCAGCCCCGCGGGGTTGCCCTTGCGGACGGTCATCACGACGACCGAGTCCTGGGCGATCCCGTTGAACTTCTGCTTGTCCCAGTCGGAAGCGACGAGACCGGCGTCGACGAGACGGGTCATGTCGCCGGCCTGGGCGAAGTGCACGATCGAAGCCGGCTGCCCGGCCTCGACCGCGCGACTCTGGTCGCCCGAGGCGCCGAAGGAGTTGCTGAAGCTGACGCCGGAGCCGGCGGATGTCTTCTCGAAGCCCGGCTCGAGGCTCTCCTCGTAGACCGTTTCAGGGGTCGAGTAGCCGACGACGTCGAGCTTGCCGCCGCCCCCCGAAGCGGTTCCTCCGGTGGTCGAGCTATCGCTGCTGCCGCATCCGGCAACGACCCCCCCGAGCCCGACGGTGAGAGCGGTGGCGGTCGCGACGATTCCGGCGCGGCGCCATCGTCCGCTCGAGCGAGCATTCCTCATCAGGGTATTCCTTTCTTTCTTGATTCTTTTGGTCCGTAATGGCAAGGCGGGCAAAGTAGCAGAGTGCGAGGCGTAATGTTGACCGAGTTGGTAAACAATCTCTACTGTTCTGATGGGGAATCCCACCCACATCCGTCGGAGTTGTGCGAGAGAATTCGTGCCATGCGGATTTCGGCGAAGGCCGACTACGCGGTGAGGGCGGCCGTCGAGCTGGCGGCGGCCACCGATCCCCCGCTCAAGCGCGATCAGATCGCAGAGGCCCAGGCGATCCCGTTCAAGTTCCTCGAGAACATCCTCGGCGAGCTGAAGCACGCCGGCATCGTCCACAGCCAGCGCGGCGCCGAGGGCGGGTACTCGCTTGCCCGACGCGCGGATGAGATCTCGCTCGCCGACGTGCTGCGCGTCGCCGACGGCCATCTTGCCAGCGTCCGCGACCTGCCCTGCCGAGGAGCTCGAGTTCATCGGGGCGGCGAAGCCGTTGCAGACCGTGTGGGTGGCATTGCGATCGAGCATGCGGTCGGTGCTGGAGGAAGTCACCCTCGCCGACGTGGTCGGGGACGAGCTCCCGCCGCACGTCCTCGCGATGGCCGAGTACCCCGACGCCTGGGTGTCCCACTGAACCTGGACCGGAGCTGAACCGGGCATCGAACCGAAGGGCCTGTCTTGTGCGAGCGTCGGTGATACCGTCAGCGACGCAGGAGCAGGATCTTCGGCCGGATGTCCGCCGGCTTCACCTCCGGAGGCGATGGGAATTGAGCAGAAGTCTGAGGTTGCTGTGCGGCCTGGTCGTGATGACTGCTTTCGCCCTGACGGCAGCGAGTGCACTCGCCGCCGGGCCCGGGGTGAAGATCCTCGGCGAGGGTCAGCGGGCGATTCTCGGCAAGGGCTCTCTCGAGGCCAAGGTCACAGTCAGGGTCAAGCGCGGTGGAAAGGCCGAGGTCGCCGTCACGGGCCTCTCATCCACCTTCGACGAGCCCCGCTTCGCGGCGCTGACCAGAACCCGCAGGCTCAGCTTTCGCCATAGCGGCTCGAAGACGGTGAGCCTGCCGCTGACCGCCGCAGGAAGGGGCGAGGTCGAGAGCTGCGAGGCCCGCACCCTCCGGGTCAAGGCCGGCTCGGGCAAGGGCTCGGGTGAGCTGGTGCGACAGACGGCCGACTGCAGGCCGAGGCCGATCGACCTCTCGCGGGCCTCGAGGTGCGACTTCATCGGACAGCAGGACGGCTCGCTGTGCATGCTCCCCTTCCCCGACGACTTCTACACCGTCCCCGATTCGAGCTCGGACACCGGCAGGCGGATCAACTTCAAGACCCAGGCGATGCCCGAGAACGCCTCTGCCGTCCACATCGGCGCCGGCCCCTACAACGAGACGGGATGGCTTCAGCCCCGGGCAGGCGATCGTCCTGCGCGTCCCCGGCCTCGACAACCCGACGGCGCTCGCGAACACCAACCCGGTCCCGATCAACCATCAGGGCCGCTACACCGACCGCAACACCCCGGTTGTCGTGATCGACGCGAAGACCGGCAAGCGCTGGCCGATCTGGGTCGAGATCGACTCCAACGCCTCCACCGCCGAGGACACTGCGCTGCTGATCCACCCGGCGAAGAACTTCATCGCCAGGCACCGCTACATCGTCGCCCTGCGCAACCTCAGGGATTCCTCGGACAAGACGATTCCCGCGCCGCAGGGCTTCCGTTACTACCGCGACGACCTGCCCTCCTCCAAGGGCGCGATCAAGAGGCAGCGCAAGCGCTTCGAGAAGGTCTTCTCGAGCCTGCGCAAGGCGGGGATCGATCGCGCCGACCTCTACCTCGCCTGGGACTTCACGGTCGCCTCCGATGAGCAGATCGCCGCACGCATGCTGCAGATCCGCGACGATGCCTTCGCCCAGCTCGGCGACAGCGACCTCGCTGACAGCACGGTCACCGGCGCGGCGCCATCGTTCGCGGTGACGGGCGTCGATCTCAATCCCACCAGCGACCTCGCCCGCAGGGTCACCGGCACCTTCACGGTCCCCTGTTACATGACCTCGGTCGGCGCCGTGCCATGCGCCCCGGGCAGCACCTACAACCTCGACCCCAACGGCAATCCCGTCCAGAACGGCACCTGGACCGCCAACTTCATCTGCATCGTCCCGAACTCGATCGTCAGCGACAGCGGGCACTCGCCCGGCCGTCCGGTCGTCTACGGGCACGGGCTCCTCGGCGACGCCGGCGAGGTCAACTCCGACGCGCAGCGCACCCTTTCCCAGAACCACAAGCTCATGCATTGCGCCACCGACGAGATCGGCTTCTCCAATGCCGACGTCGGGTCGGCGATCCTCGCCCTGCAGGACATGAACAAGTTCCCGACCCTGGCCGAGCGCACCCAGCAGGGCCTGCTGAACGAGCTCTACCTCGGCCGGCTGATGGACAACCCCGACGGGTTTGCCGGCGTGATGGCGTTCCACGAGGACCAGACGCAGGCCCACGACGAGCCCAACGACGACATCAGCCCCACCGACCCGACGAACCCGTCGGTGATCGACACCAGCAAGCTCTACTACAACGGCAACAGCCAGGGCGGGATCCTCGGAGGCGCCTTCACCGCGATCTCCCCCGACGCGACCCGGACCACGCTGGGGGTGGCGGGGATGAACTACTCCGCCCTGCTCAACCGTTCGACCGACTTCTCCACCTACGAGGCCTTCCTCAACCCCGCCTATCCGAGCAAGCTGACACAGGCGCTGATGCTCTCGGCGGTGCAGATCCTCTGGGACTCCGGCGAGGCGAACGGATACGCCCGCCGGATGACCGACAACCCGCTGCCCAACACTCCGGCGCACGAAGTTCTGATCAACATCGGCTTCGGCGATCACCAGGTCACCACCTGGCAGGCGGATGTCGAGGCCCGCACGATCGGGGCCGAGGCGCACGACCCGGTGGTCTATGACGGCCGCTGGCCGGGCGTGGACCCGCTCTTCGGCATCCCCCGGATCGCCGGCTACCCATACAGCGGCTCGGCGATCGTCTACTGGGACGCCGGCCCGCTGGGATGGGACCCGATGGACCCGAGTCTGGGGACGGACGCCCCGCCGCTGACCAACACACCGAACTCGAGCGGCAAGGACGTGCACGAGCTGCCCCGGAGAACCCCTGCCGAGCAGCAGATGGTCTCCGACTTCCTGCGCCCCGACAACCTCAGCCAGATCACCGACACCTGCAGCGGCGGGCCCTGTTACGCGGGGACGTTCACTGGCCCCTAGATTCGCCTCCCGGGCGTCCGCGCGATCGACTGGCTGCCCAGCCAGCTGCGGTGCTACCGTTCGCTGCGCAGGCACCTCCGGCGGGGGCCTCCTCCCCCGCCCGACCAAGGAAGAAGAATGAGAGGAAGCTCGAGGCTGCTGTTCGTCGCCCTCGCCCTGTTCGCGTTCGCATTCAGCGCCACCGCGGCGACCGCAGCGGAGCCAGGGGTCAGGATCCTCTCAGACGGGCAGAACGCGATCCTCTCGAAGAACGGGCTCAAGGCAAAGGTCCGCGCCGACAGAGGGACCAACGTCACCGTCAAGGGCCTATCGGCGACCTTCGACAAGCCGCAGTTAACGGCTCTGACCGAGAGCCGAAGCCTGGCCTTCCGGCGCAGCGGCGCGATGACGGTCGAGCTGCCGCTGACCAAGGCCGGCCGCCGCGCCGTGAAGAGCTGCCAGGCGCGAACGCTTCGGGTCAAGGCCGGCCCCGGCCACGCCACCGCCGACCTCGTTCGCGATACCAAGGCCTGCAAGCCGAAGGCGATCGACATCTCCGATGCCTCGAGGTGCGACTTCATCCGCGAGCAGCACGCCGCATTGCACGCCCCGGGATGCCTGCTGCCGTTCCCCGACGATTACTACACGGTCCGGGACGGCTCGACCGCAACCGGCAGGCGGATCAACCTCAAGACCGCTGCGATGCCGGCCAACTCATCGGCCCAACAGGTACACATGGACGCCGCCCCATACAACTCAAATGACGGCTTCAGCCCGGGACAGACGATGGTGCTCCGCGCCCCCGGCCTCGACAACTCGAAGGCGCTGGCGAAGACGAACCCGGTCCCGATCAACCACCTCGGCCGCTACAAGGACAAGAACACCCCGGTCGTCGTGATCGACGCGCAGACCGGAAAGCGCTGGCCGATCTGGGTCGAGATCGACTCCAACTCCAAGGACCCACAGGACGAGTACAGGCCGGATCCGCAGGAGACCACGGTGCTGATCCACCCGGCCAGGAACTTCGCCGGCAAGCATCGATACATCGTCGCCATGCGCAACCTCGAGAACGCCAGGGGGAAGACGATCAGGGCGCCCGAGGGATTCCGCTACTACCGCGACGACCTGCCCTCCTCGGAGGGCCCGATCAACCGGCAGCGCAAGCGCTTCGAGAGGATCTTCTCCTCGCTGCGAAAGGCCGGGATCAGACGCTCGAACCTCTACCTCGCCTGGGACTTCACCGTCGCCAGCGACTCCAACATCGCCAGGCCGCTGCTGCACATGCGCGACGACGCCTTCTCGCAGCTGGGCGACACCGACCTGGCCGATCAGACGGTCACCGGAACGGTCCCGTCCTTCAATGTGACCGAGGTCACCAACAACCCCGATCCCGAGCTGGCGCGGCGGGTCAAGGGCACGTTCACCGTCCCCTGCTACCTGACCTCTGTCGCCGCGGTCCCGTGCGCACCGGGCAGCAGGTTCAACCTCGGCGGCAATGGCCTGCCGGCCCAGAACGGGACCTGGACGGCGAACTTCGACTGCATCCTCCCGCACGCGGCCGTGGACGACACGGGCCATGCTCCCGCGCGCCCGTCGCTCTACGGACACGGGCTGCTCGGTGCTGCCGGCGAGACCCACTCGAGCCCGCAGAGGACGCTGGCCCAGAGCCACAACTTCATCTTCTGCGGAACCGATCTGATCGGCTTCTCCGAAAGCGACGTCCCCGTCGCCATTGGCGTTCTCGGCGAGATGGGCAAGTTCCCGCAGATCGCCGACCGCATCGATCAGGGGCTGCTGAACGAGCTCCTGCTCGGTCGCCTGATGGCAAACCCGGCCGGGTTTGCCGGCGTCAAGGCGTTCCACGAGGACGCGACCGCGGCCTCGGCCGACCCGAACGGGGCGATCAGCCCGGGCGACGGCCCCAACCCGTCGGTGATCGACACCAGCAAGCTCTACTACAACGGCAACAGCCAGGGCGGTATCTACGGCGGCACCCTGACGGCGGTCTCGCCCGACTTCACCCGGGCCTCCCTGGGCGTGCCCGGGATGAACTACTCGGTCCTGCTCAACCGCTCGATCGACTTCACGACCTACCAGCTGATCCTCGACCCCGCCTATCCGAACCACATCACCCAGGCGCTGGTGCTGTCCCTGGTGCAGATGCTCTGGGACCGCTCGGACCCGAACGGGTACGCGCACCGCATGACCACCAACCCGCTGCCGAATACCCCGCCCCACGAGGTCCTGATGAACGTCGCCTTCGGCGACCACCAGGTGACCAACTGGCAGGCTGACGTCGAGGCGCGCACGATCGGGGCGAAGGCGCACAGCCCGGTTGTCTCCCCGGGCCGCTGGCCGGGCGTCGATCCCCTCTTCGGCGTCCCGCGGATAGCGAGCTACCCGTTCACCGGCTCGGCGATCGTCTACTGGGACGGCGGTCCGCTCGAGTGGTCTCCGGGGCTGGGCACCAACCCACCGCCGCTGACGAACACGCCGAACACCAGCGGCCAGGACCCGCACAGCCTGCCCCGCAACACGCCCGCAGAGCAGCAGATGGTCTCCGACTTCCTGCGCCCCGACAACCTCAGCGGCATCAGCGACAGCTGCAACGGCCGCCCCTGCTTCTCCGGGACCTACACCGGGCCCTAGCCGCCGACCCTCGAGAGGCTCATCGCCCTAGCCGACTTCACTTGAGGCAAGCGCGGCCAGCCGGAAATGACCGAAGGAGTGGCCGGCGATCCTCGCCAGCTCCCCGGCCGGGCGGTCGGCGAGCAGGGAGACCCGGCGCGGCGGGTCCGCGCCCTCCAGCCAGGTCACGGTCCCCGGCCAGTAGGGGCCGGGTTTCGAGTCGGGCCGGTGAAAGGCGGAGGCAAAGACCCAGTTGCCGGTGTTGTGGAGCTCTCCGCCGCCCGCCAGCGACCACGACGCCTCGCCCTCGCGGGGGCCGGCGCGGTGGCTGTGGCCGACGATCACGTGGTCGGCGCCGATCCGCAACCGCCGCACGGCCTCGCTCACCCCGGCGATCCCGGCGCTGGTGATCGCGGCCGCCGAGAGATCGGGCTCGAAATGGGTCCCCAGCAACCGGTTCAGGGTCCAGGTGGCGGCGGGCACGGCTCCCTGCGAGATCACGGTTGAGGTGATCCGCCTGCGCCGCGAGTGGCCGCTTTCGCCAAACAGCCATTCCCAGGCCCTCTCCTCCGGTCCGGCGGACCCGCCCGAGTCCCTGGCATCGCCCGACTGCGCCAGCCCGAAGGCGAGGCCGTAGATCGGGCGCAGCAGGCGCTCGTAGTCGTCGGGGTCCGCCGGGTCCGGCAGCGGCCGCGTCAACCTTGCCACCGCGGCGCTGCCGATGCACTCTCCCCGGGGCAGGGTCAGGTGGCAGTCCATGTAGTGGCCGTGCATCGCATAGGTGTCTTCGCGCAGCCAGGCCCCCGGGTAGGACATCTCGAGCTCTGCCCGGCCGAGCCAGCCGGCGATTCGCGAGGTGGGACCGGTCTGGGGCGGGTAGCGGGTCTCGAGGCCGAGCGCATCGCCCCCGGCGGACGCATGCTGGTCGAGCAGCGGGTCGGCCAGGCGGTGGTCATGGTTTCCCGCCAGCATCAGGACCTGGCGCCCGGCCATCGCCTCCCCCAGCTCCTCGAAGAACGGGCGCGCGGCCTCCAGGGCCGCACCGAGGGGAAGGTCGCGCATCTCGACCGTGTCGCCCAGGAGGACGACCCGGTCGGCGCTTCCGATCTCCTCCATCAGCCTCTGCCTGATCGAGGGATCGCGGAGCACGTCTTCCCGGGAGGTGCTGCCCAGGTGGAGGTCGGAGATGATCGCCGAGCGCATCGCACAAACCTACGGGGTAGGGGCCTCGCCTGCGCCTCCCGGAATAGAGTTGGTCGCGATGTCCGCCGAGGAGGCAAAGGCGCTGGATCCGCGGGTCCTGGCGATCGATGCCGGCGGCACCATGACCGACACCTTCATCGTCGACGACGCCGGCCGCTTCGTCGTCGGCAAGGCCCAGACGACGCCCGAGGACGAGTCTGTCGGCTTCATGCGGTCCTCCGAGGACGCGCTCGAGCAGTGGGGCTCGACCCCGGCCGAGGCCTTCCCCAACATCGTCTCCGGCATCTTCAGCGGCACCGCAATGCTGAACCGGCTGCTCTCGCGCCAGGGGCTCGAGATCGGTGCCATCGTCAGCGCCGGGCAGGAGGACTACCTGCGGATCGAGCGCGGGATCCAGACCTACCTCGGCTATTCCTACTCCGACCGCCTTCACCTGGCCACCCATTTCCACAACCGACCGCTGGTCCCGAGGGAGAGGATGAAGGGGGTTCGGGGGCGCATCGACGTGATGGGCACCGAGGTGCTGCCGCTGCGCGAGCAGGACGCCCGGGAGGCCGCGGCCGAGCTGCTCGACGCCGGTGTCGAGGGAATCTGCATCTCGCTGCTGTTCAGCTATCGCAGCGCCGAGCACGAGCTGCGCGTGGCCGAGATCGTCGAGGAAGAGAAGGCAAAGCGCGGTCTCGACGGAGAGGTGCCGGTCTTCGTCTCCTCCCAGCTCTACCCGATGCGCCGCGACCTGCCGCGGCTGAACTCGACCCTGATCGAGGCCTACGCCGCCGAGCCCTCGCGGGGAACGCTCCAGGCGGTGCGGGACAAGACCAAGGAGGCAGGCGCCGGCTTCGAGCTGCGGGTGATGGCGTCGCATGGGGGAACGATCTCGATCGAGGCGGAGGAGCTGGCGCGAACGCTGGTCTCGGGCCCGATCGGCGGCGTGGTCGGCGGTGGCCGGCTGGCCGAGGTGATGGATCTGTCCAACGTCCTCTGCACCGACATCGGCGGTACCTCCTTCGACATCGCCCTGATCACCGACGGTCGCTTCGAGATCACCCAGACCCCAGATATCGCTCGCTTCCTGCTGGCGATGCCGCTGGTCAAGATCGACTCGATCGGGGCGGGCACCGGCTCCTTCGTCCGGGTCAACCCGAACTCGAACCGGCCCGAGCTCGGCCCCGACTCGGCCGGATCGCGGATCGGCGTTTGCTGGCTCGAGGGCGGGCTCGAGACCGTCTCGGTGACCGACCTCAACCTCGTTCTCGGCCGCGTCAACCCCGACTACTTCCTCGGCGGCGACGTCGACCTCGACCCCGAGCGCGCCCGCTCGGAGGTCGAGCGCCAGGTGGCCAGCCCACTGGGGCTGGAGGTCGAGCAGGCGGCGGTCGGCGTGATCGAGCTCTTCGAGCAGACGCTGAAGAACGAGGCGGTGGGGAGGATTCTCGGCAAGGGATACTCCCCGGCCGACTACGCGCTGCTCTGCTACGGCGGCGGCGGCCCGCTGCACGTCGCCGGCTACACCAAGGACGTCCCCTACCGCGACGTTCTGGTGCCGGCCTGGGCGGCCGGCTTCAGCGCCTACGGTTGCGCCTGCGCGCCGTTCGAGTACCGATTCGACCAGACCATCGACATGCCGATCGCGCCCAATCAGGATGAGCTCGAGAAGGCCGGCATCGGGATGATGATCTCGGGCTTCTGGCAGGGTCTCGAGGAGAGGGTGGTGGAGGAGTTCGCCAAGTCCGGGCTGGATAGCGAGCAGATCGCCTTCACCCACGCGGTTCGCATGCAGTACTACGGCCAGCTCAACGACATAGAGATCGTCTCCCCTCACGATCAGATCGAGGAAGCCGGGCAGGTTGACGATCTGATCGACGTTTTCGAAGACGCCTACGGGAAGGTCTTCGCCCGCTCGGCGCGCTCGCCGGAGCTCGGCTATCTCGTCACCCACGCGATCGTCCTCGGCTCGGTCGAAGTGGAGAGGCCGGCGCTTCCCGATGATGCCGAGGTCCCGGGGACGCCGCCGACCAAGGCCACCCGCCGCGTCTGGTGGCAGCGCCCGGGCTCCACCGGGGCGGAGCAGGTCGAGTCCGACATCTATGAGCTCGCCGACGTCGCCGCCGGCAACGAGATCGAGGGCCCCGCGATCGTCGAGTCGGTGGCGACCACCTTCGCGATCCCGCCTGGCCGCTCGGCCCGGCTCGACCGCCACCAGATCTTTCACCTCAGCGGCTCCTCCGGCTGAGCCGGGCCTCGGTCCGACCTTGGTGTGGCCGGGTCCACCCCCCGGGCGGCGCCGGTTCAGTCCTGCGTCCCCTGGTTGCGCCGGCCCCCCTGTCCGAGACTCGGGGCATGGGATGTCAACCAGAGACCGAGGAGCGACCCATGACCGAGGAAAGACCCGTGACCCGCTTCGTCATAGCCGCAGTCGAGACAGACCGCCTCAGCCGCAGCGCCGATACCGCCTCCTGCGGGGCCGCCAGGCGCACCTGGGTGGTGTGGGAGCGAAACGGCAAGACCGCGAGAGTGCGACCGAGGCCGGTGACCGCCCCGGGGCGCCGCGTCTGAGCCATCGGCGGAAGTAAAATCCCGAGGGTGAGCGATCAGGTTCCACTCCAGAGCGCGGATCAGATGCTGGCGTCGCTGGCCGAGCGCGAGCGCCGCGCGGCGGCGAACGGGGTCGAGATCGCCTTCGAGGAGTTCGGCGACCCCGACGGCGTCCCCCTGCTGCTCGTGATGGGGCTGGGGATGCAGATGATCGCCTGGGACGAGCGCTTCTGCGGGATGCTGGCCGAGCGCGGCTACCGCGTCATCCGCTTCGACAACCGCGATGTCGGCCACAGCACCAGGTTCGACTCCGTCCCCATCCCGAGCAGGGGGGCGATGATCTCCGGCACCGGCCGCCCCGCGTACCTGCTGACCGACATGGCTTCCGACGCGATCGGGCTCCTCGACCATCTCGGGATCGAGCGCGCCCACGTCGCCGGCGTCTCGATGGGGGGGATGATCTCGCAGACGATCGCGATCGAGCACCCGCAGCGGGTGCTCTCGCTGGCGTCGATCATGTCGTCCACGGGGAGCCGCTGGCTCCGCTGGCCCAAATGGAAGGCGATGGTGACGTTGATGGCCAGACCTCCCGCCGACATCGAGGCCTACATGCGGCTCGCGGCCCGCACCTTCGACGTGATCGGCTCACCCGGGCAACGTATGGACGACGAGTCCTTCCGGGTGCTGATGGAGGTCTCCTACCGGCGCTGCTTCTGCCCAGATGGCATCGCCCGCCAGCTGCACGCGATCAACTGCTCGGGCAACCGCACCAGGGCGCTGCGGGGGCTCGAGCTGCCCGCTTTGGTGATTCACGGCGCCGCCGACCCGCTGATCCGCCCGTCGGCGGGGCGCGCCACCGCGCGAGCGATCCCGGCGGCGAGGCTGAAGATCCTCCCCGGGATGGGCCACGACCTGGCGCCGGCGTTCTGGCCGGAGATCGTCGGGGCGCTGGCTTCGAACGCCGTGCGTGCGCCGGCGCCCGCCCCCGTGGTGGCCTGAGCCTTGCCGCAGGTAGTCGGCGAAGAGCGGACCGCCCCCGCCAACGGGATCGAGATCGCCTACCAGGAGTTCGGGAACAGGGACGGGGCGCCCCTGCTGCTGGTGATGGGACTGGGCTGCCATCTGATCCACTGGGACGAGGCCTTCTGCGGACTGCTCGCCGAGCGCGGGCACCGGGTGATCCGCTTCGACAACCGCGACATCGGGCACTCGACCAAGCTCCTCGAGGCTCCGGTGCCCGGGCCGGAGATGCTGCTGGGAGGGGGCAGCCCCGCCTATTCCCTCAGCGACATGGCGGCCGACACCGTCGGCCTTCTCGACCACCTGGGGATCGAGCGCGCCCACCTCGTCGGCACCTCGATGGGGGCGATGATCTCGCAGACGATCGCGATCGAGCACCCCGCGCGCGTGGTGTCGCTGTGCTCGATCTCCTCGACCACTGGCGATCCCGCCGTCGGGCGGTCAAGCCCCGCGGCAATCGGCGCTTTCACGGTGCCGCTGGAGCCGACGCGCGAGGGCTACGCCGAGGCCTCGCTGCGGATCGCCCGCGCGATCGGCTCGCCCGGCTACCCGGCCGAGGAGGAGCGCCTGCGCGACCTCGGGCGGCGCAGCTATGACCGCAGCCACTACCCCGAGGGGATCGCCCGCCAGCTGCACGCGATTACCTGCTCGCCGGACCGCACCGAGGCCCTCCGGCGCCTCGACCTGCCGACCCTGGTCATGCACGGCGCCGAGGATCCGCTGATCGCTCTCAGCGGCGGGGAGGCAACCGCCCAAGCGATCCCCGGCGCCGGTCTCAAGGTCTTCGCCGGCATGGGGCACGACCTGCCGCCGGTGCTGTGGGGGTCCTTCGTCGAGGAGATCGAGGCGAACATCGGCGCCGCCCACCCGGCCTGAGCTCGCCGGCGCGGCTCCGGGTCTGGGCGTGGGGGATGGCGCAGTAGAGTCACGCGCAGCGATGCCGATCGTCGAGGAGAGCCGCCGGCTGGAGCCCCGGGAGGAGCGCGGGATCGGCTGGGACGGGCGGCGGCTCGACCAGATGCTGGAGACGTCGGAGAGGCTGTTCGCCGAGACCGGCCACTACCACGGCATCTCCGAGCTGGCGATGATGGAGTCCGACCCGATCGGCTACGAGAAGCTGTTCGCCCGCCTCCGGGGCGGGCTCGTCTCCGCCCGCGAGACGGCGCTCAACATCTCCGCTTCGCCGATCGTCCGGGAGCTGGGCGAGCTCTGCTTCGCGCTCTACACCCCCGAGGGCGACTCGATCGCGCTCTCGACCGGGATCATCGTCCACGTCCACACGATGTCGGACGCGATCAAGTTCATGGTCCGCAACGGCTGGGAGGACAACCCGAAGATCTGCCCAGGCGACATCTTCTCCAACAACGACCCGGTGATCGGCGATGTCCACAACGCCGACGTGCAGACCTTCGTGCCGATCTTCTGGGAGGACGAGCTGATCGCCTGGGCCGGGGGTGTCACCCATGTCCTCGACATCGGCGCCTCGACACCGGGCGGGGTCCCGGTCGGGCCCACCAACCGCCTCGACGACGGCATCGACCTGCCCTGCATGAAGATCGGCGAGGAGGACGAGCTGGCGTCCTGGCACCTGCTGCGCTGCCAGAAGCAGACGCGGGCGCCGATGTACTACATCCTCGACGAGCGCACGCGGCTCGCTGGTTGCCACATGGTCCGCGAGGCGGTCGAGCGTGTGGTGCTCGAGGAGGGACTGGAGCGCTTCAAGCAGTTCAGCCGGGAGGTGATCGAGGAGGGCCGGCGCTCGTTCAAGGCCCGGATCAGGGAGATGACCGTCCCCGGGCGCTACCGCGCCTCGGCCTTCATGGACACGACCTTCGCCGACAAGGTCCAGCTGCCGGCGCGCGCCCGCCGCGACTTCGTCATGCACGCCCCGTTCGAGGTCCGGATCGGCGGCGACGGCGACTACGCCCTCGACATGGAGGGCGCCTCGGCCTGGGGATGGCACTCGATGAACTGCACCCCATCAGGGATGCAGGGTGCGATCTGGGTGATGTTCACCCAGACCCTGATCTGCAACGACAAGGTCAACGACGGCGCCTACTACGCGGTCGAGACCAACTTCCCGGAAGGGACGATCGCAAATCTGGGGGAGGCCGAGGGCTCGACCGGGATCGCCTGGGCGTTCCTGCAGCCGGCCTTCACCGGCTACCCCCGCACGCTCTCGCGGGCGCTGCAGTCACGCGGCTTCATCGAGGAGGTGATCGCCTCCTACTCGGTCTCGGGGAACGTGATCCAGGGCGGCGGGGTGGACCAGTACGGGAACTCCTCCGCGATCATGAACTTCGAGATCGCGGCGCAGGGAATGGGGGCCAAGTACGTGCTCGACGGGACCGATACCTGCGCGGCGATGTTCAACCCCGAGGGGGACGCAGGCGACGTCGAGATGTGGGAGCTGATCTGCCCGATGGTCTATCTCTCGCGGCGGATCAAGCCAAACACGGCCGGCCCCGGGCGGCACCGCGGCGGCTCCAGCTTCGAATCGCTGCAGATGGTCTGGAACACCCCCTTCTGGGAGCTGCAGAACCTCGGCACCACGAGGCTGTTCACCTCGCAGGGGATCTTCGGCGGCTACCCCGGCTCGACCGCATACATCCACAACATCAAGGCCAACAACCTGAAGGCGCTGGCCGAGGCGGGGGAGGCCTACCCGATCGCCGACGGCCCCTTCGACGAGCCGGCGCTGATGGCGATAGACGGCGAGCGCCACCTCGAGCTCGACAACTGGACCCTGCTGGAGCCGTTCGCCGACGGCGACCTCTACCTCTCCGTGATGAAGGGTGCGGCCGGTCTCGGGGATCCCCTCGAGCGGCCGATCGAAGCGGTCGAGCGCGACGTCGCCGAGGGCCATCTGCTGCCGCGGTTCGCCCAGACCGTTTACGCCGTGCCCGAGGGGGACGGCTCCGGCGGGGGGGTCGAGCAGTCACGCGCAGCCGCCCGCGCCCGCCGCCTGGAACGGGCGCGGCCCGCCGTCGAGTGGTGGGAGGAACAGCGCCGGCGCGTGCTCGAAGGTGACCTGATCGACCCGGTCAAGGTCGCCTACGCCGAGTCGATGAAGCTGTCGCAGCGGTGGGCGGCGGAGTTCCGCGGTTTCTGGGACCTGCCGGAGGACTTCGAGTTCGACATCCCGACGCCGACGGTCGCCGCGGAGGTGCGGGCGAAGCCGGGCAGGATAAGCCCGGATGAATCAGCGGCGCAGTTCCTCGCCGCCTCCGAGGTGGCCGAGGTCGAGCCGCCCCGCGCCGCCGGGCGCACCCTCGAGCCCCGCACCCTGGCCGCGCTCCTCGACGAGAAGCTCTCGCGGGCCGAGGTCAAGGAGATCCAGTCCGGCTACAAGGACCCCGACCGCTTCGAGAAGTGGATCGAGGTCCTCCAGGAGCGGGTTCCCTACGACGATCGCATCGTGCTTCCGGTCGGCGAGGGCCTGAACGTGGTCCGGCGGGCCGGCGACGGCGAGCTGGTGATTCGCAGCGACGCCGGCCACGACTTCTGCCGCTTCGATCAGAACTGGAAGATGAAGGCGCCGATGCTGGTGCGCGACTCCGACGAGCTGCTGCAGGAGGTCTACCCGCGGATGGCACATTGCGACCCGGAATGGATGGAGCTGCGCGAGTTCTACTGCCCTCTCTCCGGCCGTTTGCTGGAGACCGAGGCGGTCACCCCGGGCTACCCCGTGGTCCACGAGTTCCTGCCCGATATCGAGGGCTTTTACCGGGGCTGGCTCGGGCGCGAGGTCCCCTGAGTCGGAGACGCCCCGCGGGCCCCGGATTCGGCTTTATTCAGCCCTCGTTAACCGTGCGTTAGGGGGTTCCGGAAGCCGCCCCCTGCTCGGATAGGATCCCGGCAGCAGGTAGGAGACCCTGCCCGAGGGGGAGTGCTCGGGAACGGCCAAAAAGGACGGATCGACGCCGGCGAATCCAGCACATCAGTCAGGTAGCTCGACTGCCGGACGAGGCTCCGCGATCTCCCGCCTGATCACGGTCGCGGCGCTTGTCGCTGCGGTGATCCTGGTCGCGATGCTCCTCTTCGGGGGCAACGGGGGCCACAAGTACCGGCTCCTGTTCGAAACCGCGGGTCAGCTCGTCCCCGGCAACCAGGTCCTGGTCGGCGGGGCCGCGGCGGGCTCGGTCGACAGCGTCGCCCTGACGCCGGACAACCAGGCGGAGGTCGTGATCACAATGGACGATCAGCTGCACGAGGGGACGACGGCGGTGATCCGGACGCCCTCGCTCTCGACCGTCGCCGGCCGCTACATATCCCTGACCCCGGGCCCGGACAACAATCCGGCGCTCGACGACGACGCCACCCTCGCCGGCGACGCCACCATCACGCCGGTCGATCTCGACCAGCTCTTCGACACCTTCACGCCGAAGACCAGGAAGGGTCTGCAGGGCGTGATCCAGGGGTTCGCGGGCGTTTACGCCGGCAAGGGCAAGCAGGCCAACGCCGCCTACAAGTACTTCGCTCCAGCGCTGAGCAGCACCGACCGCCTGCTGGCGGAGCTGACCTCCGACCAGCGGGTGCTGACCGAGTTCATCGTCAACGGCGGCAAGGTCGTGACCGCGGTGGCGCAGAAGCGCGACGAGCTCACCTCGCTGGTCTCGAACGCGAATACGGCCCTGGGCGCGATCGCCAGCCAGAACTCTGCCTTCGACCAGACGCTCCAGCTGCTGCCGCCGACCTTGCGCCAGGCGGATACCACCTTCGTCAACCTTCGGGCCGCGCTCGACGACCTGGATCCGCTGGTCAACACGACGAAGAAGGCGACCAAGGACCTCAACCCGTTCCTGCTGAAGCTGCGCCCGGTCCTCAACCGTGCCGTCCCCGTCTTCAGCGACCTCCGCAGCACGGTCAAGGCGCCCGACGGCTCCAACCCCCTGGCCGAGCTGGTCAAGGCGTCGGTGCCGCTGCACAAGCGCGGAGGCCCGGCCAGCCGTTCCGGGATCAGGTCGCTCGACGCATCTCAGCCGGTGATCGCCTTCGCCCGTCCCTACGCCCCCGACCTCCTCGGGTCGTTCACGAAGCTTGGCCAGGTCACCGCCTACTACGACGGCGATGGTCACTACGCCCGCGTCCAGAACGCCGCCTTCAACCTCTTCAACTGGAACTCGATCACCAACAACCTCGATCCGATCCCGCTGTCGGACAAGTTCAACGGCTTCACCACCGCCATCTCGACACGCTGTCCCGGTGGGGCCACCCAGCCGATCACGGGCTCCAACCCGTTCACCGACCAGGGCAAGCTGACCGGTAAGTGCAACCCGGCCGACGTCCCGCCCGGCCCATGAGGCGGATCGCACTGACAGTGCTGGCGGTGGCGGCCCTGGTCGGCCTCGTGGTCGTGACCAGCGCCGGCGGCAGCGGCAGCGGCAGCAGCTACGAGATCCGGGCCTTCTTCGACAACGGCGGCTTCATCGTCAATGGCGAGGACGTTCGCGTAGCAGGAGCAATCGTCGGCTCGGTCAAGTCGGTGGACGTTTCGATGCCGGACGAGATCGACTCCTGCCGAGGCCCGAAGACGGACGTCAGCCAGTGCAACGGCGGCCGCGGCGCCGCTGTACCCGGCAAGGCCGTCGTCGTCCTCAGCATCAGCGACTCCGGGTTCAAGGACTTCCGTGATGACGCCTCCTGCCTGATCCGACCGCAGTCGCTGATCGGCGAGAAGTTCGTCGACTGCCAGCCGACCCAGCAGCGCGCTCCGGGGACCCCGCCGCCGCCGGAGCTGAAGCAGATTCCGGACGGCCAGATCGGCGCCGGCCAGTACCTGCTGCCGGTCGAGAACAACGGCAAGGCCGTCGACCTCGACCTGATCAACAACATCCAGCGCCTCCCCTACGCCGAGCGTTTCCGTCTCATCCTCAACGACCTCGGCGCCGGTCTTGCGGCCCGCGGCGACGATCTCGACCGGATCGTGCTGCGCGCCGACCCCGCGCTGCGCGAAACCAACAAGGTGCTGGCGATTCTCGCCGCCCAGAACAAGCAACTGGCCAAGCTCGCCGAGGACTCCGACGCCTCGCTGGAGCCGCTCGCCCGCCAGCGCACCCACATCACCGGCTTCCTCCGTGGCGCCGGCACCGTCAGCGCCGCCAGCGCCGAGCGCGGCGCCGAGCTCGAGCAGAACATCGCGCTACTGCCGCAGACGCTGCGCGAGGTGCGGCTGACGATGAACGACCTCGGCACCTTCTCCGACGCCGCCCGCCCCGTCTTCAGCGAACTGCTCGGGGCGGCTCCCTCGATCACCAAGGCGACCAAGGCGACGGCGCCATTCTCCGAGGCGACGACGATCGGGCTCAAGAGCCTCGGCGACGCCGCCGCCGCCTCGGGAGCCAACATCCGCGCGGCGGATCCGGTCGTGCTCCAGGTGCGTGGCCTCGCGAACGTCGCCCAGAACCCTTCCAAGAACCTCAAGCAACTGCTGTTCACGCTGCGCAAGACCGGCGGCTTCCAAGCGCTGATGCGGTTCATCGCCCACAACGCCACAACGCTGAACGGCTTCGACCAGTACGGCCACTACCAGCGGACCAACATCCTCGTCTCCTCCTGCGTCATCTACCAGCCCAAGCTGTTCCCCGGCTGTGGCGCCAATTTCGCCGACGCACCCGCAGCCCGCTACGCCGGTGGGCCGTTCAGCCCGGAGGCGATCCTGAAGCTGCTTGACGAGGCCTCGCTGCGAAGCGGCGGGACCCTGGCGGTTCCGGGGATCAACGACAACGGCGACACCACCGGGCTCAACCATGGCTCGGCCGTCGGCGCCGCCCCCGACACCGGCGCCACCGGGCCGACCGGGCCCACGGGACCGACCGGGGCGGCCGGAGCGGCCGGGACGACCGGGGCCGGCGACGCCGGGTCGGCGCCGGGCAAGTCCACCTCGACCGGGGGCGGGGACGCCGTCCTCCGATACCTCCTGGGGCCATGAGGGACCGGCCGATCCAGAGGCTGACCGCGAGCCCCGTCCTGGTGGGGGCGCTGACGACGCTGATCGTGATCGTCGCCGTCTTCCTCGCCTACAACGCCAACAACGGCCTGCCGTTCGTCCCCACCTACCAGATCTCGGCGATCGTCCCCAACGCCAACTCGCTGGTCCGCAACAACGACGTCCGCGTCGGCGGAGTCCGCGTCGGCACGGTGCAGACGATCACCCCGGTCCAGAACCAGGACGACGGCACGGTTCATGCCAAGCTCGACCTCAAGCTCGACAAGAGCGTCGACCCGCTGCCGGTGGACTCGACCTTCATCGTCCGATCACGCTCGGCGCTCGGGCTCAAGTACCTGCAGATCACCCCGGGCACCTCGAGCCAGGGGCTGCCGCAGGGCGGCACGCTGGGGATCGAGGCGGCGCGCCCGGAGCCGGTCGAGATCGACGAGCTCTTCAACACCTTCCAGGCCTCGACCCGGCGCGACATCCAGAAGAACCAGGTCGAGTTCGGCGGCGCCGTCGCCGGTCGCGGCCCGGCGATCAACGCGGCGCTTGGGGTGCTGAGGCCGCTGGTGGATCGGCTGATCCCGGTGATGCGCAACCTGAGCTCGCCGCAGACGGACCTGGCGGGCTTCCTCCACGGGCTCGAGAGCATCAACGGCGAGATCGCGCCGGTGGCCCAGACTCAGGCCGACATGTTCGTCGCTCTCGATCAGACCTTCGGCGCGCTGGCCACAGTGGCCCGGCCCTATATCCAGGAGTCGATAACCAAGGGGGTCGCCGCGGAGACGACGGCGATCGACACCCTGCCGAGGATCAGGCCGTTCCTGGTCAACTCGGCGGG
The DNA here is from genome assembly GCA_963840235.1 of uncultured Actinomycetes bacterium. Taxonomy (GTDB): domain Bacteria; phylum Actinomycetota; class Thermoleophilia; order Solirubrobacterales; family 70-9; genus JBBRHQ01. Next base: position 110,439 of record CAWIYC010000003.1, read on the forward strand.
GCTCTTCAACGACCTCGAGCCGGGAGTGCGGGCCCTGGCCGCGAACGCCCCGGCGCTGGCCCAGGCGTTGACGATCGGGGCACCGGTCCTGCGCGCATCGCCGGCGCTCAACAACCAGCTGCCGCCGACCTCGGAGGCGCTGCTGAAGTTCTCCCAGAATCCCAACGTCACCAATGGCCTGACCGGGCTGACGCGGACGACGAAGATCCTCAAGCCGACCCTCAGCTTCGTCGCCCCGGCGCAGACGGTCTGCAACTACGCGACGATCCTGCTGAAGAACTTCAGTGACAGCAACCGCTCCGGCGACGCTGGCGGTACCTGGCTGCGGACGATCACGATCATGCCGCCGATCCCGGTCTCCGGCACCTACCCGAACAGCGAGGCGGGCCCGTCCTCGGCTCCCGCCAACGGCCCCGGGATCACCAACCACCTCCACTACAACGCGTATCCGAACACCGCCGCCCCCGGCCAGTCGCCGCGCGAGTGTGAAGCCGGCAACGAGCCCTACCTCACGGGCCAGACCGTGATCGGCAACGTCCCCGGGAATCAGGGGATCAAGACCTCCGGCCAGATTCCACAGCAGCTGAGGTAACCGATGCCGCGCAAGCCCGGGACAACCAAGTACAACGAGAACTTCTTCCGAAACTGGGGCGGGCTGGGGCCGACCGTGATCGGGGCGATCGTGATCGTGCTGGTGATCGTCGGGCTGTGGCTGGCCTTCACAAAGGAACTGCCCTTCCAGAACCCCGGCTACCAGCTGAAGGCGGCCTTCGCCAACGCCGCCAACATCTCCGACAAGGCGCCGGTGCGGATCGCCGGGGTAAACGTCGGCCAGGTAACCGGGCTGGAGCGAAAGGGCGACAACTCGGTCGTCACCTTCACCGTCAGCGATGCCGGGCGGCCGATCCACGCCGACGCCTCGGCCTCGATCAGGCCGAGGATCTTCCTCGAGGGCAACTTCTTCATCGATCTCGATCCGGGCAGCCCCAGCGCACCGGACATGCCCGACAAGGCGACGATCCCGATCACCCGGACCTCCACCGCGGTCCAGCTCGACCAGGTGCTGACAGCGCTGCAGAAGCCCGAGCGGGCGAACCTGCAGCTGCTACTGCAGGGTCTCGGCACGGCGCTGACCTATCAGCCGACCCCGGCCGATGACAAGACCCAGGACCCCGACGTCCAGGGCGAGAGCGCCGCGACCGCGCTCAACCAGACCTTCGACTACGGCGCCGCCGCCAGCCGCGGATCGGCGATCGTCAACGAGGCGCTGCTGGGCACGCGGCCCGACGATCTCTCGAGCCTGCTCGTCGGCGGCAACCGGATCTTCAAGGCGCTCGCCAGTCGCGAGGTCCAGCTGCAGGGTCTGATCTCGAACTTCAACACCTTCACCGGGGCCCTCGCAGCCCAGTCGGGCAACCTCTCGGAGTCGATCCGGCTGCTGGCGCCGACGCTCGAGACCGCCGATCGCTCGCTGATCGACCTCAACGCGGCGCTGCCGGCGCTGCGCGGCTACGCGATCGCCGCCCGGCCGGGGATCGCCGAGCTGCCGGCGACGATCAGCGCGGGGCTGCCGTGGCTGAAGCAGGCAAAGCCGCTCCTGAGCAAGCGCGAGCTCGGCGGCATCGCCTCGCTGCTGGCCCGCGGCACGCCGCAGCTCAACGACGCGACCCAGGCGACCCTCGGCCTGCTGCCGCAGCTGACCAAATTCAACCGTTGTGTCGACGAGAACCTGATCCCGGCGGGCAACGTCGTCCTCCAGGACAACTTCGGCGCCTACAACTTCACCTCCGGCCAGCCCAACTACCGCGAGTTCTTCTACTCGGCCACCGGGGTCGCCGGCGAGAGCGAGAACTTCGACGGCAACGGCAACTACGTCCGCTTCCAGCCCGGCGGCGGACCGGTGACCGTGAAGCAGCCGAATCCCGACGGCAGCACCGCGCTCGACGCGGGAGAGATGTTCGGGAACACGATCTCGGCCCCCCTGGGGACCCGCCCGCGGGGGCGGGGTCTGCCGCCGATCAATTCGAGCAAGCCCTGCTATGAGAACGCCGTCCCCAACCTCAACGGACCCGCGGCGGCGGCGGGCCCACCCAACCCAACTGCCTACCCGTAATGAAGAGAGCGATCCGCAACCACATGCGTGACTTCATCGGCATCGTCGCCCTGATGCTGGCGGCGCTGTTCGTGCTGGTTGTGATCCTCTACAACCAGAAGGCATCGTTCCCGGGCTGGGTGCCGGTCCTCGGCCAGGACTACTACAAGCTCAACGCCGAGTTCACCACGGCGCAGGCGGTGACACCGGGTCAGGGCCAGGCGATCGACATCGCCGGGATCCAGGTCGGCAAGGTCGGCGCGGTCAGCCTCGAGGACGGCACCGCGGTCGTCCAGATGGACATAGAGACCAAGTACCAGGACCTGATCCACTCCGACGCGACCCTGCTACTGCGGCCGAAGACCGGGCTCAACGACATGGTGATCGAGGTCGATCCCGGGACCAGCGGCAAGATCCCCCCAGACGGTTCGACGATCCCCCTGGCGCAGTCCAAGGCGAACGTCCAGCCCGACCAGATCCTGTCGTCCCTCGACACCGACACGCGCGAGTACCTGGCGCTGCTGCTGGAGGGCGGCGGCCGGGGGCTTGGCGGCAACGGCAAGCAGTTCTCCGCGGCGCTGCGGCGGTTCGAGCCGTTCACCCGCGACCTCGCCCGGATCGGCACGGCGCTCGAGGTCCGCCGCGACAACATCCGCCGCTCGATCCACAGCTTCCGCCTGATCGCCGAGGAGTTGGGGCGCCACGACGCCGACCTGGTGCGGTTCGTCGACTCCACCGACGCGGCCCTCGGCGCCTTCGCCAACCAGCAGGCGGCGCTGCAGGAGTCCCTCCAGGAGCTGCCGCCCACTCTGAGGGCGACCCAGTCGGGCCTGGAGAAGTCCGACCAGCTCTCACGCGTGCTTCGGCCCTCACTTCTGGCGCTGATCCCCTCCGCGGTGGCTCTGAAGCCGGCCCTGGAGGCGACCCAGCAGACGTTCAAGGAGACGAGGATCCCGATCCGCGACCAGATCCGCCCGTTCACCCGCACGATCCGGCCGACCCTGACGCATCTGGTTCAGGCATCGAAGCCGCTGGCGAAGACCTCGAAGAACCTGCGCTCGAGCTTCACCGACCTCAACACCCTGCTCAACATGCTCGCCTACAACCCGCCCGGCTCGACGCAGGAGGGCTACCTGTTCTGGCTCTCCTGGCTCAACCACAACTTCAACTCGATCTTCCTCACCCAGGACGCCGAGGGTCCTCTGCGTCGCGGGCTCCTGATCATCACCTGCAACACCGCCAGACTGGCCGAGTTCACGGCAGCGGCAAACGCGCTGCTGAAGACCAACCTGCAGACCTCCCAGCTCCCAGCCTCGGCCTCGATCTGCCCCCCGTGACCTGATGCAGAAACAAGCCCCCTCGATAACCCAGCTCGTGATCATCGCCGGCTTCACGCTGTCGTGCTTTGGGCTGCTGCTGTTCCTCTGGGTCTCCTTCGGCGGGCCGACGCCGTTGAAGGCGCAGGGCTACACCTTCAAGGTTCCATTCAAGGAGGCCGGTCAGCTGGCCAACCAGTCCGACGTCCGCATCTCCGGGGTCTCGGTCGGCAAGGTGACCGGCATCGAACTCGGCACCGGTGAGGACGCCGGCTCGGCTGTGGCGACTATCGAGCTCAACAACACCTACGCGCCCATCCCCGACAACACCCGGGCGATCCTGCGGCAGAAGACGCTGCTCGGCGAGACCTACGTTGAGCTGAGCCCGGGCGACCGCAACGACCCCAACCTCCCCGACGGCGGCGAGCTGCCGATTGCGCAGGTGGCGCCGTCGGTCGAGCTGGACGAGATCTTCCGCACCTTCAACGCCAGGACGCGGGTCGCGTTCCAGAACTGGATGGCGGACGCCGCGGTCGCCTTCGACGGCCGCGGTCAGGGCCTCAACACCGCCTTCGGCCTGCTGGAGCCGACCTTCACCGACGCCGACAAGGTCGTGCGCGTGCTCGACACCCAGCGGGTCGCGGTGAGACAGTTCGTCCGCAACACCGGCGTCGTCCTGAACGCGCTCACCGCCCGCCAAGGCCAGCTGCAGGGCCTGATCCGCAACAGCAACGCCGTGTTCCAGACGACGGCGCGTCGAAACCAGGACCTCCAGGACCTGTTCGTAGTCCTGCCGACCTTCCTCGACGAGTCGCAGCTGACGCTGAACCGGCTCGACCGCTTCGCCGCCAACACCAATCCGCTGATCACGCAGCTGCGCCCGGCCGCGCGCAATCTGGCCCCGGTGCTGAAGGACGTCGGGCAACTGGCCCCGATCCTGCGCGACTTCTTCATCGGCCTGAAGCCGGTCATCCGCGCCGCCCCGACCCAGTTCCCGGCGCTGCGCAAGTTCCTGCTCAAGGACCTGCCGCCCTATCTCGGCCGGCTCGACCCCTTCTTCCAGGAGCTCGATCCGCTGCTGCAGGCGGTCGGCCTCTACAAGCGCGAGCTCACTTCCTTCCTCGGCAACTCGGCCGCGGCCACCAACGCCGCAGCTGCCGGACCGGAGACCAACAACGCGACGGTCAAGTACCTGCGCACCGGCGTCCCGCTCGGGCCGGATTCGCTCTCGGCCTACCCGAAGCGGTTGCTGGTCAACCGGCCCAACCCCTACACGAAGCAGGGCGGGTACCTGCCCAACATCAAGACCGGCCTGCGCTCCTTCGAGACCCGCCAGTGCTCGACCGGGATCAACGCGATCCTGCGCGACTGGACGGCGCTCAGCGCCGGCGAGCAGTCGACCTTCACCACGGCCACCGGCTCAGCCACCGCCGCCGACGCCGAGGACCTCTACAACCGGGTCAAGCTCTACGCCTTCGTCAGCCAGACCAACTCGAACACGCTGCCCGCCCCGCCCTGCACGGCCCAGGGCACCTTCCCGCCGTTGGGCCAGACCGGGCAGCCGGCGACCAAGTACCAGCACGTTTTCTCGAGGCCGTAACCGGTAGCCGGGATTGAGGTATTTTCATGCAAGCAGGGAGGAGAGACCGCAACTTTCGGCGGCTTGCCTCGTTTTCAAGGCGACCGGAGCCCTGATAGGTTCGGGTCGGGAGAGATAGCCGCGGCACCGCCGCGGGGAAATTGGCGCCCTGGGAGGCGCCAGGACCAAGGAGAGTCAAAGCAATGCGAAAGCGTTTCGTATGGACGCTGGGCCTGGCCCTCGCACTCGGCGTCGCGGCCGTGGCGCAGGCGGCCACGGACAACACGCAGACGATGAAGGTGACGGTCAGTCCGAGCAAGCAGCCGAAGAACGCCTATGGCAACGCGAGCCTGCATAGCGTGACGACCACCGGCACGACCGCTTCCGGCACGTTTGCGATCACGCCGGTGATCAAGGCGCAGATCTTCTACGACAAGGAGATCAAGTTCGACACCAAGGGTCTGAAGCAGTGCAAGACCGACCTGACCGGGACGACCACCCAGGCCGCTCTGGCAGCCTGCGGCAAGACCAAGGTCGGCGGCGGGCAGGCGGTGGTGAAGATCGCCGGCGATCCGGCCAACGCGAACACCGTCGCCAAGATCACCGCCTTCAACGGCAAGCCGGTCGGTGGCAAGCCGGTGATCCTGCTGCACACCCGCGTCGACGCGATCGCCTCGACCACGGTGCTGGTCGGGAAGCTGAACAAGACCAGCGGCGCATTCGGCTGGAGGCTCGACGTCGTCGTGCCGCCGCTCCCCGCCGGGACCGCGACGACGGTCTTCGACGTCACGGTCGGGCACAAGCCGGTCAAGGTCGGCAAGGTCGTCCACAGGTACGTCACCGCCAAGTGCGGCGACGGTAAGTGGAAGAACAAGGGCACGTTCTTCTACAAGAGCGACCCCCTCGACCCGACCCCGAACGCCGGGTCGCTGGGCGCCACCTCGCAGCAGGGCTGCACGCACAAGTAGCAGCTCAGAAGCAGGTGTTTGGAAAAAGGGGCGGCCTTCGGGCCGCCCCTTTTCCTGGCATGCCCCCGGCCGACCGCAACTTCTCCCGGTTCGTCCGGTTATGGGGTTGGGCGGGCCGCACCTGCGCACGGACTGGTGGAAGCATCGCGACAGGGAGCCGGGAGAACGGCGTCACGGGGCGCCAGGACCAAGGAGGAATCAGATGCGAAAGCGTTTCGTATGGACTCTGGGCCTGGCCCTCGCACTCGGCGTCGCCGCCGTGGCGCAGGCTGCCACGGACAACACGCAGACGATGAAGGTCACGGTGACTCCGGGCAAGCAGCCGAAGACCAAGTACGGCAAAGCGAAGCTGAGGAGCGTGACCACCACCGGAACCACGGGTTCCGGCGCCTTCGCGATCACGCCGGTGACCAAGGCGCAGATCTTCTACGACAAGGACGTCAAGTTCGACACCAAGGGTCTGAAACAGTGCAAGACCGACCTTGCCGGGACGACCACCCAGGCCGCCCTGGCAGCCTGCGGCAAGGCCAAGGTCGGCAGCGGGCAGGCGAAGGTGAAGATCGCCGGCGATCCGGCCAACCCCGATACCGTCGCCAAGATCACCGCCTTCAACGGCAAGCCGGTCGGCGGCAAGCCGGTGATCCTGCTGCACACCCGCGTCGACGCGATCGCCTCGACCACGGTGCTGGTCGGCAAGCTGAACAAGACCAACGGCAAGTTCGGCTGGCGGCTCGACGTGGTCGTGCCGCCGCTCCCCGCCGCGACCGCGACGACGGTCTTCGACGTCACCGTCCAGCACAAGCCCGTGATCACCAAGCGCAAGAAGACGATTCGCCGCCATGGCAAGCGGATCAAGAAGACGATCAAGACCAAGCATTTCTACGTCAGCTCCAAGTGCTCACACCGGACATGGAGCTACAAGGGCACGTTCTTCTACAAGAGCGACCCCCTCGACCCGACCCCGAACTCCGGGTCGCTGGGCGCCACCTCGCAGCAGAGTTGCACGGTCAGGTAGCTGGTCAAGCGCTGAGCGTCTCGAGAAGGGCGGCCTCGGGGCGCCCTTCCATTTGCCTCGAAGCGATGCGCCTGGCCGGCGCCCGCCGCCTAGCTCGGCCCGCGTGGCCCGGCCGGCAGTCCGGCGGAGAGGTTGCGGTTCCATTCCACCCAGGCGACCCCGCTGCGTCCGTCCGCCGCGGCGACCCGGCACATCGCCCGGGGGAAGTGGGTCTGGCGGCCATCGGGCGCCTCGAGGCGCAGCGGGCCGAACGCGGTCGGCCTTACCTCCAGTGGGAGCTCTCCCGGCCCGAGGTCGATCCGCGCGGCCGTGATCAGGCCGTCGGGGCCGACCTCCTCGGAGGCGCTGACTCCGTCGAGCTCGCTCACCCCGCCACCCGGGGGTTGCAGGTAGCCGAGGCCGAGGGACGGCGCGCCGGGGAGCCGGAACTCGACACCGTGGAAGCGGGTGCCGTCGTCGAGGTGGCCGGCGCACCACATCCACTCCGCGGACCACCAGTCGCGCGTTCCCCAGGAGTGGTCGCGCTGGCCTACGGCGCGCAGCTCGATCTCCTCCTCTCCGACCCGCAGAAGCCCGGAGACCCGGCAGGGAATCTCGTAGCGCGTGGCGACGCGATATGCGTAGGGCTCGCCCAATGTCTCCCAGAGGAGGTCGAGCTCGACATTCAGCGGCCGGCCGGCCTCCCCGCGCAGGAGCCCGGAGGGGTCGTCATGGGCCTCCCCGGTCGCCCCGAGCCGAACGCGGTAGCGCTCCAGGGCGGCCTCGCAGTTCTGCTCGAACCGGAGCACGCGCCCGGCCACGGCCAGTTCCTCGCCGCCTGGCAGCGGGGCCTCGAAGTCGATCACCGCGATAGTCGGGCGCTGCGGACCGCAGATGAAGGCGGTGAGCCAGGAGACGCCGAGGTTGGGGTAAAGGCCGAGCCGCGACCAGACTCCGGTTGCCCCGTCCTCGGAGATCGCGTCGAAGTACCAGCTCTCGTTCCACAGCTGCTCGGGCCCGGCGGGGTGACGGCCCTCGTCGGCAGGCTCGGGGCGCAGGGGCGCCGGGCGACCGCTGCCCGGCTGCGGCAGCAGATCGAGGGCGTCGAGGTCGAGCGCCTGCTGGGCGTGGCGGGCCAGCGTCGTCATGAACATCTCGTCGCCGCGCCCGGTGCGCTCGACCAGCATCGCCGGGGCGACGGCCATCAGGATCCCCAGGAAGCACTGGCGCCGGTAGTCGGCCCAGCAGTCCTCCCAGGAGAGGCTCTCGACCCCGTGCGAGCGCAGCGCCCGGTGGTATTCGCGCACCAGGTCGGTTTCGTGGGCGCGCCGAAGCTCGAGCGGCAGGCCGCCGCCGAGGAAGTAGCAGGCGTCCGTCATCGCCGGTCCCCAACCGACCGTCTGCCAGTCCACCACCGTGAATGGCCGCGGGCTCTTCGCTTCGCCGAAGAGGAGGTTGTCGAGGCGGAAATCGCCGTGGACGAGGCCCAGCGGCGGCCGGCGGTCGGCTATCCAACCGTCGAGGCTGGCGACGAAGCGCTCGCAGACGGCCCGGTGCTCGGCGGAGACGCGGTCTCCGTAGCGCTCGAGGAAGGCCGGTAGGAGCTGGGTCAGCAGTGCCTGGTTCAACGGCATCTCCTGGTTCAGCCAGGGTGTCGCCCCGAGCTCGGAATCGGCGAAGACCGGGGCGTGGAGCCGCGCCAGCTCGCGCATCGCCAGCTGGGCCTGCCCGAGGTCACAGCCGGCGATCTGATCGCCTTGGACTGCAGGCGCCACGTCCTCGAGCACCAGAGTGAACCAGCCCTCGTCGGGGTCGAGCAGTGCCGCATGGCAGACGGGCAGCGGGCCGCCCAGCCGCGGTGCCAGCTCGCGATAGAACCGGATCTCGCGCTCGTAGGCCCCCAGGGCGACGCCGGTGCCGCGGCTGTTCGGGTCGGCCGAGGCGAGCTTGAGGACAACGCTGGCAGGCCCCGCGTCGTCCCGGCGCTCGTACCCGAGGAGGACGCGGTGGTTCTGGCTCATCTGCCCGGTTCCGATCTCCTCGGTCTCGAAGTCGGCGACCGAGCCGGTCCCGAGCACGGACTCCAGCCACGGCGCTGTCAGCTCTTCCAGGTTGCGCAGGAAGGGAGCGTCGATGTTCATGCGGGGGCGCGCATCACCGACTTGCCGGAGTGCCCCGGGTCGCCGTCATCGCGCTCGACCGAGATGTCGAGGTAGTGGTAGCGGCCGGGATTCTCCGGCAACGGCACGGTGATGGTCGCGTCGCCGGAGGCCGGGACCTCGAACGCCCCGAGCGAGACGAGGTCGTTCGCGGTGTTCATCAGCCAGAGCTCGTAATAGGTGCCCGGGGCACTCGGCTGCATCCCCTTGAGCTCGACCTGCGCCTCCCTGGTGCCGGTCGAGGCCAAGACCGCGGTTCCGGTGGCGCCCGCGTCGGCGACGCCGACGGGCTCGAGCGTGACATTGCGGCCGCTGACGGTCTCGCTTCCGCCGCCAGAGTCGAGGGCGACCCCGACCACGACGCCCGCTCCGAGCAGTGCGATTGCGAAGGCCGTCGCGATAGCCGGGCGAAGGCTGAAGGGTGCGCGCAGGAAGCCGAACGAGCGGCTCTCGGCGCTCCCGCGTTTGGGCGCGACCGCCTCGGCGGGCAGCTGCAGCGGCGGTGGCTCGATCTCCTCCCAGGCCTCGGGGGGAAGCCGGCGCAGGTTGTTGACCACCGGCCGCAGGCGCTCGACCTCCGCCCGGAAATCGGCGTCTTCCCGCATCAGCCGCTCGGCCTCGAGCAACTCCTCGGGGGAGAGCTCGCCGAGCAGGTAGTCGGAGACGTCGATCGGTCGGCTCATGTCTCTCCCTCGGCCTCGATCAGCCCGCGCAGCCTCTCGAACGCCCGCACCATTCGCATCTTCACGGTGCCGAGCGGCATTCCCGTCTCCTCGGCGATCTCCCTCTGGCTCAGCTCGCGGTAGAAGCGCAACCGCAGCAGCTCCGACTCCTCCGGGGGAATCCGGCGCAGAAGCTCGGCGATCCGCCAGCGCTCCGCCAGCTGCGCGGGGGAGTCGGGCCCCTCCTCGGCTGCCTCCGCCAGGGCGACGGGAGAGGTCGGGTCGTGAGGTTCGGGTATCCGCTTGCGCAGGTGATCGATCGCACGGCTTCTGGCGATGGTCATGATCCAGGTGAAGAGGCCGGCGCGCTCGGGGTCGTAGCCTTCGCCGCGCTGCCACACCTCGAGAAAGACCTGCTGCTGGACGTCCTCGGCGGCAGCACGGTCGCCTATCGTCTTCACCAGGTAGCCGAAGACGGCACCTCCGTAGGTCTCGTAGGCCTGCTCGAGCGCAGCCGGTTCGCGCCTGCGAAGCCCGGTGGCGATCTTCTCCTCGGCGCGGGGCCTCTCGATGTCGCCGGACGGTCCCAGAAAGCGGAAATCTAGGGACTTACCGCGGGCCATTGCACCTCGGCCGGGTCGAATCGCCAGATGTGCCGCGCTCATCGTCATCTCCTGCCCATGGATACGGAGAGCGGGCCGGGCGCGGATGCCCGGCCCGCTCCCAAGCCGCTCAGCCGGACGCGGTCACCGTAACCGTTCCGATCGCGAGCCCCTTGCTGAAGAGGCTGACGCCGAAGGCATCGTTGAGCGCCTTCGCCGCCTGCGCGGTAAGTGACGCCTTGATGCCGGAAGCGACGATCACCCCGCCGCTGGTCGACTTCTTCAGGCCGCTGAGGTCGAGGCTCAGGGTCGGCAGCTCGGCCCCTCCCGCGGTCGAGGTCAGGGTCCCGTCGGTCGTGTCGACGACGAAGTCGGTGAGCTTGACCTGGGTTCCTCCTGCCTCAAAGTCGAGGCCACCGCTGTGGTCGATCGTCCCCGCGAGCGTCTCCGGGTCGACGCTGCCTCCGGTGATCGGGAAGGCTATGCCGTCGCCCCTGGCGGTCGCCGGGGCGATCGGAGTGACGCTGACCTTGTTGTCGGTCAGGACCATTGCCGTCGCCGGGTCGAGGACGAGAGTCGTGTACTTGCCCGTCAGGTCCAGTTTCTGCGGCGCCGCCGTCGAGGCGCTGCTGTCGCTGCTGCCGCTGTCGCTTCCGCAGGCGACGAGTCCCGCCGCAAGCGCGACCAGGGCAACCGCCATAGGCGCTGTTCGTCGCAGTCTCATGCTCATTTCGGATTCCTCCTTCGCTGGGTCCGCGGCCGCTTGTGCAGCCGCGCCTGTCGTTCGGCGACTTCTACGAGGGAGGAGGAGGGGTGGTTGGGAAATCCGCGCGGGAGAGGATGCGGCTGAGAGGAGTCGAACCTCCACGTCCCGAAGGACACAGGCACCTGAAGCCTGCGCGTCTACCAGTTCCGCCACAGCCGCGGGAGCAGGCAATTTAGCGGTCCCGGTGATGTCCACGGGGCTCGGCCTCCCGCTACAATCGCAGCCGTCCGCGCCGCTATCGTCTAGGGGACTAGGACGCCGGATTCTCAGTCCGGAAACCGGGGTTCGAATCCCCGTAGCGGTGCCTCACCAAACCGCGCTGCAGCGCGGTTTCTTCATTTCAGCGGCGGACGGCAGGGCCCCAAGAAGCCCGATTTGCAAACGAAATGCAAACGAGCGGGCGCCGCCGGAAATCAGGGCCGCAACCGTGGCCACGTCGAGTCCGGCCGCCGGTGGCGAGTAGCGCACCCCGGCCACCAGGCCGAAGCGACCCGGCGCTGGCGTGCCGAGCACCCGGAGCGCGTGGCGGCCGACCGCACCCGGAAGCGGTGAGCGCTCTGACCGTCGCGGCGCCGCTACTCCGACAGCCCGGCGGCTTCGAGGGCTTCCGCTCGATCAAGAAAGCTTTGCGCCTGACTGATCAGTCCATCTCTGAACGCGACGAGGTGGCACCACGTCCAGTCCACCGGAGGGGCACCCGCGGAGACCCCGTGGAACCGGGTAATGCCCAGTGCCCTGTCGTCGAGGTCAATGATCTCCTCGACGTCGATCGAGACCTCGTCATAGATCCAGAGCTTTCTCAACCAGCGGCGAACGTTCTCCTTGCCGTTGTGCCTTCCCCCGCCGGGAAAGCGCGGGTCGCTGATCCAGACGATGTCATCGGTTACCAGCTCCAAGAACCCGTCGGCTCCTCGGACCTCAGCGAGCTGGTAGACCACCCGCACGATCTCCACGTTCTCCTGCGACATCGCCCGCGCAGTATCGCTCACGGCGGACGAGCGCTCTAGGTCGGGGGGCTCCAGCAGGCACTGAGGAAGCTGGGCGAAAAGGTCCAGGCTGGTTGAGATCCCCACAAACCCTGGAAGGAGTCTGGGCTGCGGAGCGTTTCCTCGAGGCAATACGCACCCTGGCCCACATGGTCGGTCCAGCGAGCCAGGGCGGATTGACCGGGGAGCCCTTCCCACAGGGAGGAGGGGCTCCCCGCTTTCTTGAGGGTGGTCGGGCTCGACTTGGTCCCAATGCGCTGCGAAAAAATGGCGCTCGCAGAAGTTGGAGTTGCCTCTGGAAAGCCAATCCCGGCCGAGCCGGGGCCGTCCGGGCTTCATTCAAACGCACGCTCACCCCGAAATGGCCGGCGTACACACACAGCCCGCTACCGAGGGTGCCAGGAGCAGTCGGCACGATGGCGAGCCCGAATAGGATGTGCCGACCCGCGACAGCCGTGGGCCTACCCGAGAGGATGTGAAGTATGCGAGGACATCGTTGGTACGCGACCGTGGGATTCACCGCGCTGTTCGCCTTCGCTCTGATCGCAACCGGATGCGGCGGTGGCGGAGGCGACTCCACGGCGACAACGACATCCCCCAACGCCGGTGCCCAACAAGAGCTCGACTCGGCTATCAAGTCTTGCCATAACGAGGCCCAACAGCTCGGCGGTACTGCCGGAACAACTCTGGACAACACGTGCACTTTTGTCGGCACCGGGGCGCAGCAGGTTCTCAGCAGCGGGAGCGCCAACGCAAAGCAGGAGCTCTCAAGTGTGGCGAGTGGCTGCCGCAAGGCGGTCGGGCAGCTCCCCCCGGGCCAGGCTCAGGACGCGCTCTCGAAGGTCTGCGACGCCATCGCAAGCGCCTATTAGGGGCGGCCCTTGATACCTGCCGTGGCGTGGCAAGCCGAATCGCTGCCACCCGCGCCCCCCCGGTCGGCACCGCTCCGAGGAGGAAAAATGGTCACATCTGTCTCCGGGGGGGACTGCGGCCGGATAGGTTCGCTCGGGTGCTCTTCACCTTTCTCATCGAGGGCAGGGGCCTGGGGGTCGCCCTGGCGGAGATGGAGCGCTCGGACGAGGTGAGGGTGATCGGGCCCCACATCGGAAGACATTTCTCTGCAGACCCAAAGGCCGACGAGGAGCGGATCGTGGTTACGGCCCGGGCCGAGACCGTGGCGGCGGCGCAGGAGTTGCTCTGGGCCTATCTTCAGCCGGAAAGCAATTATGCCGTGAGCGTTGGTCTCCTGAAGCTTGGTAGGCCGGAGCCGCAGGCCACCACGGGGAGGAAGCGGGGTCGCCGCGGATGAGTTGCGGCAGCGGGTCCTGGGCACGCTCGAGCAGGTGATCACCGGCCGGCTTCGCAGCGCCTGCTCGACCTGGGAATGATGCTCCAGGCTGGACTCCCCGGCCCCGCGACCCACCGCGGTAGGCACACACCCAGGGGTAGGACACCTGAGGTGGTCGCGATCTAGCCCCTGGGTCCCTTGTTTGCCCTGCTCCTGCGGGGTTTAGTGGCCGCAACGGACCGGCTCCAGTCCGACCGGCAAACGTCAATTGCAGGAGGGGGTACAGCAATGAAGCTCAGAAGGAACATGGGTGCGGTGATCGCCGGAGTCCTGGTCCTCGCTCTCTCGGTCGGGGTGGCGAGCGCCGCGACGATCGTCGGCGACGACACCGACGAGGTTCTGACCGGGACGCCGCAAGCGGATCAGATCGATGCCAAAGGCGGCGCCGACACGGTCAGGGGGCTCGAGGGCCCGGACAGGATCCGCGGCGGTGAGGGCAACGACTCGGTCGACGCCGGCCCCGGTCCCGACCGGGTCCGCGGTGAGGCCGGAGACGATGGCGTCCGCGGCGGCCCCGGCCACGACGCGATCTCCGGCGGTGAGGGCAACGACACGATCGGCGGCGGGGAGAAGGGCGACGCGATCCTCGGCCAGGCCGGCGACGACCAGCTCGCGGGCGGCGACGGTCGCGACCTGCTGCGCGGCCGCGACGGCAACGATCGCGAGAACGGCGACGATGGCGCTGACGTGGTCTTCGCCGGTGCCGGCGTCGACCAGATCGCCGGTGGCGACGGACCCGACAACCTGTTCGCCCGGGCCCAGGTGGATGTCCCCCAGCCGGGGACAGACTCGGTCAACGCCGGTGACGGCAACGACACCGTCTTCGTCCGCGACGGCGAGGCCGACGAGGTCAGCTGCGGTGACGGCCGCGACCTCGTCTTCGCCGACGATGTCGACGTGATCCGCGCGAACTGCGAGCGGGTCCGGGTCGGCGAGCCGAAGGCGTCCGACGACGACAGCGAGGTCGGCTCCTAGCCGCGACAGCGGGGCGCGGCCGCGAGGCCGGCGGCCCGGCAGGTGATGGCGCGGGGCGGGGCCGGGCGGCCCCGCCCCCTGCCTGGTTCGGCGACAGTGATCCTTCCTCTCACTATGAGAGGAAATTGAACTCTCGCGGTGGGCTCAGCGGGTGACGGCGGCGTTGCGCGCCGAGCGCGCGACCAGGCTGCCGATCTCCGAGCATTCCCTGCCGAGGCCGTAGCCCAGGGCCCCGGCCTGGACCTGCCCGGCCGCCAGGGTCAGCTCAGCGACCACGTTGGCGCTCTCCCGGGTCCCGGCCCGCGGCGGGCCCTGGGCGACGAGGCTGGTGAAGTCGGCGGCTCGGCGCAGCCCGTTGCCGAACAGCGCCAGATCGCGATCTTCGCCGGCGGGTGGCGCCAGCGACTCGAAGCGTCCGCCCATCGTCTCGATCACACCGAGGTAGCTGCGCGCACGCTCGGCTGTCGAAGCGCCGGCGAGTTGGGTCTGGCCCTCGAGGGCGAGCCGGCAGTAGCCGTTGACCGCTTCCCGGTAGCGGGCCGGGGTGCTGGCCTGCGCCGGAGAGTCTCCCGACGAGCCTCCGGAGAAAGTGCCGGTGAGGACCAGCGTCAGCGCCAGGGCTACGGCGCCGGCCGCGACCGAACCGATGATCAGCGGCCGCCCGGGCCCTGGGCTTCGTGGCCCGGGGGCGGGCGCCGGCACTTTCGCGGCCTCAGCCGGGTCGGGGGCGGGAGCTTCCGCGGCCGGCGGGTGTTCGGAAGTGCGAGCTTTCGCGGCTGGGGCCGGATCGGGAGCCGGCGATGGTGAGTGCGTCGGCGACGCCTGATCGCCGCCGCCGGCACCCGGCTCTCCGGCCGGGATCAGTCCGCCCTCGATGACCAGTTCCACCAGTCGTGCCCGCTTCTGGTTGTGGGGGAGGGGCTCGACTCCGAACTTGCGGTATAGGGCCCGCAGGTGGGCCTTGACGGCATCGACGCTGAGGAACACCTCCGCGGCTATCTCCTGGTTGGTCGCCGGTGTCGCGTAGCGATTGCCGTCGGCGCGCGGGCGGCAGAGGGCTGTGAGGATGGCCCGCTGGGTGTCGGTCAGGCGCACGCCGGAGAGCGGCGGGGCGTCCACCCCGTCCCCAGTCGAGCTCGCAGCCGGTGGATCGTCAGCCATTTCGATAGCTACAAACACCCGCGAGAGGTGTTCCTACCCCTGGGGTGCCTTGTCACTTCCCGCGGACGTGCCTACTCTAACCGTGGCGCGCGGTGCGGTCAGGCAGGCGCCGAGAACCCGATGAGAGCGATCAAAGCGGACAAGAGGAGCAACAAGCGGCCCCGGCTGTGGATCGCGCTCGTGGTGCTGGCTGCCGTGGCTGCGCTGCCGGCGCCGGCGCTGGCCCACGGGAACTATGGCGCCGCCGCCAAGCGGCCTGCCTTCGACGGCGGCTCGTTGCGCCTGGTGGGCGTCGGCGGCTACGCCACCGAGCGCAAGCACACGGCTATCCGCGTCACCGTCTGCCTCAGCAAGCGCTACGGCGGCCAGTTCTTCGACGTCCGCTGCCAGACCGATTACGACAGCGACCGCCGGATCAAGGCGAGGGTCAGCGTGCCCGGCTGCGTCAGGGGTGTCTGGCGGACGTCGGCGGTGGGAGAGGCACTGGGCCGCGGCGGCGAGTGGACCCACCAGGCCTCTGATTCCAGCGCCGTCTTCCGCTGCTGAGGCCCCGGGCACAGGCGCCAAGAGCAGATGATCTCGTTCGACGGACACAGATGAGGGGAAGTCGCTCCCTCTGCTTGCTGGCGGGCCTCTGTGGCCTACTGGCACTCGCCGCCCCGGCTTCGGCGCGGCCTGGGCCGAAGTTGACGGTGGCGCCGCAGAAGCTCGCCGCCGCCTTCCATTGTCACGGTCCCGAGATCCGCAACGCCAGCAGGACGCCGATCATGCTCGTCACCGGCACCGGCGCCACCGGCGAGCAGGCATACGCGATCGGCAAGGACGCCTTCGACGTTGCCGGGTACCCCGTCTGCGACGTCGATTTCCCCGACTTCACCACCGCCGACATCCAGGTCTCGGTCCAGTACCTCGTCTACGGCATCCGCCGTGAGGCGAGGCTGGCCGGTCGCAAGGTGGCCGTTTTTGGCATCAGCCAGGGCGGCCTCCTGCCCCGGTTCGCGCTCACCTACTGGCCCGGGTTGCGCTCGAAGGTCAGCGACGTCCTCGCCGCCGCCGGCACCCAGCACGGTACGACTGTCGGGCTGGGGGGTTGCTCCGCCACCTCGCCCTGCCCCCCCGCCTACTGGCAGCAGGGGGCGGGTTCGCACCTGCTGAGGGCGCTCAACCGCCAACCCGACGAGTCGCCGGGAGAGGATGTCGGCTGGACCACGGTTCGCTCGCTGGACGACGAGACAGTGCAGCCGCAGGGCGGCAGGCACCCGACCTCCTCCCTGGAGGGCGCGACCAACGTCCTCATCCAGAAGGTGTGCCCGGGGCGGGTGGTCAGCCACATCGGCACGGCCCTCGACTCGGTCACCTTTGCCGCCTTCAAGGATGCGATCAGCCACAGGGGCCCGGCCAGGGTCTCGCGCCTTCCCGGCGGCGTCTGCTCGCACCCGTATGCCCCGGGCCTCAACGAGACCACCACCGCGGCACTGCTTGCCGCCGCCGGCAGCCTCACCGGCTCGCAGGGAGGGAACGCCCCCAAGGTCGCCGCCGAGCCCCCGGTGCGTGCCTACGTCAAGCGCCTGCCCTGAGAAGGGTGCGGGGTCCGACGGGCGCCCCGGCCTGCCCTTAGAACCCGGAGCACAGGGAGAGCCAGGGGCGGGGGCGTGGTTGAGCATGGGCGCGCCCGGTGCCATTTAGCTGTCCTTTATTGACCCGCATAGGTTCGGTCGGATAGGTTGGGAAAGCCAAGTGAGGCGCCGGGAATTCAGTCGGCAAGGGCTCGAGACGGCGCTCGGAAAGGATTGAAATTGAGGACCATCACCACTCGCGTTCGCCCCGGCAGGGTTGCGATCGTCTCCGCCCTGGTGGGGCTGCTGGCGCTCGCAGTGTTCGCGGCGGCGTTCGCAACCGGCTCGACCGGTAACGCTCGCAAGGCAAAGACCGACACGGTCTTGATCAAGGACCGAAACGACGGGCTCCCGCGGTTCTTCCCCCCGAAGACAGTCCACTCGGGGGACACGCTGCGGATCCTCAACAAGACGAACCCGCAGGCGATCGGGCCGCACACCTTCTCGCTGGTGACGCGCGAGTCGTTCCCGCGCACCCGTCCCGACCGCAAGGCGTGCTTCACGCCGGGACACATCTGCTTTGCGGTCGCCAAGTGGCACGGAGTCAAGGGCAACGGACCGCCGACCGAGAATCCCGCCGAGGCCGGCAGGCCGGGTTGGAGCACTCTCGGCAACCTCAACCGCAAGGGCGACTCCTGGTTCACCGGGAGCAAGCCGCATGCCTCGTTCGGCCAGGAGGTGTCGATCAACACCTCCAACGGCCCGCGCAGGTTCTTTTTCATGTGCGTGATCCATCCGTGGATGCACGGCTCGATCAAGGTGCTGCCTTAGACCAGCGCCGAGCAGAGTCGGCCGGGGACGCCCGCCGCTTCGGGCGGCGGGCGTTCCTGGGCGCGCTCGGTGGCGGGCTGCTGGCGCTGCTGCTGCCGTTGCGGGTGCGGCCCGGGAGTCTGCTCCCGCTTTCCGATGAGGTTGCCCCGGCGCTTGCGGCGGGACGATTCCGCGCCAAGCTGCCGATTCCACGGACGCTGCGGGGGGCAAACCTGCGGATCCCGATCCGCCAGGCGGGGGTGCGGATCCTGTCGGGGCGAAAGACGAAGATGTGGACCTACGGCGGCACCTTTCCAGGGCCGACCATCCGCCGCCGCGCCGGGGAGCAGACCAGGGTCACTTTCCTGCACCGGCTGCCGAAGAAGGCGGGGGAGCTCACGGTCCACCTGCACGGTGGCCACAACCGTTCCGAGTTCGACGGCCAGCCGGGCGGGTTGACCGCTTCGCACCGCTTCTCCCTCTTCTGCAGAATTCCCCGCGGCCTCTCCGCGCTGCAGTCCGGTAACGACCTGCTGCTGGAGCCGGGGGGTGCCAAGACCTACGTCTACGACCTGATCGAGGACGGCGGGCCCGAACGGGCGTCGTTCCAGTGGTACCACGACCACCGCCTCGACCACACCGGGCGCAATGTCTGGCAGGGCCTGGCCGGGATGTGGATCATCGAAGACGACCTCGAGGACTCGCTCGACCTGCCCTCGGGCGGCCGCGACATCCCGCTGTTGATCACCGACCGCTCGCTCGACCGCCACAACCAGCTGACCAACCCGTTCACGAACCTGAAGCCGCCAGACGATGGCGTCACCGGCTCCCTGGTGCTGGTCAACGGCGCCCACCGGCCGCATCACCCGGTCACTGCTCGCCGACACCGCCTGCGGATCCTCAACGCCTCGAACTTCCGCAGCTACAACCTCGCCCTCTCAAACGGCGCCCGAATGGTCCAGGTGGCGACCGACAGCGGGCTGATGCCGAGGTCCGTGAAGCGGCGCCGGCTGTTGCTCGGCCCGGCTGAGCGGGCCGAGGTGATCGTCGACTTCTCCGGCGCCGCCGGACGCTCGGTGGTGCTGGAGAGCGTCAAGCGCCACGACGGCGAGAACTCGCTCGGCGCCCGTCCCTATCTGGGGCCGGTGATGCAATTCCGGGTCGGCAGGAAGCGCAAGGACTCCACCCGTGTCCCCCGCAAGCTGCGCCCGCTGCCGGCCTGGACCGGGGAGGCGAAGAGGGCGCCGGACCGGACCTGGGTGATCTCGCTCGGTGGGGCCTTCTTCCCGAGCTGGCTGATCAACGGCAAGACCTTCAACCCCGCGCGCGTGGACGCCAGCCCTCTGATCGACACCACCGAGACCTGGCAGGTCACCAACAAGACCAAGGTCACCCACATCCTCCACCTGCACCACACCGACTGGTACATGCTGGCCCGCAACGGCAAGCCCCCGAAACCGTGGGAGGATTGCCTCAAGGAGACCTTCTTCGTCGGCCCCGGCGAGACGATCCGGGTCGCCGGTCACTTCAGCGACTTCCCCGGCAAGTTCGTGATCCACTGCCACATGCTCGATCACGAGGACCACGGCCTGATGACCCAGTTCGAGGTGGTCGAGTCGGTCGCAAGACTGCCGGCCGGCGATGAGGTCGCCCGCCGGCGCCGGGGCGAGATCCCCACCCACTCGGCCGCGCCCTCGCTGGGGCTTCCCGAGACGATCGTCCCGGGCGCTGCCGCCGTCGAGTTCACTCCGGCCGTCCCCGCCGGGGAGCGGATGCACCGGTTCGAGGTCGCCGTCAACGGCGAAGACCGGCTCTCGCTCGAGGGTGACGACGTCGGCCGTCCGGTCCGGTTGCCCTTCGCGGCCGGCGGGCTGACGCGTGTGACCGCGGTGGCCCACGCCGCCGACGGCCGTCTGCTGGGCGCCACGCGGGACTACCGCTCCGGCAACTAGACTCCCCGGAGACATACGGTCGGTGGTCAAGGGAAGTCCGGTGTGAAGCCGGCGCGGTCCCGCCACTGTGACCGGGCAAAGTCCGTCGCGGGCCCGAGAGGGCCGGCCACTGGGGATGACACCGACTCCCTGGGAAGGCGCGGCGTGCGACCCGGAAGCCAGGAGACCTGTCCCCGGCCGAGCCAACTTCAACCCTCGAGGAAAGGGTGGCTTCGTGCCCAGATTGAACCGACTCCGGCTGGTGGCGCTGTGTGCGCTGGCAGCAACGGCGGTGCTCTGTGCCGCAGCAGGGGCCGCGGCGAAGACGGTCCCCGTGGACCTGCGCGTTCTCACGATTCAAGGGAAGGTGCTGGCCGACCAGCGCCAGTACACGGGACCGACTGCGATCCGGACCGACCGCGGCGCCGACTGCTTCGGCACCGGGACCGGCGGCAGCGGCAAGAGCGTTCGCGTGCCCGGGGCGACCGCTCTCGGCGCGCTCCGCGACGCCGAAGAGTCCGACCCGGACCTCCGTCCGCTCTCGGTGACCGACTACGACTTCGGCTTCCCGGGATTGGGGCTCTGCGCGATCGGCTCCGAGCGGGTCCGTGCGAGCCAGTTCTGGTTTCTCAAGGTCAATCACAAGAACCCGCAGATCTCCGGAGACCAGGCGATAGTGCACAGCGGCAACTCGGTGATCTGGTACCTGATCCCGTTCTCCAAATGCGATCCCTCGCCTCCGTACTACTGTCCGCCCGAGTTGGTGGTGAGGGCGCCGGCCAGGGCCGAGCCGGGCGTGCCCTTCGGCGTCCACGTCCTCGGCATCAACGACGCCGGAAAGTCGAGCGCGGCGAAGGGCGTCAAGGTTGACGGGGCGGATCTTCCGACCGACGCCTCCGGCAATGCCCAGGTGGTGCTCAACGAGAGCCGGCGGATCCGAGCCGTGCGCCCGGGGAAGATTCCGTCTCCCCCGGTGTACGTTTGTGCCGACTCCGATCCATCGGCCTGCCCGGCGACACGGGGCAAGGACATTTTCGGATCCAGCCGCGCTGACAGGATCATCGGCACGACCGGCTCAGATCGGATCCGTGCCCGTGGTGGTGCCGACTTCGTCAGCTCGATTGGCGGGGGAGGCGATGCCGTCGATTGCGGGCCAGGCCGGGACAGGTCGGTGCTCGATCCCGAGGACACGGCCCGCGGCTGCGAGCAGGTGACACGGCGCGGATGAGCGCTGCCGGCGGCACGGCGCTCTTGGCAGCGCTGGCGGCGGCGCTGGTGAGCGCCGGCTGCGGCCTCGGAGCCGGTGCCGGGGTGGGTTCGGTCGACTACGCGGTCACGCGCGACTACGGCAGGACCGTGGTCTTCGATCGCGAGATCGGCGACGTCAAGGAGTCCGACACGGTGATCCGGCTGCTCGACCGCAACGCCGAGATCACGACCCGCTACGGAGGTGGCTTCGTGCAATCGATCGACGGCGTCGCGGGCGGAAGCAGCGGTGGGCGCTATCTCGACTGGTTCTTCTACGTCAACGGACTCGAGTCGCCTGTCGGTTCCGCCGATCACACGCTCGACGGCGGCGATCGCGTCTGGTGGGACTACCGTGACTGGACGGCCGCGATGCACGTGCCAGCGGTCGTCGGCTCCTGGCCGCAGCCGTTCGCCGACGGCTACGACGGCAAGCGCCGCCCGGTCAGGGTCGAGTGCAGGGGCGGGGAAGTGGCCTGCGCCCTGGTGCGCCGCAGGGTCGGCGCGGCTGCCTCGGAGGGAGCCGGGGGACGCGCCGGTGAACCGATAAGGGTCCTGGTCGGCACCTGGGCGCGGCTCAGGTCCGACCCCCTCGCCGCAGGAATCGAGCGCGGTCCCCAGTACAGCGGCGTCTTCGCGACCTTCGGGCGGCGCGGCGGCGGCTTCGTCCTCGAGGGTCTCGGCGAGGACGGCCGTCCCGCCCGTGAGTTCGGGCCCGGGGCCGGCCTGGTCGCCGCGACCCGCCGCTACGAGTCGGCGCCCCTGTGGCTGGTGACCGGGGCCGGCCCGGCCGGGGTACGAGCCGCCGCCGGACTGCTCGATGCCGCCGATCTGCGTAACCGCTACGCCGTCGCCACCGGAGGCGGCTCGGTGACGGCGCTGCCGCTGCCATGAGGTCTGCCCTCGCCTACACGCCCCGCCCCGGCGTCATCCAGACGGCCTCCGCCGGCGCCGCCGTCGCCTACTTAGGGGCACTGGTCGTGGTCGCCTTCCTCTTCTCGAGCCCGCTGGTGCTGATTGCGGTCGGCGTCGCCGCGGCCACCGCCGGCGTGCTCGCCGGCGCCGCCGGCGCCGTCCGCGTCGCGGCACGGATGGGCGTCGTCCTGGCGCTCCTGATCACGATCGTCAACGGCCTCGTCACCGACCGCGGGGACACCGTCCTGGCAAGGCTCGGCGAGTGGCCCCTCCTCGGTCAGGTCAACGTCACCGCGGAGGCCCTCGCCGCGGGGGCCGTAATCGGCCTGCGGGCGGCGGTGGTGATGGTCGCCCTCGCCGTCTACTCGGCCTGTGTCAACCCCGACCTCGTTCTGCGAGCCCTGCGCCCGATCGCCGGGCGCTCGGCCCTGACCGCGAGCCTGATCTCCCGGATGGTCCCGCTGGCTGCCGCCGACGCGGCTCGGCTGCGCGAGGCGGCCGCTCTGCGCGGGCCGGGCGCGGCCACCGCCGGTCGCGGACCGCTGGCCCGAAGGCTCCTCGCCGGCTCCCTCGACCGGGCCGTGGATGCAGCGGCCGCCCTCGAGCTTCGTGGCTATGCCCTAGGACGACCGGCGGCTCTCCGGCGGGTGCGCTCGCGCTATGACCGCCGCCTCTACCTCGCGGGCCTGCTGCTGACGTCGGGGGCGATCGCCGCCAAGCTCGCCGGCGCCGACGGTTTCAGTGCTTACCCCGCGCTCGATGTCCCGAGCTCCGCTTCGACCGTTGCGGTCGCACTGGCGGCGCTGCTCTGCGGGTTCGTTCCCGTACGGCGACGGCACCGGCCGCGGAGCGCCCTGCGCGGGGAGGTGGCACGTGCCTGAGGTGGTCGCCCACGAGGGGGTCGCTCCGGCGCTTTCGATCGAAGGGCTGACCTATTCCTACCCGCGGGCCGGCGAAGACGCCCTCGACGGGGTCTCACTCGATCTCGCCGCGGGGGATTTCGCCCTCCTCGCCGGGCGCTCGGCGAGCGGGAAGTCGACGCTTCTGCGCGCAGCATGCGGTCTGGTGCCGCATTTCCACGGGGGAGAGGTGTCGGGCTCGGTCATGGTTGCGGGACTCGACGCGATCGGGGCGGGCCCCGGCCTGCTCGCCGGCTCCGTCGGCTACGTGGCCCAGGACCCCGAGGCCCAGGTGGTTTCGACCACGGTTGCGGCTGAGATCGAGCTGCCGCTGGAGATGCGGGGGGAGCCGCCCGCGGCGCGCGCGCGTGCGGTCGAGGAGGTCGCCCTGGCACTGGCCGTTCCCCATCTGCTCGAGCGCACGGTGGACACCCTCTCCGGGGGCGAGCTTCAGCGGGTCGCATTGGCGGCGGCCCTGGTCACGCGTCCCTCGCTCGTCCTGCTCGACGAGCCGACCTCCCAACTCGACCCGGTCGCCGGCGACGAGCTGATCTGGCTGCTGCGCCGCCTCAACGAGGAGTGGGGAGTCGCCGTCCTCCTCGCCGAGCACCGGCTCGAGCGCTGTCTCGCCGCCGCCGACCGCGTCATCGCCATGGACGCCGGCACGATTGCCTTCGACGGCTCCCCCGGGGATTTCCTCGCCTGGGCGATGGACGCCGACCCAGTCCTGACGACTCCCTCCGCCCGCCTCTTCTCACTCGCAGGCATCGACCCGCTTCCCGTCGGGGTCCGTCAGGCGCGTCACCTCATCTCGCAGGACGGGCGTGTCGCTGGGGGTGCCGGCGCCCCCTCCGAACGTCTTTCGCGGGAGCGCCCCCCGGCGTTGGAGCAAAGCTCCGGGCGGCTGCTGGCGCGAGTGCGAGAGAGGGGGAGGTCCGGCCCCCCCGATGCCCCCGCCCTCACGGCAAATGATCTGTGGGTCGAGCTGGATCCCGGCGGTCAGCTACGGGACGTCCTGCGGGGAGTCGAGCTGTCCGTGAAAAGGGGTGAGCGGGTTGCGCTGATGGGGCGCAACGGGGCCGGGAAGAGCACGCTGCTGCGGGCCGCCGCCGGGCTGATCGCGCCGGTCCGCGGCAAGATCCGGGCGCCGGAGGGGATGGCGCTGCTGACCCAGAACCCCGGCGACTACCTGGTTCGCGAGCGCGTCGGAGACGAGCTGCCCCCCGGCGAGGGCCGGCAGGCGCTGGCGTTGATGGGGCTCGCGCACGCGGTCGAGGCAGACCCCCGGGACCTCTCGGGAGGCGAGCGGCAGCGGCTCGCCCTGGCGATCGCCCTGGCCGGCCGCATCGAGGGTGGCCGGGTGCCGGGGCTGGTCGCCCTTGATGAGCCGACCCGGGGAATGGACCGCGCCCGGCGCGACGACCTGGTCGGGCTGATCGCGGAGATGTCCTCCGGCGGGGCCGCGGTGATGGTGGCCACCCACGACGTCGAGTTCGCGGCCTGTTTCGCCGAGCGGGTGGTCCTGCTCGGGGACGGGGTCGTGATCGCCGACGCCGGCGCCGCCGAGGTCCTCTCCGGGGGCTGGTACTTCGCCACCGAGGTCGCGCGGGTGCTCGACCGGCCGGGCGTGATCACGCCTGAGCAGGGGGCGCGAGCGCTGGCGGAGGAAGAGCTGTGAGTTGGGAGGTGTGGAGCTTCGCCGTCCTCGGAGCGGTCCTGCTCGGCGGCTTCGCCTGGTATGAGCGCTCGCGGCCCCCGTCGCAGGTCGTCGCCCTGGTTGCGGCGCTGGCGGCGCTGGCCGTCGCCGGGCGCCTTGCCTTCGCCGCGATCCCGAACGTGGTCGCGACCACCGACATCGCGATCTTCTCCGGATATGCCATCGGCCCCGCGCCCGGGTTCGCCGTCGGCGCTCTCGCCGGCCTGGTCTCGAACTTCTGGCTCGGCCAGGGCCCGTGGACGCCCTGGCAGATGGCCGGCTGGGGTCTCTGCGGGGTCCTGGGGGCGCTCCTCGCCTGGAGAGGTGCTCGCATGGGTAGGGTCGGGCTTGCGATCGCCTGCGGCCTGGCCGGGGTCGGCTTCGGGGCGCTGATGAACTTCTCGCTGATGGCGAGCTACGGGGGGGAGCTCTCGCTGGACCGGTTCCTCGCACTCGAGGTGAGGGCAATCCCCTTCGACGCGGCCCACGCGATCGGCAACGCCACCCTGGCCCTGGTCGCCGGGCCGGCGATGGTGAGAATGCTCCTCCGTTTCCGGGAGAGGTTCGAGTGGAGGCGGGCCGCGGGCAGAAGCCAGGATGCGGGCATTGCCGGAGCGGGAGCCGGAGCGGCAGCGGGGGGCGTGGCAGCACTCCTGCTTGTGATGGTCGCGCTCGGCACCATGGGCACCGGGGCGGCGCGGGCGGCCGGGCGGGTCGAGGCGGCGACCTGGCTGGCGGCCGCGCAGAACTCGGACGGCGGCTTCGCCTCGTCCCCGGGCGCGCGCTCGAGCGTCGCCATCACCGGCTGGGCGATGCTCGGCCTCGAGGCGGCCGGCCGCAACCCGCTCGACCTCGAGCGCAGGGGGAGATCGCCGGTGGACTTCCTCCGCCGCAACTCGCGGGCGATCGGCAGCAGTGGCGACCTGGCGAAGACGATCCTCGCGCTCGAGGGTGCCGGTGTCAGCCCGCGCCGTTTCGCCGGCCGCGACCTGGTCGGCGAGCTGCGCCGCAGGCGGCGCGCCAATGGCTCCTTCGAGGGCTGGCCCAACGCCACCTCCTTTGCGCTCCTCGCGCTGCGGGCGGCGGGCGCGCCCGGCGGCTCCTCTCGCTCGCTTCACTGGCTGCGCCGGGTCCAGAACGGCGACGGGGGATGGGGGGTCGTCCCCGGCGCACCCAGCGACGCTGACTCCACAGGGGCGGTGCTGCAGGCTGTGGGTGGCCGCCGCGCCCTCGGCAGGGCGCTCCGCTACCTGCGCCGTGCCCAGGTCCGCGGCGGCGGCTTCCGCCTCGGCGGATCCGGGGTCGTCAATTCCCAATCCACCGCCTGGGCGGCGCAGGGCATGCTCGCCGCCGGGGTCCGGCCCCGCCACATCCGCGAGGGCGGCCGCGACGCCCTCGACTACCTCTTCGCGCGCCAGTCGGGTGACGGTCACCTCCGCTATTCGAAGCGCAGCGACCAGACCCCCGTCTGGGTGACCGCCCAGGCCCTGGTTCCCCTCTACGCCGACAGTCCTTCCCGCTGACCGACGGTCCCCAGAGCCCGCCGCCCCCGACCCGCAGGCCCCGGCGGCGACGGGAGCACCGCGGCCGAGCCCGACCCTCTTCGCCTTCGGGCGCCTCTCCGTCGTCGAGACTCGCCGACCGTCTCAGACTCGACATCGGCGGGGGTGGCGCCGGTGCCCCTTCCGACCGCACTCAGCACGAGCGCGCCAGATCCGCTGACGGAGCCCGAGCAGGGTTTCTCGCGCGAGTTGCGCGGCGGGAAGGGGTCCGGCGCCGCCCCCGCAGGATCAGCCGACGACCTGAGACCGTGCGGCACCCCCGCGTCGGCGGAGATCAACGACGTGCCACCAGAGGCAATGGCGGTGGCGGTGCGGGTACCGCGGCCCGGGTCGGGCATCGCCCTGGCCGCCGCCCCGCGATCACGGCGCTCTGGTGGGTCGCGCGGCGCCGCGTCTGGTAGACGGCCGGCGCCGTCCCTATACCCTCGTCGGCGTGGACGTCGAGACCGCGATACGGACGCGCCGCACCCACAAGGCCTTCGCTCCCGAGCCGATCACGGCGGAGGAGCTCGACCAGCTGCTCGACCTGGCCCGTTGGGCGCCAAACCACCATCTCACCGCCCCCTGGCGCTTCCGCGTCATCGGCCCGGCGGCGCTGAGCCGGCTCAAGTCGGCCGCAGGCCCCGAGGGGGCGGCGAAGCTCGACCGCGCCCCGACACTGATCGTCGCCTCCTGCGTCCTCGGGGGCGACCCCGTCCAGGACGAGGAGGACCTCCACAGCGCCGCCGTTGCCGCCTACATCGTCCTCCTCGCCGCCCACGGCCGGGGGCTCGCCGGCTACTGGCGGACGCCCGGGTTCCTGCGCTCCGATCAGGGCCGGGAGGCGGTCGGGCTAGACGCCGGGGAGCGCTTCGTAGCCCTCATACACCTCGGCCGCCCCCGCCAGCAACAGCAGCCGCCCGAGCGCCCGCCGGCCTCGGCAACGACCACCCACCTGGACTGATGCTCTCGCGCAACCAGGCAATCGAGGCGATCGCCGGGGAGCGCTTCGAGGTGCTCGTCATCGGTGGCGGGATCACCGGCGCCGGGGTCGCCCTCGACGCCGCCTCCCGCGGCTACTCGGTGGCGCTGCTGGAGCGTGACGACTACGCCTTCGGCACCTCGAGCCGGTCGTCGAAGATGGTCCACGGAGGCCTGCGCTACCTCCAGAACTTCGACCTCGGCCTGGTCCGGGAGGCGCTGCTCGAGCGCCAGCTGATGGTGCAGCTGGCGCCGCATCTCGTCTACCCGACTCCGTTCCTGGTCCCCGTCCTCGGCGATGAGCGGCGCGATCGCAAGCTCGGGATCGGGCTCAACATGTACGACGTGATGGCGACGACCCGGGTCGGTCGCAGTCGCCGTGAGATGCGCTCTTCGAAGGAAGGGGAGGACGATTTCTACTGGTCGCCGGAGCGCCACCGCACGATCGAGGGAGACGAGGTGGTCGAGATGATCCCCGCCCTGGCCGAGCGGGACCCGACAGCCGCCTACCTCTTCTACGACTGCCAGACCGACGACTCCCGCCTGGTGCTGACGATCCTCGGCGAGGCCGAGCGCTACGGAGCGGTGATGCTGAACGGGGCCGACGTCACCGAGGTGCTGGAGAGTGATGGGCGTGCGGCGGGAGCCGCCTTCACCGAAGCCTCCTCGGGTGAGCGGATCGAGGTCGAGGCGGTCAACGTCGTCAACGCGACCGGCGTCTGGGCCGACAGGATCCGGCCGGAGGAGATCGTCGACGAGGAGGACGTTCCGAGGATCTCACCGAGCCGCGGGACCCACGTCGTCATCGACAGCGACCGCCTCTCGATGGGGGAGGCGGCCTGCGTGGTCCCGGCGGGCGAGGGCAGGGCGATCTTCGCCCTCCCCTGGTACGGGCGGACCCTGGTCGGGACCACCGACAACGACTACGAGGGCGACATCGCCCATCCGAGGCCGGCCGCGGAGGACATCGGCTACCTGCTCAACGCGGTCAACGAATTCTTCGCCACCTCGCTCACCGATTCCGACCTCTGTGGCGCCTACGCCGGGGTGCGGCCGCTGATCTCGACCGGGGACCCGCGCAAGTCGGTGGACATCTCGCGCAAGGCGGAGCTCTACGAGACCTCCTCGGGGATGCTGACCATCACCGGCGGCAAGCTGACCACCTGGCGACGGATGGCGAAGCAGACCGTCGATCGCCTGGTCGAGCGCGAGGGCCGCGAGGCTCCCTGCTCGACGGCGGAGATCCCACTGGGGATGGAGGCGGGCCCCGATGACCTCGAGGCTCCGTCGGGGGTGGGGGAGGAGTCGGTGCGCCAGCTCGCCTTCCGCTACGGGCACGCAGCCGGCGACGTGCTCGCGCTCGCCGGGGAGCGGCCTGAGCTGGCGAGGCCGATCGTCCCCGGCCGACCCGATCTGCTGGCCGAGGCCGTGATCGCGGCCAGGCTGGAGCAGGCGCGCTCGGTCGCTGACGTGATCCTCCGCCGTACCCGCCTTGGGCTGGTCGCGGCTTCGCAGCTTCGCGGGGCGGAGTCGGTGCGGCCGGTGGCGGAGGCGATGGGCGCAGAGCTGGGATGGACGGAGGCCCAGGTCGAAGCCGAGGTGGAGGCCTGGCCCGCTGCGGCGGCCCAGGAGGGTATCGATCCTGCGGCGGGTCCGCCGCAATAGGTCGTTGGCGATGCGGGTCCTGGTGACCGGAGCCAGCGGCTTCCTCGGCGGCGCCGTCTGCCGCGATCTGGACCGGCGCGGCCAGGAGCCGGTGGCGCTCGTGCGGCGGCCGGGATCTGGCCCCGACGGGGTCGAGGAGATGAGAGCGGACCTCGCCGACGGCGCCGCCCTGGGGCGGGCGATCGACTCGGCGGGCCCGGAGGTCATCGTCCACCTGGCGGCGGAGATCGCCTCCCAGCGCAGCCGGGAGCGGATCAACGAGGTCAACGTCGAGGGGACCAGGCGCCTGCTCGAGGCGGCTGAGGCAGCCGGCGTGCGGCGCGTCGTCTTCGCCTCGACCGTGGTCACCGGAGACGCGGGCGGTGCCCTGCTGGACGAGTCGAGCGTGCTCCCGGTCGAGACCGCTTATGGGCGCTCGAAGCAGGAGGGCGAGCGCCTGCTCTCGGAATCGCCGCTCGAGGGCATTGTGATCCGCCCGTCGCACGTCTACGGTCCCGGCGGCTGGTTCGAGAGCGAGTTCGTGGCCCGCCTGCGGGCGCCGGGGCGGTTCGCCGTGATCGGTAAAGGCCGCAATCTTTGGGACGTCGTCCGCGATGTCGACGTCGCCTCCGCGTTCGGGCTCGCGGTCGAGGAGGCCCCTGCGGGCTCGACCTACCACGTCGTCGACGACGAGCCGATCGCCTATGGCGATTTCGTCGCCCTGATCGCCCGCGAGATCGGGGCCGGCCCGCCCCGTCGGGTGCCCGCCTGGGTCGCGCGGCTGGTCGCAGGGGCCGACCCGGTCAGGGCCGTTACCCGCTCGGCACGTTCCTCGAACGCCCTGATAAAGCGGGAGCTGGGATGGGCGCCCGGGTTCCCCACCGCCGAGCAGGGGATCAGGGACGCCGTCGCGGCGATGGCCAGTTGAAATAACCTGGCCGCTCGATGACCAAGGCAGAACTGGAGTCCAAGCACATCGCCGAGTTGCACGCGCTCGCCGCCGAGGCCGGCGTGCCGCGGTTCCGGGGCATGCGCCGTGAGCAGCTGGTCGCAGCCCTGCTGGGCGAGGACGGCGAGGCGGAGGAGGAGCAGGAGAGGCCGCGGCGGGGCAGGCGACGGCGCCGTCGTGGCGGCCGCGGACGCGCCGAGGCAGTCTCCGGCGAGGCCGAGGCCGGCGAAGCAGGAAACGGCGGGGGCCTTGCCGAGGAAGAAGATGCCGGCGCCGAAGAGGGGGAGGAGGTGACGGGGGTCCTCGACATAGTCGCCCAGGGCCACGGCTTCCTGCGGCTCGGGGGGCTCGAGCCTCGGCCCGGTGACGTCTACGTCTCGGCTTCCCAGATCCGCCGCTGCGAGCTGCGCGCCGGAGACGAGGTCGGCGGGCCCGCGCGCGAGCCCCGCCGCGGCGAGCGCCACCGCGCCCTGATCCGGGTGGGTCGGGTCAACGGCGCCGAGCCGGCCGAGGAACGGGCAGCCGCGTTCGAGGATCTGACCCCGGTCGCCCCCCACCGCCGCATCGCAGTCGAGATCGATCCCTCCGACGTCCTAGTTCGCGCCGCCGACCTGCTGGCGCCGCTCGCCTACGGCCAGCGGGTGCTGGTGCGCGCCGCTCCCCGCTCCGGGCGGACGACCTTGCTGCGGGGCCTGGTCAAGGCGATCGCAGCAGCGCCCGACGCCCCCGGCATCGTCGTGCTGCTTGTGGACGAGCGCCCCGAGGAAGTGACCGAGTGGAAGCGCCAGACGGCGACGGCCGAGATCGCCGCAGCCGCCGCCGACCTCGAGCCGTCCGACCAGGTCCGCCACGCCGAGTTGGCGGTGGCGCGGGCCAAGCGCCGCGCCGAGTCCGGCGAGGACGTCGTCCTGATCGTCGATTCGCTGACCCGGCTCGGGGTCGCCCACGGGGATCCCGCCGCCGTCAAGCCGGTCTTCGGCGCCGGGCGCGAGACCGAGGACAAGGGCGCGGGCTCGCTGACCGTGATCGCCACCGTGCTCGGCGGGACCGAGGATGGCGACGAGGCCCTCGAGGCGATCGAGACAACCGAGAACGCGCTGCTGACCCTCGACCCCGAGCTCGCCGCCGCCGGGGCTCTGCCCGCGCTCGACGTCTCGGCCTGCGCCGTATCGGGCGAGGAGTCGCTGCGCGGTGAGTCCGAGTTGGCAGCGGCGCGAGCCCTACGCGATGAGCTGCGCGGCCACGACCCCGCCGAGGCGGCGGCGCTGCTGCGCGAGCGCATCAAGTCCAGCCCCTCCAACGCCGAGCTGCTCTCGACATAGCTGCCGACGGAGGGGACGCTCCCGGCTCAGCGCCGGTAGGCGATCCGCCGCCAGGACGGCTCGCGGGAGAGCTCGATCAGCTCTGAGCTGCGGTCGGGCTGGACGTAGCCGAAGGTCTGGCTCTCTTCGTCGAAGATGACGTCCAGCTCGCCCTCCTTGACGCGCTGATCGAGCCAGGCGCCGCGGAAGACGAGTCGGCGGATCCAGTGCACGAGGCTGCGGTTGGCGGGGCCGACGAGGTCCTCCCAGTTCTCGTTGATGTGTCCGCCTAGAGGGGAGGACGGCTCGGCGATCTCGCCGCTGACGGCGAGATCGAGCAGGTCCTCGAGCTCGAAGCGGCTCAGGCCCTGATCCACGAAGCCAAGCTTGACTGCGGCCTGCTCGACCCGCTGCGCGAAGTCCTCCTCGTTGAAGGAGAAGCGGAGCTCGCCGTACTCGAGAACGTAGTCCGAGCCAGATTCGTAGTTCCCTCTGCGGGTCGTCTTCTTATCCAAGTTGAAGCCTTGTCTGCTCCGCCTCGATCTCCGGCCGGGACAGGGTCCGCATCATTGCGATCATCGTATCCCTGCGCGTGCCTGGAGCACGCACTGAACGAGGGTTTGCACCGCGGGCGGATCCTTGCGCCCCTTGACCGCCGCAGGCGAACCCGCAAGGGGAGAAAGGCAGCGGCCTGAGTCTTGACGCGGAATGGGTGAAAGCTCGACCGCGGCCCGGCTCCGGCGCCTTCCCCGGGGTCGTGCGCTCGGTCTCGAGGTGGCGGTGGCCGACGATCCCCTCGCCCGGCTGCTCGGGCTGGCCTGGCTCGATCGGGAGCGGGCGGGCACGGGTCTGCTGATCCCCCGCTGCTCCTGCGTGCACACCTTCGGCATGCGGTTCGCGCTCGACCTCGCCTTTCTCGACCGGGGCGGCCGTGCGATCGAGACCCGTAGCGCCGTGCCCCCACTGCGGGCCGTCGCCCGTCGCGGCGCCTGGGCGGTCCTGGAGATCCCTTCCCCGATCGCCCTCGGTTAGATTCCCGCGCTCTGCTTCGCAGCCTCCATAACCTCGGTCTCGTCGCCACGATCGGGCTGGCCACGGGGTTGGTCGCGGCCGGCTGCGGCGGCTCGAGCGGTGCCGGCGATACGACGCGGGTCGAAACCGACCGGACCGAGGTGGCGTCGGTATCGCTCGGGCCGTGCGGTGAGAATGCCGCCCGACTCGGTTTCCGCTGCGGCCGCCTCGAGGTTCCGCTGGAACGTGCCGAGCCGTCACTTGGGACCACCCCGATCGCCTTCGCCCTTCGCCGGCGGGTCGAGCGGAACCGGCGATCGCAGGGCACGATCGTCGCGATCGAGGGCGGACCGGGCTATTCGTCGAAGGGCAGCGCCGAGACTTACGTTCACCTCTTCGCCGACCTGCTCCGCCGTCGCGACCTGCTCCTGGTCGATATGAGGGGGACCGGCGGCTCCGGGCTCCTGCCCTGTCCCGACGCGCAACGGCGGCGCGCCCCCGACTGGATCGCGATGGCCGAGTGCGCCCACCGCCTCGGCCCCCGCTTCGCCTCCTACCGGACGGCTGCCGCCGCCGACGACATCGACGATGTCCGCCGTGCCCTCGGGATTTCGCGGATGACGATGTACGGGGACTCCTACGGCACCTACCTCGCCCAGTCCTACGCCTTTCGCCACGGCGGCACCCTAAGGGCGCTGGTGCTCGACTCCGCCTACCCGGTGCGGGGGGAGAGCGGCTGGTACCCGAGCCTGCTGCGGACTGGGATCCGCTCGCTCTCGATCGCCTGTGAGCGCTCGCCGGAGTGCTCGGGCGACGCCCGCCGCCGCCTCGAGCGCTTCGTCCGCCGCCTCCGCCGTGGGCACGACGGCATCGGCCCGCTGCTCGATGCGATCGGCGACGCGGGGAATGATCCCCCGCGGGCCTACCTGGAGATCGACCGGGCGATCGAGGCCTACCTCGGCGGCAACGAGCGGCCCTACGTCCGCCTCACCGCGTCGGGCGGGAACAGCTTCGGACACGTCCGCGAGTACTCGCATGCCGACGAGCTCGCCGTCAGCTGCAACGACTACCCGATGATCTGGGACAAGTCCGCCACGGAGTCGCAGAGGCGCGAGCAACTCGAACAGGCGATCCGTGGCTATCCCAGGGGCCGCTTCGCGCCGTTCACGCCCCGTGAGGTCGCCCTCTCCGCCCATCTCGGATACCTGGCCTGCCTGACCTGGCCCAAGCCTGGCCCGCTGTATGAGCCGCCGGCCGGCGCAGATGCGGCTGCCCCACGGATACCGGTCCTGGTCGTCTCCGGCGAGCTAGACGACGTCACCTCGCCGCGGGAGGGCCGGCTAACCGCCGACGAGTTTCCCGAGGCCCGCCGCTACATCGCTCCAAACGCCGGCCACGTCGCCTCCCTCTACGACTACGGCGGGCCACCGGCCCGCCGCATCCGCCGCTTTCTGCGTCGCAACGGCTGACGGCAGTCAGCTGTGCTTTGTCGCCTAGGGTGGAGAGCGCCA
The DNA here is from genome assembly GCA_963840235.1 of uncultured Actinomycetes bacterium. Taxonomy (GTDB): domain Bacteria; phylum Actinomycetota; class Thermoleophilia; order Solirubrobacterales; family 70-9; genus JBBRHQ01. Next base: position 144,037 of record CAWIYC010000003.1, read on the forward strand.
TGGGCGCCAGCAGTTCCGGTGCAGTCAGACCAAGTGTCGAAGGGAGAATCGCCCCGCTCATGTTGCCGGTCGCGCGGTAGTCGAAACCGGTGGCCTTGTAGTGGTAGCCCGGGTTGTCGCCCTTGGGGGCGGGTTGCATCTCTGGCCCGCGGGGCGACATCACTACACCGCTGGGCGGGCGCCCTGCAAGACCCACAATATGGGCGGGGAGCCGTGAACCGATTTCCCGGGCGAGGGGGGAGAGGCGGGCCCGGGCGCCACTTAGATCGCCATGCTTCCCGAGCGCAAGGAGATCGCCACCGTCGTCGTCTGCGAGGACGACGAGGCGACTCTGGAGTTGCTCTGCGACCACCTCACGGCCGACCGCTTCGAGGTGCTGCCGGCGCCGTGCGCTTCCGACGCCCTGCGCCTTGCCAGCTACAACCACCCCGACCTGATGATCCTCGACCTTGGCCTCCCCGACGCCGGGGGCCTCGATGTCTTGCGCGAGATCCGCGAGGCGGACGGAGTCGCCGCCCGCTTCGACCCTGGCCTTCCGGTGATCGTCGTCACGGGCCGCGGGGCGAGCGACGATCGCGTCCGCGGTCTCGAGAGCGGCGCCGACGACTATCTGGTCAAGCCCTTTCACTACCCCGAGCTGCGCTCGAGGATCGTCGCCATCCTGCGGCGGAGGCGCAACGGCCGCCAGGGACCCTGCCGGGTCGGTGAGATCCTGATCGACCCGGCAAGGCGAAGCGTCCGGGTGGGCGACCGCCCGGTCGAGCTCTCGAACAAGGAGTTCTCCCTGTTGCGGGCGCTGGCGGCGGACCCGACCAGGGTCTTCTCCAAGGAGGAGCTGCTCCGCGACGTCTGGGGCTACCGCTCCCTCGGGCGGACCCGGACACTCGACTCGCACGCGAGCCGGCTGCGACGCAAGCTCGACCCCGAGCACGGCCGCTTCGTCGTCAACTGCTGGGGCGTTGGCTACCGCCTGATCGACGGATGAGGCTGCTGTCGGAGAACGTGGCGGCGGGATGGCCGCTCGCGGTGACCCTTGCCCTCGCCCTCGTCGGCCTCTCGATACGCGCCGGCAGGAGGCGGAACGCCCTAAACGAGGCCCTGCACGAGCTGCGCCGGCCCCTGCAGACGTTGGCGCTGATGGCGCCCGGGTCAAGGGGAATCGCCGGGGCGCGCATGCCGGGGACCGTCCAGGTGGCGCTCTCCGCCCTGGCGAGGATGGAGGCCGAGCTCAACGGGGGCGAGCGCGAGCGGCGGCTCGGGCCGGTCCCGTGCCGCGCTCTGGTCGAGAGCGCGATCGGCCGCTGGCGTTCGCGGGCAGGCCTGGCCGGGGGCACGATCGAGCTGCGCTGGCGCGCCGGCGTGCCGGTGCTCCGCGGTGACCGGGCCGAGCTCTCACAGGCTCTCGACAACCTGATCGTCAACGCGATCGAGCACGGGGGGCCTGCGATCACGGTCGACGCCGTCACCCGCGGACAGAACTTGCGGATCGCGGTCGCCGACAACGGTTCGGCCCGGAGGCCGGCCTCGAGGGACGGTTCGCCGGCGGCTGTGGTGGCGAGACTGAGCGGGCGTCGGCGCCACGGGCACGGTCTCAGCGTCGTCCGCCGGGTCGCCGCCGCGCACGGGGGACGCTTCGCACTCGAGCGGTCCGAAGAGGGGTCGCTGGCAGTGCTCGAGCTTCCGGTTCGCGTCGGCAAACGGGACCGTGCCGCCTGAGCTCCGGGATCCCGGGTGAGCCGGCGGAGGCGGGCGGCGGTCTTCGCCGTTCTCGCCGCGCTTGCCGCTGCACTCGCCGGGGCCGTCGTCGATGGATACGGGTCGAGTGTCGCCAACAGCTACGGGGAGTTGCGCCCGGTCGTCGTCACCCGAGCCGGGCTCGCCCGGGGAGAACTCCTGGGCCCCGCAGAGGTTTCCGGCGCGCTCGAACTCCGCCGGGTGCCTGCGCGCTTCATCCCGCCGGGAGCGCTGACGGTTCCCGCCGACGCCCTCGGCCTGGAGCCGGTCGCCGATCTTCCGTCCGGTTCCTACCTGATCGCCTCGGGGCTTCAGCGGCCCCGCGCCCAACCCGGGCCGCCCGGCCTGCGCGGCGGCCGCCGCCCTGTGGAGATCAGCGTCTCTGGCGCTGCCGCGCTTGGAGCGGAAGGGTCGCTGCCGGGGCGCGCCCGCGTCGACGTCATCGTCACCGACGAGCCTCGCGGCCCCGGGCCGGGGCAGACGTATGTCGCAGCCGCGGCAGTCCCCTTGCTCTCGATCCGGCAGGGCCCCGATGGACCCGGTCCGGGGATGCTCTCCTCGGCCACCCTGGGGCTCACCAGGGGCCAGGCGCTGGAGCTGATCACAGCCGAGAACTTCGCCCGGCAGGTCACCCTGCTGCCGGTGGCGGTCAAGGCTTCGCGACCCTGACCGACTCTGGCGACCCGGGCCAGGATGGGCAGCTCGGGCCCGGAGACCGTCCGGGTCGAGGTCACCTAAACGCCGGCCGGTGGCGAGATGAGGACGAGGGCGCGATCGCCGCTCGTCCTCCGCCGCTAGCCGAGGCCCTCCGGCTCAGTCCCCGACAAGCGCCTCCTCGAAAGCCAGCTTCGCGCGCTGGTCGGCGACGGCGAAGACGATCAGCTCGAGCCGTGTGCCCTCGGCGATGCGGCGCTCGCACTCCTCGACCTCGATCAACGCGGCCCGATCGATTGGGAAGCCGCCGACCCCGGTGCCGAAGGCGACCAGCGCCAGCGAGGAGGCTCCGAGCTCCTCGGCGGTCCGGAGTGCGTTCGCGGTCGCCCTGCGGATCGTCTCCGCGGAGGTGGGACCTCCGGGCTCCATCGTGGCTGCGTGGATGACCCACTTCGAAGGCATCTCGCCGGCTGTGGTGGCGACAGCCTCCCCGAGGCCAATCGGGGCGGCTGCATCGCTTTCCTCCTGGATCGCGGCTCCGCCGGCGCGGGAGATCGCTCCGGCCACGCCGCCGCCGTGCTTCAAGTGTGTGTTGGCGGCATTCGCGACCGCGTCCACCTCGAGCGTGGTGATGTCCACCATCTTGACTTCGATCCGCGCCACCGCCGCAGCCTAGCCACCGGGGGAGAAGGAAACGTCCCCGGTGCTTGAACCTGCATGAGCGCCAAGGACCGCCACCTCGACCGGTTGGCGCAGGCGCTGCGCGCCGAGCTGGTCGAGCGCCGCCGCTCACAAGCTGCCGGGGGCGGACCGCCCCCGGAGGATCTCGGGCAGGCTGTGGCGGCGATCGTGGAGGAGCGCGCTGCCGTCCTCGGCGAGGCGGACCGCGAGCGGTTGCGGGCAAGGATCATCAACGACACCGTCGGTCTCGGACCGCTCGAGGTCCTGCTTGCCGACCCCCGGGTCGACGAGGTGATGGTCAACGGCCCCGGCTCCGTCTACGTCGAGCGCCTGGGGAGGATCGAGGCCACCGACGTCAGCTTCTCCGGGGAGGAGGAGCTTCGCAACATGATCGAGCGCATTCTGGCACCGCTCGGGCGCCGGGTCGACGAGCTGAGCCCGATGGTCGACGCCCGACTCGCCGACGGATCGCGCGTCAACGTGATCATCCCGCCGTTGGCGGTGGACGGGCCCTCGCTCTCGATCAGGCGGTTCGCGGGCGAGCGCCCCGGTCCGCGGCGGCTTGTCGAGCTGGGGACCCTGGACGCGGAGACGATGGAGCAACTCCGGCTTGCCGTCCGGGGCCGCGCCAGCATCCTCGTCAGCGGTGGCACCGGATCGGGGAAGACGACGATGCTCGGGGCGCTGTCCAGCTTCATCGAGCCCGACGAGCGGATCGTCACGATCGAGGACGCGGCCGAGCTGAGGATGCAGCAGCCCCACGTCGTCCGCCTCGAGAGCCGGCCCGCGAGCGTCGAGGGCAGGGGGGAGGTGTCGATCCGCGATCTGCTTCGCAACGCCCTGCGAATGCGACCCGACAGGATCGTCATCGGTGAGGTTCGCGGGCCCGAGGCGCTCGACCTTCTGACCGCGCTCAACACCGGGCATGACGGGGCGCTCTCGACCGTTCACGCGAACTCCCCTGCCGACGCTCTGCGGCGGCTCGCGACCCTCGCCCTGATGGCCGATGTCGGGCTCCCCCACGGCGCGATCCGCGAGCAACTCGAGCGCGGGTTGAATCTGATCGTCCACATGGAGCGGACCCCGGGCGGAGCCCGAAGGGTCGCCGCGGTCACCGATGTGGTGGCGATCGCGCCCGCCCCGGAGACGCCCGGGTGACCGGCCCGGGAATGCTGCCGCTGTTGCTTGGCGCAATGGCCGGCGGGCTGGGCGCCCTCGCTGCGCGGGAGGCGGTGCTGGCGACTCCCGCCGTCGCATCATGGGTGCAGATGGCTGTCGAGCCCCTCGCCCGAGCCGGGCGCGAGGGTTATCTGCCGTCCGGTGTCGAGCGCCGCCGGCTGGCGATCCTCGGCGCCACCGGCGCCGTCCTCGGCGGCTGGCTCGTCGGCGGCCCGTCGCTGGCGGTACTGCTGACCGTTGCCGCCCCGGCGATCGCAGGCTCGGCGATCTCGCGCAGGCGCCGCCGTTACCGTCGCTCGGTCGAGCTTGCGCTGCCCGAGGTGGCCCGCGCCGTCGCCGACTCCCTCACTGCCGGCCGCTCCCTGCGGGCCGCTCTGGGCGCTGCGCCGGAGTCGCTCGATGGTGCGGCGGCGGCCGAGTTGTCGCGGCTGGGCGCCGAGCTCGAGCTGGGCACCCCCACCGCCGTGGCTCTGGAGGGACTGAGGGAGAGGGCGGGCTCGGCCAGGGTGGACGCATTCTGTGCCGCCCTCCTGAGCCAGCGCCTCGCCGGGGGCGACCTGGCCGGGCTGTTGCGGCGATTCGCCGAGGGCGCCGCCGATCGCGACAGGGTGATGGAGGACGCTCGCACGGCGACGGCCCAGGCGCGGTTCACTGGCTTGCTGGTCGTGGCGATGCCCTCGGGAGCGGCTCTCTTCGCCGAGCTGCTCGAGCCCGGGTTCGGGGCCAAGCTCCTGGACTCCCGGCCGGCGGTGGCCCTGATCGCGGTTGCGGGGTGTCTGCAGCTGGCCGGGTTCGCCGCGATCCGGAGGCTCTCGAGGGTCCAGCCTTGAGCCCGGCCTCCGCTCTCGCGGCGGCATCGGTGATGCTCGGCCTCGCCGCCGTCCGTGAGCTGGCGGTGGCGGGCGGTGGGCTGGCGCCGGGGAAGGTGCCCGGCCTCGACCGCCGGGCCCTGGCCGCCGGCCTGCGCCTGGGACTCCCGGCCCGGATAGCCCGTGCCGGCCTCGAGAGACGGGTCTCGCTTGCGGGGGTCCTCGGCGCGAAGGTTGCAGCCGCGCTGGCCTCCGTGCCGATCGCCCTATCACTCGCCCCGCTGGCGCCGGGGCGGCTCTCGGTGGTCGTCGCCGCTGGGGTCCCGCTGGCCGGCTTCGTCGCCCCCGATGCGGCTCTCGAGCGGATCGCACGCCGCCGCCGCGCGGAGATCCTCGCCGTGCTCCCCGACGCCCTCGACCTGCTCTCGGCCAGCGCCGCACTCGGTCGCGCCACCGCCGCGGGGTTCGGGGAGCTGGCCGCCTCGGGCGGCGGGGCACTCTCGGAGGAGCTCTCGGTCGCGGTGGCCGAGATCTCCTGCGGGACGCCGCAGGCCGAGGCCCTGCGCTCGCTGCGCCGGCGCGTCCCCGGCCCTGAGCTTGCCGGGCTCTGCGCCGCGATCGAGCGCTCGCGCCGCTTCGGCTCGCCGCTGGCCGAGCAGCTCCACCGCCAGGCGGGCTCGCTGCGCCGCGACCAGCGCCGGCGGATCGAGGAGCGCTCGGCGCGGGCGGCGCCGAAGATCCAGCTCGTCGTCGCCCTCGTCCTGGTCCCCTCGGTCCTGCTGATGATCGTCGCGGCCCTGCTCGCCAACGCGGACACCCTGCTCGGCGGTTACTGACCCTGACCCGCGCCCGCGAGAGTGCAGTTTCCTCTCACTATGAGAGAAAACTGAAGCCTCGCGAGCGGGGCCCGGGTCAGAGGTGGTCGGTGTCGGCCGATTCCTGGTGCAGCCGCTTGGCCACCGAGGCGGTGGCCACTCGCATCCGGTCGAGGCCCTCCGCCTTCTTGCGGTGGCCCTTGACGTAGCAGCAGAGTGATCCGTTGACGAGCTCGAAGGCGAACTTCTCCGGCGCCGAGTCGGTGAGCCAGACGATGAAGGTGGGGGCGAACAGGCGCCGCAGCCAGACGGGGTCCTGCTGCTCGGCGACGAAGATCTCGTAGCGGTCGTCGAGCGCCTCGCTTTCGAGCTCCACCCGCTCGACGCTGCGGAAGGCGTCCTCGACCTTCTCCAGCGCCTTCAGCCCGAACTTGCGGCGGGCGTAGAGGGTGGGGATGTGCGCGACCGACTCGGGGATGTCGCAGATGCCGACCGTGTAGCGGTAGTAGCTGGTCTGGCGGTTGCCGTCGCTGTCGTAGGAGGTGTCCTCGTAGGTGTAGAGGGCCAGGGTGCCGTCGATGCCGTCGTCGAGAGGTCCCTGGAGGGAGTGCTCGGCGTAACGGTCGTCCCCCTTGCGAAGCAGCGGCGTGCTCGCCGGCAGCGGACCCTTGCCCGAGTGCGTCATCTGCCGCTGGGAGGCGTAGACGTCGAAGAAGGAGGCCGTGCTCGCCGCCGAGGCCATGAAGTAGACGACGACGAACGAGAGGGCAAGCGCGATCACCACGCCGATCAGGCCGTAGATCGGCTCGACGGCGAAGGCGACTCCCCCGACGAGGAGCACCAGCACGCCGATCACCACCCGGGTCCTGGTCGCGCCGAGGATTCGCCTCAGGTGGAAGCCGAGCATGTCGCCCGAGTCGTCCACGACCCTGCCCGGCGGCTGCTCCGGCGGGGCGGATTCGGGGGGCGGGGAGGACGTCTGCTCGGCCATCGCGGTCAATCTATTCGATCCCCCTGCTGCAACCGTGATTGCAGGAGGGCGCGCCGGACGGGGGGTTTCGCGACTCACCGGACTCGCCTGCAAACGTCTCCCCAGAGCCGAATGCGCCGGTTTCCGGGGGGTGGCTAACAGTTCCGTCCGACGGATCCCCTGGAATGCGCGGCCAGTGATGTGTTGCAAAGTGGGGCTCTGTGGGATAGCGTGGGTCCCGAGTTGAAGCCAAAGGACCGGGGTGGTGAGGCTCCTCCCACTTCACCACCTCGGTCCGAACTCTTCTTACCCCCCGCGCCAGGAAAGGACTTCGACAGTTGGCTTTCAGGGGCCTCTACGAGCACAGTCTCGACTCCAAGGACCGCCTCACGGTCCCGGCCCGGTTCCGCACGGCGCTCGCTGACGGGGTGGTTCTCTCCAAGGGCTTCGACCCCTGCGTCTGGTTGCACACGACCGCGGAGTTCGAGGGCCTCTCCGACCGCTTCCTGGCCCCGCACAGCCCCTTCGGCACCGACGCCCGTCGCCTGCGCCGCCGCTTCCACGGCGGCTCCTTCGATGAGAAGCTCGACTCCGCCGGGCGGGTGCGCATCCCCAAGCCGCTGCTCGAGCACGCCGGCCTTGGCCCCGACTGCGTCGTCGTCGGCGCCGGGGAGTACCTGGAGATCTGGGAGGCGAAGGCCTGGGCCGCCCAGGAGGCCGAGCTCGACGAGGAGGCCCCGCGGATCGCCGAGGACCTCGCCGGAGCCCCCGAATGAGCGCAGGCGCCACCCTTAGTTACATGCCCACCGAACATGTACCCGTTCTCGCGGTCGAGCTGATCGACCTGATCTCGCCCCAGCCGGGCGAGGTGGCTGTCGACTGCACCTTCGGCGCCGGCGGCCACGCCCGCCTGGTCGCCGACAGGATCGGGCCGACCGGGCAGCTCGTCTGCATCGACCGCGACCCCGTGGCGGAGGCCCGGTTCACCGAGCTCGAGGCGGATGCGCCGTGCGAGATGCGCTTCCTCCGGGCCGATTTCGCGGAAGGTGTTCGCCTGCTGCACGGCGAAGGCCTCGTCGCCGACATGGTCTACATGGATCTGGGAATGTCGTCGTTGCAGCTGGACGCCTGGGAGCGAGGGTTCGCCTATTCCTATGACGCCCCGCTCGACATGCGGATGAATCCGGCCCAGCCATTCTCGGCCGCGGACCTGCTCAACGAGTGGCCCGAGTCTCGAATCGCCAACGTCCTCCGGCGCTTCGGCGAGGAGCGCTATGCCGGCGGAATCGCCCGCGAGATCGTTCGCCGCCGCCCGCTGCATTCCACCTCCGAACTGGTGGCTGCGGTCAAGGCCGGGATGCCGGCGTCGGCACGTTTCGGCGCCGGGCACCCGGCCAAGCGGACCTTCCAGGCGATCAGGATCGCCGTAAACGGCGAGCTCGAGTCGCTCGAGCGGGGGCTGCCAGAGGCCTGGGACCTGCTGCGGCCCGGTGGCCGCCTGGCGGCGATCAGCTTCCACTCGCTCGAGGACCGGCAGGTGAAGCGGTTCCTGGCCGAGCGCGCCCGGGGCTGCATCTGCCCGCCGGAGCTGCCCGTCTGCGTCTGCGGGCACGAGCCCGAGGCCGAGCTGCTGACCCGCCGCGCCGTCTCCCCGGGGCCCGAGGAGTTGTCGCAGAACCCTCGCTGCCGCTCCGCCCACCTTCGCGTCGCAGTCAAGATCGCCGACCGCCAGGCGGTGTCCTGATGGGCGCCGCCGCTCCCGCCCGCAGCCCCCGGACCGCTCCGCGACGACCGCGTCCGCCGCAGCGCCGCAGCCGGCCCCAGCGCCGCCGCAGCGCCAACATCCCGACTCCCCCCGGCGGCTACCTGATCCCGCTCGCGGTCGGCCGCACGGCGGTCGCAGTGCGCCAACTGCCCGACTCGGGCGCGATCAGGAGCCTGACCCGGGGGAGAGCCTGGATCCTGCTCCTCGGCCTGCTCCTGATCGGGATCGTGGCGCTCAACGTCGCCACCCTCAGCCTGACCGCGACCTCGGGGAAAGTCGAGGAGAACATCCAGACCCTGGGGCAGGAGAACTCGGTGCTGAGGGCGCACCAGGCCCAGCTCCTTGCCAACGATCGGATCCGCTCCGCGGCTGCCAGCATCGGTCTCGCGGCGCCCGCCCCGAGCGACATCTCCTACCGCGACGCAAGTCGCGAGGCGATCGCCGCGGCAGCCCGCAGGCTCTCGGCCCTATCGGGGTAGGCGGGTACCGGTGCGCTTGATCGAGCGGCGAGTGGGACTCCTGTTCGCGGCCTTCCTCCTCTGCTTCACCGTCGTCCTCGGCCGCGCCTTCTGGCTCCAGGGGGTTCAGGGATCGAGCCTCGCCTCGCAGGCTGTGAGCCAGCAGGAGGCGACGGTGACCGTCCCGGGGCTGCGCGGCCGGATCCTCGATCGCCGAGGCCGCGAGCTTGCCGTCTCGGAGGACGCCGCCTCGATCTACGCCACGCCCTACCAGGTCAGGCATCCGGGGGAGACGGCGGGGAAGCTGGCGCCCCTCCTCGGCCTCGGCCGCGACGAGGTCCTGAAAGCTCTCAACACGGACTCGGGCTTCGCCTACGTCGCCCGCAAGGTCGACCTGAGGGCGGCCGAGCAGATCGCCGCCCTGAGGCTGCCGGGGATCGGGCAGCTGCCCGACAGCCGCCGCACCTACCCGCAAGGCGACCTCGCCGCGCAGGTGGTGGGCGCGGTCGGCGTCGACAACCAGGCGTTGACCGGGCTCGAGGCCGGGGAGGACGGGATCCTGCACGGCACCGACGGGGAGCGGAGGGTGGTGATGGATGCGCTCGGCGATCCGATCCGGCTGGAGACGATCAGCAGCGGCAGCGACGGCCACGACATCCAGCTGACCCTCGACTCGGCGATCCAGGCGGAAACGGAGAAGGTGCTGGCGGAGGTCGGCGCCACCTATTCCCCCAAGGGGGCGACCGCGATCGTCATGGACCCGCGCAGCTCGAAGGTGCTGGCGATGGCCAACTGGCCGCCGGTCGATCCCAGCAACCTCTCCAGCGCCAGCGCCGAGGACCTGCAGAACCGCGCCACGGGTTTCACCTACGAGCCCGGCTCGACCTTCAAGGCCTTCACCGTCGCCGCCGCGCTGGAGGACAAGCTCGTCACCCCCGAGACAATGTTCACTCTGGCGCCGACGATCCAGGTGGCCGACCGTGAGATCTCCGACGCCGAGGCGCGGCCGACCGAGACCCTGAGCGTCGCCCAGATCCTCTCCCAGTCCTCCAACGTCGGCGCGGTCACCATCGGCCTCGAGGTTGGCGCCGAGCGTTTCAGCCGCTGGATCAACCGCTTTGGCTTCGGCCGCCCGACCGGTGTCCAGTTCCCCGCGGAGGAGCAGGGGATCGTTCCCCCACTGGACCAGTACTCCGGCTCCACCATGGGCAACCTGCCGATGGGGCAGGGGCTCTCGGTGACTCCGATGCAGATGGTGGCCGGCTATGACGCGATCGCTAACGGGGGCATCCTCCGCCGCCCGCAGCTGGTCGAGAGCATCAACGGCGAGCCTGTCCACGAGCCGCGCGGGAAGAGGGTGATCGACGCAGGCGTCGCCTCCCAGATCCGGACCATGCTCGAGGGCGTTCTCGCCCCCGGGGGCACCGCCTCAGAGGTCAGCGTCCCCGGCTACACCCTCGCCGGCAAGACCGGAACCGCCGAGGTGGCGGAGAACGGCACCTACTCGACGACGAAGTACGTCGCCTCGTTCATCGGCTTCGCCCCGGCCCGGGACCCGAAGCTGCTGGTGGCGGTGATCGTCGACCAGCCGCAGGGGGACATCTACGGCGGGTCGGTCGCAGCTCCCGCCTTCGGGCAGATCGCCAGCTTTGCGCTGCCGTACCTGGGGATCGCTCCTCAGTAGGCCTCGGGCGGCGGGGTCCTGTCACGGGCCGCGGGCCCTGTCACCGATTTGGGCCCACCATCCCTCGGCTCTGCGCCGAATGATGATCCCCCCAATCGGTGCCACCCGCGGCAGCGAACTGCCCGAGGCCCAACCTAGAATCGGTCGCGTGAGGCTGAGTGAGCTGATCGTGGGTGCGGACGTGGCCGGGACCAGCGGAGATCTCGCCGTGGAGATCGGTGATCTCGCTTACGACAGCAAGAAGGTGGGGGACGGGACCTTGTATTTCTGCGTGCCTGGATTTACCTCCGATGGCCATGACTTTGCGCCCGCGGCGGTCGAGGCGGGGGCTGCAGGGTTGGTAGTTGAGCGGGATCTGGGTCTCGACGTTGCACAGGTGCGGGTAGACGACGCGCGGGCGGCGATGGCCCCGATCGCGTCCCGCTTCTTCGGCGACCCCACGGCCTCGCTGGCGATTGCGGGGATAACCGGCACCAACGGCAAGACGACGACCGCCTTCCTGCTGCGGGAGATGCTCGAGGCCGAGGGCCGCCGCTCGGGGCTGCTGGGGACGGTGAAGCAGGTGGTCGGGGGGGTCGAGGAGGAGGTGGTCCGCACAACCCCGGAGGCGATCGACCTGCAGGCGACCTTCCGGCGGATGCTCGATGCGGGCGACGCCGCATGCGTGATGGAGGTCTCCTCGCACGCGCTCGCGCTGCGCCGCTGCGACGCGATCAATTTCGACGTCGCCCTTTTCACGAACCTGACTCAGGACCACCTCGACTTCCATACCGACATGGAGGACTACTTTCGCGCCAAGCGGATCCTCTTCGCCGACCTGGCGCCGGGCGCCTCGGTCGTCAACCTCGACGACCCCTATGGCGCCCGCCTCGCAGAGGAGTTCGATTGCGTCACCTTCTCGGCCGAGGGTGCGCCGGCCGACTATCGCGCTGCCGAGGTCAGCTTCGACGCCTCGGGATCGAGCTTCGTCCTCGAGGGACCGGAGGGGCGGCTGCCGGTGCGGACCGGCCTCCCCGGGCACTTCAACGTCGCCAATGCCCTCGGTGCGATCGCCGCTGCCCGTTCGCTCGGCATCTCCCCGGGGGTCGCGGCCGCCGCTCTCGCCCGGGCTCCGCGGGTGCCGGGCCGGTTCGAGCCGATCGACGAGGGACAGCCCTTCGCCGTGCTCGTCGACTACGCCCACACCCCCGATTCGCTGGAGAACGTCCTCACGGCGGCCCGGCGCTTGGACAAGGGCCGCCTGATCTCGGTCTTCGGCGCCGGCGGCGACCGCGACCGCGACAAGCGACCGAAGATGGGCAGGGTGGGGGCCGAGCTCTCCGACCTGGCCGTGATCACCTCCGACAACCCCCGATCGGAGCAGCCGGACGCGATCATCGCCGAGATCCTCGTCGGCGCCGGCGAGGTCGGGGTCGAGGTCGAGCCCGACCGCCGGGCGGCGATTGGCCTCGCTCTCGCCGCCGCCGGGCCCGGCGACACCGTCGTGATCGCCGGCAAGGGTCACGAGCAGGGGCAGGAGTTCGAGCACGGAAGGAAGATCCCCTTCGACGACCGCGAGGTGACGCGGGAGGAGCTGCGGAGGCTGGCGGGATGAGGACGCTCGACCCGGAGAGGATCGCCGGTGTGATCGGGGCCCAAGTCCTCCAGCGCGGCGCCGCCGACCCACCCCACCGGGTGCAGATCGACTCGCGCGAGGTGGCGGTCGGCGATCTCTTCTTTGGCCTTCGCGGGACCTCGGCGGACGGTGGTGACTTCGCTTCTGCAGCCCTCGCCGGGGGGGCATGGGGGGTCGTCGTTGGGCCCGGGGCGGCGAATGCCGTGGAAGGCGCCGGCCAGGGCTGGGTCCTGGCGGTGGCGGATCCGCTGGTGGCGCTCGGGGCCCTGGCGCGCGCCTGGCGGCGGGAGCTTGGCGCCCGCGTCATCGGCGTCACCGGATCGGTTGGCAAGACCTCCGTCAAGGACATCGCCGCCGCGCTTCTGCCGGGGTGGGTCCACGCCAGCGAGGAGAACTTCAACACCGAGATCGGACTGCCGCTGACCGTGCTCTCGGCGCCCGAGGGAACCGACGTGCTCGTCCTCGAGATGGCGATGCGAGGCACCGGGCAGATCGCCGAGCTGGGCGCGATAGCGGAGCCCGACGTGGCGGTGATCACCAACGTCGGGCCTGTCCACGTCGAGCTGCTCGGGTCGGTCGAGGCTGTCGCCGCGGCCAAGGCAGAGGTGCTCGGCTTCCTCCCGGCCGAGGGCGCCGCCGTGGTGCCGGTGCGATCCGGCGAGCTGGAGGCGCACCTGGGGGCGGCGCCGCGGCTGATCCGCTTCGGCGAGGGGGGCGACGTCAGCGCCGACGACGTCCGGGTCGGCGACGGCGGCCTCGAGGCGCTGATCACGGCCTACGGCGCCCGGGAGCGATTCCACTTCCCCTTCACCGAGGCCCACAACCTCGAAAACGCGCTCGCCGCCATCGCCTCCGGGGTGGCGATCGGGGCGACGCTCGAGCAGATGTCCCATCGCACCCCGGATATAGGCTTCTCACGCCTGCGCGGCGAGCGCCTCGAGCTCGGCGACGGGATCGTTCTCGTGAACGACTGCTACAACGCTAACCCGGTGTCGATGCGCGCGGCGCTCGACCATCTCGCCTCGCTCGACGCCCGTCGCCGGATCGCGGTGCTGGGGGAGATGGGCGAGCTGGGGCCGCAGTCGCCGGATTTCCATCGGGAGACGGGCGAGCACGCCAGGGCCCTCGCCGTCGACTACGTGATCGGGGTGGGGGCGCCCGCCCGCGACTACGGGCCCGACGACTTGGTGGCGACGCCGGAGGAGGCCGCCGAGCTTCTCGCATCTCAGCTCGGAGCGGGTGACGCCGTCCTCGTCAAGGGCTCGCGCTCGGCGGGTCTCGAGGCGGTCGCCGAGGCCCTCGAAGAGATGATCGGCTCCTAGCATGGGAGAGGTTCTGATCTCGGGGATGGCTGCGATGCTGATCTGCATCTTCCTCGGGCCGAAGTTCATCCAGTACCTGCGGGTGAGAGAGTTCGGCCAGCACATCCGCGAGGAGGGCCCCCAGGAACACCACGCAAAGGCCGGGACGCCGACAATGGGGGGGCTGATCATCTTTGCCTCGATCTGCGTCCCTTACCTGGTGCTCTCGGACCGCGATGCCCAGAGCCTCGCCGTCTTCGGCGTGGCGATGGGATGCGCTGCGATCGGCTTCGCCGACGACTTCGTCAAGATCGTCAAGCGGCGCTCGCTGGGGCTCTCCGCCCGCTACAAGCTCGTCTGCCAGGTGCTGCTGGCGCTGGCGCTGTGGTGGGTGGCCAGGCACGAGGTCGGCCTCGAGCCGATCCTCTACTTCCGCATTGAGGACGCCAGCATCGACCTCGGGCCGGTCCTCTACTTCGTCCTCATCTTCTTCGTCATCTCCGGCACCTCCAACGGCGTCAACCTCACCGACGGCCTCGACGGCCTCGCGGCCGGGTCGTGCGCGATCGTCCTCCTCGCCTACACCGGCATCACCTTCGTCAGCGACAACCAGCAGAACCTGGCGCTGCTCTCCTCCTGCCTCGTCGGGGCCTGCATCGGCTTCCTCTGGTTCAACGCCTTCCCGGCCTCGATCTTCATGGGCGACACCGGCTCGCTGGGACTGGGCGGGGCGATCGGCGCCATGGCGGTGATGACCCAGACCGAGATCCTGCTGGTCATCATCGGCGGCATCTTCGTGATCGAAGCGCTCTCGGTCGCGGTCCAGGTCTTCACCTTCAAGGCCTTCCGCCGCCGCATATTGCTGATGGCGCCGCTCCACCACCATTTCGAGATGATGGCCTGGTCGGAGACCAAGATCATGCTGCGGTTCTGGATCATCGCTGCAGTTTGTTCAGGGATCGGGTTTTCTCTCTACCAGCACTCGATTGGCCGGTAGCGGGGCCCGGCCGCCTCGGCCAGCGGGTCCTGTCACGGAATTGGGCCCACCACCCCTCGGCTGGGCGCCGAGTGGCGGTCCCCCCATTCCGTGCCACCCGCTGGGAGAGGCGTCCACCCACTACGAGAATGAGCCCGCTGCGTACAGGTTCTCCCCTTTGTAGAGCGAAGGTAGATCCGTGAGCGAACCGCCTCCCAAGAAGCCGCGGCCGCCCCTGCCGAGGGGGCCGTTTCTGGTTGTCGGGCTGGCTCGGTCGGGGGTGGCGGCGGCGCAGATGCTGATCGCTCGCGGGGAGGAGGTGATCGGGGTCGACTCGGGCAGGCCCGCAGGCGTGGAAAGGCTTGCGGGGGTCGGCGTCGAAGTCAGCCTGAATGGGCAAGGAATCGAGTACCTGGAGCGCGTCCGGACGGTGGTCAAGAGCCCCGGTGTGCCGCGCGACGCGCCGGTGATCGAGGCGGCCGACCGGCGGGGGGTTGCGGTTATCGGAGAGCTCGAGCTCGCCTGGAGGGCGATCCCGAACCGCTTTGTCGCGGTCACCGGGACCAACGGCAAGACCACCACCGCCGAGCTGCTCGGGCATCTGCACCGCACAGCGGCCGAGCCGGCGACGGTGGCGGGGAACGTCGGCATGCCGCTCTCCTCGCTCGCCGGGGACATCGACGAGGGTGCGACCGTCGTCTGCGAGTGCTCGAGCTTCCAGCTCGAGGACACCGAGGCGTTCGCTCCCGAGTGCGCGGTCTTCCTCAACATCGCCCCTGACCACCTCGACCGCCACGGGACGATGGGCGCCTACCTCGCCTCGAAGCTGCGGATCTTCGCCAACCAGGCCAACGAGGACGTCGCCGTCTTCAACGGCGACGAGCCGGCGCTTGCCGGCCTCGACCTCGGCGGCTGCGGGCGGCGGGTGCGGTTCTGCGTAACCGCTGAGGGCGGCTGCGACGTCACCCTCGCCGGCGGGACGATCTTCGCCGCGGGTGAGCCGCTGATCGAGACCGCCGATCTGCGCCTGATGGGTGCCCACAACGTCGCCAACGCAATGGCCGCCGCCGGTGCGGCGCTCGCAATGGGCCTCGAGCGCGAGGCGGTCGCAGCGGGGCTCCGCAGCTTCGCCGGGGTCCCCCACCGACTCGAGCGCATCGCTGAGATCGGGGGGGTCCTCTACGTCAACGACTCCAAGGCGACCAACGCCAGGGCGGCGACCACGGCGCTCTGTTCCTTCGACGGCGGCGTCCACGTGATCCTCGGCGGCAGCCTCAAGGGCGAGTCCTTCGAGCCGCTGGCGGAACCGGTGGCCGAGCGCTGCCGCGCCGCCTATCTGATCGGCGAGGCCGCCGAAGCCCTGGGAGAGGCGCTTGCGCCGGCAGCCGATGCGGGTGTCGGAGTCGAGAGCTGCAAGGACCTCGAGGACGCGGTCGGCCGGGCCGCCGCCGCGGCTGCCCCGGGCGAGGTGGTGTTGCTCTCGCCTGCCTGCGCCAGCTTCGACTCCTTCCGCGACTTCGAGCAGCGCGGCGATCGCTTCCGCGGGATCGTCGAGTCGATGCGGTGAGCGCCCGGGTCCTCAGCGGCTGGCGATCGAAGAAGCGCCGGCGCCGCACTGCGCTCTCGACCGAGTACGACCTGCTGCTGACGGCGACCCTCTGCCTGCTCGCCTGCGGCGCGGTGATGGTCTTCTCGGCCAGCTCGACGACCCAGGTGCTCAGCGACGGCAGCCTTTCCAATAGCGCCTTCTACCTCAAGCGCACGATCATCTTCGGCGCCGTCGGCCTGGTGATCATGCACCTGCTCGCACGCCACGGGCTGCAGCTGATCCGCCGTCTGACGCCAGCGTTGCTGGTGCTCTCCTTCCTACTGCTGCTGGCCGTGCTGGTCGCCGGAACCACGGTCAACGGCGCCAGCCGCTGGATTGGACCCAGCGCCCTTCAGATCCAGCCCTCTGAACTGGCGAAGGTGACGCTTGTCCTCTACGGGGCCCACATGCTGGCGGCGAAACCGAAGATGGCGCGCTCCATCGGCGGTATGGCGCCCTACCTGGTGGTGGTCGGTATGGCCTCTCTCCTGGTCATCGCCGAGCCCGACCTCGGCACCGCCATGGTCACGACCTTCGCCGCCACCGCGACCCTGATCGCCGCCGGGGCGAGGCTCCGCGACCTGCTGCTGATCGCCGGCGTGGTCGGCTTTCTGGTGATGGTGATCATCCTGCTCGAGCCCTACCGCCGCGAGCGCCTGATCGGCTTCCTCAACCCCGGTGCCGACAGCGCCGGATCCGGCTTCCAGGCGCTGCAGGCGAAGATCGCCCTCGGCTCCGGCGGGCTCTTCGGCACCGGCATCGGCGACGGCGTGCAGAAGGCCTACTACCTGCCCGAGGCCCACACGGACATGATCGCCGCGGTGATCGGAGAGGAGGTCGGCTTCGTCGGCATCGCCGGCATCTCCGCCCTCTTCGGCATCTTCGGTTTTGCCGGTTTCCGCATCGCCCAGCGGGCAAAGGACTCCTACGGCAAGCTCCTCGCCGCCGGCCTCACCGCCCTGATCCTCTCGCAGGCGGTGATCAACCTGTTCGCGGTGATGGGCCTGGCGCCCCTGACCGGGGTGCCGTTGCCGTTCGTCTCCTACGGGAACAGCAGCCTCCTGGTCAGCCTCGTCGCGGTCGGTCTCATCCTCAACATCGCCCGCGGCGGCAGGGCGACGGCGGCCGCCGGAAAGCCTGCCGCCCGCGCTGGCAAACTGCGGGTCGTCGATGGCGGACGCAAACCGGCGCGTGGAAGGAGCCGATCGAGCGGTGCCAGTGGAGCCAAGAGTCGTAATAGCGGCCGGGGGAACGGCCGGTCACGTCGTGCCCGCCATGGCGGTCGCAGAAGAGCTTCGGGGTAGGGGCGCTGCGGTCAGCTTCATCGGCACCCGGGAGCGGATCGAGGCGGACCTGGTCCCGGCGGCCGGCTACGAGATCGACTTCGTCGCCGTGGGCGGGATCGACCGCAAGCGCCCGCTGCGCGCCGCGGCGGCCTCGTTGCGGGCGCTGCGGGCGGTCTGGACCGCGCGCCGGCAGTTGCGCGAACGGGAGGCCGATGTCGTCATGGGGGGCGGCGGCTTCGTCGCCGGACCGGTCGGGCTGGCGGCTGTGGCGCAGCGGATCCCGCTGGTCCTGGCCGAGGCCGACAGCCACCTCGGGCTCGCCAACCGGCTGCTCGCCGGCCGCGCCCGGCGGGTATGCCTGGCCTTTCCGATCGCGGGCCGCGCCGGCGGCCGCTACCTGGTCACCGGCCGCCCGGTTCCCGAGGCCGTGCTCAGAGCAGACCGGGCAGCCGCCCGGGCGCGGTTCGGGATCGAGGCCGGCGCGCGCTGCCTGCTTGTGGTCGGCGGCAGCCAGGGGGCGCGCTCGGTCAACCTGGCGGCTGTGGAGGCGTTCGCGGCCGATCCCGGCAGGGACTTCCATGTCATCCACCTGGCCGGGAAGCGCGACTTCCCCGAACTCCGCGACCGGCTCGCACAGCTTTCGCCCGCCGCCTACGTCCTGCTCGCGTACGAGCCCAACCTGGGCCAGTGCCTGGCGGCGTGCGACCTCGTCCTCGGTCGCTCCGGCGGCTCGATCTTCGAGGTCGCCGCAGCCGGGCGGCCGGCGCTGCTCGTCCCCTACCCCCACGCGACTGCCGACCACCAGAGCTCCAACGCACGCTGGATGGCGGAGGCCGGGGCGGCGGTCGTTATCGCCGACGACGAGCTCTCGACCGGGCGCCTGCGAAGCGAGGTCGGCGCGATCCTGAACGACGACGAGCGGCTCGAGCGGATGTCGGCCGCGGCCCTCGCCCTGGCCAAGCCCGACGCGGCGGAGCGGATCGCCGACGAGGTCCTGGCTGCCGCCCGAGCATGACCCGCCCCCCGAACGTAATGCCTGGCTGGAACAAACGAGCCCTTCATTTCATCGGCATCGGCGGTGCCGGGATGAGTGGCCTGGCTGTTGTCTGCGATCGCCTCGGTGCTCGCGTCGGCGGTAGCGACCGGGCCGAGTCCAGCTATGTCGGCCGCCTCCGGGGCGCCGGGATCGAGGTCGCCATCGGCCACGACGCCGGCAACCTCCCCGAAGGGGTGGAGGTGGTCGTCTCGACCGCGATCGGCGAAGAGAACCCCGAGCTCGCCGAGGCGCGGGCGCGGGGGGCGGCGGTCCTCCACAGGGGCGAGTTGCTGGCGCAGTTGTGCGAGCAGAAGCGGCTGATCGCGGTGTCGGGCACCCACGGCAAGACAACGACGACGGCGATGCTGGTCTGGGCGATGCGGGCGCTGGGGCTCGACCCCGCCTTCTTCCTCGGCGGCGAGCTGCCCGGGGCCGGCCCCGGCGGCGAGGCCGCCAACTCCGGCTGGGGGGAGGGCGAGTGGGTCGTGGCGGAGGCCGACGAGAGCGACGCCAGCTTCCTCAGCCTGAGGCCCGAGGTCGCGGTCGTCACCAACATCGAGATGGACCATCACTCCCGCTGGGGATCGCTGGCCGAGCTCGAGCGGGCATTCGAGGGCTTCGTCGGCCCAGCCCGGGGGGTGGCGCTGCCCGCCGGGGGAGGCCTCGACCGGCTTGGCGAGGGACGCAGCGCCGTCTACTTCGACCAGGGGCGACCGGGGCCGGCACGGCTCGACCTCGCCGTGCCCGGGCGCCACAATCTGCTCGACGCCCGCGCCGCCCTGGCGGCGGTGGAGCTGGCCGGCGCAGACCCGGAGGCGGCGGCCCGGGGCCTGGGCGACTTTCCCGGGGTGCGGCGGCGGCTCGAGCTCAGGGGGACGCGCTCGGGAGCACGGGTCTACGACGACTACGCTCACCACCCGACCGAGGTCCGGGCCACCCTCGAGGCTCTGCGGGAGCTCGAGCCGCAGCGGCTGATCGCTCTTTTCCAACCGCACCTCTACTCGCGGACCAAGGCGTTTGCGGCCGAGTTCGGGGCCGCGCTCGCGCTTGCCGACGAGGTCGGCGTGCTCGACGTCTACCCGGCCCGCGAGGAGCCCGTGGGCCCGCTCGCAGGGGTCAGCGGCCTCGAGGTCGCGGAGGCGGCCGCCGACCATGGCTGCGGCCGACCCGTTTGGTGGCTGGTGGACGCCGACCGGGCCGCCGCTGCGTTCGGGCCGGTGCTGCACCGTGGGGAGATCGTCGTCACCATCGGCGCCGGCGACATCACCGAGCTTGCCGGGCGGCTGGTGGAGGGGGAGGACGCTTGAGCGCTGCCGCAGCCGCCGGAGGGGGAGGTGCCCTGAACGCAGGTCAGCCGCCGGAGGGCGTCGAACGCTCCTATCCGACGGGGCGGCTGACCACGGTTCGCACGGGCGGGTCCGCCGACTACTTCGCCCGCCCAGCGGACGAGGCGCGGCTGCTGGCTTTGCTGCGCTGGGCCGGAGAGGGGGAGATCCCGGTAGGAGTGATCGGCTCGGGATCGAACCTGCTTGTAGCCGATGACGGATTCAGGGGACTTGCAATCAAGCTCGACGGCGAGCTGGCGGCGATCGAGCGGGACGACGATCGGATCGTCTGCGGCGGCGGTGCCCGCCTTCCCTCGGTCTCCGCCAGGGCCGCGGGCTGGGGCCTGTCGGGGATCGAGTTCGGAGTCAACATCCCGGGCAGCGCGGGCGGCGCGGTGAGGATGAACGCCAACGCCTACGGGGGCGAGCTCGCCCGGGTGCTCGAGTGGGTCGACGTCTGCGCCGCCTCCGGGGTCACGCGCCGGCGCCCGGAACAGCTTGGCTTCGCCTACCGCAGCTCCAATCTCGGCGAGGGCGAGGTCGTCTCGCGGGCGTCGTTCCGGCTCGAGCAGTCCGACCCTGACGCGATCCGGGCGACCCTGGAGCAGATGCGCGGCCGCCGGCGCGAGGCCCAGCCGTCCGGCATCAAGACCTTCGGCTCGACCTTCAAGAACCCCGACTCCGCGCAGGCCGGCGGCCGCACGGCCGGACAGCTCCTCGAGGCCGCGGGCTGCCGGGGGCTGCGTCGCGGGGGCGCCCGCTTCGCCGAGAAGCACGCCAACTTCGTCGAAAACACCGGTGAGGCGACCACCGCCGACATCCTGGCGCTGATGGCGGAAGGGCGCCGGCGCGTCCACGAGAGCTTCGACGTCATCCTCGAGCCGGAGGTGCAGGTGCTGGGCCGGGTCGAGTGGCCGCCAGGCTGGGAGCTGGGGGAGGGGGCATGAGCGCCCTCGCCCATGCCATCGCCCGCGTCCGGCCCCGGACGCGGCGGAGGTCGCGCGCCCGGCGCAACTGGCGCCGCCGAGTCGCCCTCGCCACGCTCGCGGCGTTCGTCCTCGCGCTCGCCTACTGGTTCTGGTTCCGCGATTCGGGCCTGGTCGCGGTAAGCAAGGTCAGGGTCGAGGGCGTCCCGGCCTCCTCGCCGGGCGCTGCCGGGCTCGAGCGCGCTCTGGAGCGGGCGGGGCGGCAGATGACCACCCTGCACGTCCAGCCGCAGCTGCTCGAGCGAGCCGCTGCGCCCTTCCCGCTGGTGCGCTCCGTCAACGCCGAGCCCGACTTCCCCCACACGCTTTCGGTGCGGGTCGTCGAGCGACGCCCTGCGGCGGTGATCGGCAGCGGCTCCGACGCCGCCGTCGTCGCCGACGACGGCATGATCATGCGCTCGCTCGCCGCCGACGGGCTCGAGCTGCCGAGCCTGCCGCTCCAAGAGCTGCCGAACCGTCACCGGCTCGTCGGCACGGGTCTCGACCAGGCGCTGGTTCTGGGAGCGGCGCCAAGGGCCCTTCAGCCCTACCTGGACCGCAGCTTCTACGGCGAGAGCGGGGTGGTGGTCGAGCTTCGCGGCGGCATCGAGTTGCGCTTCGGAACCCCGGCGCGGTCGGCCCAGAAGTGGCGGGCGGCGGCGGCCGTGATCGCGGATCCCTCGCTGAGCGTGCTCGATTATGTAGACCTCACCTCACCCGATCGGCCTGCGACCGGCGGGGCCGGGCACATCCTTCCCGCCGCACCCTGAACCGCTGACCGCGGTCCGCAGGGGGTGATCGCGGGCCTCGGCAGGGAGCGAGCGATCCGCTCTGCAAAGCGGGTTGCACGTCGCGGCGCGGCCACCGCACGGCCCCCCGGAGAGTCTCGACCTGAGGGTGAGAGTCGTCAAACCCTCAAGTGGTGATCGAGGTATTTCCCTTGCACGATGCGATTCGCGGGATTGACAGGGGGCCGCAAATACCCTACGTTGAGCGCAATTTCCTGGGTTTCAGCAAAGGGTGCAACCTTCAAGCATTGCTGAAGCCTCGGACGGAACCAAGGCTCAACTCACTCAGTAGGTCAGTCGATAGGAATTCGGGAGATGGAATCCACTTACCTCGCGGTGATCAAGGTCGTCGGCGCCGGCGGTGGCGGCACCAATGCGGTCAGCCGGATGGTCGATGCGGGCATCCGCGGCGTCGAGTTCGTCGCCGTCAACACCGACGCTCAGGCGCTTCAGGCCTGTGACGCCGACATCAAGCTGTCGATCGGCCAGGAGCTGACCCGCGGGCTCGGCGCAGGAGGTAACCCGGAGGTCGGTGCCGGCGCCGCAGCTGAGAGCCGGGACGAGATCAAGGAGGCGCTGAAGGGGGCCGACATGGTCTTCGTCACAGCCGGCGAGGGCGGCGGCACCGGTACTGGAGCGGCTCCGGTGATCGCCGAGATCGCCAAGGAGGAGATCGGGGCGCTCACCGTCGGCGCGGTGACCAAGCCCTTCGAGTTCGAGGGCAAGCGGCGGATGCAGCAGGCGCTGGAGGGGATCGAGAAGCTGCGCAACAACGTCGACACCCTGATCATCGTCCCCAACGAAAAGCTTCTCCAGGCGGTTGAGCGCCGCACCAGCGTGCTCGAGGCCTTCCGCCAGGCCGACGACATCCTGCGCCAGGGCGTCCAGGGCATCACCGATCTGATCACCATCCCGGGCTTGATCAACCTCGACTTCGCCGACGTGCGGACGATCATGCGGGACGCCGGCTCCGCCCTGATGGGCGTCGGTTCGGCCGCGGGCGAGGCCAGGGCCGTGGACGCCGCCAAGGCGGCGATCACCTCGCCGCTGATCGAGGAGTCGATAAAGGGCGCGACGGGGATGCTCCTCAACATCACCGGCCCCGAGGATCTCGGCCTGTTCGAGGTCAACGAGGCTGCGCAGTTGGTCCAGTCCGAGGCCGACGACAACGCCAACATCATCTTCGGCTCGGTGGTGGACCAGTCGATGCGCGACGAGATCCGGGTGACCGTGATCGCCACCGGGTTCGAGGGCTTCGAGCTGCTGGCGCGCTCGCCCCAGCGGGTCCGCCGCCGCTACGAGAGTCGCCCCCGGATCTCGGCCGACGATACGGATCTCCGCAGCCTGCGGGTTCAGGACGAGGACATCGACGTCCCGCCCTTCCTCCAGGACTGATTCCGGCCGCCCGGAGGCGGGATCGGACTGATCTAGGCTGGGCGCATGCGCTTGGGCCCGCTGGAACTCCCCGCAGCGATCGGCGGCCAGCTGGGCCGGCTCGGCAGCACCGCTCAGAACGCCCTCGAGGTGGCCCGCTTCGGCGGGCTCGAGACCGACGAGGAGGCGACTCCCTACGAGGTCGTCGCCCGGCAGCGCGTCTACCGCTTGCGGCGCTATCTCGTCGGCGAGCGGGCGACAAAGGGGGCGCCACCGGTGCTGCTGGTGCCGCCGCTGATGCTCTCAGCCGAGGTCTACGACGTCTCCCCCGCTGCCAGCGCGGTCCGCATCCTGCGCGAGCACGGCGCCGACCCCTGGGTGGTGGACTTCGGCTCCCCCGAGCGAGAGGAGGGAGGGCTGGAGCGGAACCTCGCCGACCATGTCGTCGCCGTCAGCGACGCGGTCGAACGCGTGCGCGAGGCGAGCGGCCGCGACGTCCACCTCGGTGGCTACTCGCAGGGGGGCATGTTCTGCTACCAGGCCGCCGCCTACCGTCGCAACGAGGGCATCTCCAGCGTCGTCACCTTCGGTTCCCCGGTCGACCTGCGGGCAGCGACCCCGCTCGGCATACCCGACCACCTCGTCGCCGACGGCGCCGGCTTCATCGCCGACCATCTCCTCGCCGGGCGCTCGGTCCCCGCCTGGGCAACCCGCACCGGCTTTGCCCTGCTCGACCCGGTCAAGTCCCTGCGACAGCGGATCGAGTTCGTCCTCCAGTTGCATGACCGCGAGGCGCTGCTGCCGCGCGAGCGCCAGCGCCGGTTCCTGATGGGAGAGGGCTGGGTCGCCTGGCCGGGACCCGCCCTTGCCGACTTCACCGAGCAGTTCCTCGTCCACAACCGGATGCTCGCCGGCGGCTTCACCGTCGATGGCACCGCGGTGACGCTCGCCGACATCCAGTGCCCGCTTCTCTGCTTCGTCGGCGAGGTGGACGAGATCGCACCTCCCGCGACCGTGCGCGCGGTCCAGCGGGCGGCGCCCCGGGCGGACACCTACGAGGTTTCGCTGCGGGCCGGCCACTTCGGCCTCGTCGTCGGCAGCGCCGCGACCACCACCACCTGGCCGGTGGTCGCCGGCTGGGCCCGCTGGCGCGACGGTGGCGGCGAGCTGCCTGAGAGCGTCCGGCCGATGCCGGAGGAGGCGCTTCAGGAGCCGGGGGGCGGGGTCGGCGAGCGGCTCGGCTATGGGGTCGAGCTGATAGCCGGTGTCGGCGCTCGAACGGTGCGCGGCCTCGCCGAAGCGACGGCGCAGTCGGTGCGTACGATTCCCGAGGTCGGCAGGCAGGCGGCGGCCCAGTTCCCGCGGCTCGGCCGTCTGCAGCGGATGGAGCCGCGCACACGGGTCTCGCTCGGGTTGCTGCTGGACGAGCGCGCCGAGCGCGCCCCGGATGAGATCTGCTTCCTGTTCGAGGATCGAGGCCACACCAACGCCGCGGTCAAGCACCGCATAGACAGCGTCGTCCGCGGGCTGATCTCGCTCGGGATTCGAGAGGGCGAGCACGTCGGCGTGCTGATGGGAACCCGTCCGAGCGCACTCGCGGTCGTCGCCGCGCTCAACCGCCTCGGCGCCGTCGTCGTCCTGCTGCGACCGGGGGGCGATGTCGCCCGCGAGGCCGAACTCGGGGGGGTGACCCGGATCATCGCCGACCCGGACAACGCCCCGACTGCGAAGGAGGCAAGGCCGGTGGACGCGGTCCTGCTCGGCGGGGGCGCCGAGCCACGCGACCCCGGCGGACTCACCGACCTCGAGCAGGTGGACCCGGAGAAGGTCGAGCCGCCGGCCTGGTATGAGCCCAATCCCGGGCGCGCCGGGGACATCGGCTACATCCTCTTCGCCGGCGAGGCCGAGCGGACCAGGGTCAACCGGATCACCAACGGCCGCTGGGCGCTGTCGGCCTTCGGCACCGCCTCCTCGGCGGCGCTCACGGCCGAGGACACCGTCTTCAGCGTCAATCCCCTGCACCACCCGTCCGGACTGCTGATGAGTCTCGGCGGCGCCATAGCCGGAGGCTCCCGCCTGGCGATGGCGAGGCGCTTCGAGCCCGAGACCTTCTGGGACGAGGCCCGCCGCTACGGGGTCACGGTCGCCTCCTACACCTGGACCCAGCTTCACGGCCTGCTGCAGGCGCCGCCGCACCCGAACGAGCGCCACCACCCGGTGCGGCTGTTCATCGGCTCCGGCATGCCCCGCAGCCTCTGGGAGCGGATCACCGAACGCTTTGCTCCGGCCGGCATCCTCGAGTTCTGGGCGGCGACTGAGTCGGAGGCGATCCTGGCCAACGTCAGCGGCGCCAAGCCGGGATCGGTGGGGAGGCCCCTACCCGGCAGCGCCGAGGTCGCGATCGCGAAGTACGACATCGGCGCCGGACGCCTGCTCGAGGGCCCGGACGGGCTCGCCCTGCGATGCGAGGCGGGCGAGGAGGGGCTGCTCCTGGCACGCTCTCCGGCGGAGGGTGCCCCGGGTGCCCAGCCCCTGCGCGGGGTGTTCGAGCGCGGCGATTCCTGGGTCAGCTCCGAGAGCCTGTTCAGCTGCGACGCCGACGGCGACCACTGGCTGGTCGACTCGCTGGCCACGGTGATCCGCACCGCCGTCGCCGACGTCCCCTCGCTCGTCGTCACCAACGCCCTCGGGGAGCTGGGTCAGGTGGACCTCGCCGTCACCTACGGGGTCCGGGCGGGCGAGGCCGAGGTGGTCGTCGCCGCGGTGACGCTGCTGGACGGCGCCGAGCTGCGGGGAGGCGACCTCGACCTCGCCCTCGGTCCACTTGCCGCCGAGCGCCGCCCGCAAGTCGTCCGGGTCGTCGAGAGGATCCCGACCAGCAGTTGGTATCGGCCGCTGACCGGCACCCTGCGCGAGGAGGGGATTCCCGAGGACGGCCCGGGGAGCACGGCGTTCCACCTCGACAGCGCCGACGGCCGCTACAAGCCCAGTCGCTAGCCTGCGCCGTCGTGAGCGAGGCCCTGAGGCAGACACCCCTGCACGCCGCGCACGTCGCCGCCGGTGGCAGGATGGCCCCGTTTGCCGGCTGGGAGCTGCCGATCCAATATGAGGGCATCCGCGAGGAGCACCTCGCGGTCCGCACCCACGCCGGCATGTTCGACGTCTCCCACATGGGCGAGGTCGAGGCCGAGGGCCCCGAGGCCGGCGAGTTCCTCCAGCGGGTGCTGTCGAACGACGTCTCGGCGCTCGAGATCGGCGGCGCCCAGTACTCGTGCCTCTGCAACGAGCACGGCGGCGTCCTCGACGACCTCTTCGCCTACCGCTTGGCCGAGGAGCACTTCCTGATCGTCACCAACGCCGCCAACCACGGCTCGGACCTGCGCTGGATGGCCCGCTGGATCGGCGACTACGACTGCGTCCTGCGCGACGTCGCCGACCGCTGGGCGATGCTCGCGGTCCAGGGCCCGCATGCGCGCGAGATCGTCGCCGCCGCGCTCGAGGCTCCGCTGCCCGAGCGCATGCAGGTTCTGGCGACCGTCATCGACGGCGCCCCCGGCGTCGCCTGCGGCACCGGCTACACCGGTGAGGACGGCGTCGAGCTGCTGATCGACCCCGGCCGCGCCCCCGACGTCTGGCGCAGGCTGCTCGACGCCGGGGTCGTCCCGGCGGGCCTCGGCGCCCGCGACACCCTGCGGCTCGAGGTCTGCTTCCACCTCCACGGCAACGACCTCACCCCGGAGCGCAACCCGATCGAGGCCGGCCTCGGATGGTGCTGCAAGGAGGAAACCGGTTTCGTCGGTTCGGAGCCGATCGCCGAGGCGAGGGCCGCCGGCCCCGGGCAGAGGCTTGCCGCCTTCACGATCGAGGGCGCCGGCATCCCCCGGCCCGGCAACGGCATCCTCGCCGGCGGGGAGGCGGTGGGCGAGGTCACCAGCGGCACCTTCTCGCCCTCCCTCGAGGTCGGGATCGGGATGGGATACGTCCGCGCCGACGCGGCCGAGCCCGGCGTCGAGCTGGAGATCGACGTGCGGGGAAAACGACGGGCGGCCCGCGTAGGCTCCAAGCCCCTCTACAGGAAGGATCTCTGAGTTGGCCGAAGGCAACTTTCCCGAGGATCTCCTCTATCACCCCGAGCACGACTGGGCCCGGGTCGAGGGCGAGCAGGCGACCCTGGGGATCACCTGGTACGCCCAGGACTCGCTCGGCGAGGTCGTCTTCTTCGACCCGCCCGAGGTCGGCACGGAGGTTTCCAGGGACTCGACCTACGCCGAGGTCGAGTCGGTCAAGGCAGTATCCGACGTGATCGCCCCGCTCTCGGGCGAGATCACCGAGGTCAACGCCATCGCCGGCGACGATCCGGCGAAGATCAACGAGGACCCCTACGGGGAGGGCTGGCTGGTCAAGCTGAAGCTCTCCGATCCCTCGGAGGTCGAGCAGCTGCTGAGCCGCGACGACTACGTCGCCCTGCTCGACGGCTGAAGCTCCGCCAGGCGCTTCTCTAACCTCAGCCCCGTGACCCGTTACACCTCCGCGACAGAGTCCGACCGCGCCGAGATGCTCGCCGCGATCGGGATCGAAGGCACCGGCGAGCTGTTCGAGCAGATCCCCGAGCCGCTGCGCCTGGGGCGCCCCCTGGCCCTGCCACAGGGGATGGGGGAGGCCGAGGTCTTCGACCGCCTCCGCGCCCTGGCGGGGCGAAACGCCGACTCCGAGTCGCAGGTCTGCTTCATCGGCGCCGGGATGTACGACCACTACGTACCGGCGCTGGTGGACGCGATCACCGAGCGCTCCGAGTTCCTCACCCCCTACACGCCGTACCAGCCTGAGATCTCCCAGGGCGGGCTTCAGGTGATGTTCGAGTTCCAGACGGCGATGTCAGAGCTGACCGCGCTGCCCGTCTCCAACGCCGGTCTCTACGAGGGCCCCTCGTCGGTCGCGTCCGCCGGCTACCTGGCGATGGCGGCCACCGGGCGCAAAGGTTTCGTCATCTCCCGCGGCGTCCACCCTCACAGCCGCGAGACGCTGAGAACCTACTCGCAGGGATTCGGGGCGGAGGTGGTCGAGGTCGGTCTCGGCGGCGGGCTCACCGACCGCGACGAGCTGGCGGGCGCAGTCAGCGAGGAGACCGCGGCCGTGATCCTCCAGAACCCAAACTTCCTCGGCTCGGTCGAGGACGTCGAAGCCCTCGGCGAGGTCGCCCGCGAGCGCGGCGCCCTGCTGGTGGTCGCCGTGGACCCGATGACCCTCGGGATCCTGCGCCCGCCCGGGGAGTGCGGCGCCGACGTCGCCCTTGGCGAGGGCCAGCCGCTCGGCAACCGGCTCGACTACGGCGGCCCCTCGTTCGGGTTCTTCTGCGCCAAGGCGGAGTACATCCGCCGCATGCCGGGGCGGATAGCCGGCGAGACCGAGGACCTCGACGGGCGCCGCGGTTTCGTCCTCGCCCTGCAGACCCGCGAGCAGCACATCCGCCGCGAGAAGGCGACACACAACATCTGCACCGCGCAGGCGCTGAACGCGCTCGGCGCGATCGTTCACCTGGCATGGCTCGGGCGCGACGGGTTCCGCGAGCTGGGGGAGCTGCTGGTCCGGCGGACCGCCTACGCCCGCGAGCGGCTGACGGCGGTCGAAGGCGTCGAGCCCCTGCACGAGGCGCCGGTGGTGCGCGAGTTCGCAGTCACGCTCGACGCCCCCGTGGATGCTGTGCTCGATCGCTGTGCCGAGCGCGGGATCGCCGCCGGCTACCCCCTCGGCCGCGACTACTCCGAGCATGAGAACGGGCTGCTGGTGGCGATCACCGAGCGCCGCACGAAGGAGCAGATCGACGCCCTGGCGGAGGCGATCGGGGCCGCGGTGCGGGCCGAGTCGGCGCCGCCGGCGGAGGTGGCGGCATGAGCGCGCCGGTTCTCGCCGAAACGCCCCAGCAGAGGGAAAGGGCGGTGACGATCTTCGAGAAGTCCAAGCCCGGCCGCCGGGCGGCGGTCACCCCCGATGCGGGGGTGCCGGAACGGCCACTGGAGGAGCTGATCCCGGCGCACCTGCTGCGCTCCGAGCCGCCGCGGCTGCCGGAGGTCTCCGAGCCGGAGATCGTCCGCCACTACAACCGCCTCTCGCGGCGAAACTTCGACCTCGACACCGGCTTCTACCCGCTCGGCTCGTGCACGATGAAGCACAACCCGCGGCTCAACGAGCGGGTCGCGGCGCTGCCCGGGCACGCCCGCCTGCATCCGGCCCAGGACCCGCGACGGGCCCAGGGGGCACTCGAGTTGATGTGGCTGCTGCAGGAGTCGCTGTCGGAGATCTGCGGTCTGCCTCACGTCAGCCTCCAGCCCTCGGCAGGCTCCCACGGCGAGCTTGCCGGGTTGCTGCTGACCCGCGCCTACCACGCCGACCGCGGCGAGGAGCGTTCGAAGGTCCTCACCCCCGACACCGCCCACGGCACCAACCCGGCTTCGGTGACGATGGCGGGCTACGAGGCGGTCAAGGTTGCGACCAACGAGCGCGGCGGGGTTGAGATGGACGACCTCCGGGACAAGATCTCCGAAGAAGTGGCCTGCCTGATGCTGACCAATCCCAACACACTCGGCGTCTTCGACGAGAACATCGCCGAGATCGCCGTCATGATCCACGAGATCGGTGGGACGCTGTACTACGACGGCGCCAACCTGAACGCCGTGATGGGGCAGTCGAGGCCGGGCGACATGGGCTTCGACATCGTCCACCTCAACCTTCACAAGACCTTCTCCCAGCCGCACGGCGGCGGCGGCCCCGGCTCGGGCCCGATCGCCGTCTCCGAGCGGATCGAGCCCTACCTGCCGCGGCCCCAGGTCGTCCGCCGCGAAAGCGCCAACGGTGGGGCGAGCCATTTCTACGAGCTCGACCGTGACCGGCCTAAGTCGATCGGCCGGCTGCGCGGGTTCCAGGGCAACTTCGGCGTCTTCGTCCGCTCCTACGCCTACATCCTCAGCCTCGGCGCCGACGGCCTCGCCGAGGCTTCGGAGACCGCCGTGCTCAACGCCAACTATCTCAAGGCGAGGCTCGCCGAGGGCCGTGCCGGAGAGCGCCTCCCGGTCGCCTTCGACCGCCACTGCATGCACGAGTTCGTCCTCTCCGGGGCTCCGATGCGCAAGGAGCTGGGGCTGAAGACTCTCGACCTGGCCAAGCGCCTGCTTGATTTCGGCTTCCACCCGCCCACCGTTTATTTTCCGCTGCTGGTCGACGAGGCGCTGATGATCGAACCGACCGAGACCGAGACCAAGGAGTCGCTGGACGCTTTCGCCGAGGCGGTCGAAGGCATTCTCGAGGAAGCCGAATCGAACCCCGAGATCGCCCAGCAGGCCCCCTACACGACCCCGGTGCGCCGCCTCGACGAGGTCAGGGCAGCACGGCAGCCGGTCTTGCGCCAGCAGCTGGGCTGAGGCGGGGGCCGGCGGCGCCCATTTCCGGCGGTAGGGTGGCCGGGGATGGGAGAGGACGCGGACGCGATATCGGTCGAGGACGTCGAGTGTGCGCGCCGCGCGATCGAGGGCCTCGTCACCCGCACGCCGACGCTGCGAGTGCCCGAGATCGAGGCCCGCTGCGGTTGTGCAGTGGCGCTCAAGGCCGAGAGCCTGCAGCAGAGCGGCTCGTTCAAGCTGCGCGGCGCGAGCAACAAGATGCTCAGCTCCGAGCGTGCCCGCACCCGCGGGGTGACCGCCGGCACGGCGGGCAATCACGGGCACGCGGTCGCGTTGGCGGCGAGCAGGCAGGGGGTCTCATGCGATCTCTTCGTCCCCACCGACGCGCCCGTCTCGAAGACCTTCCCGGCCGAGCGGCTCGGGGCGAGGGTGCACGCCCGCGCGGGAACCGTGGACGACTGCGTCGAGGCGGCCCGGGAGTTCGCGCGGGAGCAGGGGGTCGAGCTGATCCACCCCTTCGACGATGCAGCCGTGATCGCCGGGCAGGGGACGATCGGCCTCGAGTTGCTCGAGGAGGTCGACGACCTCGCCAGGGTGGTGATCCCACTCGGGGGTGGCGGGCTCGCCGGAGGGATCGCCACGGTTGTCAAGTCGAGCCACCCGGAGGTCGAGGTCGTCGGGGTTCAGGTCGAGGCCTGCGCCGCCTACCCGGACTCGCTGGCGGCGGGCCAGCCGATCGCGGTGGCGGCGTCGCAAACGGTCGCCGACGGGATCGCCGTGAAGAGGCCGGGGCGGCTGACCCTGCCGTTGATCCAGCGCCACGTCGACCGCGTCGTCGTCGTCGGCGAGGACGAGGTCGGCGACGCCATGGCGCTGCTGCTGGGAGAGGCGAAGCTGGTGGTGGAGGGAGCGGGGGCGGTCGGGATCGCGGCGCTGATCAGCGGCCGCGAGGGCCCGGTGGATGCCGGGACCACCGCGGCCGTCCTCTCCGGTGGCAATATCGACGAGGAGTGGCTGGTCGCCGTCGCCCGCCGTGGCGAGGCGCAGCAGGGCCGGGGACTGATCATCTTCACCACCA
Organism: uncultured Actinomycetes bacterium; assembly: GCA_963840235.1. Classification (GTDB taxonomy): domain Bacteria; phylum Actinomycetota; class Thermoleophilia; order Solirubrobacterales; family 70-9; genus JBBRHQ01. Next base: position 175,512 of record CAWIYC010000003.1, read on the forward strand.
TCGGCGACCGTCCCGGTGCGCTGGCCAAGCTGCTCGCGGCAGTTGCCGCCACCGGCGCGAACGTCTCCGAGGTGCGCCACATCCGCGAGGGGATGAACCTGGGGATCGCCGAGACCGGGGTCGAGCTGATCCTCGAGACGCGCGGCTCGGTGCACGGTAAGAAGATCGTCGCCGCGCTCAGCGAGGCCGGCTACGAGATGCGCGACATCACCCACCCCGAATAGGAGGAGCAGCCAATGAGCAGCGAGAGATCGGTGGTCCAGACACCCGGCGCCCCCGAGGCGATCGGCCCGTACAGCCAGGCGGTCCGCCACGGCGACCTGCTGATCTGCTCCGGCCAGGTTCCGCTCGACCCCGAGAGTGGAGAGATCGTCGGCGGGACCCCGGCGGAGCAGGCGACCCGGTGCCTGAAGAACCTGGAGGCTGTATGCGAGGCGGGGGGGACTAGCCTCGAACGCGCCCTGCGGCTGACCGTCTACACCACCGACCTCGGCGAGTTCGGATCGATCAACGAGGCCTACGCTGCCTTCTTCGGCGAGGCGCCGCCGGCGCGGGCGGCGGTCGAGGTCGCGGCGCTGCCGAAGGGGGCGCTGGTCGAGATCGACGCGATCGTGGGTATGTGATCGCGCAGCCCCGGGTGCTTGCCTGCGTTTTCGCCCTCTGCCTCGGCGTTGCGGTGGCAGAGCCGGCGCTCGCCGCCACGCCTCCTCCCGCGCAGACGGCGCCGGCGGATGGAGCGATCGTCCGCCGCGACGCCCCTCTGACCTTTTCGGGCCAGGATCCGAGTGGGCCGGGGGAGATCTACATCACGATCTCGAGCTCACCGTCGACGGACGCAAACGGAGCGCTCGACGGCGCCCAGGCGGATGCCTTCATTCTGGCCGGCCCCTCTTACTCATTCACCTTGCACTACCTCTCCGAGGTCTACTTCCTCTCGGTGCCCGGGGTCTATCACTGGCAGCTCACCCGGACCGACTGTGACTATCCCGATTGCTTGGCGCTGAGCCCGGTGCGTTCATTCGAGATCCGGGACCCGATCGAACACTCGGGGCCGATCCCCGCCTCCGCCGGGCACCAGGTCGGCGCCTCCCGCCCGCAGAGCTTCGTCCTCTACGGCGGGTCGCTACCGGAGGGCGTCGGGCTCGGTCGCCTGCAGACCATCGCCGCCCGCAGCGCAGGTCGCTGGGGTGTCGCCTATCACGGGCAGACGGCGACCAAGCCCGGCGTGGCGGACGGGATCCACTCGGTCGGCTTCAGCGATGAAACCCCGGTCGGCAAGCTCGCGGTCACGGTCATCTTCAAGAGGAACATCTACTCACCCGGAAAGCGTCACTGCGAGCGTCGGCACGGGCACCGCGTCTGCCACCGCGGGCCGCCCCGGTTGACCGCCACGAGGGTCGTCGACGAGGACATCAAGATCGATCCGGGCTGGCCCTGGCAGCAGGGTCCCCGGTACCCGACGGACTCCCAGTTCGACCTCGAGTCGAACCTGATCCACGAGTTCGGACACTTCGCCGGGAACGGGCACGTCTACGGGTGCGTGAATTCGCCGATGATCGCCACCCTCGCGGCCGGCGATTGGTGGCACGCCGCCGATGACTGGAACCGCTACGGATGCACCGGCGTGACACCCGCGGCCCGCTTCGGTCGCTGGGCGGCTCCGGCATCGGCCGTCGTCACCCGCTACGTGCAGCCGGGTTGGCGGCCGGCGACGCGCTAGGCGGTGAATCCGGCGAAATCCGGAAGCTCCTGCTGGAGCTCCAGCACGGGCGCGAACAGGTCGCCGTCGCGCTCGACCCGCTCCAGCACCTCGGCGGCCTCGAAAACGAGTGAGTCGGGGTCGTCGCTCTCGGCCGCATTCGTCACCTCGTCCCAGCTGATCGGGGTCGAGGCCGTGGGGCGCTCTCGGGCGCGCAGCGAGTAGACGGCGATCGTCGTCTTGCGCTGGTGGTTCTGCGACCAGTCGACGAAGACCTTGCCCTTGCGATCGACCTTCTTCATCTTCGAGACGACCTCCTCCGGCGTCTGCTTCTCCAGCAGCTGTGCGATCGCGCGGGCAAACGGCTTGGTCTCGTCATAGCTGGTCTTCGTGTTCAGCGGCAGGTAGACCTGCATGCCCTTCGAGCCCGAGGTCTTCGGGAAGCACTCGAGTCCGAGGTGGCCGAACATCTCCCGCAGCCGCAGGGCGACCCGGCAGCACTCGACGACATCGGCGGGGGGGCCGGGGTCCAGATCGAAGGCGAGCACGGTGGGGCGCCCGGGGTGCTCGGCAAGGGAGAGGGACGGGTGCAACTCGAGCGCCGCCAGCTGCGCCATCCAGACCAGTGTCGGCAGGTCCTCGCAGACGCAGAAGTCGATCTCGCCGGTGCGGCCGCCGATCTCGACCCGGGCGGTCTTTACCCAGTCGGGCCGGTGCCTTGGACAGCGCTTCTCGAAGAAGGCGTCGTCGAGCCGGTCGACGCCCTCGGGAAAGCGGCGCAGGGTCAGGGCCCGCCCCGCCAGGTGGGGAACGATCGCCGGCGCCACCTTGGCGTAGTAGTCGATCACCTCGCCCTTGCTGAAACCTGCTTTCGGGTAGAGGACCTTGTCGAGGTTGGTGAGCTTGAGCTCACGGCCATCGACCTCGACGGTGCGCTCGACTGCCAACTAGGAGCGGGACTTCGAGGTGGCGCGCCTTCGGCTTCGCCGCCGGCTTGCGCTTGGAGGTGGGCGCCTTCGGCTTCGCCTTGGAGCGCTTCGCCTTGGAGGCGACCTCGTCTTCGGCTTCTCCTCCGCCAGGTCCGAGCCGCGGACGGCGGCGATGCTCTCCTCGAGCGCCGCCATCAGGTCGGGCGCCTTGGTCGCCTCCGGCTCCTGCGAGGCCGAGGTCACGACCTCCTTGCCCTCGGCCTTCTGCTCGATCAGCGAGAGCAGCTCCTGGCGGTACTCGTCACGGTAGTTGGAGGGGTCGAAACTGGCCGCAAGCGAGTCGATCAGCCTCTCCGCCATCTCGACCTCCTTCTTCTGCACCCGCGGTTTCGACTGGGGAAGGACGTCGTCGAGCTCGGCCGGCGCGACCACCTCGTCGGCGAAACGCATCGTGGTCATCGTCAGGACCCCGCCGGAGGCGCGGATCGCGGCCAGGTGCTCGCGGTTGCGAAGGACGAAGCGCGCGATCGCCGCCTTGCCCGAGGATTCCATCGCCTGGGCCAGCAGCGAGTAGGCCTTCTCGGCTCCGTCCGCCGGGCCGAGGTAGTAGGGGTTCTCGAAGTAGATCGGGTCGATCTCGCCGATCTCGACGAAGTCCTGGATCTCGATCGAGCGGGTCTTCTTCGGGTCGAGCTTCGACAGCTCCTCGCGGCTCATGACCACATAGCGATCGGGCGAGATCTCGTACCCCTTGACGATCTCCTCGTAGGGGACCTCCTCGTCCGTGCCCTCGGCGACCCGGCGGTTGCGCACCCGGAGGCCGTCTGACGCACGCAGGTCGTTGAAGCGGATCGTCTTGCGCGAGACCGCGCTGTAGAGCTTCACGGGCACATTGAGGAGCCCGAAGGAGATCGTTCCCGACCAGATTGCTCGCGCCATACCCCGCATTCTTCCAGGGCCCGCCCGCCACCCCTCCGCCGTTATGGCAACCGCCAGCCTTCTTGCGCCCGCCGAACTTCACTTTCCGTGTCGATTGGAGCCCTGACGTGCAGTCCGGCGGCGGGTCGCCCCTGGCGTTGGGATGATTGCGGCGTGTTGTTCGAGTTGCGAGATGTGTGTTTCAGCCGCGGCGGGCGGAGGGTGCTGGGCGACGTCTCGGTCGGGATCCCGCCGGGGGCGACCTCGCTGGTGGGGCCCTCGGGGGCGGGGAAGTCGACCCTCCTGCGGCTGCTGAACCGGTTGGCCGACCCCGATTCCGGCGAGATCCTCTATCGCGGTCGCCCGCTCGACGGGTACGACCCGCTCGAGCTGAGGCGCGAGGTCTCGCTCGTGCCGCAGCTTCCCGCCCTGCTCGCAGGCAGTGTCGGGTCGAATCTGGAGTTCGCGGCCGGCCTGGCGGGCCGCGAGCCCGACCCGGGCCGCTGCCTCGCCCTTGCCGGCCTCGATCCCGGCTTCGCCGAGCGCGACGTCGCCAGGCTCTCGGTCGGAGAGCAGCAGCGGGCGATGTTGGCGCGGTCGCTGGTGCAGGAGCCGCGGGTCCTCCTCCTCGACGAGCCGACTTCGGCGCTAGACGAGGCGGCCCGGGACGCCATCGAGCAGACCTTCGCCCACCTCAAGAAGGAGATCGACGTCTCGATCGTGCTGGTCACCCACGACCCGGCGCAGGCTCGCCGTCTGGGCGAATACGTGATCCGGCTCGACGGCGGCCGGGTGGTCGAGTGCGGGCGGGTCGAGGAGGTGCTGGCGTGAGCGGCCCGCCCATCCGGCCCCTGGCCGAGGTAGGCGGCCTGCCGGCTCTGCCGCTGGCGGGGGCGAGCACCTCGATCCACCTCTCGCTGGGGCAGGTGGCAGCCTCGCTGGCGCTTGTCGCTCTGGCTGCCGCAATCTCGTTCTGGCGCAAGGCCGACCTCGAAGAGGACATCGGGATCGCGGTGGTCCGCTCGTTCATCCAGCTGACAGCGATCGGCTACGTGATCAATGTGATCTTCGAGACGGACACGATCGCCCTCGTGGTGGCCCTGCTGGCGGTGATGGTCCTGTTCGGGGCGTTCACCGCCCGATCGCGGGCGAAGAATGTCCCCGGGGCTTTCTGGCCCCTGCTTGTTGCCCTGGCGCTCGCAGGCGCCACAACCCTGGGGCTGGTCGTCGCCCTCGGTGTCTTCGATCCGACCCCGCGCTACCTGGTCCCGGTCGGCGGGATGGTGATCGGCAACGCGATGACCGCCTCGGCGGTCGCGCTCAACCGGCTCGGCGACGAGGTCTCCGACTCGCGGGCGAAGATCGAGGCCACCCTCGCCCTTGGAGCGACCGCCCACGAGGCGGCGATGCCGATTGTTCGCCGTGCGCTTCGCAGCGGCATGATCACCCTGGTGGACTCGACCAAGACCACCGGGTTGATCTTCTTCCCGGGGACGATGGTCGGGATGCTGCTCGCGGGCGCCAGTCCTACCGACGCCGTGCGCCTGCAGCTGATCCTCCTCTACGCGCTGCTCGGCAGCGTCTCGATCGCCGCCTTGGTCGCGACCGGAGTTGCCTATCGCAACTTCTTCACGCCCGCGCAGCAGCTCCGCGATCTCGAGGGCGCCTCCTAGGGACGGTTGATCAGGATCGCCGTGTCGGGATTGTCGTAGTCGGGGACGGCGAGGTCGGGCGCCCGGTCGCCGTTGAGGCGTCCCGCTGCGACGGAGTAGGCCTCCGCGACCGCGCTCAGCAGCCGCGGGCCGCCGAATCCCCCCGACGGCTTCTGGAAGCTGATCGCGACCTTGCCGTTGTTCTCGCTGACGTTCGCCACGTCGAGGCGGCCGTCGCGGTTGAAGTCGGCCGCCGCCGGCTCGTAGCCGCAGGAGCCCGAAACCGTGGGGTAGTCGACCGGAGCGCGGAAGCGGCCGTTTCCCTTCCCGCGCAGCAGGAAGAGCTTGTCGTCGCCGTTGCAGTCGGAGACCGCGAGGTCGAGCTTGCCGCCCCGGTTGAAGCGGCCCTTGACGAAGCCGTAGGTCCCGTCGCTGCCGGCGTCGCTGCGGGCTCCGCCCCGGAACTTCCCGTTGCCGATTCCCATGAGTACCGCCACCTGCGAGCTGCCCGAGCCGGCCGGATGGTTTTCGTTGAGCGCGGCGACGTCGGCCTTGCCGTCGCTGTTGAAGTCGCCGGTGGTGACGTCGACCGGATTCGTATTGGCGCTTCCCGTGCTGTAGGTGCGGGCGAGCCTGAAACCACCGGGCTTCCCGAGCAGAACGCCAATCGTCCCGGTCTGATCGTTGGCGACCGCGATGTCCGGGCGCCCGTCCCGGTTGAAGTCGGCGGTCGCCGCGGCAACCGGATCATCGGTGTCCCCGGGGGAACCGGTGTCGAAGAGGGCCGGGCTGCGAAAACCACCCGGCTTCGAGATCAGCAGAGCGATCGCGTCGTCGCTCTCGGCGACGACCGCCAGGTCGTTGCGACCGTCCTTGTTGAAGTCCCTCGCCACGATCCCGAACGGATAGTCGCCCGCCGGGTACTGGCGCGCCGGCTTGAATCCGCCGGGCTTGCCGTAGAGGACGTTGACGATGTCGTCGTCCTCGCTGCCGACGGCGACGTCGTTGCGGCCGTCACCGTTGAGGTCGGCGATCGCGACCGGGTACGGGGAACCGCCGACGATCGGCAGGTGGCGTCCCGGGCGGAAGGCGCCGAAACCGAAGGCCGCCGTCGCGGTCAGGGCAAGCGCCAGGCAGGCGACCACCGGGATCATCGCCGAGCGACGGGAGGTGCGAGCGAAGGCGGGGAGGTTCATCGAGTCGGTTCTCCTTGGGTGGGCTTCCTGCGGTCCGGACGCACACTCTGCCAACCCGTTCGGCCGCAGTTGGTTGCTCCTTAGACTGGTCGCGTGTCTCGTTCGCAGCGCCTGACACTCGTCGCGACGATTCTGGGATCGACCGTGGTCTTCCTCGACGCCACCGTTGTCAATGTCGCCCTCCCCGCGATCAGCGACGACCTCGACGCCGGGCTTGCGGGGCAGCAGTGGGTCGTCGAGGCCTATCTGCTGGCGCTGGTCTCACTGCTGCTCGTCGGCGGCTCGATGGGCGACCAGTTCGGCCGCCGCAGGATGTTCGTGATCGGGCTCGCCGGCTTCGGCGTGACCTCGGCGCTCTGCGCGGTTGCCCCGACGGACGAGGCGCTTGTCGCCTGCCGGGCGCTGCAGGGGATCGCCGGGGCCCTTCTGGTGCCGGGCTCGCTGGCGATCGTCGCCTCGACCTTCGAAGGAGAGAGCCGCGGCAAGGCGGTCGGCACCTGGACCGCCTGGACCGGGATCGCCACCGTGCTCGGCCCGGCCGGGGGCGGGGCGCTCGTCTCGACCCTGTCGTGGCGCTGGGTCTTCTGGGTCAACCTGCCGCTGATCGCGGCGACGATCGCGCTCACCCTGCACTCGGTCCGCGAGAGCCGCGACCCGGATGCCTGGCGCGGGATCGACTCGCTCGGGATCGCCCTCTCGGCTGCCGGGCTCGGCGGCCCGGTGTTCGCCCTGATCGAGCAGCCGACCCACGGCTGGGGGAGTCCGCTCGTCTGGATCCCGCTGTTCGCCGGGGTCGCCTGCTTCGCCCTCTTCGTGCTCTGGGAGTCGCGGGCCAAGCACCCGATGCTCGACCTCGGCCTCTTCCGGATCCGCAACTTCAGCGTCGCCAACCTGACGACCCTGACCGCCTACGCGGGCCTGATGGGCGGCCTCTTCTTCCTCGGACTCTTCCTCCAGCAGGTGGTCGGCTACACCCCGGTGGAGGCCGGTCTGGCGACGACGCCGATCTCTCTGATCCTCTTCGTCCTCTCGCCCCGGTTCGGGCGGATCACCTCGGGCACCGGTCCCCGCCTGCCGATGACCGCGGGGCCGATCGTCGCCGGGATCGGCTTGCTGCTGATGCTCCGGATCGACGCCAACGCCGACTACGCCGCCGACGTCCTGCCGGCCGTCTTGGTCTTCGGCCTCGGCCTCTCGGCGATCGTCGCGCCGCTGACCGCGACCGTCCTCGACTCGGTCCCCGAGACCCGCGCCGGGATCGCCTCGGGCGTCAATAACGGGGTCTCCCGGGTCGCCGGGCTGCTCGCGATCGCTGTCCTCGGTGCGGTGATCTCGGCCCAGTTCGGGGCGTCGCTCGACGCCTCGCTCGCCGATACGCCGCTGTCGGCCCGCGGCGCCGCCGCCGTCACCGACGCGAAGGCGAAGCCGCTGGCGGTGCCGGTCACCACCGATCTCGCCGCGACCGAGGCGGCGACGATCGGCTCCGCCGCAACAGACGCCTCTACCTCGAGCTTCCATCTCGGGATCACGATCGCCGGGCTGCTGATGATCGCCGGGGGCCTGGTCGCGGGCGTCGGGATTCGCAATCCGCGCCGGCGCGCCGTCGCCGTCCCGACCCGCGGCGCGGCGACGGCCGGCGAGTGCGGGCACAGCGCCGACTGCGACTCGGTGACCCCGCCGGCGCCGATCGCGGAGGCGCCGGCGCCCGAGCCCGCATAGTCTCCCGCTGCTGTGAGGATCTTCTCGGGCATCCAACCGACGGGCCGCAAGCACCTCGGCAACTACATCGGCGCGATCCGGCAATACGTCGAGGGGCAGGACCGCGGCGACCCGGCGATCTACTGCATCGTCGACCTGCACGCGATCACGGTTCCCTACGACCCCGGCGAGCTGCGGGAGCTCATGCATGACACGACAGCACTGCTTCTGGCCGCCGGTCTCGACCCCGAGCGCTGCATCCTCTTTCGCCAGTCGGACGTGCGCGAGCACACCGAACTGTGTTGGCTGCTGGCCGCCCTGACGGCGCACGGCGACCTCAACCGGATGCACCAGTTCAAGGAGAAGTCCTCGGTCCAGCGCGAGCTGGTCTCCGCCGGGCTCTTCTTCTACCCGGTGCTCCAGGCCGCTGACGTCCTCGCCTATCGGGCCGAGGAGGTCCCGGTCGGCGAGGACCAGCGCCAGCATGTCGAGCTGATGCGGGAGATCGCCCGGCGCTTCAACGAGCGCTACGGCGAGACCCTGGTCGTGCCCGAGCACCGGATCCCGGATGTGGGGGCGCGGATCATGGACCTCCAGGATCCGGGACGGAAGATGTCGACGACGGGGGCGACCGAGGCCGGGACCGTCTACGTGCTCGACGAACCCGAGGCGATCCGAAAGAAGTTCGGCGGCGCCGTCACCGATTCCGGCCGCGAGATCGTCCGGGCCGACGACAAGCCCGGGGTCACCAATCTGATCGACATCCTTGCCTCGGCGCTTGGGATCGGGCCCGAGGAGGTCGAGGCCGAGTTCGAGGGCGCTGGGTACGGCGACTTCAAGCAGGCGGTCGCCGAGGCGACCGTGGACTACCTCGCGCCGGTGCGGGAGCGCTACTCGCAGCTTCGCCCCGATCAGGGGCGCCTGGAGGAGGTCTTGGAGGAAGGGGCGGCGAAGGCGCGCTCTCTTGCCTCGGGGACCCTCGCCGAGGTGCGGGCGAAGATGGGCGTCGGGAGGTCCAGCTAGTCGCAATCTTCGAGAGCGCATGCGAGTGATCCGTGTGAAGCGCTGTTGCCTAGGGGGATAGGCGACGGCTGGCTCCTCGGCGTGTCCGGGAGGGACAGGCTCCTCGGCGGGCCTGGGAGGGATGCCGAGGAGCAGTAGCGACGGGGGCGGCCTCTAGGCTTGCGGCGATGGCAGTGCGCGATCTCGACCTCGACCTCGAAGTCTTCGCGGGTCCCTTCGACCTGCTGCTCGCGGTGCTGCTGCGCGAGGAGGTGAGCCTGCTCGAGGTCGAGCTGGGCGAGGTCGTGGTCGCCTACATCGAGCACCTCGAGCGCGAGGGCGAGCTCGAGCTCGACGTCGCAACCGAGTTCCTCGTCCTGATCGCCGCCCTCCTGGAGTTGAAGTCGCGGATGCTCCTGCCCGGCGCCGAGGAGGACCTCGACGATCTCGCGCCCGAGGAGGCGGTCGAGGAGCTGGTCGCGCGCATGCTCGAGTACCGCCGCTACCGCGACGCCGCCGTGATGCTCTCCGAGGGCTTCGAGGGCTCGCATTGCCACCTCTACCGCAGCGCGCCGCTGCCGCCGCCGTTGCGTCGGCTCTCGCTCGAGGCTGCGGTCGCCTCCTATGACCCCGACCTGCTCGGAGCGGCGATCGGGGACCTGCTCGAGGTCCCGCCTGAGGTCGACACCAGCCACATCCGCCCGACGGTCTCGATCGAGCGCCGCCTGATGGCGCTGCGCGACGCGCTCTCGCGATGCTCGAGCTTCGATTTCGACGACGAGTTCGGTGGCGAGGACCGCTTCACCCAGGCGGTGACGCTGTTCGCGCTGCTCGAGCTCTACCGGAAGGGAGAGGCGGATTGGGTTCAGCGCAAGCCCTTCGGGGCGATCAAGGTGAGCAAGCCGAAGCCGAAAGTCGAGGTCGGATGACCGCTCTGGCGCGGAAGCTGGAGGCGCTGCTGTTTCTCTCCTCGCAGCCGGTGCCGGCGAGCGAGCTGGCGCTGGCCTGCGAGGCCGGCGAGGCGGAGGTCTCCGACGCCCTCTCCGAGCTTCGCGCCGGGCTCGCCGAGGGCAGCCGGGGCATCGTCCTGCGCGAGGTCGCCGGCGGGTATGCGCTGGCCTCGGCTCCTGAGGCCGAGGAGGCTGCAAGGCGGCTGCTGTCAAAGCCCCGGACCCCTCCGCTGACCCAGGCTCAGGCTGAGACCCTTGCGATCGTCGCCTACCTGCAACCGGTCTCGCGGCCCGAGATCGCCCGCATCCGCGGCGTCGCCTCCGAGTCGGCGGTGCAGACCCTGGGCGAGCGCGGGCTGATCGAGGAGTCGGGGCGCTCGCGCTTTGGGGCGACCTTCTACCGCACCACCGAGCTGTTCGAGAGGCTGTTCGGCCTCTCCGGGCTCGATGCGCTCCCCGACCCGTCGCGATTCGACCCAACCGCCGAGGATGAGCGCGACCTGCGGGAGCGGCTGCTTCACGCCGGGGAGCAGCGCTCCGCCCCCTGAGCCCTGGCTCCCGGCGGACCGGGGCTGGACCGGCGGCCACCGCCACAATGGGGCGGTGAGACTCGCCAAGTACCTTGCCCACGGCGGCGTCGCCTCGAGGCGCGCCTCTGAGCGGATCGTCGCCGCCGGCAGGGTGACGGTCGCCGCAGAGGTCGTCACCGATCCGGCCCGCGAGGTCACCGATGCCGACGATGTTCGTGTCGACGGCAGCCCGGTCAGCGGCGAGCCGCGGGAGGTCTGGGCTGTGAACAAGCCTGCCGGGGTCGTGTCGACCGCCCGCGAGCCCGGTCCACGGGCCGCCGTAGTCGAGCTGGTCCCGAGTGAAGCCCGCCTCTATCCGGTCGGCCGCCTCGACGCCGACTCAACCGGCCTGCTGCTGCTCACCAACGACGGCGAGCTGGCCAACCGCCTCACCCACCCTCGCTACGGGGTGCCGAAGACCTACGTGGCCGAGCTTCGCCGGCCCCCGGCGGAGCGCGACCTGAAGCGGCTCGAGCTCGGGGTCAGGCTCGAGGACGGCCCGACGGCGCCCGCCCGCGTTCGCAGGACTGCCGAGTACGAGGTCGAGCTGACCCTGCGCGAGGGCCGCAACCGGCAGGTGAAGAGGATGTTCGAGGCGGTCTCCAACGAGGTGGTGGGCCTCCGCCGGGTCCGCTTGGGGCCGGTGGAGCTGGGCGATCTGCGCCCGGGTCAGAGCCGGCGCCTCGGCGAGGACGAGGTCGCCCGGCTCTGGGAAGATGCCGGACCGTGAGCGAGAAGCGACTCTTCGCCGTCCGCGGCGCCGTCCAGGCCTCCGCCAACGAGGCCGCGGCGATCCGCGGCGCCACGGAGGAGCTGATGCGGGAGCTGATGGAGCGCAACGGCCTCGACGCCGGGGCCATGGTCAGCTGCCTTTTCACCACGACCGAGGACCTCGACGCCGAGTTCCCGGCGGTCGCCGCGCGGGAAATCGGGCTCGAATCGGTGCCCCTGCTCTGCACCCGCGAGATCGACGTCCCGGGATCAATGCCCCGAGTCGTCCGTGTGATGGTCCACTACTACGCGGCCCCCGACCACCAGCCCGCCCATACCTATCTCGGTGCCGCCCAGGGATTGCGCTCGGACCTTCGCGCGGCACAATAGGTCGCCCGATGAGCGACAGCCGGCGACCCCGTCAATGACCCCATGAGCATCACCTTCGCCGAGAAGCTGGCCCGGATCCCGGGCTATCAGGCCGGCGTGCCGGCCGGGCAGGCGCCCGAGCAGATCGCCGCCGGTGAGATTGCCCAGCTGGCGTCGAACGAGTCTCCGTTCCCGCCCCACCCAGAGGTGATCGCAGCGATCGAGCGGGCGGCGCCGGCGATGAACCGCTACCCGGACCCCGGCGCCACCCTGCTGCGCCGCCGCCTGGCTGAGCGCTACGAGGTCCAGCCGGGGAACGTCTCCGTCGGCAACGGCTCCTGCGAGATCCTCCTGGCCGCAGCCGAGGCGCTCTGCGAGCCCGGCGCCGAGATCGTCTACGCCTGGCCGTCGTTCTCGATGTACCCCTACCTGGCGGCCCTCTCCGGCGCCCGCGAGATCCGCGTGCCGCTGACCGCGGGTTACGTCCACGATCTCGAGGCGATGCTGACCGAGGTCACCGCGGCGACCCAGCTGCTGGTCGTCTGCAACCCCAACAACCCGACAGGCACCTACATCGGCGCCGATGAGATCGCGTCCTTCTGCGAGCGGGTCCCGGACCACGTCACGGTGATCCTCGACGAGGCCTACATCGAGTTCCAGCAGACCGATGACCCCGACACGACGGTGGATCTGCTGCCCGACTTCCCCAACCTGGTGCTGCTGCGCACCTTCAGCAAGTGCTACGGCCTGGCGGGCCTGCGGGTCGGCTACGGGCTCGGTTCGGCGCCCTTCCGGGCCGCGGTCGATGCGGTCCGCCAGCCCTTCGACGTCAACGCGATCGCCCAGGCGGCCGCGGCGGAGGCGGTCAAGCACTCCGATGACGTCATCCGCCGGGTCGAGCAGACGATCGCGGAGCGGGTCCGGGTCGAGAATGGCCTGGTCCGGCTCGGACTCGCGACGGCGCGCACCGAGGCCAACTTCTCCTGGATCGTCCTCGGCGAGGCGGAGGACGAGGAGGTCGCCGTCGCAGGCCTCTCCGAGCGCGGCGTCCACGTGCGGCCGGGGACGCCGCTGGGCAGCCCCGGTCACATCCGGGTCACCTACGGGACCCGGGTCGAGAACGAGCGCTTCCTTGCCGCCCTCGGCGAGGCGCTCGACTAATCGGGCCTCAACTGCTACAACCTCAGCAGGATGAATGGCGACGGCAGTACCACGAGCACGCAGGGCGCCCCCGGCGCCGCGCTCGCTTCTGCCCGCTTCACATATTTCTGGCGATTTAGCTAGGCGTCCGGCCCCGCGGCTCCGAGCCGCGCCCAGATCGACCGGACCGGGCGCCGACTCACGTGCGTGGTGTGCGCGCTTGCTGCGCGCAACCGGGCAGAAAGTACGATCTTCCAACCTTGGAGAGAGGTAACGACAAGATGATGATTGGGGTGACAGAGCAGGCACAGGACCGCGTTCGCGACCTGCGCATCGAGCGCGTGGTCGAGCTGGTGCCTCCGGCCGCGCTGCTCGAGGAGTTGCCGCTGGGCGAGCGCCGCGAGCAGACCGTGGTCGATGGCAGGGCGGCCGTGGTCGACGTTCTCGGCGGGGGCGACGACAGGTTGCTGGTGGTGGTCGGTCCGTGCAGCGTGCACGATCCCGACGCGGCCCTCGACTACGCAAACCGGCTCAGCCGGGCCGCGGAGGACCTCGGCGACGACCTGCTGGTGGCGATGCGGGTCTACTTCGAGAAGCCGCGGACGACGACGGGCTGGAAGGGCCTGATCAACGACCCCCACCTCGACGGCTCCGGCGACGTCAACGCCGGCCTGCGGGTCGCGCGGGAGCTGCTGCTAGAGGTTCTCGACCTCGGCCTGCGCATCGGCTGCGAGTTCCTCGATCCGATCACGCCGCAGTACATCTCCGACGCGGTCGCCTGGGGTGCGATCGGCGCCCGCACGACCGAGAGCCAGATCCACCGGCAGCTGGGGTCCGGGCTGTCGATGCCGGTCGGCTTCAAGAACCGGACCGACGGCGACGTTCAGGTGGCGGTCGACGCGGTGCGGGCCGCCTCGGTGCCGCACGTCTTCGCCGGCATCGACGACGCCGGCGCCCCGGCGATCCTGCACACGACCGGCAATCCCGACTGCCACATCATCCTCCGCGGCGGCGATGCCGGCCCCAACTACGGTGCGGCCGGGATCGAGGAGGCCCTGCAGCGCCTCGACGCCGCCGGGCTTGCGCAGCGAGTCGTCGTCGACGCCTCACACGGCAACAGCAACAAGGACCCCGAGCTGCAGGTGAAGGCGGCAGCCGAGATCGCCGCCCAGGTGGCCGGAGGGAGCGGTGCGATCGCAGGCATCATGCTCGAGTCCTTCATCTGCGCCGGCAGGCAGGACCTCTCCTCCGGGCGGCCGCTGACCTACGGGCAGTCGATCACCGACGCGTGCATGGGCTGGGAGACAACCGTCGAGGCCCTCGACGGGCTCGCGGAAGCGGTCAGGGCGCGCCGCACTCGATGAGGGTCGCCGTCCTCGGCGTTGGACTGATCGGTGGCTCGATCGGGCTGGCGGCGCGGCGGCGCCTGGGGGCCGAGGTGGTCGGCCACGACCTCGACCCGGCGACCGTTCAGGCGGCGCTCGAAGGCGGCGCCGTCGACCGTGGCGCGGTCGGCGTCGAGGAGGCCTGCAAGGGGGCGGAGATCGTCTTCTGCGCGGCCCCGGTCGGGGCCCTGGTGGAGGTCGCGGGCGCTGCGCTGGCGGCATCGGGACCGGAGACGATCGTCACCGACGCCGGCTCGACCAAGCGCGAGATCGTCGCGGCCCTGGGAGGCGATCAGCGATTTATCGGCGGCCATCCGCTGGCCGGAGCCGAAACCGCCGGGGTCGAGAACGCCCGCGAAGAGCTGTTCGAGGGGGCTCGCTGGTACCTGACTCCGACAGCAAGATCCGGCGGGGTCCTCTACGACCGCCTCCAGCGCGTCCTCTCCGGTCTTGGCGCCAGGCCGCAGGCGATCGAGGCGGAGGCCCATGACCGCCTGATGGCGACCGCCAGCCACCTTCCCCACGTAATTGCCAATGTCGTCGCCGACGAGGCCGCCGCCGGGTTGGGAGGCGATTCCGAGCGGCTTCCCGAGGTTGGGCCCAGCCTGCGCGATGCCACCCGCGTGGCCGGGGCCAACCCCGAGATCTGGACCGACATCCTCGCCAGCAACCGGGAATCTGTCGCCGAGGCGGTGGACTCGGTGATCGCCCGTCTGCAGCAGGCCTCTCACCTGATCCGCGAAGGCGACAGCGATCGGCTCGCCGAATGGCAGAGGGGCGCGGGGCGAGCCCGCCGGGCGCTGCTGGACGCAGAGAGCGCCGACGGCCCGGTGCACGAGCTGCGGCTGGTGGTCCCGAACCGGCCCGGAGTGGTCGCCGGCTTGGCGCTGGCGCTCGGGGAGGCGCGGATCAACATCGAGGACATGGCCCTCTACCCGGCCCAGGACATGTCGACCGGGGCGATCAGTGTCTGGGTCGCCGGTGCCGCGGAGGCCGAGCGGGCGGCGACGCTGGTGCGGGAGATGGGACACACCGTGTCCGTGGTTGGGGCCGGCGATTAGCCGCGCCCGCTTCAACCCCCGGGGGCCGCTTCGCGGTGCGATGCGCGCGCCGCCCGACAAGTCGATTTCGCACAGGGCGGCGCTGATCGCTGCGATGGGGGACGGCCCGACCACGATCGGGGCCTATCTCGACTCGGCGGACACCCGCTCGACCCTGGAGGCCGTCAGGGCTCTCGGCGCCGGTGTAGCGATCGAACGCGACCGCCCGTTGCCGGCGCGGTTCGAGATCGAAGGGGTCGGTATGCGGGGGGCCGCGCCCGGTGTCGGGATCGACGTCGGCAATGCCGGGACCCTGCTGCGGCTGCTGCCGGGCTGGTTGGCGGGACAGGAGACCGGGGCCTGGACGCTCGACGGGGACGAGTCGATCAGACGCCGGCCCATGGACAGGGTGGCGGAGCCACTGCGGATGATGGGCGCGAGGATCGAGTGCCGCGACGGGCGTCTGCCGCCGATACGCGTCGAGGGTTCCGCCTTGAGCGGGATCGAGTACCGCCTCCCGGTCGCCAGCGCCCAGGTCAAGTCCTGCCTGCTGTTCGCCGGGTTGCTGGCTGAGGGCGAGACGCGGGTGATCGAGCCCTCGCCCACCCGCGACCACTCCGAGCGCATGCTTGCTGCCGCCGGGGCCGAGGTCGCCCGCGACGGCGAGGCGGTGACGATCCGCCCGGCGGAGCGGCTCGAGCCGGGCGAGATCGTCGTTCCGGGGGACCTATCCTCTGCCGCCTTCTTCATCGTCGCCGCGACGATCGTCCCCGGCAGCAGGGTGCGGTTGGAAGGGGTCGGGCTCAACCCCACCCGGGCCGGGGTGATCACCGTCCTGCGACGGATGGGAGCCGCAATCGAGCTCGCCGAGGAGCGGGGGCGGGGGGGCGAGCCTGTGGGCACGATCACGGCATCGGCCGCGGCCCTGACGGGCACCAGGATCGAGGGCGACGAGATCCCGTTGGCGATAGACGAGCTGCCGCTGATCGCGCTCGCCGCCTGCTTTGCCGAGGGCGAGACGACAATTGCCGGCGCCGGAGAGCTGCGGCGGAAGGAGTCCGACCGGATCGCGACCGTGACCGAGGCGCTGACCGGACTAGGCGCCGGGATCGAGGCCACACCCGACGGGATGGCGATCCGGGGTGGCAGCGGCATCGGCGGGGGCACGGTTCGTTCCCACGGCGATCACCGGATCGCGATGCTGGGCGCGATAGCCGGCCTCGCCTCGCGCGAGGGCGTCGAGGTCGAAGGGATCGAGGCGGCCGCCGTCAGCTACCCGGGCTTCGACTCGGACCTGGCTTCGCTCATCTGAGCTTCCGGGTGTCCTCAGGGACGGCTTTGACCATTGGTGTGATCGGCCGGCGCGCCGGTCAGAGGCCGCGCCCCTCGACATCGAGGCCCAGCTCCACCCGGCCGGCCAGCTCGTAGGTCGGAGGAGCGACCATCATGTGCTGGGCGGCCACGTGGACGTCACGGAAGCGGCGCTGCAACGGCGCGGTGTCATAGATCGAGCCAGCGCCGGCGTGGCGGAAGACTTCGTCGGTGACGCGAACGGCTGCGCTCGCCGCGTGCGTGGCAGCGATACGGAGCGAGGCGCGGCGCCCGAGGCCGATCCCTCCCTTGCTCGCGTCGGCCCACCCGGCGGCTGCCTCCGAGAGCAACAGGGCCCGAGCGGCCTTAGTCTCTCCGCGGCTGCGGGCGACCGCGGCTTGCACAACCTCGCGCTCGGCGAGCCGGCGCCGGCTGCCAGTCGGAACCTTGGTCGAGGCAAGCTCGACCAGATCGTCGATGGCGGCGCTGGCGATTCCGAGGGTGACGGCGGCGATTCCCAGGGCAAGTGTCGAGAACATGGGCAGGACGTAGAGGGGGCCGGGCTCGAGCGGCGTTCCGGGATCAGCGGCCCGCGCCGCCGGCAGCTCGAGCTCGTTCGCGGCAAAGTCGTGGCTACCGGTGCCCCGGAGCCCGGCGACCCTCCAGGTGTCGATCACCTCGACCTCGTCGCGATGCATGAAGAGCAGGCGAGGTGAGGCCTCGCCCTCGACAATGCAGCCGCCCAGCACCCAGTCGGCGTTGGCGATGTTGGATCCGAAGGGCCAGCGGCCGCTGACGGTGAGCCGGCTGCCGGCCCGTCTCGCCTGCCCGCGGGGAGTGAAGACACCGGCCAGGACCGTCTCGGGCGTGCTGAAGACTTCGCCAGCCGCATCGGGGTCGAGGTGGGCGAGGGCGAGGCCGGCCGTTGCCGAGACCATCGCGCACCAGCCGGCGGCGCCGTCGGCGCGACCGAGCAATTCCAGGGCCTCGATCATCTCCGTGATCCCGACCTCGCCGCCTCCCAAGGACGCCGGGACAAGCATTCGGTAGACCCCCGCGTCCCTGATCGCGGCGGACGACGCCTCGGGGAGGCGTCGCTCGCGCTCGCCCTCATCGGCGAGTGCGGTGGCCGTGGAAACCGCCTCGCGGGTGGCGTCAAGAAAGGCGGACAACCGGGTCGCGCCCCACCTCAGGGCGCCGCGGCACTGGGGTGGCCCACGCCGGGCCAGGGGGAGAGCAGGAGCAGCAGCCGGGAGTCCGCCCGGGCCCGCACCTCGTGGCGCTCGTTGGGCGCGAACGCCGCCAGCAGGCCCGGGCCGCCGGCGACGGCCCCGCCGGTCGAGTCCGACATCTCGACCTCTCCCGAGACGACCAGCACCCAGGCGCGTTCGTGAACCTGATGCTCTCCCATCTCCTCGCCGGCCGGCAACTCGATCACGATCGCCCGGCCCTCGTCGTCGGACTCGATCACCTCCGGTGCAAATGGCTTGACGTCGAGGGCTCCGAGGTCCCAGGTCTGCATCTTCTTCCTCCGCGGTCGCTTTGTAGCTCAAACATATCCTCGTGGAGGCACCTCTACGCTGCCAGCCATGGTGATCGCAATCGATGGCCCCGCCGGCGCCGGAAAGTCATCGGTGGCGCGAGAGGTTGCCGCGGCGCTCGGGATCACCTACCTCGACTCGGGCGCGATGTACCGCTGCGTCGCGCTGGAGGCGCTCGGCCGGGGAGTCGATCTCGACGACGCGGAGGCGGTTGGCCCGATCGCCTCCGGGCTTCGGATCGGCTTCACGGAGGGCGGGGTGCGGCTCGAGGGCCGCGATCCCGAACAGACCCGGGCGGCTATCCGCGAGCCCCGGGTCTCGACGGCCGCCTCGCGGGTTTCGGTGCACCCGCAGGTGCGCGAGGCGATGGTTGCCCGACAGCGGGAGCTGATCGCCAGCCGTGATTTCGTCGCCGAGGGTCGGGACATCGGCACCGTCGTCTGCCCCGAGGCTCCGCTGAAGGTCTATCTCACCGCCTCCGAGCAAGAACGCGCCCGTCGCCGGTCGGCCGAGAGCGGAGAGGACTCCGGCGACGTGCTCGCCTCCCAACGCCGGCGTGACAGGCGCGACAGCGAGCGCCAGCACGGGGCGATGAGGGCGGCGCCCGACGCGGTCGAGATCGACACCACGGGGCACTCGCTGTCAGAGGTGGTCGAGCGGGTGGTCGGGCTCGCCCGGGAACGGGGACTGGCTTGAAGTCCACGGGCGGCCGCAGTTCGGTCGCGGTGGTGGGGTTCCCGAATGTCGGCAAGAGCGCCCTCGTCAACCGCCTCGCCGGTGGCCGCGAGGCTGTCACCCACGCCGAACCGGGAGTGACCAGGGACCGCAAGAGGATGTCCTGCGAGTGGAACGGCGTCGCCTTCGATCTGATCGATACGGGCGGCATGGACCTCGCCGACGAGGCCGAGCTGGCCCGCGACGTCCAGCGCCAGGCGAACGAGGCCATCGCCGAGGCGGACCTGGTGCTGATGGTCGTCGACGTGCGCGCCGGGCTGCGGGCGGGGGATGCCGACCTGGCCGCGACCCTGCGCCGATCCGGGGTTCCGGTGCTGGTCGCGTCGAACAAGGTCGACCGCCCCGGCGACGCCTACCTCGCCGCCGAATTCAACGGCCTCGGCCTCGGCGAACCCTTGCCGGTGTCCGCCACCCACGGCATCGGCACCGGCGACCTGCTGGATCGGATCGTCGAGGGTCTGGGGGACGTCATCCCGGCCGCCGAGGAGGGCGAGGTGCCGCGGCTGGCGATTATCGGCCGCCCCAACGTCGGCAAGTCCTCGCTCCTGAACGCCCTGCTGGGGGCCGAGCGGGTGATCGTCTCCGAGTCCGCCGGGACGACCCGGGACGCGATCGACACCGAGGTCGCCTACGAGGGCCGGCGGGCGGTGCTGGTGGACACCGCCGGTCTCAGGCGCCGGTCGAAGGTGGCGGGCACGGTGGACTACTACGCGCAGCTGCGCTCCGAGCGGGCGGTCGAGCGTGCCGACGTCGCCATCGTCGTCTGCGACGCCTCCGAGGGGGTCACGGCAGAGGACCTGCGCATCGCCGAGATGGCGATGCGCTCCAACAGCGCCACCCTGGTCGTGCTCAACAAGTGGGACATCACCCGGACCGAGATCGACGACGCCCGGGCGCGGGTCAAGCGCAAGCTGCGCCTGCGCCCTGAAGTGATCACCTGCTCGGCGCTCAGCGGGCGCAATGTCGGCGGCCTCCTCGGCCGCGCCCTCGAACTCGCCGACCGGGCCGCGACCCGGATACCGACGCCGGAGCTGAATCGTTTCGTCGCCGATGTCACGTCGAAGACGCCGCCGCCCTCGAAACGGGGGCGGCGCCTGCGCCTCTACTACGCGGCTCAGATCGGCGAGCGCCCACCACGGATCGCGATCCAGGTCAACGATCGCCGGCTGATCTCGCGCGACTGGGCCTTCCACCTCGAGAATCGCCTTCGCGATGCCTACTCGCTCCAGGGGGTGCCGATAGTGATCGACTTCGTCCTCCACAGCGGTCGAAACCGCCGCTAGCGCCACGGGTCGAGGCACCTGATGGGCGAATCCAGCCCTGATCGGTCCAATCTCCGGTCGCCTGCCCGCTCGTCGCTAATCTCTGAGCTTCAGGGGCCGTTGAGGCTGCCGAACCCGCTCGAGAACAAGCACCCAAGGAGAAGAGCTTCCAAGATGTCTGAGACCCAACCACTGGCCGAGGGCGAGTACCTGTTCACCTCGGAGTCGGTCACCGAGGGACACCCCGACAAGATCTGCGACCAGATCTCCGACGGCGTCCTCGACGCGGTCATGCAGGAGGACCCCGAGGGCCGGGTCGCCTGCGAGACGCTGGTCAACACCGGCATGGCCGTCGTCTCGGGCGAGATCTCCACCAAGGTCCACCTCAACGTGCCGGAGATCGTCCGCGACACGATCCGCGAGATCGGCTATGACCACGGCGGGCTCGGCTACGACTGCGACCACATCTCCGTGCTGGTCTCGATCGACGAGCAATCCCCCGACATCGCCCAGGGCGTGGATCACGCCCTCGAGACCCGGGAGGACCCCTCCGACGACGATGAGCTCGATATCGCCGGCGCCGGGGACCAGGGGATGATGTTCGGCTACGCGACCAACGAGACCGAGGCGCTGATGCCGATGCCGATCCAGATCGCGCACCGGCTGGCGGAGCGGCTGTCCGCCGTCCGCAAGGACGGCACGCTTCCCCATCTGCGGCCCGACGGCAAGACCCAGGTGACGGTGCGCTACGCCGACGGCCGGCCTGTCGGTGTGGAGAAGCTGCTGATCTCGACTCAGCACGACCCCGGCTTCGAGACCGGGGACCAGATCAAGAACCAGCTCTGGGAGCACGTGGTCACCCCGGTCCTCGGTGGCGGGTACTCCGGGGTCTTCGACGAGGGCCGGCTGCGCGGCGAGTTTCTCGTCAACCCGACCGGCAAATTCGTCATCGGCGGACCGGTGGGGGATGCCGGCCTCACGGGCCGCAAGATCATCGTCGACACCTACGGCGGCGCCGCCCGTCACGGTGGCGGCGCCTTCTCAGGCAAGGATCCTTCCAAGGTCGATCGCTCGGCCGCCTACGCGGTCCGCTACGTGGCCAAGAACATCGTCGCCGCCGGCCTCGCTGAGCGCTGCGAGGTCCAGGTCGCTTACGCGATCGGCGTCGCCCACCCGGTCTCGGTGATGGTCGAGACCTTCGGCACGGGACGCCTCTCCGACTTCGAGATCTCGAGGATCGTTGGCCGGGAGTTCGACCTTCGCCCCGGCGCCTTTCGCCGCGACCTCGACCTGCACCGGCCTATCTTCCAGAAGACCGCTGCCTACGGCCATTTCGGCCGCGACGACCCCGATTTCACCTGGGAGCGGACCGACCGGGTCGACGCCCTGCGCAAGGCGGCCGAGGCCGGAGCCGCGGCCTAGCCGGCGCGATCCGGCGTCAGGTTCCCTGAGGCGGCCGGGCTTCGCCCAGGCCGTGTGAGCCGGCGGCGCCGGCGCCGGTTGCCTGGTCGACCTTGTGTACCACCTCCGCCGGGTCGGCGACCCCGGCGAAGACGAAGTTGTAGTCGTCGCTGCCGGCGGTGTCGAAATCCACGTCCCCGATCTGCACCAGGCGCTGGTAGACCGACTGCCCGTAGTTGACGTTCTGGACCCGCTCGAGACGCGTTTCCTGGATCTCGCGGGAGATTATCCCCCGCTTGATGTTGAGCCTGCGGTCCGTGATCGTGTAGGTGGTGGCGACGCGCTTGATGAATCCGACCAGGACCGTGATCGCGATTATCGCCAGGACGACCGCAAAGACGGTGGCGCTGCTGCCGCTGATGAGCTTGGCGATCACCCCCACGACAACGGCAACGAGGACGCCCTTCAGATAGAAGCCGAGGATCGCCCGCCATGAGGGGTGGCCCTCGAAGATGACCGTCTCGCCCGGGTGGAGGTTGAGGCCCATGCGCGGCAGCATATGACCTGGCCGGGAGGGCCGGGCCGCCCGTCCGTGCCCCCGCCTAAGTTGGGGGAATGACCATCGCCAGGGTCGAGCCGCTGACGACCGCACGCGCCCTGCGCGGGCCCTTCGACTACCGCCTGCCGAGCGCGATGGTCGGAGTCGGCGTCGGCAGCGTGCTGAGGATCCCGTTCGGGCGACGGCGCATCCTCGGCGTCGTCGTCGAGGTCGCCGAGCACTCCGAGATCGACCCGGACCGGCTGGCGGAGCCGCTGGAGGCGCTCGAGTCGGGGGCGCCGGCGGAACTGGTCGGGCTCGGCCTCTGGGTCGCCGAGGAATACTGCTCGACCCCGGCCCGCGGGCTGGGGCTGGTGCTCCCGCCGGGGACCGGCAGCGGCGGCCGGGCGGTGAGGGCGAGGACCGAGCTGCGGGCGAGGATCACCGGGGCGGGCGCGGCTGCGATCGCCGGCGCCGAGCGGCTGGGTCCACGCCAGGCGGCGGTGCTCGAGGCCCTGCGAGGAGGCGAGCGCAGCGGCGCCGAGCTGGCGGCGTCCGCGGGGGCCGATCGGGCCGCTCTGCGACGCCTCGAAGGCCGGGGGTTGATCGAGACCGCGACGATCGTCGTGCGGCGGCGGCCGGGCCAGACCCCGGTGGGGCATTCGGCAGGGCCGGTGACGCTGAACGCCGATCAGCGCCGGGCGGTCGCCACTGTCGTTGCCGCGCTCGACGGCGCTGCAGCCAGCCCTCGCGAGCACCTGCTGCATGGGGTCACAGGCTCGGGCAAGACCGAGGTCTACCTGGCGGCGGTCGAGGCGGCGCTGGCCCGCGGGCGCGGTGCAATCGTCCTCGTCCCCGAGATCGGCCTCACCCCTCAGGCCGTCGCCCGCTTCAGCGCCCGGCTCGGGGACCGGGTCGCGGTCCTGCATTCGGCGATGGCGGCGGGCGAGCGCTACGACGAGTGGCGGCGGCTGCGCGGTGGCGAGGCCGCCGTCTGCGTGGGGCCCCGCTCGGCGGTCTTTGCCCCGGTGCGCGATCTCGGCCTGATCGTGATCGACGAGGAGCACGATCCCTCCTACAAGCAGGAGGGGGACCCCTGCTACGACGCCAGAACGGTGGCGCGGAAGCGGGCCGCCGACCGCGGCGCCGTGATCCTCGCCGGCAGTGCCACGCCGAGGCCCGAGAGCTGGCGCTCGCTGCCGCGGCTCGAGCTGCCCGAGCGCGTCGACGGTCTACCGCTGCCGGCGGTGGAGGTCGTCGACATGCGCGCAGCCGATCCCCGCGCCGGGCCGCTCCATTCGACGACACTCGACGCTCTCGAGGAGGTGCGGCAAGAGGGGGACAAGGCGATCGTCCTCATCAACCGCCGCGGCTTCGCCCCCTGGCTCACCTGCCGTTCCTGCGGGCGCCATTGGGATTGCCCCAACTGCGACGTTTCGCTGATCACGCACCGGCGCGGCGGCCGGCTGGTCTGCCATCACTGCGCCCACGCGGAGCCGTTGCCCAGAGTCTGCCCCGACTGCGGTTCGGTCAGCCTCGCCCGTGCCGGCGCCGGCACCGAGCGGATCGAGGAGCTGCTCGGGCACCGGCTGGCGCCGATGGAGGTGTTCCGGCTCGACTCCGACAGCGCCGCCGGGCACGGTGCCCACGCGCGAATACTGAGCGCCTTCGAGCGGGCGCGTGCGGCTGTGCTCGTCGGCACCCAGATGGTCGCCAAGGGCCACGACTTCCCCGACGTCACCCTCAGCGTCATCCTCGACGCGGACGCGACCCTGCGCTTCCCCGACTTCCGCGCCGAGGAGCGAACCTACTCCCTGGTCGCCCAGCTCGCGGGTCGCAGCGGCCGCGGCGAGGCGGGCGGCGAGGTGATCGTGCAGACCCTGGCCCCGCAGGCGCCGAGCATCGCCCACGCCCGCGACCACGACACGGCCGGCTTCCTCGCCGGAGAGCTGGAGCGCCGGCGGGCGCTTGCCTACCCGCCGTTCTCACATCTGATCCGGGTCGGCCTCTCCTGCGAGGCGACCGCTCCGCTCGAAGCGGCCTCCGGGCGGCTGCGGGACGCGCTCTGCGCGGCGGTCCCGGAATCGACCGAGGTTCTCGGGCCGGCGCCGATGTTCCGGGTCCGCAACCGGCACCGCCGCCGGCTGCTGCTGAAGGCCGAGGAGCGTGACGCGACGATCGAGGCGGTGCGCCGGGTGGTGGAGGGAATGACGCGGGAGCGGGCGCTTCGCCATGTGGCCGTCGGCGTCGACGTGGATCCGCAATGACGCCCAGCTTCTAATCTTCGGGGAGATGAGCGAGAACCAGGAGAACGAAGAAGCTTCACCCGGACTCGACGAGGAGGTCATAGCCAGGCGCAATGCCGCCCTGGCGCAAGTGCTCCAGTTCGGCGATCCGGTGCTGAAGAGCAGGGCGTCGGAGGTATCGGAGTTCGGCGACGCCCTACACGCCGACGTCGAGCGGATGATCGCGATCATGCGTGACGGCCTCGGTGTGGGGCTGGCCGCGACGCAGATCGGGATCCTCCGGCGGGCGCTCGTCTTCCAGGCCGGCTCCGACTCCGAGCCGAGCGCGATCGTCAACCCGAGGCTCGAGTGGCTCTCCGACGAGGTCGTCGTCGCCGAGGAGGGGTGCCTGAGCATTCCCCGGGTCTCGGTCGACGTCGAGCGCCCGCTGTTCACCCGGGTCAGCGGCTCCGATGTCGAGGGCGGCCCGATCAGCATCGAGGCGTCGGGCCTCGAGGCGAGGGTGCTGCAGCACGAGATCGACCACCTCGACGGAATTCTCATTCTCGACCGCGCGACCCGCGAGCAGCGCAAGGGCGCCCTGCGTGCCTTGCGCGAGGGCGGGACCTACAGCCCCGCGGAGGAGGACGAGCAGGATGCGGGAGAAGTGGCGAGGCCCGCCGCCACCGAGGCGTGAGCCGCACCGTCTTCCTCGGCACCTCGGAGTTCGCGGCCGCCGTGCTTGACCGCCTCTGCTCCTCGCCCCACCGCCCGTCGCTTGTCGTCGCTCCGCCCGCGCGCCCCCGCGGCCGGGGCCGCAGGCCGCTGCCGGCGCCGGTTGCGGCGAAGGCGCGCGAGCTCGGGATTGATCTGCTGGAGGCCGCCGATGTCAACGAGCCCGGCTCCCTGCAGGCGATCCGCGCAGCCGGCCCCGAGGTCGCATGCGTCTGCGCTTTCGGCCAGCTGATCCGCGAGCCGCTGCTCTCCGAGCTGCCGATGCTGAACCTTCACCCCTCGCTGCTTCCGCGCTGGCGCGGGGCGGCCCCGATCGAGCGGGCGATCATGGCGGGCGACGAGGAGACGGGTGTCTGCGTGATGCGTGTGGTGGAAGGCCTCGACTCCGGTCCCCTCGCCCTCTGCGAGCGAACCCCGATTGGCGGTGATGAGGACTACGGGGCGCTGTCGGGCCGCCTCGAGGAGATCGGTGGGCGGCTGCTGTTAAGCGCCCTCGACCTCGGTGCGGCAGGCGAGATCGAATTCAGGGAGCAGGACGCCGAGGGGGTCACATACGCGGAGAAGATCCTGCCCCCCGAGCGCCGGCTCGACCCATCGCGTCCGGCGATCGCCCTGGCCCGGGTGGTCCGCGCCCTGACGCCCCATATCGGCGCCTACCTCGCCACCGCCGACGGGGGGCGGCTGGGCGTCCACCGGGCCCGGGCAGAGTCCGGGGACCTCGCCGCCGGTGAGATCCGCCCGGCGGGAGCGGCCTTGCTGCTGGGTTGCGGCGAGGGCGTCCTGCGGGTCGAGCGGGTGCAGTTCCCGGGCTCGCGGCCGATGGATGCCGACGCCTACCTTCGCGGCCACCGGCCCCCGCTTCGCGCTCTGATTCCATGAGCGCGATCTCACCGGCCCGGCAGGCAGCCTTCACGGTCCTGCGCGCCACCTTCGAGGAGGGAGCCTTCACCGACGTTGCCTTCCGGCGGGTCGCCGAGGAGGCCGGATTGGCCGGTCGCGAGCGGGCCCAGGCGTTGCGGCTCTCCTACGGCGCCGTGCAGCGGCGCGGCAGCAGCGACGCTCTGATCCGGATCCTCGCCTCGCGCTCGCCGCGCATGCTCGACCCGCCGGTGCTGGCGGCCCTGCGGGTCGGGCTGTACGAGCTCTTCTTCTCCGGCGGCAGCGCCGATCACGCGACCGTGGACCAGGCGGTCGAGCTGACGCGCTCGGCCGGCGCCGCCCACGCCACCGGCCTGGTCAATGCCGTGATGCGACGGGCGGTGCGGGAACGCCGCGAGTTGACCGAGCTGCTCGAACGCGACGGCGACCCGGAGCAGGCGGCAGTGGCTCATTCGGTGCCCCGTTGGCTGGCCGAGATGTGGTGGCGCCAGCTCGGTGGCGAAGGGGCCCGGTCGCTGCTTCGTGCCTGCAACGAGCCGGCCGAGAGGGCGCTCCGGGTGAATGCCCTTCGCTGCACGGCACCGGAGACGATCGAGCGGCTTGCCGCAGCGGGTGTCGACGCCGCCACGGCGACGGCGGCATGGCCGCTGGCCCCGCCGGAGTCGCTCGTGGTCGAGGGCAGCCTCGCAGGGGCGCTGCCGCTGATCGAGGCCGGAGAGTTGACGCCGCAGTCCCGGGCCTCGGCGGCTGTGGTCGAGGTCCTCGACCCCCAACCGGGGGAGAACGTGCTCGACCTCTGCGCCGGCCCCGGGATCAAGACCGGGCAGATCGCCGCACGGATGCAGGACCGCGGCGAGGTGATCTGCGTCGAGCGTGACCCCGCCAGGGCGGAGGACGTCGCCTCCCAGTCACAGCGGCTCGGCCTGCGCGGCGTCACCGTGCTGGAGACCGACGCCTCCCGGATCGATCTCGGGCGTGACTTCGACCGCGTCCTCGTCGATGCGCCGTGCTCCGATCTGGGAACGCTCGCCTCGAGGCCGGACGTGCGCTGGCGCAAGTCCCCGCAGGGCATCAAGAAGATGGCGACGGTCCAGGACGCGATCCTGCGGCGGGCGGCGGGGGCGGTCCGCCCGGGCGGCATTCTCGTCTATGCGACCTGCACCATCTCCCGAGCCGAGAACGAGGATCGGGTCGCGGCGCTGCTCGAATCGGCGGCGGAGGGCGAGGTACCGGGGCTGACCCTGGACGACCTTGGCGCGCTTGCGCCGGCCCTCGTGTCGCCCCTCGACCGCCGCTGCCTGCAGACCCGTCCCGACCGTGACCGCACCACGGGATTCTTCATCACCCGGCTGAGGCGCGATGATTAGGCGATGAGCGAGACCGGCGAAGAGGAGGCCGTCGCCGGGGACGGGGGCAGCACCCCGCTCCCGCGCCCCGCCTGCCCGGGTTGCGGCGAGCCCTGGCTGCGCCCCACCCAGCTACCCGGCCGCTACCGCTGCGTGTACTGTCTGCGCCGCTACGAGTTGGTCTCCCAGTGCCCCAACTGCGGCGAGCACCAGACGATCGCCCGCATGAGCAGCACCGAGGACATGATCTGCCAGCACTGCCGACACTCGATGCTGAAGCCGGTCTGATGGCCGCCCGCGAGCTCTATCGCAGCCGCCGCGTCGCCCCGTCCATCCTCTCTGCCGATTTCTCCCGGCTCGGAGCCCAGGTGGCCGAGGTCATGGACGCCGGCGCCCGGGTCGTCCACGTTGACGTCATGGACGGGCACTTCGTCCCGCCGATCACGATCGGGCCCCTGGTCGCGTCCTCGATCGCCGACCAGGTCCACGACGCGGGCGGCGCGGTCGACGTCCACCTGATGATCGAGCGCCCCGGGGAGCAGATCGCGGAGTTCGCCAGGGCCGGAGCGGACTCGATCACCTTCCACTTCGAGGCGACCCCTCACTCGAACCGGACCCTGCACGCGATCCGCGAGCTCGGGTGCCTGGCGGGGATTGCGCTCAACCCCGGCACCCCCGCCGAGGCGGTGGCGGAGCTTCGGGACTGCGCCGACATCGTTCTCTGCATGACCGTCAACCCCGGTTGGGGGGGCCAGCCCTTCATTAAGAGCTCGCCGGGCAAGGTCGGCAGGCTGGGGACGCTCTCCGGAGACGCCGCGATCGAGGTGGATGGCGGCGTCGACGCAGCGACCGTGGGGCCGGTGGCGGAGGCCGGTGCCACCCTGTTCGTCGCCGGCTCGGCGATCTTCGGGGCGAAGGACCCGGCCGAGGCGTATACCTCGATAGCGGCCGCCGCGGGCGCCGGTTAGCGGCTGATCCGGTCCGGGGCGCTGAGCGCTCCGGCCGCCTCCTGCCACCAGGATCGCTCCACCTGGTCGGCCGATTCGCGCTGGGCGCGGCGCCCGCACCAGCGCGACAGCGCCCTGCGGCTGCCGATGGCCACGACGTCGGTTCCGGTCACCGCGTGGCGGCCGTCGACGAGGGCGACGAGGGCGCCGGGGCGATCGCGCCTGCTGCGAAGCCGCGCCGAGACCTCTATTCCGTCCACCTGGCGCGGGTCGGCCGGGTCGGGGATGTCCCTCGCGGGGTGCACGGTGAAGATCTGGGGAGCTCCCCGCAGCGACAGCCTCGGAGGCGCCGCCTCCCCGATCGGCCCGTCGTGCCAGCGCTTGGTCAGGGTCTCGACCTCGTCGCGGCGCTCTCCCTGAACCAGCACGTGGAGCTCGTCCTCGGCCCTGATCTCGGTCGATCCCCGCGGCGGAATCGCCCTGCCATCGCGGACGATGACATTGACCAGCGCCTCGCGGGGCAGCTCCAGGTCCCTGACCACGTGCCCGTCTATCGCCGCCCCGGGTCGGACCCGGTGGACGACGATGTCGCCGCCGAGCTCGCGGATCCGCCCCGACTCGTGCAGTCGCCGCGGCAGGGCAGGCTCGGTGGTGGTGATCCGCAGCCGCCTCGCCAGCGGCTCGAAGCTCGCTCCCTGGATCAGGGTCGAGGTGAGCACGACGAAGAAGACGAGATCGAACAATCGCTCGCCGGCGGCAACCCCGGCGACGACCGGAAAGGTCGCGAGCCAGATCGGGGTGGCGCCGCGAAGCCCGGCCCAGCCGAGCATCAGCCGCTGGCGCATGTCGAAGGGGCTCAGCAGGGTCGCGGCCACGGCGGCCGCGGGCCGGGCGATGAGGATCAGAACCCCGGAGAGGAGCAGCCCCTCGGTTGCGAGGTTGCCGAGGTCGCCTGGGAAGACCAGCAGCCCGAGGAGGAAGAAGAGCGTGATCTGGGCGACCCATCCGAGTCCCTGATGGAAGGTCGCCGCGGTCTGGCGGCCCGGGAGGTCGCCGGTGCCGAGCGAGAGCGCCGTCAGGTACACGGCGAGCAGCCCGGAGCCGCCGAGGATCTCGGTGAGGCCGTAGGAGATGCCCGCCACCGCGATCGAGGCCACCGGGTAGATCCCGGGAGTCGAGGCGTCGAGCTGGTGGAACGCCCGTCTCGCGGCCCAGCCCAGGCCGAGGCCGAACGCGGTCCCGATGGCGAGCTTGATCGCGAACAGCAGGACCATGTCGGCAGCCCCGAATCCTGGCTCCTGGATCCAGTCGATGAATCCCACCACCAGCAGCAGCGCCACCGGGTCGTTCATCCCCGACTCTCCCTCGAGCGAGCGGGCGACCCGGCGCTGGAGGTTCGAGCCCCGCAGCACGGCGAAGATCGCGGCGCTGTCGGTGGCGGCGATCGCCGAGCCGACGATCATTGCCTCGAGGGTGTCGAGGCCGATGATCCACTTCGCCGCGAGGCCGGCGATCAGCGCCGTCAGCAGGGTTCCGAGCGTGGCCAGCGAGATCGCCGTCCCCAGCACCGGGCGGATTTCTCCCCAGCCGGCGTTCAGGCCCCCCTCGAAGATGATCAGCACCAGGGCGATCGTGCCCAGGGTGCGGGTCAGCTCAGGGTCGTTGAAGGCGATTCCGCCCACCCCCTCGGAGCCGGCGAGCATCCCCAGGCCGAGAAACAGCAGTAGGCCCGGGATGCGGACGCGGTCCGCGATCAGGGCGGCGACGATGCCGGCCGCCATCAGGACGCCGGCCAGCAGTATCAGCTCGCCGTCGTGGTGGCTCATCCCGTCCCCCGGCGCCTAGGCGCTGTCCTCGGCTGCGACCAGCTCCGCCTCCGGCTCTGCTGTGGATCCCCGGCCGGGGATGTCTTCCACCCGCACGTGCGGGTGCCGGAAGATGAAGACGAGGAGGGTGAGGAGGAGGGCGGCGGTGAGGGCGAAGCCGATCTCGATCCGGCGCGCGGTGTCGGTGATGACCGGCAACAGGTTCCAGCCGACGAAGAAGATCGCGCAGAAGATCCAGCGAATCGAGGCACGCCTCACCTGGCCCTGCGCGAGACAGGCCTGATTGATCGTCACCGCCGACAGGTAGAGACCCATGCCTGCGGTGACGAGCAGCAGTCCGACCCTCTCGTAGGTGAACTTGTCCGAGAAGGCGATCTGCATCAACGCCGGCCCGGCGATCAGCACGGCGAGCGCTACGACGGCGGTGAAGCCGGCGATCGCCTTCAGCACCAGCCAGATCGAGCCGTGGAACTCGTCCTCGCTCGATTCCTCGGTGCTGGTATGGAGGCTGGTGAGGTGGGGGAGGATGCTGGTCGAGACCGCCTGGAACAGCTGAAGCGGGGCCCGCGCGATCATCAGCACGTTGAAGATGAACCCGGCCGCGGCTGCCCCCTCGATCCCGCGGACGATCAGGGGCCCGGCGTTGAGGAAGGTCTGCTCGCTGAACATGATCAGCAGAACCGCCGCCGCGAACCCCGTCCCGTGGGCGAGGCTGAACTCCGGCGCCGCCTCCGGCCCGCCCCCGGGCCCTTCGGCGGAGTCGACGTCAAAGGCCGGCATCTCCCCGGAATCACCGCCCGGCATCTCCTCCGCTTCGCGCCCGCTGGAATCACTACGCGACACGTCCTCCGCTTCGCGCCCGGGCGTGTCGCGGCTGCTGGTACTTCCCGCTTCGCGTCCGCTGGAATCACTGCCCGGCACGTCCTCCGCTTCGCGTCCGGGCGTGCCGGGGTTGCGGGTGGATTGGGGTTTGCGGGCCGCTTGGCGGGCGAAGGCGAGGGGGACTACCAGGAGGCTGAGGCTGGGGGCGGCGACGATCCCGATCGAGACGGCGTCCTGGCCGCTGAGGATCCCGACCGCGACAAGAACGGCGAAGATCGTGCGGAAGAAGGACTCCGAGAGGATCAGCGCCGTGAACAGGCCGAAGCTGCGATGGCCGGCGAGGTAGCCGCGGGCGAAGTAACTGGCGGCGTAGAAGAGGACGGCGGAGAAGAAGACCCAGTAGAGCGTCTCGTTTCCCTCCAGCAGGTTGTTTTGGAGTGGTCCACGCAGCGCCAGCGCCAGCACCGCGAAGGTCAGTGCCAGCCCGAGTTGGATCTTGGCCGCGACTCGCATCGGCTCTCCGATCGGCTCCGAACGGACCAGCCGCTCGGAGATGTGGCGCGAGAGCAGCTGGTCGATCGGGCGGTAGAGGGTCGAGACGGTGATGAAGACCGCCGACCAGAGCACCGTGATCTGCCCGTAATCGGGCTTCGACAGCACGTGCGAGGCGATCACGAAGTAGAGGTAGGTGATGACCCCGGTCAACCCGACGCCGATCGAGAGGAAGCCCGCCGTCTTGCCGTAGTCGACTGCGCCCGCGGTCGATCCGCTGCCCCCCGGGGCGTCGTCGGCCGCCCGGGCCGCTGTCCGCTCCTCGCTCAAGGCGCCTAGGCGCCGATCCGCTCGGTCGGCTCCGGCGCCGCCTCGACCTCGCCCGCGGGAGCCGGTGCCGCGGTGGCGCGGCCGTCGTCGTAATGGGAGGGCTCGACCCCGAGGACCAGCTCGACTCTGCGAATGCGCTCGAACACGCGCTGCGTCATCACCCGCTGCCCCGCGAGCAGGTCGCCGATGATGCCGAGCGCGAACAGCTGCACTGCGGCGATGAAGAGAACCGCGCCGAGGATCAGCGACTGGATGTGCCCGGAGCCGTCGCCTGCGAAGATCCAGTCGATCAGGAACGGGCTCCACGCCACCAGCGCCAGCACCGCGACCACGACAGCCGAGGTGACGAACACCCGTAGGGGTTCGTAGCGGGCGTAGATGCGGGCGATCGCGAGGCCGTTGCGGCGGACGTAGCTCCCGGTCGAGTCGAACAGCCGGGACTCCCTGGTCTTTGCGTTCGTCCCGACCTCGACCTGATCGACCGCGACCAGCATCTTTCCGGCCTGGATCAGGCTCTCGAGCGTGTAGGTGAAGTTGTCTACGACCAGCAGCTGCAGCGCCGCCTCGCGGTTGTAGGCACGGAACCCGGAGGTCGCGTCGGAGATCTCGGTGCCCGAGAGGCGTCGTACGACCCAGCTGCCGAGCTTCTGGAGCGCCTTCTTGGCGCCGGAGAAGTGCTCGATCCGGCTCACCTGGCGGTCGCCGACCACCATGTCCGCGTCGCCGGCCAGGATCGGCGCCAGCAGCTTTGGGATGTCCTCGCCGCGATACTGGTTGTCGGCGTCGGTGTTGACGATCAGGTCGGCGCCTAGCTTGAGGCTGGCGTCGAGGCCGGCCTGGAACGCGGCCGCCAGGCCCTTGTTGTTGGTCAAGCGGACGATGTGCTCGACCCCGTGCTTGCGGGCAGCCCCGACCGTGCGATCCGACGAGCCGTCGTCGATCACCAGCAGCTCGACCGAGTCGATGCCAGGGATCTCCCTCGGCAGGTCGGCGATGGTCGCCGGCAGTGTCGCCTCCTCGTTGAGGCAGGGGATCTGGATGATCAGCTTCACCGGACGATCAAGCGTAGCCGCGCCGCCGGGCCCCCGCGGTCAGCGGCTTGCGCGCCTCGCCGGCGCCCTGCCCCGGCCCGGCCACGATGCGGAGCAGGGGTTGGCCCCGGCCAGGGTACACTGGTTGACTGACCAGTCAATCAGGCCACGTCGCATCCCCGGAAGGAATCGTGATCGACGCTCAAGCCGCAGACCCCCAACTCGAGCCCAGGCTCCTCCGGCGAGCACTGGAGCTAGCCGAGGCCGGCCGGGGCAGGGTCAGCCCGAACCCGATGGTCGGCGCGGTCATCGCCGACGCCCGCGGCGAGGTCATCGGCGAGGGCCATCACGCCGAGCTCGGCGGTCTCCACGCCGAGCGCGTGGCGATCGCCGACTGCCGCAGCCGTGGCTCGGATACCGCCGGCGCGACCATGTACGTGACCCTCGAGCCCTGCGCCCATCACGGTCGCCAGCCGCCCTGCACGGAGGCAATCCTCGAGGCCGGAATCTCACGGATCGTGATCGCCTCGGACGACCCCTCAGAGAAGGCCGCCGGGCGTGGTCCCGGAGTCCTTCGCGACGGTGGGGTGGAGGTCGCCGTCGCACGCGGCGCCGAAGCGGCTGAGGCCAGGCTCCTGAACCAGGCCTTCCGCAAGCACGCCCGCTGCGGCCGCCCGCTGGTCATCCTGAAGATGGCGATCTCGCTTGACGGACGCGTCGCCACCGCCTCCGGGGAGCCGCTATGGATCACAGGCCCCCGCAGCCGGAGACTGGTCCATCGCTGGCGTGCCGATGCCGACGCCGTCGCCGTCGGCATCGGCACGGCCCTGGCCGACGACCCGCTGCTGACCGCGCGTGAGGTGGGCGCCCGGCGACAGCCCACCCGGGTCGTGTTCGACTCGGCCGCCCGGCTGCCCCTCGGCTCGAAGCTGGTGCGGACGGTCGATGAGGCGCCGCTTGTGGTGGTTGCTTCGCCGGAGGCCCGGCGCGAGCGGGTGGACGGCCTGCGCGAGGCCGGAGCGGACGTCCTCCTCGCCGCCGGTCGCGATTCCGGCGAGCGGCTGCTGGCCGCCCTAGACGACCTTGGCCGCCGCGATGTCACCAGCGTCTTCCTCGAGGGAGGCCCGACCCTGGCGGCGGCGTTTGCGGCGGCGGGGGAGATCGACGAGACCCGCCTGTTCGTCGCCCCGGTCCTGCTCGGGGGCGGCCGTTTGGCGCCCGAGGCCGAGGGGATGGTCATCGAGGTGTCGGGCGGGGAGGGCCCGGACCCAGAGATGGTCGGCGGGGACGTGCTGATCCGGGCCCGGCTGAGGGAGTGGTAAGGGTGTTCTCTGGCCTGGTCGCGGATCTGGGCACGGTCGAGTCGGTCGAGGCAGGGGCCGATGGCGCTCGGTTGCGAATCGGTACCGGCCTCGCGGCAGAGATCGCCGCCGGCGACTCGGTTGCCGTCAACGGCGTCTGCCTGACCGCGGTCTCCACAGGGGAGGGCGGCTTCGACGCCGAGGCGATGAACCAGACGCTGGCCCTGACCTCGCTGGGACCGCTCGAGCCCGGTGACCGGGTCAACCTCGAGCTGGCGATTCGCCCCTCTGACAGGCTCGGCGGTCACATCGTCCAGGGCCACGTTGACGGCACCGGCGAGGTGGTCTCGGTCACCGAAGACGGCTTCTCGCGCCGCCTTCGACTGCGCCTCGACCCGCGGCTCTGCCGCTATGTGGTGGAGCGCGGGTCGGTGACGCTGGACGGGGTCAGCCTCACAGTCGCCGCCCTTGGCGCGGACTGGCTCGAGGTGGCGCTGGTCCCCGAGACGCTGGAGCGGACGACCCTGGGGGATGCGGCCGCGGGCCGCACGATCAACGTCGAGTGCGACGTATTGGCCAAGCATGTGGAACGCCTGCTGTCACCATTGGCGGGCGATGACGAAGGGTGAGCGAATGACCGAGACAAAGCAGGTTCAAACCGGGGCTCCGGAGGCGGACGCCGATAGCCCGTTCTCGACGATCGAGGAGGCGATTGACGAGGTCCGCCGCGGCCGCATGGTCGTCGTCTGTGACGGCGCCGACCGCGAGAACGAGGGAGATCTGGTGATGGCGGCCCAGTTTGCGACGCCGGAGGCGGTCAACTTCATGGCCAAGGAGGCCCGGGGGCTGGTCTGCCTCGCGCTCACCCCGGAGCGCTGTGAGCGCCTCGGCCTGCGGTTGATGACGGCCAAGAACGAGGCGCCGCTCGAGACGGCGTTCACGGTCACGATCGAGGCCGCCTCCGGAGTCACCACCGGGATCAGCGCCCACGATCGCGCCCACACGATTCAGGTCGCGGTCGACCCCGACTCGGGGCCCGCGGACATCGTCGTTCCGGGCCACCTCTTCCCGCTGAAGGCGAAGGAGGGCGGCGTGCTCGAGCGCACCGGTCACACCGAGGCCAGCATCGACCTGGCGCGGCTGGCAGGGCTGAGTCCGGCAGGCCTGATCTGCGAGGTGATGAACGACGACGGCACCATGGCCCGGGTTCCGGACCTGATCCCCTACTGCCGCCGCCACGGTCTGAAGATGGTCACGGTCGCTGACCTGATCGCCTACCGGCGGCGTACCGAGAAGCTTGTCGAGCGCGTCGTCGGCACCGCCCTGCCTACTGCTTTCGGTGAATTCACCGCGGTTGGCTACCGCTCACTGGTTGACGACAAGCACCACGTGGCGATGGTCAAGGGCGACGTCGACGGCGCCGAGGACGTCCTCGTCCGCGTCCACAGCGAGTGCCTCACGGGGGACGTCTTCCACAGCCTCCGCTGCGACTGCGGCGAGCAGTTGGAGGCGGCGCTGGCGATGATCGAGCGCGAGGGGTTCGGCGTGCTCCTCTACCTCTCCCAGGAGGGGCGGGGGATCGGGCTGCTGAACAAGCTTCGCGCCTACAAGCTCCAGGAGGAGGGCGTGGACACGGTCGAGGCGAACCTGAAGCTGGGGCTGCCGGCCGATCTGCGCGACTACGGCATCGGCGCCCAGATCCTCGGCGACCTCGGGCTGACCAGCATCCGCATCCTCACCAACAACCCGAAGAAGATCGTCGGGTTGGAGGGCTACGGGCTCTCGGTCACCGAGCAGGTGCCGATCGAGGCCGCTCCCAATGCCCACAACGAGGGCTATCTTCGGGCCAAGCGCGACAAGCTCGGCCACTCCCTCCATCACCAGGGGCTCGCCTTCGACGAGGAGATGATCCACGGCGAGCAGGAGCGCGACTCCGACTCGGAGCCTGAGGGCCCCGGGCGGCTGGGTGCCGGCGAGGATGGCTGAATCGCAGGCATTCCACGAATCGTTCTCGGATGCGGATCGCGAGGCCCTGGCCCGGCTCGAGTTCGCGATCGTCTGTGCCCGCTTCTACGAGGACATCGCCGACCGGCTCTGCAATGGCGCCGCCGAGGGCTTTGCTCTGGCCGGGGTGAGCGAGGCCTCGGTTCACGAGTACGGCGTTCCCGGCGCCTTCGAGCTGCCGTACGCGGCCAAGCTCTGCGCCCAGACCGGCCGCTTCGCCGGAATTGCCTGCCTCGGGGTCGTGATCCGCGGCGAGACCGACCACTACGACTACGTCTGCGCAGAGACCGCCCGGGGGGTGCAGGAGGTGCAGCTCACCACCGGCATGCCCTGCGCCCTCGGCGTGATCACTTGCGAGACGATGGAGCAGGCCCTGGCGCGCGCCGGCGGGGACAAGCGCGACCAGGGCCGGAACGCCGCCCTGACGGTGGCGCGGATGGCGCTGATGCGCGGCGAGCTTGTCTGAGGGTCATCGGCCGGTCCCGGCCGGGCCGGGGACTCCGCCAACCTCGATCTGAACCGCCTTGGCGACGGCCTTCAGCCGGCCGGCTTCGGAGAACACGGCGCAGCCCGCCTCGTGCTTGCGCCGCTCGCTGGCGATCGGCCAAGCCGTGACTACATGGGGCTCGCCGAGCGCGACCGGCTCGTACAGCCGTGCCGAGAGCCGCCCCAGCATCGCCAGCAGAC
This sequence comes from uncultured Actinomycetes bacterium, assembly GCA_963840235.1. Lineage (GTDB taxonomy): Bacteria > Actinomycetota > Thermoleophilia > Solirubrobacterales > 70-9 > JBBRHQ01. Next base: position 212,183 of record CAWIYC010000003.1, read on the forward strand.
CCGGCCGCTGCGTCTCCAGCGCGAAATAGGTGGGGCAGTCGAGCACCGCCCAGACGAACTCGGGCCGGACAGAGCCGTCCTCGGCGAGCCATTCCCCCTCGGGTGTCCACGGGGTCGCCACCACCCCCTTGGCGGCGATCGGGCCGGCGAAGACGCGCTGGGAGTCCTCGCGTTGCGGGCCGCAGACGAAGCAGCGGGCGAAGATCTCCTCGGCGCTTTCATAGCCGTCCCTGGCCTCGGACGCCTCTCGCAGGCTGACGGGCGGCGGCACCTCGATCTCGAGCGGCGCCGATCTCGCCTCGGCGATCAGAGCCTCGCCATCCTTGATCGCCACCGCGCCTGGCCCGAGGCGCTCGACCTCGAGCGGGCGTCCGAGCGGGACGGGCCTTCGCAGGGTCACCTCGGCGGGCCCGGGGACGTGCGCCGCGAAGAGCCCGCACGAGTAGCCGCCCTGGCCGCTGCTCGAAGGGCCGTTGAAACGTGGATCGATCTCTATCCGGCTACCATCCACCATCGCCATGGCAAGGGTATGCCACAACTGCGGCAAGGGTCCAGCCTTCGGCCAGTCCCGGAGCCACTCGATGGTCGCCACCAAGCGGCGCTTCGACCCGAATCTCCAGAAGGTGCGGATAGACGACGGCGGCAGGCCCCGGCGCGTCTACGTCTGCACCCGCTGCCTCAAGGCGAACAAGGTCACCAAGGCGGCCTGAGCCGCCTGCACCCCGGCCGCCGCCGGATCGGCGCCTCCCCGTCAGGGTAGATTCAGGCGGCGATGGCAGACCCCTCGATTGAGCGCTTCCGCCGCGTTGTCGCGGGCGCCTGCGCCTCTCTGGAAGCACGCCGTCAGGAGGTCAACGACCTCAACGTCTTCCCCGTCGCCGACGGCGACACCGGCGACAACATGGCGATGACGATGCGGGCGGTGATGGAGGAGCTCGACCGGCTCGACGGGATGACCGTGGACGAGGTCGGGCGGACCCAGCTGGTGCAGGCCCTGGCGAGGGCGGCGCTGATGGGCGCTCGCGGCAACTCGGGCGTGATCCTCAGCCAGATCGTTCGCGGAGCCGCCGAGGAGCTGGCCAGCCGGCCTGGAGAGCTGGTCGATCCGGTTCTGGTTGCGTCCGCCTTCGCAAGCGCCGCCGACGCGGCCTACGAATCGGTCCGGGACCCGGCCGAGGGAACGATGCTTACGGTCTTTCGCGAGATGGCCCACTCGGTCGCCCGCCAGCTGGCCCACCTCTCCACCGACAAGCAGCGGCTCGACGGCGGAGTCACCGCCGACGAGCAGGACGCCGTCCTGGCCGAGGTCCTCGAGGTCGCGATCGCCGACGGTGAGAGGGCGGTCAGCCGGACGCCTGAGCAGCTCGAGGTGCTGCGCGAGGCGGACGTCGTCGACGCGGGCGGCTACGGCCTGGTCCTGATCCTCGCCGGCATCGTCACCGGATTGCGCGGTGACGCGGCGGAGCTGCCCGAGGTCGCCCGCCATGACCCCGCCCGCCTCAGCCGTCCGCACCACGAGGACAGCCGCTTCCGCTACTGCACCAACTTCATCGTCTCCGGGAAGGGCCTCGCTGGGCGGGAGTTCGTCTTACCCCTCGAGGGGCTGGGCGACTCCGTCCTCGTTGTCGGCGACGAGGCGACCCTGAAGGTCCATGTCCACACCGACGAGCCCGAGGCCGCCGTCGCCCTCTTCGACGCCGCCGGCAGTGTCACGAATCTCGACGTCGCCGATATGCGCGAGCAGATCGCCGAGCGCCGCGCCCGGCTCAGCGCCGGGCGCACGGGCGCCCTCGCCGTCGCAACCGGCGAGGGGATGGAGGATTTGTTCGCCGACCTCGGCGCCCACGTCGTTGCCGGCGGGGAGACCTCGAATCCCTCGACCTACGAGCTGCTGGCCGGGATCCACAACGTGCCGGCCGAGGAGGTGCTGGTGCTTCCCAATTCCTCCAACGTGATCATGGCGGCCGAGCGCGCCTGCGAGCTCTCCGAGAAGCCGGCCCGGGTCCTGCCGGCGACCTCGCAGCAGGCCGGGCTGCTGGCGCTGGTCGAGCTCGACACAGGCGCGACCGCCTCGGAGAACGCGACCCGCCTCACCGGCGCCCTGGAGGCGATCGCGACCGGCGGCGTCGCCCCAGCGGCCCGCGACGACGCTGCCGGGCGCTTCCGGCGGGGCGACGCGGTCGGCTTCGTCGGCGAGGAGATCATCGCCTGGGGCGGCGCCGGCTCGACCCTGGCGACGACGATCGAGCGCCTCGCAGAGAGAGCCGAGATCGTCACCGTGATCGGCGGCGAGGAGGCACCCATCCCCCTGGAGGAGATCGGTGCCCATATCCCCGACGGCGTCGAGCTCGAGGTCCACGACGGCGGACAGCCGAGCTGGTGGTGGCTGCTGGCGGCACAGTGAGGCCCGGCTGCCGGCGGCAACACCGGAGCCGGGGCGGCGGGCCTACCAGCCCTCGGTCCCCGGGCTTCCCTTGAAGGGCCCGACTATCTCGGCAGTGAGCCAGCCGCCGTAGAAGGAGCCGCGCTGGGGAACGACCCGCTCCTCGTCGAGGTAGCACTCGAGCAGACCGGCATAGAAGGCGAAATGGCCGCGCAAGATGGAGAAGGGCACGTTCGGGTGACGGTAGGTCCAGGCCGCCGCCCTGGCGAAGCGCCCACCGGCCGCGACGTCGAAGTACGAGGCGGCGCCCTTCCATTCGCAGATGCTCTGGCTGTGCGCCGCCTCGCGCAACAGTTCCATGCGGACGTCGACCTCGGGGACGTAGACGGTCGGCGGACTGGCGGTCTCCAGCACCCTCAGCGCCGTGGAGGAGTCGGCGACGGACGCCTCTGCTAGCTCGACCCTGACCCGGCGTGGGAGCGGCTCGACCCGCGGCGGCCGCGGATAGTCCCAGACCGATTCCTCCGGCAGGCCGTTTGCGGCGAGGTTCGCCATCGGCCTTCAAGCGTAGCCTTGGGACGCCATGGGCATCCCCGGCACGGCCTCGATGGAGAAGCGCTCCGGCGCCGCACCGGCGCTTGCGCTCAGGTTCGCGGCCCGCAGCGGCCGTCCCGAAGGGCTGACCGCAGCACCCGTTCGGACGCCGCGGCCGGCGGTACTGGAGGCGCCGCTGACGACGCTCTCGGGGGTCGGCCCGAAGCTCGCGGCGCTCGCCGGCGAGGCGGAGATCGAGACGCTCGGCGACCTCCTGCTCCGCGTCCCCCACAGCTACCGCGACCGCTCGGCCGCTCGCCCGCTCAGCGACCTGCGGCTGGGGGAGGAGGCGACGGTGATGGTCGAGGTCCGTGCGGCGAAGCTGCGGCGGACCCGCCGCCGGGGCCTTACGATCGTCGAAGCCACCGTCGCCGATGGCAGCGGCAGCATCGCCGCCACCTGGTTCAACCAGCCCTGGCTGGTGGATCGACTCTGCGCCGGCGTCCAGATGCTGCTGGTGGGCTCACTGGACCGGCGCGGGTTCCGCGTCTCCGAGCACGAGTTCCTCGGGAGCGGGGGAGACGGCGACCTGCCCGCAGGCATCCACACGACCGGCTTGGTCCCTGTCCATCCAGCGACCGAGGGATTGCGGCCACAGCGGATACGGGAATGGGTCTGGCAGGCGCTGGCGCTGGCGACCGACGTGATCGAGCCCCTCCCGGCCGAGCTTCGTTGCCGGCGCGCCCTCGCCGCCGCCGCCGACAGCCTCCGCGCCGTTCACTTCCCGCGCAGCGCAGAGGAGGCCGAGGAGGCGCGCAGGCGCCTTGTCTTCGAGGAGCTCTTCCTCTACCAGGCGGCGCTGGCTGCGCGCAGGCGCGGGCGCCGGACGACCAGGCCGGGGCAGCGGCTCGGCCCCCCGGGCCCGCTGGTCGGGCGCTGGCTCGACTCGCTTCCGTTCGAGCCGACGGACGACCAGCGCCGTGCCTTTACCGACCTCGACCTCGACCTCGACTCCGGCGAGCCGATGCAGCGGCTGCTGATGGGGGAGGTGGGCTCCGGCAAGACGGTGGTCGCCGTGTACGCGATGCTGAGGGCGCTGGAGGCCGGCTTCCAGGCGGCGCTGATGGCTCCCACCGAGACCCTTGCCGAGCAGCACGCCGCGACGCTGCACAGGCTGCTCGAGGGGGAGGCGATCGGCTTCAGCCTTCTCACCGGATCGACGCCTGCCCGAAAGCGGCGGCAATGCCTGGCGCGGCTCGCCTCCGGCCAGCTCGGCCTGGTGGTCGGTACGCACGCGCTGATCGAGCCCGCGGTCGAGTTCCACCGGCTCGGGGTTTGCGTGGTTGACGAGCAGCACCGCTTCGGTGTCCGCCAGCGCGCCTCGCTCGACGCGAAGGCGCCCCGGGGCGCCGCTCCCCATCTCCTCCACATGACCGCGACCCCGATCCCCAGGACCCTTTCGCTCACCGTCTACGGCGACCTCGACGCCTCCGTTCTCCGTCAGTTGCCGTCGGGGCGGTTGCCGGTCAGGACCCGGCTGGTCTCCGAGGAGCGCCGCCGGGGCGCATACGAGTTCATCAGGGAGCGCCTCCGCGAGGGGCGCCAGGCGTTTGTCGTCTGTCCCCTGGTCTCCGAATCGGAGAAGCTCCAGGCGAAGGCGGTGGCCGAGGAGGTCGCCCGCCTCCGGGCCGGGGAGCTGCGCGGATTCCGGATCGAGGCGCTGCACGGCCAGATGCCTGCGGCGGCCAAGAGCGAGGTGATGGCGGGCTTCGCCGATGGCAGCACGCAAGTCCTGGTGGCGACCACCGTGATCGAGGTCGGGATCGACGTCCCAAACGCGACCGTGATCGTGGTCGAGGGCGCTGAGCGATATGGGGTCTCACAGCTCCATCAGCTCCGCGGCAGGGTCGGCCGCGGCGAGCACGGCTCCGACTGCCTGCTATTCGTCGAGGAGGCCGGGGAACTGGCCCGCCGCCGGTTGCAGGCCGTCGCTTCGGAGAGCGACGGATTCAGGCTCGCCGAGCTCGACCTTGGCCTTCGCGGGGAGGGCGAGATCCTCGGCACCCGCCAGCACGGGCTGCCGCGGTTCGCGGTCGCCAGCCTGCCCGAGGACACTGCGACCCTGATCGCGGCCCGCGAGGAGGTGCTGGCGCTGATCCGTTGCCACGGCTCCCTCGAGGCGCCGGCGCTCGGGCCGCTGATGGAGGCTGCGCGGCGACGCTTCGGCTCGGCCGCGGGCGACCCGATTCCGGCATGAGCGCGGCCGGGGGAGAATTCCCGCGGTGAGGGTGATTGCCGGCGAGCTGGGTGGCCGCCGGTTGCTGGCGCCGCGCGGCTGGCGGGTGCGCCCGACCTCCGATCGGGTCCGGGAGGCCATTTTCTCCGCCCTCGGCGAGATCCGTGGATCCCGTGTGCTCGACCTCTACTGCGGGACCGGCGCGCTCTCGGTCGAAGCTCTCTCCCGGGGTGCCGCCCGGGCGACGCTTGTTGACCGCGACACCAGACCCGCGCTCGGAAACGTCGAGGCCCTCGGGCTGGGCGATCGTGCCGAGCTGGTCAAATCCGACGCCGCCAAGTGGTTGCGGTCCCCCGCGGCGGGCTCCGGCGCCCGCTTCGACCTGATCTTCGTCGACGCCCCCTATAGACTCGCCGACCGCATTGGACCCGAACTCGACAACCTGTTGCCGCCACTGCTCGCCGAGGGCGGGCGCGTGATCGCCGAGAGCGCCGCCGCGCGCCCGCTCGAACTTCCCTCCCTTCGCAGAAAGAGGGAGCGTCGTTACGGCGGCACCGCGGTGTCCTTCTTCGTCGCCCCGGAGGCGGCCTCAGGGAGGGGCCGTTGATGGGCGAGCGCAACCGCACGGTGGTCTGCCCGGGCAGCTATGACCCGGTCACCAACGGTCACCTCGACATCATCACCCGCACCGCCCGCGTCTTCGATCGCGTCGTTGTCGGCGTCGTCAACAACCCGGTCCGCAAGCAGAAGACCCTGTTCACGGCCGAGGAGCGGCGCCGGTTCATCGTCGACGCCACCACCGACCTCGAGAACGTCGAGGTCGAGATCTTCGCGGCCCTGCTGGTCGACTTCGCCCGTGACCAGGGTGCCGGCGCGATCGTCAAGGGGCTGCGGGCCATCTCCGATTTCGAGTACGAGTTCGAGATGGCCCAGCTCAACCGCAAGCTCGACCCCTCGATCGAGAGCATCTACGTGATCGCCTCGCCGCATTACAGCTTCCTTTCCTCCACCGGGGTCAAGGAGATGGCCACCTTTGGAGGCGATGTTTCCGACCTGGTCCCCGCCTCGGTTTCGGCTGCCCTGGCAGAGCGCTTCGGAGACAGGTAGGGTGGTGGACGTGCCCCGGGTGGGCAAGAGTTTGCAAAAAGCCGAGGAAATCACGGTTTCTTTCCCGAACACTTCCCTTACCCGTAGGCTTACGACCTGCTGATGGACGTTCTGGTCCTCATAGACAAGCTGGACGATCTCGTCCACAACGCCCGGCCTGTTCCCCTGACGGATCAGGTGCGCGTCGATCGCGAGGAGATCTATGACCTCCTCGACCAGATGCGCGCCACCATCCCGGAAGAAATCAAGCAGGCCCGCTGGATCGTCAAGGAGCGCCAGGAGATGCTGGCCGAAGCCAAGCGCGAGGCCGAGCGGGTCGTGCGCGAGGCGCGTGAGCAGCAGGCTCGCCTGATCTCCGACGAGGAGGTCACCAAGCAGGCGGAGCGTGCCGCCGACGAGATCGTCGAGGACGCCCGCACCCGCGAGCGCGAGATACGCCTCGGCGCCGAGGACTACGCCGACGAGATCCTCAACACCCTCGAGGTCAACCTGCAGAAGTTCCTCGCCGCAGTCCAACGGGGGCGGGATCGCCTCGCTGGGCATGATGAGGAGCAGCCGGTCGAGCTCGAACAGCAGCAGTAGCCGCCTGGTCGAGCCCGTTTGACCGGCGGCCAGGCAGTCTGCGATGCTTTTCGCCCCGCATCCGACCGGCAGAAGGGTGGCCTGTGAGAAAGGTTCTGACGACTGTTGCGTTCGCCCTGGTGGCGCTGCTCCTCGTCCCGGCGACAAGCCCTGCCTTCAGGTTCGGCGCGAAGCTCAACCGCACGCCCGATAATGGCGCTCCAGCGCACAGCTGCGCCACGGACAGCGGCGGAGGTGACCTCCCCTCGCCGTGCACCCGCCTCCTCGTCAGCTCCGAGACCGGAGCGGCCAGCGGGCACATCAAGTCACCTTCGAGCGGCGTGATCACGAAGATCCGGGTTCGGGCCGCGACTCCGGGCAAGGCGAGATTCGTCGTGGCAAGGGTCAAGAACCTCGACGTGAACGCTGCCGGCGGCGACGCCAAGGCGGTCAGCAAGAGCAAGAGCAAGCAGATCGCGGGGAACGGGTTCAAGGCGAAGAACTTCATCGAGGTCTTCCGTGTGCACCTGCAGGTCCGCAAGGGGGACTACCTGGGCCTGAACTCCTCCAAGACCGGAGCGGAGCGATGCTCGTCGGGAAGCACCCGGCAGCTTCTCTTCTCGCCGCCGCTCGCGCTCGGTGGCGGGTATCGCCACAACGATTCCGACGCAAGCTGCACGCTGATGATCCAGGCGATCGGCCACACCACCTGAGGCGCACGTGAAATAGCCTGGCCTCACTCGACAGGAGGTGAGGCCAGGATGGGCGATAGGTGGTTTGACGACGAGGACCTGGCGCAGATGTCGCGGCCGACGATGGAGCGGGCGATCGAGGCGATCGACGCCGGGGATCCCGAGGGGGCGAAGCGGCTGTGCGAGGAGATGAAGCACGAGTCCCAGTTCATGCACGACCTGCTCGTCGACGGGGTCGCGGGGTTGATCTCCTTCGTCGGAGACCGACTCGGCGACGACGGGGTCGAGGAGGCCTGGACCTACAGCCTCGAGCGAAGCTGGCGCACCCCGGTGGAGACGATCGCCGGGATGGACCGGCGCGAGGTCGCCAAGGCCCTGGCCGCGACCTGGCGGGCTCACTCCACCAGTGGCGTCGGTCCCGTCCCCGGGGCTTTCGAGATCTCCGAGGACGACGAGAAGCTGACCTTCACCATGAACCCCTGCGGCTCGGGCCAGAGGCTGTGGCGCATGGGCCGTTACGGCGAGGGCGGTTGGGGCTCGACCGACTCGGCCCATGACTGGAGCTACGGGCGCGAGGGGTTCCCCCTGTACTGCACCCACTGCGCCTTCATGAACGAGACGCTGCCGATTCGCTGGATCGGCCACCCCGTTTACCCCTCCGATCCGCCCGGCGACTTCGACCGCGATCCCTGCACCTGGTACTGGTACAAGGACCCTGCCGACATCCCCGATCGCCACTGGGAGCGCCATGGGTTGCGCCGCGACGGCGCCGGGCCGGGGTCGGCGGACGGTGATGCCGGCGACGGCTGAGCCGGAGCTGGAGCAGGGCGTCCGCTCGGTCCTGGCCGAGCAGGGATTCGCAGGGGCGGAGCTTGCGACGCTGAGCGAGATCCCCGGGGGAGCCTCCCGGCAGACCTGGCTGGTCGACGCCGGGGGGGAGCGCTTCGTCCTTCGCCGCGACCCGCCGGGAGCCGAGTCGCTTGTCCCCCAGTCGGGCGAGTTCCGCCTGATCGGACTCGCCGGCCACGCCGGGGTCCCCGTGCCGGCGCCGCTGGCGCTCGAGCCCACCGGGGGCCGCTTCGGCACGGCGGGGATGCTGCTCGCCTTCGTCGCCGGCGACTCTGTCGGACCGCGGGTGCTGCGCCGCGAGGAGCTGGAAGACGCGCGGACGCGGCTGGCATCCCAGCTTGGCGAGGCCGCCGCGAGGATCCACTCGATCGACGTCGGTGACTCGGGCCTGCCGCTCCCCGAGGGCGACCCGGTCCTCGCCCAGATCGAGCACTGGGAGGCAGAACTGGAGCGGATCGGAGAGCCGCTGCCGGTGGTCGAGCTCGGTCTCCGATGGCTCAGGCTGCACCGGCCCGAGCCGGTGCAGCCCCGGGTTGTCCACGGCGACTTCCGCCTCGGCAACCTGATCGTCGACGAAGAGGGACTGGCAGCCGTGATCGACTGGGAGTTGGCACACGTCGGCGACCCGGCAGAGGACCTGGGTTGGCTTTGCATCCGCTCCTGGCGTTTCGGTGAGGACGGGCAGCCGGTGGCGGGGGTCGGCTCCCGTGAACAGCTGCTTGACGCCTACGGGGCCGCCGGCGGCGACAGCCCGGAACGCGAACGGCTGCGCTACTGGGAGGTGTTCGGGAACCTCAAGTGGGCGACGATCTGCGCCCGCCAGGCAGCCGACCACCGCAGCGGACTGCGGCGGAGCCACGAGCTCGCCTCGCTCGGGCGCCGAATCTGCGAGCCCGAGTGGGACATGCTGGAGCTGATCGGCCGGGCGGCATGACCCAGGACCGCCCCGAGGCGCCGGAGCTGCTCGACGCTCTCGCCGAGTACCTCTTCACCGAGATCCGCGGTGCCGTCCCCCGGGAGGAGCGGTTCCGGGTTCTGGTTGCGGCCAACCTCTGCGCCGTGCTGGCGCGCGAGTGGCGCGTGGGCGAGGTGCCGCTGCGCGAGGACCTCGAGCTATTCGGCGACATCCTCGGCGAGGTGCCCGTCGCCGGGACGGACACGGAGGACGTCGTTGCCGCGGTGCGTGAGGCCGAGGGGAGGTTGGCCCGCACGCTTCGCAGCGGCGCAATGGACGATCGCCTGGATCAGGTCGCCGATCTCCTCCGCGCACACGTCCGCCGCAAGCTCGACATCGCCCGCCCGGGCTACGACGACTGATCCGGCCGTCAGGGGTGCTGCGAGCCGGAAGTGCTCAGCGGTCCTGCGAGCCGAGGGAGAAGGTGTTGAGCCCGAACCCACCGTCGATGCCGATCGCCTGCCCCGTGACGAACCCGGCCCGCTCGGAGGCCAGGTAGGCGGCCAGCTCGGCCACCTCCGCCGGCTCGGCCATGCGGCCGGCCGGGATCGCCCGGTCGAGCCGATCGAGAATGTCCCGCGGCATAGCTCTCACCTTCTCGGTCGCGACCATGCCCGGCAGGATCGCGTTGGCGGTGACTCCGCGACCGGCGTTCTCGGCGGCGATCGTCTTCACCATCCCGATCAGCCCAGCCTTTGAGGCCGAGTAGGCGACCTGGCCGGGGAGTCCGCCGGTGGCGGCGCCGCTGGAGATCACCACGATCCGCCCCCAGCGCCGCTCGCGCATCCCCGCGAGGCAGGCCTGGACCGCGCGGAAGGCGCCGCTGAGGTTGACGTCGATGTCGCGGCTCCACTGCTCGCGGGTCATCTGGTGCGCCGGGGCGATCGTGTCGGTGACGGCGGCGTTGGAGACGCAGATGTCGATCTCGCCGAGATCGGGGAGCCGGTCGGCGGTGAGATCGAGGCGCAGGTCGCAACCCTGATCGCGGTCGAGGGTGATCACCTCTGCGCCGGCCTTCTCGAGGCGCTCGGCGATCGCCGCCCCGATGCCGCGGGCGGCTCCGGTGACCAGGGCGCGCCTGCCCGTCACGATCGCTCCCGTTGCGACAGGCCCCTGACCGCTCCGCGCGATGCCCGCTTCACAGCTCCGTCCGATGCTGCCCGGCCCGCCCGGCGTCTCTCTTCTCGTAGAAGCGGCCCAGCAGCTCGAGCGTCTCCGCCGGGTCGGCGCAGGTGTAGGCGTTCCAGGCCTCGTTTCGCAGCTGCTCGTCGAGGGGGCGGCCGATGGTGTCGAGAATCGTCTGCTTTGCCGAGCGCACCGCCCGCTGCGAGTTGCGCAGGATCTGCCTGGCGACCGTCTCGGCCTCCTCCATCAGGTGATCATGGGGCACGACCTTCGTCACCAGGCCCCAGCGCAGTGCCTGCTCGGCGTCGACCGGCTCGGCGGTGAGGAGCATGTGGGAGGCGACACTGGTGCCGCAGGCGTTGACGAGCCGGACCAGGCCGCCGTCGCCGTGGTGGAAGCCCCGGCGCGCCTCGAAGGACCCGAACATGGCCCGCTCCGAGGCGACCCGTATGTCGCACGCCAATGCCGTCTCCAGTCCGCCGGCCAGGGCCCAGCCGTTGACCGCGCCGATGATCGGCTTGTAGATCCGATGCATGCCACGGGTGAATCCGTTCAGCCCCAGCTCGACGATCGCCCGGATGTCGGCCGGCCTCGCGCTCTCCATGATCGGCGGGATGTAGGTCTTCAGATCGGCGCCGGCGCAGAAGGCCTCGCCCGCTCCGGTAAGGATGGCGACGTCGACCGCGTCGTCGTCGCGGAAGTCGGCCCAGGTCTCGATCATCAGCGCATGCACCTCGGGGTCAATCGCATTGCGCGCCTCGGGCCGGTTGATCGTCACGTAGGCGATCCGGTCGCGCTTCTCATAGAGCACCTTCGACATTGGCCGCTCCTTCCGTCGGGAGTTCGATGCTATGCGCTCAGCAGCGACCCGACCACGGCGGTGAGGTCGGCCGCCCCACGGGTCACCTGCAGCCAGGTGCCCCGAATCACCCGCCAGCCGCCGACGGCGAGCAGCTGATCCCGGCGGCGGTCCCGCTCGAATGCGGACCCGGTTGCGTGGAAGCGCCGCCCGTCGACCTCGACGATGAGGCGATTCGAGGGCCAGGCGAAGTCCACTTCGAATCTCTCCCCGCCGACGGTCACCGTCACGTTCACCTGCGGCCGCGGCAACCCGGCCCGGCGGCAGAGCTCGAGGAACCGCTCCTCCAGCTCGCTGCGGGTGAGCTGCGGCTCGACAATCTCGTCGAGGATCGCCTGGAGCCGGCGGACGCCACGCCTTCCCGGGTTCCGTTCCAGCACTGCTTCGATCGCCGTGAGGTCGAAGAGCCGGTGGACCTCCGCTTCGCGACAGGCGCGATTCAGGATCCTCGGACTAACCGTGGCGGCAAGGTCGAGCAGGGTGCGAGCAACGCTGGTAAGGGGGATGCCGAGATGGCTGGCCCGGTCATCAACGGTCAGGGTGTCCGCGCGATGGACTGCGATCCCCGGCTGGCGCCCGCGACGGTCCAGGGAAGTGACGTCGGTCTTGACTCCGTCCTCCCGCAGCATTCCCCAGAGCGCCGCAGCAGAGTGGTGGGAGAGGAGGGAGCCCTCGCCGCAGGCAAGCACGGCGGCCATCCATCGCCCCTCGATGCTCAAGAGTGGATGACCGACGGCATAGACGCCTCGATGGAGGCGGTGGAGGCGGCCCGTCTTTGCGCGGCTTCTGACCGTGCTCGGGCGCATCCTCAACGTTCGCAGTTGACCCAGAGCCACGACGCCGTGCTGAGCTGTCGCCAACTCCGCAATCTCCCGGTCCAGCGATCGATGGGCGGAATCCGTCCGGTATTTCGTCGTTTTCCACCCATCGAATTCGATTGACCCAACGTGGCGGGAGGGGGGTGACTCGTGGGGGCGCGAGGATCAAGAGGTCATCACGGGGCCTTCACGAGACCCTTGATCCATCCGGGTGAGTCGAGGGTCCCGAACCCCGGGCTACTCGTAGACGGCGCGGATCACGGCCAGGTCGTCGGCCTCCCAGACGACCTCGCCGTCGCACCACTCGGCCAGGTCGGCGGCGGAGTCGGGGAAGTCGTGGGCGGGGTCCAGGGGTGTCACCTGCCGTTCGGCCTTGACCACGTCCCCGATCACCAACGAGCGCGATTGCTCCCGCACGCGCCGGAACAGGGTCCGCTTGGCACCATCGTCGAGGTGGTGGATCGAGAGGACTGAGATAACCAGGTCCCAGGGACCGTCGGGGAGCGGATCCTCCATCCGCGCAAGCTGCACGTCGTCGTATGTCTCGCGGGCGCGGAAGACCATCTCGGGGCTGGAGTCGAGGCCGATCACCCAGGCGTCGGGATAGGCCTCCAGCAGGCGGTCGGTCGTCTCGCCTGTCCCCATCCCCAGCTCCAGCACGCGGTCGGGGGGAAACGGGATCGCGGCCACGGCCTCGCGCTGCAGCTCGTCGTAGCGCGGGACCTCGGCCCGGATCCGCTCCAGGTAGGTCTCGGGCTTCCAGTGGAATTGGGCGCTCATGGCTAATCTCGAAAGGGCGCCCATCGTAGTCGGCCAGGGCGCTCCCGATGAGACCCCAGCCCAAGACGACCTTCGACCTCGCCAGTCTCCAGCTCTCCCACGGTGAGGGCCGCTCGGTCGAGCTCCCTGTCAGTCCCGGGGCGCTCCAGCTCGGCGGCCAGACCTATCGCCCGGCGCCGGGTCCGGCCACGGTCCGGCTCGACGTGTCCCGCACCCGCAGCGGTTACGCGATGCGGCTGCGCTTCGACCTCCGGCTCGAGGGGCCCTGCATGCGCTGCCTCGAGCAGGCAACGCTGGAGATGGCGATAGACGCCCGCGAAGTGGACCAGCCCGGCGACGAGGAGATGCTCAGCCCCTATGTATGCGAAGGCGAGCTCGACATCGGTCATTGGGCTCACGACGCGGTCGCCCTGGCCATGCCCGACCGCATTCTCTGCCGGCCCGACTGCGCCGGGCTCTGCCCCGTCTGCGGGGCCCCGCTCAACGACGCCGACCCGGCCGAGCACGAGCATGGGGGCGGTGGCGACCCGCGCTGGGCGAAGCTTCGCGAGCTCGATCTCTGATCAGAGCTTGCGTACGCCGGGAGCCCGGTCTTTGACCAGGGCGCCCGCCCTCCGTGCCAGCTACCATGTCCGCCCCAATGGCGGTACCGAAGAAGAGAACATCGCGCACCCGGCGCGACAAGCGTCGCGCCAACCACGTCGCGGCCAAGCCGCGACTGAACGAGTGCCCGCGATGCCACAGTCCTCGGCTACCCCACCGCGTCTGTCCCACCTGCGGCACATATGCGGGGCGTGAGGTGATCCAGCACAGGGTCGCCGAGGCTCCCGCCGCCCCCAGTCCGGAGGAGTAGGTGCGGGAGCAGGCCGGCGTCTCCGTGGCCCTGGACGGCTTCGGGGCCGAGCAGGGCTTCGAAGCGCTCGCCGAGGGGGCCAGGCTCGCTGCCGCGGACGGGATCAGGGTCCGCGTCTTCGGCCCTGTGGACGAGCTCGCGCTCGAGGGCACCGACGGCATCGAGGTGATCCCGACCAACGAGTGGGTCTCCAACCGGGACGATCCTGTCAAGGCGGTGCGCTCGCGCGAGGGGGCCTCGATCGTCCGTGCCGCCGCGGACGTCGCCGAGGGTGACAGCGAGGCCCTTGCCAGCGTCGGCTCGACCGGCGCTGCGATGGCTGCCGCCACCTTCGGGCTGCGCCGCCTTCACGGCGTGCAGCGCCCGGCGCTCGCCGTCCAGGTTCCTGTGCCGGGCAAGCCCGTCCTCTTCCTCGACGTCGGCGCCAACGTCGTCGTCCGCCCGCAGCACCTAGTCCAGTTCGCCTTCCTCGGCGCCGCCTTCAGCGAGGCGGTGCTCGGTGTCGAGCGTCCCCGGGTCGGGCTGCTCTCGGTCGGCGAGGAGGCCGGCAAGGGCTCATCCGACGTCGTCGCCGCCCACGATCTCCTCAGCAAAGCACCGGGCATCGAGTTCATCGGCAACGTCGAGGGCCGCGACATCCCCGAGGCCACCGCCGACGTCGTCGTCACCGACGGCTTCACCGGCAACATCGCCCTGAAGCTGATGGAGGGCACGGCACGGACGGTGACCGCAGCGATCCGCGACGCCGCCCGCTCGAACCTGATGGCGGCCGCCGGCGGCCTGCTAATGCGACAGGCGCTGACCGAGGTGCGCCGCGAGCTCGACCCCGACACCACCGGTGGGGCAATCCTCCTCGGCCTGCGGCGGATCGCCGTGGTCGGGCACGGCAGCTCGGGCGCCGAAGGGATAGCCAACGTAGTGCGCCTGGCTGCGCGAAGCGTCGAGGTTCGGGCGATCGAGCTGACCTCGGCCCTGCTCGAGGAGGGCGGGGCGACCCGCGGCGCCCTCGCCGAGGAGGCGCCGGATGCCGCCACCGACGTCGCCTCCTGATGGATCGCCGGACCGAGGCGTGATAGGAAGATGGGAATGACTCGTGACGAAGTCACCGCCCTTGTCCGCGAGCACCTGGCCGAGGAGCTCGAGGTGGACGTCGGGCGGATCACCGAGGAGTCCCGCTTCAAGGAGGACCTCGACGCCGACTCGCTCGACCTCTACGAGCTGGTGATGGAGCTCGAGGACCGCTACGGGGTCTCCGTCCCCGAGGACGACGCGGCGCGGATCAGGACCGTCGGCGACGCCGTCGATTTCGTCCTCCAGCACGCGCCCGCCTAGGCAGGCGTGGGATCGGATCCCGACCCCGCCGCGAACCTGCTCGGGGCGCTGGTGGGCGAGTTGCCCGGGGACCTGCAGACGCAGGCGCTGACCCACTCGTCCTGGACCGCGGAGCGCTCGGCTTCCTACGAGCGTCTGGCCTTCATCGGCGACAGCGTCCTCGGACTGGCGGTCGCCGCCGAGGTCTTCGCCCGCTTCCCGGACCTGGGCTCCGGCGCCCTGACAAAGATCCAAAACCAGGCGGTGAGCGGGACCTCTTGCGCCGCGGTCGGCCGCTCCCTCGGCGTGCCGGAGATGCTGAGGGCAGCTGACCCGGGCGCAGCCAACGGCATACCCGCAGTGGTCCTGCTCGAGGGCGAGCGCCCGCTTCCAGAGGTCACCGAGGCCCTGATCGGGGCCTGCTTCCTCGCCTTCGGGTTCGAGCGTGCCGCCGCCGCCGCCGCCGAGGCGTTCGGGCCGCGGATCTCGCTCGCGGTCGAGACCCGGATCGACTTCAAGTCGGCCCTGCAGGAGATGCTGGCGCAGCGCGGTGCCACCGTAAGCTACGAGGTGATCAGCGAGCAGGGCCCCCCGCACGAGCGCACCTTCGAGGTGTCCGCCGTGGTCGACGAAGACGAGATGGGGCGCGGCTCCGGGCGAAGCAAGAAGGCCGCCGAGCAGGTGGCCGCAGAGCGGGCCCTGGAGGCGCTTGGCGGCTGAAGCCTCCCGGTCCGGTTCGCGTCCGACCCAACCGCGAGCCTTGGCACCCCGAAGATGTACCTGAAATCGATCAGCCTGAAGGGATTCAAGTCCTTCCCCGAGCGGACGAAGCTGCATTTTTCGCCCGGCGTCAGCGTGATCGTCGGGCCCAACGGCTCCGGCAAGTCGAACATCACCGACGCGGTGCTCTGGGCGCTGGGGGAGCAGAGCCCGGGAGCCGTGCGAGGGTCCTCGATGCAGGACGTGATCTCGGCCGGCGGCAGCGGGGTCGGGAGCCGGCGCCGGGCCGAGGTCGAGGTGGTGATCGACAACTCAGAGGGCCGTGCGGCGACGGACTTCTCCGAGGTCTCGATAGAGCGCCGGCTCGACCGCGCCGGCGAGGGCACCTACAGGCTCAACGGTGCCCGCTGCCGCCTGGTGGACGTGGTCGAGGTCCTCTCCGACACCAACATGGGCAGGGAGATGCACTCGGTCATCAGCCAGGGCCGGGTCGAGTCGATCGTGCACTCGAAACCGAGGGAGCGCAGGATGCTGGTCGAGGAGGCTGCCGGCCTCGGCAAGCACCGCAAGCGCCGCCGCCGGGCCGAGTTGAAGCTGAGGGCGACGCGGGACAACCTCGACCGCGCTCTCGATGTCGAGCGTGAGGCGCGCTCGAGGCTGAGGCCGCTGAAGCGCCAGGCGCAGGCCGCGGAGTTGGGGGCACGGATCGAGCGCGAGGAGCTTGGGATGCGAGCGCAGGTGGTCGCGGAGGATCTCCGATTCGGCGAGGACAGGCTGGCAGCCGCCGAGAAGACCGCCAAGCGGGCCCGTTCCGGTCGCGACGGGATCGAGCGGAAGCTGGCTGAGGTCAGCGCCCGCCGCCGCGCCGCGGAGGAGCGTTTCGCCGACCGCGACCGCGAGCGCACCGTCGCCTGGGGGTTGCTCACCCACCTGCGCGGCGACGCCGAGCGGGTCGCCGTACGCGCCGCCAACCTCGGCGACCGCGCGGCGGACCTGGAGGCGAGGCTCGAGCACCTCCGCACTGAGCTCGGTCCGCTGACACTCGACGTCGACGGGGCGGGTTCCGCACCGGCCCAGCGCGCCCGCAAGCTCGAGCAGGAGCTGGGCGAGGTCGAAGCCGGCCTGGCGGCGGCCTCGGATGGGCTGGGGCGTGCCCGCGCCGACGGATCGGAGACGGCGAGGGCGACGGCCCTGGGAGCGGTCCAGGCCGGGGCCGAGCGCGCATCGCGCCACGCCCGCCGGGCCGAGGGACTGCTGGGCGAGCGCCACCGCGAACGGCTGCGGGCGCAGGTCGCGGAGGCAGAGGAGCTGCTCGAGGCCGTCGGCGCCGCCTCCGCGGCGGTCGAGGCCCTGAGCGCGGCGCTTCGCCGGCGAATTGGCGCCGCCGAGGCGAAGGTTGTCGGCGGCGAAGGCGACGGTGACGAGATCGCCGAGGAGATGCGCGCCTGTTCGCTGCGCGAGGCCGAGCTTCAGGCAGAGATCAAGGGAATCACCGACGAGTTGACCAGAGCGGAGGTCGAGGCCGCCCACCTCGGCGACCGGCGCTCTGAGGCCGCGCGGGAGCTGGCCTCGATCAGCGAGAGATTGGGAGAGGAGATCGGGCCGGCGCAGCAGCCCCTGACCGACGCCGAGCGGGAGGAGATCGAGCGCCGTCTTCAGCGGCTCGAGCGGCGCCGCTCGCAGATCGGCCCCGTCAACCCGCTCGCCGAGCGCGAGTACGAGGAGGCCCGCTCCTACGTCTCCGATCTGCAGGGCCAGCGCGAGGACACGGCCCGGGCGATGTCCGAGCTGCAGTCGCTGATACACGAGATCGACCACGAGATCGAGCGTGCCTTCGAGGAGACTTTCGAGGCGACTGCGCGGAACTTCGAGGAGATGGTCGAGCACCTCTTCCCCGGCGGCCGGGGCAAGCTGAGGCGGGTCTCGCTGCGGCCGGTGGCCGACGAATCGGAGACCGCGGAGGGGGACGGCGAGGCGTCCGAGACGGAGGAAGGCTCTGAGCGCGAGGTCCTCGGCGTTGAGATCGAGGTGACCCCGGCCGGGAAGTCCACCCGCAAGCTCTCGCTGCTCTCCGGCGGCGAGAAGTCGCTCGTCGCCCTCGCCTTCGTCTTCGCCGTCTTTCTCGCCCGCCCGTGCCCCTTCTACATCCTCGACGAGGTCGAGGCCGCCCTCGACGACGCCAACATCGACCGCTTTCTGCAGCTGATCCGGCGCTTCTCCAACCGCGCCCAGTTCGTCATCGTCACCCACCAGAAGCGGACGATGGAAGCGGCAGACGTCCTCTACGGCGTCAGCATGGGCGGCGATGGCGTCACCAAGGTCGTTTCGAGACGGCTTCCGCGCGAGGAGGTGGCGGCCGACGAGGCGCCGGCGCCCTTCGCCGGGATCGAGCCGGACGAGGCCACCGAGGCCGCCTGAGGCCGGGCCGGGTGTCAACCAGCTGGCAGGAGATCCTCGATCTCGGCGCCCGCGAGACGCCGGCTGCTGCCGGGGAGGGCGCAGGCGACGAGGGCGCGGGGGAGGCCCGCGGGGTCCTCGGCCGGCTGCGCGAGAGCCTGTCGAGGAGCCGGCGGGCGCTGAGCGAGGAGATCTCGGCCAGCCTCTTCGACCGCATCGACGAGGAGACCTGGGAGCGGCTGGAGGAGGCGCTGATCCTCGCCGACGTCGGCGCCCCGACGACAGCGCGGGTGGTCGAGGGGCTGGAGCAGGAGGTCGAGTCCGGGGGGGTCGGGGCCGACGGCGCCGCGATCCGGCAGCGGCTGATCGAAATGCTGGCCGAGATCGCCTCGACGGGCGAGCGCCGGATCGACCTCAGCGCCGAGCCCTCGGTACTGCTGATGGTCGGCGTAAACGGCACCGGCAAGACGACGACGATCGGCAAGATCGCCTGGCACCTGACCAACGAGTTCGGCCTCGGGGTCGTGCTGGGCGCCGCCGATACCTACCGGGCCGCGGCCGCCGAGCAGCTGGCCGAGTGGGCCGATCGCGCCGGCGCCGACCTGGTTCGCTCGGCGGCGGGCGCAGACCCGGGGTCTGTCGCCTTCGACGCGATCGCGGCCGCCCGGGCCCGCACCGCCGACGTCGTCATCATCGACACCGCCGGCCGCCTCCACACACAGGGCAACCTGATGGATGAGCTGTCCAAGGTCCGGCGGGTGATCGGCAAGCAGATCCCGGAGGCGCCGCACGAGACCCTGATCACGATCGACGCGACCACCGGCCAGAACGGGCTGCGCCAGGCCAAGGTCTTCTCCGACGCCGTCGCTCTCGACGGCGTCGTCCTGACCAAGCTCGACGGCACGGCAAAGGGAGGGATCACCCTCGCGATCGCCTCGGAGCTGGGGATCCCGGTGAAGCTGATCGGCACCGGGGAGGGCCTCGAGGACCTCAGGCCCTTCGACCCGCTCGACTTCTCCACGGCGCTGCTCGGCGATTGAGTCCGGCGCCGCGCGTCAGGTCTGCGGCGCCGCCCCTGTGCGCCAGGCCGACCAGTCCCTGACCGGCGCCATCATCTCGGTGTGTTCGAGCCGGAGGAAGGCCTCGACCACGTCTGGGTCGAAGCGGGTCCCCGACCCCGCCCTGATCTCCTCCACCGTTTCCTCCAGCGTCCACGGCTCGAAGCTGGGGCGGCCGTGGGTGAGGGCGTCGAAGGCGTCGGCGACCATCGTGATCCGGCCGCCCACCGGGATCTCCTCTCCGCGCAGGCCGCGGGGGTATCCCTCGCCGTCCCAGCGCTCGTGATGTGTCAGCGCGATTTGCTCCGCCAGCCGCAGCGAGGGCGCCTCGCTGCCGCCGAGGATGTCGGCCCCGATCACGGTGTGCCGCCGCATCGTCAGCAGGTCGGCTTCGGAGAGCTGCCCGGGCTGGAGCAAGATCTCCTCGCTGACGCCGAGCTTGCCGATGTCGTGGAGGGGTGCCGCCTGCGCGATCAGCTCAACGAAACCGGGGGAGAGGCCGAGTTCCTCGGCGATCGCGGCGCTTGTGCGGCCGACACGGACCGTGTGCTCATGGGTTCCCTTCTCGTGCAGCTCCGCCGCCACAGCCAGCCTCTGCAGGGTCTCCATCCGCGAGCGCTCGAGCTCGCGGGTGCGTTCGCCGACCACTCCCTGGAGCAGCCGCTCTCGGGTGCGCAGCCCCTCCTCCGCTCGCTTCAGCCCGGTGATGTCGTAGATCACACCCTGGACGATCTGGTCTCCGTCCTCGGTCAGGCCGACGGCGACGTCGCGGACCCAGATCTCCTCGCCGGCCTTGGTCCGCATCCGGTAGTCGGTCGCGTTGGCCTCTCCGGAGCTGAACGCCCGCCGCTCGTCGGAGATCGCCAGGGGGACGTCGTCGGGATGCACCTGCCGGCGCCACAGGCCGGGGTCGTCGCGCCACTCATCCGGGGTGAAGCCGAGCATGGTCGTGATGTGGGGGCTGACGTAGTGCCAGCGGGCATTCTCCCCAGGCTCGGCCAGGTAGGCGATCACCGGGGCCTGCTCGGCCACGAACCTGTAGCGCGATTCCTCGGCGGCCAGCCACTGCGCATCCAGGTCGCGGTTGCCGAGGTCGCGGTTGCCGAAGTAGAGCTCGCATCCGATCAGGGCCGCGGCCAGCAGGCCCAGCGCCGGCAGGAGCCAGTTCCCACCGCCGGCTGCCCCGGCAACGACCACCCCCGCGGCGGCGAGCATCGCTGCGCCGAGAAGCAGGCGCCTTCGTCGGCTAAGTCTGGGGGGGCTGCTCATTCCACGCTCTCCGTCTAGGGAATCGTAGTCCCGGGCGACTGCGGGCCGCCGAGGCCGGGCTTGCGGGGGCCTGCGACTAAGCTGGGCCGATGTTCGACCAGCTCTCTGACCGGTTGCAGTCGGCGCTTTCGGACGTTCGCTCGCGCGGGAAGCTGACCGAGGACGACGTCGACCGGGCGATGCGCGAGATCCGCCTGGCGCTGCTCGAGGCGGATGTCAACTTCAAGGTCGTCAAGGCGTTCACGGCGACCCTGAAAGAGCGCTGCCTGGGCACCGACGTGCTGGGCAGCCTCGACCCCGGGCAGCAGGTGGTGAAGATCGTCAACGAGGAGCTGACGGCGTTGATGGGCGGGGCCGGCCGCGACATCGTCTTTGCTCCCACCGGCCCGACCGTGATCCTGATGGCCGGGCTTCAGGGCTCTGGAAAGACGACCGCCTGCGCCAAGCTCGCCCGCCACCTCGGCGAGGGTGGGCGCAAGGTCGCCCTCGCGGCATGCGACGTCTACCGCCCGGCCGCTGTCGAGCAGCTGGTGACGATGGGCGGGCGCGCCGGCGCCAAGGTCTATGACCGCGGGACGGATGCAGACCCGGTCGAGATCGCGGAGTGGGCGCTGGATCAGGCCCGGGAAGAGGAGCGCGACGTCCTCATCATCGACACCGCCGGTCGCCTCCACGTCGACAGCGAGCTGATGGAGGAGCTGGCACAGATCCGCAAGAAGGTCCGCCCACATGACGTCCTGCTCGTCGTTGACGCAATGACCGGCCAGGACGCGGTCGGGGTCGCCGAGGCCTTCTCCGAGGCGGCCGAGTTCGACGGTGTGGTGATGACCAAGCTCGACGGCGACGCCCGCGGTGGTGCCGCCCTCTCGGTCAAGGCGGTGACCGGGAAGCCGATCATCTACGCCTCGACCGGGGAGAAGATCGGGGAGTTCGAGCGCTTCCATCCCGACCGGATGGCCAGCCGCATCCTCGGCATGGGCGACGTGCTCAGCCTGATCGAGAAGGCGGAGCAGCAGGTTGACGCGGAGCAGGCGGCCGACCTGCAGGAGAAGATGCGGACCGAGCAGTTCACGCTCGAGGACTTCCTCGGCCAGCTGAAGCAAGTCCGGAAGATGGGCCCGATCGGCAGCCTGATGGGGATGATGCCGGGGATGGGGGCGATGAAGCAACTGCGCAACGCGGATTTCGACGAGCGCGAGCTCGACCGGGTCGAGGCGATCATTCTCTCGATGACACCGCAGGAGAGGGCCGAGCCGGCACTGATCAACGGCTCCCGGCGGAAGCGGATCGCGACCGGCTCGGGCACCAAGGTCCAGCACGTCAATCAGCTGGTGAAGCAGTTCGACCAGATGCGCAAGCTGATGAAGCAGGTCGCGTCCGGCCAGATGCCCGACCCCCAGCAACTGGCGCAGCAGATGGCCGGCGGCGGGCCGAAGCCGAAGATCCGCCGCCGCTGACACTCTGTAACCTTTCGCGGCCGATGGCAGTTCGAATCAGACTGAGGCGAGTGGGTTCCAGGAAGAACCCGATCTGGCGCGTCGTCGTCGCCGACAAGCGCTCCCCGCGCGACGGCCGCACGATCGAGACGATCGGGCGTTACAACCCGCAGACGGACCCGTCGATCATCGAGATCGACGAGGATCGCGCGCGGCACTGGCTCGAGCACGGCGCCCAGCCCTCGGAGACGGTCGCCGGCCTGCTCCACTCCAAGGGCATCAAGGCCACGGGCACCAAGTAGGCCGCTGGTGCAGGATCTCCTCGAGTTCCTGACCAGGGCGCTCGTCGAGCATCCCGACCAGGTCGTCGTCGAGGAGCTCGAGGAGGACGGTGACCTCATTTACGAGATCACTGTCGCCGACGAGGACCTCGGACGGGTGATCGGCAAGCGCGGGCGGGTCGCCAATGCGATCCGCTCGGTGGCGAAGGCAGCCGCCGTTCGGCTCGACCGGCGCGTGATCGTCGATATCTTGGACTGAGGGCAGCGGGCGACCCCTGTCACTCTTCCCCGTCTTCCCTTCTCTCCGATGCGGCTCGACATCTTCACCCTCTTCCCCGAGGCCTTCGATTGGTTCACCTCGCAGCGGCCGGTCCACAACGCGCTTTCCCAGGGGTCGGAGCTGCGGCTCCTGAGCTACCGCGACACGACGCCTCTGGGCTCCGGACAGGTGGACGACTCCCCCTACGGCGGTGGCGCCGGGATGCTGCTTCGGGTAGACGTGGTCGACACGGCGCTCGAGACCGCATATCCGCACGGCGACCGGCCAAGGATGGCCCTGCTCACCCCCTCCGGACGGCTGCTCGACGATTCGCTGGCGAGCGAGTTGGCGCAGGAGCCGCACCTGGCGCTGATGTGCGGGCGCTACGAGGGTTTCGACCAGCGGGTCCACGATCACCTCGCCGACGACGAGATATCGATCGGGCGCTACGTGCTCGCCGGCGGCGAGCTGGCGGCGATGGTCGTCGCCGACGCGGTCATCCGCAAGCTCCCCGGGGCGCTCGGGCACGGCGAGAGCGCGGTCGAGGAGTCCTTCAGCGAGGCGCTCGACGGGGCCCCGGAATATCCCCACTTCACCCGCCCGCCAAGCTACCGCGGCTGGGGAGTTCCCGAGGTTCTGCTCTCGGGCGACCACGAGCGCATCAGGGAGTGGCGTGCCGCGCGCAGCCGTGAGCGCGCGGAGCAGCTGGGTTCGCCGGGCGGCAACTAGCTGGGAGCCGCTACCATTCCGCAACCGCGCCGGCCGAATGCCGCTTTGCGCGGTTTTTTCGGGCCCGATTCCCGACCCCATACGAATGAGCACGATCATCGACAGCATCGAGCGACGCCAGCTGCGGGAGGGCCTGCCCTCGTTCAGCCCGGGCGATCGTGTCCGCGTCCACTTCCAGGTGGTCGAGGGGAACCGTCGCCGCACACAGGTCTTCGAGGGGATCGTGCTCAAGCGCCAGGGCTCGGGGGCGCGGGAGACCTTCACTGTCCGCAAGCAGTCCTTCGGCGTCGGAGTCGAGCGGACGTTCCCGCTGCACTCGCCGAAGATCGAGAAGCTCGAGGTCGCCGGCCGCGGCGCCGTCCGCAGGGCGAAGCTCTACTACCTGCGGGGCAGGGTTGGCAAGGCCGCCCGCGTCGCCGAGCGTCGCTGGGGCATCGATGAGGAAGTGATCGCCGCGCCCAGCGCCGGCGAGAGCGAGGCGCTCGACTCCGAGGGGGTCGGGCAGGACGAGGTGGTGCCGGTCGAGGAGCCCGAGGCCGAGACGGCGGCGGAGTCCGACGCTGAGGCCGTTGAAGGAGACGCTCCCGAAGCCGAAGCCGAAGCGGAGGAGAAAGCTCCCGAAGCCGAAGCCGAAGCCGAGGAGGAGGCCCCCGAGCCCCAGCCCGAGCCCGAGGCTCCCGAGGCAGAGCAACCTGAAGCCGAGACCGAGGCCGGGGGAGACGCGAAGACCGAGGGCGAGTCCGACGAGGGCTCGGACTGACCCCCTCGATCCCCAAGCCGAAGACGAGGGCCGGCGGGTTGGTGGAGCTGGTCGTCATCGTCCTGCTGGCACTTGGCCTGGCGCTGTTCATCCAGGCCTTCATCGTCAAGCCCTACCAGATCCCGTCGGAGTCGATGGAGCCGACCCTCGACGTCGGCCAGCGGGTCCTCGTCAACCGCTTCATCTACCACTTCACCGACCCCGGGAGCGGCGACATCGTCGTTTTCCACCCACCGGCCGGAGCCGACCAGGGCACCGAATGCGGGGTCCGGCACGCGCCCAACCAGGCCTGCCCGCGGCCGACCAAAGCTGAGTCGGATCAGAACTTCATCAAACGGATCGTCGCCGGGCCGGGGGACACCCTCAGCGTCCGTAACGGCCACCCGGTCGTCAACGGGGTCGAGAAGAAGGACGAGGGCTACATCATCCCCTGCGCCGGCGGCGGCGCTTGCAACCTCTCCAAGCCGATCACCATTCCACCCGACCACTACTTCATGATGGGGGACAACCGTGGCTCGAGCGACGACAGCCGCTTCTGGGGCCCTGTCCCCCGGGACTGGATCATCGGCAAGGCCTTCGCCACCTACTGGCCACCGGACCGGATCGGCCTCCTCTAGGAAGCGGCGTCAGGCGCGGACCCGTCGCCTCTTCGCCTTCGACCGCTCGCTGGGCAGCCGCCTCGTCGCCGGCGCCGATGAGGCCGGCCGAGGCTGCCTCGCCGGGCCCCTGGTCGCCGCCGGCGTCCTCATCGACTACCGGGAGCTCGGCCTCTCCGATCGTCGCGCCCTCACCGGGTTGCACGACTCGAAGCAGATGACCGAGGAGTTGCGCGAGCAGCTCTATCCACGCGTGCTGAGGGCGGCGGCAAAGGTCAGCGTCGTCTTCCGCTGCGTCCGCGGGATCGACTCGCGGGGTCTCCACGTGACCAACATCGAGGCGCTCTCGGCTGCCCTGATGGGGCTCGACGCCGGCGACGCCGTTCATCTCGTCGACGGTTTCTCGCTGCCGCCCTGCCCCCTCGAGCACCGGGCGGTGATCGAGGGGGATGGCACCAGCGCCGCGATCGCGGCAGCATCGGTCATCGCCAAGGTCAGCCGGGACCGCTACATGAAGCGCCTTGCCCTGGCCCATCCCGGCTGGGGGTTCGACGAGAACGTCGGCTACTCGACCCCCGGGCACAGGGAGGCGATCGCCGAGATCGGCATCTCTCCGCAGCACCGCCGCTCGTTCCAGTCGGTTGCCTACCGCCAGCTCGAGCTGGCGAGCTGACCCGACCTCACCAAGGGGAGTTCGTTGGACGGTTTCAGCGCCCATGGGTGCTGAAATCCTTCAATCGCCGGACGGGATGAGGTTGGGACGGGACCCGCCCAGCCTGTGAGGCTCACCACGCAGCGCGGATGTGCTCGTAGGCGGCGAGCGAGCCGTCGGCGGCGAAGGTGACGCCGACGGCGTCGAAGCGCAGGTTCCCGGGGCCCCCGGGAGACCGGTTCGCGCTGAGCCAGGAGGCCGCGAGCCGCCGCAGGCGCCGCTGCTTTCGCGGGCCGATCGCCAGCACCGGGCGCTCGGGCCCGGCGAAAGCGCCCTCGTGCCCGGCCTTGACCTCGACGAAGACGAGGTCACCGCGATCGAGGGCGACGATGTCGATCTCGCCTCGGTTCGTCCTCGCGTTGCGCTCGAGGATCGTCCAGCCCTCCCTGCGCAGCCGGCCGGCGACAAGCTCCTCGGCGGCGCGTCCCGTTGTCTGCCGCGCCGCCGTCATCTCCGCCGTTGCTCCGTCTTCATCGCCGGCGTCCTCTCCTGGTCGCGATCATCGGCCGAGGTTGATCGTGCGGCTCCCGCGGGTGGCGCGCCGGATGTGACGATTTCCTGACGGCTCGCGCGCAACGGGGCAAGCCGGCGGTCCTAGCTTGGCGGCGTGCTCGCAACCTCGCGGACATTCGCCCTGGACGGGATCGACGCCAGGCCGGTCAGGGTCGAGGCGGACGTCCACCGCGGCCTTCCCTCGTTTGCGATCGTCGGGCTTCCGGACGCCGCCGTGCGCGAGGCGCGCGAGCGGGTGCGGGCGGCGCTTGCCAACTGCGGCTTCGAGTTCCCGCTGCGGCGGATCACGGTCAACCTTGCGCCGGCGAGCCTGCGCAAGGCCGGCCCCGGATTCGACCTGGCGATCGCAACGGCGCTGCTGGCGGCCTCGGGGCAGATCCGCTGGGAGGCTTTGGCCGCCGTCTCGATCGCCGGCGAGCTGGCCCTCGACGGCTCGGTGCGGCCGGTCGCCGGCGCCTTGGCGATGGCGGAGGCCGCCGCCCGGCGGGGCGACGACGCGCTCGTCGTGCCGGCTGGGAACGGCCCGGAGGCGGCGCTGGCGAGGGGCGTGCGGGTGATGCCGATCGAGAGCCTGACCCAGATCCGCGACCTCGCCGGCGGGGAGTGGGAGCCGCCGGTCCCGGAGGCCCTGGCACTGTTGCCTTCCCCGAACGGCCACGCGCCCGACCTCGCCGATCTCAGGGGCCAGAAGCACCTGCGGTTCGCGCTCGAGGTGGCTGCAGCAGGTGGCCACAGCCTGCTGATGATCGGGCCGCCCGGCGCCGGGAAGTCGCTCGCCGCGCGCCGGCTTCCCTCGATCCTGCCGCCGCCAACGCCCGAGGAGGGGCTCGACATCGCCAGGATCGCGAGCGCCTGCGGCGCCTCCCAGGGACTTTCCGGTACCCGGCCGTTCCGCGCTCCTCATCACACGATCTCCGCCGCCGGCCTGATCGGGGGCGGCAACCCGCCGCGGCCAGGCGAGGCGACTCTCGCCCACGGCGGCGTTCTCTTCCTCGACGAGCTCTGTGAGTTCCGCCGCGACTCGCTGGAGGCGCTCAGAGCGCCGCTGGAGACCGGCTCGGTCTCGATTGGCCGCTCGGGAGCGCGCCGCCGACTCCCCTGCCGCTTCATGCTGATCGCCGCCGCCAACCCCTGTCCCTGCGGGCGTGGGGAGGAGGACGAGCGCTGCACCTGCGCGGCGCAGGACGTGCGCCGCTACCAGGGGCGCCTGAGCGGTGCCCTCGCCGACCGCATCGACATCGTCGCCCCTGTCGGGCAGCCGAACGCCGCCGAGATCGGTGGAGGGGAGGGGGAGCGCTCGGCGGAAGTCCGCGAACGGGTGGCGCGGGCGCGCCGTCGCCAGCATCAGCGGCTCGGCCGGGGCCGCTGCAACGCGACGATGACGCCCTCCGAGGCTCGGACCGGGAATCTCACGGACGAGGCAGAGGCGCTGCTCGCGAGCGCGTACGAGTCCCAGCGCCTGAGCGGGCGAGCCCACGACCGCGTACTCCGCCTCGCCCGCACGATCGCCGACCTCGACGCCCAGGACCGGGTCGGCGGCGAAGCACTCGGCCGGGCGCTCGGACTGCGACGCCGGGAGGGCCGTTGAGCGCCGCCGAGCCGGGAAGCTGCGCCGCCTGCCTTCGCCGCGCCTGGCTCCTGCTCGCCCTCGCCCCGTACATCGAGCGGATGGCGAGCGCCAGCCCCGGCTCTCGGACGGCTGAGCTTCTGGGCCTGTCCGATGCCGATCTCACCCGCGTCGCCGCCCCGAACGAGGCCGAGCGCCTGCTCGAGCGGGTCGCAGGGATCTCCGAGACGGAGATGCGCCGCAGGGTCGAGAAGGCCGGCGCCTGGGCGGTCTGCCGCCACGACAAGGGATTCCCGCGGGCCCTGCAGGAGCAGTCCGACGGGCCGCGGTCGCTGATCTGCCGCGGCGATCCACGGCTGCTCGAGAGACTCGACGGTGAGGGGGCGGTGACGATCGTCGGCTCGCGGCGCGCCAGCGGCTACGGGCGCGAGACGGCGCGGAGCCTGGCGGCAGAGCTGGCAACGACGGGGCTGGTGGTGGTCAGCGGGATGGCGTACGGCATCGACGCCTCAGCCCACCGCGGCGCTCTCGACCGTGGTCTCACCGTCGCCGTCCTCGGCGGAGGAGCCGACGTCGCCTACCCGGCAGCACACCGGGCGCTTCACCGACGCATCTGCGAGCAGGGCCTGGTCGTCTCCGAGATGGCCCCGGGAGCGACGCCGTGGCGCTGGAGTTTTCCCGCCCGCAACCGGATCATGGCGGCGCTCGGCCGAATGACGATCGTGGTCGAGGCGGCTCGCCGTTCCGGCTCCCTGATCACGGCGGAGATGGCGACCGAGGGCGGCCGCGACGTCGGTGCGGTTCCCGGCCCGGTGAATGCGCGCGCCTCCGCCGGCGCCAACGAGCTGCTGGCGCGCGGCGCCTGCGTCGTTCGCGACGCCCAGGACGTCCTCGACGCGATGCTGGGTCCGGGAGTGGTAACGGTCCGACGGACGGGACCGGCGCTGGACCCGGCGCTCGCCGAGGTACTCGGCGGGGTGGAGCGGGCGGCGACGCCCGACGCGGTGGCCTCCGAGCTCGGCATCTCCGGTGCCGAGGTCTCCGCCGCTCTTGCCCGTCTCGAGCTGCTCGGCTACGTCAGTTGCTCGGCCCTTGGCGCGTTCAGCCGCACCGCGCTGGCGCCGCCGGGGGCAGGGCCGCCGGGCGGCTGGCCCCCGGCGGAGAGGGGGCCAACCGCCTAATCTGGCGGCGATGAGGGCTGAGGATGGAGGCACACCGGCGAAGCCGCGGCGGATCCCGGCGGTGCTCTCGATCGCCGGCTCGGACTCCGGCGGCGGCGCCGGGATCCAGGCCGACCTGAAGGCTTTCGCGAGGTGCGGCGTCCACGGGATGACCGCGATCACCGCCGTGACCGCGCAGAACACACTCGGGGTCACCGCGATCGAGCAGGTTCCGGCGGCGATGATCGTCGAGCAGGTCCGCGCCGTCGTCTCGGACATCGGGGTGGACGCTGTCAAGGTCGGCATGCTCGGAACCGCGGAGACGGTTGCCGCGGTGGTCGAGGCGATCGCGCTCGTGGGCCCGGCGCCGGTGGTGATCGACCCGGTCATGGTCGCCGAGAGCGGGGCAATCCTGCTCGACGCCGCCGCCCGTGAGGCGCTCGTCGCCGACCTGCTGCCCCTGGCGACCGTCGCCACGCCCAACATCCCCGAGGCCCGGGCGCTCAGCGGAGCAGGGGAGGGCGCCGATCAGGAGCGGCTCGCCCGGGAGGTCCACGCCCTCGGCCCGGCGTGTGTGGTCGTCACCGGCGGCCACAGCGTCGAGATGACCGACCTGTTCTTCGATGGCACCGAGGCGGTGAGGATCCCGGTCAAGAGCTTCCCCGAGGGTGCTGCTCACGGCTCCGGCTGCACCCACTCCTCGGCCCTGGCTGCCCTGCTCGCCCGAGGCGAGACCCCGCTCGAGGCGGCCCGCGGCGCGGCCACGATCGCCTCCGAGGCGGTCGGTCGCGGCCTGCGCTCGATCGGCGCCGGCCCGGGGCCGGTGGACGCTCTCGGCCTGGCCGGCTGAGCGGAGGCTTTCCACCCACCCCGGCAGTGGGCAATAATCAGCCAATGAGATTCGTCCGCATGAAGCCTGGTCACGGCGACATTCTCCTCGCCGAGGGCGACGTCGGGCGCGCCGAGGACGAGGAGCGCCTGATCGACGAGTTCCGAAATCAGCTCGACCAGGGGATGTGGGCCGCGGTCCCCACCAGCGACACCGGAGGCCGTCACGAGGCGACGATGGTTCGAAGCTTCGACGACATCCCTCGCGACGCCGAGCGGGTGATCTTCTTCCCACGCGCCGCCGGGGGCTGACCTGTGCAACTTGTGGTCGCCGCGATCGTCCTGGTGCTCGCCTGCCTCGGCGGATTCGCATTCGCGCCCGACTTCCAGCGGGCGCTCCGCAGGCGGCGCGCCCGCTTGGCGCGCTCCCGGCCGCGACCCCCCGCCTACGATCCCGGCCGCGAGCGCCGGGCGGAGGTCAAGGCGAAGCGGCTGCTGCGCTCGGTCGTGGGGGAGGAAGCGTTCTCGATGTATTCCGAGCTCGGCTTCATCCGGGTCGCCGGCGGCCGCGGCGGGTACGGTTACCTGCTCTATCCCCACCGCTCGATCGTCGCTTTCGATGAGCGCAGCGGCGCCCTCCTGAACGAGTATTGCGTCGGCTTCCCCGACTCCAGCGACCCGGCCGCCGGCACCCGCCTGCCGGACTCCGACGACGTCCTGGCGAAGTGGATGGCCCTGCAGGGGGACGAACACCGGCTGATCGCCGACGCCAACATGCACCTGCCGGGGCGCCACGTCGATCCCGGTCAGGTCCGGCGCGACCTTCGCCGGCTGCGGGCCTGGGAGGGCCGGCGCCGGCGCGCCGCCCAATAGGCTGGGAGCATGATCGACAACGGTTCCTCCACCGCGACCGGTCTTCCGCGCCCGCGCTCGTCCGGCGTCTTCGACGGCCCCGAACGCGCCCACGCGCGCGCCTACATGAAGGGGATCGGCTTCGACGACGAGGCCCTCAGCCGGCCGACGATCGGCGTCGCCAACACCTGGATCGAGGCGATGCCGTGCAACTACCACCTGCGCGGCCTCGCCGGCCCGATCAAGGAGGGCGTGCGGACGGCCGGCGGCACTCCGATGGAGTTCAACACGGTCGCTATCTCCGACGGGATCACGATGGGGACCAAGGGGATGAAGACCTCGCTGGTAAGCCGCGAGGTGATCGCCGATTCGATCGAGCTGACCGCACGCGGCTACCAGTTCGACGCGCTCGTCGCGCTATCGGCCTGCGACAAGACGATCCCCGGCTGCGTGATGGCGCTGGCCCGCCTCGATGTCCCCTCGCTGATGCTCTACGGGGGCTCAATCGCCCCCGGGCACTGGCACGGTCACGACGTCACCATTCTCGACGTCTTCGAGGCGGTCGGCGCCAATGCCGCCGGCGAGATGAGCGACGAGGAGCTGCACAGCCTCGAGGACGTCGCCAGCCCCGGCGCCGGGGCCTGCGGCGGGCAGTTCACCGCCAACACAATGGCCTGCGCCTTCGAGGCGCTCGGGATCTCGCCGGGGGGCTCGGCGATGGTGCCGGCGGAGGACCCCGACAAGAAGACGGTCGCCGAGCGGATCGGCGAGCTGGCGGTGCGGGTGCTGGCCGAGGACCTGCGCCCGAGCAGGATCATCACCCGCGCCTCGATTGAGAACGCGATCGCCTGCGTCTGCGCCTCCGGCGGCTCGACCAACGGGGTCCTACACCTGCTCGCCGTCGCCCGTGAGGCCGGGATCGGGCTCGACATCGACGACTTCGAGGCGATCTCGCGCCGCACGCCGCTACTGGCCGACCTCAAGCCCGGCGGGCGCTTCGTCGCCACCGACCTCTACCGCGCCGGGGGCGTGCCGCTGATCCTCAACCGGCTGGCCGAGGCCGGAATCCTTCATGAGGACGCGATCACCGTCACCGGCGAGACGATCGGCGAGGTCGCCGCTGCCGCAACCGAAACCCCCGGGCAAGAGGTCGTGCGGCCGCTCTCGGACCCGATGAAGAGCGAGGGTGGCCTGGCCATCCTCCGCGGCAACGTCGCCCCCGAGGGCTCGGTGGTCAAGCTGGCCGGCACCGAGCGCCGCGGCCAGACCGGCCCGGCGCGTGTGTTCGAGTCCGAGGAGGACTGCTTCCGCGCGGTCAAGGAGCAGCGGATCGAGCCCGGCGACATCATCGTCATCCGAAACGAGGGGCCGGCCGGCGGGCCCGGGATGCGGGAGATGCTGCAGGTCACCGCTGCCATAGTCGGGGAGGGCCTCGGCGAGCAGGTCGCGCTGTTGACCGACGGGCGCTTCTCCGGCGCCACCCGCGGCCTGATGGCCGGCCACGTCGCCCCCGAGGCGATCAAGGGCGGCCCGATCGCCGCCATCCGCGACGGCGATGAGGTCACGATAGACATCGATGGCAGGACCATCGACGTCGCCCTCTCGGACGAGGAGATCGCCGCCCGGGTCGCCGCCTACGAGACCCCCGAACCGGCCTATGAGCGCGGCGTCATGGCCAAGTACGCGGCCACGGTCTCCAGCGCCTCGCAGGGCGCGGTCACGACCTAGGCGCTGTCTTTGCTCTGCTAGCTCTGGCCGGCCCGATCTCCCATACCTCGATCTCGCTGATCAGCTTGATCTCCAGCCCCGGCAACTCCTCGAAGGAGGACCCGATCTCCCTCGGGAGCACGGGGATCCGATCGGCATCCATTGATTGCCTCCTTACCTGGCGCGGTCGGCCCAAACTAGCCCAGCCGCCAGGGAGGGTCCAGCCGGTTTACCCCGGCGCTGAAGAGGAACACCGCGTGGCCGTCGGGGTCGCGCAGGATCGCCTCCCGCCAGAGGTAGGGCATGTCGGTCGGCTCCTGCTCGAACTGGATTCCCCGGGCTCCCATCTCGGTCACGGTCGCGTCGACGTCCTCGCACTCGAAGTGGACGCTGAAGCCCTCGCCGTGGACCTCGCGGCCGCGCGACTCCAGCGAGAGCGTCGTGTCGCCCTCGGGCGCGACGAAGCGGGCGTAGCCCTCGTCGGCGACGATCTGGCGCAGCCCCAGCAAGCGGTAGAAGCCAACTGAGCGGTCGAGATCAGAGACTGCCAGGGTGACGTGGTTCAGCCTCACCGGGCACACCCCTTGGCCGAGTGGCGAAAAGCGGGACTGTGGCTCCCGAAAATCGCCACTCGCAGATCGCTAGGGGGTCTCGAGGAATCCCTCGAGGACCCGGTTGAAACGGGTGGGGCGCTCGAGCTGGGGCAGGTGCCCGGTGCGCTCGAAGATCTCGAGGCGGGAGTGGGGGATGCGGCGGTGATAGCTGAGCCCGGCCTGGACCGGGACGATGCGGTCGTTGAACCCCCACAAGACGAGGGTCGGGATCGAGATATCGCCGGCGCGGTCGCGGAGGTCATACCCGACCAGCTCCCGCAGCGCTTCGCTGAAACCCGGGCTGCGAAGGGCGGGCTCGACCTGCTCGTAGAGGAGCTCCGGGCTGAGCCGGTTCGGGTAGCGGAAGAGGCCGCGAAAGGCGAGGTAGCGCGCCCTCGGGCGCACCAGGCCTGCCCGGTTGAAGCGTGCTATTGCCGGTCCGCTCATCTGCGCCAACCTCCCCAGCAAAGCCGCCGGCTCGCTGCGGGCCTGGGCCCGGGTCATGCCTGCGGCCGAGACCAGGGCGAGCCGCTCGAAGCGTTCGGGCTGCTGGATCACGGCCTCGGTCGAGACGAAGCCCCCCATCGAGTTGCCGACGACGCCGGCGCAGCGTTCGATTCCGAGCTTCTCGCAGAAGTCGTGAAGGAGGCGACCGTAGGCGGGGATGTCGATTTTCCAGGCCGGCATCGGGCTGTCGCCGAAACCGGGAAGGTCAAGGGCGATCGCACGGTAGCGGCGGCCGAAGTGGGGCAGGTTCTCGAGCCAGTTCTGCCAGCAGCCGGATAGCCCGTGGACGAACAGCAGCGGCTTGCCCTCGCCGATCTCGACGTAGTTGACGGAGGAGCCCGGGAGGTCCACCTGCCGCCGCTGGCGCCGCCACTCGATCGCCGGCCATTCGGGTCGGGGGTTGCCGTAGTCCCCGGCCGGCCGCTCCGGGGGGCCGGTCAGGGTGGTGGCTTCACGCATAGCCCATCCGTTCGAGGATCGGGATCTCCCGGATCTGCGGCGGTTGCAGGTGGTCCCAGAGGATTCCCCGCGGGCGCTCATGGGTCCGCTCGACCTCGATCACGGCGCGCGGCGTGGCGATCACGTCGACGGGAAGATCGTGCGAGGTGGTCTGAAGGTGCTCGCGCAGGATCTGGATCGGGTGAACGGTGGTGGCGACGGTCGTGTGGTCGTCGATCTTGCCGGCGTCGATCAGGATCCCGAACTCGAGATCGGAGAAGCCGCCCCCCTTGCCGATGCGGGCGCCACTGAGGTTGACGGCGACGGCGCCGCAGAGGACGAGGTCCACCTCCGGCAGCTCGTCGAGGGCGACCACGCGGCCGTGGCGGAGGGCGCCCTTGATCGTCGCCGCCTCCTTGATCGCCGCCTTCGAGAGCCGCTTCGGCTCCAGCACCCGGAAGGGATGGGGGTCGCGCAATCGCGGTACCGCCATGATCAGGGTCTTGCCGTCCTCCAGTGCGGCCCGCCGGGCGTGGGTCTGCGGCGAGTCGGGGTTGGCCTTGACCACCCGCGACCGCTTCCACAGCCGGTGGGCGGCCAGCTTCTGGGCCGCAAGCTTGGCCCCGGCGAAGTTGGGGATGCGTCCCTCGGCCCCCGGGAAGCGGGAGACGCCCTCGCGCTCCATCGCCTTCCAGACCTCTTTGCGGACCTGATCCTTCGAGCGCATGGCCCCGAAACATATCCGCCACGCCCGGACCAATCGCCCCTGCCAGAATGGGCTCCGTGGCCGAGCGCACACCACTTGCCGAGATCCCGGAGCGCGGCAGCGACCGGCCGCCGCTGCCGGCGATCAACGACCGTACGCTCCTGCCGGCGATCGAGCCCGAGCGGACGATCGACGACTGGGGCCGCTCCGAGCGCGTCGAGGGCGCCTTCGACCGCTCCGTCGTCGAGTTCTTCTACCGCTACTGGTTCCGGGTCGATGTCGAGGGAATCGAGAACGTCCCCGCCGAGGGCGGTGCGCTTCTCGTCTCCAATCATTCCGGGGCGCTGCCGCCCGACGCGGCGATGATCGGGCGGGCGATTCGCGAGGAGCACCCGGCGCCGCGGCCGCTGAACATCACCGTCGAGCACTTCTTCAAGGGCTACCCCTTCTTCTCGATGCTGGCGCCGAAGATCGGCTGCGTCGCCGCGCACCCGGCCAACGTCCATCGTCTGCTTCACGACGAGCAGAGCCTCGTGCTCGTCTTCCCGGAGGGGCGGAAGGGGACGGAGAAGGTCTACAGCGAGCGCTACCGGCTGCGGCGATTCGGGCGCGGTGGGTTCGTCGCCGCAGCGATGCGGGCGCAGGCGAAGCTGGTCCCTGTCTGCGTCATCGGGGCCGAGGAGGCGGCGCCGGTCTTCGCCCAGGTCAGCTTGATGAAGAAGCTCACCGGCCTGCTCTACTTCCCGCTCACACCGACCTTCCCCTGGCTCGGGCCGCTGGGGATGCTCGGCTACCTGCCGGCGAAGTTCCGGATCCGCTTCCTCGAGCCGATCGACATGACCGAGGTCGGCGGCGACCCCGATACCGACCGGGCGCTGGTGCAGACCGTGGCGCAGGAGGTGCGGGCCCGGATCCAGGAAAACCTGCACGAGATGCTGGGCAGGCGAAAGTCGGTCTGGTTCGGATGAGCGTGCACACCGCGCCCGCCCGCAGGGTGCTGATCACCGGCCTCTCCAGCCACTGGGGTGGGCGCCTGGCGCAGGCGCTCGAGTCCTTTCCCGAGGTCGAGGCGATCATCGGAGTCGACTCCAGCGAGCCGACACACGAGCTGCACCGGACCGAGTACGTCAAGGTCGGCACCCAGCACTCGCTGATCGCGCGGATCGTCAAGGCCGCCAACGTCGACACCGTGATCGACACCCGGCTGGTTGTCGACTCGGCTGCCACCACCCGGGCCCGGGCTCACGAGAACAACGTGATCGGGACCCTCAACATCCTCGCCGCCTGCACGGGCGAGGACTCTCCGGTCCGCAGGCTGGTGTTCAAGAGCTCGGGGCACTGGTACGGGTGCGAGCAGGACGACCCGGCTTTCTTCACCGAGGAGATGAGGCGAAAGCACCCCCCGAGCACCCCGATCGAGCGTGACATCGTCGAGGCCGAGGCGGCGGTGGCCGACTTCGCCGACAAGCGGCCGGAGACGACGGTGACGATCCTGCGCTGCGCCAACGTCCTCGGCCCCGACGTCGACACGCCGCACACCCGCATCTTCTCGCTGCCGATGGTGCCGATGATCCTCGGCTTCGACCCCCGCTACCAGTTCGTCCACTCCGACGACGTCGTCCACGCCCTCGAGCACGCCGCCTTCAACGAGCTACCCGGTGCCTACAACGTCGCCGCCGACGGCGTTCTCGCCCTCTCGGAGGTGATCGGGCTGCTGGGCAAACGGCCGCTGCCGGTGCTGCCACCGTGGGGGACGGGCCTGTTCGCGGGGCCGCTGCGTCGGCTCGGCATCGGCATCCCCGACGAGATGCTTGCTCAGATGCGCTTCGGCCGCGGCCTCGACAACCGCCGCTTCAAGGCAACCGCATTCAATTACCAGTACACCTCTCGCGAGGCGGTGCTCAAGCTCGGCGAGCACCAGCGGCTGAGCCCGGTCCTTGCCGGGGTCAAGGAGCCCTACCGCTACGAGCGCGAGGTCGAGGAGTTCCTGCGCTGGAGCCCCCACGTCCACCGCGACGCCTCCCCCAAGGAAGTCGGCCGGGAGGATGCGGCGATGTTCGATCCCTCCCCCCCGGTGGAAGGGCCCTGAGCCCGCACACACGCTTGCATCGCCGCATGCCGGAAGGGACGGTGACCGGCATGCCTAAACTCTTCGAACGTATTAGCCGACGAGCCTTCTAGCTGGTCAAACCGCGCACGCCGATGGGACGCAAGACACAGATCGGGATCATCCTCGCCGTTCTCCTCCTGGTCGGGGGAGCGGTTGGCGCCTACGCCTACGACAGCTCGCGCAAGGACCAGATCGCCAACGGAGTCACCGTCGGCGGCGTCGACGTCGGCGGCCTCAACCGTGCCGAGGCGACGGCCCTCCTGCACCGCCGCCTGGTGGAGCCGCTGACGAAGCCGCTCAAGGTCACCTTCGACGGCGAGACCTACACCCTTGCCGGCGCCAAGCTGAAGATCCACGCCAACATCAACGGCATGGTCGAGCGGGCCCTCGCCGTCAGCCGCGACGGCGGTCTCCCCGGCCGCCTCGTCCGCTACGTCACCGGCGAGGCGGTCGACAAGCAGATCAAGCCCGAGGTCACCTACTCGCAGCCCGCGATCAACCGCTTCGTGCGGGAGGTCGCCTCGAAGATCGACCGCGAGCCTCAGGACGCCTCGGTCAGCCCCTCCGGCGACTCGCTCAACGTCGTCGCCGGAAAGCCGGGGCGCAAGGTGCGCGACAACGCCCTGACCACCGAACTCGCCGCGGCCGCCACCGCCGCCACCGGCTCGCGCGTGGTCAGGGCGGTCGTCCACTCGACCAAGCCGAAGGTCACCAGCGACGAGGTGGCGAGCGAGTACCCGACCTTCCTCACGCTCGATCGGGCCAACTACACCCTGCGTTTCTGGAAGAACCTGAATCTGATCAAGTCCTACACCGTCGCCGTCGGCCAAGTCGGGCTCGAAACGCCGGCCGGGCTCTACCACATCCAGGACAAGCAGGTTGACCCGACCTGGAACGTCCCCAACTCGGCCTGGGCCGGCAGCCTCGCCGGGCAGTCAATACCGCCGGGTCCGTCGAACCCGCTGAAGGCGCGCTGGTTGGGGATCTTCAACGGCGCCGGCATCCACGGCACCGATGAGACCTACTCGCTCGGCACCGCCGCCTCGCACGGCTGCGTGCGGATGGCGGTGCCGGACGTGATCGACCTCTACGACCGGGTCGACGTGGGCACGCCCATCTACATCGGCTGAGCATCCCGTCCCACGACCGTGCGACCAGCGGCCCTCCCGGCGGGCCCCCCGTTGCCGAGTGTTCAATCGCCTCTCACTATGAGAGGCGATTGCAATCTCACCGGCACGGCCCGTCCAGCCGAGCGGTGGTGGGCCCGTGCCGCGACAGGACCCGTGGCCGGGAACGATGGTCCCCCGGCCGAGAAACTCGGTGCGCGTCGGTTTGCAGGCGCAGGCGTTCGAAAAGTGGCGTTGAACCCCACAACGTGAACTGGGACGACGCACTCCCTGGCTATGACCGGGACCTCGCGGCGCGGGGCGCCGCCGAGCGCACCCGGCGCGCCTACGCCGTCGATCTCGGCCAGTTCTGCGGGTGGTGCTCGGCGCGGGGACTGGAGCCGGAAGCTGTCCGCCACCGCGACGTCCGCCGCTACGCCGCCGGGCTCTCCTCAGAGGGGGCGACGGCCGCCACCGTGGCCCGCAAGCTGGCGGCGATCAGGGGTCTGTACGACTTCCTGGTCCGCACGGAGCGGATGCCGGCCAACCCGGCAGACCTGGTGACGAGC
Source organism: uncultured Actinomycetes bacterium (assembly GCA_963840235.1). Taxonomy (GTDB): domain Bacteria; phylum Actinomycetota; class Thermoleophilia; order Solirubrobacterales; family 70-9; genus JBBRHQ01. The sequence continues at coordinate 250,119 of CAWIYC010000003.1, forward strand.
CCGAAGCGGGACGGCAAGCTGCCGAAGGTGCTCTCGGCCGAGCAGGTCGCCGGCCTTCTGGAGCGGATCCCGGCAAGGACCCCGCTGGAGCTGCGCGACCGGGCGATGCTCGAGCTCGCCTACTCGTGCGGCCTGCGCTGTGAGGAGATCGTCAACCTCGACACTGCCGCGGTCGATTTCGAGACCGAGCAGCTGCGCGTCGCCGGCAAGGGCTCGAAGGACAGGATCCTGCCGGTCGGAGAGCCCGCCCAGAGGGCGCTCGAGCGCTACCTGGCGCGGGGCCGGGGGGCCTTGCGGCAGGACCGCGGTGAGCAGGCAATGTTCCTCTCCAAGAACGGCCGCCGGCTCTCCTCCTCGGATGTCTCGCGCAGGCTCTCGCTGTGGGTGAGGGAGGCGGCGCTGGATGCGGGAATCTCCCCCCACTCGCTGCGCCACTCCTTTGCCACCCATCTGCTCGAGGGGGGCGCAGACCTGCGGACGATCCAGGAGCTGCTCGGCCACACCTCGATCTCGACGACGCAGATCTACACCAGGGTCGACGCGGCACGGCTGCGCGACCAGTACGCGGGAAGCCATCCGAGGGCCTGAGCGGGCGATTGCGCGTGACCGGGGCCAGCAGACATAGAATCGATTAGGGGATATGGAAACCGGGGTCAAAGAAGTGGAGCTGCGCGAGCTCTGGCGCCGCTACAAGGATGAAGGCGACTCGGGAGCGCGCGAGCGGCTCGTCGTCGCTTACTCGCCGATGGTCAAGTTCGTCGCCGGCCGCCTCGGGGCGGGGCTTCCGTCCCACGTCGAGGACTCCGACCTCATCTCATACGGCCTGATGGGCCTTATCGGAGCGATCGAGCGCTTCGAGCCGGAGAGGGGAATCAAGTTCGAGACCTTCGCCATGACCCGGATCCGCGGCGCGATCATCGACGAGCTGCGCTCGCTCGACTGGGTCCCGCGCTCGGTCCGCGCCCGCGCCCGCGAGATCGAGACGGCGCAGGCGAAGCTCGAGCATGAGCTGCAGCGGGCGCCGACGGAGGCCGAGCTGGCGAAGAAGCTCGGTTGCAGCGAGGAGGAGCTGCAGGGCTCCCTGCTCGAGATCGCCAATTCTTCCGTCTACGCGCTCGACGAGCTCTGGGCGATCTCGGACTCCTCCGGGGACAAGGTCTCGCTCCTGGACACGATCCCCGACTCCGAGGCCGCCGATCCGCAGAAGGCGCTCGACTCGGGGGAAGTCAAGGAGCGCCTGACCGAGGCGATCGGAACCCTGCCCGAACGTGAGCAGGTGGTTATCGCGCTCTACTACTACGAGAACCTCACCCTGCGCGAGATCGGCGACGTCCTCGACGTGACCGAGTCCCGGGTCTCACAGCTGCACACCAAGGCCGTGATGCGGTTGAAGACGCAGATGCTCGAGCGCGACTGATCCCGCCGACGTCCTTCCCCCGTCGGCCCGCCCTCCCGGCTCGCATATAGTCCGGCGCGGAGAGAGGCAAACGAGGAGAGGAGCGACGCCGATGCCGCACAAGGCCGCCGACCGGATTCGCAACGTGGCGCTGATCGGTCACAGGGGCAGCGGCAAGACGAGCCTGCACGAGGCGCTGCTGTTCGAGGCCGGCGCCGTCAACCGGCTCGGCACCGTCGGCGACGGCTCGACGACCTCCGACTACGAGCCCGACGAGCACGAGCGCGAGATGTCGATCGGCGCCTCCGTGGCCTCATTCGAGTACGACGGGCGCAAGATCAACCTGATCGACACCCCGGGCGAGCCCAGCTTCGTCGCCGATGCCGCCGCGGCGCTGCACGTCGCCGATGCCGCCGTGGTCGTCGTCAACGGCGTCATGGGGGTCGAGGTCCACACCGAGCGGCTCTGGGAGAGGGCCCAGCGAGAGGGTCTGGCCCGGCTCGTCTTCGTCAACATGCTCGACCGCGAGCGGGCAGACTTCGTCCGGTCGCTGGAGTCGCTCAAGGACGCCTTCGGTCCGCACGTGGTCGCGACCGAGATCCCGATCGGGTCCGAGCACGACGTCAGCGGCGTGGTGGACCTGATCGACATGAAGGCCTTCGTCGCCTCGGGGACCGGGCGCGGCGCCGCCGACGAGCAGGAGATCCCGGACGATCTTCGGGCCCAGGCGGAGGAGTACCGCGAGAAGCTGATGGACGAGGTCGCCGAGAACTCCGATGAGCTGATGGAGCGCTACCTCGAGGGCGAGGAGATCGACCACGACGAGATCGTCAGGGTGCTGAAGCAGGGCGTCACCGACGGCAGGATCTTCCCGGTCACCTGCGGGGTCGCCACCAAGAACCTCGGCACCAGCAGGCTGCTGGAGGCACTGGTCGAGGATCTTCCCTCGCCGGCGATGCGTGGCCCGGTAACGGCCCTCGGCGCCGAGGGCGAGGAGATCGAGATCGAGCCCGACGAGGACGGCCCCCTGGTGGCCTACGTGTTCAAGACCGTGGCCGACCCCTACACCGGTCGCATCAACCTCTTCCGCGTCTACCGCGGGACCCTGCGCTCCGACTCCCATGTGGTCAACGTCTCCAAGCGCCAGAAGGAGCGGATCGGGCAGCTCGGTGAGCCGCAGGGCAAGGAGCTGGAGCCCTCTGCGGAGCTCGGTGCGGGCGACATCGGCGCAGTGGCGAAGCTGAAGGAGACGAGCGCCGGCGACGTCCTCTGTGAGAAGCAGGCCGAGATCTCATTCCCGGCGCTGGAGCTGCCGGCACCGGTGATGGCGTTCGCCTACGAGGCGAAGTCAAAGGGGGACGAGGAGAAGGCCGCGGCCGCTGTCCGGCGACTGACCGAGGAGGACCCGACCCTCGACGTCCACCGCGACCCTCAGACCGGGGAGCAGATCATCGCCGGCCTGACCCAGGTCCACGTCGAGGTGATAGTCGATCGGATGAAGCGCCGGTTCGGCGCCGAGATCGAGCTCCACCCGCCGCGGGTGCCCTACCACGAGTCGATCCGCAAGCCGGCCAAGGCGCACGCCCGCTACAAGAAGCAGACCGGTGGCCGCGGCCAGTTCGCCGACTGCCACCTCGAGATCGCGCCTGGGGAGGCCGGCACCGGCCTCGAGTTCGTCAACGGGATCAAGGGCGGGGTGATCCCGGGCGGCTTCATCCCGGCGGTGGAGAAGGGCGTGACCGAGGCGATGGAGCACGGGACCGTCGCCGGCTACCCCGTCAAGGACGTCGAGGTCCGCCTCTACGACGGCCAGCACCACTCGGTCGACTCCTCGGAGATGGCGTTCAAGATTGCCGGCTCGATGGCCTTCAAGCAGGCGATGGCAGAGGCCGACCCGGTGCTGCTGGAGCCGATCGTCAAGCTCACCGTCTCCTGTCCCGAGGATGTCGTCGGCGACGTCATCGGCGACCTCAACTCGCGTCGCGGCCGCCCGCTTGGGATGGAGCCCAAAGGCTCGGCGACCGAGGTCAGGGCGGAGGTACCGATGGCGGAGGTGCTCGACTACGCCCCCGACCTGCGTTCGATCAGCGGCGGCAGGGCCGATTTCACGATGGAGTTCGAGCGCTACGAGGAGATCCCCGGGCACCTGACAGCCAAGATCGTGGCCGAGGGGCGCGAGGGCGCCGAGGTCAGGGCCTAGCCTGCGGGCCGCCGCACCGGATCGGCGAAGGGCCCGCCATCGCCGCTGCTACCTTGCGGCGGGTGAGCCCGATCGAGAACTGCGCGGTCTGCGGACGCACGATCCTCTCCGGCGAGCGCACCCGCAACTACCTCCTGCCGGACGGCGAGCGGCGCGCAGTCTGCGACCTCTGCCGCGGGCGCGCGGAGCAGTTCGGCTGGGTTTGGGAGGAGATCGCCGGAGAGCCGCCAGCGGTGGCGCCGAAGCGGAAGCGTGGCGGCGGCCTCGGAGGGTTGTTTCGAGGACGCGGCGAGTCGCGGCGGGCGCCGAGGCAGGCGCAGGACGAGACCGCGACTGAAGATCCGGAGACTGAGGAAGCGCCGCCGGCCCGTCGCAGCCCTGACCCTGCGGCACCGGGCGCCGGGGTGGGGCGCCCCGAGGCGGTCGCCGAGACCCCCGGCAGCCGGCTGGAGAGGGCTGCGGCACGCTTCAACGCCAGTCCGGAATCGCGCACCGTCGCCGGATTGATCCGCTCGCTGGGAACGCCCTGGGTCTCGGTCGGGGCCGCAGCCGGCTCGCCAAGTGAGGTCCGGATCACGGTCGCCTGGGAGCTCTCCTGGTACCAGTGGGGGGTGGACCTTCGCGACGAGAACCGTCCGGTTCACGCGATCGACAAGGGACACGAGATCGCCCAGCTCGACAACTCTGCGCAGCATTGGAACGCGGTCGCCGAGGAGAGCGGCCAGATCAGGATCACCCCCGTGGCGGCGCAGGGACGGACGGGGAAGAGCGCCTAGTGGGCGGTCGCCTGGTCGTCAACGTCGATGGCGGCGCCAGGGGGAACCCGGGTCCGGCCGCGGTCGCGGCGGTGATCCGCGACGGCGAGGGCAACCTGCTCGAGCAGCGGGGCGAGCTGATCGGTGAAGCGACCAACAACGTCGCCGAGTACCGGGCGGTGCTGCTCGGCATCGCGCGAGCCGCCGAGCTGGGCGCGAGCGAGGTCGAGCTGATCGGCGACTCCGAGCTGGTGGTGCGCCAAGTCAAGGGCGAGTACAAGGTCAAGGACGCGGCGCTGCGTGGGCTGCACGCGCAGGTCCGGGACGGACTTCGTCAGTTCGATTCCTGGTCGATCCGGCACGTCAAGCGCGAGCAGAACGACGAAGCAGACCTGCTGGTCAACGACACGCTCGACGCCGCCTGAGCCAAGTCCCACGGGCGATTTCGGGGGCCCGGCTGGACGGCGCACGTTCACATTGACACCCAGGCACCCTCGTCGTAGCCTCGAACAAGGCGATGGCATCGGACGCTTGGAGCCGAGCTTGGGATGGATATTGATCGAGAAAACCCCGCCAGCAGCACCGGCGCCAGGGTGAGGCTTGGGACGACTTCGCCCTGACCGATCCCCGACAGGTGATCGCCGCGACCATGTTTCCGGCCATCACCAGCGCAGCCGGGTCGCGAGGCCGGCGAGGAGAAGCATTCCCCCGACCACCTCGAAAACGCCGATCGCGTAGACGAACACGTCGGGCGCGGGCAGGCCATAGTCACCGAATGACGCGACCTCGTTGGCATGGGCTGTGAACTTGCCGATGCCGAAGAGGACGAAGACCGCCCCGGAGAGCCAGCGCACCGCCGGGGCCAGCCTCGCTGTCGGCACCGGCCTGGTGGCCAGGAGGTGGGTCGCGATCGCCATGCCGGGTAGTCGCGCCGGCCAGCGGGCCCGTTACAGCTGAGGGCAGCCATCTGATTCACTTCCCTCCGTGGAGCAATCTGCCTCGAAACCGATCGACTCGGGCGCCCGCATCGGCCACGTCCACCTGAAGGTCTCAGACGTCGATCGCGCCCTCGATTTCTACGTCGGCGTCCTCGGCTTCGAGCTGCAGCAGCGCTGGGGCCCGGACGCCGCCTTCATCTCGGCAGGCGGCTACCACCACCACATCGGCCTCAACTCCTGGCAGTCGAAGGGCGGACCGCCACCGCCGCAGGGCACCACAGGGCTCTTCCACACAGCGATCCTCTACCCGACCCGCCGAGCGCTCGCCGACGCCCTGCGCCGCGTCAGCGACGCCGGCATTCCGCTGACGGGAGCCTCCGATCATGGCGTCAGCGAGGCCCTCTACCTCGACGACCCCGACGGCAACGGGGTCGAGCTCTACTGGGACCGCCCGCAGGAGGAGTGGCCCCGGGCCGAGGATGGCGAGGGAGTGGAGATGTTCACCGCGCCCCTCGACCTGCACGACCTGCTGGCCGAGCTCGACCGCTAGCTAAATGACCCGCAACATCGCCCCCTCGCGGGCCGCGGATAAATCCCGCGTCCAGCGCGGCTGTAGCTCAGTTGGCTAGAGCGTCTGCTTGCCATGCGTTCTCGGGAGGGCGGTTGCGGCCGTCCTTATGGCTTTCTAAGGCCGATCCTGGTCGGTTGCGCCGAAGGTGCCGCGAGTCCGATTTGACCCGATCCCACGGCATTTGGGCAGGGGGTCGGCTTCCCTGCCCAATGGCTCGGTCGTTGTACCTGCGATGTACCCATTTCGTACCCCCCGGCCACCCCCATTTCGCAGCGGCGAAACGCCACGGGTCCCATATCTACAGGACTTAGGAGTCCATCTACCTCTGTGGACAGTCCGTGGCATCCTCGGCCTGTCCGGGACAGCCCGCGCCAGATCCCGGAGATCGAGGCACTAGATCCACTGTCCCCGGTGCCACCTGAGCGATACTGCGCAGGCGATGTCGCAGGAGAACGTGGAAATTGTCACCGGCCTCTACGAGGGCGCGGAGGCGATGAACAAGGAGCAACTGCTGGCGGCGCTGCCGGAACTGATCCGCCAGATGTGCGATCCGGAGATCGAGTGGGTGGAGGACCCCAACCGCGCCGACTCCGGGACCTATCGCGGACACGACGGGGTTCTCGCGTCCTTTGAGAGGTGGCTCGAGGGGTTCGATGAATACGGAGCAGAGCTGGAGAGGATCGTGGACTGCGGCGACCGCGTCTTTGTCACCAGTCGAGAGGAAGGCAAGGGCGCGATCAGCGGCGCAACCGTGGATGCGGCGCTCTATTCGGTGATCACCTTTCGTGAGGGGAAGGTGCTCCGCTACCAGGAGTTCTACGAGGAGGCGGACGCCCTCGAAGCCGCCGGGCTTCAGGAGTAGGCGATGTCGCAGGAGCAGATCGAGTTGTTGCGGCCGGTCCTCGCCGAGTGGGCCAAGGGGAACCTCTGGGCAGGGGCCGAACTGATGGCACCGGACATCACGTTCCGGGCCGCGCCGCCAGCCAACTTCGTTGCCCAGGGACTGGAGGAGACCGCTCGACAGGTGCTCGAGGTCCTCGCCCATTGGAGCGACTACCGGATCGAGGCAGAGGAACTGGAGGACCTCGGCGAAGACGGCGTCCTCGTGGTGGGTCATCAGCGCGGCAGGGGAAAGCTCAGCGGCGCTGAGGCGGACTACCCGATCTTCGTCGTCTGGAGGTTCCGGGAGAACGAAGTAATCGGCGTATACCTCGAGGGAACGAGGGACGCTGCCCTCGAAGCCGCCGGGCTGTCGGAGTAGACGATGTCGGAGGAGAACGTGGAGAAGCTCAGAGAGGCATACGAACTGCTTGATGCTTCGACGCCGCCTTGCACTTGCGCTGCTAACCGCTGAGCCCGCGGCGACGGTGGCGGGGATCTTGTCCGGCATTCATCTGAAGATCTGCCCGCCGACGCCGCCCGACCGCCTTCGCCCGAACTGAGCGCCACACAGCGACTCTTTCCTCGGCTCCAGGCTGAGCGATACTGCGCGATGTGGGGAAATACGGATGCTCTGAGCTCTGCGAGGTAATGCGATGTTGATATGTCGTCGGCGCTTCTATCCAGGATCCGGGTGTGTCCGGTGAAGCTGATTCTCGCTTTGGCGCTGATTGCGCTGGCTCTGGCTCTGGCTCCGGTCACGGCTGGGGCGGACACCCCGCCGCCCCCCGCGCCGCAGTCGGACACGGCTACTGCTACCGGTGCCAGCCAGACCGCACCCCCCGGTCTAGGTGCCGTCACAGACATTGACATCAACGCCTACAGCGGCCCCTCGGGAGAGAACCCCGGAGGGAGCGTCTATTTCGACGTTTGGATAAACCGCATTACCCATCTGGAGCCCTTCCCTCTCAATATCTCTGGCCCGGTGACCTGCCTGAACGTGCGAGGTAACACCGCTCTTGTGAACTTCGAGTCGAACTTCGGTCTCGTCACCGTCGAGTTGGTGGACAACGGCGGCGGGGGCAGCGACGGCTTCAGGTTTGGCTCCGGAAACACCACCGACGACTGCTCGTCCTTCCCGGGCGAGACGTTTGAGTTTTCTTACGATCACTCTCTGGGAGCGGGCCGCGCCGTGGTGGTCGACGCACAACCTCTCCCGACTGTTCCGACGACGACGGCTCAATGCAGGAACGGCGGTTGGCAGCAGTTCGGCTTCAAGAACCAGGGCCACTGCTTGGTCTTTGTCGTCTTCACCAAGATTTGCGACGCCTTCGAACGTCGCGGCCACCATCTGAAGTTCTGCCCGCCGACGCCGCCCGACCCCCTCCGCCCGGACTGAGCGCCACAGAGGACGTGCGTGACGGCGAAGGTGGCAGGGTAGTGGCGCTGATCCGCAACCAGCGCCAATGGGGACGGCACAGTGGCATCGCGACCGAGATATCGCCGTATGGACTCGCGTTCACCATTCGCGGCGGCAAAGTAGTTCGCTGGTGCTCCTATCCTGACCATCAGTCAGCCCTCGAAGCCGCCGGACTTCGGGAGTAGGCGATGTCGCAGGAGAACGTGGACGATTTGGACCCAACTGGGCTCAACGTGTTCAGCTCAGCGAGCCGCGCTCCGGGCAACCGCACTCGCAGTTGGGGCACCGCGACGCGCGGTTCACGTTCCGGGTCTATCAGAGGGCCGCAAAGCGGGGCGAGCGCCTGACCGGGGAGCACCTGGCGGCGTTCGATAGGGCCCTCGAATGGGCAGGGATGGGCAGGGAGACCGCGCCCGAGCCGGTTCCTGGCCCGGTGGCCAAGTCAGGGGGGAATGTCGGATCCCCGGTTACGAAGCTAGAATCCGGCACCGCGCGGCTGTAGCTCAGTTGGCTAGAGCGTCTGCTTGCCATGCAGAAGGTCGTGGGTTCGAGTCCCATCAGCCGCTTCTACTCAGTCTCTACGTCAACTCGCGACAGATGGCGACAGAGCGCCTCTAGGGAGCCATTTGAGGGTGCGGTCAAGTCAGTCTCACGCAGGCGAGGGGACGGCCATCCCCGAGGCAACTGGTAGCAAGGTGGTAGCAGGCACCCGGTAGCAGAGTCCCTTGCTACCACCACAAACCTTCCAGTGGCGGCCTTTGCTCGCGGCCCCTGGATCGAGGTTCGCCCTGAGTACCCGCCCGCAGAGCCGAACCCAGGCGGCTTCATGCGTCGAAGGCGGCGTTGTCCGCCGCTTGTGCCCGGAGAATCAGAGGCATGGACCGTACGCCCATCGCCCAGTCTCATCCAATCAAACGCACGCGCACCAGCTACACCGAAGAGGAGGTTGAGCGCGGCCTTGTAGCAACCGCCCTAGCTAGCGGTAATACCCGCCGGGCTGCCGAGATCCTGGCCGGCGAGGGACTCCCGATCCCACGCTCGACCTTGCAGAGCTGGGTGAGGAGGATCCACCCGCAGCGCTACGCGGAGGTCAGGGCGCGGGAACTTCCGCGCCTGCGCGAGTTCCTCGCCGAGAAGCACACAGCCGCCGCTGAGCGCTACCTCCGCCTCGAGCAGCGGGTGGCCGAGCGGATTGAGGAGACGCTGGAGGAGATCCCGGCCCGCGATCTTCCCGGAGCCAGCCGCAACCTGGCCGTTTCCGGTGCCGTGCACGTCGACAAAGCCCAACTGCTTCGGGATCAGCCGACCGCCGTGGTGCAGCACCGCTCAGTCGAAGAGCTGGAAAGGCTGCTAAAGACTCATGGCGTCGAGGTCATTGACGCGTACTCGGAAGAGGTCGAGGAGATCAGGCAGGTTTCTGAGGGGTCCTAGTCAAGCTCGGCGCCTGTCTCGCGGACTCCGGCCCCTTCTGTGCCACTCGCTAGCCCCGCCTCCGTCCCTCAAGTTCGCGTTGGGCCTGGTTGAAGATGCGCGGATCGATGATGCGTCCGGGCTCGGCGGCCTTATAGATCGGTCGCTTAACGATCCGCGCCACGGCGTTGGGGTGCCAGGCTCGATCACCCTCTGCGCTCAGGGCCTCAGCGGTGGCCCGTATCGACTTCCCTCCCCGGATGAGGTCGAAGATCCTCCGCACGTCCTCCGCCTGGCCGGGGTCGACCTCGACGTTGCCCTTCGCCCGGCGGTAGCCGTAGGGGAGCTTCCCGCCCTGGGGCCGGCTCTCGGGGTGCTCACGCGCCTTGGCATCCCTTCCGGCCTTGAGCCGAGCCACGATTCGCCTGCGGTCGTCTGCGGCGACGGCGTGCATGATCGAGTCCGCGAGAAGGGCACCATCTCCCTCGCTGTTGGAACCGTCTGCGTAGAGCACCCGCGCTCCCGCGGCTGCGAAGTTCCTGATCGCATCGTGTGCGGCGTACTCATCGCGGGCGAGGCGATCACGTCGAGCCACCAGGAGCCCGCCTGCGCCGTACTCGTAGACCTTGGCAAGGGCGTCCTGGAGCCCGGGTCTCTCCTCGAGCGGCAGGGTTCCGCTGCAATCCTCGAAGACGTCGGCCACAATCTCGAGGCCCTCGCGCTTGGCGAACTCCCGTATCGCCCGCTCCTGCGCCTGCGGCCCGAAGGCCTTGCCCTGCTCGACGCTGGAAACCCGCCGGTAGGCGACGACACGGCGGGAATCGGTGGTGGGCAGGGGGATCATTGAGCTTTTCCTGACGTGGTTGGCGTATGCCTATATCGTACACCTAGCACGTACGTTTAGTGTACGTTAGCGCGTCCATCATCGAGCTCGAGGGCTGCGAGGCGAGGCGAGCGGGAGCGGAGCGGAAAGCTGGACTTGCGAGGCGGGCCCGCCCAGGGGGAGGGGGGAGCCCCACGGCCCACCGGAAGCCATCGTTCATATACGCCCGTGAGCGGCAAATCCCGCAACAAAGGCGCCTCTGTCCCTTCTGTTCCATGACTGCTTTGCTGGTTGCATCGAGTCGAGAGCTCCGTTAGGTTGGGTTGAGAGGCCAACGGGGGCGTCGCATCGCAGGGCGCGGCGAGAACTTTGGGGGTCACGATGTCCGCTCACCCGCTGCACACTTCCCCTAGGACCACAAAACCCGCCACCTTGGCAGCCACCGCCTTAGCCGCACTGTTGATCCTGCCCACGGTTGCCAACGCCACTGACTTTCGGAAGCCCAGCTTCATTCGGAAGCAAAGCCTCACCCTTTTCTGCTTAATCCTTGTGGGCATTGCAAGTCTGCTGCTCGCGGCGCCAGCCGGCGCCAAGGACCCGCCGCTGAAGACCAGCGCCGTCGAGCTCAACGCCGCCCTTCATTGCCAATTATCGGTTCGCGATGCCAAACGTGAGCCGGTGCTGCTCATCCACGCCACCACTCTCGGTGGCAAGGAGGAATGGGTGGCGCCGGTCAACTTCCGTAAATCGGTAAGACATGCCGGCTATCCAGTCTGCTATGTCGACCTGCCGAACAAGGCTCTTGCTGACGTACAGACCAGCGCCGAGTACGTGGTCAATGCGGTCCGTCGGGTGCGCCGGATTGCCGGTCGCCCGATCGCTCTCTACGGGCACAGCCAGGGTGGGCTCCTGGCGCGATGGGCGTTGACCTACTGGCCCACGCTACGCCGCAAGGTGACGGATGCCGTCTCGATTGCGGCCACGCAGCACGGGACGAACGGGGCCGACGGGAAGCCGCTTCTCGACTTCCTCTGCCAGCCGAGCGCGGGATGCCCGCCCGCCGTCTGGCAACAGAAAATCGGCTCAAACCTCGAGCAGGCGCTCAATAGCGGCCGCGACGAGACCCCCGGCCCCACCGCCTGGACGACGGTGCGAACCACGAGCGATGACGTTGTTCAACCACAGACCGGAGCCCATCCGACCTCCGCCCTTCGCGGCGCCAGAAATATCCTGATCCAAAAGGTCTGCCCGGGACGCGCCACTGACCACTTTCAAGGCGGCTTTTGACTCCGTGTCCTTTGCCGCTTTGATTGACGCTCTACGGCACAAGGGCGCCGCCCGCCCGTCGCGCTTCTCCGGGAAGGTCTGTACCCACCCCTACGCGCCCGGACTCTCCGCGTCCATCGTGGACGCCTTCGACGCAACCGCGCGGGCGAATCTCGTGGCGCGAGTCCTCGCCTATCCGCCGGCCAAGAGCGAGCCCCCGGTTCGCCACTACGCGAAGCACTGAGTGCGAGTCATCGAGGATGCCGACGCGCTCGCCGGTCGGCCCATACGCGTGGTTCATGCGCATGTCCACTGGGCCCGTCATGAGAAAGCCCTCGAAGCCGCCGGGCTGTCGGAGTAGGCGATGTCGCAGGAGAGCGTGGAGATTGTGCGGAGCTTCTATCGCGCCTGGGCTCGAGACGAGGTCCCTGGACCGGTCGAGCTGATGGACCCAGAGATCGAGTACGTCAATCCGGCCGGTGCCGTGGAGCCCGGAACCCGACGCGGCCTTGCTGAGTTCAGCAATGCGGTTGAGAAGGTCTTTGAGGGGTGGGAGAGCTGGGAGATGGAGCCGGAGAAGCTCACGGCTGAGGGAGATCAGGTGGCGGTGGTGGTGAGCTACCGGGCCCGCGGGCGAGGGAGCGGCGTCGAAGTGGAGGGCCGGGAGTCGGCGTTGTGGACTCTCCGCGGCGGCAAGGTCTGGCGCTACGCCTGGTTTCATCGACCGGAGGAAGCCCTCGAAGCCGCCGGGCTGTCGGAGTAGGCCCCGGCGCTGGTCGGTTCTAGGCTCGGCTGCGGTTACTGCGCAAACGCAACCCGTAGCAGCAGGGCTCCCAACGTCGCGATACTCGCGGCTCGCGGGCCAACGCGCGATACTGCGCAGGCGATGTCGGAGGAGAACGTGGAGATCGTGCGGGCGGCCCTGACCGCGTTGAACCGGGGGGATTTGCAGGCGGCTTTCAAAGACGCGGCCCCGGAAGCCGAAGTTGACCTTTCGCGAGCAGTCGGTCTGGACCGCGGCGTGTATCGCCTCGACCAGTTTCGACGCCTCTCGGAGGAGTTCGCCAAGAGCTGGGAGTCCGTTCGGTACGAGGCCGATGAGTTCATTGGGGCCGGGGAGCACGTGGTGACGCCCTTCACAAACCGTCTCCTGGGCCGCGATGGGGTCGAGGTGCAAGCTCGCGGCACCTGGCTTTGGACGATCCGCGACGGAGTCGTCGCGCGGCTTTGCCTCTATCAAGAGCTGCAGCAAGCCCTCGAAGCCGCCGGGCTCGAGGAGTAGGCGATGTACGTTGAGATCGTCCGCGCCAGAATCGATGCCTTCGAGCGCGGCGAGTTCGAGACCGCCCTTTGTCTTGCGTGAGTCACAGACCCATCTTTCGCGCCGGCCTGCGGCTGGCTTCACCGCTACTTTATGCCCACTCCCTAGCCTGCGAGTCACCCCACCCGAAGAGGAGTCTTGCCATGAGCATTCTCGCCCGCTTCACGCCAACTACCGCGACTGTCCAGCAATACGACGAAACCATCCGCCAACTCGAACAGGGCGGCGACTGGCCCCCGGATGGGCTCGAGTACCACGTCTGCTTCGCCGGATCTGGTGACAACATTCGGGTCAGCGAGATCTGGGAATCGCCTGAGAAGTTCCAAGCGTTTGGCGAGCGCCTCATGCCGGTGCTCTCCGACGTCGGGATAGAAGCGGGCGAGCCGGAGATTGTGGAAGTCCACAACGTCATCAAGCCCTAGGCCGACAGGCAGCCTCGAAGCCGCCGGGCTGTCGGAGTAGCGCCCTCACGCCCGACTCTCCGGCTATCGTTTCTTGAGGCGAGCGGATAAGGCCCAGGCTGGCCGACCTGCTTACCCGACTTGCGCTCCGGTGGCGCACCCCTCGTCCGGCGTAGACGCCCGGCGACAAACCTGCCGAGTCGTGGCTCGGATCGATGGCGGGATCGCCGACGCGAGGGCGCTCTGCACGGTCGGAGGAACGGCCTAAGCGGTCGGCTGATCCGCAAAGAGCTTGCGCCGCCACGTTCTCCTGGAGTCAGCGGCGCGAGATGGGGACGGTCCCATGGCGGCGTGGGTTTACGGGATGTGACCCGCCCGCCGCGATCCGACCCCGACGAAAAGGCTTGTGCCGTTTCTCCATCGGTGGCGCGGCGGCGCGAGAACCGGGAGAGGTCACGGTGGCGTTGGGGTCCACTCTCCCCCCAACGTTCACCGTGACCGAACCCCAACCGAAACAGGAACGAGATGGGCACCCCAACCACCAGTTTTTCCCTCAACCTGATCCGACGAGGCCGCCGGCGACAAAACGGCGCCATCGCTGCCGACCGTCAACACCGAGCGACCCAAGACCGAGTGGGACGCGCAGGAGGTATCGGCGGCGCTTGCCTACCTCGCAGCCAAGCGGGGGGCGCGGAAGCGATCAGCGACTTGCTCTTGACCTCGCGCACGGGTCCGGCATAGGGTGGGACCACACTTCTAGGGGGATGAGATGCGAAACCTGTTGAAACTGCGGCGACCCTCACCGGCGATGATCGTCGCAATCGTGGCGTTGATCGTGGCGTTGACGGGTACGGCTATGGCTGGCGTCGCCACGATCAGCAAGATCAGCGGCAAGACGGTGAAGAAGAACTCGCTACCCGGCAACCGGATCAAGACGAACACGGTGACCGGCAAGCAGATCAACGAGTCAACGCTGAGCCAGGTCCCAGCGGCCCTGAGCCTGGTAGCCGGTGCCCCGCAGGTGAGCGCGTTCGCAAGGGTTAGCGACGCAGGAGTCGTGAGTGCCGGGACAGGCGTGACCAGTGTCACCCACTCGAACCCTGGGCGCTATTGCTTCGACCTCGCCGAGACGCCGGTCACTGGCACCGCGAGCGCGAAAAACAGCACGTCCCCGTTCCGCACGGTCGCTTATCTCGATTTCCCCGGCGGGGGCGCCTGCACGGCCCCCAACACTGACGCGCTTGTCGCCATCGAAACGAATGGCGCGTTCGCAGACGCGTCGTTTAACGTCGTGTTCGTCAAGTAGGGGCGCGTGAGGGCGGGGGTCAGCGCGGAGGACAAGTCGCTGGCCAGCAGCTCGGCAACGGCGGCCAGATCGACGAGGCTCTGGCGCAGGGCGTAGGCCGCGCCCGCCTCATGGCGGGTCCTTGCCATCTGCGCGTCGAGGCCTGCCGCCATGCGGGCTCTCAGGACCTCCTGGCCCCAACCTTGCTCAAGGTCGAGACGCTGCTGGCGCTCCACGTCGAGCCGTGTGCTGCGGGTGGCCACTGGTCGGGATTCTGACAAGGGGCACGGCGCGGATTCCGGGCCGACCTCATGTAGGCGATTCGCCTACCTCACCGCCGAGCGAGCGGAGCGCGATGGCGGCTGAGGATCAGCGCAGGACCCGACGCTGACGCGCCCTTTGGTTGACTCACCGGGAACCTGCCGAAACAAGTTGCGAGAGCCTGAAGAGCAGTTCCCATTCGCGGTGCTTGACCCCCGCCTCGACAGCGTCTAGGTTTGCCTCAATAGGGGAATCGGAATGATCCCCTGTGACGCTTGGGGGTCTTTCCAATGACAGGACGTATGAAAACTCCTTCACCGGCTCTGATCATCTCGATTATCGCCCTGATCGCCGCACTCGGGGGTACCGCTTGGGCGGTCAGCAAGAACTCAGTCGGCAACAAGCAGCTGAAGAAGAACGCCGTCTCGGCCAGCAAGATCAGGAGTAACGCTGTGACCAGCGCCAAGATCAAGGCGGGCGCCGTGAAAAGCGCCAAGATCGCAGACGGCGCGGTGACCGGCCAGAAGGTCGCTGCTGATTCACTGACCGGCGACAAAATCGATGAGTCCACGCTTGGCCAGGTGCCGAACGCCGCCCAGCTGGACGGCAAGGGCACCTCGGCGTTCGTCGCCAGCCAAATCTATAAGGCCGAATCCGCGATCAGCGCGGGCACCAACTTGGGCGACGGCACCCAGTACATAGATAAGGCGTGCGACCCCGGCGACATTTTGCTTACCGGGGGACCGGCCAACATCGCTGCCACGACGGACCTGCTGGAGAGCTTCCCGACGCCGGGCCTCACCAACTCCTGGAGAGCGAGGGTGAACAAGAACGCCGTGGCCGACAACTTCAGCGTGGTCGTGCTGTGCGCTAATCAATAGCCCCGGATTACACGCCCTCCCTCTGAGGAGGTCATCCCATCCGGACTGATTCAGACTCAACCCCCACCACCGGGTAGACCCCTAGGCGGCGTCTTTGCCACCCCCGGTGATCGACCTCACGGGGCCGCAGTTCCGGGTCCATTTTCCCCCGGAGTGCACGCGCCCACACTCGAACAGACGACGAGGCCAACCCTGAGCGTTGTCCTGGTAGCGGCGGCCCGGTGTGCGTTCCTATCGCTCCGAGTCGCCCAAGGCCTCGGTGCCAGCCATACGCGGGCGGCGCCGGGGTCGCCCTTGGATTGATCCACTGAGCGATACTGCGCGGGCGATGTCGCAGGAGAACGTGAAGAAGGTCAGGCGCAGCATCGAAATGTTCAACCGGGGCGACCTCGACGCCGTCATTCGAGACGCGGACCCCGAGATTGAGTGGCACGATCAGCCTGAGTTGCCGGGGGCGACCATCCACCACGGTGCAGAGGCCACCGAGGAGCACCTCCGCTCCGCGATGCGAGCCCTCTCCGGATACCGCCTGGATCCGGAGGAGTTGGTGGACGCCGGAGCCAACGTGGTTGTCTGTGGTCAAGTTTCCGCCGAGGGGCGAGCCAGCAAAGCACCGGTCCATCGTCCGCACTTCGCGGCCTACGCCATCCGGGCGGGACGAATTCGCTCAGTAAGAATCTTCGGCACTCGCGCCGAGGCCCTCAAAGCCGCCGGGCTGTCGGAGTAGGCGATGTCGCAGGAGAACGTGGAGATCGTGAAGCGGGCGCTTGCCGAGTTCCAGCGCGGCAACTTCTGGGTGCCCGAGTTCTTCGAGCCGGACGTTCGCGTCAGGTGGGTCGACCCCGTGGGGGCGGTCGGACCGTCGGAAACCGTGGGACTTCAGGAAATGGGCACCATGATGCTGAGCTGGCTCGAGACCTTCGACAGCATGTCGATGCTTGCCGAGCGAGTCGTTGACGCCGGAGACCAGATCGTCGTGATCGCCGCATGGCAAGGACGGGGGAAGGCTTCCGGCGTTGATACCGAGTGGCGTCATGGCACGGTGTGGACCCTGCGCGACGGTCGGGTGGCCAGCGTGATCGGGTACCAGGAGCCGAGTGACGCCCTCGAAGCCGCCGGGCTGTCGGAGTAGGCGATGTCGCAGGAGAACGTGGAGATCGTGCGCCGAGCCTGGGACGCCTGGAATCGCGGGGATTGGGACGAGTGGCGGAGCTACTTGAGCCCGGACTTCGAACTCGACACGTCGGCCCTCGGTGAGTGGCGCGGGACCACCAGAGGACCGGATCAGGTCTTGTGTGCGATACAGCAGTTCCTGGAGCCGTGGAAGTCCGTGCGTATCGAGATCGACGAGTTGATCGACGCTGGTGAGCACGTCGTTCAGCGCGGGACCGCTCACTTCGTGGGACGGGACGGGATTGAGGTGCAGGCCAAGGGCGCTTACTGCTGGACGTTTCGAGACGGCGTCATGATCCGTGGCCTCTTTTCCAACGAGTTCGACGAAGCCCTCAAAGCCGCCGGGCTGTCGGAGTAGCCGATGTCGCAGGAGAACGTGGAACTGGTGAAGGTGATCCACGACGGCTGGTCGCAAGGAGACTTCAGCGTCGGGGCCGAGCATCTGACCGCGGATTTCCGCTGGCAGCAGCACGCCGAGGCAGTGGAGCCGGGATCGCGCAGCGGCGCGGCGATCGGCGACACGTTCAGGAACATCTTCGCGGTCTATGACGACTACCGGATCGAGCCGGGCGAATTCATCGACGCGGGCGACAAGGTGGTGGTCGCGGTGCGTATCCGGGCCACCGCCAAGGTGAGCCGCATCGACGTCGATCAGCGCTTCAACCTCGTCTGGAGCACGCGAGAGGGAAAGCTGGCGGGGATCGAGGTCTTCACCGACCGGGACGAGGCCCTCGAAGCCGCCGGGCTGCGGGCGTAGCAGACGCGGCATAGGATCCGCCGAGGCAAACGAAAGGACTTCTCGATGGCTACGTACGTGATCACTCACGAAGTGGACGATGTTGAGCACTGGCTTAGCTCGCCGAAGCGCGAGGAGGTGTTCGGTCCCATGGGAATCACGGTGCGCACCTTTCGGGACCCAGGCGGATCAAACAAGGCCGCGCTTATCGCCGAGATCCCCGACATGGAGGCGTTCCAGGACTTCATGAAGAGCGACCAGGCGGCGGATGCCATGAAGCACGACGGCGTCCATCCGGAGACCGTTCTTGTTCTGAGCGAGGGTCAGTAGCAGCGCGAGAGCCCTCGAAGCCGCCGGGCTGTCGGAGTAGCCGGTCCGTTTTCTTAGAGGTATGGCTCCGTTCACCGTGCCACAGCGCCCACCAAAAATGCCGTCGCTCCGCAAGCGAGGGCGGCCGCTGCTCGCTACTTGATCGCGCTCAGATAGGGCCGCAAATGCAGCTTCTTGATCACCTTGCGGCGGCTGAGCTTCGCCTTGGCGGCGATCGTCTTCACCGAGACCATCTGCAGCAGCACCTCGATCTGGACCCGGCCCACGTCCGAGAGCCACTTGTCGTTGAGGTGGGCGAAGGTCTTGGCGGTGGCGAGGCTGAACTGCGAGGCGGCTGGGAGGCCGAGGCTGCGGGTGATCTGGCCGAGGGGTGGCGGGGCGGGCGAGGTCTGGCTATCGCCACGATAGATCGTCCAGAAATCTGGCGAGTTGAACGGACTGCCGGGGCCGATGCCTGTCCCCGTGGGCGCATAGATCTCGCTGTTCGGCGAGTCGTTCTCATGGGAGTTGAGGAACAGCATGGCGAGCGTATCCATCTGCCTGGATAGCTCCGTGCCCGTGTAGGCCCTCTGCGGCTGTCTGCGCAGCACCTGGACATAGTCCATTCCGCTAAGCCCGTTCAGGATCACTTCCTCTGCCCGAGGGGTCGAGGAATCGTGGTGGAGGACCTCGTGGCCCAGGATCCCGATTAGGTACCGGAAGTCCTCGCTCGCGGGCCTCGGCAAGCTGGCGCTCTCTTCAGCCCACACGATCAGGCGCTTCGCCGCGTTCAGGTCCGCGAGGCTCGGCGGCTTCCCCGCCTTCGCGTCCGCGCGGCGCCTCGCAGCGGGCGCAGAAGCTCTGCGGCTCAGTTGGAGGATGCGCCGTGCGGCTGTTTGCCCGCTAATCGGCGCTTTTCAGCGACTTTCCGCCCGCCCGGTTTGCGGCTGTTTGCGGGTCTTGCCGACCGCATCCGCCTAGAGGAACTGGCCGAGACACCGACGCCCTAGACTCTTCCACCGTCCGGCACGAAGGAAGGATCAGGATGCCCGACCACTACGCGGCGTATTTCGCTTTCGCCGCGAATATCTCTAGCGATTCGCTGCAAGCTCGCTGCCCCGATGCAGTGCCGATCGGCCCTGCTCACCTGCCCGGATTCCAGCTTCGCTTTCACGGAGTAGCTACGGTTGCTCCTGGCGATCCAGAGGACGCCTACGCCGACAAAGCCGAAGGGTTCCTGTGGGCGGTATCGAGCAACTGCCTCCGCGAACTGGACCAATTTGAGGGCTATCCCAGCCTCTACAAACGGGAGGTAGTCACCACCGTCACCGCGACTGGATCAGAGGCTCCCGCTTTCGTCTACAGACTCGCGGAACCGACCGGACGGCTCTCCGGTCCCTCCGACTTCTACGTTGCGGGAATCGAGCGCGGCTATCAGGAACACGGTCTAGATCGCCGTTATCTCCGGCAAGCTGTCGGACTAGCTCGGGCTAGCGAAGTTCATCACAGGGGCGGAAGTCTGAAAGACATCGCCGAAGCTGCGGGTATCCCGATCAACACCGACAAAGCCGGACAGACCCGCATCCACCTTCGCGGTCCCGGTTCCTGACTCGCTGCTCCCCTTGCCCGCGGTGGCGATCGCAAGGTGTTCGGGCGCCAATTCAGCGCTTGGACTTGTTGAGCAGGACCTGCAGCTTGCGGTCGGCGATCGCGACCGCGTCGGGCCTTCCGTCGGAGTTGAAGTCGGCAACGCGGATTGGCGCCTTGCTGAACGAATTCGTTGTCGCCAGCGGCACGATCTTCGGCGCACGCAGCTTGCCGTTGCCGTCACCGCCCTGGACGAAGGCCGCGGACTTCGCCGTGGTGCCGTTGTACTTCCAGCTGGTGCCGATCAGGTCCCGCTTGCCGTCGCGGTCGAAGTCGCCGACGGCGACGCTGAGGACCCCGGGGGCGGAGGCGAACGTCTTCGCGGCGCGGTTGGCGACCCCGCCGGCGGTGCCCCGCAGGACGCTGACCCGACCGGCGGGAGATCGACCCGGGACGGCGCCCGAGGTGCCGGCGGCGGTGATGATGTCGGGATGGCCGTCCGAGCCGAGGTCGCCGGTCGCAATCGTGATGAAGTCAGTGCCAGCTCGAATCGGCCCAAAGTCGCGCGTGGAAACCGCCCACTTTCCCGACTCGACTCCGAAGATAACCAGGCCCTTCTTCCCTCCCGCGGCGATCACCTCCTCGAGGCCGCCGCCGCTGATGTCGTCGGAGATGATCGGGCCGCCGACGCTCGGCCAGCCCGCGGGAACCGAGAGGCAATTGGGCTGAATCCAGTCGTAGCTCGCGCAGAGTGAGTTGAAGTACTGGCGGATGTAGTAGGGGGGAGGGCCGAGGACCGAGCCCGCCACCGGCAGGATCAGGACGGGCGGTCCGGACTTGCGCATGCGGGCCAGGGTGAAGGTCTGGGGTTGCTGGTTGCTCCAGAGCGCACCGGGGCTGAGGCCAGGACTGAGGACGATCGGCCCGAAGCGCCCGTTTCCCTTTCCGGCGAGGCGGCCAAGGGTCTTGAGGTCGCCCGAGAAGGTGACGCAGAGCACCGCGGCGTCCAGCTTGCCGTCCCGTTTTAGGTCGGTTCCGTTGCTGGTCACGTCGCCGAGCTCGACCTGGAAGACGGGGCACCCGGTCGGATAGAGCTTTGGCGCAGTGAAAGTCCCGTTGCCCTTGTTGAGGCGCACCGAGATCGCATTCTCGGCAAGCGCGGTGACGAGGTCGGGGCCCTTCCTTCCGTCCAGGTTGCCGACGGCGACGTTCAGCGGGGTGCCGCCCGCGGGCACCGGGGTCTTGGCGAAGTCAATCGCGGCACCGGCGGCGCTGGCCGGCACGACCGATAGGGCCAAGGCCAGCAGCGAGCCCACGATCCGACGCATCATCTGACTATATGGCGTTCTGTGCCCGGCGGAAGGAAGTGTGGGCCCGAAATCGGGTTGAAAAACGACATACGGCGTCGCCGTGGACACCGGCCACGTCGAACGACATCGGCCATGCCAACCTCGAGTCCGGGGTTAGGAGCTGCGCTCGACCGTAACCTCGTAGCTGCTCTGAGGCAGGACTTCCCTCACCCGGGCCTCGACCTCCTCGGCTGAGTCCGCCTCCACACTGGCGACAATCCGAGGGCTCACGACCTCCGCCCCAGCCGTGAACCAACCAACGTCCGGGTCGCGCGGGTGGATGTCGGAACGCTCGAGTGCCGCGCTTGCCTGCTGCAGTCCCTCGCCCTCGATGGTGACCATGAATACCGTCACGGGCGGTTGAGTCTATCCCGGGTTGTGGTGAGGCACCAAAGGGGGCAGGCGCGCAATTCTCCGTGGGAGACTGCAACTACCGCAGGCGGGGCAGGACGCGCAGGCGATCGCCGTCGACCCCGAGCACGGCGGCGACCTGTGCGCGCGCCATCGGCTCGCTCTGCGCCGCCACCCGCACGAAGTTGCTGAGCGTCTCCATCCTGCTGGGGGCGAAGCTGCCCGCGGTGCTCGCCTGCACGGGCATCCCCGCAGCCTCGAGCCTGGCTGACTGCAGATCGTCGAGACCACCTCGGATCCAGACCTCGTATTCGAGCATCGACACCTGCCTACCCAACACGCCCCGAATCCGAACATCACTTCTCGACCCCGGCCGTCCTCGCCAGGCTGGCCGGCGGCTCGTCTCAGCGCCCCTGGCCGTCCGGGTGCCAGTGGCCGTCCCCGTGCCCGTGCCAGTCCCCGTGCCCGTGCCGGTCCTGCTGGAACTCCAGCACCTGCTGGAAGGTCGGGCGGTTGGTGGTCGGGAAGCGGTTGGGCAGCAGTCCCGGCACGAACCCCGTGGTGGAGGCTGCCGTCAACCATTTCGTCGGGTCCGGCCCCAGCTGCGCGGCCAGGGTCTCGGCCGACTTGTGCACCGCCGCCCACAACGAATCACGACAGGCCTGCAGCGAGCCATTGCCGCAGTAGGCGAGGTTGAAACGGCCCCGGACCTTGTCACCGAGCAGGGTCCGGAGGTCCTTGTCGACGTAGGACTCGCCCGAGAGGCCGCCGAGGCCGCGAACGTTGTTGAGGTCTCCGATCAGGCTGCCGAACACAGGTGTCATCACCGCGTCGGCGAGCGGTCGCCAGGTGGTGTCCATGATCCCCGGGCCGGGCTCGTCGTAGAGCCCGTTGCCGTCGGCGTCGAGGCGCGGCGCGTCCCGGCTGACCCAGTCGTCGAGGATGTCGACGACCTGCTGGTCGCGCGCACTGGGCGCCGGGCCCCCGTGCAGCACCCTGCTGACTACCGGCCAGACGGGGGAGCGCACGTCTTCGGTCGCGGCGCGGTTCATGATCCCGGCGTTGTCGGTGATCTGCGCCCGCCGCGGCCACTTGTCGAAGAGCTCGACCCGGTGCACCGAGCCGTAGGGCTCGTTGTCGCCGTGCATGAACCCTGGTGCCGACTGGTTGTTCCAGTTCAGCAGCAGCCCATTGGGGCCCCCGACGTCGTGCGGGTGCTCTTGCTCGCTGAGGTAGCCCTTCCACTCGTAATCGCCGTTGCCGAGGGTCGGCAGCCGCCGGTCCAGATGGCGGGCTCGCCGCGGCAGCAGGCCGGAGGAGAAGTACGCCGTCGCGTCGCGCGAGGCATAGGCCCAGTTGAAGGTGAAGCCGAACTGGTTGGCTGTGTCCCAGAAGCGGCGCGGGGAGCTCGCCTTGCCCTCGGTCATGTCCTTGAGCGCACCCAGGTTGAGCGCGTCGCGACCGAAAGTCGAGCGTCGGCGCGAGAGCGCGTAGGGCTTGCCGCCGACCGTGGCCGTGGCGAACACGTTGCCGTGGACGGAGGTGTTGTAGATCAGCGGGGTCCCGTTGAGGGAGCCGCCGTTGGTGACATCGAATGCACGGCACTCACCCTGGAAGAGGTAGTGCGTCGAGGCCCGGGTCGGGGTCGAGCCGTCAGGCTGACAGAGCTGCTCGGCGTAGACGTCGCGGACGTCGTGGCTGGCCGATGTCAGGCTCCAGGCGTAATTCTTGGTGCGCCCCAGCAGGAGGTACATGGCGAGGCCGGGGACCGCTGCGCCCTGGGCGTTGATGCCGGGGCCGTGGAGGTCGACCTGCTGGACGATCTCCGGGTAGTAGTAGCCGAGCTGTGGCCCCATCACGGCCAGCGAGTTGCCCGAGGCCGAGCGCCACGGTTCCGTCACCAGGAAGTTCGACGCCTGCCGGCCCGGTGGTGCGGCCGCTGCCTGGGCGGGGGTTTGGCGTGGGTCGATGCTCTGGATCGTGCCCGGGTCGAGGATCACCGACCCCTTGACCTTGCCGCCGGTGAAGGTCGGGTAGTTGAAGCGCCGGTCGATCGTCGTCGGCGCCTCGGGATCGTCCTCGAGCATGACGTCGTCCCAGGCCTTGTAGCCCTTGACCGGGCCCAGGGACTGGTTCAGCTTCGCCAGCAGGTCGGCGTTCGCCGCCTCGGCACCGCCGCCTGCACCGAAAATCGAGCCGATGAAGGCTGTGACCGCGAGGACGTCGTTGACCGTGGCCGGAGGCTGGTTCATGTTGTTGGCGTTGAAGTAGGCGTTGATGCCGTCGGCGTAAGCCTGGGCGTCGTCGAGGATCTGCTGGCCCTTCTTGCCATAGGTGTCGACCAAGAGCTGTTGCTGCTTGGTCACCAGCGCCTCGGTCGCGTCGCTCGGCACGAACGACTGGCCGCTTGTGACCAGGCTGAAGGCGTCGATGTTGGGGATGTCCGCAACCGCGGCCCGCGCCGGCCCGCGTCCCAGGGTCAGCAGCAGGAAGCGATCGCGAGCGGTGGTCCAGCCGGCGCCGAAGGCGACGTCGGCGCGCGTGTCGCCGTAGATATGGGGGATCCCGTAGGAGTCGTAGATCAGGCGAAGCCCGGGACGCCCGGTCGCCTCCTCGTGAGTAGCGCCAATCGGCTGGAAGTCCTCGGGAAGGAAGAGCCGGTCGAGGTCATCTCGGGTGACGTTGTCGCGCAGGGGCGTGAGCCCGGAGTACAGCGGCAACTGGTCGGTCGAGTTGGCCGTGAAGGGAAGGCCGCCGTAGTTGCCCGGCGGCAGGATGTAGCGGGCGATGTCCTGCTTGCCCGGGTGGTCTCCATGGCCCCCGTGGGCCGCGGCGGCCGCGGGCAATGCGACGAGGACGGTGGCGGCTACGACGAACGACGAAAGCCAACGCTTCACGGTCTCCCTTTCCCTTGCTGCCAAGAACGCTGTTGTGCAGTCTTTCACAAACTCGAGCCTGCCGATTTCGCCGGCATCTCCGGCGGCTGCCCGGGCTTGGCAAGAACGGCAGGCCTTGGCAACCTCCTCACCCTGCCGCTTGGTGATCGCAGCCGGCGCCGGTGAGGGAGCTGTTCTTGGCTTCGCCCAGACGCGCGGCCGGGTCGCATAGGTTCTCGGAATGGGCGTGATCTGGACAGTGCTCGGGGTGGCTCTAATCACGCTCACCCTGCGCGACATCTTCGAGATGCTCTTCCACCCCCTCGGCCGGGGGAGGATCGGGAGGCTGATCATCCGCGGCGTTTCCACGGCCTGCGGGCGGATTGCCAACCGCAGGCGGACCGCGAACGTGCTGGCGGGGCCGCTCAGCTTCATCGCCGTGGTCGGTGCCTGGGCGGGCTTGCTGATACTCGGCTGGGCGCTCGTCTTCCTGCCACACCTCCCCGAAGGCTTCAGGTTTGACCCGGGTCTGATCCCTGCCGAGCATTCGGGCTTCGACGACGCCCTCTACCTCTCGCTCGTCAACCTGACCAGCCTCGGCTACGGCGACATCTCACCGGAGGCGTCGCTGCTGCGCATCCTCTCTCCCGTGGAGGCGCTGTTCGGGCTGGGCATTCTGACCGCAAGCGTCTCCTGGCTGATCTCGATCCAGACCGCGATCTCCCGCCGCGATTCCTTCGCCCATGAGGTCCGCCTGACCATGACCGCGGAGGACCGCCTGGGAAAGCTCGCCGACTCCGACCCGGAGCTGCTGGAGCGGATGCTGGCGTCGTTCACCGAGGAGCTGATCGCCACCCGCCGCGACCTGATCCACTTCCCGATCACCTACTGGTTTCGCTCCGAGGACGACGAGCGCGCCCTCTCGAACATGCTGCCGTTCCTGCGCCGGGTGGTCGAGGAGGGCGGGGCGGAGGGCCGCCCTCTGGCGCTGCAGGTGCGGGCGCTAATACTCGGCATGGCGATAGACGACTTCGCCGAGACCCTCCGCGATCGCCTCGAAGTGCCCGGGAAGACGACCGAGGCGACACTCGATCACTACCACGACCACAGCCGCAACCGCCCCATGGGAAGCTAGAGTAGGGAGCCGAGATGGACGACCAGCAGGTACTGAACCGAATCGACGAGCTCGTCAAGGAGGAGGAGCACCTTCTCCACGCCCACGAGGGCGAGGGCCTGACCAAGGAGGACCACGCTCGCCTCGAGCAGGTCAAGGTCCAGCTCGACCAGGCCTGGGACTTCCTCCGCCAACGCCGCTCCCTGCGGCAATACGGCTTCGACCCCGAAGAGGCCAGCCGCCGCGCCCCGGACACGGTCGAGCACTACCAGCAGTAGCGTCCGGAGCGCCAGCAGTAGCCCTCGGAGCGCCTCTTCCCGCCGCTACGCTGTTGCGGCTCGGCGCCTTGGCGGAGTGGTTACGCAGCGGCCTGCAAAGCCGTTTACACCGGTTCGACTCCGGTAGGCGCCTTCACCAGAACCGGCTCATGACACCTGGGATTCCTCATTAGCAAGCGGATCCCGAGTGTCTGGCATACTCGACCCTCGATCTCATAGTCGATCATTGAAGGTAATAGGGATGCTGCATCTGTGTCCCGCAGCGTGTCCCGCGGCTCCGACCCCCGGGCACCCGCTGAGCGCGCCGGATGGGATCCGTGCACCAACAGATACCTTCGATTGGCGCCTATTTACCGCGACTTCCTCATCAGGGAGGTAACCCTCGAAGCCGCTGGGCTGCGAGAGCAGGGACGCCCGAACTTAACCGGACTTGAGCCGCGATTTCCCCGCATCGGAGGATGTGGTCTTCAACGGTGTCTTCTCAGCCTGAGTGGGTGGAGGATCCGACTTGCGCGAACCTTGCCCCCCACCGAAGAGGAGGAGGAGATGGCGAAGCTGATTGGGGTTGCAACCCCCGACCAACACCGGCGCTTGCTGCGCTCGAAGATCGCCGCCGGGCTGGCGCTTCTCGCGGCATTTCTCGTCTTGGCCCTGGCCCTCGCCCGACCTGCCGACGCCTACATTTACTGGACGAACATAGACGGGCAGACGATCCCCGACGGGCAGACGATCGGGCGCGCCAACCTCGATGGCACCGGGGTAAACCAGAGCTTCTTGAGCGCCAACACCCCGGCCGGAGTCGCGGTCGACGCCGGCCACGTCTACTGGGCGAACATCGGCTCAATCGGGCGCGCCAACCTCGATGGCACCGGGGTAGACCAGATCTTCATCAGCGGCCTCCTGATTCCGTCGGGCGTTGCGGTCGACGCCGCCCACGTCTACTGGGCGAACACCGGCGCCTCGATCGGGCGCGCCAACCTCGATGGCACCGGGGTAGACCAGAGCTTCATCGCAACCGCTGCTTCGCCTTGGGGAGTCGCGGTCGACGCCGGCCACGTCTACTGGGTGGACGGCCTCGACGGGACGATCGGGCGCGCCAACCTCGATAACACCGGGGTAAACCAGAGCTTCATCAGCGGCCTCCAGAATGCGCGGGGCATTGCGGTCGACGCCGCCCACATCTACTGGGCGAACGTCGCCGGGACGATCGGGCGCGCCAACCTCGACGGCACCGGGGTAAACCAGAGCTTCATCGCAACCGCCGGTTTTCATTATGGAGTCGCGGTCGATACCAGCCACATCTACTGGACGAATACAGAAGCGGGCACGATCGGGCGCGCCAACCTCGATGGCACGGGCGTGAACCCGAGCTTCATCAGCGGCGGCATCGAACCGTTCGGCGTTGCGGTCGACGCCCTGCCCCTCCCGACACTTCCGACGACGACCGCCCAATGCAGGAACGCCGGCTGGGCGCAGTTCGGCTTCAAGAACCAGGGCCGCTGCGTGGCCTTCGTCGTCTTGACGAGAATCTGCGATGCGCTCGAACGTCACGGCATACATTTGAAGGTCTGCCCGCCGACGCCGCCCCGACGCACCTGAGCCCCACAACGGCCCCCACTTCGGCCCTGAGCCTTACTGCGCAGGCGATGTCGCAGGAGAACGTGGAGATCGTGCGTGCCGCAATCGACGCCTTCAACCGGGGAGATGTGGACGCCGCGTTCAAGGACGTGATTCCGGATTTCGAGTACGACCAGACGCGGGCCTTCGGCATGGACCGTGGCGTCTTCAACCTCCAACAGTTCCGAAGCTTGCTGACCACCTTTACCGATAGCTGGGAGTCCTTCACGATCGACGCCGACGAGCTGATCGACGCGGGAGAGGGCGTGGTAATGCCGTTTACGAACGTGGCGCGGGGCCGCGATGGAATCGAGGTCCAGGCTCGCGGCATCTGGGTCTGGACGATTCGCGACAGCTCGATCGTGCGTGCCTGCCTCTACCAGGACCGCCAGGAAGCCCTCGAAGCCGCCGGGCTGTCGGAGCAGGCGATGTCGCAGCGAGGGCTTGACCCGCTCGCAGCTCAGGGGGTAGGGTGGGCAAAGAACGAACAGGGGAAAGAACGAACAGGGGAAACTTCTCGATGGGCAAGGTTCGCCCGCATGTCAGCTACGCGAACGTCATGGCGACCATCGCCGTCTTCATCGCGTTGGGGGGCGCGTCCTACGCTGCCATCCACCTGAAGAAGAACAGCGTCGGCACGAGGCAGATCAAGAACGGCGCGGTGACACAAAGGAAGATCAGCGCCAGTGCTCAGACGGCGTTGAAGGGGCAGACGGGACCGAGGGGGCAGACGGGGCAGACGGGACCGACGGGGCAGACGGGACCGACGGGCAGACGGGACCCTCTGCTCTCGACGGCGGGTCGATCCCCTCCGGGACGACCGTCACCGGAGCGTGGGGCGGTCGCTACATCGCCGCACTCTCAGGGAGCCAGACCAACAGCTACCTGCTGAGCTACAGCTTCCCGCTGCCGGCGTCCGTGGCTCTCACGGACGCCAACGTCAATTTCGGCGCCGGCACGGCTGCGCCCGTGGGAGACGCCGACCCCGCCTGCACGGGAAGCGTCACCGATCCCACCGCCCCCTCCGGCAAGGTCTGCATCTACGTAGACGCGGGGACGCGCAGCAACTCGACGCTGACGGGCTTCAAGCTCACAGCGGCCGCGAGCGGCAGCAACGCCGACCGCTACGGATTCGAGGTGCGGATTATTGAGGTGTCAAACCCAGGCACCATCCGAGCCGAGGGCACCTGGGCCTACACCGCGCCGTAGGGGGTTCCGACTGGCCGATCGGGCCGGTCATATGCATCAGGCGTCGCGGATAGGGAGATTTGTGGACGCCGGTTGGGAAGTCGACCGGCTTTCTGAGCGTCGGGGGGATGGTCAGTCACTCGCGGCGGATCCCTGGGAGCAACGCCCGGATCGAAGCGGCGCGATGGGTGACGACCCCAAACAGGCGGGCAACCACCGCCTCAGGAACGTCGTCACCTCAGCCACGCCCGCGCCTGGCGGTCGGCTGTTCTTAGCCCGGGACGGTTGGATCGCCAACGCCTCGCCAACCCTCCAATTGGTCATTGGTTCATCCCATTCTCGGCCAAGCGCAAGCACGAGATGGCCGCCTACTCGAAGCGCCATTACGGTGACCACACCTCGCGGCTGCGTAATCCGCACGTCATTGTCGAACACATCTCAGCCGCCAGCAGTGCCGCTGCCGTCTACAACACCTTCGCGCCCGACCATCCCGATCCCGAGCTCCATGAGCTCCCGAACGTCGGCCTCAACTGGACCGCGATCGGAATCGAACACGCTGGGCACAGCGATCTTGACCTTCTCGGCGATCGGCCCGAATTGCGGGCTTCCTTGCATCTGACGCGTTACCTGCGATGCCGATTCCATATCAAGGTCAAGAACGTGATCGGACATCGAGAGAGCCTCCGGTCGCCTTACCACCATGAGCTAGTGCCGAGCCTCCGGAATCAGACGCACGGCGATATGAGACACAGCTCGATGCGGATCTACCGCCAGAAGTTGCGCAAGATGAAGGGTTGCTGACGTTAGGACCGGGCCATTTCTAAGGCTGCTTTTTCGCGGCGCGGTGGCCAGAGGTCTTTGCAATGCGGCACGAAAAAAGAACGAGACCGCTGACGAAGGCGCTGTCCCGCCGTTGGTGGAGGGATGGCAGTTGCATCGTACGAACCCTGCGTCGTCTGCGGCCGAGGCGACACGACCACCGGCTTCGCCGTCCAGGGGGAGGCGGAGTTCGTCATTGGCGTGGTCGCCGTGCAAGCTCAATTCTCCCTGGATCAAGCGACCGAGACATTGGCGGTGATCGCCGAGCGGGAGATGGGCTGCGATCCGGGGATGGTGCCGATCGGCCAACTAGACGTGCTCGTCAGGGTTTGCAGCGAATGTGCCCAGCGGACCGACACCAATATCGGCCAACTTGAGGGAGACGGCGAAGCCCCTATGTATCGCCAACTCGATGAAGATCCGTTTCGCCTCGAGGATTAGCAGCGGCTCGGGAACCGCCACGCCGCCGGGCGGAGCCTTAGCGCCTCAGGTCAGAGCCGCCCCAGATCCTCATCTCCGCCCGCTCCCGTTGTGGGCAACGGAGGGGTCAAGCTGCTCCATCTGCAGGGCGAGTTGGTCCGTCTGGCCCCGGAACGCTGGATGCGAAGTGATCGCTTCCTCGTCTACGGTGCGAAAGCTGGCAAGTGGGCGGACATAGCGTCTAATCCTCGCGATACCGCGCAGGCGATGTCGCAGGAGAACGTGGAGATTGTGAGGCGAGCGATCGTTGCCTACGACCGCACAGGTGTGCCTCCCGAGGATCTCTTTGACTCGCTCCGAGAGCGATGGAACCCGGGAACTATCACGGGCACGCTGGGGTGCGTGATTACCTGGGTCGTTTGGGTGAGGTATTCGAACAGCAGAGAGCGGAGCCCATCGACGTCCTTGACGTCGATGCGGAGCGCGTGATCTCGGTCGTCCGGGTGGTAGGTCGAAGCGAGAAATTCGCAACGGAGATCGACGCCGAGTGAGCTTGGCTGATCAAGGTGCGAAGGGAAGGGCATCGAGGTATGGATTTTCACCGACCGTGCGCAGGCCCTCGAAGCCGCCGGGCTCTTGAAGTAGATGGCGCTAGGCGTCAGCGCATCCAGCCGAGCGAGGGCCGTGTGTTCCCTGCGTCTGGCATGCGGTGGATTACGGATGCCTGCCCCAGCTCCCTCGAAATAGACTGACGACCCGAGACTGGAGCCGTAGGGCGGGAGCCGAAGGGGAAAGAGCCGTACCGAAGCGAACGAAGAGGAGAGTGTGAGGACGAAGTTCGTGAGGATGCTGATGGTTTCGATCGCAGCGCTGGCGGTGATGGTCGGCGGTGCCGGATCGGCAGCCGCGGCACCAAAGAAAGCCAAGGCTCCCGGTGTCACCATCCGCCTCACCGAGGGCGGCATCCCCCGTATCCTCTCCGACTCCTGGCGCGGCCTCGGCTACGGCTACGGCTACTCCCTCGCCCGGGAGAACATCTGCTCGATGGCGCAGATCTACACGACCGTCCGCGGTGAGCGCTCCAAGTACTTCGGGCCCACAGCGAAGTGGGACTTCACCGGCAACGGCACCAGCTACACGAACCTGGTGGGGGATCTCTACTTCCGCCGCGTGATCGCCGAGAAGCGGGTCGAGAAGCTGATCGCGCGTCCGGTCCCTAATGGACCCCGGCCGCAGATCAAGCAGGTGGTCAAGGGCTACGTCGACGGCTACAACCGCTACCTCGCCAAGGTCGGCGTCAACCATCTCCCCGACCCGACGTGCCGGGGTGCCGCTTGGGTCAAGCCGATCACGATGGTGGACGCCTACCGGCGCTTCTTCATGCTCGGCATCCTCGCCGGCGAGGGCACATCGATCGACGGCATCGTCAACGCGGCGCCGCCCGGGACCATCCTGGCGACCCGGCAGGCGGGCGACGCGATCACCAATCCGACCCCGGCCGACGCCGAGAAGCTCATGCAGAGCGGCCCGGACATCGGCTCGAACGCCGTTGCACTGGGCAAGAACGCGACCGACACAAAGGGGGGGATGCTGCTCGGCAACCCGCATTTCCCATGGGTTGGCTCCGAACGCTTCTTCGAGTCCCAGATGACCTATCCCAGGCATGTCAACGCGAGCGGCGCCAGCCTGCTTGGCGTGCCGGTGATCCTGATCGGCCACACCAAGAACCTCGCGTGGAGCCACACGGTCTCGACCGCGTTCCGGTTCGTCCCCTTCCAGGAACAGCTCGTACCCGGTGATCCGACCTCCTACCTGGTCGACGGCCAGCCGCACAAGATGACCGCTACGACGGTGACGGTCCCGGTGAAGAACCAGGACGGGTCGATGCGGCACGTGACCCGCACGCTTTACTCGACGGTCCACGGGCCCGTGGTCACTTCACTGCAAGGCCAGGCGCTCTTCGGCTGGACCGACGCAAACGCCTACGCCATGCACGACGTCAACGCGGACAGCTTCCGCTTCCTCAACCACTTCTTCGACGCCTCCCGGGCACAGAGCGTGAAGGGAATGCTGCGCGTACTGCGGACCGACCAGGGGGTCCCGTGGGTGAATACCATCGCGGCCGACTCGAAGGGCGACACGCTCTACGCGGACATCGGTGCGATCCCGAAAGTTCCGAACTCAAAGACGGCAAAGTGCAACACCGCGCTCGGCCAGCTCACCCTGTCCGCGGCGGGGATTCCCGTGCTCGACGGCTCACGGGGGTCCTGCGATCTCCAACAGGCCAAGGGCGCCGTGGACAAGGGTGTCTTCGCGCCCAGCTCGGAGCCGTTCGTCCGGGGGCTCACCTACGTGACGAACTCAAACGACAGCTACTGGCTGTCGAACCCCATGCACCCGCTCGAAGGCTTCCCGCGCCAGATCGGCACGGAGCGTACGCCGCGCTCGTTGCGGACACGCCTCGGCCTGATCATGGTCCAGCAGCGCCTTCGCGGGACCGACGGGCGCAAGGGCAAGAAGTTCACTCTCTCCCGGCTCCGGGGCACGGTCTTCAACAACCGCGTTCTCAGCGCGGAGCTGGCGCGCGACTCGCTCGTCGCGCTCTGCCAGACGAATTCCACACTGGTGGGCTCGAGCGGGCCTGTGGACGTGAGCGAGGCATGCCCGATCCTCGCCGCATGGGATGAGAAGTTCGATCTCGACTCCCCCGGGGCAGTCCTCTGGCGGCGCTTCGCCAACCGGGGTATCGCGAACTCAGGGACGATGTGGAAGGTACCGTTTGACCCGACCAACCCCGTCAACTCGCCGAACACGCTGAATACGGACGACCCGGCGGTCGGCCGTGCCCTAGCCGACGCGGTGACTGATCTGCGCGACGCCGGCATTCCGCTGAGCGCGACGCTTCGCGACACCCAATTCGTGACCCGCAACGGGATACGGATCCCGATCCATGGAGGGCCCGGGGGCGTCGGCGCGTTCAACGTGATCAGCACCGCCTTCACCCCGGGGGAGGGCTTCTCCGAGCCCACACACGGATCGAGCTTCGTGATCGCCGCGAGCATGACGGGTGACGATTGCCCGAACGTAACAACGATCCTCACCTACTCCCAGGCAGCAACGAACCCGCACTCCAAGCACTTCGCCGACCAGACGAAGCTGTATTCGCAGAAGAAGTGGCTGACCGACCGGTTCTGCCGCAGCCAGCAGCTGAGGTCGCCCGGGCTGAAGATCACGAAGTTCGGCGGCGGCGCGAAGGTGGCCGCCGGCAAGGGCTTCTGAGTCGAACAGGCTGCGCCTGAAGTGGGGCGAGCGCTGAGGGGAAGGTCGCCGAGTCTTCTTGAGCAGGGGGGCAGGGCCATCGCGAGCGCGGCCACCCCGCCACCCCCTGAGCGCGCCGGATGGGTCCCGCGCGCCAACAGATACCTTCAATCGGCGCCTGTCTGCGTTCTTCGAGCTTTGTTTGGCGCCGACAGTCCCTGGCACACGGCGGTCGGCCAAAGGGCCTGGTGATGAGAACGGACCTGACATTTCCGCCCGCACTCCCGTTCCATGGCCAAGCGCTTATCGTCAACCTTGAACCGATGATCATTGATGCCGATACTCCCTACTCATGACAGAGGCGATAGCCCTGCCCGCATCAAGCCTGCGTGCTCGGCCCGCACGCTTGTTCTCCGACGATCGCTTGGTCAACCGTGCGAAGAACGGAGACGAGCGGGCGTTCGCCGCAATCTACGACCGCTATCACCAGGATCTATATCGGTATTGCCAGGCGATCCTCGGCAATACGCAGGACGCCCAGGACGCCCTCCAAAACACGATGGTCAAGGCCCTGCGGGCGCTGCCAGGCGAGAAGAGGGATATAGAGCTCAAGCCCTGGCTTTACCGGGTTGCCCACAACGAGGCGATCGAGTTGCTGAGAAGGCGACGCCAAGCCGGGCAATTCGACCCGGAAGCGGCACTTGCGATCGAGGCCGGTCCGCACCAGAGCGCGGAGGCCCGCGAACGACTGCGCCTGTTGATCAGCGATCTCGGCGAGCTGCCCGAGCGGCAGCGCAGCGCATTAGTAATGCGCGAACTCTCCGATTTGAGCTTCGAGGAGATCGGCGCGACCCTTGGTACCACTCCGGCCGTGGTCCGGCAGACCCTCTACGAGGCGCGAACCAACCTCCAGCGGTTGAGCGACGGGCGTGAAATGAGTTGCGAAAGCGTCAAACACTCGCTCTCCGACGCCGATGGGCGCGTTCTGCGACGTCGCGATATCAGAGCCCATCTCCGAGCATGCGCGAGCTGCGCAGAGTTCAAGGCGGGGATTGCAACTCGACGGCGCGACCTCGCCGCCCTGAGCCCGCTTCCGGCTGTGGCGTCCGTCGGACTCCTCCACGGCCTGCTCGGTGGTCAAGGCGGCTCCGCCGGGGGTGGACTTGTCGGAGCTCTGGGCGGCGGCGCGGGCAAGGCTCTCGCGACCTCGGCTCTGCTCAAGTCGGCCGCAGCCGTCGTTGCCGTCACGGCAGTCGGAGTCACGGCCGCAGACACGACCGGTCTGATTCATGTCGGCTCCGGTGGGCAAAGCAGCGATCCGTCGACGCGGTCCATCCCAGCGCCCTCGGTTCCCACCGGACATTCCGCTTCCTCCCGCATCGCTAGCGGCGCGGATCAGCCCTTGGCGACGGCGGTTCGCAGCCGCAATCAAGTGGCCGCCCCTCAAGCCCAGAAAGCCCAAGGGAGTAAATCGGCGAGCAGCCATTCGGCGGCGGCGGCTGCAACTGATGAGCCTGGGGGCTCAACAGAGACACAAGCAATGCCGAGCTCGCATGGCTCTCCCGGCGCACTGCCGACTGCCGCATCCCACGGCCAAGAGACCGCCGCCGCCCATCAGCCGCAGCTTCCGACTTCGGCCCAGAACCATCCAACTCCCGTCTCCCATCCGGGCCCACCTGCCACGTCGCACAGCGCCGGGTCACACCCCGCGCCAACCCACCCAGCGCACCCGAGTCCGCCGGTCGGGTCACATGGCGGCGGAAACGCCGCTGCCGCGACTCAGGCGGCCAACGGCCACGGCCACTGAAATCTCGCTGTTTGCCCTGACAACGCGGGTCCGGCTGCGTTGTAGCTAGCGAGGAACTACCTCGAAAGGGCGAACCCGCTGCGAGGCGGGGGCGCAAACCAGGGGCCTTCGAGAGGAGGTAGCCCGGTTGCCGAAGGAGGCAATATGAAGCGCACTCTGAAGCTCGCACTGATCACTGGCGGACTCGCCCTGAGCGCATCGCCGGCGATGTCTCTTGCGACGCCGTCCGGCCACGGCCACAGCCCTGGCGCGGGGGCAAGCCTGCCGACGAAGGCGAAGGCCTACGGCAAGTACTGCCAGGCTGAGAGCAAGAAGCACGTCGACGGGCAGAAGGGCACGCCCTTCTCGCAGTGCGTGACCGCGATGGCGAAGCTCGCCAACGGCGCAGTCGATAACCCGAGCAAAGCCTGCAAGGGCGAGAGCAAGAAGCACGTCGAGGGGCAGAAGGGCACCCCCTTCAGCCAGTGCGTCTCGGCCGGCGCGAAGTTGCTTCACGACCAAAGCGGTCAGTCGTAGGACGACTGGACGTCTTCCAATGATCGCCCGCCCGTGCGCCTGACCGTGAGGGTCGGGCGCAACGAACAACGACCTTTAGGTCCTGAGCACAGAGACCCAGGAAGACCCCCTCGTGCCTCAGCCCCCGCGTTTGGTCAAGATCGCGACGATGCTCCCCCAGGAGCCCGAAACCGCCGAGAACATCATGCTCCGGCTGGGACGACGCTCCATCGGCGAGGATGGCCGGCGTTTCATCATCAGCCGCGGTCCTGGGGATGACATCTTCTGGGTGGACGCAGGCGAGGGAACGGAACCCCCGGTAGCACGAGGCCTCGTCGTCGAAGCTCTCGATCAACTCGCTAGAGACTGGCGCGATCACTTGATCGTCCTGGAGCCGGAAACTGGACCTCCCCGTTAGGTCGACCGGACAGGACGCTCGCGGCGTAACTCGACAAACAAGGCTGATAGAGGTCGGGCCGTGGGCGGAAGCCTCCGCGTCCTACTCGTCGTGAACGGGCCGTATTGCCTCGACGTTTTCCCGCGACATCGCCTACTCCTCAAGCCCGGCAGCTTCGAGGGCCTGCGCCAGCGATCCGGGTTGGTGATCGGCACCTTCCCCAGCGAAAGCCTGCGCAGTTTCACATTCGACCTCTACGGCCACCTGATGCCGGGGGCCGAGAGCGAGACTGCCCGCCTCCTCGACGCCTTCCTCCACCGCGCCGATTCGCAGGCCCGCGCCACCGCTCTGGGGAAATGAAAGGGGGCCCTCGGCGACGAGGGCCCCCCAATGAGTTGGACTGTTGCCGGGCTAGTGGCTGATGGCGAGAACTCCGGCTCATGGGCCTGCCCGGTTGCGGCCCCGTCACCGGTAACTGCATCGGGCGGGGCTTACGGGAGCCTGCCGGCCAGTGACAGCCTCGAGTCGGAATAGCTCACGCATAGATCCCGCAGGCTGTTCGCCTTGTGGGAGTGGTTGACCAACAGGCTCACCCCCGCAGCGCTTGACTGATTCGCGCTGCCTGCCGGGTGAGGTGGTGACGTTCGGCGAGGTTGGGTGCGGACCGGGCGGCATCGGCATACAAACGTGCCGCGGCCAGAAGGTCGCCCGCCTTCTCGCGGAGGTACGCCGAGGCGGCGGTGTGGCGGGGCAGGCCAGGGTCCACCGTGGTCAAGGCCGCGAGGCCGGCCACGGGGCCATCGGCCTCGCCGATCGCGATGGCTCGGTTGAGCTGCACGACCGGGCTCTCGGTGAGCCGGAGCAGCTCGTCGTACCAGCCGACGATCTGCACCCAGTCGGTCTCCTCGGCGCGCGGCGCGTCGGCGTGCAGGGCAGCGATAGCGGCCTGGGCTTGGAACTCCCCGAGTCGGTCGCGACCCAGCGCTGTCTGCAGGACTGCGACGCCCTCAGCGATGAGCGAGGTGTTCCAGCGGGAGCGGTCCTGCTCGGCCAGGGGGACCAGGGTGCCGTCGCGCCGGGTCCGCGCCGGTCGCCGAGCGTGGTGCAGCAGCATCAACGCCAGCAGCCCCGCGGTCTCCTCGTCATCGGTCATCGACGCCAACTGCCGGGTGAGCCGGATCGCCTCGGCCGCCAGGTCGACGTCGCCGGTGTAGCCCTCGTTGAAGACCAGGTAGAGCACCCGCAGCACGGTCGCCAGGTCGCCGGGCTCCTCGAACCGCACGGCACTGACCGTGCGTTTGGCCCGGCTGATCCGCTGCGCCATTGTCGCCTCCGGCACGAGGAAGGCCTGGGCGATCTGCCGGGTGGTCAAGCCACCGACGGCGCGCAGCGTGAGGGCCACCGCGGAGGCCGGGGTCAGCGACGGATGGGCGCACAGGAAGAAGAGCTGCAACGTGTCCTCTGCGGTCTCGGTCGGTCCGGGCGGCGGCTCGACCTCGACCCGCTGCTCCCGGTCGCGACGCGAGGCCTCGGAGCGGTGGGCGTCGAGGAACTTGCGCCAGGCAACCGTGACCAGCCAGCCCTTCGGGTCGGCGGGCTGCCTGGTCCGGCCAGGTCAGTGCGGCCTGGATGAGTGCTTCCTGCACGGCGTCCTCGGCCGTCGTGAAGTCAACTCCGCGATGCACGAGGACGCCGATCACCGCAGGAGTCAGCTCCCGCAGCAGCAGTTCGTCCATCACCTGATCTGCCCTGGCCGGTCCGGTCACTCGGTGACCGTCGGCGGTGCGCTCAGGAACGGGCGCACCTCGAGCCACTCGTGGATCGGCTTGCCGCCGGCTCCGGGGGCTGCCGACAACTCGCCGGCGAGCGCGAGCGCCCGCTCGTAGGTGTCGACGTCGATCACCATCCAGCCGGCGATCAGGTCCTTGGTCTCCGCGAACGGCCCGTCGGTGACCGGCGGTCGGCCCTCCCCGTCGTAGCGGACGAACGTGCCCTCAGGCGAGAGCGCCTGGCCGTCGACGTACTCACCGGTGCCCTCGAGCCGGGTGGCGAAGTCGGTCATGTACTGCAGGTGGTCCTCGATCTCCGCTGGGGTCCACTGGTCCATCGGGATGTCGTTGACGGCCTCGGGGGCGCCGCGGTAGTGCTTGAGAAGCAGATACTTCGTCATGTTGGGTCTCCTCACGTGTGGTGCGGCCACGGTGGCCGCATCTGTCCCTGGGACGGAGCCGCCAGGCCGATCTCGACATCCTCGCCACATCTTCTTCGAGAACCTC
Organism: uncultured Actinomycetes bacterium; assembly: GCA_963840235.1. GTDB lineage: Bacteria > Actinomycetota > Thermoleophilia > Solirubrobacterales > 70-9 > JBBRHQ01. The sequence continues at coordinate 287,976 of CAWIYC010000003.1, forward strand.
CTGACGCAGCACGGCCCGAGCCACACATCGATCCGCGTGCGGAACGCGAGTCGGATCGCTCTTGTTGGTCGCGGGTCGGCCTCCACGGACCCGTTAGCTGATCTGCTCCGCCAGTTCGACGATGATCCCCTCCGGGCCGCGGACGTAGCAGAGCCGGTAGCTGTCCTCGTAGCGCTCCAGCTTGCCCACGAGTTCCGCGCCGCGGGCTCGCAGGTCGGCGACGACAGCGTCGATGTCTTCGACGGCGAATGCGACATGGCGGATGCCCGGTGTGTTCGCCGGCGCGTGCCGGTCGTCGTCCTGGCTCGAGGGCGGGTGGAACTTCGTCAGCTCGAGTCGTCCCATGGCCGTCCGGGGTCTGCACGACCGCGATTTCTGCGCGGACGCCGTCGAGCCCCACGACGCGATCCATCCACCGGCCCTCGACCGGCCCCTCGCCCTGCAGCTCGAGTCCGAGCTCGACGAAGAACTCAGTCGCGGCCGTGAGGTCGTCAACGACGATGCCCACGTGGTCCATTCGTTGGATCGTCACATGCCCGATGGTAAGGACTCGCCGGTCGAGTCCGGCGACATGCGCCCGGAAAGACCAAGCCACGTCTTCATGCCGACGACCGCTCATGAAGGGCGGTCAATAACCACCTTCAAGCGATGGCTGCAGCCCGCCTGCGGGCGCGAGGACGCGGCGAAGCTCGCCGCGACGTTCTCAACGCCCGTGCAACCGGAGCAGGCCTCGACCGTCGCGACGTAGATCCCCGGTATCGCTTTTCGCCCGAAGCGGAACAACACCGATTTCGGCCAGGCGCGGGACTCGGCAACACAATCGGCGGTGATCGCGGCTAGAAACTGGCGTCCATGATCAGCTGGGGCGGAGGGGCGGACTCAGCGAGATCGATGCCGTGCACCTGCTCCATCGTGTCGCGAAACCAGCGATCGAATGGCGCTTCGGAGGTGCCGATCGCCTGCATCGCCGCTGCAACGTCCTCAGCCTCCAAGTAGACGACCGCGAGCGTTCCCTGCGGCGTTTCCTGGTGCCAAACCGCTTCCCGCTTGATCCCCGCGGCCCGGCGAGCATTCTCGTACTCCTCGCGACGTGAGCCCCTCATCTCCTCGAATGCGTCCCGGTCCATCTCCTCCTTGCCGGAAAGGATCGGAAGTGCGAAAGCTACGGCGGCCATTTGTCCTCCTTGGTTGGATGCGGTCGCCCATCCTCTCGTAAACCTCCGCTACCTGGCCTCTTGACTTCGGCGACATTCCGACATCGTTGCGGCCGTCGTGTCGATCCGCGTCTCCGCCTTGCCCGCGCGGGCGTGCCGGTGAGCAGCAGAAGGAACTCCTCGGCTTCCACCGAGTGGGTGTCGGTTTCCATGCGAAGCGATACGCCGAAACCGTGTCCCGAACCCCGACCATTCGGATGAAACTGAGCGCACCTCAGAGCACCCGAGCGGGCCTGAGAGAGCCAAGCAGGGCAAGAGCTAAGAGCCTGCAAAGCCGTTTACAGCGGTTCGACTCCGGTAGGCGCCTCTCGCTTTACGATGCGAAATCCCGCATTTTAGAGCCGAAAACCCCGATTCCGAGAGGACCGCTGAGGACGGCTGAAACCGCTGCTCACCGGCCCTCACTGGCGCACAGACTGGCGCGCGGATTCTTCTGAGTTTGCTCTCGATCGCTCCAAAGACGCTGTGGTCCCAATTTGAGCGAACCTGAGAGCACATTGGACTACGAAAGACCGCCCAATAGCAGCGAAGAGCTGACCGGCGCTCAGCCGAGCATCCAAAGCGCCGGCCCGTCCCAATCACACAAAACGCGTGATGACAACTCGTCCGTTTGGCGACGATCGTCCGACGCATGGAAACCGCGCTCTGGACCGCCCAGGTGCTGCTTGCAGCGATCTTTCTCGCGACCGGCGTGACGAAGCTGACGCAGCCCCGCGCCCGGCTGGCGGCGGGACCGATGGGCTGGGCCGCCGACGTCAGCGATGTCGAGTTCCGCGCCGTCGGTCTGCTCGAGGTTCTCGGGGCCGCTGGGGTTGGTTCTGCCGGGAGCATTGGGGATCGCGCCGCTTCTCACCCCGCTCGCCGCGGTGGGACTGGCGCTGACCATGGTCGGCGCGATCACGACGCACGTGCGCAGGGGAGAGACAGACCGCCTGGCGGTGCCGATCGTCCTCCTCGCCCTGACGCTGTTCGTCGCCGTCGAGCGCTTCGGCCCGCACAGCCTCTGATTGGCGGTTTGCATGAGCTGAACTGAAGCGCCCGTTGTCACGTCGCGCGCCGGCGGCCTGCGGGCCGTCCGCCTAGGAACGGGCGCACCAGGAAACGCCAGCACAGCGCCGCTGTCGCGATCGGAATGATGAATCCGAGCAGCCAGAAGGCGACGGGGCTGTCGACCTTATCGACCATCCAGCCGAAGTTCATGCCGAAGAAGCCCGTGATGAACGTGAGCGGGACGAAGATCGTGGCGACGACGCTGATCACATAGGCCCGCTCGTTCAGCTGGAGATCGAGCACCATCGCCATCGCGTTCGCGGCGGCGTCGACCGACGTCAGCAGGCGGTTGACCTGCTCCTCGAGCCGGTCGAAGTGAGGCTCCTCGGAGGTGCCGAAGTCTCGAAGCGCTCCGATTTCGAGGCCGACACGCTCGAAGACGGCCTGCTCGTTCCTGACCCACCGCCTCATAGTCGCTAGCCTGGCACCGGCCTGCCGCAGGGTCGCCCTCGGCACGCTTTTGCCGTCCCCCTCCGTCCATGCCGCTACAAGGGCGTCCAGCCTCACTTCGACCTCGTCGAGCGCGTCGGAGGTGGTGGCGAGCATTGCGTCGAGCACCGAATAGACGACGTATCGCTTGCTCCGTCCCGGCGGAAGATCGGGCGCCAGGACCGCTGGCAGCGAGACTCGCTCGTGTGGTGCAGCGTCAGCAGGTAGTCGCTCGTAAGGAGGACCTGAACCTCGATTGGCCGCAGGCGGTATCCGTCCTGCTCCTTCTCCGGCTCGAGCTCGACATAACAGCGAAGTGCGAAGACGACGGACTCTCCGTCAGCGTGGAAGGCCCGCGAGGCGAAGCCGTCGCGGGCCTTCCGCAGAGCGCCTTGGGCGCGCTCGGGAATCCTGAGCGCGTCGACCAGATCTCCGCGGCTCGTCTCGCTGAGCGAGACGTCGAGCCAGAAAAAGCGCCCCTCGGCGCACAGTGCGGCGACGCGCTCTCGCTCGGCGGCGTCGAGCCCGTAGAGCAGGTCCGTCATTGCGCCTAAGACTAGGAGGCGACCCGGCGGTCCGAGCCGCCGCTCGGAGCTATGTCCAGGTGCTGGCGAACGGCGAGCGCTTCTCGCGACGGTGGGGAGCTCCTTGACCCGCGAGATCACCCAGAGTGTGTGACGACAGATCACCAATGCGCATACATACTGCGGCCATGGATGCCTCGACGACCACGGCGCCGGTGACAGGCGCGCGGCTCGCGCGCGCGCTGACCTATCTCGTGTACGCGTTCGTGCTCGTCGCCCTCGTCATGCTTCTGCTCGGCTTCTTCCTGCTCAGCGATCGAATCCCCCAGATGGGTTACGCGGGATGAGCGCCACGGCGAACGCGCGCGCCTCGAGCCGCTCCGCCGACGGAGGCAGCGCCGCAGCTGCCACCCCGCAGAGCGCCGCGATGTCGGGGAGCGCAGCGGCTCCGTCTCCATTCACCCCGATCGCCAACTACGGGTTCCTGTCCAACTGCCACACGGGCGCGCTTGTGGCCCCGGACGGCACGGTCGACTGGCTGTGTGTCCCCCGGTTCGACTCGCCGAGCGTTTTCGGTGCCCTGCTCGACCGCGGCGCCGGCAGCTTCAGGTTCGGCCCATTCGGGATCAACGTTCCCAGTGACAGGATCTACGAGCCTGGGACCAACACGCTGGTGACGTCGTGGAAGACGCAGACGGGCTGGGTCGTCGTGCGTGACGCGCTGACGATGGGACCCCGCCGTTGCGAGGACACGGTCACACCCCACACCCGACCGCCATCGGACGAGGATGCGAACCACGCGCTCGTGCGGATTGCCCAATGCATCGACGGCAGGGTCGAGATCGACCTGGTGTGCGAGCCCGGTTTCGACTATGGCCGCCTTCCCGGCGAGTGGACGCTAACCCCGGATCGGCATCGAGCCGACGCCAAGGGGGGCGAACAGGCACTACGGCTCCAGACCGACATGCTCGTGGGCATCGAGGCCGAGATCCTGCCGACCTGTCGCGAGCTGGGGATTGGTGTTACCGCCTACGGGGTTCTCTCACGCGGTCTGCTCGGGGGACACTGGTCGAAGGAGCGCGAGACCGGCGGGGGTGACTTTCGCAGTCACGCACCGCGCTTTCAGGGGGAAAACCTCCGGCGAAACCTGGATCTGGCCGAGGCCTTGGGTGAGGTTGCCGCCAATAGAGAGGCAACCACCGCCCAGGTCGCGATCGCCTGGGTGCTCTCGCGGGGCGAGGACATCGTGCCGCTGGTCGGGGCGCGGCGCCGCGACCGCCTTGAGGAGGCGCTCGGGGCCGTGGCAGTCGAGCTCTCCGAGGAAGACTTGGCGGCGGTCGAGCGGGCGGTCCCGGCGGGCGCCGCCGCGGGCGAGCGCTATGAGGCCGGGCAGATGGCGATGCTCGACAGCGAGCGCTGAGCCCACGGGCGAGTGGACTATGAAACGGTGGTCCGGACCTTCGGCCAGGACTTTCCGAAAGGGCACCTGGGTCCGAGACGCGAGGTCACTGGTTTGGGCCGCGATAAACAGCACGAGACGAGGCCCTCGAAGCCTCCCATCTCTGCATCTCGTCCCCAACATCACCACTCGTGACTCACCATCATCGAGCTCGTGGGTGCGAGGCGAGGCGAGAGCGGAAACCAAGATGCGATTGCCGGCCACCGCCGCCGGTGGGGGAGGGGGGAGCCCAGCGCCTGGCGGGAGCTATTACTCATGTAGAAGTCACGCTTGCGATAGGTCGCCGCGGCATCAGTAACGTCTGGGAAATGGACCAGCGAACGCTCGGACGCACCGGCGTCCACGTGAGTCCGCTCTGTCTCGGCGCGATGATGTTCGGCGCTTGGGGGGAGCCCGACCACGATGCGGGGATCCGCATCATCCACCGGGCTCTGGATGCCGGGATCAACTTCATCGACACCGCCGATGTCTACTCGCGTGGGGAGTCGGAGCAGATCGTCGGCAAGGCGCTCAGCGGCGGGCGGCGTGAGAATGTCGTGCTCGCAACGAAGTTTCACGGCGCGATGGGTGACGACCCCAATCAGGCGGGCAACTCGCGACGGTGGATCATCCGGGAGGTCGAAGCCTCGCTAGAGCGCCTGCAGACCGACTGGATCGACCTCTACCAGGTGCATCGCTGGGACCCTTGGACCGATCACGAGGAGACGCTCGGCGCCCTCTCTGAGCTGGTGGTGCAAGGCAAGGTGCGCTACATCGGCTCCTCAACCTATCCGGCGACGCAGATCGTCAAGGCCCAGTGGGTCGCCCGTGACCGGGGCCTCCAGCGCTTCGTCTGCGAGCAGCCGCCGTATTCGATCCTCGCTCGCGGGATCGAGGCCGACGTGCTGCCGACTTGCCAGGACCTCGATATGGGCGTCATCGCGTGGAGCCCGTTGGCGGGCGGCTGGCTGTCCGGGCGCTGGCGCAAGGGGGCTGACGACCTGACATCTCGGCGCTCGGCGCTGGTCCCCCAACGGTACGACCTCTCGGTTCCGGCCAACCAGGTCAAGCTCGAGGCCGCGGACGCGCTGGCGCAACTGGCAGACGAAGCGGGGATCTCATTGATCCACATGGCGCTCGCGTTCGTCATTCGCCATCCGGCGGTCACGTCGGCGATCCTCGGTCCGCGGACGATGGAGCAGCTCGAGTCCCAGCTCGGCGCGGCAGACTTGAAACTAGACGCGGCACTCCTGGACCGAATTGACGATGTCGTGGCGCCCGGTACGACCATCAACCCGACCGACGCCGGGTGGACGAATCCGGCGCTGGCGGCGGCCGCCCGCCGCAGGTAGGAAAGCCCTCTCATCTCAGGCCGCTAGGTCTCACGTGCTCGCCGGGTCCCTTCCAGGGTCGGCGCTTCTTCGCGTTACGTCCGGGCTTCACTCCGACGAGAAGCAGGTACGCTCCGGCTCGGTCGCGATCGGCAATCTCAACGCCGGCTCGGACCCCGACCTTGCCGTCGCCAACGCAGGCTCCAACAACGTTCTTCGGCTTCACCGACGTCCGGGTCGAGCTATCGACCCGCCAGCCCCGGCATCTATGTACGCACGCGCGGGTGAGGCCAGGTCGGTCTGCCGCGCCGAGATGTCGGAGACGATCACCCTCCGCTAGCACCAGCGCCGCCCCGCCTAGAGGAAGCTGCGCGAGCCAGTGAAGGAGCTGCCCGCCGCCGTCGCGAAGGTGCGGCAGGCAGTAGCCACCGGGGGCGGGTTAATCTGGATTGCGAGCCATGCTGATTCTGATCGCCGTCCTGCTGCTGATCTTCGTCCTCTCGCCGACGGTGGGGATCATCGTCGTCGTGGTCGCCCTCTTCCTCGAGATCGGAGAGCTCGCCTTCTGGCGCAAATGGATGCGGGATCGGCGCGCGCAGACCGGCAGCGAGGCGATGCCGGGCGAGTTGGCCGAGGTGGTCGAGCCGGTGGGCACCGACCGCGGCACGGTGCGCCTGCGGGGGGAAAGCTGGACGGCGCGCTCGCGGGAGCCGATCGCTGTGGGCGAGCAGGTTCGCGTTGCCGGGGTGGATGGGCTAACGCTCTCGGTGGAGCCCGTCCCGGGAACGGAAAAGGGCCCCTGAACGGGGCCCCTTGGTTCCGAAGGACGTACCACCAGCAATCGAAACCACTGGCTCGTCGGTCCTTAAGCTTTGAAGTCTTCTGGAGGCGCTGATTCCTTCCTGCGACGTCGCCTCATCCAAACCTAACACTCCTCCCGAGCGAAGGTTTCGTTAGTTGTACCAGCCAAACGTGCCGTTTGGTTCATCGTGACTGCGAAATCCGCAAAATGGACGGATCACCGATCCCGGCTGGGCCAATCCGTACAACTGTGAACGGCTGCTTGCAATTGCCGGTCTCACCCGCGTTGCTAGGCTGGCCGCCCGGGGCGCTTAGCTCAGTTGGGAGAGCGCCAGCTCGACAAGCTGGAGGTCACTGGTTCGAGCCCAGTAGCGCCCATCAGCCCGGGCCGACTCCGCCGCCGGTACCGTCGATCGGCCCCTGGTTCCTGATCGGGTGGAAGCCGCGGGGGGCGACCCAGACCCTGCGCCCGGACAGGGTCTTGCCGGCGCTGGGGTCGCTTGGCGGCGGGCGGTAGACGTCGATGTGGCGGCCGTTGACGGCGCCGCCGGTGTCCTGGGCGCGGAACCAGCCGTGGGCGGGGGTGTGCAGGTAGGCGCGGATATAGACCCAGCGGCCCTTCGGGATCGTGCCCCTGTCGGTGGCGATGCTGTGCCAGAAGCGCAGGCGCAGCGAGGGGCCGCGGGCGAAGCTGATCCCGGTCGGCGGGCGGTAGCGCTTGGCGCGGCCGTTCGACCACCCTCCGGCGCCGAGGGGGTAGGTGACCCCGCCGTGCTTGTTGCGCCAGCCGACCGCGCGCCAGTAGGGAGGCCGCGAGCCCCAGTCGGTGAGGAGGCCGTGGATATCGACCCAGCCCTGTGAGCCGGGGGAGTCGAGGTGGTAGCGGTGCCCGTCGAGCCCGTAGCCGTCGCCCTCCATGCAGAGGCCGCCTGCGGAATAGAGCCAGTCGACGCGGTGGCGGCCGGCGAGGCCCGGCGCGGCGACCCGCTTGCCGTTGAACCAGGACTCGGGCACCGGCCAGTACTGGGTGATCCTGACGTGGCGAAGCCAGTGGCCGTGGCGCGGCTTCCCCACCGAGGTCGCGGGGCCGGAGGCGAGGGCGAGGACGATCGCGCAGGCTCCTGCGAGCGCAGCGAAGCGCTTGCGGGGGAATCGCATGGGGCGTTTCTACTACTGATTCCGGCGGGATGCCCGCTCCCGGTGCCCGCCGGGGCGCCCGCGCCCGGAGCCGATCCTCCGCCGCAGGCGCATATCCTCGCCGCTCCGTGATCGCCACCTACACAACGGTTCTGGTTGTCTGCGCCGCCTCGCTGATGATCGGCCAGGCGGCGATCTCGCTCTGCGGGCGGCCGCGCTGGTCGTGGCTCGCGCCCGGGACCGGATTGGCGCTTCTCTGCGCGCTCTGCTGGGCCACGGTCCGGCTCCCCGGCGAGGGGACGGTCCCGGCGATCGCGGTCCTGCTCGCCTTCGGGGCATCCGCCCTCTATCTGTACCGCGGCCGGCTCGCCGGTGGCCGCGAGGCCCTTGCCGCCGGCGCCCCGGTGGCGGTCCTGGCGCTGCTCGCGGCCTCGGTCCCGTTCGCCGCCGAGGGCCGCTTCGGCATCCTCGGAACCAGCTTCAACCCGGATATGTCGCAGCACCTCCTTGCCGCCGACCGCCTCGCCCACGGCGCCGGCTCGCAGTTGCTGGCTCAGGGCTACCCGCTGGGGCCGCACTCGGTCGTCGTCGCCCTCAACGAGGCCCTCGGTACCGGCATCGTCCAGGGCTTCAGCGGATTCACCGTCGCCGTCGCGGTCCTCGCCTGCCTGACCGCCCTCGGCGCCCTCGGGGCCTTCTCGCCCGGCCGCCGGTTGATCGGCGCCCTCCTCGTCGGCCTTCCCTACATGGTCGCCTCCTACTTCGCCCAGGGCGCCTTCAAGGAGACGACCCAGGCGCTGTTCATCCTCGCCTTCGCGATCGGACTGCTGGCGCTCCGCGACCCCGACGAGCGGGCCGCCTGGGGGGACTCGCCGCTGGCGGCGGTGCCGCTGGCGCTGATCGCGGCCGGCAGCGTCTATGTCTACAGCTTCCCCGGCCTCACCTGGCTGGGGGCGACAGCGGCGATCTGGGCCGGGGCAGTGCTGATCGACCTGCGGGCGCAGGGCAGCTCGGCCTCGCGGGCGGCGTCGGCGGCGGCGCGCCCCGCTGGGCTGGCGCTCCTGGCCTTCGTCGTCCTCGCGGCGCCGGAGATCGGGCGGATGGTCGACTTCGCGAGCTTCGAGACCTTCGACCCCGCCGGCGCCGGCCTCGGCAACCTCTTCGGCCAGATCTCTCCCTTCGAGGCGCTCGGGATCTGGCCCTCGGGCGACTTCCGGCTGACGCCGGGCGCCGGAGCGGTGCCGGCGATCGGCTATTACGTCGGGGTGGCGCTGGCGCTGGTGCTGCTCCTGTCGGGCTTGCGCTGGGCCCTTCGCCGGGGAGAGGTGGCGATTCCGGCGGCGCTGCTCGCCGCCCTCGGGGCCTATGCGGCCGCCCGCATCGGCGGGACCCCCTACACCGCCGCCAAAGCGGTGGCGATGATCTCACCGGCGGCGATGCTGGTGATCGTCCGCCCGCTGCTCGACCTGAAGGCGTCCGAGCTGGGTGAGCAAACCCTGCGGGGAGTGCTCGCGCCCCTGGCCGGCGCCGCCTTCATCGTTGGCGCCGCCGCCTGCACAGCGCTGGCGTTGGCCAATGCCCCCGTGGGCCCGGCCGCCTACACGCCGAAGCTGACGGGGCTGCGCCCGGCCATCGCCGCCTCATCGGCCGAGGTTCTCGCTCCCGCCCGCTTCCTCGAGGACGAGCACGGCGTCCCCTTCCTCGCCTGGGAGTTGCGCGGAGGGCGCGTCTGCATCGGGCCCGACGACGGCGGAATGCTCGGCCCGGCGCCCCCACGGGGAGTCCGCTTCGTGATCGCCGCCTCCGCTCGCGGCGGCCCGCCCTACGGCGGCCTGCGCCTCGCCCGCCGCGCCGGCCCCTACCTGCTTTGGGAGCGGGTCGGGCCCGTTCGCGGTCGCAGCGACTGTCCTCTGATCGCCGTCCGCGAGGCGCGCCAGGGCCCGCGCGACTAGCCGCCATTGACGGGCCGAACTTCACTTTCCGTGTCCATATCACTCGAAACGTGACTTCGGCCCGGGTTCTGGGGCGTGGATAGCATGGAAGCGATGGCCCCGATCACCGTGAAACTGCCCGACGGGACGCCCCTGGAGTTGCCCGGGGGCGCCAGCGGCGCCGACGCGGCCGCCGCGATCGGGCCCGGCCTGGCCAGGGCGGCTCTGGCGGTCCGCGCCGGCGGCGAGCTGCGCGACCTCTCGGCCGCACTCGGCGACGGAGAGGAGATCTCGATCGTCACCGACCGCGATCCCGAGGCGCTGGAGCTGATCCGCCACGACGCGGCCCACGTCATGGCCGAGGCCGTGGTCGACCTCTTCCCGAGGACCAAGGTGACGATCGGGCCGCCGATCGAGAATGGCTTCTACTACGACTTCGAGTTCCCCGAGGGGACCCGCGTCAGCGAGGAGGACCTGGGCAGGATCGAGGAGGCGATGCGCGCCCACGTCAAGGCAGACGAGCCCTTCGAGCGCCGCGATATCCCGGTGGCCGAGGCGATCGAGCTGTTCCGCGAGGAGGGTCAGGACTACAAGGTCGAGCTGATCGAGGACCTGATCCGCGACGAGGGAACCGAGACCGTCTCGCTCTACCGGAACGGCCCCTTCGAGGACCTCTGCCGCGGTCCCCACGGGCCCTCCACCGGACGCATCAAGGCGCTGAAGCTGAGCTCGCTCGCCGGCGCTTACTGGCGGGGCGACGAGAGCCGCCAGATGCTGACCCGGATCTACGGCACCGCCTTCTTCTCGAAGGGCGATCTCGAGGCCCACCTGGAGCGGATCGAGCAGGCCAAGGCCCGCGACCACCGCCGCCTCGGCCCCGAGCTCGGAATCTTCATGTTGCGCGACGAGGCCCCGGGAATGCCGTTCTGGCTGCCGAACGGGACCGTGCTGCTGCGCCTGATCGAGTCCGAGGTGCGCGAGCAGCTGCGCCGCCGCCGCTACCAGGAGATCGCCACGCCGCAGGTCCTCGACGAAGAGCTCTGGCATCGTTCCGGGCACTGGGAGAACTACCGCGACGACATGTACTTCATGGAGTCCGACGGGCGCCGCTTCGCCCTGCGGCCGATGAACTGTCCCGGCGCCTGCCTCGTCTTCAGCTCCAGGCGCCACTCCTATCGCGAGCTGCCGCTGCGTCTGGCCGAGTTCGGCCGGGTCTCCCGCAACGAGCGCGAGGGGGTCCTGCACGGGCTGCTGCGGGTGCGGGCCTTCACCCAGGACGACGCCCACGTCTTCTGCACCGAGGATCAGATCGCCGACGAGGTGATCGACATCTGCGAGGCGATCGACGAGCTCTACGCCCGCTTCGGCTTCACCGACGTCCGGGTCGAGCTATCGACCCGCCCGGAGAAGGCGATGGGGACCGAGGAGCAGTGGGCGAAGGCCGAGGCGGCACTGACGGAGGCGCTCGAGCGCCAAGGGCGCGAGTTCCAGTTGAACCCAGGCGACGGCGCCTTCTACGGGCCCAAGATCGACTTCCACGTAACCGACGCCCTCGGGCGCTCCTGGCAGTGCGGGACCTGCCAGCTCGACTTCCAGATGCCGGAGCGCTTCGACCTCACCTACACCGGCGCCGACGACGCCCCGCACAGGCCGGTGATGATCCACCGCGCGCTGCTGGGCTCGATGGAGCGCTTCGCCGGGATCCTGATCGAGCACTACGCCGGCCGCTTCCCGGCCTGGCTGGCGCCGGTGCAGGTGATGCTGCTACCCGTCGCTGACCGCCACGCCGGATACGCGCGGGACCTTGCCGGCCGGCTGCGGGGGGCCGGCTTCAGGGTCGAGCTCGACGAGCGCTCCGAGTCGGTCGGCAGGAAGGTCCGCGACGCCGAGTTGGCGCGGGTGCCCTACATGCTCGTCCTCGGCGATCGCGAGGAGGAGAAGGGCGCGGTCGCAGTCCGCTCGCACGAGGAGGGCGACCTGGGCTCGATGGACTTCGCCGGCTTCGAGCAGCGGCTGGCAGAGGAAGTTTCGGCAGATTGAGCCCCGCTCGGTCTATACTGCGCGCCAGTTGATCGCAGGCACGCCACACACCCCGCGCCGCTGAGCGCCCGCCGTGCCCCTGTTCCTACCTCCTGATCATTTGAAGATCGACCACTCCTCCTTCTAGTGCCGATCCCGCGCAGGTTCGATCGGCGCCCGCCTGAGCGCGACACGACTCGGATAAACGAGCGCATCCGCGTGCCCAAGGTCCGCCTGATCGGGGCGGACGGCGAGCAGGTCGGGATCATTGACATAGACGACGCGCTCAAGCGCGCCCAGGACGCGGACCTCGATCTGGTCGAGGTCGCGGCCGACGCCAAGCCGCCGGTCACGCGCCTGCTCGACTACTCCAAGTACAAGTACGAGCAGGAGCAGAAGCAGAAGGCTGCCCGCAAGCACCAGCAGCAGGTCAACGTCCGCGAGATCAAGCTGCGGCCGAAGATCGCCGACCACGACTACAACACCAAGAAGGGCCACGTCGAGCGCTTCCTGCGCGGCGGCGACAAGGTAAAGATCACGATCATGTTCCGCGGTCGCGAGCAGGCTCACCCGGAGCGCGGGCGGGCCCTGCTGCAGCGCCTCGTCGAGGACCTCGGCGAGTTGGCGGTGGTCGAGTCCCAGCCGCTCCAGGAGGGACGCAACATGAGCATGCTGGTGGCGCCGTCCCGGGCGGCGACGAAGTCCGCCGACGAGGCCGGCGAAGGGGGCGCCACCGACGGGTCGGGCGCCGCGGAGTCCGATGGGGGCCCCGACCCCGAGGCCGCGGCCGGCTGATCTCCTAGTCGCTGATCCGCCAGGCCTCGATCGTCATCGCCGCCGGCTCCGAGGCGGCGGCGAGAACGCTGCTGCCGACCAGCAGCTCGGACCACTGCTCGAGCAGGATCAGACCGTGCTCGGGCACTACGGCCAGCGGCGAGAGCGCGTCGTTCAGAAGCGCCGCTCCCTCGCCGAGCGAGAGCAGCAGCAGCGCCGCCACGAGGAAGCCCGCGGTACGCGGCGGCAGCCGGCGAATCGCCCCGATCGCGGCGGCGAGGACGATCAGGCCGAGCAGCGCCTCCAGCCCCATCACCGCGTGCTTTAGCCCGCCGATGGCTTCGCTGCGCTCGTGGATCATGGCGACGTCGTCAAGGGAGAAGAAGACCATGACCAATGCCACCGGTCCCCAGATCCGCCGGTTGAGGCCGCCGCTCCAGGCAATCGCGCAGGCCGCCGCAGCGGCGAAGAACTGGATGCTGCGAAACCAGGTGAAGGGGTTGCCCTCCTGGTTGATGTCGAGGAACCGGCCATGGATGGCCGCGGCGTCGAGGAGATGGAGCGCGATCAGCGGCAGTTGCGCGGCAAGCGCGATCGCGAAAACGCGCCAGGAGAGGGGGGCGGCGCGAAATCGGGCCGCGACGCTGGCCGCGGGCATGGCCAGGATCGGCTTGGCGCCCACCAGCGGGGGCGCCGGGGGACGGTAGGAGGCTCTCTGCACCAACAATGGATCGGCAGATCGGCCGCACCGCTGAAGCGGGGCGGCATCTGCTGCACAAAGAAGGGATCAGGCAGCGGCGAACACGTCGGCGATCCGCTCGGACGCCCTCCCGTCCCACATCGGCGGCGGCTCGGGCCGGGTTGCGGGCCGCCCGGCGAGGAGGCCGGGGATATCGGAGATCCGGGCCGGGTCGAGGCCGAGCAGGGTGTTGGTGCCGGCGCGCACGGTGACCGGGCGCTCGGTGTTGTTGCGGAGGGTGAAGCAGGGGATGCCGAGGTAGGTGGTCTCCTCCTGGATCCCCCCGGAGTCGGTGAGGACCGCGGCAGCGTCGGCCTCCAGGGAGAGGAAGTCGAGGTAGCCGACCGGGTCGATCAGCCGCACGCCGCCGGGATTGGTGGCGCTCGCCTCCAGCATCTTCCGCGTCCGCGGATGGACCGGGAAGAGCACCGGCATCTCGGCGGCGACCTGGGAGAGCCTGGCAATCGCCTCGCCCAGCAGGGGCCCGTCGACGAGAGCGGGGCGGTGCAAGGTGACCAGCAGGTAGGCGCCCGGCCCGACCCCGACCCGGCCTGCCGCCCCGGTGTCGCGGAAACGGCTCTCGAGTGCAACCAGGGTGTCGATCATGGTGTTGCCGACGAAGTGCATCCGCTCCTCGGCCATCCCCTCCGCCTTCAGGTTCTCGACGGCCTCCCGACAGTGGAGGAAGAGGTAGGCGGAAACCTCGTCGGCGACGATCCGGTTGATCTCCTCCGGCATCGAGCGATCGAAGCTGCGCAGGCCCGACTCGATGTGGGCGACCGGTATCTCCAGCTTTGCGGCTGTCAGCGCCGCCGCCAGGGTCGAGTTGACGTCGCCGGGAACCATCACCAGATCCGGTCGCTCGGAGACAAGCACCGGCTCGATCCGCTCCATCACCCGCGCCGTCTGCTGTGCGTGGCTGCCGGAGCCGACCTCGAGCATGTGGTCGGGTGCGGGCACCCCGAGCTCCTCGAGGAAGACCTGCGACATCATCCGGTCGTAGTGCTGGCCGGTGTGGATGATCGTGTGGGTGGATTCGGGGAAGCGGCGGCGCATCTCCGCGACGACCGGTGCTGTCTTCACGAAATTCGGCCGCGTGCCGACAACGTAGGCGACGTGCATGGCCGAGCCAGACTATCTGCAGCCGCGGAGCGCGCCAGAGCGTCCGCAGGCCGCTGATTGAATCCCCGATCGTGAGCACGCCGGAAGAGATCAAGACCGAGGCCGGCGCCGAAGCCGAGGCGGTGAACGAGGAGATCGCCGCCGCCGCCCCCTCGATCCCGGTCTTCGACCTGCGGATCGAGCAAGAGGACCTTGATGCGGTGGAGGAGACGTTGAGGTCGGGCTGGTGGACGATGGGCCCGCGAGTCGAGGAGTTCGAGCGCCGCTTTGCCGACCACCTCGGATGCGCCCACGTCGTCGCCACCTCGAGCTGTACGACCGCGCTCCACCTCGCACTCCTCTGTGCCGGCGTCGGTCCCGGCGATGAGGTGATCGTGCCCTCGTTCACCTTCGTCGCCACCGTAGCCACCGTGATCCAGGCCGGGGCGACGCCGGTGTTCGCTGAGATCGGCGGCCAGGACGACCTCTGCATGGATCCCGATCACGCCGAGTCGCTGATCGGGCCGCGGACCAAGGCGATCATGCCTGTCCACTACGGCGGCTACGCGGCGGCACCCGAGCGCCTCGAGCGGGTCTGCGAGGAGCGCGGCCTGGTCCTGCTCGAGGACTGCGCCCACGCCCCCTTCTCGGAGGCCGGGGGGCGCCGGCTCGGCAGCTTCGGGCTCGCCGCGGCCTTCAGCTTCTTCCCCAACAAGGTGCTCGGGATCGGCGAGGGCGGCGCCCTCAGCACCGACAGCGACGAGGTCGCCCAGCGGGCGCGTCTGCTGCGCTCTCAGGGAATGACGGCCGGCACCCTGGCGCGCCACCAGGGGCGGGCCGACGGCTACGACGTCACCGCGCTCGGCTTCAACTACCGGATCGACGAGTCCCGGGCCGCGCTGCTGCTCTCGCGCTTCGCCCGCCTGCCCGCCGAGATCGACCGTCGCCGGTACCTGACCCGGCTCTACCGCGAGCGGCTGGGCCGGATCGGGGGGATCTCGGTCCCGTTCCGCGACGAGCAGGTCGGGCACTCATCCGCCTACTCGATGAGCGTGATGCTGGACGAGCCCGGTCGCAAGGACGAGGTCCGCACGGCGCTGGGGGAGCGTGGCGTGCAGACGACGACGATGTACACCGGCGTGCATGAGTTCAGCGCCTACCGCGAGCGCTTCCCAGGGGTTTCCCTGCCGCGGACCGAGCTCGCCTCCCAGACCCAGTTCAACCTGCCGCTCTTCCCCCACCTGACCGAGGAGGAGCTCGAGCGGGTCGCCTCGACCCTGGAGGAGGTCCTCTGATGGCCTGGGAGGTCCCCCTGATCGAGCTCGAGGTCACCGACGCCGACGTGGACTCGGTGCTGGAATGCCTGCGCTCCGGCTGGCTGACGATGGGCCCGCGGACACAGGCGCTCGAAGCGGCGATTGCCGAGATGGTCGGGACCGAGCACGCGATCGTCGTCTCCAGCGGCACCGCCGCCCTGCACCTCTCCTGCCACGCACTCGGCCTTGGTCCCGGCGACGAGGTGATTGTCCCTTCGTTGACCTTCGCCGCCAGCGCCCACGCGCCGAGCTACGGCGGCGCCGATGTCGTCTTCTGCGATTCGTCCTCACGGCTGGACGCGAACGCCGACGTCGGTGCCGTGGAGGGGCTGATCGGGCCCCGGACCAAGGCGCTGATCGCCGTCCACATGTGGGGCTACCCGGCGCCGGTGGAGGAGCTGAGGGAGCTCTGCGACCGGCACGGTCTCGCCCTGATCGAGGACTGCGCTGAGGCGATCTGCGCGCGTCTGCGCGACGGCGGGCAGGTCGGCTCCGTCGGCGAGCTCGGCTGCTTCAGCTTCTTCTCGAAGAACCAGCTCGCGGTTGGGGAGGGCGGGGCGGTCACAACCGACGACGACGAGCTGGCAGCGAGTGTGCGCTCGCTGCGCTCGCACGCGATGACCTCGGTCACATGGGAGCGCCACCGGGGCCACGGCCTCGGCTACGACGTCACCGACGTCGGCTTCAACTACCGCATCGACGAGCCCCGGGCCGCATTGGCGCTGAGCCGCATCGAGCGCCTCGAGGGAGACATCGACGCCCGCCGCCGGGTCGCGCGCCAGTACCGGCGCCAGCTTTCGGGAGTCGAGGGCCTCGAGTTGCCGTTCAGCGAGGAGGACGACGAGCGTTCTTCCCACTTCGCCTTCCCGGTCCTCGCCCCCGAGGGCCTATCCCGCGACCGCCTCCGGGCCGAACTCCGCCAGCGCGGCGTCCAGACGACGTTCTACCCGGCGGTGCACACGCTTGCCGAGTACATCCCGATCGCGGCCAGGGCCTCGCTGCCTCACGCGACCGAGATCGGCGAGCGCCATCTGACGCTGCCGATACACAGCCTGCTCGAACCGGCGCGGGTCGAGTTCGTCGCTGAGCAGCTTGCCGAAGCCGTGGCCGCCCTGGCGCCCTCCGCCTAGCGGCGGACCGCGTATATCCACTTCTCGGGGAGCCGCGAGTCCGGCCAGGCGCGGTAGCCGAGCGCCTCGAGATCGGCGATGCAGGCGGCGGCGGGGTAATCGAGCTCGGGGTGCGCCTCGACCCGCAGCGAGCGAACCCGCCCCGGCCACCCACCGCCGCCGGCGAGCACCCGCGGCTCGGTGCCTTCGATCGTCATGTGCATGTAGTCGACCTGCTCGTCGCCGGGCAGGTGCTGCCCCAGAACCGAGTCGATGCTGAGCGCCCTGATTCCGGGGAGCCCTGGCGGGTCCTCGTCGTTGCGGGGGCGGACGGTGAAGCCGTGCTCGCCATAGCGGGTGTCGCGGTCGACGACCAGGTCGGCGTCGGCGTCCCAGATGCCGGCTTCGACGACCTTGCAGCGATCACCGAAGGCAGCCACGTTGCGGGCCGCGAGGGCGGCGTTGCCGGGGTCGGGCTCGACCCCGACCAGGGTTGCGTTTGGGTAGCGGACGGCGAGCGCGGTGAGGGCCGCTCCCATGTTGGAGCCGAGCTCGACGATCCGCTGCAGATCGCCGCCGGCCACCTCGGGGGGCGGCAGGAAGAGGTCGCCACGGTAGTAGTAGCCGGCGTTGCGGAGGTCGCTGGTCCCCGGCCGGACATAGAGCTCGCGCCCGCCGAGGGCCTTCATCGGCACTCCCACCGGAGCCGGGTCTGGGCCGGGCCGGCGGCTCGCGGCGACGACCCGCAGCACTCCAAGCCTGCCCCTCGCTCCGGCGGCCACGCCGAGCTGCAGGGCCAGGCTGCGCGCATATGCGCCCGCCCTCGAGAGTCCGCTTGGCATCGCGCAACCCTAGCGATGGGACTGGCGTCTGCTTCAATTACCGATCCGATGCCGAAGATGAAGACGCACTCTGGCGCCAAGAAGCGCTTCCGCAAGACCGCCAAGGGCAAGCTCCGCGGCCGGCGCGCCTACTCGAGCCACATCCTCGAGAAGAAGTCGCCCAAGCGCAAGCGCAGGATGGCGCGCCCGGTCGAGATCTCGCCCAAGGACTCGAGCCGGGTCCGGACCCTCCTGGGGGGTGGCAAGTGAGCCGCGTCAAGCGCTCGGTGCACGCGCGCAAGAAGCGCCGCAAGGTGCTGAAGGAGGCGAAGGGCTACTTCGGCCGCAAGCACTCCTCCTACCGCTTCGCCAAGGAGCAGGTGCAGCGCTCCGGCGCCTACGCGTACCGCGACCGTCGCAACCGCAAGCGCGACTTCCGGCGGCTCTGGATCGTCCGCATCAACGCCGCCGCCAGGGCCGAGGGCTCGAGCTACTCGGAGCTGATCCACGGCCTGAAGCTGGCCGGGGTCGAGGTCAACCGCAAGATGCTGGCCGAGATCGCCGTCAGCGACCGCGACGCCTTCCGCCGATTCGTCGAGCTCGCCCGGGAGGGTGCCGCTGCCGCTTAGGCCAGGCGCATCCCTTTCCACCCGGGCGGCTCGCGGAAGGCGATGCCGCCCTTTTTTTGACGTGGGAGAGGCGGGGGCGAGGGTGCAGAGAACAAGGAAGAGATGATCACGAGCCCACAGAACGAAAAGCTGAAGCTGGTGCGGAAGCTGCGCGAGCGCAAGCACCGCGACGGCGAGGGGCTGTTCGCGACCGAGGGTGAGGACCTGCTGCGCGCCGGCCTCGACGCGGGGGCGGACCCGGTGGCGCTCCTGAGCGCCCCCGGATCGGGGCTCGGCGGCGAGGAGGTCGCCCCGGATCTGCTGGCGGCGGTCTCGACCCTCGGCTCCGGAACCAGGGCGATCGCTGTCTGGCGGCAGCGATGGTCGCAGCCGGGTGGGCCCGCCTGCATCTTCCTCGACGCGGTCGGGGACCCCGGCAACGTCGGCGCCGTGGTCCGGACGGCAGACGCGCTGATCGAGGGGACGGTCGTGCTGGGGCCCGGCTGCGCCGACCCGTTCTCGCCGAAGGCGGTGCGGGCGAGCATGGGCTCGGTCTTCTCGCAGCCGTTGGCGCGGGCGGGTGTCGAGGTCACGCCGAGGCCGCGGATCGGGTTGGCTGCCCACGGCGGCGGCCCGCTGGGACGGCTCGCCCCTCCGCTGACCGTCTGCCTCGGGGCCGAGCGCGAGGGCCTCTCGGCGGAGGTTCTGGGCGGTTGCGACTCGGTGGCGACGATCCCGCTTCGCGCTGGAGGGGCCGAGTCGCTCAACGTCGCCGCGGCAGCTGCAATCGCCTGTGAGCGGATATCGTCGCTCGCCAGTCGGAAGGAATGCGAGTGAGCGTTTCAGAGCGGATTTCGGAGCTGCGTGCCGAGGCGGAGACAGCGATCGCCTCCGCCTCGGGCACCGCCGAGCTGGAGGAGCTGAGGGTGCGCCACCTCGGCCGCCGCTCGGAGTTGACGACGATCCTGCGCGGGATCGCCGAGCTTGCGCCCGAGGAGCGCGGGCCGGTCGGCAAGAGCGCCAACGAGGCCCGCGGGGCGCTCGAGGCTCTGCTCGAGCAGCGGGCGGCGGAGCTCGACGCGAGCGAGATCGAGGCGCGGCTCGCGGAGGACGGGATCGACGTCACCCTCCCGGGGGCGCCCGCACGGGGGATAGGCCACCTCCACCTGATCACCCGGACGACGCGCCTGATCGAAGACATCATGGTCGGCCTCGGCTACAGGGTGATGGAAGGCCCGGAGATCGAACACGACTACTACAACTTCACCGCGCTGAACCACCCGCCGGGGCATCCGGCGAGGATGCTCCAGGACACCTTCTACGTCGGCGGCTCGGAGGAGGTTCTGCTGCGGACGCACACCTCGCCGATGCAGATCCGGGCGATGGAGGCGCAGCCGCCGCCGATCTTCATCATCGTCCCGGGCAAGGTCTACCGGCGAGACTCCGATGCCACCCACAGCCCGATGTTTCACCAGGTCGAGGGCCTGGCGATCGCCGAGGGGATAACCCTCGCCGACCTTCAGGGAACCCTGGTCGAGCTGCTGCGGGCGATATTCGGCGAGGGGCGGGAAGCGCGGATGCGGCCGCACTTCTTCCCCTTCACCGAGCCCAGCGTCGAGTTCGACGTCTCCTGCTTCGCCTGCGACGGTAGCGGCGCCCTTGCCGACGGGTCCCGCTGCGGCCTCTGCAAGGGCATCGGCTGGATCGAGGTCGGGGGCGCCGGCATGGTCGACCCGAACGTCCTCGGCTTCGCCTCCTCGAGCGGGTACGACTCCGAGCGGGTGCAGGGGTTCGCCTTCGGGCTCGGGGTCGAGCGGATCGCGATGCTGCGCCACGGGGTTCCCGACCTGCGCCACTTCTTCGACAACGACGTCCGCATGATCGGGCAGTTCTCGTGAGGGTTCCCTATTCCTGGCTGCGGGAATACTGCGACCCGGGGATCGCCCCGGAGGTGCTTGCCGAGCGCCTGGCAATGACCGGCACCGAGGTCGAGCGGGTGACCCTGTCCGGTCCACCCTCGGCGGAGGGCTTCGTCGTCGGCCGCGTGATCGCGGCAGAGCAGCACCCCGACGCCGACCGCCTCCGCGTCTGCACGGTGGACACCGGCGACGGCGAGCGCACGATCGTCTGCGGCGCCCCCAACGTCGCCGCCGGGCAGACGGTGGCGGTCGCGCTCCCGGGCGCTCGCATGCCGGGCGGGGAGAAGCTGCGAAAGGCGAAGCTGCGCGGGGTGGCCTCGGACGGGATGATCCTCTCCGAGATCGAGATCGAGGTCGGCGAGGATGCCGACGGGATCATGGTCCTCGACGACGGCCCCGCTCCGGGCACCCCGCTGGGCGAGGTGATCGCGGTCGCCGACCCGGTGCTGGAGCTCGAGGTGACTCCGAACCGTGTCGATTGTCTCGGGGTCCACGGGGTGGCCCGCGAGGTGCACGCGATCACCGCCGCGCCGCTGGCCCCCGACCCCTGGGAGGAGGACGCCGAGGCCGGCGGCTCCGGGGAGGCCACCGATCTGGCCACGGTCGCGGTCGAGGTCCCAGCCCTATGCCCGCGCTTCACCGCCCGCGTCTTCACGGATCTCGAGGTCGGGCCCTCGCCGCCATGGCTCAAGGCCCGCCTCGCCGCCGCCGGGCAGCGGCCCATCAACAATGTCGTCGACATCACCAACTACGTGATGCTGCTGACGGCGCAGCCGCTGCACGCCTTCGACCTCGACCGAGTGTCCGGCGGCGCGCTCACCATCCGGGCCGCCGCCGAGGGTGAGACGATGACGACCCTCGACGGCGTCGAGCGGGTGCTCGACGCCGAGACGGTCCTCGTCTGCGACGCCGATGGCCCGTCGGGGATCGCCGGGATCATGGGCGGGCAGAGGACCGAGGTCTCGGCGTCGACGACCCGCGTCCTGCTCGAGGTGGCGACCTGGAACGGGACCAACATCCTCCGCACCTCGCGCATGCTCGGGCTCCGCTCCGAGGCCTCCTCCCGCTTCGAGAAGCAGCTGCACCCGGAGCTCACCCTGCGGGCGCAGCGGGTCGCCTCCCGGCTGCTGGTCGAGCTCTGCGGGGCAAAGCTCCTCCCCGGGACGATCGACGTCGCCGCCGAGCCGCCGCCGCCGCGGGTGATCGGGCTGCGGGCGTCCCGGGTCAGCGGCCTGCTGGGGATGGAGATCCCTCAGGACGATCAGGCGGCCTATCTCAGGCGCCTCGGGTTCGGGGTCGAGCACAGCGGCGCCGACCTCGAAGTCTCCGTCCCGGCCGACCGCTACTTCGACGTCACCCGCGAGGCCGACCTGATCGAGGAGGTCGCCCGCGTTCACGGCCTCGACGAGCATCTGCCGACAACCCTCCCCGACACCGCAGGGCTGGTCGGGGGGCTTACACGGGAGCAGCGGTTGCAGCGCCGCGCCGAGGATACGGTGCGCGACCTCGGCTTCGACGAGGTCGTCGGCTGGAGCTTCACCGACCCGGGGGAGCCCTCCCGCTTGCGGATCGGCCCCGGGGACCCGCGCGCCGACGGCATCCGCATCGGCAACCCGCTCTCAGAGGAGCAGTCGGTGATGCGGACGACCCTGCTCGGCTCTCTGCTGGACTCCGCCCGCGGCAACCTCGCCCGCGGCGCCGGCCGAGTCGCCCTGTTCGAGTCCGGCCGCGTGTACCTGCCGGAGGCAGCCGGCGGGGCCGACGGCGGGTCCCTGGCGGGCAGCTTCCCGGGCGAGCGCCCGGCACCCTTCGGCGAGCCGCAGCGGCTCGGCTGCCTCGTCGTCGGACCCCTCGACCCCGGCTCCTGGCGTGCGCGCGGGGAGGGAGTAGCCGACTTCCACGTGCTCAAGGGCGTGCTCGAGGCGCTGGCGGCCGAGCTCGGGACCGAGGTGACCGTCGAGCCCGGCGCCGAGCCTTTCCTGCATCCCGGGCGCTCGGGCCGGGTCGGCTTCGCCGGCGGACGGGACCACGGCTGGATCGGCGAGGTGCACCCGCTCGTCTGCCGGCGCTGGGACATAGACGCCGCGGTCGCCTTCGAGATCGGTCTGGCGGACCTGATCGTCGCTTCGCCGGCCGGGGAGGAGGCCTACGAGGACGTCACCACCTTCCCCGCCGTCAACCAGGACATTGCCGTGGTCGTCGCCGAGCAGACACCGGCGGCGGAGGTCAGCGCGGCGGTGCGCTCCGGCGGCGGCGAACTGCTGCGCTCCGCCCGCGTCTTCGACCTCTATCGCGGCGAGCAGCTGGGCCAGGGGCGTAAGAGCCTCGCCCTGCGGCTCGAGTTCCGCGCCCCTGACCGAACCCTCACCGACGAGGAGGTCGGCGGGCTGCGCCGCGGAATCGAGGCCGAGCTGGAGAAGATCGGGGGCTCGCTCCGTGAATGACCCGGTGCAACCGATCGAGGGCGACCCGGCCGCCAGGGTCCTGGTTGCCGGGGCCTCCGGCTTCGCCGGGGCCCTCAGCGCCGAGCTCGTCTGGCGCCATCCGAACCTGGAGCTGGTTCTGGCGACGAGTCGCAGCGACGCCGGCACGCGGCTCGACCGCCTCCACCCCCGCTACCGGGTGCCGATGACGCTGACCGAGCTCGACCTGGAGGCGATCGAGGAAGCCGACGTGGCCATAGTCGCCTATCCCCACGCGGCCGCCTCGCCCGTCGTCGCCGGTCTCCGGGGCCTCGGCCTGCCGGTCGTCGACCTCTCCGCCGACTTCCGCCTGCTCGACCTGCCGACCTACGAGAGGTGGTACGGGCCGCACGGGGAGCCGGAGCTGCTCGAAGGCGCCGTCTACGGCCTGCCCGAGCTCCACCGCGAGCAGATCCGCGAGGCGGGGCTGGTCGCCAACCCGGGCTGCTACCCGACCGCCTCGCTGCTGGCGCTTGCGCCGCTGGCGGCCGAGGGGCTGCTCTCCGACGTGGTCATCGACGCCAAGCAGGGGGTATCGGGGGCGGGCCGCGGCGGCGAAGAGGAGACCCAGTACGTCTCCATGGACGAGAACGCCTTCGCATACAAGACCGAGGGCCACCGCCACCGCCCCGAGATCGAACAGGAGCTCGCCAGGCTCGGGAACCCGGTCGAGGTGGCCTTCGTCCCGCACCTTCTGCCGCTCGACCAGGGAGAGCTGGTGAGCTGTTACGCGCGCACCACCGAGCCGGTCACGGCTGGGGCGGCGCTCGACCTCTTCCGCGCCCGGTATGAGGCCGAGCCCTTCGTCCGGGTGGTGGAGCGCCCTCCGGGGCTGCGTGACGTCCGCGACACCAACGAGTGCCTTGTCTTCGTCACCGTCGAGGAGCGCGGCCGCGTTCTCGTCTTCGCCGCCATCGACAACCTCTGGAAGGGGGCGGCGAGCCAGGCGGTGCAGAACCTGAACCTGATGCTGGGGCTGGAGGAGGGGGTGGGCCTGAGATGAGAGAGGCGGAGGCGGAGGCGGTGGGCAGCGGCCCGGGCGGTTTCTTCCGCTCGCGCTGGGTCGGCCGGCCCGACGGGGTCGTCGAGCTCGATCCCGACCTGCTCGCGCCCGGGTTCCGCGCGGCCGGGGTGGCCTGCGGCCTGAAGCAGAGCGGGGGAACCGACGTGGGGTTGCTCGCCTGCGACGCGGCTCCCGTGTCCTCGGCGCTGCTCCTGACCCGGAACGCCTCCGCCGCCGCGCCGGTGCGGGTCTGCAGGCAGCGCTGCGTGGCCTCCGCGATCCGCGGCGTCGTCGTCAACTCCGGCAACGCCAACGCCGAGACCGGCGAGGCCGGCTTCCGCGCTGCCCTGGCGATGCGCGACGAGGCCGCGGCGAGGTTGGGGCTGGCGCCGGAGTCCGTGGCCGTGGCCGAGACCGGGACGATCGGCGTGCCGCTCGACGTAGACAAGGTCCTCGCCGGGATCGGCGAGGCCGCGTCGGCCCTCTCCCCATCAGGCGGAAGGGAGTTCGCGGAGGCGATCATGACCACGGACCGGTCCCCGAAGCGCTGCACCCTGAAGGCCGACGGGGTGACGCTCTCGGCCCAGGCAAAGGGCGCGGGGATGATCGAGCCGGGGTTTGCGACCATGCTCTGCTTCGTCCAGACCGACGCCGCCGTTCCCGAACCGGAAGCGACCCTGCGCTCCGCCGTCGCCGGCTCGTTCGAGCGGATCACCGTTGACGGCCAGATGAGCACAAACGACACCGTCGTCCTCCAGGCCAGCGGCGCGGCGGCCGCCCCGCTCCCCGAGGGCTTGCTCGATGCCGTCCTGACGCAGCTGGCGCTGGAGGTCGTCGCCGACGGCGAAGGGGCAACGCGGGTCGGCCGGATCGAGGTGAGCGGCGCCGCCGGCGAGGAGGAGGCCGAGAGGGTCGCCCGCGCGATCGCCAATTCGCCCCTGGTGAAGACGGCGCTGTTCGGGCGCGACCCGAACTGGGGCAGGATCGCGCAGGCGGCCGGGATGGCGCTGGCGGGCGAAGACCTGGAGGAGATCGGCTCCGCTGCGATCGACGCCGGCGAGCTCGCCGAGGATCTGGCCGAGGCCGAGATCGGAGTGCGGCTGGAGCGGGGCGAGTGCCGGGCCCACGTCTTCTTCTCCGACCTCGGCTACGAGTACGTGCGGATCAACGCGGAGTACACGACGTGAGCGGGCAGGCTCCCCAGGACAGGCTCGGCGGGACCAGCGTCCAGACCCTTCTGGAGGCGCTGCCCTACATCCGCGAGTTCCACGGGCGCACGGTGGTGATCAAGTACGGGGGCGCGGCGATGCGTGAGGAGGCACTGCGCGAGGCCTTCGCCAACGACGTCGTCCTGCTCAAGTACGTGGGGCTGAACCCGGTGATCGTCCACGGCGGCGGGCCCGAGATCACCACCTACATGAAGCGGCTGGGGATGGAGGTGCGCTTCCACGACGGTCTGCGGGTATCCGACCCAGAGACCGTCGAGGTGGCCAAGATGGTCCTGCTCGGCAAGCTCAACTCCGACATCGTCCAGCGCCTCAACAACCACGGGCAGCCGGCTGTCGGGCTCTCGGGAGAGGATGGCTCCCTGTTCGAGGTGGCGCCGGTAGCCAACGCAGCCGACGTCGGCTTTGTCGGCAAGATCGAGCGGGTGCAGGTGGACGTCATCAACCACATCGCCGCCGACTACATACCGGTGATCGCCTCGGCCGCCTCTGACCGCGAGGGCAACTCCTACAACGTCAACGCCGACGAGGCCGCCGGGAAGGTTGCGGCCGCGCTCGGCGCCTACAAGGCGATCTTCCTCACCGACATCGAGGGCTGGCTGTCCGACCCCGACGACAGCTCCTCGCTGATCTCGAAGGCGAGGGTGGAGGAGATCCGCGAGCGCCTGCCATCGGTCGGCGGCGGCATGCGCCCGAAGCTCGGGGCCTGCGTGGACGCGATCGACGGCGGCACCCAGTACGCCCACATCATCGACGGGCGCAAGCCCCACTCGCTGTTGCTGGAGCTGTTCACGGACGCGGGGATCGGGACGATGGTGTCGCCGTGATCGCAGCGGGGCCAGGGTGAAGCTGGAGCAGCTGCAGGCGCTCGAGCAGCGCTACGTGATGCAGACCTACCGGCGGGCGCCGGTCGAGTTCGTCCGCGGCGAGGGGACCATGCTTTGGGATTCCGAGGGGAGGGAGTACCTCGACTTCCTCGCCGGCATCTCCGTCTGCTCGGTCGGGCATTGTCACCCGGAGGTCGTCGGTGCCGTGCGCGAGCAGGCGGGGAGGCTGATGCACGTCTCCAACCTCTTCTACACCGAGCCGATGGTGCGTCTGGCCGAGCGGCTGTCGGAATCCAGCCTCGGCGGCCGGGTCTTCTTCGCCAACTCGGGCACGGAGGCGAACGAGTGCGCGATCAAGATCGTCCGCAAGCACGCACACGCCCGCGGCGTCTCCGAGCCGGAGATCGTCAGCTTCGAGGGCGACTTCCACGGCCGAAGCTACGGTGCCCTCTCGGCGACTCCGGGCCTCGCGCGCAGCGCCGAGTTCGCGCCGATGCTGCCGGGCTTCCGCTCGGTCCCGCGCGACGACGCGGCGGCGATGCGGGCAGCGGTGGGGGAGAGCACCGCGGCCGTACTTATCGAACCGATTCAGGGCGAGGCGGGGGTCTACCCGCTCAGCGATGAGGCGTTGCTGGCCGCCCGGCAGGCGTGCGATGAGGCCGGCGCCCTGCTCGTCCTGGACGAGATCCAGGCCGGGATGGGGAGAACCGGGTCGCTTTGGGCCTACGAGCAGACCCCGGTCCGCCCCGACGTGCTGACGACCGCGAAGGCGCTCGGGGGCGGGCTCCCGATCGGCGCCTGCATCACCACGCCGGAGGCCGGCGAGGTCCTTGGCCCCGGCGATCACGGCTCGACCTTCGCCGGAGGAACCCTCGCCGGAGTGGCGGCGCTGGCCGTCCTCGGGATCGTCGACGAGCCGGGGTTGCTGCGGCGCGTGCGCGAGGCGGGCGGCCGCCTGCGCGAGGGCCTCCTCGGCCTCAGCGGGGTGGTTGAGGTTCGCGGCCGGGGACTGATGCTCGGCGCCGCCCTCGCCGATGGCCTCGACGCCGCCGCAGTCGGAGCGCGGGCGCTCGAGGGCGGGTTGGTCGTCAACGTCCCCGAGCCGGGGACGATCAGGCTGCTGCCGCCGCTGACCGTATCCGGGAAGGAGATCGGGCGGGCGCTGGAGATCCTCGACGCCGCCCTCGCCGGGGATGCCTAGCCCGGCTTGGCGGCGCTGAGAAAGATCCCGGCGGTCGCCAGGTCCTCGTCGGAGAGGCTCCGGTAGCGGGGCAGGAGCCGCGGCCGGATCTCGGCGATCATCCCGCGGGCGGGCCCGAGAAGGGTCTCCGGCACCCGCTCGGGATGGGGGACGATGTCGGGCTCGTGGCCGATCACGTGGGTGACGAGGAAGCGAGCCTCGTAGCCGCGGCTCGCCATCTCGGTCCGGTAGGAGTCGGCGAGGCGGCGATTGGGCAGGCCCGAGTGCTCGCCCATCAGTCGGTAGACGCGATCGCCGACGGTGAGGAAAGTGAGCGGATTGTGGCCGCCGTGGGTGAACAGCCCGTGATCGCGCAGGTCCACCTTGTGGGCCATGGCCCCGCCGGGGGCGAGCATCCGGTCCATCGCCGAGAAGGCGCCGGAGAGGTCGTTGACGTGCTCGAGCACCGCTCGCGAGACGATCAGATCGAAGCCGGCTTCCCCCAGAGACGAGGGGGCGTCCTCGGCCGCGACCCCCTGGAGGACCCTGATCCGGGAGGGGTCCACTCCAAGCTCCGATGTCTCCGAGAGCGCGGCCCCGGCGCGCTCGGCCTGCTGTGGCGGAAGTGAGGCGATCAGGGCCCGGTGGATCCGCCGCTGCTGCTCGGGGTCGCGCCAGGTGATGAAGCGGTCGAGGGTGGTGACCCGCTCGGCCCCGGCGCCGATCAGCCTCAGGGCGACGCCGAGGTTGTCGCCGGGGCCGAGCTCGAGCACGGAAGCCCCGGCGAGCGCATCCTCGCCCAGCCCGCCGTAGTGCAGGTAGTCGGAGAAGACCTCGTCTATGTAGGCGAGGCTACGGTCGACCGGCAGGCCGCGGTGGGTCGCTCCTTGGCGCTTGATCGGCAGCCGCAGGCGCATGCCCAGCGCCGCCATCCGGTCCTTGGTGATGCGAGCCGCGATCACTGCCGATCGGGAGCGCTTTGCGTATGCGGTGAGTCTTGCGCCGGCGGGCATCCGGCGCACCCTATCCACGGGCCTGGCCGGGATCTCCGGCAGCGGCGCTGAAAGGGATCCTGCGGATACCCGAAATCGGGTGGTACGGCCGTCCGTTCAGGCGCCACCGGGGTAAGTCCCCGCCGCTGGCTGACGATGCCCCCTGCGATGAGTTCCTTCCGCCCCGCAGTCGCATTTCTGGCCCTCGCCGCGTTCGTCTCGCTCGCCGCGGGGCCGACCGCCACAGCCGCAGAGGCCGGCGGCTGCGACGTGGTCGCGTCGGTCTCGGGATCGGCTTCGGGCGCCGGCACCGCCGAGGACCCGGTGGGCAGCGCCGCGGCCCTGGTGGGCTCGCTGCGCTCCGGTCAGGTCGGCTGCTTCGGGTCCGGAACCTACGCCTTCAAGGAACTCAAGGTCTCCCGCCCCGGGGTCGAGCTGACCAGCCTCCCCGGGGAACGGGTGACGCTCCGCGGGCGGCTCTGGATCGCCAGGGGGGCAGACAACGTCACCGTGTCCCACCTCGGCCTCGACGGCCGCTCAGGGAACGCCGACCTTCCCAGCCCCACGGTCAACGCCGACCGGGCCCTGTTCGACGATGTCGACGTCACCAACCACCACACGGGCATCTGCTTCGCGCTCGGCAGCAGTGTCTGGGGCCGCGCCAGCGGCACGGTGATCCAGCGCAGCAGGATTCACGACTGCGGCCGGCTCCCATCCGAGAACCAGGACCACGGGATCTATCTCTCGGCCGCCACCAACACGCTGATCCGCGACAACTGGATCTACGACAACGCCGACCGAGGCATCCAGCTCTACCCCGACGCCGAGCGGACCCACGTCGTCGGCAACGTCATCTACGGCAACGGCGAGGGGATCATCTTCTCCGGCGACCAGCAGGTGGCCGCCCACGGCAACATGGTCGAGCGGAACATCATCGGCGACTCGAAGATCCGCCACAACGTCGAGTCCTACTTTGAGCCCGGCGGGCCGGTCGGTAACGACAACGTGGTCCGTTTCAACTGCGTCCGCGGCGCCCCCGGCGGCTACTACGCCGGTCCCGACAAGAGCGGCATCCAGCAGGAGCAGGTCGGGTTCAAGGCGGTCCACAACCTTTCCGCCAACCCCCGCTTCGTCGATGCGGCCGCCGGCGACTTTCGCCTCCGTGACGACAGTCCCTGCGCGGACCTCGGCGGCAAGGTGTCGTTGCGCTCTCCCCGCCTCTCGCACGGCCGCCGGGTGCGGCTGCGGGGCAGGATGCCCGGCTCCCCGGCCGGCCGGATCAAGGTCGAGTTCAAGCGCCACGGGCGCTGGAAGACGATGGCGCGGCCACGGGTCCGCTCCTCCTTGTTCAAGGTCAAGGTGCGGGTGCCGCGTCGCCTCAAGGGCCGCCGGCTGCACGTCCGGGCCGAGGCTCCCGGACACGCGCCCTCGCGCTCGGTCACGCTCAGGCTCCATCGCCGTTGAGCGCCGGGCCGGTGGCTGAGGGGTCCGCAAAGGACTGCGTGGCCATGCCGCGAAAAGGGGTGGGGTGATGGGCAGCGAGCCGAGATCGGAGCCGGATGAGGAAGGCCGGCACGTGCTCGTCATCGGCGGCGCCGGCTATATCGGCAACGTGCTGGTCCGCAGGCTGCTCGGCGACGGAGCCAGGGTCCGGGTTCTCGACAAGCTGATCTACGACCACGGCGCCGCCATCGCGGGGGTCTTCGAGGAGCCCGGGTTCTCATTCGTCCACGGCGATCTCTGCGACCGCAATGACCTCGACCGTGCCCTCGACGGGGTCTCCGACGTCGTCCTGCTGGCGGCGATGGTCGGCGATCCGGTGTCGAAGAAATACCCGGAGCTGACCCGCAGGGTCAATGTCGAGGGCGCCAGGGGGGTCTTCAACGCGCTCGAGGGCCGCGGCATCGATCGTTTCGTCTTCACCTCGACCTGCTCCAACTACGGCCTGCGCAAGACCGACGAGCCCGCGACCGAGGAGTCGGAGCTGGCTCCGGTCTCGCTCTACGCCGAGACCAAGGTCGAGTTCGAGGATTTCGTCCTCGGGCGGGTCGGCGAGGTCGATTTCTGCCCGACGGTGCTGAGGATCTCCACCGCCTACGGGATCTCCCAGCGGATGCGGTTCGACCTGACGATCTCCGAGTTCACGCGGACGCTGACGATCGGGGACGAGCTGCTGGTCTACGACGCCGACACCTGGCGCCCGTACTGCCATGTGCGCGACATCTCGAAGGCGATCGCGGCGGTGATGGGGTCCCCCGCCGAAGCCGTCCGGGGCGAGGTCTTCAACGTCGGCCATGCCGACGAGAACTTCACAAAGCGGATGGTCGTCGAGGCCGTGCAGGAGCACCTGGGCGGCAGCGGCAGGCTCAGCTTCCACGAGGGCGGGGTGGACCCCCGCAACTACAGGGTCTCGTTCGACAAGATCCGCGAGCGGATCGGCTATGAGCCCGACCTCAGGGTGCCGGTCTCGGTCGGGAGCCTCGTTGCGGCGATCCAGGCCGGCGCCTTTCCGGACGTGGACGAGCGCGAGCGCTTCTACTCGTCCCACTCCCTGGTGGGAGTCGAGCCCGAGGCCGGCGGAGCTTCCTGATGCGGGCGGTGATCCTCGCCGGCGGCAAGGGGACGCGCCTGAGGCCGTACACGACCGTCCTCCCCAAGCCGCTGATGCCGCTCGGAAACCAGCCGATCCTGGAGTTGATCCTGCACCAGCTTGCGGGCGCCGGATTCCGCCGGGTGGATCTCAGCGTGGGCCA
The DNA here is from genome assembly GCA_963840235.1 of uncultured Actinomycetes bacterium. Lineage (GTDB taxonomy): Bacteria > Actinomycetota > Thermoleophilia > Solirubrobacterales > 70-9 > JBBRHQ01. The sequence goes on from CAWIYC010000003.1 coordinate 318,680, forward strand.
CCTCGGTGGCCTCATCCGCGCCTACCTGACCGAGAGCGAGGCCCTCACGGGCGAGCTCGAGCTCGGTTACCTGTACGAGGACGAGCCGCTCGGCACGGCGGGCGCCCTAACGCTGATCGACCCGGCCCCGTCGGAGCCCTTCCTGGTCATGAACGGCGACATCCTCACCACCCTCGACTACGCCGAGCTGATGCGCTTCCACGAGCGCGAGGGCCCGGCCCTGACGATCGCTTCGCACCAGAAGGAGGTGCAGCTCTCGCTTGGCGTCATCGAGACCCGGGACGGCGGGGGAGAGGTCACCGGCTTCGTCGAGAAGCCGACGCTGCACTACGAGGTCAGCATGGGCATCTACGTCTACGACCCCTCGGCGCTCGAGCACATCCCCGACGGCCGCTTCGACTTCCCCGACGTCGTCCTCGCCCTGCTGGGCGCGGGCAAGAGGGTCCTCACATACCCCTTCGGGGGCGAGTGGTTCGACATCGGAACCCGCGACGAGCACGAGCGGGCGATGGTCGAGTTCGAGGAGAACGCCGGCCAGTTCGGGCCGAGAGCATCGGGGTGAGCGGGCAGGGGGGGTCGCTGTTCGCCGCGGCGGACCGGGCGACCACCCGGCTCGCGGCGGCTCTCTCGTGGCTCTGGCGGCTGGGCCCGCTGCTCCCCTCGCCGCACCCGGGAGCGGTGGGGATCGGCGGCGAGGGCGACGAGGGCGAGCTCTCGAGGCTGCTGGCGGAGCGCCGGCTGGCCGGGGCCGCGGTCATCATCCGGGGGGCCGCCCCGCCGGTCACCGGGGCCGGTGACGGGTTGCTGCGGATCAGCGCCGATCTCGACGCGGAGTGGGGCCTGCTCGGCTTTGACCGGGTGCTCGAGCCCCTCCGCCGATACCTGGTCGAGCGCCTCGACCGTCCGCTGGTCCTCCTGCCCCGGGTCGGGATGCTGAGGATCGACGACCTGCCGGGCACCGCCCAGCACCAGCTCGAGGGACGGGCGAAGGGGGACCTGCGCCAGAGCCGCCGCATGCGCCGCTACGTCCGAGCCTGCGGTCGCGCCGGCGCGGTGCTCAACGTGGCGGTCCCGGCGCAGGCGTTCGAAGACGGCGAGCGGGTGCCGCTCGACCGGGTCTGGCCGGACTCCATCGCCGCCCTGCGCCAGGGCGTCGCCGAGGGGGCCGTCGAGGCGGTCTGCCACGGCCTCCTGCACCTCGACACCGAGCGGCTGGAGCACGGGGCGGTCGAGTTCAGGGAGTTCGCCCACCTCGACGAGGAGGAGGCGGGGCGGCGGATCGACGCCGCGCGCGATTGGCAGGCGCGGGCGATCGGAGAGTCCTCCACGTTCGTCGCGCCGGCCTGGGCCTACAGCGAGGGGACCCTGGCGGCTGCCTCGCGCAGGGGGCTGCCCTGCTTCACCCGCTGCCATCCCGGCGAGGTCTACTCACCCGGCCTGATCAGCGAGACGCTCAAGGGCGGGCTTGGCATAAGCGGGCTCGACTACCGGCCCCTGGGGGCGATGGCGGCCCTCGGGCTGCCACCGACGCTGGTGCTCCACGGAACCATGATGGACGCCCGCACCGGCGCCCTCAGGCTTCCCGGAGACCTGCTGACGGCATTGCGGCTGTTCCTGCGGCGGGACCTGAGCCGGCTGCCGGGGGTCGACGGGCTGCGTTGGGTGGGGGCGTCGGCGTACGCCCGAACCCTCGCCCGCCACGACGGGATCACCGTCAGGGGAGGGGAGGTCGACCTGCCCCCCGGCGCGACCGCGCGGGTCCTGGATCGGGCCGGCGAGCGGACGATCGGGTCCTGAGTGGGCGCTCTGGAGCAACAGGAGGTGGATCAGGCCCTGCGGCGGCTGCCCGAGGTGGAGGAGCGGGTTGCGACGATTCAGCGCCGCCTCGCCCGTTTCATCGATCTTCCCACGGGAGCCAGGGTGCTGGACCTCGGGGCGGCCCTCGGCCTCTACGTCGTCGCCTGGAAGAGGGCGGGATTCGACGCGGTTGGCGTCGAGCCGTGGGCCGGGGCGGTCGAGGCAAGCAGGGAGATAGAGGCCGAGACGGGCGTGTCGTTCGAGGTTCTCCAGGGAGCGGGCGAGGCCCTGCCGCTCCCCGATGAATCGGTGGACCTGGTGGTCGCGACCTCGGTTCTCGAGCACGTCGACGATCCAGGTCGGGTGATGGCGGAGGCTCACCGGGTGCTCCGCCCGGGCGGCGGCCTCTACTTCTACACGACCAGCGCCATCTGCCCACGTCAGGCCGAGATACGCCTGTTCCCGGCCTTTCCCTGGTACCCGGCCGCGGTTCAGAAGCGGATCATGCGCTGGGCTGCGGAGCGGCACCCGTGGCTGGTCCACGGAACCTCGGCTCCGGCGTATCACTGGTTCAGGCCCAAGGCGACCGAGGCGCTCCTTTGCCGGACCGGGTTCGACCGGGTCATCGAGCGCTGGGAGATGCGTCTCCCCGACGAGGACAGCGGACTGCGCGCAAGGCTCACCGAGGCCGCCCGATCCAGCCCAGGCGCCCGGCTCGCGCTCAACCTGCTGGTGGAGGACTCCGCCTACCTCGCATTGAAGCGCGCCGATTAGCTCGTAGTTACGTCCAGGAAGTCCGGCAGGAGTCCGCGAGGGGTCCCGCGCTGCCGAGCGTCAGACTGTGATGCTTCGACGCCCCGCATTCCTCGCATTGGGACTTCTCACACTGACCCTCACCCTGGCCATCTCTGCCAGCGGGTACGGCGCCACCCCGGCCTGCGACCTCTACGCTTCCCCGACCGGCTCTGACTCCGCCGCCGGCTCGCTCAGCGCCCCCTTGAGGACCGTTCAGCGGCTCGCCGACTCGCTCTCCGGGGGGCAGGTCGGTTGCCTGCGGGCCGGTGCTTACGAGGGCTCGGGCGAGCCCGGCGACCCCTATCGCGAGCTGAAGATCACCCGCGCCGGCATCACCCTGACCAGCGCTCCCGGCGAGCAGGCGAGGATCGACGCCAGGCTCTGGGTAGCGCGAGGGGCCGACGGGGTGACCGTCTCCGGCCTCCATCTCGACGGGACCAACACACGTGATCTGCCCAGTCCCACCGTCAACGCAGACGGCGCGGTCTTTCGCCACAACGATGTCACCAACGGCCACACGGGGATCTGCTTCGTCGTCGGTAGCAGCGTCTGGGGCCGGGCCGAGGGGACGCTGATCGAGGAGAACCGGATCCACGGCTGCGGCGAGACCCCGGCCACCAACCAGGAGCACGGGATCTACCTCTCGGCTGCAGACGACACCGTGATCCGCGGCAACTGGATCTACGACAACACCGACCGCGGAATCCAGATGTACCCGGACGCGCAGCGAACCGTGATCACCGGCAACGTCATCTACGGCAACGGCGAGGGGATGATCTTCTCCGGCAACGACGAGGTCGCTTCCAGCGGCGCCCGCGTCACCAACAACGTAATCGCCGGCTCGCAGATCCGCCGCAACGTCGAGTCCTACTATGTCGACGGGGCTCCCAGGGGAAGCGACAACCTGGTCCGCTCCAACTGCATCCACGGTGCGCCCGGCAGCTACTACGGCGGTCCCGACGGCAGCGGGGTTCAGTCGCCGCAGGTCGGCTTCACCGCGGTCGACAACATCAACGCGATGCCGGAGTTCGCTGATGGCGCCGCAGGCGATCTCCGGCTGCGGGCAGGGAGCGCCTGCGCCGCCGTTCTCGACCCCACACCCGACGGCCTTTCGCCGGGCCCCGTCGGTGGCGATACCGCTCCCGCGACGACCACGGCCACGACTCCGCCCGCCGCGACTGCGACTGCACCCCCGTCCACCTCCGCCGGCCCGTCGTCGAAGGCGGCCCCCGCATCGGGCCGCGGCGTCATCCTGCGGCCCGCACGCCACCGTGGCCGCCGCGGCTCCCGGGTCCTGCTCGAGGGTCGGGTCGCGGCCCCGGCCGCCGCTGCCCGCAAGGCGCGGATCTACGTCAGGGGCGCCCGCGGCTGGCACCGGATCGCGACCGCCCGGGTGACGTCCCCCGGCTCGTTCCGGGCCCGGGCTCGCATCACCGCTCGCGGGCGGGTTGCGAAGCTGAGGGCGCGCGTCCCCGGCGTCGGCAGCTCGTCCGTGGTCTCGATCCGCGTCGTCTGACCGGGTCGTCGAGGATGCTCTCGCGCAGTACTCATCGGTGCGCCCGCGACTGCCGATATCCAGACGATGCGGATTCTCCTGATCAGCCAGTACTTCGCGCCGGAGATCACGGCCGCTCCGCTGCGGCTGGGACCGCTCGCCGCGGGCCTCTCTGCACGTGGTCACCGGGTGGAGGTGATCTCCGAGCTGCCTAGCCATCCCGGGGGTGTGATCTACCCCGGCTTTGCGTCGAGGCCGCTGCAGCGGCGCGAGCTGGACGGGTGCAGGGTCTCCTACGTCTGGGCCTGGCCGGCGCGCTCCAAGTCGGCAATCAGCCGGCTTGCCGCCTACGGCTCCTACGCCTTCTCGGCGACGTTGGCGGGAGTCCTCGCCGCCCGGCCTGATGTCGTGCTCGCCTCCTCGCCCCCGCTGAGCGTCGGACTGGTCGGATCGCTGCTGTCAGGCAGGCATCGCGTCCCCTGGGTGTTCGACGTCCGCGACCTCTGGCCCCAGGTCGCCAGCGAGCTGGGCAAGGTCCGCAGTGGCCGCGCCCTGGCGGCGGCCCTCGCCGTCGAGCGCCGCCTCTACCGCAGCGCCACGGCGATCACCGCCGCCACCGAACCCTTCCGCGAGCACATTGGCCGCTTCACCGACCCGGCGAAGGTGACGGTGGTCCCCAACGGGACGACACGCGAGTGGATGGAGGTGGGCGAGGCCGATGTCGACCGGGCATCCGTCGGCCTCGAGCCCGAGCGGTTCGTCTGGACCTACGCCGGCAACGTCGGCCTCTCTCAGGGGCTCGAGGTCGCGGTCGACGCAGCCGGCCGGCTGGGCCCGGATTTCCAGCTGCTGATCCTGGGGGAGGGCACCTCGAGGCCGAAGCTGCGTCGGATCGCGGCCTCGGCGCCGCCGGGCTCGGTGGTCTTCCGCGATCCGCTGCCGCCGCCCGAAGCCGCACGCCTGATGCGGGCCTCCGACGCGCTCCTGGTCAGCCTCGCCGACAAGCCCGCCCTGGGCAAGACGGTGCCGGTGAAGCTCTATGACTCGGCCGCGCTCGGGCGGCCGATCGTCGTCGCAGCGCCCGGCGAGCCGAGGCGCCTTTCCGAGGAAACGGGCGCGGCCCTGACGGTTCCCCCCGGCGATGCCGGCGCGCTTGCCCGGGCGATCCGGGAGCTGCGCGACGACGGCGCCCTGGGGACCCGCCTGTCCGCTGCGGCCAGGAACTTCGCCGCCGCCAACCTGAGGGAGGACGGAGTGGCGCGGATGGAGTCCGTGCTCAGCGCAGCCAGCCATGCGGGGAGATTCCCCCGGTGAGCGGGCCGCGCCTCGTCCACGTCGCCGAGTACGGGCACCCCCGCGCCGGATCGTTCGTGCCGATGGTCCTCTCGACCCTCGAGCACGCCCGCTCTCGCGGCTGGAGGGTGGACGCCGTCTTCCCCGAGCGGGCCAGGGAGGCGCAGTGGATCGAGAGCTTCACCGAGAGCGGCATCACCCCGCGCTTCGCCGACGTCGAGGGCCGATCGGCGCGGGCGAAGTGGCTCGAGCGCGAGCTTGGCGATCAGCCGGGCCCGACCATCCTCCACACCCACTTCACCCTCTGGGACGTGCCGGCGGTGCTCGCGGCCCGGCGACTCGACCGCGCCGCGGTGGTATGGCACGTGCACACGACCCTCTCAAAGACGCCCGTGGCGGTGCTTCGCAACATGGCCAAGTTCGCCAGCCTCGGGCGCGGCGTCTCGGCGATTCTCTGTCCGGCGCCGAACATCGCCGACGACGTCCGCCGCCGCCTTGCTCCGCGTGGCCGGGTCCACTTCCTGCCGTCGGCGGTGGACGTCGAGGATTTCCCGCTGCTGGAGGCCGAGGACCGCCTCCGCCACCGCCACACGCTCGGGATTTCGCCCCAGGCGACGGTCCTGCTCCATTTCGGCTGGCACTGGCACCTCAAGGGGGGCGACATCTTCATGGCGACCGTGAAGGAGCTGGTTGACGGTGGGGCGGAGGGGCTGGTCGCGATCGAGCGCGGCTCGGTCGAGGACGCGGAGCGCGATATCGCCGAGCTCGGCCTCGCCGACGTGGTCCGCATCCAGCCGATGATCGAGGACATCAGGGTCCTGTTCGGCGCGGCCGACCTGCTCGTCTCATCCAGCCGCGACGAGGGCATGGCCTACTCGGTGCTCGAGTCACTCTGCTGCGGCACTCCCGTGGTCGCGACCGACGTCCCCGGGCACCTCTACATCGGCGACCGGGTCGCCGCCTGCCGTATCAGCGACCGCGACCCGTCCTCGCTGGCGCGAACGATCCATGAGGTCCTCGGGCGCGATCCCGCCGGCGCCCGCGCGGAGGCGCTTGAGGCGCGCGAGTGGATCGCCACCGACCTCGGCTACGCGGCCAACGCCGAGCGCCTGGTCGGAATCTACGAAGAGGCCCTGCGACCGCTCATGGCCGCGACTCCCTGAAGAGCTCGACCATGCGGGCCGAGGTCCGCGTGATGTTGAAGTCGCGTTCGATTCGCTCTCGGGCGGCAGCTGGGTCGAGCTTCAGATCCCCTTCGATCAGCCGCGCAATCGCAAGCGCGAGGTCGGAGGCGTCGCCCGGGGCGGCCAGGGCGCCAGACTCGCCCTCGCGGACCAGCTCCGGGATGCCTGAGAGGCGGCTGGCGATCACCGGCAGCCCGCTTGCGATCGCCTCCATCAGTGCCACCGGGATGCCGTCCTGGCGGCCGTCGGCAGCGGTCACGCTGGGCAGGACGAAGGCGTCGGCTTCGCCCAGCAGCCGGGCCACCTCCGGCTCGGGCAGGTTGCCGTGGAAGCGGATCCGCTCGGCGATGCCGAGGCTGGAGGCGAGGTCGCGGAGCTCGCCCTCGAGCCGTCCGGCGCCGACCAGGTCGAGCTCGACCCGCCCCAGCCTTCCGCCGGCCTCCCCGAGAGCCTCGAACAGGACCCTGTGCCCCTTGTAGTCCTGGAGGCTGGCGACGCAGAGGAGGCGCACCGGCCCCTGTGCCGGCAGCGGCCGTGGTTCGAAGCGGTAGGCGCCGGGGTCGATGCCGCAGTGGACGACCTCGATCGGCGGCTGATCGGCCGAGCGGTAGGGCAGGAGGAAGCGCCGGTTGAAGTCGGAGATGGTGGCGACAAAGCTCGCCCGGTCGATCTTGGCGCCGAGGAAGCACTGCTGGACGAAGATGTCGTGCGCGTGGGCGGTGAAGCTGTAGGTGACCCCCGTGAGGCGGTTGCAGATCCAGGCGGCGAGGGCCGGGTAGCTGGCGAAATGCGCGTGAACGTGGTCAGAGCGGTTGCGGGCTATCCAGCGGGCATGGGCGGCAGCCACGGGAAGGGTCGCAAGCGCCCGCAGCAGCAGCCGCGGGCGCAATGCGTAGCCCCGGCCGACGGCCAGCGCCGAAGAGAGCAGCCGCAGGGGCCGGCGCAGCCCCCACCAGAGCAGCGAGGCGGCCGACTCCGCAGCGCCGGGCCGGTGCAGCCGCGGGACCCAGGGTTGCGCCGCCGGGTGGACGAAGGGGTTCGAGGGAGGGAAGAGCGAAGCGAGGTCCGCCTCCACGCTCGCGGTCGCCGCGACCTCGTTCAGCTCTCGCAGGACGAAGGTCTCGGAAACGTTGGGAAAGCGCGAGACCAGGTAGACGACCCGGAGCGACGCGGTGCCGGGCGTGCGCTCGTCTCCCTTCCCACCCGGGTGGCGTTCATGCAGACTCACAGCGCCTCCACGTCCCCGAGCGCCGAGACCACCTCCTGCGGGGGGCGCCGGCGCCACTCGAACGGCGTCGCCAGCCGTGTCTTGGCCAGCGCCAGCCGGTGTCGCAGCCGGAAGCCGAGGGCGGCGCGGTCGTTCTCTCCGGCGAAACCGCGGATCGCCAGCTCCTGGCCGCGGATCCTCGCCTCGACCACCTCGCGGGCGTCGCCGGAGAGCTCGAACTCCGAGGCCGCCCGTAGGAGCACATCGTGCAGGCCACGGGCCATCAGCAGCCGGTCCTTCGACTGCGACCCGGGCCGGTCGCGGAGAACGGCGTGGCACCCCGGCGGTCGCACGGCGCCGTATCCCGCGGCCGCGATCCGCAGCCACAGGTCGTAGTCCTCGGACCCCCGGAGCGCGCTGGCGTAGCCGCCGACGGCGATCACCGCCTCCCTGCGGACGGTCACGGTCGAGGCCGTGATGAAGTTGAGTTCGAGCAGGGCGGGCAGGAGCGCCTCGCTGCTGAGCTCGGTCGAAGTGAACTGGTAGGAGGAGAGGCACGTCTGGCGGTAGATCCGCTTGCTGGCACCGTTGAGGATCCAACAGTCGGTGAAGGCGATGCCGGCGTCCGGAGAGGCCGCCAGAGCGGTGTGGACAGACTCCAGATAGTCCGGCATGTAGAGATCATCGCTGTCGAGGACGCTGACCAGGCCGGCGCCGGCGCTGCGGATTCCGGTGTTCCGAGCTGCGGCCGGGCCGCGATTCTCCTGGCGGATCACCCGGACCCGGGGGTCGTCGCCGGCGACGGACGAGACAAGGCCGGCGACCGGATCGGTGGAGCCGTCGTCAACGACTATCAGCTCGAAGTCGGGGCGCGTCTGGCCCAGCACCGAGCGAATCGTCGACGGGAGCGTGCCGGCCGCGTTGTAGGCCGGGACGACGACGCTGAAGGCGGGCTCGCTCATCGCACACTGCTCCCGGGAAGGGGGGCCTCGGCCTCGGCCAGCGCATCCTCGTCGGGGGCGCCGCTGATCGCCCGGGCAAGCGAGCGACGGGCGGACTTCGCCCCCCGCAGCAGCTCGCGGCCCGTGTCCGGCGCCAGCGCCGCCAGCGCCGCGACGTAGATGGCGACCGCCGCGACGCCTTCGAGGGCGAGCATTGCGAGGCCGACCACGGTGCTCCGGCTGTCCGCCTCGACCAGGAGGAACTCCACCGGGGTCATCACGGCCACCATCGCAGCCGCGGCCAGGAGAGGGGGCCAGATCTCGCTGAGAATGTCCCGGGTGCGCAGGCCGATCACGCGGATCGCGTAGACGAGGCCGACGACGGCGCCGCAGGCTGCCCCCAGCGAGAGGCCGACCGCGACCGCCGCGAGGCCGAGCGGGACGAAGGCAAGCATGGCGATGATCGTGACCCCGGCGGTGACCACGTTCATCCGGGTTGCGAACTCAGGCCGGCCATCGGCCTTGAGGCCCTCCGAGGCGATCGAGTTGAGCGCCATCGCTCCGGTGTAGAGGCCCATGCCCATCGCGGCGTAGCCGGCTTCGCGCCAGACCTCGCCGAAGACGAGGACGGCGAGCGGCACGCCGAGCGGGATCAGGATGAGCCCACCGGGGAACCCCAGCACGCACATCCAGCGCAGGGACCTGAGGAACGCGGCCTGAAACCGGCCTCGGTCGCCGGTGATGCGGGCAAAGGCGGGGAACAGCACGTAGGCCGCAGCCGAGAGCAGCATCTGAAATGGCGTCATCGCCAGGCGGAAGGCGTAACGGAACTGCCCCAGCGGAGCCGCGCCGAGGAACTTGCCGACGATCGCGGTGTCCGATTGTTCGCCGACACGAAGGGCCATGGATCCCGCGAACACGTGCCGCCCGTAGCCGGCCAACTCTCTCCACATCTTGACCGAGACGAGGCGGAACTTCGGCCGGAAGCTGACCAGGGCCCAGGAGAGGACCGTGTCGATGAGAACGCCGGCGTACTGCCCGACCACTAGCGCCCAGGCGCCCAGCCCCTTGGCCGCGGCGACGATCGCCACCGACCCGAAGACGACGACCTGGACCGGCTCGATGATCATCCGGCGTTTGAAGGAGAAGGTTCGCTGCAGGATCGCCGAGGGCACCGAGGTGAGTGTCTGCAGCAGGACCACGCCGGACATCACCGCCGCGATCTCGCCGGTCTTCGGGTCGTCGAAGAAGGAGCCGATCGCCGGCGAAAGCGCCAGAGCCACCAGGCTGAGGCCGGTGCCGGCGAGCAGCGTCCACGCTGCCCCGGTGCTCATTGCCTCCTCGATCCGGTCCTTGCGATGGATCAGGGCGGAGGTGATTCCGGACTCGCTGACGAGCCCCATGAAGCCGAGCAGGATCGTCGCCGCCGCGTAGATCCCGAACTCTTCCGGGGTCAGAAGCCGGGCCAGGACCAGGTACACGACCAGGTTGAGCCCCTGGGCGAGAGCGTAGCCCCCGGCTGCCATGCTGGCGCCCCTGACGACCGTCCGCGCCAGTCCCCTGGGCGCCTGCTCGCCGCCCTGGCCCGAAGGCTCAGGGGCCATGGCTATACGGTTCGGGGGTCATGTCCAGGTCCTTCGCGCAACGGCTGGGGCAAGTGTCCAGCCGAGCCCGGACGATCGGGTGAGCGGCCGGGCGGCGGCAGGCTCCGGCGCGGGGCCGGTCCGTGTCGTGGTCATGATCGACTCGATCGCCCGGCCCGGCGGCGGCGAGAGGCTGGCCGTGGAGAACGCGATCCGCCTCGACCCGGCGCGATTCGAGCGCACGCTGTGCATCACCCGTTGGCAGGACGGCCTCGAGCAGGCCGAGCCGGCGGCGTCCATCCTCGCCCGCCTGGGGGAGGCGGGGGTGAGGGTGATCAAGCTGCGGCGCGACTCGCGGGTGGCGCTGTGGGCCTGGCGGCCCCTGCTGCGGGTCCTGCGGCGGGATGGGATCGACGTCGTCCACGGTCACCTTTTCGGCTCCAACGTCTGGGCGGTGATCCTGGGACGCGCGGCAAGGGTGCCGGTGGTGGTCGCGCACGAGCACATGTGGGCCTACGGCGGCAACCGGATCCGGCCGCTGCTGGACCGCGACCTGATCGCCCGCTTCTCCGACGCCTTCATCGCCGTCTCGGAGGAGGGTCGCCGCCGGATGATCGCGGTCGAGCGCATCGACCCCGATCGCATCACTCTGATTCCGAACGGGATCGCGGGCTTCGAGCCCGGGGACGGCACCCGGGTCCGGCGCGAGCTGGGGATCGGGACGGGCGACCCCGTGATCGGGAGCGTCGGTCATCTGCGACCCGAGAAGGCCTTTGAGGTCTTGGTCGAGGCCGCCGCCCGGCTCGGGGAGGGCGGTCTGCGACCGGCGGTCCTGATCGCGGGAGAGGGGCCCGAGCGCGAACGGCTCGAAGGCCTGATCGCAGCCCGCGGCCTCGGAGGCTCGGTCCGGCTCCTGGGGGCGCGATCGGACGTTCCCGACCTGCTCGCGGCGCTCGACGTCGCCGTCTGTTGCTCGGAGTTCGAGGGTGGGCCGCTCTCGGTCATGGAGTACATGGAGGCCGGCCTGCCGGTGGTCGCCTCCGACGTCGGCGGACTGCCGGAGCTGGTGGTCGACGGTGAGTCGGGGGTGCTGGTGCCGCCCCGGGACCCGGAGGCGCTGGCCGCGGCGTTGGCGGGCCTGCTCGGCGACCCGGGGGCGCGGCGCCGAATGGGTCAGGAAGGTCGCAGGCTGCGCCGGGAGCGCTGGAGCCTTGAGGCCTGGACGGCCAGGATCGAGGACCTCTACCTCGACCTTCTCTCGCGTCGGCGGCGCTGAGAGCGGGCGGCTCAGCGCTCCGCCGCCGTCCCCGGCGCCGCCTCGGCCCCGCGCCTGGCGATCGCCCAAAGCGCCGGACAGAGGGCGATCAGGAGCCACAGGTGCTTGCTCGATTGCTCGGAGATGAACAGGTCGGAGGCGAGGACGGAGATCAGCGCGACCGTAACCGCGCCGGCGATCACGGCGAGGTCGCTGCGCCCGTCGCGGAGGAACCGCCGGTTGGCCCTGATCGCGGCGGCGAGCGCGGCGACCACGATCCCGCAGAAGAGGGCCAGGCCCACCAGGCCCAGCTCCGCCCAGATCTCCAGGTATGAGTTGTGGGCGACGCTGGGGTTGTCGGCGAGGTCGGTCCTGACCCTGGCCGCGCCGGGCCTGATCTGGTAGTGGATCGAAGACGTCTGGAAGTTGCCGACCCCGATGCCGGTTACGGGCTGGTCCTCGACCATCCTCCAGCCGATCTTCCAGATATCGGTGCGACCGCTGCCGCCGTCGTTGCGAATGATGCGGTCACGGGCGTCGGACGGCGCCAGGACGCCGATGTAGGCGACCACGCAGATTCCCACCAGTAACCCGGCGGCGAGCGCGGCGCCCCGGCGACGGGCGACGATCGGGGTGGCGAGGATGGCGATGCCCAGCGCGAACAGGCCGCCGCGGGAGAAGGTGAGGACGACGCCGGCGATGCAGAGCACTGCGCAGCCGACGAGGACTAGTTGGATCGCGGGCGAGCCGCGCTGGGTGATCGCCAGCGCCACCGCCAGGATCGCCCCGACGAGCAGGACCGAGGCAAGCACGTTGGGGTCGCCGACCGTCCCCGCGATCCGGTTCAGCTGCTCGGTGGAGTTGACGGCGCCCTCGATACCGGAGACGTCCGGCGGGGCGAAGAGGCCGTATGCGGCGGCGATCGTGGCGCCGCCCACGAAGGCTCCGGTGACGGCCTTGACGGCTGAGCCGCTGCGGACCGCCGTGAACACGATCGGGACCAGCAGCGCCACCAGCCCGTAACGGAGCATCTGGGCGATCGCGAGCGCGGTGGACTCGGCCCAGAGCAGGCTGAGCGTGCCCCAGGCGAGCAGGGCGATGATCATCAGGCTCAACCCCGGGCTCGAGAACCAGACGAAGCGGTCGTGCCCGCGGCCCGCGGCAATGGTCGCGATCCAGGAGATCGCCAGCGCCAGCCCGAGGACCTTGGCGATCCCGACCCCGGAGGCGACCGAGGCCAGCTCGAGGAAGCTGGCGGCGGTGAAGATGGTGACGCCAACGACCAGATCGGCGACGGTGAGCAGCAGGAAGCCGAGCCCGATCGAGGCGGCGATAGCCAGGGTGGGGTCGCGTCCGGCGAGGAGCCCGACCACGGCCGCAAGGGCCGCCACCCCCAGCGTCCAGTACCAGCGGGCCGGATCGATTCGGGCGGCCAACCGACGGCCTCAGCGGACGCCGAAGAGCTTGCGCGGCTGGCGCTGGTCCGGCCCGCCCGTTTCAGGCCCCGAGGCACCTGCGTAGTAGTGGTAGTCCTGACCCCCGGTTCGGGGAGCGCCGACGATGGCGAAGCCGACCGGCTTGATCCCGTTCTCGGCCAGCAGCTCCGCCAGTTGCAGGACCCTGTCGATCCGGGTCTGGCCAAGCCGCACGACCACGACCACGTCGTCGGCGTGGCGCGCCAGGGGCAGGGCGTCGACGACTTCGGTCAGCGGGGCGGAATCGATGACGACGTAGTCGGCAAGGGCCTTCGCCTCCTCGATCATCTGCTCGGCCGCCGGGATCGAGAACAGCTCGGCGATCCAGCCGCCCTCGTAATCGGCGAGCAGCATCTGCAGGTTGGGCCCGTAGTTGGGGGAGGTGACCAGGGCGTCGGATAGCTCGGTGTTCTCGATCAGGGTGCTGACGACGCCGCCGCGCTCCGGTGTGACCCCGAGCGCCTGGGCGAGGGACGGGCGCCGCAGGTCCGACTCGATCAGGATCACGCGCTGGCCCGCAAGGGCGAGTGAGGCGGCGAGGTTGACCGCCGTCGTCGTCTTGCCCTCCGACACGGAGGAACCCGTAACCAGGATTACCCGCCCGGTGGTGGCACCGGGGGCATTCCGGGCCAGCGTTGCGCGCAGGGTCCGGTAGGCCTCGGCCGTGGCCGGCGCGACCGCCCTCGGCCCGAGTGGCTTGGCGTCCGAACGCCCACCTGAGTCGCGCGGGATCCGGGTCAGGATCGGCAGGCGGTAACGCCGGCGCAGCTGCTGTTCGCGGCGCAGGCGCGGGTCGAGCGCCTGGGCGGCGAAGGCGGCGCCGATGCCGAGGACGAGACCGGCGAAGATGCCGCCGGCGACGCTCAGGACCGGCCGTGGCGAGACCTGGCCCGAGGGCAGGTCGGCGAGCGAGTCAACCGCGATCGTCGGGTCGGGGCCGTTGCCCAGCGTCTGCAGCAGCGCCAGCTCGGCCCCGAGGGACCCGACCCCGGCGGCCTGGGTGGGGTCCTGGGCGATCTGCTGCCGCAGCAGCGGAACGGTGTCGTTGACACGCTCGTGCAGCCGCTTGGTGCGATCGGCGACCGCCTGCTTGGAGAAGGCGTTGGCGATCTGCTTGGCGAGCTCCGGGGAGTCGGCTGTGGCGGTGACGGCGACAACGTTGCTCTGGGCGATCGGCTCGGCGCTGACCTTGCTCAGCAGCGACTGCGGAGTCTCGCCGCTGTCGAGGGCGGTCTGCACCCTCTTGGCGACGTCGATGTTGGTGACGAACTTCGACGCGGTCTCGACCGGCCGGGTCGGATCGCTGGAATCGGTGATCAGTCCCAGTGTGGCCAGGGTCGGGTCGGCACTGGAGACCGGGGTGATCAGGAGGTTGGCCTGCGCCTCGTAGAGCTTCGTCGCCGTGACCACGTAGATCACCGCGATCGCGGTGGTGATCACCACCGTCAGCACGATCAGCCAGAGGCGCTCGCGGATCGTCTCGACATAACTCTGCAGGCCACTCTGCTCCTCAGCCGGCTGCAGCCAGTCCGCGGCGTAGTTGTCGAGTCGGTCGTTCATCTGGGCTTGCTTCGCGGCAGGCGATCGCGCTCCTGCGCAATCGCGATTCTTACATCGGCGCCGTCACGGCCTTGCGTTAGCTTTGGGCGCGATGTCGGAACCGCGCCTCGAGGTGGAGCCGTCTCAGCCGGGGGACGCGGGTGGCAAGGCCGCCAAGGGCCCGCCCGCCACTGCGGCCATCGAGCAGCGGGTCGCGGTCCCGTTCCTGGCGGCGACCATGATCCTTTTCGGATGGTGGGGCTGGAAGCAGGGGGCTTACTTCGGTCCGGTCTTCTATCCGGGCGCGATTGCCCTCTACCTGCTGATCGCCCTGGCGCTGCTGATGATCCCGCTCCCGGGCCGCCTCGACGGCTTCGCCAGGCTGGCGCTCGGGGCGGCGGCGGGCCTCGCCGCCTGGACACTGGCTTCGATCCTCTGGACGCCGGTCCCGGCCGCAGCGGTGGCCGATGCCGAGCGCGTCCTCGCCTACGCCGTCATCTTCGGGGTCGGGCTCTGGGCGACACGGTTGCTCGGCGCAAGGATGTTTCGGGCGCTGCTGCCGGTCGCGGCTGCCGGTGCGCTGGTCGGGATCGCCACGGTTATCGCGATCGGGACCGGATCGGACTTCAACTGGTACCTGCACTCCGACGCGACCCTGAGGTTCCCGATCGGGTATCGCAACGCCAACGCCGCCTTCTTCCTCACCTGCCTCTGGCCCCTGATAGGCCTCGCCGCCCAAAACGACTGGCGTTGGCAATGGCGGGCGCTGATGGTCGCCGCCGCGACCTTGCTGCTGGAACTGGCGGTCCTGGCCCAGAGCCGGGGCTCGCTGCCGGCGGCCGCGGTCGCCCTGCTCGTGTTCCTCGTCGTCACTCCCCACCGCCTGCGGGCGGCGGTGATGATCGGGCTGGCGGTGATCCCGGTGCTGCCGGCGCTGCCGGCGCTGCTCGACGTCTATCGCCACGGGGCCGCGAACCCCGGCGTGGTGCCGCTGCTCCACGACGCAGCGCGGGCGGTGGCTTTCACGTCCGGGGCCTCGCTGCTGCTGGCGGCGCTGGTGCTGGGCCTCGTCTACCCGAGAATCCATCTCGGGCGCTCCCGGGTCCGGGTGATCTCGTGGGTGGCCGCGGTCGCGGCGACGCTCGCCGTGCTCGTCGGCGGCTCGGTCTTCGTCGCCAGGCACGGAGGCCCGGTCGGGTTCGTCGACCAGCGGGTGAAGGAGTTCGGCAAGGTCGGCTACCCGGACCTGCGCAGCCAGGGGATCCGCTTCGGCACCAACGTCGGCTCCAACCGGCACGATTTCTGGCGAGTCGGAATGAACGAGGCGGTGGACCGCCCGCTGATCGGGGGCGGCGCCGGCTCCTTCCAGTTCGTCTATCTCGAGCACCGCCGCAGCGGGGAGAGCCCCAGAGACCCTCACAGCCTGATCGTCAGAGTGGCCTCGGAGCTGGGCCTGCCGGGGCTTGTGCTGCTGATCGCGTTCGTCGTCGGCTGTGTCGGCGGTGCGATCCGCTCGAGGGGCCAGGGAAAGACCGAGGCGGCGCTGGTCGCCGCCTCGGTGGCCGGTGGCGTGCAGTGGTTCGTCCAGGGCTCCTATGACTGGTTCTGGCAGTACCCGGGGGTGAGCGCGCCCGCCTTCTACCTGCTCGGCCTGTCCGTGGCCCCGGCGATTTCCGGGACGGGAGCCGCTTCCAGGTCCGCCCCGGCGCGGTGGGCGCTCGCGGGCGCGCTGGTCGCCGCGGCGCTGGTCGCGATGCCCCTGTTCGTCTCCGACCGCTACGTGCAGCGCGGCATCGCCGAGGCCCGCGACGATCCGGGCGCCGCCCTGCGTGATTTCAAGCGCGCGTCGGAGCTGAACCCGCTGAGCGAGCAGCCCCTGATCGACCGCGGCGCCCTGGCCGCGAGCCTGGGCGAACACGCCCTGGCGCTTGAGAGCTTCCGCGATGCGATCGAGAGGGTGCCGGACAACTACGCGCCGCACTGGTTCATCGCCCGGGAGCTGCTGCGGTCGAATCCGCCGGCGGCCAGGGCCGCACTGGCCCGTGCCCTCGAGCTCAACCCGCACGGGCCCGAGGTGTTGGGGCTCGAGCGCCGCCTGGGAGCCGCTTCGAAGAACCCCTGAGGGCGACCCGGGTTGCACGAGGCGGGGGTCTCTGGCACACTGCTTGTTAACCGCGCGCCTTCCGGCAGGAAGTTGCGTGGTCGGATCCGAGATGACCGCACTGACCGAGAAGATCAGCCTCACCGCGCGCTCCGCCTGGATCGCCGCCTTCGGCGCTGCCTTGGCCCTGCTCGTCTGGGCCCCCGGCGCCTTCGCGGCCTCCGATCCGACACAGGAGCAGTACCGCAACATCACCCAGATCTCCCACGGCGGTGGCGGCGCCTCCGGCCTGGAGAAGACGGTGGTCAGCGGCCTGCCGTTCACCGGCCTCGACCTGATCGCGCTGCTGGCCGTCGCCGTGCTGCTGACCTCGATGGGTTTCGCGCTGCGGCGCCTGACTCTCGACCGCGGCCCCCGCGCCTGAACCGGCGCGACAGGGGGCGCACCTTCGGCCGACCTCGAGTCGTGCCTACGAAAGCGTCCAGATGGTGGACGCATTAGGCCACTCGACCTGGGAGTCCGGGGCACGGTCGTTCGCGACAGCCTGAGGCGCGTGGTTTCGCCGGAGTCGGCTTACACTTGCGGTGAAGGGTCAATTCGCCGGGCGGCGAAGGATCCCCGACCGGCACCTCGATCGAGATGAACCAGCAACCTAAACCCCCGGCTGACCAGGGCGGGCGCGACAAGGCCGCCAAGCCGGATTCAACCGAGTCCAACCTGAGCGCGATCGGTCGAATCCAGGTGATGATCGACGCGGCCGAGCGATCTGCGACGGAGATCGCCGAATCGGCGGCGCTGTTGACGAAGCGGGCCTCGGAGATCCGGATCGAGTCGGAGGAGCTGATCGCCTCCCTGGAGGAAACCAAGGCGGAGTTGCAACAGCAGATCAGGGGCGGGTCGGCGGCATTACGAGGCCAGGACAAGTCGCGCCCGATGGCCTCGAAGCCCGAGACGGAGGACACCGGCGACGTTGAGGGCAACGGTCTCTCCGCCGGCGCCCGGTTGCTGGCGACGCAGATGTCGGTCGCCGGCAGCAGCCGCGATGAGATCGAGAGCCGTCTCCGGAACGAGTTCCACATCGATGAGCCCGAGTCGATGCTCGACGGGATACTCGGCGCACGGGAGTCAGCCGGCCGGAGCGAGTAGTCCCCTGGCTTGTTCCGACCGCACCTTGCTGGAACATCAGCGACTGATGCCCGAGGCCGATCTCGCCACTGAGCGAAGCGATGCTGTCCGCGCCCTGCTGGAGTCCACCAGCGAGCGCCTGACGGCCCTGGTGCAGCGCCACCAGCAGGAGCTGGCGGCGCTCGCGGAGGGCACCGAGGACGGCGCCGAGAGGCTCGCGGCAGAGCGCCTGGAGGAGGTCGCGCGGCTGCGACGGGAACTGACCGAGCGTGCCTCGGAGGTCGCGATCAGGCTGGAGTGGATGCTCGACTGCCTGGAAGCCGCGGAGGCCGAGTTGCGTTCTCAGATAAGACCCCCACGCGAGGTCGACCCGCGCGTCTCCGCCCCCGGAGGCACGGGCATGGACGAACTGAAGGAGAGGCGCCGGAAACGGTGGTGGTTGGGATTCTTTCGACGAGCAGCCTAGAATCGTTGCTCCAGGAGACCCCCGCGCGTGGTCCCGCGCCTCGACCCAGCGACGAGATCGATGAACGAGCAGCCGAGAACGCCGCCTGAAGGCGAAGCATCCGCAACGCCGTCGAGCCCGGGACCCCTGGCGCAAAGCGCCGCCGAGCGGCTGGCCATCATCATCGACGCAGTCGAGCACGCGGCCGCGGGGGTGATAGACGACGCCGAGGCTCAGGCCAAGCAGCATCTCGAGCAGGCGCGGGTCCGCGCCGACCGGATCGCCGCCGAGCGGATCCGGGCGATCACCGAGCTCACCGACGGCCTGATCGAGCAAGCGGAGGAGGTCAAGCGCCAGGCCGACATGCTGATCGCCGCTTTCGGCGACGCCAACGCCAGCGTCGAGCCACTAGGGGACGAGGGCGCCAACAACACCTCCCCGGGAGCGGAGGCCCCGCCCCAGGCGGCGCCGGAGCAGGGCAGGGGGAGCGAGGAGCTTCCGCCGGAGGCGGGGCCCGGGGGCCCGGACCCCCAGCTCTCCCACCTGAAGCCGGTTGGGACGCCGAGGTCGGGCCCTTCCCGTTCAAAGCCGCCCCGCTCGGTCGGGACCCGACTGCTGGTGACCCAGATGGCGATCTCGGGGAGCAGCAGGGGCGAGATCGAGGCCCGGCTGCGCAACGAGCTCGGCGTCCAGGACACCTCCCAGGTCGTCGACGCGATCCTGGGGCCGGAGGAGTAGGTGCACGAGGACCCGACCAGAATGATGGGACCTGACAACGGCCGCGGCTCGGAGGGCGATCCCGGGGAAAGCGGCCGCCCGCACGGGAATATGCGGCTGCTGGTGGCGGCGCTGATCGCGGTCATAGTCGGCCTGATCGTCGCCGTGGTCGTGATCGCCGGCGACAGCGGCAGCGGCAACTCCTCGACCACTTCGACCACCGAGCCAACCACGACCACCGCCCCGACCACCACCACCGAGCCCACCACCACCACGACGGCGCCGACGACGACAACCGAGCCGACGACCACCCCAACCACCCCCACCACCACCCCAACCACGCCCACGACGCCGACCACTCCGAGCGGCGGCGGCAGCGGCGGAGTCGCCGCTCCCTAGTCTCGGCCCGGCCTCACGTCAGGCCCGGATCCCGGACAGGGCCTGCGGTGGGGGCCGGGTCAAGTCGTCGGCGGGCCGATCCGGCTGAGCCTGGCGAAGACGATGTAGCGCTGGGCGGCGCTGTAGAGCGGATGGCAGGCACTCAGAACCAGGCGCTCGTAGGAGACCGGCTTGACGACGCCGACCTCGCTGGGGTCGACGATCTCGGTCTTCTGCACCCGGTAGACGAAGGTCGCGTAGGGCATCTCGAGCGTGACCGAATCGCCCCGCTCCATCGAGTCGATGTGCCGGAAGGGGGCCAGGTAGGTCGTGCGGTGGCCGGCGATTCCCACCGTCCCGCGCTCGCCCGGGAACGGCGTCGCCGGGTAGTGACCGGGGCCCTTCTGCAGGCTCGCGGTGTCGGTGCCCTGGACGACAACCGCATTGAGGCCATCCATGTCGGGGGCGACGATCCTGCCGATCGCGTCGCCGGTCTCGACCTGGCGACCGAAGCGCCGGGCAAGGATCGAGGCCCTGATCTTCGGGCTCCTGACCCTGTGCACGGCCCTGCGGTCGGCCGCAGTGGGGTAGTTGGCTTCCAGCTCGGACAGCTGGTCGGCGGCCTGGCTCTGCTTGACCTCCCCGTAGATCGAGGAGACCGGCTCCTTATAGGCGAGGGTCAGGCCGACGTCGGCGAGCACGACCAGGCCGGCCGTGATCAGCGCGATCGCGAGAATGTGGCCGAGCCGCCTCACGGCGGGCAGTCTGACAGCGCCGGCACCCGCCCGGGGCCGCCCGCGTGGCAGACTTCGCGCCCCCGATGACCGGGACGAGATGACAGAGACGACCGACCCCGCCGAATCGCCCCTGCCGCCGCACCACCGCACGGCTTCCTACGAGGCCGACCCGGAGCGGATCGGCCGGGTGCTGCTGCTCTATTCCGGGGGGCTCGACACCAGCGTCATGTTGCGCTGGATCCAGCAGACCTACGGCGCGGAGATAGTCACCCTGACGATCAACCTCGGCCAGCCCGACGAGGACTACGACGTGGTCACAGCCAAGGCCCGGGGCCTGGGCGCGGTGGATGCCGTGGTCGTCGACGCCCGCGAGGAGTTCGCCGAGGACTACGTTCTGCCGGCGATCCTCGCCAATGGCCTCTACGGCGGCGGTTACCCGCTGTTCACCGCCCTCGGGCGGCCGCTGATCGCCAAGCTCGGGGTCGAGATCGCGCGTCGCTCCGGCTGTGACACGATCGCCCACGGCTGCACCGGCAAGGGCAACGACCAGGTGCGGCTCGAGGCCACCGTCGCCACCCTCGACCCGGAGCTGAAGGTGATCGCTCCCGTGCGCCAGTGGCGGATGGGCCGCGAGGAGGAGATCGCCTACGCCCGCGAGCACGGGATCCCGATCAAGGGCGGGGCCGAGGCCGCGCCCTACTCGATCGACGACAACCTCTGGGGGCGTTCCTCCGAAGGGCTCGAGATCGAGGACCTCGGCTCGGCTCCGGCTGACGACGCCTTCCAGCTCGTCACCCGGCCCGAGGACGCGCCCGACGAGCCGGAGACGATCCAAATCGGGTTCGAGTCGGGCCGCCCGGTCTCGCTCGAGGGCGAGCGCCTCGGCCTGGTCGAGCTGCTCGAGCGCGCCGCCGAGGCCGGCGAGCGCCATGGCGTTGGCATCGTCGACCACATCGAGGACCGGATAATCGGGCTCAAGGTTCGCGACCTCTACGAGGTTCCGGCGGCGGCGATCATTCTCGCCGCCCACCAGGAGCTGGAGAAGCTGGTCTCGACGATCCACCAGAACAACTTCAAGGGGGGCCTGGACCGGCATTGGTCCTACCTCTGCTACGCCGGTCTCTGGCATGAGCCCCTGCGCGAGGATCTCGACGCCTACATGCGCTCGGCCAACCGGTACGTCACCGGCGAGATCACGATGAAGCTCTTCAAGGGCTCGGCGACCCCGGTGGCGCGGTCCTCGCCCTACGCCCTCTATGACCGCTCGCTCGCCAGCTTCGGCGAGTCCGGGGGGGAGTTCTCCCAGTCGGCGAGCCCCGGGTTCATCGAGATCTTCTCCCTTCAGAGCCGGATGGCGCATAGGATCAGGGGGCGCGCCACAGACGAGGAAGGCACTTGATGTACGAGATCATCGGCAAGGCGGCGGTCAGGGGCATCGTCCTCATGGTTCGCCTGCGCTACGGCCGCCAGATCCGCTTCGCGCTCGGGTTGGGGCTGGTGGCGGCGCTCGTCGGCGGCTATCTAGCCGCCACCCGCGGGGGGACGCCGGAGGGCTGATTTCACGCCTGTGGCGCAACTTCTGTTGCGTCTTATGGACAACCTGTTAGCGTTTCCTCACATTTCGGATAGCTTCCGCGATCAGATTTGACCGCCTAATCCCGCTCGCACGCCGAGCGGGAGCGGGGGAACCGGAGCGGCCCTGACCGAGAGGCGGGGTCGCAGGGGCGAATCACCAACCGTGTAGCGCCACTCCTTCGGCGCGAGCCCGACAGCTAACCCCGCAGGCGACCCGAAGGAGGTATGCGTGCAGGCCAAATCGAGGATTCACAGCAGCCGCAGCCGGCTTGTCGGCGTCCTGCTCGCAGGCTTGATCGCGGCGCTCGCCCCGGCGGCGGAGGCGCCTGCCGCGAACGTTGACGCGCTCCAGGCGAGGGTCGACAGTGCCCGCTCACAGGCCCAGGCCCTCGCCTCCGACCTTCAGGCGAGCCAGGCACAGATGGCGGCCGCCCAGCAGGAGGCCGCCGCCGCAGCCGCCCGCGAGCAGCAGGTCTCGTCGCTTCTCGCCGTCGGCCAGGAGCGGGCGGCGGAGCTGGCTGGGAAGGTCAAGGACTCCCAGCGTCGCCTGGCCGCCGAGAGGCGCCGGCTGCAGCGAGCCCGCGCCGCCCTCGCCCGCCGCCTGGTCGCGATCTACGAGAGCGGGGTCCCCGACGCTACCGAGCTGATCCTCAGCTCCGAGGGCTTCGACGACCTCGCAACCCGCAGCAACTACCTGAAGCTGATCGAGGACTCCGACACGAGCCTCGCGGTGCGGGTGCGTCAGGTCCGCAACACCGTCCGCGACGAGCTCGAGGCGGTCGAGCGGTTGAAGGCCCGTGTCGACGCCTACAACGCCCGCCTCGAAACGGCGCGCTCGCAGATCTCGGCGATCCGGGCCAGGGCCGAGTCGACCGCGGCCCAGTTACAGGCGATCGCCTCCTCCCGCGAGGCGACCCTTGTCTCCTTGAAGTCGAACATCGGCGGCTGGGTCGGCGACATCGAGGCCGCCCGCGCCGCCGCGGCCAGGGCAGCCCAGGCCCAGCAGGCGGCGGCTGCCGCCGAGAGCGCCCAAAGTGTCCAAAGCGCCCAGAATGAGGTTGACAAGTGGCTCGGTGGCCCCTACACGATCCCCTCCTACATCGTCGCCTGCGAGTCGGGCGGCAACTACGGAGCCGTCAACCCCTCCAGCGGCGCCGGCGGCGCCTACCAGATCCTGCCCTCGACCTGGGCGCTCTACGGCGGCAGCGGAGCGCCCCAGAACGCCGCCAAGGCCGAGCAGGACCGGATCGCGGCCCAGATCTGGAACGACTCCGGCTCCGGCGCCTGGGTCTGCGCCGGCTGAGCGTGGGAGGCTCCCCGCCGAGATCAACCTCGGGCGCGCGCATGGCGCCCAAGGTGCAGTTCGGCGGTTGGTGCTACCTACCCCTGGCTGATCGCCCGCAGGTGAGCCGGTGTCATCAGGGCGTGCAGGGTGCCTGCGTCGAGGGCGGCGAGCCCGCCCTTCTTCAGTTTCACCCTGGCGCCGGTGAGCCGGGCGACCTCCTCGGAGAGGTCGGGCTCGTGGCCGACCAGCAGCACCTCGCCCCGCCCCGTCGCCAGCCCGAGAGCGTCGAAGGGCCCGCCGCGAAGAGCCTCGCAGACCTCGACCTCGAGCCCGAGGGCGGCGGCGGCGATCCGCGCCGTCTCCGCCGCCCGCAACTTGGGACTCGCGAGGCAGGCATCGATACCGGTGCCCAACGCAGCCAGCGCCGCACCGGCGTCTCCGGCCTGGCGCTCGCCCTTGGCCGTCAGCCGCCGGGCGGAGTCGTCGCCGCTGCCGTCCTCGGCGTCGCCGTGGCGCAGGAGGTAGATCACGCCGCGATCCTAGAGCCCTCTCGCCCCTGCTTCGGCCAGCGCCATCGAAGACGGCCTCACGCTGGCCCCTCGCGAGTGTTCAATCTCCTCTCATGGTGAGAGGAATTTAGGTCTCGGCAGCGGCGCGGGCGTGACTCCTGCTTCCCGGGGATCCGGACCGGCCGGCGCGAATAGGTCCGCAGATAGCGGAAACGGGTGGTTCGCTGGGTGGGTGGCATCTGAGCTGGTTGGCATGATCGCCTTCTGCCCGTGAGCGCTCCCTCCGTCGCCCATCTCCACGCCCACAGCGAGTACTCGCTGCTCGACGGCGCCTGCAAGATCGAGGCGATGGCCGAGCGCGCGGCGGAGCTTGGGATGCCGGCCCTGGGCCTCACCGACCACGGGGTGATGAACGGCGCCGTCGAGCTCTACAAGGCGTGCGGCAAGCAGGGGATCAAGCCGATCATCGGGCTCGAGGCCTACCTCGTCGACGATCGCCGCGCGATCTCCGAGCAGGTTCGCTACGAGCGCAACCACCTCACCCTGCTGGCCTCCAGCGACGCCGGCTTCCGCAACCTGGTCGAGCTCACATCGGCCGGATTCCTCGAGGGCTTCTCACGTGGCAAGGCCAATGTCGACATGGAGCTGCTCGAGCGCCACTCCGATGGCGTGATCGCGCTCACCGGCTGCCTCCAGTCGCGCTTCTGCCGGCGCCTGGTCGAGGACCGTCCCGAGGACGCCCGTGCCCACCTCGACGACCTGATCCAGGCCTTCGGTCCCGACCAGGTCTACTTCGAGGTGCAGAAGAACGGCATCGCCGAGCAGGAGAAGGCGAACGCGGGAATCGTCCGCTACGCGGCGGAGGTGGGCCGGCCGCTGGTCGCCACCGCCGACGTCCACTACCTGCGGCGCGAGGACTACGACAACCACGCGGCCCTTTTGTGCGTGCAGACGAAATCGACCCTGGAGGCGCCGAAGCTCACCTTCGACACCAACGAGTTCTTCCTCAAGAGCGCCGAGGAGATGGCCGAGTCGTTCTCGGAGTGGCCAGAAGCGGTGCCGGCGACCCTCGAGATCGCCGAGCGCTGCGAGGTGGAGATCGAGTTGGGGAAGCTTCTGCTGCCGCGGTACCCGACCCCGGACGGCTCCGAGCCGGAGGAGATGTTGCGGCGTATCGCCGGCGAGGGGCTGCGGGCGCGCTACGGCGACCCGCCGCCGGCCGCCGCGACCGAGCGGCTCGAGTTCGAGCTGAGGGTGATCGAGGAGATGGGCTTCTCCTCCTACTTCCTGATCGTCTGGGACTTCGTCCGCTACGCCAAGGAGAGCGGGATCGCCGTCGGCCCGGGCCGCGGCTCGGCGGCCGGATCGATCGTCGCCTACAGCCTCAGCATCACCGACCTCGACCCGCTCGCCAACGACCTCCTCTTCGAGCGCTTCCTCAACCCCGGACGCAAGTCGATGCCGGACATCGACATTGATTTCTCGGTCCGCGGGCGCGAGCAGGTGATCCGCTACGTGGCTGAGAAGTACGGCCGCGAGTCGGTCGCGCAGATCATCACCTTCGGCAAGATGGCGCCGCGCGCGGCGACCCGCGACGCGGCCCGCGTGCTCGGCTTCGACTACGGCACCGGCGACCGGCTTGCCAAGCAGATCCCCGAGCCGGTGATGGGGCGCAACCCCTCCTTCGCGGAATGCCTGAAGCCGGGCAGCGAGTTGCGCAAGACCTATGACTCCGAGCCTGAGGCGAAGCGGATCATCGACGTCGCCCAGGGACTCGAGGGCATAATCCGCAACAACTCGATCCACGCCGCCGCGGTCGTGATCGCAGACCGCCCGTTGCAGGAGATCGTCCCCCTGCAGCTGGCCGAGGATCGCAGCGCCACCGGCGGCGGCAATGGGAACGGCAAGGCAGAGCGCTCCTACAAGATCGTCACCCAGTACTCGATGGGCCCGATCGAGGAGATCGGCCTGCTGAAGATGGACTTCCTCGGCCTCCGCAACCTCGACGTGATCGAGGACGCGGTCGAGATCATCGAGCGCTCACGGGGGGTCGACCTCGACATCGGCGCGATCCCGATGGACGACCCGACCACCTTCGCCATGCTCGCCGAAGGGGACTCGACCGGGGTCTTCCAGCTCGAGTCCGAGGGAATGCGGGAAGCGATGAAGAAGGTGCGCCCGACCGAGTTCGATGACATCGTCGCCCTCGTTTCCCTCTACCGGCCTGGGGCGATGCGCTACATCCCCGACTACGCAAGAGGCAAGCGCGACCCGGCCACCGTGCGCTTCCCCGACGAGCGCCTGCGGCCGATCACCGAGCCCACCTACGGCTGCGTCATCTACCAGGAGCAGCTGATGGAGATCGCCAAGCAGATGGCTGGCTTCACCCCGGCCAAGGCCGACGATCTGCGCAAGGCGATCGGCAAGAAGAAGCGCGAGCTGATGGCGACGATGAAGGACCAGTTCATGACCGGGACCGCAACCTCGGGCACCGATCGCAAGGTCGCCGGCGACCTCTGGTCGCTGATGGAGGCTGCCGCCGACTACTCCTTCAACAAGTCCCACGCCGCCTGCTACGCGCTGATCGCCTACCGCACCGCCTACCTCAAGGCGAACTTCCCGGCCGAGTACATGGCTGCGGTGATCTCCTCGGTGATGAATACCAAGGACAAGGTGCCGTTCTTCGTCAACCGCTGCGAGGAGATGGGGATCGAGGTGCTGCCGCCCGACGTCAACTCCTCCGACCACGGCTTCGTCGTCTCCGAGAAGGCGATCCGGTTCGGCCTCAACGCGGTCAAGAACGTCGGCCACTCGGCCGTCGAGGCGATCCTGCGCGCCCGCGAAGACGGCCGCTTCTCATCGATCTGGGACTTCTGCGAGCGGGTTGACGCTCGCGCCGTCAACAAGCGGGCGATCGAGTGCCTGATCAAGTGCGGGGCGCTGGACTCGACCAACAACTCGCGCATGGGGATGCTGGGGATGCTTCCCGCTGCCCAGGCGGCGGGACAGAAGGCGCAGGAGGATGCCCAGCTGGGGCAGGGCTCGATCTTCGACTTCGGTGACGCCGATGCTGCCGCGGGCGCCCCCACTACCTCGGTCCAGCGGCCGCCCATACCAGCTGCCGAGTTCGACAGGCGCGAGCTGCTGGCGATGGAGAAGGAGACGCTCGGGACCTACCTCTCTTCGCACCCGCTGTCAGAGGTCCGCGATGCCCTCCGGGCCCGCGTTGACTGCCGCCTCTCCGAGCTCGCGGGCAAGCAGGACGGCTCCTTCGTCACCGTCGGCGGCATCGTCACCGAGTGCAAGAAGATCCGCACCAAGAGCGGCTCGCAGATGATGTTCGCGACGCTCGACGACGTCGAGGGCCAGGTGGAGATGCTCGTGTTCAAGGCCGACGAGGCCACCAGCGCATCGGTGATAGCTCCCGACGCAATCGTCCTCGTCCGCGGCCGCATCGATCACAAGGAGCGGGGTGAGACGAAGCTGGTGGTGGCGGAGGCCGAGCGCTTCGAGCCCGACCAGGCGGAGATCGAGCGCGCCGTCGGCGCTGCCCGGCAAGTCTCGGGACCGCTGACCCTGCGGATCAACGCCGCCGACTTCCGCCCGACTCTGGTCGAGGAGCTGAAGTCCGTGTTCGAGCATTTCCAGGGCGATACCGAGGTCCTGCTGGAGATGGAGACGCGCGAGGGCCTGCGGCGGCTCCGCTTCGGAGACGAGTACCGGGTCCAGCCCTCGGGCGGCCTCCGCGCCGAGCTGGACGGGCTTCTCGGCCCGGGGGTAATGGCGGCTTGATCACTCGCGCCGGCGCCAACCGGCGCCTAGACTGAGTCACGATGGCTACGCGCCAGAGAGAGGAGAGCACCGCGAGAGCGGGCGAGTGCCGTCTCTGCCGCTCCTTCTGCGACAAGCTCGTCGAGCCCCGCGGCTGCATCGAGATGCGCTGCGCCTACCTCTACAGCTACGTCGACATGCTCAACGGCCGCCAGTACGTTGGTTGCATGCAGGAGGTGTTCGCGGCCGAGGTCGAGCTCGAGGCGGTGCTCCAGCCCGGTGGCTTCGGTGGGGTCAAGATGACCGGCCCGCCGCTTCCCCAATGCCAGTTCGACGTCGAACGGGCCTACGAGGGCGAGGGCCGGGCCTTCGACTGCGTCAACCCGCGCTTCTTCGACTGCACCGACGAGGGCGCCGAGGGGCTGCGCGCCTTCGACCTCCGCGACGCGCTCATCTAGAGGAGGCCACCAGCCTGCGGCCGGAGACGGGCCGGATCAGATCAGGAACTCGAGGGCGAGGACGGCCAGCAGCCCGGCCAGGCCGGCGAGCCCTGCCGTGAGGCTAAACCGCGCCGGGCGCCGGGCGAACGGTGCCGACTGGCTGATCGCGGGTTCCGGGGTCGGCACCGGGAGGCGATTTCGCCGCGCCGGAGCCTGCGGCCCGCTGAACTCGACCACGTCCTCTCCGCCGCAGCGCGGACAGGCCCCTCCGCCGAGGAAGAGCACCGACTCGCAGTTGAGGCAGCGCATGGTCTTCATCCGCGGGTTTATCGGCACCCTGCGGCCACGCTTTAGCGCGCGGCCGCAGAGCGGACCCCGGGCCCCCAGCAGCGATCGTGACATCGATTGATGTAGTTTGAGCTATATGAACGAGACCGGGAATGATGCGGAACAGCTGGTTGCCGAAATGACCAACGGGGCCTCGCCGGAGGCAGGCGAGGGCCCCAGGTTCAGCCTCGAGCTGAACCAGGACCAGAAGGACCTGCGCGAGTGGGTGCACGGCTTCGCCGAAGGCGTGGTGCGGCCGGCCGCGTCCGAGTGGGACGAGCGCGAGGAGACGCCCTGGCCGGTGATTCAGGAGGCAGCGAAGATCGGCCTCTACGGCTTCGAGGCGCTGGCCCAATTCTGGGGCGACGAGACGGGCCTCACCCTGCCGATCACGACCGAGGAGCTTTTCTGGGGCGACGCCGGGATCGGGATGGCGATCATGGGCACCTCGCTCGCCGTCGCCGCGATCTTCGGCCAGGGCACCCCCGAGCAGCTCGGGGAGTGGGTGCCGCAGTGCTTCGGAACGCCCGAGGAGCCTGCTGTGGCCGCCTTCTGCTCCTCCGAGCCCGACGCGGGCTCCGACGTCTCCGCGATCAGGACGAACGCCTCCTACGACGAGGCGGCGGACGAGTGGGTGATCAACGGCCAGAAGGCGTGGGCGACAAATGGCGGCATCGCCGCCGTCCACGTCGTCATCGCCACGGTCGACCGGGAGTTGCGCTCGCGCGGGCACGCCGCCTTCGTCATCCCACCCGGGACCAAGGGGTGCGAGCAGGGGACGAAGGTCAAGAAGCACGGCCTCCGCGCCTCCCACACCGCCGACGTCCACCTCGATGACTGTCGCGTCCCCGGCTCATGCCTGCTCGGCGGCAAGGAGCGCCTCGACGAGCGCCTCGCCCGCGTCCGCGAGGGTAAGAAGGGAAAGTCGCAGGCGGCGATGCAGACCTTCGAAGCGAGCCGGCCGACGGTCGGCGCCCAGGCCCTTGGGATCGCCCGCGCCGCCTATGAGTACTCGCTCGGCTATGCCAAGGAGCGCGAGCAGTTCGGCCGCGCGATCATCGAGAACCAGGCGATCGCCTTCGCGCTCGCCGACATAAAGATGGAGATCGACGCCGCCCGGCTGCTGATCTGGCGGGCCTCATGGATGGGCCGCAACCAGATCCCGTTCGAGAACGCCGAGGGCTCGATGTCGAAGCTGAAGGCGAGCGAGGTCGCGGTCTGGGCGACCGAGAGGGCGATCCAGATTCTCGGCGGCAACGGCTATACCCGGGAGTTCCCGGTCGAGCGCATGCACCGCGACGCCAAGATCTACACGATCTTCGAGGGGACCTCGGAGATCCAGCGTCTGGTGATCTCGCGCGCGATCTCCGGCGTCCACATCAACTGACGGCGCCGGCACGGGCCTTCAGCCCCGCCCTGCGCAGCCGCTTCGCCGCCGCGACCTCTTTGCGGTCCGGCCCCTTTCTCTCCGGTCCGGGCGTCTCCAGCGTCGCCGGCAGGCCCTCGAAGCGGGGCTCGGAGAGGAAGGCGGCGAGGCCCTTGCGCCCCATCTCGCCCTTGCCGATGTTGGCGTGGCGGTCGCGGCAGGAGCCGAGCGGCGCGGCGGCGTCGTTGACGTGCACCGCGCCGAGGCGCTCGAGCCCGACCTTGGCGTCGGCCTCGTCGAGGACAGCTCCAAGGTGGGCGGCGTCGGTGATCTCGTAGCCCTGGACGAAGAGGTGGCAGGAATCGAGGCAGAGACCGAGCCGCTTGCCGCTGCCGGCAAGCTCGATCAACTCCGCAGTCTGGTCGAAATCGCGGCCGAGCAGCCCCTTGTGGCCGGCGGTCTGCTCGAGCAGGAGCGGGCAGCGATCGGTCTCCTGCAGGGCCGCGGCCATCACCTTCGCCGCGCGTTTGATCGAAGGGCCGAGCGGCTCCCCCTTCTGCGCGCCGGGATGCAGCACGACCCCGGCGGCGCCGATACCCTCCCCGATCCGCAGCGCGTGGGCGAGCGAGGCAAGTGACTTGCGCCGCAGCTCGCGATCCTTGGTCGCGCAGTTGATCAGGTAGACGGCGTGGATGATCACCGCCTCTACTCTCGAGCCGTCAATCGCCTCGCGGAAGGCAGCGAAATCCTCGTCCCCGTATCGGGTCGGACGCCACATCCTCGGGCTCTGATTGAAGATCTGGATCGACTCGCAACCGCGCTCCTCGCCGCGCTCGACCGCCTTCGGCAGGCCGCCGCGCGTGGACACATGCGCGCCGATCAACACGCTTCAGCGCCTACTTCGGAGCGGGCTCGGCGCGGCCGACGACGCAGTCGTTGCCGCTGGGGATGCATGCCCGGACCGCGGCGATCGCCGCCTCGGCGTCGGCGGCATCGACCACCGCGACCGCGCGGGCGACATCGGGAGTGGATAGCGCCCCGGGGCCGTAGCCGGCCGATGCAGGCCCCGTGGTGTGGATCTCGGCCGCGCTGAGAGCGACCACCACCGGATCGAGTGAACCACCGCTGATCGGGACGTTGAACACCGGCATCTGCGGCAAGTCTAGGGCCGGTGCTTCAAAGCCCGGCTGCGTAACCGGGTCGGTTCCGGCGCGGCCACGGGCCGCGCGCTATGGAAACATCCGCCCTGATCAGCGCCTTGAGCAAGAACCCTCGAGTCAGATTCGCCCCTTCGCCGACCGGTGCCCTGCATATCGGCGGCGCCCGCACGGCGCTCTACAACTGGCTTATGGCGCGCCATGGCGGCGGCTCTCTGCTGCTGCGGATCGAGGACACCGACCGCGAGCGCTCGACCCCCGAGAACGTCGAGCAGATACTCGACGCCCTGCGCTGGCTCGAGCTCGATTGGGACGAGGGCCCGGTCTCTCAAGTCGAACGGGCGCCCCGTCACCAGGCGGCTTTGGCGAAGCTGCTCGACTCCGGCGCCGCCTATCGCGACGCTGCCACCTCCGACGACGTCCGTGCCTGGAAGGAGCGCCACGGCGCCGGCCGCGGCTACCGCGGTGAGCACACCGGCGAGGTGGAGGCGGCTGTCAGATTGCGCGTGCCCGACGAAGGCGAGACCCTGGTCGAGGACGTCATCCGGGGCGAGGTTCGATTCCCCAATGCCAGCCATGACGATTTCGTTATCGCTCGCGCCGACGGATCGGTCCTCTACAACTTCGCCGTCGCCGTCGACGACGCGGAGATGGGAATCACCGATGTCGTTCGCGGCGACGACCACCTCTCCAACACGCCCAAGCAGCTGCTCGTGCTCGAGGCCCTAGGGCACCCGCCCCCCCGCTATGCCCACCTGCCGCTCCTGCATGGCCCCGACGGCCGCAAGCTCTCCAAGCGCCACGGGGCGGCCTCGGTCCAGGCGTTGCGTGAGGCCGGGTACCTGCCGGCCGCGGTCCGCAACTATCTGGCGCTGCTGGGCTGGGGGACGACCGACGACACCACCCTGATGACGACCCAGGAGCTCATCGATCGCTTCCGGATCGAGGACGTCGGCCGCTCCTCCGCGATCTTCGACGAGAAGAAATTGCGCTGGATCAACGGCCGCTACATGCGGGAGATGGCGCTCGACGACTACACCGGTGCCGTCGCCGCCCATCTCGGCCGGGAGCCCGATGGGCGCCTGAGCGCCGCCTGCGATATCGCGCAGGAGAAGGCGCAGACACTGAACGAGGTCTGGCCGCTGATCCGGTTCCTGTTCGAACCGCCCGTGGAGGACGAGAAGGCCTGGCGCAAGGCGATGAGGTACGGAGCGCGGGAGACCCTCTCCGACGTACGAGAGGCGCTGGCGGCGAGCGAGGCGTTCGACGCGGCCGCGGTGGAGTCCGCCCTCGAGCCCCTTCCCGAGCGTCTCGGACTGGGGCCGGGGAAGGTATACCAGCCGATCAGGGTCGCGATCACGGGCAGCAGCGTCTCGCCGGGGATCTTCGAGTCCCTGGCTGCCCTGGGCAGGGAGCAGTCGCTGAGGAGAATCGACGCCGCGGTCGAGCGCCTCGGCCGCGATTCGCCTGCCTAGCACCCGGAACGGGCTCAGATCGCCGCCCGGCAGCGGCGTTCCTCCCGCCCCAGAGCTAAACCGGGCGGCTCATGCTGCCGATGAGGAGTGCGGAACGAACCGCCCGCGCCGCCTGCCGACGCGGGGGAGTCCCAACCGAGATCTATGGGAGCGCGAAAGAGCCAAAGCAACGGCCGAGGGTCCTCCGGGGAGGTGCCTGAGAAGGCCGCGGGCGAGAATCGCGGCCCGGCGCCCGGGAGCCGCCTCGCGGAAGCCTTCGAA
Organism: uncultured Actinomycetes bacterium; assembly: GCA_963840235.1. Taxonomy (GTDB): domain Bacteria; phylum Actinomycetota; class Thermoleophilia; order Solirubrobacterales; family 70-9; genus JBBRHQ01. The sequence goes on from CAWIYC010000003.1 coordinate 350,913, forward strand.
GCCGTCGAGCGCTTCCCGGTCCTGGTCGAGTCGCGTGAGCGGGTGATGGCCGCCGCCACCGCCGAGACCTCCCGCGTCGGCGAGATCGTCGAAACGGTGGAGGCCGACGTCGCCCTGACGATCTCGGTCCTGCGCTTCGCCAACCGGGGCGCGAGGGCCGCCGGAGGCGTCGCCAACATCCCCCAGGCGCTCGACGTGCTCAAGCCCTCCGGGGTGCTGGCGATCGCCGGGACTGCCCCCGTCTATGACTTCTTCGAGCCCAACGGCGGCTGGGAGCTTCGGCCCGAGCACTTCCGCATCCACGCGCTGGCGACCCAGAGGGCGGCCGACCAGATAGCCCGGGTGACCGGGTTCGCCGACCGTGACGACCTCGCTGTCGTCGCTCTCCTTCACGACGTCGGACGGCTGGTGATCACCCGACTTCATCCCGGCTACAAGCCCTACTTCGACGCCGCCACCCGCACCCCGGAGCAGCGCCTCCGCGACGAGCGCGAGCAGCTTGGCATCGACCACGCCCTCGTCGGCGGCGTGCTGGCGCGGCGCTGGAACTTCCCGCAGCGGATCGCGGTCGCGATCGAGCGCCATCACGCAGACGACGCCGACGGCCTCGCCGGCATGGTCGCCGCCGCCGACATGATCGGCCGCTACTCCCAGGGCGACGCGGTCAATCCCGAGCGCCTGCGAATCACCTGCGAGCGCTGCGGCATCGGCCCCGACAGCCTCCGGGAGCTCCTGTATGACGTCCCCTACCCGAGGCCGGACACGCCCCGGGCGACCGAGCCGTGCCCGCTCTCAGCGCGCGAGCTCGACGTCCTCCGCCACCTCTCCGAGGGCATGGTCTACAAGCAGATCGCCGGTGAAATGCAACTCTCGGTCTCGACCATCCGCACCCACCTGCACAACGTCTACGGCAAGATCGGCGCGGTGGACCGGGCGCAGGCGGTGCTGACGGCGCAGGGACAGGGGCTGGATCTAGGCGGCCTCGGGCGGCGGGTCCTGTCATGGGATGGGACCCACCATTGCCTGCGCTCCACGGAGGGTGCTCGGCAATGGGTCCTCCCATCCCATGCCACCCGCCGCAAGGACCACCAGAATCACCCTCTGGGCGTGCCATGTGATCGCCTGCGGCCGGGCTGGGTGCCGCAGCGGCGAGGGCGCTGGCCTGCTCGGAGACTCGCCTGGCGCATCACCTCTGGCGGAGGCGTGACGGGCTCAACCGGTTCGAGATCTGTCCTCTGCCACGGGTGGTGCGACATGGGGTGGACCGCCACTCGGCATCAGCCGAGGGGTGGTGGGCCCCATGGCGTGACAGGACCCGTGGCCGGGGCCATGGTCCCTAACCAATTGGATCCCGCCGGGCTCCCTACTCGATCAGCGACTCGCGCAACGCGATCGCGATCGCGTTGGCCCGGTTCCGGGCACCGAGGCGGACGAGGATGTTCTTGGTGTGGGTCTTGACCGTCTCCTCGCCGACCCCGAGCTCGCGGGCCGCGGCCGTGGTCGACTCACCGTCGGCGAGCAGCTGGAGGATCTGGCGCTGGCGCCGGGTCAGCTTGCCGCGGCTGCCTTTCGGTGGCACCGCCGGGTCGACGAAGGCGTCCTGGTGAAGCGCCGCCGCAACCGCCGCCAGCAGCACCTCGGCGTCGGCGGCCCGGCTGAGGTAGGCGCTGGCCCCGGCGGTCATCGCCGCCGTCGCCATGTGGCGCTCGGGCCGAGTGCCGTGGGCGACGATCCCCAGGCCGGGCTCGGTCTGCCGGATCGTCCGGATCGCCTCGGAACCGCTGATCCCGTTGCCGCCCCCGTTCGTCCAGGGGAGAATGTCGATGATGGCGACGTCGAATCCACCGACGTCACGGATCAGCTCTACCGCCTCATCACGGGTCGGCGCCTCGTCCACCTCGTAGGAGTCCGCGAGCAGCTCGCGGGCGCCGAGACGGAACAGCGGATGTCCGTCGTTGACCAAACAGTGTGGGAGCTCGCTCAGGGGAAGCCTCCGATCTACCCGGTTGTCCTGGGGGTCGTCTCGCTCCCCACCTCTCGGGGCCTCGATCCTAGCCGAGCCGCGGCAACCCGCGAGGCCCGATTCCCGCCCTTTGCGCACTTCGCCTCGCCCTCCGGCGCTTGCGATAGAAAGAAGCGGTGATCTCGGTCACCTCGAAATCCCGCTATGCGGTCGTGGCGATGGCCGAGCTCGCCCGCTCCGGGGACCGGCCGGTGCCGATCAAGGAGCTGGCCGAGCGCCGCGGGATGCCGGAGCAGTTCCTCGAGCAGCTTTTCTCGACCCTGCGCCGGGCGGGCCTCCTCAACAGCCACCGGGGGATGAAGGGCGGCTACACCCTCTCGCGCCCGGCCGACGAGATCGAGGTGCTCGAGGTGGTGCAGGCGCTCGACGGCAAGGTCGGCCAGGAGGCCGACGAGGCCGGCGGGATCTGGGCCGAGGGCGTCGCCGCCCTGCGCAAGGTCTTCGGCCAGACGACGATCGCCGAGATCGCCCGGCGCGAGGCCGAGGAATCAGGCTCGGAGATGTACTACATCTAGCGAGGGGGCCGGTTTTCCGCTCTGGCGAGCGGAGCAGGATCCTTCGCGTCAATGGTCTGCGTACGTTGGAGGGAATTCCGGCTCGGTTGGCCCCGCCACCCCCTGAGCGCGCCGGACGGGACCCGTGCACCAACAGATACCTTCGATCGGGGTCCATTTGCGTTCTTCGGGCTTGTTTGGCACCGAAAACGGCTGCTTGCGCGGCGAACGCCAAAGCGGTCGCGGAGCATTCGCCCTGGCGGGGAGGACTGATCGGAGCGATACTGCGCAGGCAATGTCGCAGGAGAACGTCGACCTCATCCGCCGGATCTACTCGGCCTGGGACCGGCAGGAGTCGGCAAGGGAATTCATCGACGATGCGGTCGAGTACATCAATCCTCCCTACGCGGTCGAGCGCGGTGTACGGCACGGGCGAAAGAGTTTTGCGGCCGTCCGCGACACCTACGAGGAGTTCGAGGTCCGGATTGATGAGTTCATCGATGCAGGGGATGAGGTGGTCGTCCTGGCGCGGTTCGAGGCGCTGGGGCGGAGCAGCGGCGTCAAGATCAAGAGCGAGCACGGCTACGTCTGGAAGGTGCGTGACGGAAAGGCCGTCCGCTTCAAGTGGTTTCAGCGCCACGCCGAAGCCCTCGAAGCCGTCGGGCTATCGGAGTAGGCGATGTCGCAGGAGAACGTCGAGAAGACCAAGCGCGGAGCTGAGGCGTCCAACCGCCGAGACATCGAAGCGCTGCTGGTGGATCTCGACCCCGAGATCGAGTGGAGCCCTGCATTTCCGGTGTTGCTCGGGGAAGAGGCGAAGGTGTACCGGGGACACGACGGCGTCCGCGAGATGTTCCGCGGCTTCTACGACGCTCTCGACGAGATCCACGTCGAGTACTCCGAGATCCGGGACCTCGGCGACCGAGTGGTCGCGATCGGCCGCATCCGCACCCGTGGCAAGGCGAGCGGGGCCGCAACCGAATCGCCTTTCGCCCTCGTAAGCGACGTCAAGAACGGTAAGACCACTCGAGTTCGGACCTACCTTGATCCCCATGAGGCCCTCGAAGCCGCCGGGCTTGAGGAGTAGCGATGTCCCAGGAGAATGTCGAGATCGTCCGGGCTGCCTTCGCGGTGATGACCATTCCCGGAGATCCTGAAACGATGATTGCCGCCAGCGCTCCGGGCTTCGAGATGCACCTCGTGGGGGTGGGCGGCGGACCCGCCTACTACTCGGGGGCGAGTGGCATCCGTGAGTTCTTCCGCGACGTGGCCCAGAGCTGGGAATCCTTCCGGTTCGAGGCCACAGACCTCCGCGACCTTGACGACCGCGTTCTGGTCCTTGGTGATGTGCAGCTCGCGGGCGCGTGAGCGGGGTCGAGGTCAATGACAGATGGGGTTGGATCGTCGAGTTGAGAAGAGGCAGGGCTGCCAGCCTGCGCGGGTTCCTTGACCAAGGCGAGGCCCTCGAAGCCGCCGGGCTCGAGGAGTAGGCGATGTCGCAGGAGAACGTGGAGATCGTGCGGCGTGGTTACGAGATGTTTCAGGCAGGAGACTTCGACGCAGCCGTCCGGCCACCCGGCATAACGGCCTTGAACTGCGCGGCAAACACCAACGCCGACGACAGTTGTTGGCGCCGACTTTGGCGTCGTAGCCGCCCTCAGTAACGAACGGATCCAGAAGTGCAAAGCCTCGCTGATTGACCGCGTGCTAAGGCTGCGCAAGCGAGAGTCAGGCTTCCTCGCCTTGGGTCCGATGCCCGGTAACCGAGGTTGAGTGCGATCTTCAAAGCCATCGCGGGCCGGAGCCTACTGGGCTATTGGTGGACCTCATCGTGGCCGGGACCCGGATGGATCCTGTCGCGGCTGCGACCACCACAGATGACGTCGTCGCCGCCGAAGCCAAAGATCTTGTCGCTTCCGCCGAGTCCTGAAATCACGTCGTCGAACTTGGAGCCGATGAGCTTGTCGGGCTTGGTCGAGCCAACGATCGTCGCCACCTTGCCGCCACAGCGCGGAGGCTCGACCTCGATACCCTCGGGATTAATGAAGCGTGGGCTTGTAAAGGCCACCTGGCTCCCGGTCTTCGGATCGACCTTGAGCACGTCGCCAGCGCCGAAGTTGGCCACCCAGAGCTTGCCGTTCGGCGCCAAGGCGACGTCGTAGGGGGTGTTCAGCTTGTTGTCGGTCGAGACGGCGTTGATATCGAGGGTGTGGGTGTTCAGGCGATAGATGGCGTCGTTGTTGGAGTCCGCGATGAACACGTTGCCGTTCGGCGCAAGCGCCATCCCGGCGGGGGAAGACAGGTCGGGCGGACCGGCGAGCGGGAGCCCGAGCCCCGGCCCGATCGGGTCAAGGATCACCGACCCCGAGAAGGAGGAGGCGATCAGCGAGCGGCCGTCTGGGGCGATTTCGAGGCCGCTGAAGTCGAGGCTGGGGTCGAAGGTGTCAAGCGAGGTCTGGCCTCGCTTCAGGCGGAAGATCGCGTTGGCGTTGGCGTCGGTGATGTAGAAGTCGCCGCTGGGGTGGTAATCGACGTTGATGGGCTGCTGGAGCGGCGAACCCTTGACCAGCACGTGCACTGCGCCGGTGCCCGGGTCGATTCGGAACACGCCGCCGCCGCCGCCAAACGCGTCGTAGTCCGCGACATAGAGCTTTCCGTTGGGCGTGAAGGTCAAGCCGTCGGGCGTCGAGAACTTCGGGCTCGTCGCGATCAGCGAGACCTTGTGGGTGCCCGGATTGAGCCGGAACACCTTTGCGGCGCCGCTGTCGCTGACAATCAAGTCGCCGGGCTTGGCCGACGCCGACGCGGCGAGCGCCGCCCCGCCGATCAACGCCAGCGCCAGCAGCCTCGCGATGCTCCCCGCCCTCATAAAGCAGACGGTATCAGTGGTAAAGGGAACGACCACGACCACCACTGAACCCTCCTAAGTCGAGCATGAGGTCGCACACCTGGCCGGGTGCCACGAGGCAGAGCGATGAGGGCGCTACTCCCGCAGCCCGGAGGCTTCGAGGGCCTCGGCCCGGCTGAGGAAGGCGCGGGCCCGGGCAATCAGGCCGTCGCGGAGCAGAAAGTTGTTGGCGAACTCCTGATCGAGTTCAAGGTGGCTGGCGCTTCCTTTCATGTGGACCACCCCCAGCCAGAGGACCGAGTCGCCCAGGTCCCGGATCTCGGTCTCCTCGAAGCGAAACTCCTCCCAGGTTTCCCAGACGGCAGCAAAGCCCCTGGAGCACTCCTCGCGGCCGCGGTAGACGGCGCGCTCCACGGCGGCCGGACCGGCAGGTGCCCACTCGATGTCAGCCGCCAGGTAGCCGGCCGCCAAGTCCTTGTCGCGCTGGTTCCAGGCCTCGATCAGCTGCCTCACAACCTCGATGTTCCGCTCCGACATCGCCCCCGCAGTATCGCCGAGTCGAGGCGGACAGGGTGAATGGGGTGGGGCGGGAGGAAAGGGGATCCCGCCTCGCTGATCCCGCGAAACAAAGGCGGCTCCTACCGCGGCCACGACGGCATGCGGAGCTGGTGGGAGACGTGTTCGGAGTCTTTCCCGACTTCAGACTGGAGTACGACCAGATACGAGAGCGCGACGGGAAGGCGATCCGGTGGCGCGTGTTCGGAGTCGAGGCCGAGGCCCTCGAAGCCGCCGGCCAGCCGGAATAGCTCAGCGATTGTCACTTGCCCCGTTCCAGACGAGGTGGGAGGATCGCCCAGCGGCTCTGCAAGCCATCGCGAGGAGAACGGCAATGACCGAGGGCACAGGACTCATCAAGCGCTTCTATGAGGACGTGATCGGGGGCGGGCAGATCAACCTCGTCGACGAGTTGACAACCGATGACCTGATCGATCACGAGGAAGGGCTTCCCGGCCAGCCGACCGGACGCGAGGGCGTGAAGTTCTTCATCAGCGCGATGCGCGAGGCGTTTCCAGACATCCGGGTGGAAACCGTGGAGCCGACGATGGTTGACGGAAACCTTGAGGCTGCACGAGTAGTCGTCACTGGCACTCACAAGGGGGGGCTGATGGGCGTTGCGGCGACCAACCGAACGGTCGAGATCGAATCGATCGACATCATCCGCATCGAGGACGGGAAGGTCGCCGAGCATTGGGGCGTTACGGACACCATGAGTCTCATGCAGCAACTTGGCGCTCTCCCCGAGTAAGCAGGCCAACTCGACGCTGGGGCAGAAGCCGCCGGGCTGGGGAATTAGGCGATGTCGCAGAGAAACGTTGAGATCGTCCGGGCCACCCTTGACTCCTTCAACCGGGGCGACTTCGTCGCGACGCTGAAGGATCTTGCTCCCCAGGCCGAGCTGGACTTCTCGCGGGCGCGGGGGCCTTACCGGGGCGTCTATCGACTCGAACAGGTGCGCGAGTTCATTGAAGACTTCACGGCCACGTTCGAGTCCGTCCGGATAGAACCGACGGAGTACATGGTGGCCGGTGAGCACGTCGTGGTTCCCGTCGTCTTCCACTCTTCTGGTCGCGACGGGGTCAAGGCGACGGCGGGGAGCGTCCATGTGTGGACGCTCAGCGAGGGTGCCATCGTCCGCCTCTGCATGTACCAAGGGCGAGAGGAAGCCCTCGAAGCCGCGGGGCTCTCTTCGTAGGTCGGCCGGGCTCACCTCCGCTTCGGGAGACGTGCCCTACCAGGGAACCCGAGTGCAGGCGTCGGCCGCTTCGGCACGGTCGGCCTGCCGTGTGGGGGTGAGGTAGCCCACAGGGGGACCGGTGGTCGCGTTGGGCGGAGCGTAGGAGTAGCCCGGCGGGTTCGCGAGCTCAGCCCTGGCCAGGCAGTTGCGGTAGTGGAGCTCGCCGCCGATCCAGCCGAGCAGTGCCAGGCCGGCAACGACGGCGAGCCCGATCGCGAGCGCCGCCCTCCAGTTGACCAGCGCGTCGGCGGCCCTGGAGGTGGCGATCGTGTCGGCCGTCCTCGTGACCGTGTTACGGAGTCGCAGGGGCACGCGGGTCAGCCTATTGACGCCCCCGGTCGTGGCATTAGGGGCAAGGACCGTCCAGCGGGCGAGAACAGCCGGTGGCGGAGGGATCGGTCCACCCAGCGCATCAGCAGCGGCGAATCGGTGCGGCGCTGCGGACGACGACGAAGTCCCTGCCGGAGATCCGTCGCAGGTGGTTGAGGTTGCCGTCGTTCCAGCGGCGGTCGCTTGTTCCCCGCAGAAACCAGTTGGAGCCGTTGTCGGTGACGATGGCGCCGTACCGCTTCAGCGCGCGGGCGATGATCTCCGCCGCGCCGCGAAAGCGCTTGATCCGGTAGTCGCGACGCAGCCGCAGCCGCAGCCCCATCGGCGGGGCGCTGAGCCGGTGGGTCGCGCCGGCGCAGTGGGTGGCCGGGTGGACCCAGGCGTTGCGGGTGCGCTCGAAGGTGACCCCGATCGCGTGGTCGATCCACCCGCGCCTGATCTCGTCGTTGCGGATCAGGCCGGGGAATATGGGCAGGCCGGAGCCGCTGGCCGAGGTGTAGCCGTCCCGCCTGCGCCGGGCCGAGCGCAGATTCCACCTGGCGCCGGATGCGGCGTTCCAGTGTTTGCGCCGCTTGCGCTTGAAGAAACCCCGGAAGAGCTCGTAGAGCCTGCAGGTGGCGCGATCGACGGCGATCACGTGGCGGTCGCCGCGGCTGTGGCGACCGCCACCGACCGGCGCGCTCCGTGGGATCGGGAACGGCCCCCGGTCACTGGCGTAGCCGTAGGTCGTGTAGTGCACCGGGTACTGCCTCTGGCTGCGACCGACGACCGTGTAGGGGAAGCCCGAGGCCCGCAGGGAGCCGAAACTGGCATGGACGCGGTTGGTTCCGTGGCGCTGGATGTAGGAGATGTAGCGCGAGGAGCGGGGATCGACCGGTGCGCCGGAGACGTTCTGGTGCCAGGCGGCCATGTTGGGCAGCGACTTCGCCGTCGCCGGCAGCGAGCCGGGCGGCCGCGGGAACACCGGGCAGTCCCCGAGGCTCGGATAGGGCCCACGAGAATGCGCGTCGCGCTCGGAGGCTGCCGGGGACGCCCCGGCCAAGGCCACGGCGATCACGGCGATCAGGATCGGGGGCAGCGCCAGTTGACCGCGCACTCCCCTGCGGAGTCGTCGGTTGGCATTCACTGGAGTCGCTGACGCTAGAGATCGCACCGGACCTAACAGGCGGGGCCGCTACCGTGGTCGTCATCGAAGCGGCATCCGAACAGGCGCCGGCCGTTCGAATCGGCTCCGAGGCATCCGCGGTCGTCGGCAACACTCCGATGGTCCGGCTCGGCCGGCTCGCCGCCGGCCCGGGCGCGGAGGTCTGCGCCAAGCTCGAGTACTTCAACCCGGGCGGCTCGGTCAAGGACCGGATCGGAGTCGCGATGATCGACGCCGCCGAGCGGGACGGCCTCGTTCGCCGCGGCCACTCGGTGATCGTCGAGCCGACCAGCGGCAACACCGGGATCGCGCTGGCGATGGTTTGCGCGGCGCGGGGCTACGAGCTGATCCTGACCATGCCCGAGGGCATGAGCCGCGAGCGCGCCAAGCTGCTCCGGGCCTACGGCGCCGAGGTTCGCGAGACCCCCTCGATGGGTGGGATGACCGAGGCGGTCGAGATGGCGACCGAGATCAGCGAGCAGCGCAAGGCATTCGTCCCGCAACAGTTCTCCAACCCCGCCAACCCCGAGATTCACCGGAAGACGACCGCCGAGGAGATCTGGCGCGATTGCGGCGGAGAGGTGGGGGCGTTCGTGGCCGGCGTCGGAACCGGCGGCACCATTACCGGGGTCGGGTGGATGCTGCGGGAGCGCTGCCCGCAGACCCGCGTGGTCGCGGTCGAGCCGGCAACCTCGGCGGTCCTCTCCGGCGGCCGGCCCGGCCCCCACAAGATCCAGGGCATCGGCGCCGGCTTCGTGCCCGAAGTCCTCGACCGCTCGGTGATCGACGAGACGATCGCGGTCTCCGACGAGGAGGCGCTGGAGACGGCGCGCCTGGCCGGGATCCGCGAGGGCATCCTCTCCGGGATCTCGGCCGGAGCCAACATCAAGGCCGCGCTCGAGGTCGCCGCCCGGCCCGAGATGGAGGGCAAGCGGGTTGTCACCATCGTCTGCGACTCCGGGGAGCGCTACATGTCCCTGCCATTCTTTGCCCCCTGAGGATGCTTGGCCTGAGCACATTGAGCCGGGTGGCGCGGGAGATCCGCTCCGATGTCGCCGCCGCGCGCGACCGCGATCCCGCCGCCCGTGGAGCAACCTCGGTCGAGATCCTGGCGAGCTGGGCCGGGGTGCAGGCGATCCTGGCCCACCGGATCGCCCATGTCCTGCACCAGGCCGACGTCCCCCTGGCGCCGATGGCGATCGCCTACGTCAGCCGCTCGATCACCGGGGTCGAGATACACCCCGGTGCGAAGATCGGCGGAGACTTCTTCATCGACCACGGCTCCGGCGTGGTCATCGGCGAGACGGCCGAGGTCGGCGAGCGGGCCACCCTGTATCAGGGCGTGACCCTCGGCGGCACCGGCTTACAGCGCGGCAAGCGCCACCCGACCCTGGGCGACTACGTCACCATCGGCTCGGGCGCGAAGCTGCTGGGGCCGATCACCGTCGGCGACGGAGCCAAGATCGGCGCCAACACCGTGGTGGTCGAGGACGTGCCCGCCGCCTCCACGGTCGTCGGCAATCCTGGCCACCCCGTCCGGGTCGAGGGGCGCCGGGTCGAGGGGCCCGACGCCGACTGGATTCACCTGCCGGACCCGGTCGCCGACGCGATCAAGGCGCTCTCGGAGCGGATAGCCGTGCTCGAGCGGCGGCTGGCGGAGGTCGAGGGCGGCGAGCAGCCCGACCCTTCGGTGCAAGAGCTGCGACCGAAGCGCGGCCGCTCTTCCGCGGGCGGCTGACCGCTCCGGCGGCCGGTAGTGTCCGCCCGCACGCGTCTGCCGAAAGGAACTTCAGTGCGCAAACTCTCCCTCTTCACCTTTGTCGTCTGCCTACTCGGGGCCTCATTCGTCCTCGCCGCCTGCGGCGGGGGCGGAAACGACGACGCCGACCAGATCGCCGAGCAAATCGACTTCGCGGCGACCAGCGGCGACCCGGCGGCCTGCACCGACGCCCAGACCCTGAAGTTCGACGAGCAGACGACATTCCAGAACGGCCAGGCGGCGGTCGCCAGCTGCAAGAAGGATGCGGCATCGGGAGTCGCCGACTCGGTCGACGTCAGCGACGTGGCCGTCGACGGCAACACGGCGAATGCGACGATCGCGGTGACTGGTGGCGGCTACGACGGCCAGACGGTGAAGATTTCGCTTGTCAAGGAGGACGGCACCTGGAAGGTCGACTCGTTCGACGAATTCGTCAACTTCGACCCGGCGAAGTTCGCCGCATCGTTCGGTGCCGAGGCCGCGAAGAGCGGTGGCCTCACCCCCGCCCAGCTCTCGTGCCTCACCGGGAAGCTGACCAGCGTCGATGCGGGAACGGTCCAGCAGGCGGTGCTGAGTGGCGACCCCGCTCAGCTGAATTCACTCTTCCAGGGCTGCTAGCGAGGCAGCGCTCGCGCCCTCGGCCGGCCCCGCCGAGGGCGCGGATATCCTGGGCTGGGTGAGAGCCATCACCGAGCCCGACGCCGCCGACGGAGCCCTCGAAGGCGGCCGGGGCGCGCCGATCGAGGTCGGCGCCGACCGGGTCGAGCGCCTGCTGGCCGACTTGAACCCTCCCCAGCGGGAGGCCGTCGAGCACGGAGAGGGGCCGCTGCTCGTGCTGGCCGGCGCCGGATCGGGAAAGACGAGGGTCCTTACGCACCGGATCGCCTACCTGCTGGCCACTGGCCGGGCACGGCCGGGGGAGATCCTCGCGATCACCTTCACCAACAAGGCGGCGACGGAGATGCGCGAGCGGGTCGAGGGCCTGGTCGGGAGGGCGATCCGGGCGATGTGGGTGACGACATTCCACTCGGCTTGCGCGCGAATGCTCCGCGCCGACGCCGAGCGGCTCGGCTACTCGCGCGCGTTTACGATCTACGACGAGTCGGACTCGCTGCGGATGATCAAGCGCTGCATGGCCGAGCTCGAGGTGGACCCCAAGCGCTACCCGCCACGGGCGATCCGCTCCCAGGTCTCCGCTGCCAAGAACCGGCTTGTGGACACGATCAGCTTCGCCGAGGCCCAGGGATCGGTCTTCGAGGAGACCGTGGCCGACGTCTACACGCTCTACGAGAAGCGGATGCTGGAGGCAAACGCGATGGACTTCGACGACCTCCTCGTCCGGACGGTCAATGTGATGGAGCTGTTCGAGGAGTCGCGCGAGCGCTGGCGCCGCACTTTCCGCCATCTCCTCGTTGACGAGTACCAGGACACCAACCACGCCCAGTACCGGCTGCTGCAGCTGCTGGCGGGCGAGCCCCAGAACCTGATGGTCGTCGGCGACGACTTCCAGTCGATCTACAGCTTCCGCGCCGCCGACATCCGCAACATCCTCGACTTCGAGAGCGACTTTCCCGAGGCCGAGGTGGTCAAGCTCGAGCAGAACTACCGCTCCACCCAGACGATCCTGGGGGCCGCCAATGCGCTGATCGAGCGCAACCGCTCCAACCGGCCGAAGAAGCTCTGGACCCAGGGCGAGGGCGGCGAGCCGGTGCAGCTCTCCGAGCTCACCGACGAGCACGAAGAGGCGCGCTGGGTAGCAGGCGAGGTCGAGCGCCTGGCGAGCGAGGAGGGCGTGCGGCGCGAGGATGTCGCCGTCTTCTACCGCACCAACGCGATGAGCCGGGTGCTCGAGGACACCCTGGTGCGTTTCGAACTCCCCTACCAGGTGATCGGCGGCACCAAGTTCTACGAGCGGGCGGAGATCAAGGATGCGATCGCCTACCTGAGCCTGCTCGTCAACCCTTCCGACGCGATCTCCTTCGCCCGCGTCGTCAACTCGCCCAGGCGGGGGATCGGCAACACCAGCCAGGCGCGGCTGGCCTCCCACGCGAACACCACCGGGCTGCCGATCTGGGAGGTCGCCGCCGATCCGGCGCGGGTACCCGGCCTCGGCGCCGCTGCGGTCAAGGCCGTCGGCCGCTTCCACGAGACGATTGAGGGCCTGCGCCAGCGGGCCGACTCGGAGCAGGTGGCGAAGCTGCTCGAAGCGACGCTGCACGAGGCCGGCTACCTGGAGGCGCTCGAGGCCGAGCGCACGATTGAGGCCGAGGGCCGGATCGAGAATCTGGGAGAGCTGATCGGAGTCGCGGCCGAGTTCGACGCGAACCGCCGGATCGAGGGCGCGGCCGAGGTGCCGGCGCTGGAGGAGTTCCTGCAGCAGATCTCCCTCTACACCGACCAGGACGGGATCCGCAGCGACGACTCGCTGATCACGCTGATGACCCTCCACAACGCCAAGGGGCTCGAGTACGACACCGTCTTCATGATCGGCTGCGAGGAGGGCGTCTTCCCCCATATGAGGGCGCTGGAGGAAGGTGGGGAGGAGGAGGAGAGGCGCCTCTGCTATGTCGGCCTGACCCGCGCCCGCCGCCGCCTCTACATGACCTGGGCCCGTGAGCGCCGCATCTTCGGTGGCCGGCCCGAGCGCGGCATACCCTCGCGCTTCGTCGACGAGTTGCCGGCGGAGCTGACAGAGCGGCACTCGAGCGCGCCCGGCGCCGGGATCACCAGCTGGGGGGGCAGCGGGGGAACCCCCGCGCCGATCGATCCGGGTCCGGCTCTGGAGCTTGAGACCGGCGATGACATCGTCCACGCCAGCTTCGGCGAGGGCGTCGTTACCGCCGTCGAGCCCGGCGGGGTGATCGTCGTCCGCTTCGCCGGCGACAGCTCCGAGCGCAAGCTGATGGCCGACTACGCGCCGATCCGCAAGCGCTGATGGCGGCCAGGGTGATCGACGGCAAGGCGGTCTCGGCCGAGGTCCGTGAGCGGGTCCGGGGTGAGGTAGTGGAATACGTGGCCGAGACCGGCCGAATCCCGTCCTTGGCCACGATCATCGTCGGCGACGACCCGGCGTCAGAGATCTACGTGCGCAACAAGCACCGGGCCTGCGAGGAAGCCGGGATGAGATCGGTTCATCACGGTCTCTCAGCGGAGACCACAGAAGGTGAGCTGCTCCTGCTTCTGCGCCGTCTGAACAGCGACGACGAGGTTGACGGGATCCTCGTCCAGCTACCCGTTCCCAATCACATCCGCCCGGACAGGGTCGTTGCTGAGATCAGTCCGACAAAGGATGTGGATGGCCTCACCCCGACCAGCGCCGGCCTGCTGGCCAGCGGCACCCCGGGCCTGGTCCCGTGCACCCCGGCCGGCGTGATCGAGCTGCTCGACAACGGGGGAGTCGAGCTGGAGGGCGCGGAGGCCGTCGTCGTCGGTCGTTCCAGCCTCGTCGGCCGCCCTCTCGGGAGCCTTCTGCTGGGCCGCAACGCGACCGTGACGACCTGCCACTCCCGGACCCGCGACCTCGACGGCACCTGCGCCCGCGCCGACGTCCTCGTGGCCGCGGTCGGCGTGCCGGAGCTGATCGGGCCGGCCGCGGTCAAGCCCGGCGCCGTCGTCATTGACGTCGGCATGAACCGCACCGACGAAGGGCTCAAGGGGGATGTCGACTTCGACGCCGTCAGTGTCGTCGCCTCAGCCCTGACCCCTGTTCCCGGCGGGGTCGGGCCGATGACGATCGCGATGCTGATGGTCAACACCCTGACTGCTGCCAGAGGGCGCTCCGCCCCCTGATCGGACCCGGAGCGCGGCTCCCGGAGCGGGCTGGACGGACGGTCGGGAGTGCGGGATTTCCGCCGTCGGAGCGGTGTACTCTGGCCCCAACCCCCCCCAACCCCCCAACCTCACACGGGAGCGTGGACATGGACATAAACAGGCTCGGAGCGGGCGAGAAGATCGCGGCCGTTTCAGCGATTCTGCTTTTTGTATTCATGTTCTTCGACTGGTTTGGAGTTTCGGTCAGCGGGGGTGGTCAGTCCTTCGATTTCAGCGGGGGCGGGAGCGCCTGGGATACGCTGGACTGGATTCCCATCTTCCTCCTGGTGGCGATCGTCGCGGTACTGGCGATGGCCTTTATCACGGCCAGCGATTCTCTCGTCGACGCGCCGGTTTCCACGATTGCGACCGTCCTCTCGGGGCTTGCGGTGTTGTTGATCCTCTACCGAATCATTGACACCCCCGGCACAGGCGGGAGCGGGTTCGGAGTCACGGTGAACGTGACGAGGGAGTTCGGGATCTTCCTCGCGATTGCCGCTGCTGGCGGAATGCTCTACGGCAGCTACAGGACGATGCAGGAAGAAGGTATGTCGTTCAGCGACGCCGCCGACCACTTCGGCGGCGGGGGAGGAGGAGCACCCCCTACCGAGCCGCCGGCCCCACCGCCGCCGCCACCGCCCCCACCGCCGCCCCCGGGCGGGGCCCAGTAGCCGCGAGCCCCAGCGCCCCCGGGCCCCACGTGGGGCCCGGGGGCGCGCCCTCCCTGAGGTGAGCCGAGTGAGAGCGGGGCGGATCCGGAGGGGGGAGGTCGTCGCCGGGATCGGCGGGGCGGCCCTGCTGGCCTCGCTGCTGCTGCCCTGGTTCGAGCCGGGTCGCAGCGGTTTCTCATCACTGGCGGTTGCCGGCCTCTTCGTCGCCGCCGCGGCGCTGGCAGCAATCGCGCTGCCCCTGATCTCCGCAAGCCAGGAGAAGACCGATGCGCCGATCGTCGCAGCAACGTTGACGGCGCTCGCCTCGGCGATCGCGATCGCGATCGCCGTCTTCCGTCTTTTGGACCCGATCGGGGGAGGACGGGAGCCCGGCCTCTGGCTCGCACTGGCGGCGTCGCTGACGACCTTCGTCGGAGCGTGGTCGGCGATGTCCGACGAGGGTCCCTGACTCGAGCCCGGCTTTGCTCAGGTCTCGAGCCCGGCCGCTATCGAGGATGCGACCCGCTTGGAGAAGGCGATCACGGTCATCATCGGGTTGACGCCGACCGAGGTCGGGAACAGGGCGGCGTCGGCGACGTGGAGGCCGGCGACGCCGTGGACAGAGCCGTTGGCGTCGCAGACGCCCTCGCCGGGCTCGGCGGCGATCCGGGCAGTGCCCATCGGGTGGAAGGCCTCCAGGCGCAGCTCAGCCGGGCGGAACCGGCCGGCCTCGAAAGCGTCCAGCTCGTCCGGACGCAGGACCGCGGTCCGGCCGATATTGGGATAGACCTCCGTCGCCCCGGCGGCGAAGTGGATCTCGGCCGCCCGGGCTATGCCGAAGGTCAGCCTCCCCGCGTCTTTGCGGGTGAGCGCGTAGGTCGTCCGCACCGAGCCGTCGCCTGCAAGGCCAACCCGGCCGCGGGAGCGATCGGAGAGATGGACGCCGATCGATCCGATCCTGGCGAAGCCGAGCATCGCCCGCTGGTGCTCGCGCCCGGTGCCGGGGAGCCAGGCGCCCCCAAAGGGGAGCGGGGTGAAGGTCGCCTCGAGCAGGATCGACTGTGGCTCCCACTCGTCGATGTAGTAGCTCTGCATCACTCCCTCCCAGCCGCGGACCTCCTCCGGGTAGGAGGCGCCGACCCAGCAGGCGGGATGGATATGGAGGTTGCGCCCGACCTGGGGCCCGCCGAGGCCCGAGCGCAGCAGCAGCTCGGGTGTCCCCAGCGCCCCGGCGGCAGCCACGACCCTGCGCGCCCGCACCGTGTAGGGGCGTCGCGAGCCGTTCTCGCCGGGGGCCCCCGTCAGGCCCTCGACCCCGGTCGCACGACCCCTCTCGACGGTGATCCTGGTGACCTCCACATTCGCCCGCAGCCGCGCCCCGGCCGCGACGGCGCGCGGAAGGTAGGAAACGTGCATTCCCCGCTTGGCGTCGATTGCGCAACCGAATGGGCAGGAGCTGCACTGGACGCAGTTGCCGGCGTTGCGGGAGATCGGCCCACCGCGGGCTCCGATCGCCGCGGCTCCCTCCATAGCCAGCTGGCCGTTGCGGCCCATCCGTTCTGGGTCGAGTGGGGTCACCCGCAGGAACTCCTCGGCCTCGGAGTACTCGGCGTCGAGGCTCTGGGCCCACTCGACCCCGAACTCCCGCTGCCAGAGCCCGAGCACCGCCCCGGGGGCGCGGAAGCAGGTTCCCGAGTTGATGACGGTGGTGCCGCCGACGGCCCGGCCGACCGGGATCGGCACCGGCGGGCGTCCCTCGGCCACCGTGAGGCCGCCCTCGCGATAGAGGCTCGCGATCGCCTCCAGCGGGTCGGTCGGGTAGGACTCGCGGTTGTAATTGCCGCCGGCCTCGAGCACGATCACGTCGAGACCGGCCTCGGCAAGCGTCGCCGCGGCCGCCGCCCCGCCGGCGCCGGAACCGACGATGACCACGTCGCACTCCTCGCCCGCGGCCGGCGCCGAGGTCTCGCCCAGAGGCGCTGTCGGGGCCGGGATGCCGCCGTCGGCGAGGGCACAACGGACCGAGTAGCCGATCCGCTCCCTGACCTCGGGCGCGACCGCGTAGCCGAGCGTCGAGAGCACCTTCGCCATCAGCAGCAGATCCCGGTAGGGCCCGAGGCGCGAGGTCTCCATGCGAGCCAGGAAGTCTTCACGGGAGCCGAGGTCGAGGCGGCTGAAGCGCCACGGGAACGACAGCAGCTCGAATCCACGCAGGGCCAGCTTGAGGCGCTTCAGGTTGCGGGGCGGCAGGCCGGCGAGGAAGCCGGCGACCGGGCTGGAGACGTCAATCTCGGTCTCGGCGGCGGGGAGTCCGTCGACACCGGGGGCCATCGCCTCGCAGATCGCGGAAAGCGTGCGCCGCTCGGCGGCCGAGAGCCCCGGCGAGCGCCTTCAGCCCGGTGCGGCTGAGCGGCCGACGCGGCCGCTCAGCGACCACAGCCACAGCGCCAGGATCGCCAGGTAGCCGTCGACGAGGAAGTTGAGCAGGTAGATGAAGACGTCGGAGTCGAAGAAGTAAAAGGCGCCGGTGGTCAGCGAGGAGGCCGTCTTGCCCGCCGCGAGCACCAGCAGCAGCGAGCGGTAGCGGACGACGTCGGCCTGGGCGACGACGCAGATCCCGGTGATCACGACCATGTATGCGAAGGCGAGCCCGAGCCAGAACTTCTCCGTCGTCTCCGGGGCGCGGGTGAAGCTGCCGATCTCGTCACCGAGATCGGAGATCGTGTTGAGGACGCCGTCGGGGAAGGCGATGAAGAGGATGCCGACCACGGCGAAGGTGACCGCGAGCAGTCTCAGGTTTGCGACGACGAACCGCTCTGCCTTCTCGCCACGCATCGCCGCGGGACTCTATCCATCCGCCCCTAATATCCCCCGCGTGATCGACCGCGAGCAGGTAATCCACGTCGCCAGGCTGTCCCGCCTGAAACTGACCGAGGCCGAGCTCGAGCGGATGGCCGGTGAGCTCTCCCAAGTGCTCGGCCACGTGGACCGGATCGCCGAGCTCGACCTCGACGACGTCGAGCCGACGGCGCACGTGGTCGCGCTCGAGAACGTGCTGCGTGACGACGAGCCGCGCCCCAGCTGGCCTCGGGAGCGGATCCTCGCCCCGGCGCCCGACCCCGACGAGGGGGCCTTCCGCGTCCCTTCGCCGCAGGCAGAGGCGTAGGTGGGCGAGATGCTCGAGCTGACGGTTGCCGAGGCGGCCGGGCGGATCGAAGCCGGAGAGCTGGGGCGCGACGAGTACTTGGCGGCTTGGCGTGAGGCCGCCGCCGGGGACGATCTCAACGCCTACCTGTGGACGGCCGAAGGCGACGACGGCTCCGAGTCTGCTCCCGGCCCTCTGGCCGGGATCCCGGTCGCAGTCAAGGACATCTTCTGCACCGAGGGAGTCCCTACCACGGCGGGCTCGAGGATCCTCGAGGGCTACGAGCCGCCCTACACCTCAACCGCGGTGCGGCGGCTGCGCGAGGCCGGCGCAACCGTTCTCGGCAAGACCAACATGGACGAGTTCGCGATGGGGTCCTCGAACGAGAACTCCGGCTACGGGCCGGTGTTGAACCCGTGGGACCACGCCCGGGTTCCCGGTGGCTCCTCGGGCGGCTCCGCCGCCGCCGTGGCCGGCAGCCTCGCACCGTGCGCGATCGGCACCGACACAGGCGGCTCGATCCGCCAACCCGCGGCGCTGTGTGGGATCGTCGGGCTGAAGCCGACCTACGGAGCGATCTCGCGCTACGGGATGATCGCCTTCGCTTCCTCGCTCGACCAGTGCGGCCCGCTCACCCGCAACGTCACCGACGCGGCGTTGCTGCTGGGCGCGATGGAAGGCCGCGACCCATGCGACTCGACCTCGGTCGGGATCTCCGGCGGGATCGAGTTGCCCCGGCGCGATGACCTCGGCGGCCTCCGCTTCGCCGTCCCCGCGGAGCTCGCAGGCGACGGGATGGAGGCCGGGGTGCGCGGTAGCTTCGAGGCGACACTGGAGGTGATCGAGGGCCTCGGCGGGGAGATCGCCGAGGTGCCGCTGCCGCACGCCGAGCACGGGATCTCCGCCTATTACGTTCTCGCCCCGGCCGAGGCCTCGACCAACCTCGCCCGCTACGACGGCGTCCGCTACGGCCTCCGGGTGGAGGGCGACGACCTGGTCGAGATGTACGAGCGGACACGCGCCGAGGGCTTCGGCGACGAGGTCAAGCGCCGGATCATGCTCGGAACCTACGCGCTCTCCTCCGGCTATTACGACGCCTACTACGGGCGGGCCCAGCGGGTCCGCACCAGGATCGCCGAGGACTACGCCAGGGCCTTCGGCGAGGTCGACTTCGTCGTCACCCCAACCTCGCCCTCCGTCGCCTTCGAGCTGGGGGCCAAGACCGACGATCCGCTTGCGATGTACCTCAACGACTTCTTCACCGTGCCGATGCCGCTTGCCGGGATTCCGGCGATCTCGATCCCGGTCGGCCTCGCCGAGCCCGACGGGGGCGGTCCGCGGCTGCCGGTCGGCTTCCAGCTGGCCGCCCCCGCGTTCGCCGAGAACGCGTTGCTCGACGCGGCCTACGCGCTCGAGCAGGCGGTCGGATTCGATTCCAAGCCCGGAGAGGGGTCGTGAGCACGCCCGACCTGGAGGCGGTGATCGGCCTCGAGATACACGTCCAGCTTGCCACGCGGACGAAGATGTTCTGCGGCTGTGAGCTCTCCTTCGGTGACGAGCCCAACGTCCACACCTGCCCGGTCTGCCTCGCCCACCCCGGGGTGCTTCCTGTCCCCAACCGGCGCGCGATCGAGTTCGCCCTTCAGATCGCCGCGGCGCTCGAGTGCGAGGTCGCGCCGCGCTCGGTCTTCCACCGCAAGAATTACTTCTACCCCGACAACCCGAAGGCCTACCAGATCAGCCAGTACGACTCCCCGCTGGCAACCGGCGGCCGGCTCGGTGACGTCCGCATTCACCGCGTCCATCTCGAGGAGGACGCGGCGAAGATGATCCACGTCGGCGAGTCGGGGCGGATCCACGGCTCCGGGGCATCGCTGGTCGACTTCAACCGCGCCGGGACGCCGTTGGTGGAGATCGTCAGCGAGCCCGATCTGCGCAGCCCCGCGCAGGTGCGTGAGTGGGCGCAACTGCTGCGGACGACGGTCCGCCAGCTCGGCGTGTCCGACGTCAACATGGAGGAGGGCAGCCTGCGCTGCGACGCCAACGTCTCCGTGCGGCCCCCCGGCAGCGAGGTGCTGGGGACCAAGACGGAGCTGAAGAACATGAACAGCTTCCGCTTTCTCGAGCGCGGCGTCGCGGCTGAGCTCGCCAGACAGCGCGAGCTGATCGGCGCCGGGAGGGAGCTAACCCAGGAGACCCTCCACTTCGACCCCGACAGCGGCAGCCTCACCTCGCTGCGCTCGAAGGAGGAGGCCCACGACTACCGCTACCTTCCGGAGCCCGACCTGGTCCCGCTGGCACCGACGGCGGAGATGCTCGAGCAGGCTCGCGCCTCGCTGCCCGAGCTGCCGGCGGCGAGGGTCGCCCGCTACGAGGAGCTCGGACTTGCGGCCGACGTCGCCACACTGCTCGCCTCCGACCCGGAGACGGCTGCCTATTTCGAGCGGGTGCTGGGTGCCGGCGAGGCCGAGCCGCGGGTCGTCGCCAACTGGATCACCGGCGAGCTGGCTGCGGCCCTGCGCGAGGCCGGGGGAGAGGGCGGCCCGGGCGCCTCCAGGGTCGGGCCCGAGGCGCTGGCGAAGCTGATCGGGCTGGTCGGCTCGAAGCAGATCTCCCACAGCGGCGGCAAGACGGTGCTCGCCGTTCTCGTCGCCGAGGGCGGCGACCCGGCGGAGGTTGTCGATCGCGAGGGCCTGGCGCAGATCTCCGACGATTCCGAGCTGGAGGGTGTTGTCGAGGCCGCGATCGCAGCCAACGCCGATGCCGCAGATCAGGTCCGCTCGGGAAACGAGAAGGCCGTCGGCGCGATCGTCGGGGCGGTGATGCGAGAGACAGCGGGCCGCGCCGACGGCGGCGCCGTCACCCGCCTGATCCGGGAGAAGCTGGGCCTCGCCTGAGCCCTCGGCGAGGGTGCATCTTCCTCTCATAGCGAGAGGCCAGATACCAATCGGCATTTGAGGCCCTGGCCGAAATCTGGCGCCGGCACCTTGTGACAAGGTGTTACAAGGTGCGATAATCGGCCCGTGGCCTGGAACGTGGTGATCGCCGGAGGCGGGTTCGCGGGGTCGACCGCGGCCCGCGAGCTGGAGCGGCTGATGCCGCGGCAATCGGCGCGGCTGGTTCTCGTCAACGACGTCAACTTCATGCTCTACACGCCCTTCCTGCCGGAGGCGGCCGCGGGAACGCTTGAGCCGCGCCACGTGGTCACCCCGCTGCGGGAGATCCTCGATCGCACCTATCTGCGGCTGGGCGCGATCGATGCGCACGACCCGGCCCGCAAGACGGTGCGCCTTCGCACCCACGAGGGGGAGACCGAGGAGCTGCCCTACGACCAGCTGCTGCTGGCGCTGGGCTCGGTCTCGAGGGTGCTGCCGGTTCCCGGGCTGACCGAGCACGCCGTCGGCTTCAAGAGCCTCGCCGACGCGATCTGGCTGCGGAACCACGTCGTCGAGACGCTCGAGTCGGCCAACGCCACCGAGGACCCGGCCCGCCAGGAGGAGCTGTTGACCTATGTCTTCGTCGGCGGCGGCTACGCCGGCCTCGAGGCGCTGGCCGAGCTCCAGGACTTCGCCGCCGACGCGATCGAGGCCTACCCTCGGGCCAGGTTGCGGGGAATGCGCTGGGTGCTGGTCGAGGCCGCCGACCGGGTCCTGCCCGAGATCGACCTCTCGCTGGCCGAGTACGCCCTGCGCGAGTTGCGGGGACGCGGCATCGACATCCGCCTGGGCACGACCCTGGAGCAGGTGGAAGCCGACAGCGCCCGGCTCTCCACCGGCGAGACCCTGCCCACGCGCACGGTCGTCTGGACCGCCGGGGTGGCGCCGCACCCGAGCCTGCGCAACCTCGCGGTTCCGCTCGACGACCGCGGCCGGGTTCCGGTCGACGACCACCTGCGGGTGGTGGGGATGGACTCGGTCTGGGCGGTCGGCGACTGTGCGGCTGCCCCAGAGCCGGGGGGAGGGTTCTGCCCGCCGACGGCCCAGCACGCCGTTCGCGAAGGCCCCGTCGCCGCCCGCAACATCGCGGCGGCGCTTGGCGTCGGCCGGCCCGAGCCCTATCGCCACGAGACGAAGGCCTCGTTCGTCAACCTCGGACGCTACAAGGCGGTCGGCCGCATCGGCAACCGCACCTTCCGCGGCTTCCCGGCCTGGTGGCTGGCCCGCACATACCACATGAGCCAGATCCCGGGTACGGCCCGCAAGGTACGCGCCGTCCTCGACTGGACCGCCGGCCTGCCCTTCCGCCGCGACATCTCCGAGGTCGGCTCGATCGGCCACCCCGAGCCGCTCGAGCGGGGGGCGTACGAGCACGGCGGCAGCCACCGCCCGGTCACCGACTGACCCGGCCAACCCCGGCCTAACTTCACTTTTCGCGCCCATAGGGCACGGAACGTTGAGTTCGGTCGGGGGAGCGCCGTCAGGGGGCGTTGACCAGGAGGGTCGCGCCCATGCCCCGGGCCTCGTGCTCGGGAAGATCGCACCAGAGCCGGTAGGTGCCGGGGGGGAGGCTGAAGCGCTTCTGCACCCGTTGCAGGGAGTCGATGTCCTCGAAGTGCACGATCGGGGGGTCGGTGGAGCCCTCCGGGGCGATGTTGAGGTTGTGGGGGTCCTCCCCCTGGTTGTTGAGCTCGAGGATGAGGTCCCCCGCGGCGACGCTCGGCCGGGACAGCAGGTAGCCGAACTCGTAGGCCTTGACACTGAGGCGCGCCGGCCCCGGCGGGAGGACCCGGTCACAGGTCCACCAGTGCCTGAGGCGGACGACCCTGCGGCGCTTGCCGTTGCGACGGACGTGGCGGACGGTCTTCTTCGTGTGCTTGTGCCAGACGCAGTCCGAGGCGCCGGCGGCTCCCGATCCGGCTCCCGCGGGGGCGGCCGGGACAACCAGCGCCAGCGACACCGCGGTCGCCGCGCCGAGCACGAGGATCCCCGGCCGCCGGCTCATGGCTTGAGCAGCGCCGGTCGTGCGAAACCCGACGCCCCGGGGATGATCGGGCCGGCGTCCTTGCCCAGCCACTGCTCCAGCAGCGAGCAGTACATCGAGCGGAAGTCGCTCGTGTGCAGGAGGTTGTCGTCGTCGTCGAGGCTGGCCAGCCCCGGAAACTCGCCCACCATCTGTCCCTTGGCCTTGCTGCCGATGACGAAGGCGCAGCCGGCGGCGCCGTGATCGGTTCCGGCCGACCCGTTCTCTTCTGGGCGGCGGCCGAACTCGCTCCAGACCTCGACCAGGACCCGGTCGGCCAGGCCCCTGGCCTCGAGGTCCCGCTCGAAGGCGAGGATCGCATCGCAGGTGCGCCCGAGGTCGTCGCCGAAGCCCTCGGCCTGGTCGGAGTGGGTGTCGTAGCCGCCGACCGCGCTGATCGTGACGCAGTGCAGGGGGAGGCCGACCGCGATCATCGCCGCCAGGCCAGAGAGGTTCTCGGCGAAGTAGCTGTCGGGGTAGGCGACCGGGCTGGTGAAGCTGTCGAACTGCGCCAGCTGCTCCCGCAGGGCCTCGGTCCGGGTGGCCGCCTGGCGCGCCTGCTTCATCGCCGCGGAATCGGAGGCGAAGGTGCCGAAGCGGGCGAAGCTTCCGAACATCTCGTCGCTGACCGGCTGGTCCACCCGTGCCCAGAGGTTGTAGTTGGTGACGCCGTCGACGGCCGCGACGGGCTTCGTCGCGGTCGCCAGGGTGGGGGAGAGCTCGCCGTCGAGCGAGAGCCCCTGGAGCGGGTTCTCGTCGTCGCCGTGGAGGTCGAGATAGCGCCCCATCCAGCCGGTGCGGAAGCCGACCTCGACCTCGCCGATCTCGTAGAAGTGGCGCGAGGTGAAGTGCGACTGGTTGGGGCTGTCGTAGCCGATCGCGGGAAACACCGAGACCTTGCCCTCCGAGTGCAGCGTCGCCAGCCCGGCGGCCGAGGGGTGCCAGCGCAGCCCCGGGTCCTCGCTGAAGGCGGTCCCGTCGCTCGCCGACAGAGCCAGCGTCGGGCGCAGGCCTGCATAGCGGCTGTCGCCGACCGGCGCCAGCAGGCTCATCGCGTCGACACCTCCGTCCATGAAGACGGAGACGAGGATGCGGTCGTTCTGGGCCGCCTGCGCGATCCCCTCCTCGAAGGCGCCGATCGGGAGCTTGCTCGCCCCGTAGACGGCGAGCGCCATCCCGGCGCTGCGGGAGAGGAAGCTCCGCCTGGTCAGTCCGGTGCCGGCGGGAAGCGGCACGCCTGCCTCCACCGCCGGCAGCCCGCGTCCCGCCTCGGCGGCGGCCGACCGGATCAGCTGCGAGCGGGTGAAGTCCCGGCAGCAGTTGTGGCTGCTCTGCGAGGTGCTCATTGCAGTTGCATGTCCGGGGAGACGGCGATCAGTTGGCGCAGCGCGTTCTGGCGCATGGCCAGATAGGGCTGCTGCTGCCAGGGAGCGGCGACCCGACGCTCCACCCGGGTGGCGAGGCCCACCAGCTCGTTCTGCTGCTCAGCGCGCAGGGCCGGCCAGCTCCAGGCGCCCAGGGCGCTGTTGAGCGCCTCGTCCACGGTCTCCTCCTCGGGATAGCTGTCGTTCCAGGGGTCGAAGTTGTTGCCCTCGAGGGCGTAGGCAACGGCGGTCCAGCGCGCCTTCATCGTCGAGGTGTCAAGCCAGCGCCCGTCGTCCCAGCCGGAGACGTTCGGCGGCAAGAACAGCTGCTGGCCCATCTGACGGCAGAGCCAGACCCAGCTTTCGGTGTCGACGCCGCGGCCGAGCGACCGCAGCAGGCCGGCGAGGTAGACGATCGGCGGCTTCACCATCGGTTCGCCGCGGTAGAAGTCGGGGTGCATCAGGATCGCCTCGAGCACCGGGCGGATCGCGTAGTCGTTCTTCTTGTAGATGCCGATCAGGGCCTTCAGCGTGTCCGCCGACGGCGGGGTCGGGACGAAATAGCTCCAGAGCTTGGCGACGAAGAAGGAGGCATGGCGGCTGTTCTCGACGCAGAGGCGGCAGGAGTCCTCCCAGTCCCAGTTGCCGCTGCGCCCGAAGATGGTCTTGCGGCCGGTGTCGTGACGGTCCGCCTCGAAGCGGAAGTTGGTCATGCCCAACTCGTCGTCCCAGTCGGCGGTCCAGCCGGTCAGCGCCCGGGCCTGCTCGCGCACATCGTCCTCGGTGTAGGCGCCGCGGTCGGCGCCGAGGGTGAACAACTCCATCATCTCGCGCCCGTAGTTCTCGTTCGGGGCGTACCTGTCGTTCTCGATCCCGTTGAGCCACTGCAGCATCGCCGGGTCGATCGTCACCCGCTTCAGCAGGTCGAGGAAGGAGCCGAAGCACTTGCGCCGGAACAGGTTTGACTGGTCGATCATCTGCTGCTGGCGTGAGACGCCGTCGTTGGAGGTCGCGAACCAGTCGTGGAGTACCAGCGTCATTCGCTCGACCAGGGGCTGGTTGGTGCGGATCATCCGGTCGAGCCACCAGAGGTGATCGTGACCCCAGGCATCGGCCGGGGCGATCGGGATGCCGTCGCCGTCGACCGGGGCCGGCCCGTTGAGCACGGCCGGCCCGGAGGGCCGTGTGAGCGAGTGGACCGCGGCCTTCATCCCCTTTTTCGCCAGGGCCTCGGCCTGGCCCGGCCTGGGGCCGAACCCGGCGCGGTTCAGCAGGCGGGTGGCCTGGAGGCGCCCGAAGGGCCCGGTGTAGGTCTTGAATGCGGCCGGCCGCGCCGGGGCCGCCGGCTTCTGCGGTCGGGGAACGGGTCGCGGACCGGGTCCCCGGGGATGGTCGGAGGCCGGCTTCTTGGGGTGGCGGACCCAGTGGGCCGTCCTGGTGACGGTGCCGTCGCCGTGGTCGATCCACTTGAAGTGCTTGTCGCGCCAGACCTTCTTCTTCTTCTTCTTGTGTTTGGGGTGCTTCGGATGGGTGCGGCCGGCGCGCAGGGCCGTGGATGTCTGTGTGATCGCCATGGCGGCAGGGAGAAGGCTCCAGCGGAAGCCGTTGCCAGGTTTGTCGGTGCCCTGCGGGCAATCCTTTAGATCGGCCAGAAAGCGGCTGGACAGGCGTCGCGCGGCTCCCGAACCCCCTCCGGGCCGGCCGCAGCGGCAGAATGCGGGCCGTGGGCTACGAGTACGTCGTCATCGCCGTCTCCTGCGGCCTCGCCACCGGAATCATCGGCCGAGGCAAGGGCTCGTCGTTCTTCCTCTGGCTCATCGTCGGCACGATCCTGCCCCTGCTCGGCCTCGTCGCCGTGATCCTCTTCCGTTCAGAGAAGGCCGAGCCCGATCGCCGCTGCCCCACCTGCGGCAAGGTCCTGAAGCTCTACGTCCAGGTCTGCCCCCGTTGCGGCACCGATCTCTATCTCCCGGCCCCCGAGCAGGTGCGCCGCCCCGGATAGCTCTGAACCCCGATCAGAGGTTTCGAGGCTGAGTTGCCGCTAGCGCAGCCAGGTGCGGACTATCGCGTTGGCGAAGCCCATGCCGTAGCGGACCACGGCGGGCTTCTTCGAGTGGCCGCTGAGGCGCTTGACGACCGTCACCGGGACCTCGGTCGCGGGGATGCCGCGCTTGATCGCCTCGATCATGAACTCGGAGGTGTGGAACTGCTCCTGGCGCAGGACCAATTGGGGCAGGACGCTGGCGCGGACGGCGCGGTAGCCGTTGGAGCAGTCGGTGACGTGGGTGCGGGTGATCAGTGAGACGACCCGGTTGAAGAAGACGATTCCCATCTCGCGGGTGACCGGACCCTCGTCGGCGTAACCGAGGACGCGGGAGCCGTGGGCCAGGTCGAACTCGCCGCTGAGCACAGGCTCGACCAGGCGTGGCATCTCCGAGGGCAGATGCTGGCCGTCGGCGTCGATCGTGACGACGATATCGGCGCCCGAATCGACCATCAGCCGGTATCCGGTCCGCAGGGCGGCGCCGCCGCCGCGGTTGATCACGTGGCGGGCGACCGCGGCCCCGTGCTCGGCGGCGACTTCGCCGGTGCGGTCGCGCGATCCGTCGTCGACGACGAGCACCGCGGTGCCGACGCCGCAGACCTCCTCCGGGATGCGGTCGAGGACGTAGGCGATGTTCTCGGCCTCGTTGTAGGCCGGGACCAGGACCCCGACCCGACCGCGGAAGCGCTCCGGCAGCTCGGCCTGGCGGAACTCCTCCCAGGCGATCCCCTCGAGCACCGCGGACATCTCGCGCGAGTTCCGGGCCGAGATCGAGAGCGCCCGCAGGATCAAGAGGAAGAGGACGAAGATCGCGAACACCGCGAGGCCCAGGATGCGGCCGCCGTTGCCGCGCTGGAAGGAGAACGCCTCCAGTAGCCGGTCGGTCAACTCGGTCCCGGAGACGATCGCCAGGCCTGCCCCGGCAGCCAGCAGGATCAGCACGTCGACATTCCGAAGCGAGCGCCGGCGGGCGATCGCGAAGGCGATGATCCCTGCGGCCACGATCAGGCCGGCCGCGCGCAGGGCGGTGAGCTCGGGGGGGAGGAGGTTGGCGAGGATCATCGGGGTCCTTCGTGCCCCCGTTGGCGCGGCGGGCGCTCCCGGGTCGAATGCAGGATAGGTCGGCGCGGAGCCGGAACCGGCGCCCCGCCTATGTTTGGGCGCCGCTGTGCGCGGCGGCGCCGTCGTCCCGGCCGCCCGCCCTCGAGCGGATCCAGTCCGCTCCCTCGCTCGCCGCCGTCGCCGCCAGCGGTATCACCAGCGTCATCAGGATCTCGTTGCGGCGGTTGGCGGCGAGGCTGACGGCGCCGATCGCGGTGATCGTGGCGATCGGGATGGCGAAGACGATCGCCTCCCAGCGCCGCCGCCATGCGAGCAGCGCAAGCCCGACAAGCGCCAGCGCCAGCAGCAGGCGCTGGGCGATCCGTCCCGGGATCGTGTCCATCGCCGGCCCGACGCCGGTGCCCCACATGCGTGCGACCTTGCGCCCAAGCATCGCCGCGTAGTCCAGCGGGTGCTCGGAGATGTCGTCGCGCAGGTTCTGCTTGCCGATCCTGCCCAGGGCGCTGTCCCGGGGCAGATCGGGGTAGCGGGCGGCGACGCGGTTGAACAGCGGAACCGGGTCCACCCGGTCCAGCGCCGGGGAGCCAGGCTCGAGGTCGCGGCCGAGGTAGCGCTTGACGAGGATCGCCTTGACCCGCTGGTAGTCGCCGTCGGCGGGCAGGAAGCTGCCGACGTAGAGCGCCTTTCCGCCGCCGGTCGAGAGAGGCACGAAGCGGTCGAGGACGACGTAGTTGCGAACCGTCCACGGCAGCACGGGAACGAGGAAGGCGAGCAGCAGCAGGGCGGTGACGAGGGCGCCGCTGCCCCAACCCCCCCGGCGCCACTCGCGGATCAGCGCCAGCAGAGCGAAGGCGACGCCGACGGCGAGGTACTCGGGCCGGATCAGCGCAGTAAGGCCGAAGAGGAAGCCCGGCAGCAGCCAGGCGGCCGGACTGCGGCGCTCGTCCGCCCAGAGGAAGGCAAGCACCGCCGCCGGCAGGGTTAGGAAGGCCGGCGGCTCGCTGAGGATCGCGCCGGTGCTGTGGATGAAGGGCGGGTAGACGGCGACCGCCCCGGCAGCGAGCAGCCCGGTGGCCCTCGACCCCAACCGCAGCCCGAGGGCGAAGACGACGACGATCCCGAGGCAGCCGAGGATCGTGTTGAGGATCCGCACCGTGCCCTCGCGCACTCCCCCGGTGGCGTAGAAGGCGGAGGCGTAAAGCAGCGGCGCTCCCGGTGACCAGTCGCTGGTGTTCTCGAAAGCGGGGCTGCCGTAGGTGCCGTCCTCGTACAGCGAGCGGGAGAGGTCGAGATAGGCGGCGGCGTCGTCGCCCGGGCGCTCGATCGGGTGGACGACGCGGTCGGCGCGCAGGGCGAAGCCGACGACGAGGATCAGCGCCAGGATCGCGACCGTGCGCCGTCCGTAGCGCTCGGGAATGCCGCGGATCCACCCGCTTGTCGAGTCGAGGGCGGCGGCCATGAGCGGCCAGGCTAGCTGGACGGCCGGGGGCCGGGATCGGGCGCAGGCAGCCGCCGTCCGAGCCGCTGCGAGCACCAGACGGCACCGGCTCCGGCGAGCGGAGCGACCAGCGGGACGGCGACAAGCACCCGTCGCGGCGAGGCGACCAGGACCAGCCCGACCACCGTTATCGAGAGCAGGATCGTCGCGATCAGGAGCGCTTCCCAGCGCCTGGCCGCGAGCAGCGCCGCCAGGCCGACCACACCGAGCCCGATCAGAAGGAAGTGGAGCAGCGCCCACGTGGGCTCACGCATGACCCCGCGGGGGCCGTGCAGCCAGAGCAGGTCGAGCTTGTTGGCGAGGAACCCAGCGTAGCGCCACGGTTCCCTGCTGAGGTCGTGCCAAAGCTGGTCGCGGCCCATGCGGGCGAGGGCGACGTCGCTGTCGACGCCGGGGCGGCGCCGTGCCGCCAGCGCCGCCAGGATCCGCTCGAGCGTAGGCGCTTCCTGGTCCACCGTCCGCTGCGAGAGCGCCTGGCGGCCGCTGCTCTCCGGTGGCGGCTGCGCCTGGGAGAGCAGGATGCGGGGGGCCGACCCCGCCGCGCGCGGGGCGGGGCCCCCGGCCAGGAGCTCGCGGCGGACCGCGGGGTTGCGCTCGAGCACCGCCTGGCCGACCTTGAGCGGGTCCCCCCCGGAGGGCAGGTAGGTGCCGGCGAACAGCACCTGGCCGCCGCCGGTGGAGATCGGCACGAAGCGGTCGAGGACAACCAGGTTTCGGATGGTCCAGGGTGCGACCACGATCGCGATCCCGGCCAGCAGGACGGCGGCCTGCGACAGCGCCCTGACCGCCCCCTGCGGGCGGAGCGAACGGGCGAAGACGAGCAGGGCGAGGAGGATGGCGATCGCCAGGTACTCGGGCCGCACCATTGCCGTCGCCCCCAGCAGCAGTCCCGGCCCGAGCCAGCGGGCGGCGCCCGGGCGCTCGGCTGCGCGCATCATCGCCAGGGCCGATCCGGACAGCAGCGAGGCGCCGAGGGGCTCGGTCATCAGCATCCCGCCGTATTCGAGGAAGGCGGGGTAGACAGCGACCGCGGCCGCGGCGATCAGCCCCGCCGCCGGCCCCGCCAGCCGGCGACCGATCAGATAGGCGAACAGCACCGAGAGCGAGGCCGCCAGCGCCAGCGCCACCCGGGCCAACCTCGCATCGACGCCGCCGCTGGCCCGGTAGAGGCCCCCGACCAGCAGCGGCAGGCCCGGCGAGTAGTTGCTAGCCGGCTGGACCTCGGCCGGAGTGAAGGGGCCGCGCTGGCTGAATGAGCCGTCCTCGTCGATGCTGCGCGCGATCCGGGCATAGGCGCGCGCGTCGAGAACCTGGGGCTCGAATGGGTTCCAGGCGTAGCCGATGCGAAGGCCGGCGCCGAGCAGCAGGATCGCCGCCAGCGCCGCGAGGGCGGCGCGGCCGCCGTTTCGGGCGGCGAGGCCTTCGAGCCGGCCACGGGTCGGCTGGCGGCGGTGTTCGGCCCCCGGCGGCACGGGCCCGATGGTAGTCGCAGGGGACCCGAGCGAGCCGGCAACGCCGAGGGGATTCGCTACCCTGCCGCGCCATGCGCGTTCTCATTCTCGGGGGCGACGGCTACCTGGGTTGGCCGACGGCCCTGAGGTTCTCGGCCCGCGGCCACGAGGTATCCGTCGTCGACAACTTCTCCCGCCGCCGCTGGCATCAGGAGCACGGCACCGACTCCCTGACCCCGATCCGCAGCCTCGACGAGCGCATCGGCGCCTGGCACGAGATCTCGGGCGAGCAGATCCGCCGCTATGTCGGCGCGGTCGAGGACGGCGCCTTCCTCGACGAGGTTGTCGCCGAGACGCGACCCGAGGCGGTCATCCACTACGGGGAGCAGCCCTCGGCGCCGTACTCGATGATGTCGCGCGAACGCGCGGTCGAGACCCAGCACACCAACGTCATCGGGACCCTCAACCTGTTGTTCTCGATGCGCGACCACGTGCCGGACTGCCACCTGGTCAAGCTCGGGACCATGGGGGAGTACGGAACCCCGAACATCGACATCGAGGAAGGGTTCATCGAGATCGAGCACAAGGGCCGTCGCGACACCCTGCCGTTCCCGAAGCTGCCGGGGTCGCTCTACCACTGCTCG
The DNA here is from genome assembly GCA_963840235.1 of uncultured Actinomycetes bacterium. Classification (GTDB taxonomy): domain Bacteria; phylum Actinomycetota; class Thermoleophilia; order Solirubrobacterales; family 70-9; genus JBBRHQ01. The sequence continues at coordinate 381,933 of CAWIYC010000003.1, forward strand.
AAGGTCCACGACTCGACCAACATCCACTTCGCCTGCCGCATCTGGGGGCTGCGGGCGACCGACCTCAACCAGGGCGTCGTCTACGGCGTCGAGACCGAGGAGACGGCCCGCGACGAGCGTCTCGTCACCCGCTTCGACTACGACGAGGTCTTCGGCACCGTGCTCAACCGCTTCTGCCTGCAGGCCGTGATCGGGCATCCGCTGACGGTCTACGGCAGCGGCGGGCAGACCAGGGGATTCCTCAACATCCGCGACACTCTCCAGTGCGTCGAGCTTGCGGTGGAGAACCCGGCCGAGTCCGGCGATTACCGGGTCTTCAACCAGTTCACCGAGCAGTTCTCCGTCGAGGAGCTGGCCGGGCTGGTGAGCGAGGCGGGCCGGCACCTCGGCATCGAGGTCGAGACCCGCAGTTACGAGAACCCCCGGGTCGAGCTCGAGCAGCACTACTACAACGCGACCCACACCAAGCTGCTCGACCTCGGACTCGAGCCGACGCTGCTCGGCGAGGAGCTGGTCGAGTCGATGCTGCATTCGATCGAGCGCCACCGCGATCGGGTGATCCCCGGCGCGATCGACCCGCAGACCCGCTGGAACCCCCATCCGGGGATGGTTTCGGGCGCGGTTTCGCCGCTTGCGGCGAGCGAATAGGGCACCGGCCCGCAGCCGAAAACGGCCTGCTCGGCAGGCACGAAGCCACTGCTACCATCGCCTGTTCGGAATGAGAGCCGCCGACGCACTGATGGAATCGCTGAAGGCTGAGGGTGTCGAACACATCTTCGGGATACCCGGCGGTGCAAACCTGCCCACCTACGACGCGCTCGTCGACGCCGATCTCGACCACATCCAGGTCCGCCACGAGCAGGGCGGCGGCCACGCCGCCGAGGGCTACGCCAAGGCTTCCGGCCGGGTCGGCGTCGCCTTCGCGACCTCGGGACCGGGGGCGACGAACCTCGTCACCGCGATCGCTGACGCGATGATGGACTCGGTCCCGACCGTGTTCGTCACCGGCCAGGTCCGGACCGAGCTGATCGGCACCGACGGCTTCCAGGAGGCCGACGTCCTTGGCGCGACGATGCCGTTCGTCAAGCACTCCTTCCAGGTCACCGATCCGCGCCAGATACCCGAGTACGTGCACGAGGCCTTCCACGTCGCCTCGACCGGACGCCCCGGCCCGGTCCTGGTCGACATCCCCCAGGACCTCTCGCGGGCCGACATCGAGTACGAGCCGCGCACCGATCCGGTCGAGCTGCCCGGGTACAAGCCCTCGATCGAGGGCAACATCAAGCAGGTCCGGATCGCCGCCAAGGCGCTCGCCAACGCCAAGCGCCCCGTCTTCTACACGGGCGGAGGCGTCGTCAACGCCAACGCCTCCGAGGAGCTGCGGGAGCTCGCCCTCAGCGACGACTTCCCGGTGACCTCGACCCTGATGGGGCTGGGAGCGTTCCCGGCAAGTCACGAGAGCTGGCTCGGGATGCTGGGCATGCACGGAACGCGCGCCGCCAACTACGCGATGGACAACGCCGACCTGATCGTTGCTCTCGGAGCCCGATTCGACGATCGCATCACCGGCAAGCTCTCGGAGTTCGCTCCCCGGGCCAAGTTCATCCACGTGGACGTAGACCCGGCCGAGATCTCCAAGAACGTCCCCGCCCACATCCCGATCGTCGGCGACGCCAAGCACGTGATCCCGGCGCTCACCCGCGAGTACCGGGCACTTCAGACCGACTCCGGTCGGCTCGAGGGCTGGTGGAAGCAGATCCGGGCCTGGCAGAAGGAATACCCGCTGACCTACGAGCAGGGGGAGGGTGGCGAGATCAAGCCGCAGTTCATGGTCGAGGCGATGTACCGGGCCACCGGCGGCGACGCGATCGTCACCTCCGACGTCGGCCAGCACCAGATGTGGGCTGCGCAGTACTTCGGCTTCGATCGGCCCCGACGCTGGATCAACTCGGGCGGCCTTGGGACGATGGGCTTCGGGCTTCCTGCCGCGATCGGCGCCAAGGTCGCCTGTCCCGATGACCAGGTCGTCTGTCTCGCCGGCGACGGCAGCCTGGTGATGAACTGCCAGGAGCTTGCCACCGCGGTCCACCAGAAGATCCCGGTCAAGGTGTTCCTCATGAACAACGGCTACATGGGGATGGTGCGCCAGTGGCAGGAGCTTTTCTGGGACGGCCGCTACAGCTCGGTCGAGCTCGGGCCTAGTCCCGACTGGGTCAAGCTCGCCGAGGCGTTCGGCGCCACCGGCATGCGCTGCGAGGACGCCGCCGACCTCGAGGAGATGATGGGCCGGGCGCTGGAGACCGACGGACCGGTGTTGCTCGACGTCCGCGTCTCGCCGGCGGAGAACTGCTACCCGATGATCCCGGCCGGCGCCGCCGCCAGGGACATGGTCGGATGAGGGGCCGGAGGCAAGAGGCCGCTGCCGGGGGAGATTGCTCCGATGGGTGAGCCGGGGACCCCCGAGCTGGTCAAGCTGGAGGACCTGCACGTGCCGGGCGCCCTGACCGGGCGCAAGCACGTGCTCTCGATCCTGGTCGAGAACCGGCCCGGAGTGCTGGCGCGGATCGCCGGTCTGTTCGCCCGCCGCGGCTTCAACATCGACACGCTCGCCGTCGGGCCCACAGACGACCCCGACATCTCGCGGGTGACCCTGACGCTCGACGGTGCCGTCCACCCGATCGATCAGGTCACCAAGCAGCTCCACAAGCTTGTCAACGTGCTCAAGATCCGCGACATGGAGCCCGAGGAGACGATCGCCCGGGAGATGGCGCTGTTCAAGGTCTCCGCCGCCGTCGAGAACCGCGCCGAGGTGATGCAGTTCGCGGAGATATTCCGCGGCAAGGTCGTCGATATCTCACGCCGGACGATGACGATCGAGGTCACCGGCTCGGCCGAGAAGGTCGAGGCCTTCGAGCGGATGATCCGCCCCCACGGACTTGTCGAGATGGTCCGCACGGGTGAGATCGCGATCGCACGCGGCGGCGACTGAGCCGCCGGCGGTGACAGCGGCGCTAGACAGCGCTCCCCTGCTCGCGGACCTCGCGGCTGGGCTCGAGCGTGCCGCTGCGGGCGGGCGCAGGGCCCTGGTCAGCGTCACCTCGGAGGTCGAGGTGGAGGATCCCGTCGCCCTCGTCTTCTCCTCCCGCCTCGCCGCGGACCCCTGGTTCTGCTGGGAGCAGCCCGACCGCGAGTTCGCCCTCGCTGCTCTCGGCAGCGCCCACGAGGCCGTCTCGCGCGGCCCGGACCGCTTCAGCGAGGTCGCCCGCACCTGCCTCGAGTTGACCGGGGAGATGGTCTCCTCCGGGGCGGAGGGGGCGCCCCCCGGAGCGGGCCCTGTGTGGACGGGCGGGTTCGCCTTCGCCGACGCCGGCGGCAGCTCGCCGATCTGGTCCTCGTTCGCCCCGGCTTCCATGAGGCTTCCGGAGGCCTCCTTCTGCCGGGTCTCGGGCCGGAGCTTCGCCACCGTCAACGCGGTCTGGCAGCCCGGCGCCCGCGTCGAGGAGCTCCTGGAGCGGGCCCGCCGGCGCCTTGCCGGCCTCCACCCCCGGCCGCTGCCGATGCTCGAGCCGCACCGGATCGGGCGCCCGCAGGTCCGCAGCGGCCGGGCCCCGGTCGAGTTCGAACAGGCGGTGAGCGCCGCGGTCGAGCGGATCGAGGCCGGCGGGATGAGCAAGGTGGTGCTCGCCCGCGAGGTGATCGTCGGCGCCCCCTCCGCTCACGACCCGGCGGCCCTTTTCGCCGCGGTGCGCGAATTGTTCCCGTCCTGCTTCTGCTTCTGCTGCGGCACCCCCGAGGCTGCCTTCCTCGGCGCCTCGCCGGAATTGCTGCTGCGCCGCTCGGGGGCCTCGGTTTCGACTGTCGGCCTGGCCGGCTCGACCAGGCGCAGCTCCGACCCGTCCGTGGACGACCATCTCGGCGAACAGCTTCTGCGCAGCGCCAAGGACCGCCACGAGCAGGAGATCGTCGTCGACCGGGTGGTCACGGCGCTGCGCCCCCACTCGGTCTGGGTCGAGGCCGCACCCGAGCCCGAGATCGTCCGCGTCGCCAACATCCAGCACCTGGCGACGCCGGTCATCGCCCAGCTGGCCGAGCCGCGCTCGGCGATCGAGCTGGCCGGGCTGCTCCACCCGACCCCCGCCGTCGGTGGCGAGCCCTGGCCGGCGGCTGCGAAAGCGATTGCCGACCTCGAGGGAATGGACCGCGGCTGGTACGCCGGCCCGGTCGGCTGGATGGACGCGACCGAGGACGGCGAGTTCTGCGTTGCCCTGCGCAGCGCCCTCCTCCGCGACCGCGACGCCCACCTCTACGCCGGCGTCGGGATCGTCTCCGGCTCCGACCCCGCGGCCGAGCTGGCCGAGACCGAGGTCAAGCTGGGGGCAATGCTGCCGCTCCTGGCCGAGTGACCGACTGCCGAACTTCACGTTCCGTGCCCATTGCGCACGTTACGTTGAGTTCGGCGGGCGTCAGGAGAGCGCCTCGGCTACTGCGGCCGAGAGCCGGCGGTGGATGCCTACGTTGGCGGCGCGATTCACCCTGGCCTCGATCAGACCGGTCCCGGCGGCCAGGGCCGCCGGGAGGTCGTTGAGGTCGCCGAGGAGGCGGTGCTCGAGGCCGAACAGGGCGGCGGCACCGCCCGCGTCGATCCCTCTGGGAGTCCCCAGGAGCGCCTCGAACTCGTCGTCGGACATCGCCTGCGCCTGCGGCAGGAAGCCGAAGATGCCGCCGCCGTCGTTGTTGACGACGACGATCCGTACCGGTGCCGAGACCCCGTGCAGGGCCGCAAGGCCGCCCAGGTCGTGCAGGAGGCCAAGGTCGCCGGTGACGATCACCGTCGGGCGGCCCGAGGCATGGGCCGCGCCGATACCCGAGGAGATCAGGCCGTCGATCCCGTTGGCCCCGCGGTTGGCGAGGAAGAGCACGTCGGCCTCGCTCGGGGCCAGGAACGCCTCCTGGTCTCGGATCGGCATGCTCGACGCCGTGTAGACGAGGTCGCCGACGGCATAGGACTCACCCAGGGCGGCGGCCAGGCCGGGCTCGCTGATCTCGCCGATCCCGGCCAGACAGGCGTCGATCGCGGCCCGGGCCGTTGCTTCCGCGGCGAGCCAGGCCTGCACCCAGCCGCTCTGCGATGCGGGCGTGAGCCGGGTCGTGATGGCGGCCGCCATCGCCGCGGGGTCCGTGCGGATCATCGCTGCGGCGCGGTTGGTCGGCTCGCTCCAGCCGCCGGCGGGGTCGATCACGAGCTGATCCGCCGCCGAGGCGGCGAGCCACTGGCGCAGGGGCTTGCTGGTCGGCATCTCCCCGAAGCGCAGGACGAGGTCGGGCTCGCCCGGCTGGGCGCCGGCGCCGACGATCGAGTCGTAGCCCGAGACCAGGTGGGAGCGGTCGTGGGGGCCGAGGCGAAGCTGTGAGGTCGGCTCGGCCAGGATCGGCATGCCGGCGGCCCGGGCGAGGGCAGCCAGGGGGTCGCGGAGCCCGGGGCCTGTCTGGCGGCCTGCGACGATCAGCCCTCTCTCCGAGCCGCCGACGTGCCTGGCCAGCTCGCCGGCGATGAACTCGTCCGGGACGGGCGGGGCCGAGGCCACCGCGGTCAGCGGCCGCTGGTCACGACCGTCGAGCGCCAGCGGGTCGGTGGCGGTGACGGCGCCGGGCTGCTCCAGGGGCGCCAGCGGATCGCGCCAGGCGAGGTTGAGGTGAACGGGGCCGGGGCGCCGGTCGCCGGCGGCGGCGGCGTAGGCGCGACACGCGACCGAGCGATAGTGGAGTAGGCCGGCGTCGTCAGCCTGGTGCGTCCCGACCTCGCAGAACCAGCGGACCGAGTTCCCATAGAGCTTGATCTGGTCGATCGTCTGCCCGGCGCCGATCCCCCGCAGCTCCGGCGGTCGGTCGGCGGTCAGCGCGATCAGCGGCACCGCCGACTCGTCGGCCTCGCAGATGGCCGGATGGAAGTTGGCGGCGGCGGTCCCCGAGGTGCAGAGCATCGCCACCGGGACCCCGGTCGCCTGGGCTGCGCCGAGGGCGAAGAAGGCGGCTGATCGCTCGTCGACGATCACGGTCAGCTCGATTGCGGGCTCGCGGTGAAGCGCAAGCGCCAGCGGCGTCGAGCGCGAGCCGGGGGAGAGGACCGCCTGCCGCACCCCGCAGCGGGCCAGCTCCTCGACGAGGGCGGAGGCGAGGGCCGTGTTGCGGTTGGTCGCGTCCATCGGGCCGAAGCGTATGGGTGCCGGCAAGCCGCTGAAGGCTTTCAGTACCTCTGGGGGGTGAAAGTGTTCAACCGAGGTCCCTGCTGAGGCTCGAGCGAGCTCTCGCTGCCGGCCGAAGCGCTCCGTCTTCCGAACGGAGGCGCGGCCTCACTCAGAGGCGGTGGCGGGCGAGGGCCTCCTCGTCGATGACGACGCCGAGGCCCGGTCCGTCGGGGAGATGGAGCCAGCCGCCGTGCAGCCGGCAGCCGGTCGCGGCGATCGTCGCGGAGAAGAGACGCTGAGTGGCGAGGCCATGGGCGATGCCGGCGTCGCCGCCGCTCCCGCGCAGCGCCTGGGCCGCGTGTGCGGCGGCTGCGATCCCGACCGGGCCGTCGAGGGCGCTGGAGAGATACGTCGGAACCATGGCTGCGATCTCCGGCAGCGCTGAGGGCCCCCCGACCTTCGAGAGCTTGACGGTGGCCAGGTCGCAGGAGCCAAGGCCGGAGGCGGCTTTGGCCTCCGCGGGGTCAGAGAGGCTCTCGTCGGCGGAAATGGGGACATCTGTACGGCTCCGAACGGCGGCGAGCCTTTCGAGCCCGTGGACGGGCTCCTCGGCCAGCTCGAGCCGATGCTCGTTCATTGCCCGGAGGCGGTCCACCGCCTCCCCGGCCGTCCAGGCGCCATTGGCGTCCACCCTGATCAGGGCCTGCTCCCCGACCGCGGCCCTCACCGCGCCAACCTGCTCCGCATCACCGGTCACGCCGACCTTGAGCTTGAAGGTGTCGAAGCCCTCTTTGGCCCAGCCTTCCGCCTGGGAGGCGACCGCCGCGGGGCTGCCCGCCGTCAGGGTCGCGTTGCAGTGGACCGGCTCGGCGCTGTCCGCGCCCATCTGTCTCCAGGCCGGCACTCCGGCCGCGCGGGCGCGGAGGTCGAGCATTGCCGTCTCGACCGCGCAGCGGGCGGGGGGGAGAGCAGGGCCGGGCCGGCCTCCGGGTCCCAGCTGTGCAGCTCCCCGGCGACGGTCTCCAAGGACGCCCCTCCCCGCAGCGACAGCGGCACCGCCTCGCCCAGCCCCTCGGCGCCGTCGCCGTCGCGGACCCGTAGGAGCACCATCTCGCGCCGGCCGAGGGTGCCGCGGGCTGTCACGTAGGGCTCGCGGAAGGGGAGCGCGTAGGGAATGACCTCGATCGAGGCGGGCTTCATCGGCTCAGGCGGCGATCAGCAGGCCGGCGGACACGAGCAGGCTGAACACTGCCAGCAGCGCCCCGGTGGCGGCGAGGGCGCCGTTCAGGGCCGGGCCGTCGGTCCGCGCCAGCACCGCCCGCGCGGGCTTCGCCACCAGCGGCGCCGAGAGCAGGCCGAGGGCGGCCCACCAGGGCCCCGAGTTGGCCGCGATCGCGGCGACCAGGACGAGGTAGGCGCCGGCGAGCAGGGCCACGTAGAGGCGGCGGGTGCGCTCGCGCCCGATCCGCACCGCCAGGGTGTTCTTGCCGGCGCGGCGGTCGGTCTCGAGGTCGCGGACGTTGTTGACGACGAGGATCGCGGTCGAGAGGAAGCCGACCGCGACGGAGAGGCCAAGCGGGAGGAACGCGACCTCCTCGAGCTGGACGTAATAGGAGCCGTTGACCGCGACCAGGCCGAAGAAGAGGAAGACGAAGACCTCGCCGAGGCCGGCGTAGCCGTAGGGCCGCGGCCCGCCGGTGTAGAGGACGCCAGCGGCGATCGAGAGGATCCCGACGACGAGGATCACCGGGCCGGCGAGGATTGCAAGGTAGATGCCGCAGGCGACCGCCACGGCGAAGGCGACCCAGGTTGCGACCAGCACCCGCCGGGGTGCCACCAGGCCCGACGAGGTCACTCGGACCGGGCCGAGCCGGTCGGCCGTGTCGGCGCCGCGCTTGGCGTCGGAGTAGTCGTTGGCGAGGTTGGTTCCGATCTGGATGAAGACGCTGCCCACCAGCGCCGCGATGAAGCCGCCGATCCGGGGCAGCTCTCCGGCGCGCTCGATCGCCGCCGCCGTGCCGACCAGCACCGGGGCGATCGCCGCCGGCAGCGTCCGCGGCCTCGCCGCCATCAACCAGATGTTCACGGGCGCTTCGGGAACTTGGAGAAGTCCGGGGCGCGCCCCTGCTGGTAGGCGTTGCGTCCCTCCTGGCCCTCCTCGCTCATGTAGAAGAGCAGGGTGGCGTCGTGCGAGAGCTGCTGCAGGCCGGTGAGACCGTCCTCCTCGGCGTTGAAGCTGGCCTTCATCAGGCGCAGCGAGAGCGGCGAGAGATGGCCCATCTCGCGGCACCAGGCGACGGTCTCGCGCTCGAGGTCGGCGAGCGGGACGACCGCGTTGACCAGGCCCATCTCGAGCGCCTCGCGGGCGTCGTAGAGACGGCAGAGGAACCAGACCTCCTTTGCCCGCTTGATGCCGATGTTGCGCGCCAGCAGGCTGGCCCCGAAGCCGCCGTCGAAGCTGCCGACGCGGGGGCCGGTCTGGCCGAACTGGGCGTTGTCGGCGGCGATCGTGAGGTCGCAGACGAGGTGCAGGATGTGGCCGCCGCCGACCGCGTAGCCGGCGACCATCGCCACCACCGGCTTCGGCAGGCGGCGGATCTGGACGTGGAGCTCGCCGACGTCGAGCCGGCCGACTCCCTGCTGGGCGACCTCGTCGTCGCCGATGTAGCCGTCGTCGCCGCGGATCCTCTGGTCTCCGCCCGAGCAGAAGGCCTCGGTGCCGGCCCCGGTGAGGATGATCGACCCGACCTCGAGGTCGTCGCGGGCCCGGGAGAAGGCGTCCCGCAGCTCGGCCAGAGTCTGTGGGCGAAAGGCGTTGCGGACCTCGGGGCGGTCGATCGTGATCTTGGCGACCCCGTCGCAGCGCTGATAGCGGATGTCGCCGTAGGTGGCGGCCGCCTCCCACTCGACGGGCGCGTAGAGCGCCTCCTCGGGTGGGGCTTCCTTGTGGCGTCTGGGCAAGCGTGCCTCCGTCTCGGTGCGATCGCGGCCCCGGATCCACCGCGGCCCGCAAGAATGCGGGGGCAACCATAGCCAGCGCACCGACCCAGCGCCCCTTGAAACTCGACAACTGGCTCGCCCAGAGATCGCAGAGCTGTCCCGAGCGCACCGCCCTCGTCGCCGGTGACTCCGAGGTCACCTACTTCGAGCTTGAGGCGGAGTCGGCCTGGGTGGCCCGGCGGCTCGGTGCCCACGGCGTGCGCCGCGGCGCCACGGCGGCGCTGACGATGAGCCCCAGCCGCGAGCAGGTCGTTCTCATCCATGCCCTGATGAAGCTGGGCGCGGTGGTGCTGCCGATCAGCCCCGGCCTCTCCGAGCAGGAGCGGCGGGCGGTGCTCGAGGCCGAGAAGCCGGCGATCGACCTCAACGACGCCGGCCACCTGACCCAGACCGAGGCCGACCTGCCGCTGCTCGGCGAGCACGACATGGACGAGATCCACTGCCGGATCCTGACCAGCGGCAGCACCGGGGCCCCGCACACGGTCGGCCTCACCTATGGCAACCATCTCTGGAGCGCGGTCGGCTCGGCCTTCAACATCGGCGTCGACCCCGAGGACCGCTGGCTCTGCTGCCTGCCGCTGAGCCACATCGCCGGGCTCTCGATCGTGATGAGGTCGGTGATCTACGGGACCACCGCGATCCTGCACGACGGCTTCGATGTCGATCGGGTCGCCGCCTCGCTCGGCGAGGAGGGGATCACGGTCGTCTCGCTGGTCTCGACCATGCTGGTGCGGCTGCTCGACGCCGGCGCCGACATCTCGGGGCCGCGGGCGATCCTGGTCGGCGGCGGCCCGGTCCCGGCCGAAGCGCTCGAGGAGGCACTGGGCCGGGGCGCCACCGTCGTCCAGACCTACGGCCTGACCGAGTCCTGCTCGCAGGCGACGACGCTGGCTCCCGCCGAGGCACGGCGCAAGGTCGGCTCCGCCGGCAGGCCGCTGTTGACCACCCACCTGCGGATCCTCGACGGCGAGATCCTGATCCAGGGCCCGACCGTGGCGCCGGGCTGTGGCGACGCCGATGGCTGGCTCCACACCGGCGACCTCGGCCGCATCGACGAGGAAGGCTTCCTCTACGTCACCGACCGGATCGATGACCTGATCGTCACCGGCGGCGAGAACGTGGTCCCGGCCGAGGTCGAGCAGGTTCTGATGCGTCACCCGGAAGTCGACGACGCGGCCGTGGTCGGGCGCGAGGACCCGGAGTGGCAGCAGGCGGTGACGGCGATCGTCGTCCTCCGCAACGGTTCCGGGACCAGCGCCGACGACCTGCGCCGCCATTGTGCCGGGGCCCTGGCCCCCTTCAAGGTGCCCAAGCGGATCGAGCTGGCCTCGGCGCTGCCCCGGACCCCTTCGGGCAAGCTGATGCGCAGGGCGCTGCGATAACGTGCCCCGCCCGATGGCCAGCGACCAGTACTACGACTCCGACGCCGACCTCTCGCTGCTCGGGAACAAGACGGTCGCGATCCTCGGCTACGGGTCCCAGGGGCACGCCCACGCGCTCAACCTCAAGGACTCCGGGGTGGAGGTGGTGGTTGGCCTGCGGCCCGGCTCTCCAAGGCGCGATGAGGCCAAGGCCGCCGGGCTCGAGGTCCTCGACGTCGCCGATGCCGCCAGCCGCGGCGACATCGTCATGATCCTGCTCCCGGACGAGAGGCAGGCCGAGATCTGGGAGGCCGAGATCGCCGACGGGATCACCGAGGGCAACCTGCTGATGTTCGCTCACGGCTTCGCCGTCCACTTCGGCCAGATCGAGCCCCCGGCGGGCGTCGACGTCGGCATGGTGGCGCCGAAGGGGCCCGGCCACCTGGTCCGGCGCCAGTATGAGGAGGGGCGCGGCGTGCCATGCCTGATGGCGGTCCACCAGGACGCGACCGGCAAGGCCCATGGGCTCGTCCTCGCCTACGCCAGCGGTATCGGCGGCGGCCGTGCCGGGATCATCGAGACGACCTTCAAGGACGAGTGCGAGACCGATCTCTTCGGCGAGCAGTCGGTCCTCTGCGGCGGCGCCACCGAGCTGGTCCAGGCCGGGTTCGAGACCCTGGTCGAGGCCGGCTACGACCCGCGCCTGGCCTACTTCGAATGCCTGCACGAGCTGAAGCTGATCGTCGACCTGATGTACGAGAAGGGGATCCAGGGGATGCGTCACTCGATCTCGAACACGGCCGAGTACGGCGACATGACCCGGGGACCGAAGGTGATCGGGCCGGAGTCACGGGCGGCGATGAAGAAGATCCTCGCCGACATCCAGTCCGGCGATTTCGCCAAGGAGTGGATCGCCGAGAACCGCGCCGGCGGCGAGAACTTCAACCGCATGCGAGAGGAGGCGGCCGCCAAGCAGATCGAAGAGGTCGGCTCCGAGCTCAGGGGCATGATGCCCTGGATCGACACCGAGTTCTGAGCGCCCCTTGGCCGCGGTCCTCGCGGTGGCGGCCGCGCTCTTCTTTGCCGTCGGGACCGTTCTCCAGCAGCGGGCGGCGATGGCCTCGCCGGACGACGAGGCGATCCGCGCCGGGTTCCTGCTGCGCCTGGTGCGCCGTTCGGTCTGGCTCGCCGGGATAGCTGCAATAGGGTGTTCTGGTGCCCCGATTCGCTCAGCGCCAGAGCGAGGCGGGGTGGCCGCTGAGCCCGGTCGGACCTAGGCCGTCCGGTCGCACTCCATCGTGGTCGACTTGGTGGAGTCGTGGCTGAGGTTGTAGATGCCGGTACCGAAGGAGGCGTTCGCATTCAGCGAAAGCTGGTAGGTCCCCGCGGGGAGATGGAACGTGTCCGAGGGGTTGTCCTCGTTGACCTGATCGAAAAGGTTTGGGCCGTCGATTCTCACATTCCCGATCCTTGCCGAGTTGAAGGGGGGGACCCCGCTGGCGGAGGACGTGTGCGTGCAGGTCAACTCGACCGGACCGCCGGTGACAGTGAAGACGACGGTCATCCGCGGATGCGCAATGCCCACTGACGAGGGGGACAGGAAGGGAAGCGCTCCGGGGTCGTCGGTAGTCAGCTCGTCGGTCGCGTGCAGCGTTGCGCTGAACCGGACCGTAAGCCCGTCATCGACCGCCTCGACGTTCTGGCTGGTCTGGTGGTCGGCCTTGGCGCTGACGCTGAAGTTTCTTCCGTTGCAAGTGGCCGGAAAGCTTGTCTGGCGGCTTTGAAGGTTCTTGCTGAACGGCCCCAGGCCGGTTAGTTGCGGCACGGTCTGTAGGTCGGTGTCGAACTGCTGAGAGTTCCCTGGGAGGCAACCTGTCGGGGTGCCGGCGTTTCGGGTCAACATCGATGTTGCTTGCAAGTCCGTATCGGAGGTCCGCGAAACGAAGTTGATCGCTCCCGCACCGACCGTGACCTGCGCCGTGCCCTTCTTGGCCGGGTCCTGGACGCTGGTCGCGGTAACGGTGTAGTTCCCGGGAGCCTGCGGCGCGGTGTAGAAGCCGTTCGCGGTGATCGAGCCGGCGCTCTTGGTCCAGGTGACGGCGGTGTTGGTGGCATTGGTGAGGTTGGCCGTGAACTGCTGGGTCGCGCCCGGGCCGAGGCTGACCGGATTGGGAGTCACCGTGACCGAGATCGTCTTGCACTGCCCCTGGAACTCGACCTGGCCGGCGGGGCAGGTGACGGTCACCGTCGCGGTGCCGCTGAGAATGCGGCGGGTGGTGGCGGTCACGGTCAGCGACCCGGGGGCGACCGGGGCCGTCAGCAGGCCGTCCTCATCGATCGTCCCGTCGGTGGTAGTCCAGTCGAAGTCGGTATCGCCTTCGTTGGAGCGGGCCGTGAACGACTGGTCCTTGCCGACCTCGACGCTGGCGCTCTTGGGCGTGACGAAGACCTTGGGCTTGCACTCCGAGAGCGCAGCGTCGAACTCGGCGGCGAGGATCCTGATCGCCACCGCGACCTTCTGCCCTCGGGTGAGGATGTCCTTGCCTTCGGTGAGCACCTCCTCGCAGCGCTTGGCCCCATCGTCGAGCATCTTCTGCAGGCCCCTCTCGCAGGCGTCCTGGGCCTGTGACTGGAGTGCCACGAAGCCCTGAAGGGCGGCCGTGCGAGCGACCTGGACGGCCCACTCGCAGTTGTTCGCCTGGCCGTCGCCGTCCTGATCGGCGCGGCCGGCGTCGGCGGCGGTGATCGGGACGGCGGTAATGCCGGTGGGGTCGTCCTCGGCCGGACCGGTGATCTCCTGGACCAGCCCTCTGGTGATGCAAAGCCGGGCATCGGAGAGCTGGGAGGCTTGGCGGTTGCGGCCCAGCAACCTCAGGTCTGCGTCGATCTGGAGGCCCAGTCGCAGGGAGTCCATCGCTTCCGAGCCGCGCGGGGGGTCGCCGTCGAAGAGACCGGTGGCTCCCAGACAGCGGAAGCGGTTCGCCTGGGCCGTGAGCAGATCAGTCGTTCCTGCGAGCACGAAAGCGCAGGTGGGGTCGCTCTCGCAGTCGGAAGGGTTGGCCGCGAAGAACGACGACCAGGCCGCGGCGAAGGTCGAGACGTCCGAGAGGGTCAGCTGCCCGGCGACCAACTTCGCCGCCAGGCGGCCGAGCAGGATGACCATGTCCTTGGCGCTGATCGTGGCCGCTCCGGCCGAGGAGAAGTGGTTGACAGAGAGGCGGACGGTCTTTCCCGAGGTCTTGGCCACCCGCAGCCCGAAGTCCCTGCCGGAGCCGCCGTAGACGAAGCCCGCGAGCTTGCCCGAAGGGACCCGCGCGTAGGTGATACGCAATGTCGCCGGGCGCGAGAGCCGAAGCCCGTCCGGGTCGAACTCGACCGCCGCCGGCTTCCCCGACAGGGGGAAGTCGCCGATTCCCTTGACCGGAGTCAGCGTGATCTCGGTCGCGGGGCCGACCGCCCCGGCCGGAACGGAAAGCCTGAAGACCGTCCCGTCGAGCGCGGTGGCCGAGACCTCACCGCCGCCGGGGCCGATCAGCTCCGACGCGGAGCGCCTGCGATCGGGGTGCGGGGCGACCCGACCGTCGAAACCCCTGGCGATCCGCAGCCGCCCTTTGAGACGGTGGCGCCCAGACCCGACCGATACCCGGCGCACTCCCGGCCCCAACTGCGGCACGCCGAATCCCAGCTTGTGCCGCCTGCGTGAAACAACCCGGGCGCGCTTCCCGCCGACCAAGACCTTGGCCCCTCGCGCCACCAGATCGGGGGCCCCGAGGACCACAATCTGACCCGGAACCGCAGAGCGCGTCGAGATGTGCAGGTGCGAATGGGGGGCCGCGCTGGCCGGAGTAGCCGGAAACATCGCGCCAAGCAGTGCCACTACCGTCATTACCAGCACCCCGCCGGCCGATGATCTCCCCCCTCGGGGAACTCTGCTCAGCACTTCCTGCCCCCCTCTCTCGAGTGCTCCCAGTCTACATCGGCCTCAGCCGGCTTCGCATCCCCACTATTGGGCCAGATTCCAGCTACTGGCCGCCCGGCACGGCCGGATCTCAGGCGCCGGGCGGGGCCCCGGGGCCGAAGCGGCTCTCCTCGCCCTCGGGTAGGCGGCCGTCACGGCCGACGTAGCCGTCCTTGCCGCCGGCGATCAGGTAGACGGCGTCTTCGGAGTCGCTGAGGTTTCGCAGCTTGCGGACCGTGGGTGGGCTGACCCGGGCGGCCCCGCCGGGGCCGAGCTCGTGCTCGGATCCGTCGCCGAAACAGATCGCGACCCGCCCACTGTGGACGAAGTAGAGCTCCTCCTGCTCGTCGTGGAAGTGGCGCCCGGTCTCATAGGCGGGGGGGAGGATGATCACGTTGACGCCGAAGGCCGTCACCCCCAGGGCCTTGCGGAGCTTGCGGAAGCCGGGCCCCTCGCCCAGGTCATTGAAGTTTGCGACCGCGTAGCCGTCGCCCTCGACGACCCCGGGGGTCTGCTCCCCAGGCATCGGACCTCAGGAGCCCGGGCTCGGCGGGGGCGGGGGGGGTCTGTTGCTCGGGCGCGGGAACCGCGGGAGCGGGAGCGCTAGGTGCGATCGCCGCCGGCGGCAGGTCTCCGACTTGCGGGCCCTCGGCCCCGATCGGCGGGTAGTCGTCCGTGAGGATGAGGAAGTAGCCGCCGACTCGGGCGTTGAAGCTGTTGGCGAAGGTCAGCGCGTTGTGCACGCCCGCCGGCATGTACCCGCGGAAGACGATCGTCAACCAGGCGACGATCGCGGCACCGGTGTGGATCGCATTGACTCCGTAGTAGACGATCAGCATCGGCAGGACCAGGATGCCGCGGAAGAGTGCCTTCAGCCGGCTCTGGCGCTCCGCCCGGGGGGCGATGTTGAGCCGGATCGGGTAGGTCGGGTCGGGGCCCAAGCCGAACGGCGGCCACTGGTCGGTCTGCAGGTACGCCCAGGCGTAGAACCTGGTCAGGAAGCGCAGCACGCCCGAGTTGAAGGTGTAGAGCCACTCCGGATAGCGCCCGAGGATGATCACGGCGACCCAGGCGAAGAGGTAGGTGAAGGTGGCCGCGATGAGGTAGACGTAGGCGACGATCAGCCACGGAATCGCGACGATCAGCCGGAAGAACGTCGTCACCCTGTCGGGGTTCCGCTCGTAATCGGCCTCATAGGTGATCGGGTACATGCGTTCCTCCGGTTCGATCGCTGGCTCTGGTCTGCGGCGCGCAGACTAGCGACGTCGTCGGCGCCCAGGGGCGGGCGCGTGTGCGCTCAGCCCGCTGCTGCTGCTGGTCTGGCTCGCCGACGGGGGGCACCGCCGCGGGAGTGCCAGGCGGGATCTGGCCCGCCGGAGGCGACTCCTCAAGCGAGAACGGGGGCCAGTCCTCGGTCACCAGGTAGAAGTAGGCGTTGGCGCGCGTCTGGTAGGCAAGCGCCGAGCGCAGCGGCTCGAACAGGCCCTCGGACATGCGGCCCGTGAACAGGATCGCGAACCAGCCGAGGAAGGCCATCACCATTGCGATCAGGCCCTGGACGTATGCCAGCAGGAGGACGGGGATGCCGATGATGATCCGGAAGAAGGCCTTGGCCCGGCTGTACTCGGCCTTTGGCTCGGGCACGCCGATGCGAACCGGGTAATCGGGATCCTCGCCGCCGTTGAAGGACGGGTACTCGTCGGTGGCGAGTGCCACGAAGGCGTTGACCCTGCTGGAGAAGCGCAGAAAGCCGCCGACGAAGTTGTAGAGGCCAGCCGGATAGCGGGCGGTGAAGACGAGCGCGAACCAGGCGAAGAAGATCGCCCAGGAGGCGATGAACCCGTAGATCGCGGCGACGATCAGCCAGGGGATGGCGACGAAGTAGCGGAAGAACGTGGTCAGCCTGTTTCGCCCGTCGCCGGGGTAGTCGGCAGCGTAGGTGACTGGGTACATTGCGCCTCCTCTGATTGCCCATCCTCTGTCGGCAGCGAGTCGCGGCCTACCTGCGCTATCGGAGAGTGGCCGGAGAACCTTGACCAATAACCTGTCGCCGAGATGAGCGAACCGGGCATCTTCGCCAAGCAGTACCTGATGACCGCCGGGCCGACGCCGTTGCCGCCCGCCGTCAGCCAGGTGATGGCCGAGCCGATCCTCTATCACCGCGCCCCCGCCTTCGTCGAGGTTTACGAGCGGGCGCTGGAGAACCTCCGCCAAGTGTTCCAGACCGGCAACGACGTCCTCTCCTTCTCGGCCTCGGGAAGCGGCGCGATGGAGTCGGCGGTCGCCAACCTCTGCGTACCCGGGGAGCCGGCTCTGGTCGCCTCCGCCGGCAAGTTCGGCGAGCGTTGGGGAGAGCTGTGCGCGGCCCACGGCGCCGACGTCCTCGAGATCGGGTTCGAGTGGGGCGAGAAGATCGACACGGCCCGGGTGGAGGAGGCGATCTCCGGCATGCCGAAGCCGGCCCGCGCCATCTTCGCGACCCAGTCGGAGACCTCAACCGGCGTCGTCCACGATGTCCGCGAGTTGGCACAGGTCGCCCACCGCCACGACGCGATCCTCGTCATCGACGCGATCTCGGGCCTGGGCGCGGTCGACCTGCCGCAGGACGAGTGGGGGGTGGACGTTGTCGTCTCCGGCTCGCAGAAGTCGCTGATGTGCCCCCCCGGCCTGGCCTTCGCGTCGGTCTCCGAGCGGGCGCTCGCGGCGGCGGCAGAGAACCCGGGGCGGCGCTACTACTTCGATTGGGCGAAGGCCGCTTCCGGCCAACGTGAGAAGCCGGCCAACAGCCCCTTCACTCCGGCCGTGACGCTGTGGAGGGCGCTCGACGTCGCCCTCTCGCTGATCCTCGAGGAGGGGCTTGCCGGCGTCTTCGCCAGGCACGCGGTGCTGGCTCGGGCGGCGCGGGCCGGGGTGGAGGCGATCGGGCTGGAGCGTTTCGGGCCCGACGACCCCGACGCCAACGTGGTCACCGCCGCGCGCCTCCCGGATTCGATCAACGGCGCCCGGGTTCCGAAGCTGATGCGCGACCGGCTGGGGATCACTGTCGCCGGCGGGCAGGGGCACCTGAAGGGGCAGATCGTCCGCATCGCCCACTGCGGCTACTACGGCGCCTTTGACATCGTCGTCGCCCTCAGCGGCCTCGAATTGGCCCTGCGTGACCTCGGGCACGATTGCGAGCCCGGGGCAGCCGCGGGGGCGGCCCAGCGGGTGTTCGCCGAAGCCGGCGCCCCGGAGCCGGTCGGCTGAGCAGGACGTTGAGCGCGGAGTCGCAACGGGTCCTGGTCAAGGAGAAGATCGCCGAGTCCGGCGTCGAGCTCCTGCGCGCGCATTTCGACGTCGATATCGGCCTCGAGATGGGAGACGACGAGCTGAGGGAGGCGATCCCCGGCTACGACGCGATCCTGATCCGCTCGGCGACCAAGCTGAACGCGGAGATGATCGAGGCGGCCGTGCGGCTGAAGGTGATCGGGCGGGCAGGCACCGGCGTGGACAACGTCGATATCGAGGCGGCGACCCGGCGGGGGATCATCGTCGCCAACGCTCCCGAGTCGAATTCGATCGCTGCGGCGGAGCACACGATGGCGCTGATGCTGGCGCTCTGCCGCAACGTGCCCCAGGCGCACGGCTCGCTCGTCGCCGGCCGCTGGGACCGAGCCGCCTTCAAGGGGACCGAGCTCTACGGCAAGACGCTCGGGGTCTTTGGCTTCGGCCGCATCGGCCAGCTCGTCGCCAAGCGAGCCCAGGCGTTCGAGATGGAGGTGCTCGCCTTCGACAAGTTCGTCTCCGCAGAGCGTTTCCGCGAGCTGGGGGTCGAGGGGGCGGATCACAGGGCCGAGGTCTTCGAGCGGGCCGAGATCATCTCCCTGCACCTGCCGAAGACGCCGGAGACCGTCAACTGGATCGACACCGAGGCGATCGAGCAGATCAGGGACGGCGCCAGGATCGTCAACTGCGCCCGCGGCGAATTGATCGACCTCGACGCCTTGCTCGAGGGCCTGGAGTCGGGCAAGCTCGGCGGCGCCGCCCTCGACGTCTTCCCCGAGGAGCCCTTCACCGCTCACCCCGTGTTCGAGCGCCCGGACGTCGTCGTCACACCCCATCTCGGCGCCTCCACGGCGGAGGCCCAGGACAGGGCCGGGATGGTGACTGCCGAGCAGGTCACGGCCGCGCTCAACGGAGGGGTGGTCACCAACGCGGTCAACATCGCCGCCGTGCGGCCGGACGAGATGGAGGCGCTGGCCCCCTTTGTCCCCCTCTGCGAGAAGCTCGGCCGCCTCGGGCAGGGACTCGGCAGCGGCTCGGTTGACCGGGTGACGGCTGAGTTCCGTGGCCGGCTCGCCGACTACGACACCCGCCTGCTCGGGATCGCGGTCCTGGTCGGGATCCTCTCCGGGCACACCGAGGAGCCGGTCAACCTCGTCAACGCGCCGCAGATGGCAGAAGAGCGGGGGATCGAGCTGATCGAGACCAAGGACGCCGTCTCCGAGGACTTCACCGAGCTGGTCACGGTGAGGATCGAGTCCGGCGATGCCGCCGTCGAGGTCGCGGGCACCGGGGTCGGGCCCCGCAACGAGCCCTACCTCGTCTCCGCCTGGGGCGAGAGCTTCTACCTGCCGTTCGCCGACCACATCGCCGTCTTCCGCTATACCGACCAACCGGGGATGATCGGCCGGGTCGGCACCGTGTTCGGCGAGGAGAGCGTCAACATCATCTCCGCCGCGGTCGGGGCCGAGTCCAGCGGCGAGGAGGCGGTGATGGCTCTGACCACCGACGCCCCCGTCCGGGCCGCCACCATCGAGCGGATCCGCGACCTCGACGGCTTCTCCGCCGGGCGTTCGGTCGACCTCTGAGGGCGAAGCCCCGGGGGGCGGTGTAGGTTGGGCGCGATGCGAGCTGTGGTATTGACCGGTACCGGGGGTCCCGAGGTCCTGCAGGTGCAGGAGCGGTCCGATCCGGCCGTCGGGCCCGGGGAGGTCCGGATCGCGGTCAGGGCCGCCGGGATCAACTTCGCCGAGACCCTGGCCCGGGTCGGTCTGTACCCAGACGCTCCGAAGCCCCCGTGTGTGCTCGGCTACGAGGTGGCGGGCGAGGTCGAGTCGGTGGGGGAGGGGGTGGGCGACTTCGCCGCCGGCGACAAGGTGATGGCGGTGACCCGCTTCGGCGGCCAGGCGGAGATGGTCGCCGTTCCGGCAGGGCAGGTGCTGCCGCTGCCCGACCGGCTCAGCTTCGAGCAGGGCGCGGCCTTTCCCGTCAACTACGGCACCGCCTATGCAGCGCTGATCGTGATGGGCGGTCTGGGGCCCGGCGAGCGGGTGCTGATCCATTCCGCCGCCGGCGGCGTCGGGATCGCGGCGACGCAGGTGGCCCGAAACACAGGTGCCGAGATCTTCGGAACCGCCTCCGGCTCCAAGCACGAGGCGATCCGCGAGCAGGGCGTCGCCCACGCGATCGACTACCGGACCACCGACTTCGAGCGGGAGGTGATGCGGATCACCGGCGGAGAGGGGGTGGACCTGATCATCGACGCCCTCGGCCCGACCTCGTTCCGCAAGGACTACCGGCTGCTGCGGCCGGGTGGGCGGATGGTGATGTACGGGCTCTCGGAGTCGACCGATGAGAAGGGCAGGAACCTGATGGCGACAGTGAAGAGCCTGGCGAAGATGCCGCTGGCGACGATGCCGTGGTGGAAGAGCCTGATGATGATGAACGAGAACAAGGGCGTCTTCGGCCTCAACCTGCTCGCCTGGTGGGACCGCGAGGGAAGCCTCGACCGGGTCACCGGGCCGCTGATGGGCGAGCTCGGGTCCGGCCGCCTCGAGCCGGTGGTCGCCGCCTCGTTCCCGTTCGATCAGGCTGGAGACGCCCACCGCTTTATCGGGGAGCGCCGCAACATCGGCAAGGTCGTGCTGTTTCCGAGGTGAGCGGGCGGTTTCCGCCCGGATCTAAGATGGCAGCAAGACCGAGAAGAAGACCCCGCCTGGCGCTCGCCCTCGCGGCCTGCGGGCTGGCGCTCCTCCCCGCCGCCGCGATCGGCGGAGCCCACTCGAGCGGCGGCTCGTTCACGCTGACGGTCAACGCTGTCGGCTCCGGCGCCAACGAGATCGACATCAGCCGCAGCGGAAACCAGTACGTGATCGACTCCAACGGCGCGATCCCGCCGCCGACGGGGGTGACCGGCTGCTCGAACCCGCTCAACAACCTGAACCAACTGCGTTGCGCCACGGGAAGGATCAGCGGCTTCGAGATAGCCGTCGGCGGCGGCAACGACACGGTGACCGCGAGCAAGTCGGTCGCGGTCCCAACGCGGATGAGCGGCGGCGCCGGCCTCGATGACCTCACCGGCGGCTCCAACTCCGACAAGCTGGTCGGGGGCGGCGACGGCGACAAGCTGGTCGGGCGCGGAGGCGCCGACGCCCTCTACGGGGGCAAAGGCGAGGACTTGCTGCTGGGCGGCGCCGGCAAGGACGTCCTGCGCGGCGGCCCGGGGCACGACGTGCTCACGGGCGGCCCGGGCCGCGACGACGAAAGGCAGTAGCGGGTTCGGCCGCTTGCGGCGCCTGTGCCGTGCGCTACCCTGCACTGACCGAATGAACTTCCGGCTCGACAGCCTCGCGCTACTCCTTCTCCTCCCCCTTCGGGGGGAATAGCGCTGGGCGGCGCGAGAGCCGCGAGAGACAAGGTCATTCGAAAGCAGCAGAGAAGGAGAAGGACCGATGCAAACGTCGGGCAGCAGAGACGCAAACCGCGTCCACATATTTGACACCACGCTGAGAGATGGCGAGCAGTCCCCCGGGATCTCGCTCAACACCCAGGAGAAGGTGGAGATCGCCCAGCAGCTGGCGCGCCTTGGTGTGGACGTGATCGAGGCCGGGTTCCCGATCACCTCGCCCGGCGATTTCGAGGCGGTGCAGGAGATCTCACGCCGGGTCGAGGGCCCGGTGATCTGCGGCCTCGCCCGCACCCACAAGGCCGACATAGACGCTGCTTGGGGGGCGATCTCCGACGCCGCTCGGCCGAGGATTCACACCTTCATCTCGACCTCCGATATCCATATCGAGCACCAGCTCCAGACGACCCGCGACGACGTCAAGGGCCAGGCCAGGGCCGCCGTGGCCCTGGCGCGGTCCTACTGCGACGACGTCGAGTTCTCGCCGATGGACGCGACCCGCGCCGACATCGAGTTCACCGCCGAGGTGTGCGCGATCGCAGTTGCCGAGGGCGCCACCGTGATCAACATCCCCGACACGGTCGGGTATACGACGCCGGAGGAGTACGCGGCCTACTTCCACCGCCTCTACGAGTTGGTCCCGGGGCTGGACGGGGTCGAGACATCGGTCCACTGCCACGACGACCTCGGGATGGCGGTAGCCAACTCATATGCCGGGGTGCTGGCGGGGGCGCGCCAGGTCGAGTGCGCGATCAACGGGCTCGGCGAGCGCGCCGGAAACTGCTCGCTGGAGGAGATGGTGATGCTGATCAAGACCCGCAGCGACGCGCACGGCCTCAGCACCGGCCTCGACAGCCGCGAACTGTCCCGCACCAGTCGCATGGTCTCGCGGCTGACCGGGTACGCCGTGCAACCGAACAAGGCCGTGGTCGGGCGCAACGCCTTCGCGCATGAGTCCGGGATCCATCAGGACGGCGTGCTGAAGGAGCGCACGACCTACGAGATCATGGACGCGACCGAGGTCGGCCTCGAGTCGAACTCGATCGTCCTGGGCAAGCACTCCGGCCGCCACGCGCTGCGCGACGCGCTCGAGCAGCTCGGCTTCAAGGTCGAGGGCAACGCCCTCAACACGGCCTTCAAGCGGTTCAAGGAGATTGCTGACAAGAAGAAGCAGGTCACCGCGCTCGACCTCGAGGCGATCGTCTCTGACGAGATGCGAGAGCGGGCCGAGTCCTACACCCTGGCCTGGTTCGAGGTCGAGGCGGGCTCCCGGCGCGAGCCGAGCGCGCGCGTCTCCGTCAAGCTGCCTTCGGGAGAGGAGGCGGTTGGTGAATCCGGCGGAGACGGCCCGGTGGATGCGATCTTCGGGGCGATCCAGAAAGCCACTGGGACCGAGTGCGAGCTGCGCCAGTACACGGTCGAGGCGGTGACCGAGGGTGACGACGCGCTCGGACAGGTGACGGTGATGCTGCGCGCGGCTGGGCGCCTGGCGACCGGCCAGGGCGTCGCCACCGACATCCTCGAAGCTTCGGCGCGGGCCTACGTGCGGGCGCTATCCAACGCGCTCGAGGGCGCTGCGATACGCGAAGCCGAGGCGGCGACGGCCGAGGCCCTGGTCGAGCGCACCCCCGGGCCCTAGCCGATCGGTCCCGAGAGCTGAGGGTGCCGGTTGAATCCGTCCGCCACAAGGACGGGGAACCCAGATCATTCTCGTTCACAGCGCCGGGCTCGGAGCGGAATAGACTGCGGCCAATGCCGGGCTCGCTCGAAGGCCGCCGCGCCGCGATAACAGGTGCCTCCTCGGGGATCGGGGAGGCAACCGCCCTCGCCCTCGCCGCCGAGGGTGCTTCGGTGGCGCTCGGGGCCCGTCGCAAGGACCGCCTCGACGACCTCGCCGGGCGGATCGAAACAGACGGTGGCACCGCGGTCGCGCTCGAGGCGGACATCGGCTCGGAGGAGCGGGCGCGAGGGTTCGTCGAGGGTGCCGCCGAGGCCCTCGGCGGCCTCGACATCCTCGTCAACAACGCCGGGGTGATGCTGCTGGGACCGGTTGAGGGCGCCGACACCGACGAGTGGCGGACGATGGTCGACGTCAACCTGCTGGGGCTCCTCTACTGCACCCAGGCGGCACTGCCGCTGCTGCGCGAAGGTGGCAACGGCCACGTCGTCAATCTCTCCTCCGTCGCCGGCCGCACCGCCAGCCTCGGGGCAGGCGTATACAACATGACCAAGTGGGGGGTCACCGGGTTCTCGGAGGCGCTGCGCCAGGAAGCCGCCCACTCCGGCATTCGCGTCACCTGCGTCGAGCCCGGCTTTGTAGATACCGAGCTGCAGGGGCACAACACCAACCCAATGGTCGTCGAAGCGATCGAGAAAATGCGCGAGCAGACCGGCGAGCTGCTGCAGGCGGGGGACATCGCCGGGGCCATCCTCCACGCCCTGGCCGCGCCGCAACGCGTCAACGTCAACGAGATCCTCGTTCGCCCGACCGGGCAAACGCGGTAGCGAGCGAGCAAGCCGCTCCCTCGTGCCGGGCGGTTGAGGTTCCTCAGCGGCTGAGGCCGAAGTCGACCGTGTAGGTCGCGCATTTACGGCCGCCGCCGGCCGGGTCGCTGTGGGCTACGCCGACGCCGATCTCGCGGAAGCGGCCGGTGAGGATCGCGGCGCGGTGGCCGGCGCTCCTCATCCAGCGGCGAAAGACGAGCTTGGCGGATCCGTTGCGGTGGCAGCCGTAGCCGATGACTTCGCCGAAGGCCCAGGAGGAGGCCGAGGCGAAGTAGCCGGTGCGGGCGATCCGCGCCTGGGTCGGGCCATGGGCAAAAAAGCGGTGCCGGACCATGGCCCGCGAGTGCCCGGTGGCAACGCGGCGCAACTTGCGGTTGATGCGCAGCGCTCGCAGACCGTGCCGCCCCCGGGCCCTGTTCATCAGGCAGCGTGTCGAGATCCGCAGGTCTCGGAGGCTGACCCTGGCCGGCCGGGCCCCGGCGTGGGTGCAGTGGACCCGGCCCTGGGCGCCCGCGGTGCCGAGAATGGTGTTGGCCGGGGAGGCCGGGAGCACCAGCAGCGCGAGCAGGGAGAGGGCAAGCGCAAGAGCCGTGAGCGAGATGCGCGCCGCCGGCATCGTTTGTGTGCGTTTCTTCATGAAGCGGGAGAGATTAACCATCACCGCTGACGTCCGATGGTTCGCTCGGGGGAAACCGTGTCCTGCAGGCAATACGTTTGTACGTGATAACGTACAGCAGGGATGAGCGCCGCCACGACCACCGTCGAGCACCCGGCCGATCCGACCAAGGCCATTGAGCCCGCCGCCGCCCCACACGTGGGCGCCCGGGTCAGGGCCCTGCGCGAGGCAATGGGGCTCTCGCTTCGCGATCTTGCCGAGAGATGCGGGGTCAGCGCACCGATGCTCTCCCAGGTTGAACGGGGGGAAACAAGCCCGACGCTGGCGGTGGCCGCCAAGGTCGCCGAGGGGCTCGAGCTGACGCTCTCACAGTTGCTGCGGCTCGACGAGGCGGCTCATGTGGTTGTGATCCGGGCAAAAGGGCGGCGGAGGTTGCGCCACGCCGGCCACCGGGTCGAGGAGCTGACGCCGCCGCTGCCGGGCCAGCGGGCCGATGTTTCGCTTCACTCGCTGGAGCCCGGGGCGTCCACCGGCGGCGCCGGGAACCCTCCGATCCACGAGCCGGGGAGCCGCGAGACGGCGGTCGTTCTCACCGGCGCGGTCAACCTCGTGATCGACGGCGAGAGCCACCAGCTGCGCCAGGGCGACAGCGTCACCTTCGATGCCGACCTCGCGCATCACTTCACCAACCACGACGGCGAGCGGCCGACCACCTTCATCGCGGTCGTCTCCGCCGGACTCCGAAGGAGCTAGGAGGCGCAGGTGCCGAAGACGATGTTCGACAAGATCTGGGAGGCGCACGAGGTTTCCGACGGGCTGATCTACATAGACCTCCACCTTGTCCACGAGGTCACCTCGCCGCAGGCGTTCGACGGCCTGCGCCTGGAGAACCGCCCGGTCCGGCGGCCCGACAAGACGATTGCCACCGCCGACCACAACGTCCCCACCGACGGCACCCCGGCAGCGCGGCTGATCGTCGACGAGCTCTCCCGGGTCCAGGTCGAGACCCTCGAGCGCAACTGCGAGGAGTTCGGGATTCCGCTCTACTCGCTGGGCTCGGAACGGCGCGGCATCGTTCACGTGATCGGGCCCGAGCTCGGGGTCACCCAGCCCGGGATTACGATCGTCTGCGGAGACAGCCACACCTCGACCCACGGCGCCTTCGGCTCGCTGGCGTTCGGCATCGGCACCTCCGAGGTCGAGCACGTTCTCGCGACCCAGTGCCTGGTGCAGAAGCGGCCGAAGACGATGCGGATCGACTACTCCGGGTCGCTGCGGCACGGGGTCACCCCCAAGGACCTGATCCTGGCGACGATAGGCCGCCTCGGCACCGGCGGCATGGTCGGCCACGCCGTGGAATACGCGGGGCCGGCGATCGAGGAGCTCTCGATGCCGGGCCGGATGACGATCTGCAACATGACGATCGAGGGTGGCGGCAGGGCCGGAATGATCGCCCCCGACGAGACCACCTTCGAATGGGTCCGCGGCCGCCCGGGCGCGCCGGATGACTTCGACGGCGCCGTCGAGAGCTGGCGCGCCCTGGCCACCGAGCATGGGGCGGGCTTCGACGCCGAGGTCGGGATCGACGCCTCCTCTCTCTCGCCGATGGTCACCTGGGGGACGACCCCAGGGATGGTGGTCGAGGTCACCGCACCGGTCCCCGATCCCGACTCGCTCGGCGATGGCCCGGTCAACCCGGAGACGGCGAGGCGGGCCCTCGCCTACATGGACCTGGAGCCGGGGACGCCGATGACCGAGATCCCGCTAGATCGCATCTTCATCGGCTCCTGCACCAACTCGCGGGTCGAGGACCTGCGCGAGGCGGCGGAGATAGTCGACGGTCGCAGGGTCGCGCGGTCGCTGCGGGCGATGGTCGTGCCCGGCTCCCAGCAGGTCAAGGCCGAGGCCGAGGCCGAGGGACTGGACGAGGTCTTCCGCTCCGCCGGATTCGAGTGGCGCGAGGCGGGCTGCTCGATGTGCCTGGGGATGAACCCTGACACCCTCGCCGAGGGCGAGCGCTGCGCCTCCACCTCGAACCGCAACTTCGAGGGCCGCCAGGGCAGGGGCGGCCGCACCCATCTGGTCAGCCCGAGGATGGCCGCCGCGGCGGCCATCGAGGGGCACTTCGTGGACATCAGGGACTGGAGCTGAGATGAGGCCTGTGGACGTCATCCGAGGCAACGTGTCAGTGCTCGATCGCGCCGACGTCGACACCGACCAGATAATTCCGAAGCAGTTCCTCAAGCGGGTCGAGCGGACCGGTTTCGGCGAGTTCCTCTTCTACGACTGGATCCGCTCCGGCGAGATCGAGCTGGAGCCAAACCCGATCCTCGTCACCGGGCGCAACTTCGGCTGCGGCTCCTCCCGCGAGCACGCGCCGTGGGCACTTCAGGACTTCGGCTTCAAGGCGATCGTGGCGCCATCCTTCGCCGACATCTTCTACGGCAACTGCACCAAGATCGGGCTGCTTCCGGTGATCCTCGATGAGGAGCATTGCGCGGCGGTGGCCGAGGCGGGCGCGGCCAGGATCGACCTCGACGACGGAACAGTCGATTGCGAGGCCGGGGTGTTCGGATTCAAGGTTGAGAGCGACGTCAAGCACCGGCTCCTGAACGGGCTCGACGAGATCGGGATCACGCTCCAGAACGTCGGCGCGATTGACGAGTACGAGTCCTCCGGCCGCTCCGCCGGCGGGCCGGTGACGACGGCGCTGTGAGAGGGCGGGCGACAAACACGGGGCCGCGAGACTGGGATGCCGAGACCTACGACGAGGTCTCCGACCCCCAGTTCACCTGGGGTGTCGAGGTTCTCGAGCGCCTCGAGCTCAACGGCGACGAGACGGTGCTCGACGCCGGCTGTGGCTCGGGCCGGGTCACAGCCGAGCTGGGGAAGCGGCTGCCCGACGGGCGGCTGATCGCGGTCGACGGCTCGGCGGCGATGATCGCCAAGGCGAAGGAGAGGCTGGGAGGCGGCGCCTCCTACCTCGTCGCCGACCTCTCGGAGCTGGAGCTTGCCGAGACGGTCGACCTGATCTTCTCGACCGCGACCTTTCACTGGATTCTCGACCACGACCGGCTGTTCGAACGTTTGGGCGCGGCCCTGGCGCCAGGTGGGCGCCTGGTCGCACAGTGCGGGGGCCAGGGCAACGTCGCCGAGCACACCAGAGCCATCGCGGCAGTCGCTGGGCGGCCCGAATTCGCCCCTCACTTCGATGAAATGGTGGGGATGTGGAACTTCGCCGCTCCCGGGGAGACCGAGCGCAGGTTGTTGGAAGCCGGGTTCAACGAGGCGCGCTGCTGGCTCGAGGTCAAGCCGGTGACGCCGGAGCGACCCCTCGACTTCGTCTCGACCGTCACCCTCGGCCCGCTGCTGGCGCAGCTGCCGGAAGAGCTGCGCCGTCCGTTCGCCGAGACGATCCTCGAGCAGTCCGAGAAGCCGCTCACACTCGACTACGTGCGCCTCAACATCGAGGCGCGTATAGGCCCGCCCGCATGGAGTCCGGGTCGATGAGCGATGCGCCCCGCGTGGTCCTGCTGCCCGGCGACGGCATCGGGCCGGAGATCGTCGCCGCTGCGCGAGAACTGCTCGAGTCCATCGGCGAGTTTGTGTTCGAGGAACGGTCGATGGGCGGCTGCTCGATCGATGTCCACGGCATCGCTCTCACCGATGACGTGCTCGCTGCGTGCAAGCAGTCCGACGCGGTGCTGCTGGGAGCAGTCGGCGGCCCGCGATGGGACACGACCGACCCTGAAGCGCCCCGCCCCGAGCAGGGCCTGCTCGGGCTGCGGAAGGGGCTGGAGCTGTTCGCAAACCTTCGTCCGGTGCGGCCGAGCCCGGCGCTTGCTGCCGCGAGCCCGCTGCGCGAGGAGAGGATCGCCGGCACCGATCTGCTGGTGGTCCGCGAGCTAACCGGCGGGATCTACTTCGGCGACAGCGGCCGCGACGGCGATGTCGCCCACGACACCTGCCAGTACTCGGCCGCCGAGATCGAGCGGATCGCCCACGTCGCCTTCGACGCCGCCCGCCACCGGGCCGAGGACTCCGGCGCCTCCTCGCGGGTCACCTCGGTGGACAAGGCGAACGTGCTCGAGACTTCACGCCTCTGGCGTGAGACCGTCACCCGGGTCGCGGCAGGCTATGAGGACGTCGCCCTCGACCACCTGCTGGTGGACAACGCGGCGATGCAACTGGTCTCGCGCCCGGCAGATTTCGACGTGATCGTCACCGAGAACCTCTTCGGCGACATTCTCAGCGACGAGTCGGCAATGCTGACCGGATCGCTGGGAATGCTCCCCTCCGCCAGCCTCGGGGCCGGCGACGGCGGCCCCGGACTGTTCGAGCCCGTTCACGGCTCGGCGCCCGATATTGCCGGCAGCGGCAGGGCGAACCCGCTCGCCACCTTTCTCTCGGCGGCGATGATGCTCCGCCACGGTCTGGCAATGCCGGAAGCGGCGGCGCGGATCGAGGCCGCCGTCGACGACGTTCTCGGGCAGGGGCTGCGCACACCCGACCTGGCGATCGGCGCCGACACCGAGAGGCTGGTAGGGACCGGGGAGATGACCGCCGCGGTGATCGAGTCGCTCGGCTGAGCGACGGCGCCCGCCGGTAGTCGCGAATTGGGATCCGGCGCCGACTTCGGCATACTTGCCCGCATGGAGAAGGCTGAGCTGATCTGGCACAACGGCGAGTTCGTCCCCTGGGAGGAGGCGAAGGTGCACGTGCTCAGCCACGGCCTGCATTACGGGACCGGGGTCTTCGAGGGCATCCGCTGCTACGAGACCGAGCGCGGCCCGGCGATCTTTCGCCACGCCGACCACATCCGCCGGCTCGAGCTCTCCGCCGAGATGTTCTACCTGGAACTGCCGTACTCGGCCGAGGAGATCGCCGAGGCGACCCGGGAGCTGATCCGCCGCAACGGGCTTCGCAGCTGCTACATCCGGCCGCTCGCCTTCCGCGGCTACGGCGAGATGGGCCTCTACGCCCAGAGCGCCCCGATCGAGGTGATCATCGCGGTCTGGCCGTGGGGCGCCTACCTCGGGGAGGACGGCAAGCGGCACGGCATCAGCGCCAAGGTCTCCTCCTGGCGCCGGATATCGCCGGCCGGTCTGATCCCGCACGCCAAGGCCTCCGGGCAATACCTGAACTCGATCCTGGCCAAGACCGAGTCGGCCAATGCGGGCTACGAGGAGGCGATCCTCCTCGACGAGCGCGGCATGGTCTGCGAGGGCTCGGGGGAGAACATCTTCGTGATCCGCAACGGTGAGGTCGCCACCCCGCCGCACGTGGCCTCGATCCTCGACGGCATCAACCGCAAATCCGTGATCCAGATCGCCCGCGACCTCGGCTACACGGTGGTCGAGCGCGATGTCGCCCGCGCCGAGCTCTACATGGCGGAGGAGATCTTCCTCAGCGGCACCGCTGCCGAGCTGGTGCCGGTGCGCGAGATCGACGACCACGAGATCGGCGAGCCGGGGGAGATCACCCGTCACCTGCAGGCGAAGTTCGAGGACGCCCTCTACGGGCGGGCCGAGGCATACCTGGAATGGCTCGATCCGGTCGAGGTCCCGAGCGCGGCTCCCCAACCAAGTAAGGTCAGCAGCTGATGCGTTGCTTCGAGTCAGAGTCGCTCGCCCGAATTACAGGCGCCGCTGCCGCCCTCCGCTAGGGCGGCTGCCGGCAGCGCGGCCCTCCGCCGCGCCCGATCGGCCGCAAGGCCTCCTGCTCGACTTCTCGAAGAATGAAAGGCATCAGATGGAACAGTTGAAGCTCTACGACACGACCTTGCGCGACGGCATGCAGGGCCCCGGAATGTCGCTGTCGGCCCGGGAGAAGCTGAGGGTCGTCCGCACCCTCGACGGGCTCGGAGTGCAGTTCATCGAGGCCGGCTTTCCCAGCTCCAACCCGAAGGAGGCCGAGCTGTTCGAGCTGCTCGCCGCCGAGGAGCTGAAGACCGCGGTCGTCTGCGGCTTCGGCATGACCCGGCGCCGCGACGTCGAGGCCGCCGAGGACGAGGCGCTGCGGGTGCTGGTCGAGAGCGCCGTCCCCGCGGTCACCCTTGTCGGCAAGTCCTGGGCGCTCCACCTGGACAAGGTCACCCGGGTCTCGCGGGACGAGAACCTGGCGATGATCTCCGAGTCGGTCGCCTTCTGCCGCGAGCAGGGCAAGCGGGTCATCTACGACGCCGAGCACTTCTTCGACGGCCACGCCGACGACCCCGGCTATGCGCTCGAGTGCCTGCGTGCGGCAATCGACGGCGGCGCCGAGAACGTCACGCTCTGCGACACCAACGGCGGCAGCCTCCCGGATCGGATCGGCGCGGCCACCCGATCGGCCTGCGAGCAGTTCGGCTCCGAGGTGGAGGTCGGCATCCACACCCACAACGACGCCGAGTGCGGGGTCGCCAACACGCTGGCGGCGGTGGCCGAGGGGGCGAGGATGGTGCAGGGGACGATCAACGGCTACGGCGAGCGCTGCGGCAACGCCAACCTGGTCTCAATCCTGCCGGCGCTACAGCTGAAGATGGGGTTCGAGGTCGTCAGCGACGAGCAGCTCGCCAGCCTCACCGGAGTCGCGCACTTCGTCGACGAGCTCCTCAACGAGAACCCCGACCCAGCCCAGCCCTACGTCGGCCGCAATGCCTTCGCCCACAAGGGCGGGATGCACGTCGCAGGCGTCAACGCCGACCCCCGCACCTTCGAGCACACCGATCCTGCGACAGTCGGCAACAGCCGCGAAGTGCTTGTCTCCGAGGTCTCGGGGCGCGGGACTATCCGCAGCCGCGCCGAGCAGAGCGGGGTCGAGATCGATGAAGACGCAACCCAGCGGGCGCTGAGGCGGCTGAAGCAGCGCGAGCACGAGGGCTACCACTACGAGGCGGCCGACGCCTCCTTCGAGTTGCTGCTGCGGCGCGAGAGCGGCGACTACACGCCCCTGTTCCGGCTCGAGAGCTTTCGGGTGATCACCGAGAAGCGCGAGGACGGCAAGGTGCAGACGGAGGCGACGATCAAGGTCTGGGTGGACGGCGAGCGCTATGTGCGCGTCGCCGAGGGCAACGGCCCCGTCAACGCTCTCGACCGCGCCCTGCGGGGAGCGATCACCGACCGCCACCCGCACCTGGCGGAGATCGAGCTGACCAACTACAAGGTGCGGATCCTCGACTCAGACCACGGCACCGGCGCCGTTACCAGGGTCCTGCTCGACTCCTCTGACGGGGAGCGCGAATGGGGCACGATCGGCGTCTCGGAGAACATCATCGAGGCCTCATGGGAGGCGCTGGTGGAGTCCCTCGAGTACGCCTTCCAGCCGCAGAGTCCGGATACAGGCGCAGGGACCGGGGCAGCGAAGGCGGGCCGCCCCTCGCAGAAGGCGACGTGAGCGATCCGATCCCGCTTGCGCGGCCCGAGATCGGTGCGCGCGAGGAGGAGCTGGTGGGTGAGGTGCTGCGCTCGGGCAGGCTCTCGCTCGGCCCGATGCAGGAGCGCTTCGAGCGCGGGTTCGCCGACTGGCTCGGCGTCGAGGACGCGGTCGCTGTCTCCAGCGGGACAGCGGGGTTGCACCTGGGGGTGCGGGCACTCGGATGGGGCGAGGGTGACGAGGTCCTGACCAGCCCCTTCAGCTTCGTCGCCTCCGCCAACTGCCTTCTCTACGAGGGGGCGCGCCCGGTCTTCTGCGACGTCGATCCGGAGACCCTCAACCTCGATCCGGCCGCCGCCGAGGCCGCCATCGAGGAGCGGACCGCAGGGCTTCTGCCGGTCGACATCTTCGGCTTCCCGGCAGCGCTTGCGGAGCTCGAGCGGATCGGCGCCCGGCACGGGCTGGGGATGCTCGAGGACGCCTGCGAGGCGCTGGGGGCGATCGACGCCGAGGGCTGCAAGGTCGGCGCCCGGGGCAACATCGCCACCTTCGCCTTCTATGCCAACAAGCAGATGACCACCGGAGAAGGGGGCGTCGTCGTCCCCACGGAGGCGGCGGTCTCAGAGCGGCTGCGCTCTGAGCGAAACCAGGGTCGCGCGAGCGATATGGGCTGGCTCGAGCACGAGGGTCTCGGCTTCAACTACCGGCTATCGGAGGTCGCCTGCGCGATCGGAGTGGCCCAGCTCGAACGGCTGGACGCGATGCTCGAGGCTCGCCGTCTCGCCGCCTCCCGCTATGCCGAGGGGCTGGCCGGGATCGAGGGCCTGGAGGCGCCGATCGCCGCCCGCGGCCCCGAGGAGCGAAGCTGGTTCGTCTATGTCGTCTCCCTGCCCGAGAGCAGCGACCGCGAGGCGGTGATCGCCGACCTCGCCGGCATGGGAATCGCGACCAAGGCCTACCTTCCCTGCATCCATCTGTTTCCGCATCTGCGGCAGCTCGGCTACCGGGAGGGCCAGTTTCCGGTAGCCGAGGCTGCGGCGGCGCGCTCGCTGGCGCTGCCCTTCTTCACCTCGATCACCGAGGCTGAGATCGGGCGCGTCTGCGAGGCCCTCGCCGCGGCCCTCGGGCGCTGAGCCTCAGCTCAACGACTCCTCGACGAGGATCTCGAAGATGCCACCGACCGGGCCTGATTTTGCTTACGGTCACGGCTACGAGCATCTGCTCCTCCGATCGTCGAATTCCCTACGACTCAACTGTCCCCCGATCCGCCCTGCCGTTTCAAGCGCGATAATCGCCCACCGTGTCCCGATTCCACGAACAGCCCGATCCCCGCTTCTGGCGCCTGAACCGCTCGATCGAGTTCGACTGGCGTCTGGCCCCCTACGACATCGACCAGTCGCGGGCCCACGCCCGGGCCCTGCTGGAGATGGGGGTCCTCACCGGGGCCGAGCTCGAGGCCCTCGACGCCGGCCTCGAGCGGGTCGGAGCCGAGATGGAGCGGGGGGAGTTCGAGTTCGATGCCTCCGACGAGGACATCCACATGGCGATCGAACGGCGGCTGGGAGAGGTCGCCGGACCGCTCGCAGGCAAGCTCCACACCGGCCGCTCGCGAAACGACCAGGTCGCGACCGACGTGGCGATGGTCGTCCAGTCGCACTCGCTGCGGGCGATCGAGCTCCTGCGCGGGGTGATGGAGCAGCTGCTCGAACAAGCCGAGCGCCACCGTGACTGGGCGATGCCCGGCTACACCCACCTCCAGCGGGCCCAGCCGGTCTACCTCGGCCACCACCTGCTGGCCTACTTCTGGATGTTCGGGCGCGACGTCCTTCGCTTCCAGTTCGCACTCGACAGCGCTGGCGTGATGCCGCTCGGATCCGGGGCGCTGGCCGGCGTCAACTGGGAGATCGACCGTCGCGCCGTCGCCGACGATCTCGGCTTCGAGCACGTCACCGCGAACTCGATCGACGGCGCCTCCAACCGTGACTTCGTCCTCGACTACCTCTCAGCCGCCTCGATCTGCGCCATGCATCTCTCCCGCCTCGGCGGCGAGATCGTGCTCTGGTCCAGCAGCGAGTTCGGATTCTGCGAGCTGAGCGAGTCGTTCTCCTCGGGCTCATCGATCATGCCGCAGAAGAAGAACCCGGACTCGGCCGAGCTGCTGCGGGCCAAGGCGCCCCGGGTCGCATCCAGCTTCGCCGCGGTCCTCGGCGTCATGCACGGCCTGGCGCTGACCTACGGCAAGGACTTGCAGGAGGACAAGGAGCCCCTGTTCGACACCGTCGACACGATTGAGGTCACCCTCGACGCGACCGAGGGGATGCTGGCCGGCATCAGCTTCGACCGCGAGCGCCTGGAGGCGGCCTCGGGGGACGAGATGCTGGCGGCAACCGAGATCGCCGACATGCTGGTTCGAAAGGGGGTCCCCTTCCGCGAGGCCCACGGGATCGTCGGCGAGTTGGTCCGAGATGCGCTCGGGAGCGAACGGTCGCTGTCCGAGCTCACCCGTGAGGATCTCGCCCGCCACTCGGAGCACTTCGACGATTCCTACTACGCCCTCCTGCGCCGCGACAGCTGGCTCGAGTCAAAGCGGATCGAGGGGGGGACCGGCTCGGCCAGCCTCGAGCGGCAGATCGCCCTCGCCCGCAAGACCCTGGAGGCGGTCCGGGCCCGGGTCATCGACGAGCGCTCTTGAGCGAGCCGCTGAAGCGCGACTTCTTCGCCCGCTCCGTGCACGAGGTGGCGCGGGACCTGATCGGCTGCACCCTGCGCTTTCGCGGCTGCGGCGGGGTGATCGTCGAGACCGAGAGCTACGACCGCGACGATCCCGCCTGTCACGCCTACGGCGGCCGCACACCCCGCAACCAGGTCCTCTTCGGCCCTCCGGGGCTTGCCTATGTCTACATCTCCTACGGCATCCACAGCATGCTGAACGCGGTCGCCGAGAGCAACGGTCACGCGGCGGCTGTCCTGATCAGGGCGTTGGAGCCAACCGCCGGCCTGGGGGCGATGCGGGGGCGACGGGGAGGCCGCCCGGAGGCCGAGCTCTGTTCCGGCCCCGGCAAGCTGACCGAGGCCCTCGGAATCGGCCTCGAGCAGAACGCGGCCCCGCTCTCGGCCGAACCCTTCCGCCTGACCGCGCCGCAGGGCGCCTGGCGCGACGTCGGCATCGCCAGCGGCCCCCGGGTCGGCATCACCCGGGCGACCGAGCTGCCCTGGCGCTTCAGCGCCGCCGGGAGCAGGTTCGTCTCGCGCCCGCGGCCCCTGGCCTGAGGTCGGGCCTGACCCTGGCAGCATCGGTGGACGGGAGGTTCGGTTCGGCGATCAGCCCGGCGCGGCGCCGCCGCTTGGTGCCGCCGGGGCGGGGGAAGACGGCGCCGGCGCCGCCGGCGCGGGGGCTGCCGGCGCGGGGGCCGAGGGCGCCTGGGCCGGGGCCGGAGCGGAGGTCGAGGGCGCGGGCGTGCTGGGGGCCGAGGTGCTCGGAGCTGTGCTGGGGGGCGCCGGGACGTAGGTGGAGGAGGAGCTGTCGCTCGCGCCCGAAGAGGCGCCACGGTCGGCGCGGATCTGCTCCCAGGCGGAGATGACCCCGGCCCAGATCAGCGCCGGGAAGGTGCCGCCGTCAACGGGGGCACCGCCGTACTCGGTCGTCATCGGGGTGTTGGAGTCGGCGTAGCCGACCCAGACGCAGGCGGTGACATCCTCGACTGCGCCGCAGAACCAGGCGTCGCCGTTGTTCTCGGTAGTCCCAGTCTTTCCCCACTGGCCCGGGTCGCCGATATTGGCCTGGACCCCGGTGCCGCCGGTGACCACGTTGTGGAGGATCGACTTCGCCTCCTGTGCCACCGGCGCCGGAACCACCTGCTGCCTGAGGATGTCGTTGTCGCCGTCCTTGATCGTCTTTCCCTCCTCGTCCTTGACCGAGGTGAAGGCAACCGGGCTGTCGCCGGGGTCGGGCGCGAGGGTGCCACTGACCCGTTCGCCGTCGTTTGCGATCGATGAGAAGGCATAGGTCCACTGCAGCGGCGTCACCCCCGGGTCGAGCCCGCCGAGGACCATCGCCGGGTTGGTGGAGATCTGGTCGCTGACTCCGAGGTCGTGGATGGTCTGGGCGATCGAGTGAGTGCCGCCCCTGATCCCGTTGGCGGGCGGAGCGTCCCCGCCCGGGAACTGGTTGGCGAGGCCGATCTGGGAATAGACCGAGTTGTCGGAGTACTGGGTCGCGGTGACGATGTCGGCCGAGCCCAGGTAGCTGTCGCCATAGTTCGAGACCGGGAAGTACTCCTTGTCCTTCTTGCCGAAGCGGAAGACCTGCGGCGCCGAGGTGTAGACCGTGTAGGGGGAGATCCCCTGAGAGAGGGCGGTGGTGAGGATGAATGGCTTGATCGAGGAGCCCGGCTGCCGGTAGCCCTGGGTCGCCAGGTTGAACGGCTTGGTCTCGTAGTTTGGCCCGGCCACCATCGCCTTGACCGCCGCGTTGTGGTTGTTGATCACCACCACGGCGGCGGTCGGCGCGATCCCGCCGAGGTAGCTGCTGACCACCCCCTGGGCCGCGTCCTGGAGCTGCATGTCGAGCGTCGACTTGATCTTCAGCCCGCCGAAGAAGGCCTTGGTCGGCCCGTACTTGTCGACCAGCTGCTGCCGCAGCCAGGAGGTGAAGTAGGGGGCCTTCGAGTCCAGGGTCGGGGGCTCGATCTCATCCGGGGAGGGAAGCGCCCGGTGGATGCCGGTCCTGTAGTCGGCCTCGGTGATGTAGCCCTGCTCCTTCATCTTCTCCAGCACCAGGTTGCGGCGGGCGAGGGCGGTCTCCGGGTTGATCTTGGGGTCGAAGGCCGAGGGCGAGGCGATTATCCCGGCCAGCATCGCCGCCTCCCACGGGTAGAGCACCGAGGCGCAGGGCTCGTCGGTGGTGCCGCATCCCGGGTGGGAGTTGCCGAAGTAGGTCCGGGCTGCCGCCTCGATTCCGTAGGCGCCCTCGCCGAAGTAGATCGTGTTCAGGTACTCGGTCAGGATCTTGTCCTTGCTCCAGTGGCGCTCGAGCCTGTAGGCGAGGGCGGCCTCGCGGAACTTCTGCAGGATCGTGCGGCTGCCCTGGGCCGTGAGCGCGCTCTTGACGAACTGCTCGGTGATCGTCGAGGCGCCCTGCTGCGCCGACTGCGAGAGCAGGTCCTGGACAAGGGCCCGGCCGATGCCCGGGAAGTCGACCCCATTGTGCTCGTAGAAGCGCGAGTCCTCGATCGAAACGGCGGCGTTCTTGACGTTGGTCGAGATCTGCGCGCCGCCGAGCAGGATCTTGTTCTGGTTGCTGGTCAGCGTCCCGATCTTCTCCCCGGTGGAGTCGAAGACGACGCTGTTCTTCGAGGCCTTGAACTTGGCGAAGTCGTAGATCGCGGGCAGGTCCTGGGAGACCGCGGCCATCATCCCGAAAACCATCGAGACCGACGACAGCAGCCCGAGCCCGGCGAGCACGAAGAGAAAGCGGATCTTCTTCAGCCGCGGCCGGTGGCGCTTCGACGGCAGCGAGGGGGGAGGTGGCGGGGGCAGGATCCCCCCGGGTGGCTTGCCGTTGCCGGCGCCGTTGTCCCCCGAACGCCTGGGGGCGGCCGGAGCGGCAGGGCGCTCCCGCTCCACCCGCCGTGCAATGCGGTCGCGGCGCGGCGCCACCGGCTGCGGCGCGGCGCCGTTTCCGTCGGGCACCTCAGCGCTGGGCGCGTGCGGGCGGCCGGGTATGAACTCGGGGTCGCCGCTGAAGTCGAACTCGATCTCTGAGGCCTCGGCGAAGCGCTCGCGCCCTGTCGCCGGGCGCTCGCCGTCATCGCCCAGGTTCCCCTGCGGCTCGTCGTTGCCCTCGGTGCGGGGCTCTTTGCGTCGTGAAGAGGCCATCGGTTGACGGTTCGCACGGCTCGGCGGCGGGCCGGGGACCCGCAAACTGGGCTCGCGCACTGGGCCAGGGCAGCGATCGGACGCCCGCCGAGCCGAGGGGGCAGTCTAGCATTGGGCCGATGACGCTCCCCCTGGATCCAGGCACCGGATGAGCGACCCGCCGGGGGGCGCTGCGGGCTTCCGCGAGGAGGCCGAGCGCCTGGCTCGCAATGCCGTCGACGTGCTGCCGAAGGGAGAGCTCGCAGAGCAGCTTTCGCGGGGGAGTCCGCTGCAGGTGAAGCTCGGCATCGACCCGACGGCGCCGGACATCCACCTGGGCCACACGGTGGTGCTGAGGAAGCTGCGTGAGTTCCAGGACGCGGGCCACGCCGTCGTCCTCATCATCGGCGACTTCACCGCCCGGGTCGGGGACCCCAGTGGCCGCTCCGCCCAGCGCCCGGTGCTGAGCCCCGAGGAGATAGACGCCAACGCGAGGACCTTCCAGGAGCAGGCGTTCAAGGTTCTCGACCCCCTGCAAACCCGGGTCCGGTTCAACAGCGAGTGGCT
>CAWIYC010000003.1:425000-611252 GCA_963840235.1 uncultured Actinomycetes bacterium
AAATTAGAGTCTCGGTGAAGATACCGAGTACCCGCGGCTAGACGGAAAGACCCCGTGAACCTTTACTGCAACTTGATATTGGAGTTCGGGATATCTCGCTCAGGATAGGTGGGAGGCTTTGAACCGGCGGCTTCGGCCGTCGGGGAGCCAACCTTGAGATACCACCCTTGGTGTTCTGGGCTTCTAACACCGCGCCGTGATCCGGGCGGTGGACAGTGTCAGGTGGGCAGTTTGACTGGGGCGGTCGCCTCCTAAAATGTAACGGAGGCGCCCAAAGGTTCCCTCAGCACGGTTGGAAATCGTGCGAAGAGTGTAAAGGCAATAAGGGAGCTTGACTGCGAGACCGACGGGTCGAGCAGGAACGAAAGTTGGGCTTAGTGATCCGGCGGTAGCAAGTGGAAGCGCCGTCGCTCAACGGATAAAAGGTACTCCGGGGATAACAGGCTTATCGCTTCCAAGAGTCCATATCGACGAAGCGGTTTGGCACCTCGATGTCGGCTCGTCGCATCCTGGGGCTGGAGTAGGTCCCAAGGGTTGGGCTGTTCGCCCATTAAAGCGGTACGCGAGCTGGGTTCAGAACGTCGTGAGACAGTTCGGTCCCTATCTGCCGTGGGCGTTGGAGAGTTGAGGGGAGTCATTCCTAGTACGAGAGGACCGGAATGAACGTGCCTCTGGTGTATCAGTTGTCCTGCCAAGGGCATCGCTGGTTAGCTACGCACGGAACGGATAACCGCTGAAAGCATCTAAGCGGGAAGCCGTCCCCGAGATGAGCTCTCCCATCCCCTTGAGGGAGTAAGACCCCTGGTAGACCACCAGGTTGATAGGCCGGCGGTGCAAGTGCAGCAATGCGCTCAGCCGACCGGTACTAATGGGTCGAGGGCTTGACGGATTTACTTCATTACCCATGGCCTTGGGCAGTTTTCAAGCTCCACCGGGGCTGGTCTCGCAGATTTCCGGTGGTGCATAGCGAGAGGGAAACACCTCTTCCCATTCCGAACAGAGCAGTTAAGCCTCTCTGCGCCGATGGTACTTGGGGGGCAACCCCCTGGGAGAGTAGGTCGCCGCCGGTTCTTGTTTGACGCGAAGGGCCGCCCGCCGGGCGGCCCTTCGTCGTTCCGGGACCGCCGATCGGTGCCGGCGATTCCGCGGCCGTGACCGCCGTATGATCGCCGCGTGAGCACCGCGGCCGGCGAAACCGGGACCGACCTGGCGATCGGACTGATCGAGGAGATCTCGGCGGCTCCCAGGCGTCCATGCTCCTACGACGAGCTCTCTGCCGCCCTGCTGATGCGGGCCAGGCTGCGTCAGCACGGGCTCGAGGCCCGGCTCGAGGCGTTCCCCTCCTATGAGACGTTCGCCAGGCCCTACGGCCTGCTGATTGCGCTCGCCCTCGGCGCCGGCGCCCTCCCGCGCCGCCGCCGGCTGCTGCGCTCGCTGCTGTCGCTCTCCGCCGCGCTCGGCGCGGCCCTGGAAGGTGAGTTCAGGGCTTTCTCGCCCGGGGCGCTCTTCGCCCGTCACACGAGCCAGAACCTGATCGCCGAGGTTGAGCCCACCGGGGAGGCCAAGCGCACCCTTTGCCTCGTTTCTCACATCGACTCCTCCCGCAGCGGCCTCCTGTTCGATCCCCGGGTCACTCCCCACCTCGGCAACCTCCTGGCGGCTTTCGGCCTCGCCTTCGCCGTCTGCGGGGCCGAGCCGCTGCTGTCCCGCCTGCGAGTCGGACGGGTCGCGACCGGAGCCGCCCGGGCGCTGCTGGCGGCGGCCGCGGCGCTGCTGGCCGAGCGGGAGCTGCGCGGAGTCGACGTCCCCGGCGCCAACGACAACGCTTCCGGGGCGGCGGCCACCGCCGTCCTCGCTGCCGAGTGCGCGGCGAAGCCGCTGCGCAGCACGCGCCTGGTGCTGCTGATCACCGGCAGCGAGGAGGCCAACGTGATTGGCTCGCGCGCCTTCCTCGAGGCCCACGACACCGAGGACTGGCTCTTCCTCAACTTGGACGGCGTCGGGGCGCCGGCGGCGCTGCACCACCTGCATCGCGAGGGAGGCGCGCTGCGGAGCTGGCCCTCGGATCCGGGGTTGCGGGCCGTTGCTGAGCGGGTCTCGGAGTCGTGCCCGGAGCTGTCGCTGTCCGGCACGGACAAGAGCTCCGGCCTGCCGTATGACTCGACACCGATCCTCGCCCGCGGGGGCCGTGCGATCACGCTGACGGTGCAGAACGGGTCGATCCCCAACTACCACTGGCCGACCGACACCGCCAGCCGGATCGACCGCGACGTGCTCTCCAGGGCCCTAGAGGCGGGCCGTGAGATGATCGCGGCGATCGACCGCGGCGAAGCGGATCCCTGAACCGCTGCGGCCGCGCCGCAGCGGTTCGCTGCGGCGGCGCGCGCCGCATTCCGGTTCGACCGTCTCCGCAACAGGTTCGAGGCCATACTCGCCGAGTGTGGTGAAGTCGATCAGGAGGTCGACAGCGTCCGCGATCCGGATGCTCAGTCTCTTGCTTGAGTCGAACATGGGTTCGAAGGTACGGAGACCTTCGGACGGCGCTTCCGTCATGCAGTCATTCTTGCATTCCAGGCACGAAGCCATCGAACGGTTCGCCTCGGGGCCCGAATTCAGCCCCTGCCCGGGCACTTCCCAGCCAGCGACAGGTTCGGGTACGGTGCTCCAGTGGCGGGCGATCGGCTGCCCAGCGTCCGGGTAAACGGCCTCCGAATCGCCTATCGGCGAGCGGGGGAGGGGCCCGCAGTGGTCCTGCTTCATGGGATCCTCTCGGACAGCCGGGCGTGGAGCCGCCAACTCGCAGGTCTCGCGAACGAGTTCACGCTCGTCGCCTGGGATGCACCGGGCGCCGGGCAATCCGCAGATCCATCGGCGGGCTTCGGCGCAGCCGACTATGCCGAGTGCCTGTCAGCGTTCATCGGGAGCCTCGAGCTGGAGCAAGCCCACGTCGTGGGCCTCTCGTGGGGTGGAGTCCTGGCCCAGGAGCTCTATCGGCGACATGCCGGGCAGGTTCGCTCACTCGTCCTGGCGGACACCTACGCCGGGTGGAGGGGCTCGCTTCCGGCCGAGGTCTGCGCCGAGCGGTTGGAGTCATGCCTGCGCGAGTCCAAGCTGCCTGCGGGCGAGTTTGTTCCCGGTTGGATACCGGGGCTTCTTTCTGAGTCGGCCTCGACGGAGCTCCGAAGCGAAGTGAGTGCTGTGATGTCCGACTTCCACCCGGCCGGCTACCGCCAGATGGCACTCGCTCTGGCCGAAACGGATACCCGCGATCTCCTTGCCGAGATTCGGGTGCCGACTCTTCTCCTCTGGGGCGCAGCCGACCGACGTTCGCCTCTGAACATCGCTGAGCAGCTCCGAGACGCCATCCCAAACTCGAGGTTGGTAGTGATTCCCGATGCCGGCCACGAGAGCAACATCGAGCAGCCGGCTCGATTCAATGCGGCCCTGCGTTCGTTCTGCCGGTCGGCTTGAGCGCCGCCATTGAAGATCAGCCGCTTCCTCGTCGGTGCCGTGCCCGTGGGTCTCAGGTTCTTCGCATCGCCGAGGGTCAGCGGCCGCGACGGCCGAAGCTGTGGGCGGCGGGAGCGACCGCGCGCAGCTCGGCGACGACCGTCTCGCGCCCGGCGGGGGGCTCGATCGTCCGCACCTCCGCCGGTGGGAGGTCGGGCCGCTCGAGCACGGCCAGCCCGGCGACGACCACGTTGATCGCTCCCTGACGGCGCTCGAGGCGGCCCCGGGCCCTGAGCAGAGGTGCGGTGCGCACGATCCCCCTGAAGCGGCCGAAGACCGGAGGCGGCACGACCAGGTTGATCGTCCCGCGCTCGTCCTCGAGCAGGACGAAGCAGACTCCCTTCGCCGTCGCCGGCCGCTGGCGGGCGACGACCAGCCCCGCCACCTCGACCTCGAGCCCGTCCCCGATCCGCTCCAGGTCCGAGCTCAGGGCGACCCCCGGCAGCTCCGGCCGCAGCAGCTCCAGCGGATGGTCGCCGAGTGTCATCCCGGTGGACCCGTAATCCGCCACGATCATCTCCCAGCGCCCGAGGCCCGGCAGCTCCGGCGCCCGCGACGGGTCGAGCGGCAGCGCCAGCTGGGTCCCACCCCTGACCTCGCTGCTCCCGGCAAGCGTCCCGAGCCTCCAGAAAGCCTCCCTTCGTCTGGTGGGCCCAAGCCCGGCTCCGGCGCCAGTGGTCCCCGGGGCATCTGCGCCCTGCCCGGCCTCCATCGCGATCGAGTCCATCGCCCCCGCCCAGGCAAGCCGCTCCAACCCATCCCGCGACGCCCCGGACCGCGACGCAAGCTCGGCGATCCCGCCGTACGCGCCCCGTAGCTCACGCTCTTCAACGAGCGCGCCCATCTCCTCTTCCTTCACCCCTTTGACATACCCCAGCCCTATGCGGACGCCGAGGCTCGGGGGCGGGTGTGGGTCCTCGCCCGAACGTTTTGCGTGCCCCCGCCCGGCAGCGCTGGCGGAGATCTGACCAGACCC
The DNA here is from genome assembly GCA_963840235.1 of uncultured Actinomycetes bacterium. GTDB lineage: Bacteria > Actinomycetota > Thermoleophilia > Solirubrobacterales > 70-9 > JBBRHQ01. The sequence goes on from CAWIYC010000003.1 coordinate 429,487, forward strand.
CTGCGGGGGTGCGAGTGAGGGTGAGGACCCGTGACCGCCCCCCACAGCCTCCGCCCGACAGAGGACATGGCTCTTGTTGACGTCGGCGGGGAGGACCGGGATCCCGCGCCGCTGAGCCTCGTGAACGAGCGCATCCGGGGGATAGAAGCCCATCGGCTGCTCGTTCAGCAGCGAGGCGAGGAACTCGGGCCCATAGTGGACCCGCAGCCAGGCCGACTGGTAGGCCAGCAGACCGAAGGCGACGGAGTGCGCCTTGGGGAAGCCGAAGCCGGAAAACCCCTGGATCTGACGAAATACCTTCTCTGCGATCGCTCTCGGCACCCCGCGCCCGACCGCACCGGAGACGAAGCGGTCGCGGTAGGCGCGAAGGGCGGCCTCGGAGCGCTTGCGGCTCATCGCCCGACGCAGGCCCTCGGCCTCGCCTGAGCTGAAGCCGGCGAGCGCCATCGCGACCTCGATCACCTGCTCCTGGAAGACGATCGCGCCAAGGGTGTCGCGCAGGACCGGCTCCAGCGAGGGATGGTCGTAGGGGATCTCGTAGGAAGGATCCTCGCGCAGCCTCCGCCGCCGCTCGATGTAGGGGTGGATGGCGCCCCCCTGGATCGGCCCCGGCCGCACCAGCGCCACCTGCACCGTGAGGTCGTCGAGGTCCTCTGGCAGGGTGCGGGGGAGCATCTGCATCTGGGCGCGGCTCTCGATCTGGAAGACGCCGGTGGTCTCGGCGCGACGGATCGAGGAGAAGGTCTCGTCGTCGTCGAGCGGTATCCGCGAGAGGTCGAGCCGCTCGCCCCGGGCGCTGCCGATCTCCTCGACGCAGCGCTCGACCGCCGAGAGCATCCCCAGCCCGAGCAGATCTATCTTCAGAAAGCCGGCGTCGGCGCAGGAGTCCTTGTCCCACTGGACGATCTGCCGCCCCTCCATCGCCGCCGGCACCACCGGGCAGATCTCGATCAGGGGCCGGGTTGAGATCACCATCCCGCCCGGGTGCTGGGAGGCGTGGCGGGGAAGGCCGAGCACCTCCCGGCAGAGCGCGGCCAGGTGCCGCCAGCGCAACGTGCCCGCACGGTGCTCGCCGACGGCGGAGGCGATGTCGCGCTCGATCTCCTCCGGGCCGCCGTGAAAGTCGACCATCCGCGCCGCCCGCTCGATCTCTCCCGCGGGCAGCCCCAGCGCTTTGCCGAGGTCGCGCACCGCCCCCCGCGAGCGGTAGGTGGGGAAGGCGGCGACCAGCGCCGAGCGGTCGGCCCCGTAGCGCTGATGGACCCGCGGGATCAGCTTCTCACGGATGTCGCGGGGGAAGTCGAGGTCGATGTCGGGCACCGCGGTCACCTCCTCGTTGAGGAAGCGGCCGGTGAACAGGCCGGCCTTGACCGGGTCGACGTGGGAGAGCCCGGTCAGATAGCAGACGATTGAGCTGACGCTGGAGCCCCGGCCCCTTCCCGGCGGCAGCACGGCGCGGGCGGAGCCCGCCCCGCGGACCTCGGTCGCGACCTCCCGCGCCAGCTCCAGCAGGTCGCGGTGCAGGAGGAAGAAGCCGGAGAGGCCGAGGTGACGGATGATCGCCAGCTCCTGCTCCAGCCGGCGCTCCGCCTCGGGGCGGCCGGGGGTCCCGGCATAGCGGCCCCTGAGCAGCTGGCGGCAGAGCCGGGCCAGCTCTTCCTCCGCCCCCGGGTCTTCCGCTCCCGGATAGCGGTAGCCGAGCTCGCGGGTGAGGTCGAAGCGCAGGCGCTCGGCCAGGCGCACCGTCTCGGCGACCGCGGCGGGGTGGTCGGCGAAGCGGGCCGCCATCGCTTGCGGCGAGGCCATGGCCGAGCTCGAGTTGCCCCGCCGGGCAGCCTCGGAGCCCTCGAGGGTCGCCCCCAGCCGCACCGCCACCAGCGCGTCCTGGAGCGGGGAGCGGGAGCGCCCGTGCGAGTGGACGTTCCCGGTGGCGACGGCCGGTGCTCCCAGCCGCTCGGCAAGGTCCGCGAGCCAGCGGTTCCGGGTCCTGTCGCGGCGCCAGTAGGGCCGCTGAAGCTCGATCCTGAAGTGATCGCGGCCGAACCACCCGAGCAGCCTCCGCGCCAACGCCTCGGCCCGGGCCGGCCGGCGCCACTCCCAGTTCCCGGCCACGGCCCCGTTCCCGGCGCACCCCGAGAGGCAGACCAGCCCGGCCGTGAGATCGGCGACCCGCTCCAGCCCGACCCGCGGCTGTCCGGCTGTCCGCTGCGATCCCTCGCGGGTGCGGGAGTGCGCTTCGGTCAGAAGCCGGCAGAGGTTGCGGTAGCCGGCGGCGCTCTCGACCAGCAGGGTCAGGTGGGCGTCGTCGCCCCCCGGCAGGGCCACGGTCACCTCGGCGCCCGTGATCGGGCGCAGACCGAGTCCCTCACAGGCGTGGGCGAACTCCATCGACCCCCAGAGCCCGTCGTGGTCGGTCAGCGCCAGCGCCGGGTACCCGAGCCCGGCGGCGGCGGCGGCAAGCTCGGCAGGCGACGACGCCCCGTCGAGGAAGGAGAAGGCGGAGTGAGAGTGGAGCTCCACGTAGGGCGTGCTTGCCGCCGAGCGCGGGCGACGCCCGCCCCTGGCAGGGGGGACCGACGGCGGTGGCTCGGTGATCAGCGGGGGGGAGGGAAAGGCGGCCATCAGGCCCGCTGCAGGTACCAGCGCCCGCTCAGCGCCGAGCGGAAGACAACCGTGTCGCGGCCGTCGGCGAGGATCAGCTCGAAGTAGCGGCGGCGGAGCGGGCGCGGGGTCCACCAGCGGTCCTCGACGACCCACTCCTCGCGGATCGAGGAGACCGCGGCCCCCCCGACCTCGACCGGGACGCCGCCGGCGCCGGCGCGCACGGGCACCCGCCTCGGCTGATACAGCCGTCGGGGCGGGGGGGTCACGGCCTCACGAGTCCGGGAAGGGGGTGAGCATCGTCCACCGCTCCGGCACCCGGGAGGCGCCGTCGACCTCGAGCGCCCGCAGCAGCGCCCCGGCGCCGGCCGTGGCCCGCACCTGCCTCACCGCCTCGGCGAGACGCCGCCGGCGCTCCCTCTCCGGACCCAGCGCGCCGGGGGAGAGCTCGAGCTGGCTCGCCGCCGCCGGGCCCAGCGCCGGCGCGCTCAGGGTCAGCGACGCCGCCGGCCCCGGCAGCCCGGCCAGCTTCGGCCGCAGCACCAGCCGCAGCACCTCGGGGGAAGCGCTCGGGCGGCGCAGGGCCAGCCCGACGCTCCAGCTGCCGCCACCGCTGAGCAGCGCGCCGAGGCGCAGCGAGCGCACCGTCCTCGACCTTCGCCGGGGGGAGGCGAGCAGCCTGTCCACCAGCAGGCCGAGGGCGCGTTCGAGCTGCTCGCCCGCGGCCGCCTCCGGCAACTCCAGCGTCTCGGCGAGGCCCTCGTGCCGCCCTCGTGGCCGGGGCGGGTCGTCACGCCCGCAGGCGAGCGCCAGCGCCCGCAGGCCCTGTGGGCCGAAGCGGTCGGCGACCTCGCCGGGGGCGAGCGCGGCGAGCGCTCCGAGCTCGGTCAGGCCGAGCCGTTCCAGCGCCCCGACCAGCCGCCGGGCGGAGGGCTCGTCGGGTCCCAGGCGGTCGGCGAGGATCGAGACCGGGAGGGGGGAGAGGAACCGGCGCAGGCCCTCGGGGGAGATGACCGGCTCGCGCCGGCCGGCGAGGTCGCCCGTGCGTCCGCCGGGGCGCGTGCGCCGCCGCCCGCGGGCGGCGTGCGCCGCGGCGTAGGAGGCGAAGCGGGTGGGCGCCGCCGCGACCCTGACCGGCATCGCCACCGCCCGCCGGGTCGCGGCCAGGGTGCCCTGGAGATCGCGGTGGATCCCCCGCAGCCCGTCGGCGCGAAAGAACGCCTCCCCGGCGCGCTCGGACTCGACCTCGGCGCCGATCCCCTCCAGTCGCCGCAACGCCCCCTCCCAGGTCTCCGCCGCCCCCCCGGGGTCGGGTGGCACCAGGGAGAGCGCCGGGCAGCGCGAGAGCGCCTCTCCCAGGGGCATCCCGGCGCGCACCCCGTGGGCCTCCGCCGCTCCCGAGACCGTCCCCACCGCCCCTTTCCCACCCGGCTCGGGGGCGACGGCGGCGGGCTCTCGCAGCAACTCCCGGCGATCCCCGCAGGCGGCGATCAGGGTGAAGCGGGGGACCAGTGCGCAAACGACCTCCATTGCGAACGTATGTTCGTATATTGGAGGGCGATAGTCAAGGGCCGCCGCAGGGCCTTGGGATGATGCCAACGTGAACACGCCGCGAGCCGCCCTCGCCGCCGTGACAGCCATCGCAGCCCTCGCCATCGGCTGCGGAGGCGAGGGCGCCGAGGACCCGAGCTCCACGGAAGGGCTGCCGCCCGGACACGCCTCGGTTCGGGTGATAGACGAGTGGGTGGAGACCCTGAGCCGGGGCGACGTCTCCGCGGCCGCCGATCTCTTCGCCCTTCCCAGCGTGGTCGAGAACGGGACGCCACCGATCAGCCTGCGCTCCCACACCGATGCCGTCGTCTTCAACCGCAGCCTGCCCTGCGGAGCGGAACTGGTGCGGGCCCGACCCGACGGCCGCTTCATCGCCGCCACTTTCAGGCTGACCGAGCGCCCCGGCGGGGACTGCGGCTCGGGGGTGGGGGAGCTGGCGCGAACCGCCTTCCTCATCCGCAACGGCAAGATCCTCGAGTGGCACCGCCTGCCGGATCCGGGCGGCGGGGCGAGCTCCAGCGGCCCGATCGTCTGAGTCGTGCGCGGGGCCCGCCAAGCCGCCGCGGCGGCTCTCGCCCTCCTCGCCCTCCTCGCCCCCGGCTGCGGCGGCGGGCGCGAGCGCTCATTCGAGCTGGCCATCGGCAACCTGGTCCCGCTGCGCGGCGACCTCGCCGCCTACGGAGCCGCCGCTCGCAAGTCCGCCCGGCTGGCCGGCAAGCACGCCGCCGCCGGCGGCGTGCCGGCGGTCACGGTCGCCGTTCGCAGCGCCGACACCGAGACCAACGACGAGATCGCCCAGGTGCTGGCCAGGCAGCTGATCGGCGACGGGGCGAGTTGCATCGTCGGCGACTGGGCCGCCAGCTCCAGCTTCGCCGTCGCCGGCAACGTCACCGTGCCGTCCGGGGTGCCGCTGATCTCGCCCGCAACCTCGAGCCCGGAGCTGAGCTCGCTCGACGACAGCGGCCTCGTCTTCCGCACGGTCCCCTCGGACGACCTGCAGGCGATCGCCCTCGCCCGCCTCGCCGCCCGCTCGACCGGGGGCGCGGTGGGCAGCACACTCTCGCTCGCCGCCCGAGACGACCTCTACGGGCGCCGCTTTGCCCGCATCCTCGCCGGCGAGTGGCGACGGCTCGGTGGCACGGTGCGCGGTCCGTTCCTCTACGACCCGGGAGCGCTCCGCCATCGCGCCGAGGCCCGCCGGATCGTCGCCGGGGCGCCCGACGCCTACGCAGTGATCGACTTCCCCCAGAGCTTCGCCCGCCTCGCCCCCGACCTGCTCGCGACCGATCGCTTCGACCCCGGCAGGCTGTTCCTTCCCGACGTGATGTCGGTCGCCGACCCGACCGGAGCCGCGATACCCCGGGCGGCCCTCGACGGCGCCTCGGGGACGCTGCCCGGCGCCACCTCGCCGGGGCCCGGGGGGCGCGCCTTCGACCGGCTCTTCGGCTCCGACCCGGCGCCCCCGCGGCGGCAGTCCGGCTTCGACGCCGAGGTCTTCGACGCGACCGCCCTCTGCTTCCTCGGCGCCGTCGCCGCCTCCTCGGACTCGGGCCGCGAGATCGCCGGGCAGATCGAATCGGTCAGCGGGCCGCCGGGGGCTCGCTTCGGCCCGGCCGGGCTGGATGTTGCGGCCAGGGCACTGCGCCGCGGCGAGGAGATCGACTACCAGGGCGCCTCGGGGCCTCTCGACCTCGATCGCAACGGCGACCCCAGGGCGGGCGTCTTCGGCGTCTATCGGTATCGCGGCCACCGCACGGTCGAGCGGGGCACGATCGGGGTCCGCCGGTGAGCGCGATCGGGCCCTCTCGGCATTTGCCAACCGCATTCACCTGAGCACCCGTAGGGGAGGGAAAGCTCAATTCCCTCGGGTCCCGACATCTCGGCCCGAGGGTCCCAATGGAGGTGAATTCGGTGAAAGCAACCCCAACCGGGTGGTCCACCAAGAGCCTCGTCCTGATGATTTCCGCGGCGGCATTGGTCGCGTCGCTTGCCCTGGCGCCGGCAGCATCGACTGCGGGCACTCCGCTGGCGGGCGAATCCACGAGCGTGACGCTGAAAGAGGGAGTGGTGAAGTTCCTCACCAACGCCGGCGTCTCGGTCGCGCCGATCTCGCCGGCAAGGGCCAAAGGCAGGACGATCTCGTTCCCCGTGACCGGCGGCAATCTCGACCTGGGAACCGGCGAGGTCCTCGCCCGCCATTCCGGCGGCCTGCGAGTCAGTGCCGGGGGGGTCAAGATCCCGCTGCGCAGCTTCGCCTTCGGCGGCAAGGTCGGGAAGAGGATCATCCTCACCGGCAAGGCCGGCGGCGCGCGGCTGCCCCTGTTCTCCCTCGACACCAAGACGGCCAAGGTGAATCGCGCCGGGTTCGGTGCCAAGGTAACCGGGATTCAGGTTGCCCTCACCGGCAAGGCTGCGGCTGCGCTGAATCAGGCGTTCGGCGTCAACCTGCTCAGCGGCGGCCTCGTCGTGGGCAGCAGCAGAACCGTGTTGCAGCCGCGGGTCGTCGACCTGAAGGCGACCGGGGCGACGAAGCTCGTGCCTTCGGCGGGAGCGCTCTCTGCGCTGACCGCTGCGGGCGTCACCCCATCGGCGGTCGGTCCGGCGACCCTGGGCCCGGGCGGGTTCAGCTTCCCGGTCATCGGAGGCAGGCTCGGCCTCGATCCGCTCGGCGGCAGGATCTTTCACTCCGGTGGCATCGGACTGGCCGAGCACTCGACCTCGGCCGAGTTGACGGATTTCACGATCCGCCTCGATTCTTCGCCAGACCTGACGGCGAAGACTCCGGCAGGCCGGGCATCGATTGCGACTCTCGACCTCTCCACCGCGAGCCTCAAGGCGAGGCCGAGCAAGCGCCGCGTCAGCGCAACCGGGATCAAGGTGAAGCTGACGGCGACGGCCGCGACCCTCCTCAACGGCGCCTTCGGGACGCCGTTCGCGGCCGGGGACCTGCTGGGGACAGCGTCGACCTCGGTGATCGCCAGGTAGACGGGGACCGGCAGCCCGAAGTAGAGCGGGGCGGCCCTGGAGGGTCGCCCCGCTCTACCCAAGAGGCGGGCGGGCTCAGATCAGAGGGCCTGGAGCAGGTAGCGGGCCGCCAACGCCAGCGCCAGGAACCCGAGCAGGCGGCGCAGCGCGCGCTCGGGCAGCCGTGGCTGCAGCCGGGCGCCGAGGTAGCTTCCGGCGAGGCCGCCGACGCCGATCGAGATCCCGAGCAGCCAGTCCGGAGCGATCTCACCGTCGCCGCGCAGTCCGAGGACTGCGAAGGTGATCACGCCGGCAATCGAGGTGAGGAAGGTGGATGTCAGCGCCGCCGGGGCGACCTCGGCCACACTGAACCCCAGGCCGACCAGGATCGGGGCCAGGATCGAGCCGCCGCCAACGCCGTAGATCCCTCCGACGACGCCGATCGCGGCCGACATCACCGTGATCCCGGCCCCGATCCCGGCCGCCTGGACCCGCGGAGCCGGCGCGGGGAAGAGGAGCAGCCAGGCCCCGAGGGGACCGAGAACCGCAGCGACAACGAGGAGAAACGCATTCGGCCCGGACAGCAGCTCGACCCGGATCACCGCCCCGGCGACCACTCCGGGAAGCGTGCCAAGGACGAGCGCCCTGGCCAGCGGGCTCCAGAGGCTGCCTCGTCGCCCGTAGCGCACCAGGGCGCCGGGAATGGCGATCAGGTTGTAAAGGAGGTTGGTCGGGGTGATGGCCGGGCTTGGCGTGTGCAGGATGCTGATCTGGACGGGTATGAGGAAGACGGCGCCGGAGACACCGACCGGCGTGGTCACGGTCGCGATCACGAAGGCCAGGGCGGCGCCGATCAGGAGGTCGGTGCTCATCGTCGCGAGGCTGCCCCGGCTCAGTGGCCGGCACCGAGGCTCTGCCAGGCCTCGAGCTTGGCCCCGACCCTCGAAATGGTCTCCGTGGTGAAACCGCTCGTCGAAGCATGGCCCCCGAGGTCCGGGGTGCGGATGCCGGCCGCGCTGCACTCCAGCACCGCCTCGTAAATCGCCCGTGAGGCGCGCTTCGCGTCGCCGGCGCCCTCGCGCCCAGCCGCGTAGTGCAGGAGAGCCGCGCAGGCGAGGATCATCGCCATCGGGTTGGCGATGTCCTTGCCGAGCAGCGCCGGCGCGGTGCCGTGCGGGGCCTCCGCCATCGCCGCCGTCGGGTTGAGGTCGTCGTCGAGGCCGAGCAGGATCGACTCGGCGCCCGCGATCGAGCCGAACAGCGGCAGCACCAGGTCTGAGAGCAGGTCGCCGTCGCGGTTCAGCGCCGGGATCACCATCGGCGAGTCGGCGGCGCCGGTGACGAGGCCGGCGTAGGTGGCGTCGATCAGGACCGGCTGGTAGGTGACACCGGGGTGACGAGCCGCGGCCGCATCCATCTCCTCCTTCAGCATCCCCTCGTAGACCGGGCTCACCGTCCACTTGGGGCCGCCGTAGACCTTGCCCTCGATCTTCTCCGCGGTGCGGAAGGAATGCTCGGCGACGGCGCGGCAGACCGAGCGCCGGATCTGCTCGGTGCGGAAGGCCGACTCGTCGCCGTCGGCCTCCTCCCGCCACTCCTTGGCGCCGTAGGCGTCGCCCACGGCCATTCGGCAGACGGAGATCTGGTGATGGACGCCGGCGACAGGGGTGACACCGGGGAGGCGGCGGCCGGTGCGGATGATCACCTTGCCGTCGATCTCCTCGCGCAGCATCCGGTTGGGGGAGCCGACGTCGTCCGCGCCCTCGGGCGTGATCGTCGCCGCCTTCAGCCCGAGGCCTGAGGCGGCCATCGCCGTCGCTGCCTCGTGGACGACGCCGTTGCTCGTCCTTCGCCGGTTCTCCAGGGAGAGGTCGAATGCCTCGAGCTCCAGCGGCAGGCCGAGAACCTCGGGATCGAGGACTCGCAGCGACTGCTCGAGCAGCTCCTGCCCGGTCTCGTCCCCCTCCATCACGACTATCCTCAGCCCATCCATGACGGCAACCTACGCCAAGCCGTGAGCGAAGGGGGCCGGACCCGCCACCGGGTCAGCGAAAGGGGCGGGGCACCTCGGTGACGGCAGGGGAGAGCTGCACATGGTGCGGCGCAGCGATCGAGCCGAGCGACGGCTTCCGCGCCCTCGAGCCGGCCGCAGAGCGCTACGCCGCCTTCTGCCGCCTCGAGCACATCGTCCCCTGGGAGATGCAGGGCCCTCGTTGGCAACCCGCCCGGGACCCCGGTATTCCCGGACGAATCCCGGTAGAGCCGGGATCAGCGGTCGCTGAGGCTCCCCGGGAGGAGATGCCGGGCAGTTGCTCCGAGTGCGAAGCACCGCTTGGCGACACCGCCGTCGTCCTGGTTCGCCACCGCGGGGAGCATCGAATCCAGGACGGCTTCTGCTCGAGCGCTCACATGGCGGCCTGGGCCAAGGCCGGCGGCCGCTGGCGGTAACCCCGGTCGAACTGGTTAGCCCACCCGGTCGAACTGAAGCCATTTCTGCCCGAGGGGTGGATGGAAATGGCTTCAGTTCGGAAGTTCAGCCGATTCGGAGCTCGCGGCTATGGCCGCCACTGATCACTTGGAGAGTGATTGGATTGCGATCTCCAAGGAGCAGACCCCCGGGCCAGACGGTTCTCGGCTTGTCGGAGCAGGGCGAGAACACCACTCGCCCGAAGGCCGCGGCGATCCGGTGGGGGTTCTTCGCAACGGCGCCATGGCCCCAGACCAGCCCGACCCGCTTCCGCTCGGCCGCCGGGACGACGAGCACGACCCGCCTCTTGCCGGCGACGATCGCCGGGATCTTGGTCCCCAGCGTGCCCGGTCCGACCGTCGAGGCCTTCGAGAAATCGCGGCCGCTGCCAAACAGGCCGAGCGGCCCGGCGACGGCTGACTTCTTGCGCCAATCCGGGGCGCCGCTGCCGATGATCGCGCTCTGGCAGCGGGCCGTGGTCGACCGGACCCCCTGGCCCGGCGGCTGCCGCTGCGGCTTCGGCTCGAACTCGGGCCTTGCGAATGCGAGGATCAGCCTTGCCACCTGTGCCGGCTTCTCGACGTTGGGCGAGTGGCCGGCGCCTTCGATCAGATCGGTGCGGGCGCCACGGATGGCGGCGTAGGCGCTGATCGCCTCGCGGGCGTCGTAGATCTGGTCTTCGGCGCCGAAGATCACCAGCAGGGGGATGCCGAGGGCTGCGATCCGCCGGTCGAGCGGCTCCCGGTGAAGGTAGTCGTCCTCGAGGCTCGCGGTCTCGTCGTAGGACGTGTAGGTCATCCGCCTGACGTCGTCGACGAACTCCCCGGGAACGTCGAAGCCGGGGGCGAAAGCCTGGCCCAGGCCGTCCCTGATCGCCGAGTCCGGCGCCAGCCGCCAGAGCGCCTCGCCGATCAGCGGCCAGTAGGTGATCCTTGCCATCAGGTCGAGACCGCCGAAGCTGTTGTCGGGGGCTTGGTCGATGATCACCAGCCGGTCCACGAGGTCCCGGGACTGCGCTGCCAGCGCCGTCGCGACGGTCCCACCGGTCGAATGACCGACCACGGTCGCGCCGCGGACGCCGAGCCGGCCGAGCGCCTGGGCCATGAGATCCGCCTGATCGGGCATCGAGTAGCCCGAGGACGGCTTCTCCGAGCCCCCGTGCCCGAGCATGTCGATCGCAATCACCCTGTGGTCGCGCCGCAGCAGCGGGATCAAGCCGTCCCACCAATCGATCGCGCAGGTGTAGCAATGGAGGAGAACGACCGGGCTCGCGCCGGGCTCCGCCCGCCGCGAGGGAAGGTCCAGGACCTGGACGTCGCCGCCGTTGAGGCCGAGGATCCTGCCGCCGGGAACCGTCACCCCGGCCGGCTTCGTCTCGCGGTCGAGGACGACTGCGTTCAGCACCAGCAGCACGGCAACCGCCGCCAGCACCCCGATCAGGATCTTCCAGCCGCGCCTCACTCCGCGCCTGCGGTCTCCCTCGCGAGGGCCGATACCAAGCACTTCGGCGTTCTCGGCCAGGGCCGAGATCACCACCTCGATGTGCTCATTCATCTCGACGCCGAGCTCGTCGGCGGCCCGCTGCATTTGCTCCCGGTCGACAGCCGCGGCAAAAGATGCCTGCTTCAATTTCTTTCGCACCGACTTCGCCTTCATGCCCTCGATTCCGGTCGGGCGGACGAGGGCGCAGGCGGTGATGAACCCGGACATCTCGTCCACCGCGTACAGCGCCTTCGCCATCAGCGTCTCCCGCGGCACCCCCATGAAGTCGGCGTGGCCGGCGACGGCGTCGATGATCTCCTGCGGGTAGCCGCGCGCACGGAGCTCCTTCAGCGCACGGCGAGGGTGCCCGGTCTCGAGGTCGGGGAAGCGCTCGTAGTCGAGATCGTGAACCAGGGCAGCGACAGCCCACGGCTCCGGGTCCTCGCCGTAGCGCCCGGCGTAGGCCCGCATCCCGGCCTCGACTGCGAGCGCGTGCTTGCGCAGCGAGTCCGAACGGGTCCACTCGCAGAAAAGATCCCAGGCGTCGTCTCTGGTGGGCGCAGGCATCTGCGCTGTTAGGCTAGTCGCGCCTGCGGCCGCATGCCGCGGGCGGCTTCCCGGCCTCCCCAAACCCCCCGATTTGCAGGCATTTCCTATGGAAAAGTTCGTCATCCAAGGCGGGGTCTCGCTCTCTGGCGAGATCACCGCGGCAGGCAACAAGAACGCGGCCCTGCCGATCCTCGCGGCCTGCCTGCTGACCGAGGAGGAGATCCTGGTCCACAACGTGCCGCGGATCCGCGACACCGAGGCCCAGCTGACCCTGCTGGAACGGCTCGGGGTCGACGTCGACTGGGTGGCCGACAACAGCGTCAGGCTGCAGGCGGCGACGCTCTCGGACGTGACCGTGGACGAGGAGACCTCGAGCGTGATCCGCGCATCGTTCCTGCTCGCCGGGCCGCTGTTGGCCCGCTTCGGCGAAGCGAGGATGCCTCCACCAGGGGGTGACCACATCGGCCGGCGCCGGCTCGACGCCCACCTCGACGCCTTCGTCGAGCTGGGGGCACGCATAGGCGGCGAGCGCATGATCGAGATCTCGGCCCCCCCGGGCGGCCTCCGGGCCTGCCGGATCTTCATGGACGAGCCCTCGGTGATGGGGACCGAGAACGCCCTGATGGCGGCGGCGCTGACCCCTGGACCGACGACGATCGCCAACGCCGCCTGCGAGCCCCACGTCCAGGACCTGGCCCGCCTGCTGACCGAGATGGGCGCCCAGGTGGACGGGATCGGCTCCAACGTGATGACGGTCCACGGCCGCGACCGCCTCGGCGGCGCCGAGCACTCTGTCTGCCCGGACCACATCGAAGTCGCCAGCTTCATGGCCCTGGCCGGGGTCACCGGCGGCGAACTGCGGATCCGCGATGCCGAGCCCAACGACCTGACCATGGTCAGGCGCCAGTTCCAGCGCCTCGGCTTCCAGTCGGTGATCGAGGGCCGCGACGTGATCGTTCCGCCTGAGCAGCACCTGCGGGTGCGCGACGACATGGGCGATGCGATCCCTAAGATCGAGGACGGTCCCTGGCCCGCCTTCCCGGCGGACCTGACCTCGATCGCCCTCGCCCTCGCGACCCAGGCCGACGGCACGATCATGATCTTCGAGAAGATGTTTGAGAACCGGCTGTTCTTCGTCGACAAGCTGGTCGCGATGGGCGCTCGGATCACGCTGTGCGATCCCCACAGGGCGATGGTCAGCGGTCCGAGCCGTCTTCACGGCGAGCGTGTCGAGAGCCCCGACATCCGGGCGGGCATGGCGATGCTCATTGCGGCGCTGGCCGCAGATGGCACATCGGAGATCGGCAACATCCGCCAGATCGACCGCGGCTACGAGCAGATCGATGAGCGCCTGCGCGGGCTCGGCGCCCATATCGAGCGCGTCTCGGCGGACGTCCCGGCCTAGCGGCCGTCGTCGGAGGTCCGCAGCATGATCCACCCGATCCCACCAGGCACCCGCGACATCCTCCCCGACGAGATGCGGGAGCTGCGGCGCCTGCACCTGGCGCTGATGGACGTCTTCGAGGCGCACGGATACGGCGAGGTCAGCACGCCGACGATCGAGTACGACGAGGTGATGGCTCGCGGCGACAGCCGCTCCGCCGGCAGCGCCTACCGCTTCTTCGACGAGCGCGGCGAGCTGCTCTCGCTGCGTTCCGACATGACGATCCCGATCGCCCGCCTGGTCGCCAACCGCTACGCGCAGGCCTCAACGCCGATCCGCTTTTGCTACATCGCCAATCTCTTCCGCGCGGTGCGGCCGCAGCGGGGCCAGATGCGTGAGTTCGCGCAGGCGGGCGTCGAGCTGATAGGCGCCCCGGCGCCGGAGGGGACCGCGGAGGTGATCGAGGTCCTCGGCGCCGCCCTCGACGCGGCAGGATTGGACCGGGCGGTGATCGGCCTCGGCGACTCCGACCTCTACCGCCAGCTGCTGGCCGAGATCGGGGTCGAGGCGGAGGCGCGCGACCGGGTTCTCGAAATGCTGGCGACCCATGACCTGGTGGGCCTGGAGCAGGCTCTGTCCGAGCTCGACGGGGTGAGCCCGGAGCGATGCGAGACGCTGGTCGCCCTGAGCCAGATGCGGGGCGGCCGCGAGGTCCTTGACCAGGCCCGCGAGATCGGCGGCGACGCCGTCGAGCGGGCGTCCACAAGGCTGCAGGAAACCTTCGACTCGCTGGAGTCGCGGGGGGCGGCTGGCCGGGTTCAGATCGATCTCGGGCTGCTGCGAGAGCCCGGCTACTACAGTGGCGCAATCCTCGAGGTCTACGACCCGGCCCTGGGGCACGTCCTTGGCGGGGGCGGGCGCTACGACGAGCTGATGTCGAGATTCGGAGTGAACCAGCCGGCGGCCGGCTTCGCTCTCTACCTGGAGCGGGTTCACGTCGCGGTGCTCGAAGAGGAGAGCAGAAAGCGGAGGGCGGACCGAAGGGAGGAGGGCCAGTGACCCAGGTCGCGGGCTCGCTCGGTCCCAAGGCCGACGGGCCGCTCAAGTTCGCGATCCCCCGCGGGGCCCTGTTCGGGGGCACTCTCGACCTGCTCGACGCCGCCGGCATCCCGACTGCGGAGCTGCGCAGCGACTCGCGCGCGCTCGTCTTCGAGTCCGGGGGAATGACGCTGGTGACGATGAGGCCGTCCGACGTCCCGACCTACGTCGAGGCCGGGGCGGCGGACGTCGGAATCACCGGCAAGGACGTCCTCCTCGAGCAGTCCGACAGGATGGTCTATGAGCTGCTCGACCTCGGCTACGGCCGCTGCCGGATGGTCCTGGCCGGGAGGGTGGGGGATACCCGCCTTGGCGAGGCCGAGCGCCGTCTGGGGACGATGCGGATCGCAACCAAGTACCCACGGATCGCCGAGCGCCACTTCGAGCAGAGCGGCCGTCAGGCGGAGGTGATCGAGGTCAAGGGCTCGGTCGAGCTGGCCCCGCTGGCCGGCCTCGCCGACGGCATCGTCGATCTCGTCGCCAGCGGGCGCACCCTGGAGGAGAACGACCTCGAGGTGCGCGAGGAGATCGTCACCTGCAGCGCCCGCTTCGTCGCCAACCGGGTCGCCCACAAGCTCCGCTCCGACGAGGTGGACACGCTGACCGCGAAGCTGAAGGCCGCCGGCCCGGGAGGGTCGCCGTGAGGATCACCAGGATCGAGTGGGACGGTGCCGACGCCGCCGCGATGGCGGCCCGGCTGCGCCCGGACGGCCCCGGCCCGGGATCGGTGGCAGCCGACGTCGCCGAGATCCTCGCCGCCGTGCGCGAGCACGGGGACCGGGCCCTGTTCGAGCTCGGAGAGAAGTTTGACGGCGTCCGCCCGCAGAGCCTGAGGATCCCGGTCGAGGAGATCCAGTCGGCCTCGGCAACCCTCGACCAAAGCTTCCTCGAGGCGCTGCGGGTGGCGGCGACCAACGTGCGCCGGGTGGCCGAAACCCAACTCGCCGCGAAGCCGGTCTCGGTCGAGCTTCCCCAGGGTCACGTCGTCGCGATTCGGGAGGTCCCTGTGAGCAGCACCGGCATCTATGTCCCGGGCGGCGGGGCAGCCCTCGCCTCGAGCGCGTTGATGTGCGCAATCCCCGCTCGCGTCGCAGGGGTCGGGAGGATCGCCCTTGCCTCGCCGCCGGGGCGGGAGGGCCGCATCAGCGCCGCCGTTCTGGCAGCCTGCGACGAGGCCGGGGTCGATGAGGTCTACGCCGCCGGCGGCGCCCAGGCGATCGCCGCCCTCGCCCTCGGCACCGAGACGATCGCCCCGGTGGACCTGATCGCCGGGCCCGGCAACCCCTACACGCAGGAAGCAAAGCGCCAGCTGTTCGGCCGGGTCGGAATAGACGGGATCGCCGGGCCCTCGGAGCTGATGGTGATCCTGGGGGAGACGGCCCGGATCGAGTGGATCGCGCTCGACCTCTGCGCCCAGGCGGAGCACGGCGCCGACAGCCCGCTGGTCGCGGCGGCGGTGGAGTCGCGGATCCTCGACCGCCTGGCCGAACGGGTGACCGAGCTCGCGCAGTCGCGGCCGAGCGTCGCCGACGCGGCCCTCGCCCTGATCGCGGTGCCGGACACCGACGCAGCCATCGCCCTCGCCAATGCCTACGCGCCCGAGCACCTGCAGATAGCCACCGAGGATGCCGGGATCCAGGCCGCCTCGGCAACCACTGCCGGCTGCGTCTTCATCGGCGATTACGGGGCGACCGCCTTCGGCGACTACGCGGCCGGCTCCAACCACGTGCTGCCCACAGGGGGCGCCGGCCGCTTCCAGGGGCCGCTCGGCCCGGGCGCGTTCAGGCGCCGGATCGCAAATGTAAGCTTGCCCGGACCGGCGGCCGAGGCGCTGGCGCCGCACGTCGACGCGCTCGCCCGGGCCGAAGGGCTGCCCGTCCACGGCGAGTCGGGAACGGTGAGACGATGACGCGAAGTGCCGAGGAGTCGAGGAAGACAAAGGAGACCGAGATCCGCCTCTCGGTTGACCTCGATGGCGGAACCGGCGGAACGATCTCGACCGGCGTCGGCTTCCTCGACCACATGCTCGACCTGCTCGCCAGGCACGGCCGCCTCGGCCTCGAGGTGGAGGCCAGCGGCGACCTCGAGACGGGGGCCCACCACACCGTCGAAGACGTCGGAATCGTCCTCGGGCAGGCGCTTGATGTCGCCCTCGCCGACCGCTCCGGCATCCGCCGCTACGGCTCGGCGCTGGTGCCGATGGACGAGGCACTCGCCGAGTGCGCGATCGACGTCTCGGGGCGGCCACTTTGCGTCTTCGAGGCCGAGTTGCCCGCGACCTCGATCGCCGGATTCGACACCGACCTCGCCGAGGAGTTCTTCCGCGCCTTCGCCGCCTCGGCCAAGGTCACCTTGCACATCTCCGTGCGTCGCGGCACCAACGCCCATCACATGATCGAGGCTTGCTTCAAGGCGTTCGCCCGCGCGCTGCGCGAGGCCGTCGAGATCGACCCCGGGGAGATTGGGGTCCCAAGCACCAAGGGGAGCCTAAGCGGGTGACCCGGATCGCGATCCTCAACCTCGGGATGGGCAACCTCCGCTCGGTCGCGAAGGCGCTCGAGCATGTCGGCGCCGAGGCCGAGGTGACCAGCGACGCCGCGGCGGTGCGGCTGGCCGATGGCCTGATCCTGCCGGGTGTCGGCGCCTTCCCGAAGGCGATGGAGCGGGTCCTCGAGTGCGGCCTCGACGAGTTGGTTCGAGAGCGCAACGCCGCCGGCGTCCCGGTGCTCGGGATCTGCCTCGGGCTTCAACTGCTGTTCGAGTCCTCGACCGAGCTCGGCGGCTCGCCGGGGCTCGGCCTGCTCGAGGGGGAGGTGACCGAGATCGCTGCCGCCGGTCTCAAGGTCCCCCACATCGGCTGGTCGCCGGTCGAGTGGGAGCGGATCTCGCCCCTCGCCATCGGCATAGAACCCGGCACCCCTTTCTACTTCGTCCACTCGTTCGCTGTCAGGCCCCGAGCCGATGAGGTGATCGGAACGGTTGCCCACGGCGAGCGCTTCGCCTGCGCGGTCCAGCGCGACAACGTCTTCGGAGTCCAGTTCCACCCAGAGAAGTCGAGCGCGGCCGGGCTGGCGCTGCTCTCGAACTTCGCCGAGATCTGCGCCCGCACGGTCGCAACGGCGTGATCCTCTATCCGGCGATCGACATCCGCGGCGGCGGCGCCGTGCGCCTGGCCCAGGGCGACTACGAGCGGGAGACTCGCTACGACGCCGACCCCGTCGACGCCGCGGCGCGATGGGCCGGCGGCGGTGCCCGCTTCCTCCACGTCGTGGACCTCGACGGCGCCAGGACGGGAAAGCCGCAGAACCTCGGCACGGTGAGGAGGATCGCCGCCACCGTCAGCTGCCCGATCCAGGTCGGTGGCGGCCTCCGCGACGCGACCGCGGTCGAGGATGCGCTCTGCGCCGGCGCAGAGCGCATCGTCATCGGCACAGCGGCGCTGCGGGACCGCGGGTTCCTCGGCGAGATGCTCGAGCGCCACCGCGAGCGGGTGGTGGTCTCGGTTGACGCCCGCGGCGGCAGGGTCTCGCTCGCCGGCTGGACTGAGACCAGCGAGACCGACGTCGCCGACGCGGTTGCCGAGATGGGCGAGCTGGGGGTTGCCCGGTTCCTCTTCACCCCGATCGAGGTGGACGGGACGATGGAGGGCCCCGGGCTGGGGGAGCTGGAGAGGGTCGCGGCCGCGACCGCGGCCGAGATCCTCTACTCCGGGGGGGTCGGCGATCTGGGTGACCTGCGGGCGCTCGCCGCCGAGGCCCCGCCGAACGCGACCGGGGTGATAGTCGGCCGGGCGCTTTACGAGGGTCGCTTCACCGTCGCCGAGGCCGAGGCGGCGCTGGCGAGCCGATGAGCCGCTGCCGAGAGTGATCTGAGACACCAATACGGTGACTCATTGAACTCTCGCGCCCCGTAGCCTCAGAGTCGTGGTCCTGAAACGAGTCATACCGTGCCTCGACGTCGACGCCGGTCGCGTCGTCAAGGGCACGAACTTCGTCGGCCTGCGCGATGCCGGCGACCCGGTCGAGCTGGCCGAGCGCTACGACGCAGAGGGGGCCGACGAACTGGTCTTCCTCGACATCACCGCCTCGCACGAGCGCCGCGAGACGATCGTCGAGCTCGCCCGCCGGACGGCCGACAACGTCTTCATCCCGTTCACGATCGGCGGTGGCATCCGCTCGGTCGCCGACGCCCAAGCCGTCCTCGACGCAGGCGCCGACAAGGTCTCGGTCAACTCCGCCGCCCTGCGCCGACCCGGGTTGCTGAACGAGCTTGCCGACACCTTCGGCGCCCAGTGCGTGGTGATTGCGATCGACGCCAAGCGCGAACCCGGGGGCTGGGGCGTATACGTCCACGGGGGACGCGAGCGGGTCGAGGGCCGCGAGGCGGTCGCCTGGGCCCGCGAGGCAACCGATCGCGGGGCGGGGGAGGTGCTGCTGACGAGCATGGACCGGGACGGCACCAGCGATGGCTATGACCTCGAGCTGACCCGAGCCGTGGCCGACGCGGTCGGCGTGCCGGTGATCGCCTCGGGGGGCGCCGGGCGGTTGGAGCACCTGAGCGAGGCGATCGCCGTGGGGGGCGCGGACGCCGTCCTCTGCGCCTCGATCTTCCACTACGGCACCTTCAGCGTGCACGAGGCGAAGAAGCGGATGGCTGCCGACGGTCTGCCGGTGCGCCTCTGAACCCCGGCGTGGCGCCTTGACGCATCGCTGTCAACCCGAGGCGAGGTCGGAGGCGAGACCCTCGACGCCGCTGGAGCCGAGGATCTCGAATCGGTTCAGCTCGTAGGGGCGACCGCGGTTCGCGTAACCCGGGACCTCGGTCATCGCCCCGGCGTAGCCGGCGGCCTTGACGGCGGCGATCACGGTCGCGTCGAAGCGCCCCGCCGGGTAGCAGAAGTTGTTAACGGGGACGTCGTAGTCCCGCTTCAGGATCATCCTCGATCCCTCCAACTCGCGCCGGAGGGTGGCGGCGTCCACCGTGGTCAGGTCGAGGTGGTTGATGGTGTGCGAAGCCAGCTCCCAGCCGGCGGCGATCATCGCCTCGACGTTGCTGGTGTAAAGGTCCGAGCCCTCCGCCTTCAGGTTCAGGACCCCGGCCCAGCCGTGCCTGCGAAGCTCCGGCAGAGCGAACGTGAACTGCGGTCTGTAGCCGTCGTCGAAGGAGATGACAACCGGCCTCGGAGGCAGCGTCCCACCGCGGTACCAGGCCTTCTGCACCTGGTCGAGGGTGACCGACTCATAGCCATTGCGATCGAGCCAGTCCATCTGCCGGCGGAAGTCGGGACGGGTGACGTAGAGCTCGGGGTAGGGAGCGTCGGCCGGGGCCGCGCCGAGGACGTGGTACTCGATGATCGGCACGGGACCGGTGTGCGGTCTCCAATCCTGCTGCGGGGTCGCGTTGGCGACCAGCCGCGAGCCCGTCGCGCCGCCACCGTTTCTGCCGGTGGCGCCGATCGCGCCGGGCTTGCCGCCGGCGTCCCCCGCGTCCGCCCCTCCGTCGCCGCCGCCGGAAAGGGCGAGCGCAACGACCACGACCACGACCACGGCGGCGCCCAGAGCCGCCAGCGCGGTGCGCCGCCTCCGCCTCAGGCGCCGCTCGACCTCACTGCGCCTGGCCGCTAGTCGATCCGGAACCCGCGGGTCCACCCGCGCCGGCGCCCTTCTTCGGCTTCTTCTTCACCGGCTGCAGCGCGTAGATGCTCGAGTAGCCGGTCAAGTAGATCCGCCTGCCGTCGGAGATCACCGGCATGTAGGCGCCGGTCTTGAATTGGAACTTCTTCTCGCCGTTCGTCAGCTTGAACCCGTAGGTCGTGGTCCCGACAAAGGTGGCGACATAGACGGTCTTGCCGATGACGCTGAGTGAGCCGATCACGGAGCCGCCGAGCGAGCGAGTCCAGCGTTCGACGCCGGTCTTGGCATCGAGGGCGTAGACGTTGCCGTCGTAGGAGCCGATGTAGACGGTCGGCGGCATCTGCGGGGTGTCGGCGACGGCCGGCCCCGGGTAGACGTAACCGCCGGTCGACTGGGTCCAGGCGAGCTCGCCGGTCCTGGCGTCGAAGCTGTAGACGCGACCGTCGTTGTTGCCGCTGTAGACGCGGCCGAAGGCAACCGCGGGGGTCGAGTAGAACTCCCCTGTGCGGCTGAAACTGAGGCCCTGTGAGCCGGCCTGCCACTTGATCTGGCCGTTTCGGGCCTTCACCGCCGACATCTCGCCACCGTAGTCGCCGACGAAGAGGATGCCGTCCTTGTAGGCGGGGCCGGCCTTGACCGCCCCCGCAAGGGGGGTGCTCCAGACCGTGTGGCCGTCACGGGTCGAGAAAGCGCGCAGGGCGCCGTCCTCGTCGCCGAAGAAGACGCGGTTGCCGACAACGACCGGCGAGGACTCGGAGCGCCCCGGCAGCGAGCGCTTCCAGATCGTCTTGCCGGTGGCGGCGTCGAGGCTGAGGATCTGACCGGGGACGAGGTTGACGACGAACAGCCTGCCCCGCGAGTAGGCCGGGGAGGACGCGTTCAGCTCGGCGATCCGCCGATGCCAGATGACCCTTCCGCTGTCGGCGTCGAGTGAGTAGGCGAAGCCGTTGTTGTCGACATAGAAGAGGCGCCCGCCGCAGCCGAGCCTGGTCTGCTTCTCGCACAGCCCCCTGGCCTTGACGAAGATCGGCGGGAACTCGATCAGCGGCTTGCCGCCGTGCTTCCAGACCTCCTTGAACGGAGGCTTGACCCGGTTGGCGGGAAGCCAGCGGGTGCGGGCGCGGTCGAAGCCGAACATCGGCCAGTTGGTGGTCCTGATCACCCGGTGGCGCTTCTCCTGCTTGAACGGGACCTCGGCGCCGCGGCTGATGTCCGCGGGTCGCTTGAAGAACTGATAGGCGGCGAAGGCGACCACCGCGACCGCGACCACGCCACCGCCGATCGCGGCGCCGAGCTTGCGGCGGTCGTGCCACCAGCGCAGCCGGCTCTGGGCATGCCCAGGGGCGCCCGCGTCAGGGGTGGGCTTGCGGCCCTTGGGTGTCGGCGGCTCGGCCATCCGGGGAACGGGTCATGGTACGGAACGAGGCTCATGACCAAGGCAATTCTGAGCAACGCCAACCTGGGTCCGGCCCTGGCCGCGGCCTACCCCGAGGTGGATGAGATCGTCGCCGCGGCGGAGGGTGCGCCGGTGTTCCTCGTAGGCGGAGCTGTCCGCGACCTTCTGCTCGGCCGAGGTCGCGCCGACCTCGACCTCGTCGTCGAAGAAGACCCGGCCGCGGTCGCCCGGAAGCTGGGCGGGGAGGTGGTAGAGCACGAGCGCTTCGCGACGGCCAAGGCCCGCCTTGGCGAGCACGGCATCGACGTCGCCCGCGCCCGGAGCGAGACCTACGAGCGCCCTGGGGCCCTTCCGGACGTCATCGCTGCGGGCATCAACGAGGACCTGGCACGGCGCGACTTCACCGTCAACGCAATGGCGATCCCCCTTGGCCGGGACGGGCCGGTGGAGCTGATCGACCCCCATGGCGGACGCGCCGACCTCGAGGCCGGGCTACTTCGGGTGCTCCATGCCGGCAGCTTCAGAGACGACCCGACCCGGGCTCTGCGAGCGGCACGCTACGCGGCCCGCTTCGGGCTCGAGCTCGAGCAGTGCACGGCCGAGTTGCTGGCGGCCACAGACCTCGATGCCGTCTCCCCCGAGCGCCGCCACGCGGAGCTGCGCCGGGTCGCGGCGGAGCCCACGGCCCCCGAGGCCTTCGCGCTGCTTTCCCGCTGGGGGCTGATCGAGCTTCGACCGGGAGGCGCCGAGCTCGCGGCCGTGGTGCTGGCGCTTCTGGGCAGCGAGCCCTGGCGCGGGACAGTGGAGCCCGAGGCCGCCGTCCTCGCCGCCGCCGTTGGCCCGATCGGCGGGGAGGAGGGGCTTGTCGCGACCGAACCCGATCGCCCCTCGGCGGCGGCCGAGGCGGCGCGCGGGCACGATCCGGTCGAGCTCATCCTCGCCAGGGCCCTGGGGGCGGAGTGGCTCGACGACTACCTGGAGCGCTGGAGCAGGGTGACGCTGGAGATCAGCGGCGACGACCTGCTCGCGGCAGGCATTCCCGGCGGCCCCGCGGTCGGGCGAGGGTTGCGGGAAGCGCTGGCGCGCAAGCTCGACGGCGAGATCGAGGGCCGCGAGCAGGAACTTGCGGCGGCGCTGCGGGCGGCCGCAGATTGAGCCGGCCGCCGGGCATCACCCCGGCCGGCGACGTGCGCCTTTCTGCTTACTTATCCCCGATGGAGTGGCGCCATGACAACGGCATCAGGTGGCTCGAGGCCAGGCTTCCCGGGGCGAGGGCCGTCTTCACGACCAGGCTCGGCGGCGTCAGCTCCGGCGCCTTCGAGAGCCTCAACCTCGGGGTCCTGACCGACGACGCCCGCGACTCGGTGATGGAGAACCGCCGCCGGCTCTGCGCCGCGCTAGGGCTGGAGCCGGACCGCGTCGTCACCGGGCTCCAGGTCCATGCCGCCGAGATCGCCATCCACGCGGGCCCCCAGCAGCCGAGTCCGTTCGCAATGCCGGGGAGCCCCAACCCGGAGGCCGACGGCCATGTGCTCGGGGGCGAGCGGCTCGCCGGCCTCGTCTACGTCGCCGACTGCCTCCCGGTGGCGCTCTCGGGCCCGGGAGGGACCGCAATCCTGCACTGCGGCTGGCGCGGCCTCGCCGGCGGCATCCTCGCCCACGGCGCCAACGCCGTCGGAGCCGTCGCCGCGGCGATCGGCCCTGGGATCGGGGCCTGCTGCTATGAGGTCGGCGAGGAGGTGCTGGCAGCGTTCGAGCCGCTCGGTCCCGGCATTGCCGAGGGCCGGATGCTGGACCTGACCGAGGCCGCCCGCCGGCTGCTGGCCCAGGCGGGCGTCGAGGAGGTCGACAGCGCCGGGCACTGCACCTCCTGCGAGGGGGGCCTGTTCTTCTCCCACCGCCGCGACCGCGGCACCACCGGCCGCCAGGCGGGTCTCGCCTGGGCGACCCCGGGGGAGGGCTGAGCCGTCGCGGGGCTCATTCACGGGCTCGACGCGGCAAAGATCGCCGCCAACCTCGAGCGGGTCGCGGGGGAAGCCGGCGAGGGCGTCGAGATCCTTGCCGCGACCAAGTACGTGCCGATCGAGGAGATGGGGGTTCTGGCGGAGGCCGGAGTCACCCTGATCGGTGAGAACCGCCAGCAGGACCTGGGCGCCAAGCACGAGCGCTGGGGAAACGCCTTCCAGTGGGACTTCATCGGCAACCTCCAGAGCCGCAAGGTGAAGCTGGTGCTGCCGCTGTGCCGGCTGATCCACTCGGTCGCGACTGATTCGGTCCTTGCCCAGCTCGGGCGGCACGGCGACGAGAGCACCGAGGTCCTGATCGAGGTCAACGTCGCCGGGGAGGAGGGCAAGGGCGGAGTCGCGCCGGCCGATCTCAGCGACTTCATCGAGCGCTGCCCGGTGCGGGTGAGCGGGCTGATGACGATGCCGCCGTTCAGCGAGCGCCCGGAGGCGTCGAGGCCCTATTTCGCCAGACTGGCGGAGCTGGCAGCCGACCGCGGTCTGGCCCGTCTCTCGATGGGCACATCACAGGATTGGCGGGTGGCGGTGCAGGAGGGAGCGACGATCATCCGCCTCGGTACCGCTCTCTACGCCTGAAATCCCCGGCGCTGCTGACATAATCAGTAAAGGAATCGGCCGCTCAGAGCCGAACAATCCGTACCGATGGCCCTTCGAGACACATGGCACCGCGCCCTCGTCTACTTCGGCTTGGCCGAGGATCACGACCACGGGCCCGAGTACGAGGACGAATACGGCCCGGAGACTTCCTCCGAGGAGATCTTCGACACCCGTCGCGAGCGAGAGCGGGAAAGGGAGCCGGCCGCGCCCGTCCGCCGACTGCCGACCTCGCGCCGGCGCCGCGACGAAATCGACGATATCTTCGCCGACGACGAGCCCATCGCCGCCTCGCGCACCCGCGTCCTGCGCCCCGTGGACAACAACGGCGGCGACGTCAAGGTCCACCTGGTCATACCCCGCAACTTCAACGATGCCCAGCAGGTCGCCGACCAGTTCAAGCGCTCGGTCCCTGTGATCCTCAACCTGCAGACAACCGATCACGAGCTCTCCAAGCGCCTGATCGACTTCGCCTCCGGCCTCACCTACGCCTGCGACGGCGGCATGCAGCGGATCGCCGAGAAGGTATTCCTGCTGACCCCCCGCAATGTCGAGGTCTCGGCTGAGGAGAAGGCGCGGTTGATCGACAAGGGGTTCTTCAACCAGTCGTGAGGGGTGGTTGGGGGTTGGGTTGCAACCCTCTCTCAATATCGATGGCCAACCGGCCTTCGATTCACAAGCCGTTCAGGCGGCAACCCAACCCCTCCAGACAGCCGACGGCTGGCTGAGTGAAGGGTTGCAGTACCCGTGGGTGGGGAAATCCTTCAGCGGGCGATCCGTCCTGTGGTGGAGGAGCACCTGCGCGGCCCCCGGTGACTAGGCTCAGGGCATGAGAGTCGGGTTCATTGGGGCCGGGAACATGGCTGCGGCCATGGCCCGGGGATGGGCAGCCGGGACCGGCGGGCCGGAGCGGATGATGTTCAGCGATTCCGGCTCCGGGCGGGCCCGGGAACTGGCGGGCGACGTCGGTGGCGAGGCGGCGGAGTCGAACCGCGAGGTGGCCGAGGCCTCCGACCTGGTCGTGCTGGCGGTGAAACCGGCGGCACTCGACGCGGTGGCGACCGAGGCGGGGGCGGCGCCGGCGGTGCTGTCGATGCTGGGTGCGACGCCGCTGGCCCGGGTCACCGAAGCGTTCCCGGGAGCGGCCGCCTTCAGGGTGATGCCCAACATCGCCGTCGAGGTCCGCAGGGGGGTGCTCTGCTACGAGGCTGCCGCCGACGCACCGGCGGATACAGCCGCCGCGGTGCGGGACGTGCTGGGGCTGCTCGGGCACCTGGTCGAGATCGAGGACCGCGATTTCGACGCGGCCACCGCAGTGATGGGCTGCGCGCCCGCCTACCTGGCGCTCGCCGTGGAAGCGATCGCCGAGGCCGGCGCCGCCGACGGACTCGAGCCGGACTTCTCCCGCGATCTCGTCATTGAGACCACGGCCGGCACGGCCGAACTGCTTCGAGTGCGCCACCCGGCCGATGTACGGGCGGCGGTCTCCTCCCCCGGTGGGAGCACGGAGGCCGGCCTGGCGGCGCTCGACAGCCACGGGGCACAGGCTGCCTTCGCGGCGGCGGTGCAGGCCTCGCTGGAGAGGATGAGGGGCCGATGATCGCGGCGATCACCCGCAGCGACATAGCCGACTACGTCAGCGCCCTGTTCATCGTCTACATCATCCTCATCTTCGCCAGAATCCTGATCTCGTTCTTCCCCCGGGTGCCGCACAGCGCCACCCTGCGGCCGGTGCTCGACTTCATCACGCAGACGACGGACCCCTACCTCAACTTCTTCCGCCGCTTCCTGCCACCGGTGGGCGGCAGGGGATTCGCGCTCGACCTGAGCCCGATGATCGGCATCATCGTCCTCTATGTGGCGCAGGCGCTGATCGTCGGCCTGATCGAGCCGTGAGCGGTCGCCCCTGGCGCCTCGCCGGGGCCCTCTGCGGTCTGGTTGTCGCCCTCGACCAGGCGTCAAAGGCGGCGATCGAGGCGAACCTGGTGCCGGCCGAGAAGGTGGACGTGCTGGGTCCGCTCGAGCTGACCAGCACTCACAACACGGGCGTCGCCTTCGGCCTCGCCGCCGGCGGCGGCGCGGTGGTGGTCATCTCGACCATGGCGGCCCTTGCCCTGATCGCCTATCTCTTCTCCCGCGACCCCGCCCGCCCGGCGATGTGGATCGCCGTCGGGCTGTTGGCCGGAGGAGCGCTCGGCAACCTCGCCGACAGGGTGCGGGCCGGGGCCGTCACCGATTTCATCGACCTGCCGTTGTGGCCACCCTTCAACCTCGCAGACATGGCGATCACCGCCGGGGTTGCGCTACTCGCCTGGGCCTACCTGAGGGAGTCCGGCGCCGATGCCTGAGGAGTTGCGGGTCGTCCATCGCGACGGCTGGCTCGCGGTGGTCGACAAGCCCGCCGGGCTCGTCGTCCATCCGGCCCCCTCGCATATGGGGCCGACCCTGGTGGACGAGCTGGGCGACATGCTTGCCGGGGGGGAAGACCCGGAGAGGCCGGGGATCGTCCACCGGCTCGACCGCGGCACGAGCGGGCTGATGGTGGTCGCCCGCTCCGACGATGCCCACCGGGCCCTGGCCGCACAGGTGAAGCGCCGGGAGGTGGAGCGGATCTACCTGGCGCTCGCCGACGGCAGGATCCGCTCCCGCACCGGCACCATCGACGCCCCGATCGGCCGCGCCTCGCGGAAACGCCACCGGATGGCGGTTTCGGGTGCATCGGCGCGGGCCGCGCGCACCCATTTCGAGGTCCGCGAGGTGCTTACCGCGGACACCTTCTTCGAGGCCAGGCTCGAGACCGGGAGAACTCACCAGATCCGGGCCCATTTCGCCGCAATCGGCCACCCGCTCGTCGGCGACGCCACCTACGGCGGCCCCGTCCGCTACGGGCTCGAGCGCCAGTTCCTCCACGCCCACAGGCTCTCCTTCACGCATCCACAGACGGGCGAGAGGATGCGGTTCGAGTCCGGCCTGCCGCCGGACCTGGCCGATGCCCTCGAGCTGGCCAGGAGCGCCTGAGGGCCGCCCGCGCCCCTTCTCTCTAGAATCCCCGCCTCAACCGATCACCAACCCCCGCTTCCCGACCGGGTCCTGCCCAGCCCCCGCTGGGTCCCGCGCAGGGAGGACGGGTCAGCCGCACCCAACAAAAGGAGCATCACATGGCCGAAGCAGGCATCAAGGAGCTGCTGCAGGCCGGAGTTCACTTCGGCCATCAGACGCGCCGCTGGAACCCGAACATGCGTCGCTACATCTTCGGCGAGCGCGACGGGATCCACATCATCGACCTCCTGCAGACCGAGCAACTGCTCGACGACGCCCGCCGCTTTGCCGGCGAGCTCTCCAGCGGCGGCGGGACCGTGCTCTTCGTCGGCACCAAGAAGCAGGCTCGCGACTCGGTCAAGGAGTGGGCCGACCGCTGCGAGATGCCCTACGTCAACCTGCGCTGGCTGGGCGGGCTCCTGACCAACTTCAACACGATCTCGGCCCGGATCAAGCGCCTGCACGAGCTGACCGAGCTGCAGACGAGCGGACAGCTGGAGCTGCTCCCGACGAAGGAGCGGATGGGAATGCAGGCCGAGCTGGCGAAGCTCGAGTACAACCTCGGAGGGGTCCGCGACATGGAGCGGCTCCCCGACGCCGTCTTCGTCATCGATCTGAAGACCGAGGAGATCGCCGTCCGCGAGGCCGCCAGGCTGCGGATCCCGATCATCGGCCTCGTCGACACCAACTGCGACCCGGCGCCGGTGGACTACGTCGTCCCCGGCAACGACGACGCGATCCGCTCCTGCGACCTGATCGTCAGCACCGTCGGCTCCGCGATCGACGAGGGCGCCGGCGCCTGGCGCACCGAGGAGGCCCGTCGCCGCGCCGAGGAAGAGGAGCGCCGCCGAATCGAGGCGGAGGAGCGCCGCAAACGGGAGGAGGAGGAGAAGGCCCGCAAGGAGGCCGAAGAAGCTGCCGCCAAGGCAGCCGCCGAAGCGGAGGCCAGGAAGGCGGCCGCCCAGCCGGCCCCTGAGAGGGCCGCCGTGCCCACCCCGCCACCGGCCCAGGCGCCCGCCGCGGAGCCGAAGCCCGAGCCGGCGCCGGCGGGAGCGGAAGCGAAGCCCGAGCCCGGGGGGGAGCCCAAGGCCGAGGCCGGGAAAGCGGAGGAGCCCGAGCCGGCGCCAACCACGGCCAGCGACGGAGGGGAGAGTTGATGGCCGTCGCCGCCTCCGACGTCAAGGCCCTGCGCGACCGGACCGGTGCCGGGATGATGGACTGCAAGGCGGCGCTGGCGGAGGCCGACGGCGACCTCGACCGCGCGGTGGAGATCCTCCGCGTCAAGGGCCAGGCCTCGGCTGCGAAGCGCGAGGGGCGCGGCACCGACGAGGGGGTCATCTCCTCCTACGTCCACGCCAACGACAGGGTCGGGGCGATGGTCGAGATCCAGTGCGAGACCGACTTCGTCGCCCGCAACGAGGATTTCCGGGCTTTCGCCTACGAGGTCGCCCTGCACGTCGCCGCAGCCGCCCCCCACCATGTCTCCGCGGAGGAGATCCCGGAGGATGAGCGCGAGGCCGAGCGGCGCGTGTTCGAGGAGAAGGCGCGCGAGGAGGGCAAGCCGGACAACGTCATCGAGAGGATCGTCGAGGGCCAGATGGCGAAGTGGGCGAGCGAGGTTGCCCTGCTCGACCAGACGCACGTCAACGCCGACAAGCACGAGTCGAAGACGATCGAGCAGTTGCGGCAGGAGATTGCCGCCAAGACCGGCGAGAACGTGCGGATCGCCCGTTTCGCCTACTTTCGCGTCGGCGAGGGATAGGCTCGCCCCCGATGGCGCCCGACCCCCGGTTCAGCCGCATCCTTCTGAAGCTCTCCGGGGAGGCCCTGATGGGAGACCTCGACTACGGCACCGACGCCGACCAGGTGCGGCGGATCGCCGAGCAGATCGCCGGGACCCGCGGGCGGGGGGTGGAGATCGCCGTCGTCGTCGGCGCCGGCAACATCTACCGCGGGCTCGAGGCTGCAGCGGCCGGGATGGACCGGGCGACCGGCGACTACATGGGGATGATGGCGACGGTGCTCAACGCGCTCACCCTCCAGGACGCGTTGGAGAGGATCGGCGAGCACACCAGGGTGATGTCGGCGATCGACGTCAAGGAGGTCGCCGAGCCCTACATCCGCCGGCGGGCGATGCGCCACCTGGAGAAGGGCCGGGTGGTGATCTTCGCCGCCGGCACGGGCAACCCTTTCTTCACGACCGACACGGCCGCCGCCCTGCGGGCGCTGGAGATCCACGCCGAGGCGATCCTGATGGCCAAGAACGGCGTCGAAGGGGTCTACGACTCCGACCCGGCGACCAACCCCAAGGCCAGGTTCATTCCCCGAATCAGCCATCGCGAGGCGATCGAGCAGGACCTGCGTGTGATGGACTCGACCGCGCTCTCGCTCTGCATGGACAACGACCTCCCGATCCACGTCTTCAATATGGCCGACGAGGGCAACATCGACCGCATCCTCTCGGGCGAGAGCGTCGGCACCCTGGTCGCCGCCACCGGCGCCTCGAGCTGAGAGCCGCGCGCCCCGGTCCGCCGCCGGGTTAGGATTGCGCCCATGGAGAACGAGTTCATCAGCGAACTGCTCAGCGACGCCCAAGAACGGATGACGAAGTCGGTCGAGTCCACCCGCGGCGAACTGGCCACAGTCCGCACAGGGCGGGCGTCGCCGCACCTCCTCGATCGGATCACGGTCGATTACTACGGGACCCAGACGGCGCTGAAGCAGCTCGCAAACGTCGCCACGACCGACGCTCGCCTGCTGACCCTGACCCCGTTCGACAAGTCGGCGATCGGCGCAATCGAGAAGGCGATCCTCGAGTCCGACGTCGGCCTCACGCCGAGCAACGACGGCAGCGTCATCCGGCTTCAGATACCGGAGCTGACAGAGGAACGGCGCCGCGAGATGGTCAAGGTCGTCCACGGGGTCGCCGAGGAGGGGAAGATCGCGGTCCGCAACGTCCGCCGCGACGTCATGCATGACCTGCGCGAGCTGAAGAAGGAGGGGGAGGCGGGCGAGGACGACGAGCGCCGCGCCGAGAGCGCCCTGCAGAAGGCGACCGACGCGGCCACCGGAGAGATAGACGAGCTGCTGAAGGGCAAGGAGGAAGAGATCCTCGAGGTCTGAGGGTCGGCGCGGACGCTGGCGCCCACAGTCGATGGCCGTCCCAAGTTACGTCGCGATCATCACCGATGGGAACGGGCGCTGGGCGCAACAGCGCGGCCTGCCCCCAGTCGAGGGGCACGAGGCCGGCGCCGACGTGGTCAAGGCCCGGCTGCGCGACGCCGCCGAGCTCGGGATCAAGGAGTTGACGGTGTTCTCGTTCTCGACCGAGAACTGGACCCGGCCGAGGGCCGAGGTCGACGGCCTGCTGCGGATGTTCGGCCAGCGGATCGACGTCGAGACTCCCGAGCTCAACGACGAGGGCGTGCGCATGCGCTTCGTCGGCCGCCGCGAGGGCGTCCCCGCGGAGCTGTGTGAGCGCATGGACTGGGCCGAGGAGACGACTGCCGCGAACCAGCGGATCACCCTCTTCGTCGCCTTCAACTACGGCGGCAGGGCGGAGATCGTCGACGCGGCCCGAAGATTCGACGGGAGCTCCGAGGAGGAGTTTCGCCGATGCCTCTACGCGCCCGAGATGCACGACCCCGACCTGCTCATTCGCACCAGCGGAGAGATGCGAATCTCCAACTACCTGCTGTGGCAGTGCGCCTACTCGGAGTTCGTCTTCCGCGACGAGCTCTGGCCCGACTTCGATCGCGAGGCGTTCGAGGCCACCCTGCGCGAGTTCGAGTCCCGCCGGCGCCGCTTCGGGGCCAGGAGCTGACGTGGCCGGGGAGCGCGAGCCGGGAAGACGGAGGTTGCCGCGACTGAGGCGGGCCCGGGGGCCGGGGCGCTCACGCAGGGCCCGCCCGGCGGAGGACCCCGCGGCGGAGCCCTTTGACATCGAGTCCGGCTCGGGCGGCGGCATACCCGGCGGCGAGGAGCTCCTCGGCGGCGAGACAGAGGGCTTCTTCGCCGAGGAGCGGCCGCGACCGGCGCCGGCACAGACCCCAATAGCGCCCCCACGCCGCCGGCGCGGACTGCGCAACGAGACCTTCAAGCGGATCCTGGTGGCAATCCCATGGATCCTCTTCGCGATCGCGATCACCGTCGCCGGCGGCATCGTCTTCGCGGTCGCCATGGTCGCCCTGAGCGTGGTGGCGCTGCGCGAATACTGCGTGATCACGGCCCTCTACAGGCCGCTCCAGGTTGCGGCCCTGATCGCGGTCGCGGGAATGATCATGGCCGCCCACTTCGGCACCGCCTTCAACATCCTGCTGGCGATCGCAGCATCGTTCCTGCTGCTGTTCATTTTCGCCGCCCGTCGCCGCAACCGCGAAGGGATCACCATCTCGCTGGCGATCACCCTCCTCGGCGTCCTCTGGATCGGGATCCCGCTGCTCCACGCCGTGCTCCTGCGCGACCTGCCGCTGCACGGCGGCGCCCTGCTGATCGACGTCCTCGTCGGCACCTTCGTCACCGACACCGCCGCCTACGCCACCGGGCGCATGTTCGGCAGCCACAAGATCGCCCCCCAGCTGTCCCCGCACAAGACCCTGGAGGGCCTGATCGGCGGCTTTCTCATCGGCACCCTCGGCTTCTGGTTCGCAGGCCTCTATCAGGACTGGCTCTCAGGCACCGACGCGCTGATCCTCGGTGCGGCGGTGGCGGCCGTCGCCCCGATCGGCGACCTGTTCGAGTCGATGATCAAGAGGGACCTCGGCCGCAAGGACACCGGGACCCTCTTCGGTCCGCATGGTGGCATCCTCGACCGCCTCGACGCCGCCTTCTTCACCATCGTCGTCGGCTACTACCTCGCGGTCCAGCTCGTCTACTGACAGGCTGGACCCACGATTGCCGAGTACTGACGCCGGCTGCTTCCTACACTCATTGGGATGAAGAAGGTCGTGATTCTCGGCTGCACCGGCTCGATCGGCACCCAGGCGCTCGAGATCGTCCGCCGCTCGGACGAGCTACGCGTGGTCGGTCTCGCCGCCGGCAGCGGCTCCGAGCAGGCGGTCGAGCAGGCGCGCGAGCACGGAGTCCCGACGCTGGCACTCGCCGACGCCGACGCCGCCGCACGGGCGAAATCAGAGTGGAGTGGACAGGTCCTCGAAGGAGAGGAGGGGATCGCCGAGCTGATCGCCTCTTCCGGCGCAGACTTGGTGCTCAACGGGATCGTCGGGGCCGCCGGTCTCGGCCCGACGATCGTCGCCCTGACCGAGGGGCTCGACGTCGCCCTCGCCAACAAGGAGAGCCTGGTGATCGGTGGAGAGCTGGTGACGGCGCTGGCCGAGGCCACCGGGGCCCGGCTGCTGCCGGTGGATTCCGAGCACTCGGCCCTGTTCCAGCTGATCCGGGCAGAGCCGCCCGGGACCGTCGAGCGTCTTGTCCTGACGGCCTCCGGAGGCCCCTTCAGGGGGCGCAGCGACCTCTCCGGGATCACCCCGGCGGACGCCCTCGACCATCCGACCTGGGAGATGGGCGGGCGGATCACGGTCGACTCGGCGACTCTGATGAACAAGGGCTTCGAGATGATCGAGGCCTTCCACCTCTTCGGCGTCCCCTACGAGCGCATCGACGTCGTCGTCCACCCGCAGTCGATCGTCCACTCGCTGGTGCACCTCAACGACGGCGCCTCGCTCGCCCACCTCGGCTATCCCGACATGCGGGTGCCGATCTCCTACGCCCTCCACTACCCCGAGCGGGCCGACGTCCCGGTCGGGCGCCTGGACCTTGCGGCCGCCGGCGAGCTCAGCTTCGAGGAGCCGGACACGAACACCTTCGCCTGTCTTCGCCTGGCGCGAGAAGCCGGCGAGGCCGGGGGGACAGCTCCCTGCGTGCTCAACGCCGCCGACGAGGTCGCGGTGGCCGCCTTCCTCGCCGGCGAGATCCCGTTCGCGACGATCCCGGCCGTGATCGAGAGTGCTCTGGCGGAGTCTGGGACCGCGCCGGTGACGCACTTCGACGATCTCTTCGCTGCCGACGCCGAGGCCCGCCGCCGCGCCCGTGATCTCCTGGCCACCCACGGGAGCGCCGCCCGGTGACCTGGATCCTCGCCTTCGCCGGCTTCGCCGCGCTGATCATCCTGCACGAGTTCGGGCACTTCATCGCCGCCAAGGCGACCGGGATGCGGGTCGAGCGCTTCTTCCTCTTCTTCCCCCCGGCTCTGATCTCGAAGAAACGGGGCGAGACCGAGTACGGGATCGGCGCGATCCCGCTCGGCGGCTTCGTCAAGATCACCGGGATGAACCCGGACGAGGAGCTGCCGCCGGAGGTGGCTCCCCGCGGCTATTACCACCAACCCGTGTGGAAGCGGATCGTGGTCATCGGCGCCGGGCCCGCGGTGAACATCGCCCTCGCCTTCCTCATCTTCTTCGTCCTCTCCTTCGGCGCCCGTGACCTGGCCGACTCGGTCGGCGAGATCGTCCCCGGATCCCCCGCGGCGAAGCAGCTGCGGGCCGGCGACAGGATCGTCTCGGTCAATGGCCGCTCCTACGGGGGCCTGACGTTGGAGGAGCGGCTGCTGAAGTTCTCCGACACGATCGCCGCCGACAAGTGCCCCGGCAAGCAGGTCGACGGCTGCCTCGCGGCCAAACCGGTGAGGCTCGAGGTCGCCCGCGACGGCCGCATCCGGGAGATGGCGATCACCCCGACCTACGACGAGTCGGTGACGCGGATGCGCCTCGGCTTCTCCTACGGCACGACCCCGGCCGAGGGCGGGCCGGTCGCAGCCGCCGATCGCTCGGTCAGCTTCATGTGGCTGGTGACGACGAAGACGGTCGGCGTCTTCGCCAACCTCCTCGACGATAAGCAGAGGAAGCAGGTCTCCGGTGTCGTCGGCAGCTACGAGGTGACGCGTCAGGCGATCGGCTTCAGCGCCCGCGAGGCGCTGACGCTGCTCGCCGTGATCAGCCTCTCCCTGGGACTGATCAACCTGTTCCCCTTCCTTCCGCTCGACGGCGGCCACATCTTCTGGAGTCTGGTGGAAAAGGTCCGGGGGCGCCCGGTGCCGTTCAGGGTGATGGAGCGGGCCAGCGCGATCGGCTTCGTGCTGGTGATGATGCTCTTCTTCATCGGCCTCACGAACGATATTGGCCGGCTCACCGGCGAAGGCTTCAACGTGCGCTAGTTTTCCCTGCACTGCCCAGGAAACGGAGGAGGAGGGGCGTTGGAAGTCACCACTGCTGAGGGCTACGCGAGCGGCGGCCCGGGACGGGAGCCGGAAACATCCAACGTCTATGAGGCCTTCCTCAGGACGGTGGACCGGATCGGCGGAGACGTCGCCATCCGCACCGAGGACGACTCGGTCTCGGTCACCTGGAACGAGCTCTCGGCCTGGGTCAGCCGGATAGCCGGAGGGCTCGAGGGCCTCGGGCTCGAGAAGGGCGAGACGGTCGCCCTGATGCTCAACAATCGCCCCGAGTTCATCCCCTGCGACCTGGCCGCCGTCAGCCTCGGCGGGGTTCCTTTCTCGATCTACCAGACCTCCTCGCCCGACCAGATCGCCTACGTCGTCGGCGACGCCGGCTCGCGGATCGCGATCATCGAGTCTGCCTTCCTCGAGAACTTCAACAAGGCACGTGAGAATCTGCCGGACGTCGAGCATGTAATCGTCATCGACGGCGAGGGCGGCACCGACACCCTCGCCGGGCTCGAGTCAGCCAATCCCGGATTCGATCCCTCCGAGCGCGCCGCCGGCGTCGGGCTCGACGACCTGCTGACGCTGATCTACACCTCGGGGACGACCGGCCCGCCGAAGGGGGTCCAGCTCACCCACCGCAACCTGATGGCGCTGACCACCTCGGTCGAAGGGATGATCGAGATGCCCGAGCGCGGCGGCCGCCTGATCTCGTGGCTGCCGACGGCGCACATCGCCGAGCGCGGCGCCCACTACTACCTGCCGGTGGTCAAGGGGCTTACCGTGACGATCTGTCCCGACCCCCGCCGGATCGTCGAGTTCATTCCCAAGGTCAAGCCCTCCTGGTTTTTCGCCGTGCCGAGGATCTACGAGAAGCTCAAGGCCGGGCTCGAGGCCCAGCTCGCGAGCCTCCCCGACGAGCAGCGGATACCGGCCGAGAAGGGGCTCGAGGCGGCGATATCGAAGGTCCGGCTCGAGCAGGCGGGGGAGGAGGTGCCGGAGGAGCTGGCGGCGGCGGTCGAGCGCGCCGACGAGGAGCTGTTCTCGAAGCTGCGCGCTGCACTCGGCCTCGACGAGCTCGCCGCGGTCAACGTCGGCGCCGCACCGACCCCGCTCGAGGTGCTCGAGTTCTTCCACGCGATCGGGATCCCGGTCGGCGAGCTCTGGGGGATGTCGGAGACCTGCGGCGTCGCCACCCTCAACCCCCCGGAGAAGATCAAGCTGGGGACCGTCGGCCCGCCCGTCCCCGGCGTCGAGATCAAGCTTGCCTCCGACGGCGAGGTCCTGGTCAAGGGCGACGGGATCATGCCCGGCTACAGAAACATGCCCGAGAAGACGGCCGAGACCTTCGAAGACGGCTGGCTCCTGACCGGGGACATCGGTGAACTCGACTCCGACGGCTACCTGAAGATCGTCGACCGCAAGAAGGAGCTGATCATCAACGCCGCCGGCAAGAACATGTCGCCGGCGAACATCGAGTCGAAGCTGAAGGCGGCCGACCCCCTGATCGGCCAGTGCGTCGCGATCGGCGATCGGCGTCCCTACAACGTCGCCCTGATCGTCCTCGACCCGGACTATGCGCCCGTCTGGGCCGCCGCCAACGGGCTCGAGGGCACCCCGATCTCCGAGCTGGCTGGGCTGGAAGAGCTGCTGACCGCGGTGCAGGAGGGGATCGACGAGGCGAACGCGAAGATGGCGCGGGTCGAGCAGATCAAGAAGTTCACGGTCCTGCCCGAGGAGTGGAGCCCGGGTGGCGACGAGCTGACGCCGACGATGAAGCTCAAGCGCAAGCCGATCGCCGAGAAGTACGAAGCCGAGATCGAGGCGCTCTACTCGTCCTGACTAGCCTAGGACGGGTGAGAGCAAGCAGCGGCAGCCCCAGGTGAGGGCACTCCTCCGGCGCCTGCCGAGACCGGCGCGCGAGCGCCTGCGCGCCGCCCGCAAGGGCTACCGCAGCGCCCGTTTCCGCACCCGTGAGCGGCTGCGGCCGGTTCGCGTCGACCAGGGGGCGATCGAGGAAGCGCTGCGCGGGCTCGGGATCGGCGCCGGCGACGACGTCTGGATGCAAACGCAGATGTCGGCCTTCGGCACCGTCGTCGGGGGCCCGGAGACGGTGATCAGGGCACTGCGGGCCGTGGTCGGGCCGGAAGCGCTGGTGGCGATGCCCGCCTTTCCCGTCGGCGGGCTCTCGATCGAGTACCTGCGGCAGAACCCTGTGTTCGACTACCACCGAGCGCCGTCTCGGATGGGGGCGATCACCGAGCGCTTCCGCAAGCTGCCCGAGGCCCGCCGAAGCCTGCACCCGACCCACTCGATCGCCGCCCAGGGTCCGGGGGCCGGGAACCTTCTCGCCGGCCATGAGCGGGCCGAGACCCCGTTCGGCGAGGGGACGCCGTTCGTCCGCCTGATCGAGCGCAACGCGCGCCAGGTCTTCTTCGGCACAAGCACCCGGCCGATGACGATGTACCACGCCTTCGAGTGCACCCGCCGCCCGCCGTTTCCCTACGACGTCTTCCTCCCCGATCGATTCCCGGTCACCTGCGTCGACGCGGATGGCCGCGAGATCGCGACCAGCACGCTCGTCCACAGGCCGCGGCTTTCGATCGGGCGGATCGACGCCAACCCGCCGCTGGCCGCCGAGGTCCGCCGCCGGCTGACCGCGGTCGGCATGAACTGCGTCGCGCTCGGCCGCTCCGACGTGCTCTCGATCCCGCTGCAGGAAATGATCGCCGCATTCGAGCCGATGCTCGCCGACGGGGTCACGATCTACGATCCGGCCATGCTCGAGGCCGAGGCAAAGCGATGACCGGGCCAGACGCCGGGCCGGAAACGGCTGCAGCGACGCGACTTGATCGCGTCCGGGAATTGGAGCACTTCGCCCTCGAGCGCTTGCCGGCGCTGCAGCTCAGCGACGGCGCCTTCTGCCACCAGGTTTCGGCCGAGGGGAACGGCAGGCCCGAGGGCCGCTCGGTGCGGTACACGCTGATCGTCCTGATCGGGCTGCTCCGCGCCGAGGAGCACGACTTCGAGCACCCGTTCCACACCGGCGGGATCCGTGCCCGGATCGAGGCCGACCTCTCCTCGGAAGCGGTGACGCCGGGGGACCTGGGGCTGGCGCTGTGGGCGGACTCGCGGATGGCGGCGAGCTGGGTCGGCAACCTGGTGGCGGCGCTGCGCCGGTCCCCGGCTGGATCGTCGAAGATCGCCTCGCTGGCGAGCATGGAAGTCGCCTGGATCCTCACCGGGCTGGTCGAGGCCGGGGTCCGTGTCGATCTCGGCGAGGGGGAGGACCTGCTTGCGGCCGTCCGTGCACAGCTGCTCGAGCGGCGCCCCGGTGGGCACCTGGTGGCCCACGTCGCCCGCGGGCCGCGCAAGCGCCTGCCCCATTTCGCCGATCAGGTCTACAGCCTGCTGGCACTGTCGCAACTGGCCCGCGTCCGCGAGGACGAGGAGGCGCTGGATGCTGCCCTCTCCTTGGGGCGGAAGCTGGTCGAGCTGCAGATGCCCAGCGGCGCCTGGCCCTGGATCTCCGACCCGCTCCGCGGCACCGTGGTCGAGCCCTACGAGATCTACTCGGTCCACCAGGACTCGATGGCGATGATCGGCCTGCACAATCTCAGCCAGGCAAGCGGCGACCCCTCGTTCCGCGCGGCTGCGGTGCGCGGCCTGGACTGGAATTTCGGCGAGAACGAGCTCGGGGCGCAGATGTTCGACCCCGGCGCCGGAATGATCTACCGTTCGATCCGCCGCAAGCAGCGCTTCGCCCGCGCCACCCAGGCGCGCAACGCCGCCGCAGCCTACGCTCACGCCAAGCCCCGGCTGGCAGCGGCCAGCCGGCTCGAGGTCAACCGCACCATGCGGCCCTACCACCTGGGTTGGATCCTCGAGGCCTGGGCCGGCAAAGAGGAGCTCGCGACCGAAGGCTCCTAAGGCGGCGGGCTCAGCGGGGCCTGACCACGGTGAAGCTGCGCACGGCCGGGGAAGGATCGGTACTGCCCGCCTTGATCGCCCTGACCTGGAAGCTGTGGGCCCCGAAGCCGAGCCGGCCGAAGGTCTTGGGCGAGCTGCAGGGCACTAACGGCCGCCGGTCGAGCCTGCAGCGGAAGCGGGAGCCCGCCAGGCTCGAGGAGAAGCGGAAGGTGGGGGTCCGGTCCCTGGTCTTGCCCTTCGGCCCCGCAGTGATCGAGGTCTGCGGCTTTGGAGGGGGCGGACAGGCATGCTCGCTCGGTGGTGTCGCGTTGCCGCGCGGAGCGGGAGAGACCTCGGAGAAGTCGGCGGCGCTCGAGTTGGTGTCGTCGCCGGATTCGAGCAGGCTCGCACAGCCGGCGGAGATCGAGCGGGTCAGGGCCTTGCCCTCGGCGATGCCGCCGGGGGAGGCGTTGGGGGCGCTGGGCGAGGGCAGGCCGCCCACGGGGGGCGTGAACGAGCCCCACGAGACGCAATCCACGGGGACACCGTCCGGGTAGCAGACCGCGCCGCCCGCCGGGCTGAGATCGAGGGCGGCGTCGGAGAAGTCGGCCCCCGGGCCGCCGGGGAAGGCTGCGGCGTAGCCGCTGCCGCCTAGCAGGATCGTCGACTGGTTTGCGCCGGCCCCGAGGGTGGCGTTCATTGTGATAGTCGCGGTCAGCGACCCGCCGGCGCCATAGAGAGTGACCTCACGGCCGTTGACGAAGTTCTGCCCCGAGGCGGTCATCTGCAGGACCACATAGTCGGAGTTGGGGGCGGCGGCACTTCCCGGATAGACCTCACGGATCTTCATCAGGTGGAAGGTGGCCGAGGCGGGCGCCGCAAGCACCGCCGCTGACAGGGCCAGGCATCCTGCCAGCAGGCACGCAAGGCGTCTTGCTTCCCGTGGGACCACTGCCCCTAGTACGGGGAGAACCCGGCTCAGGTTCAACCGCAGGTACCCTTGGGCCGTGGCATCGAAGCGGCAGATATTCGTCGGCGGTGTGCCGATCGGCGGCGGTGCCCCGGTCGTCGTGCAGACGATGACCAAGACCGAGACGGCCAATCTCGAGGCGACGATGGAGCAGATCCGCAAGGTCGCAGACGCCGGAGCCGACCTGGTGCGGGTCGCGGTCCCCCGCGACGAAGACGTCGAAGCGCTGAAGACGATCGTCGCCGACTCGCCGATCCCGGTGATCGCGGACATCCACTTCAACCACACCCTGGCGCTGAAGGCGATCGACGCCGGCGCCCACTGCATCCGGCTCAACCCGGGCAACATCGGCGGCCGCGAGAAGGTCGCCGAGGTCGCCGAGCGCGCCAACGCGGCCGCGGTGCCGATGCGGATCGGGGTCAACTCCGGCTCGCTGCCAAAGCACCTGCACGCGCTCGAGCGCGAGGCGCCGGTCGAGGCCCTGGTCACCGCCGCGGTCGAGTTCGTCGAGCTGATGGAGAGCCTCGAGTTCGAGAACTTCAAGATCTCGATCAAATCGACCAACGTCCCCAACACGATTGCCGCCAACCGGCTGCTCGCGGAGAAGGTGCCCTACCCGATCCACCTCGGCATCACCGAGGCGGGCACGAGATGGTCCGGTTCGCTCAAGTCCGCGGTCGGCCTCGGGACGCTGCTGGCGGACGGGGTCGGCGACACGATCCGGATCAGCCTCTCGACCTTCCACGCCGAGGAGGAGGTCAAGGTCGCCTGGGAGATCCTCAAGGCACTGCAGCTGCGCGAGCGGGGACCGGTGCTGATCGCCTGTCCGACCTGCGGCCGGCTCCAGTTCGACATGGACTCCGTCGTCGCCGAGATCGAGCAGCGGTTGGAGTCCTACACCGAGCCGATCGAGGTCGCGGTCCTCGGCTGCGCGGTGAACGGGATCGGCGAGGCCTCGCACGCCGACTTCGGCATCACCGGCGCCAAGAACGAGGGGCTGATATTCGCCGGCGGCAAGCCCTTGCGAAAAGTTCCCCAGGCGGAGCTGGTCGATCGCCTGTTCGAGGAGATCGACCGCTCGCTCGACCGCGGCAGGGTCCAGGCCGACGAGGCCGAGGTCCGAGAGGGCGCCGAGTGGCTGGCGAAGATCGAGAAGGAGAACGCCGGCGACCTGACGCCGGAGAAGATCGCGCAGATGGAGCACGAGGCCGCCCAGCGCGGCGAGTCCGACCGGGTACTCCTCGACGAGGAGGCGTCTCCGACAGCTGGGCGCCGTTTCACACGGGCCTGATTCGGAGCCGGCCGCCGGTCCCCCGCCTCACTCAAACTGCTCGGCAGTTACAAGCCGTTCGACGGGGGACCGACACCCATCTGGGCAACTAGCCACGCAAACGGCCACCGGTCCTTTCGACCGGAGCGACAGAGGAGCGGAACGTCTAGGTTTGTTCGCCGATGTCGCGCGTATCGCAGATGTTCTGGCCGACGGTCAAGGATCCGCCGGCCGACGCCGAGGCGATCAGCCACAAGCTGATGGTCCGGGCCGGGCTGATCCGCCAGCTCGGCGCCGGGCTCTGGACCTACCTCCCGGCCGGGTGGCGGGTCCACCGCAAGGTCGAGGCGATCATCCGCTTCGAGATGGACGCGATCGGCGGCCAGGAGATGCTGATGCCGGTCCTGCAACCGGCAGAGCTGTGGAAGGAGACCGGCCGTTACGGGCTCGACATCCAATTCCGCCTCGAGGACCGCAAGGGCTCGGAGATGGTGCTGGCGATGACCCACGAGGAGTGCCTGACGTTCCACGTCGCCCGCGAGGTCCGCTCCTACCGCGACCTGCCGCTGATCCTCTACCACCTCCAGATCAAGGAGCGCGACGAGCCGCGCCCCCGCGCCGGGGTCCTGCGCTCGCGCGAGTTCGTGATGAAGGACTCCTACTCCTTCGACCGCGACGCTGAGTCCTTCGAGCGCTCCTACGAACTTCACATCGGCGCCTACGACCGAATTTTCGACCGTTGCCGGCTGGACTGGTACCGGGTCGAGTCCGATGTCGGGATGATGGGCGGGTCAGGCGCCCACGAGTACATGGCGCCCTGCCGCGCGGGAGAGGACAGCATCGCCCTGGCATCCCCGAATTACGCGGCCAACGTCGAGGTGGCCTCGGCGACACCGCAGCCGGTGAAACTGCCACCCGCGCTCGATTCCCCCGAGCCGGTGCCGACGCCCGGCCTGAAGACGGTCGATGAGGTCGCCTCGTCGCTCGGCCTGCCCGCCGGGGCGCTGCTGAAGTCTCTGCCGGTGGTGATCGACGACGAGCGCGGCTTCACCCTGATCCTGATTCGGGGGGATCACCGCCTGGGAGAGGTGAAGCTGAGAAACGCGCTCGCAGCCGACTTCCGCCCTGCCGGCGAGGACGAGATCTCCGAACGCCTCGGCCCGGCCGGGTTCATCGGCCCGGTCGGCACCGACGTGGCCGTGATAAAGGACGCCGCCATCGAGGGCGACTCCTACGTCACCGGCGCCAACCGGGTTGACGAGCACCTCCGCGGTGTCGCTCCAGGTCGTGACTTCGACTTCGTCGAGATGGACGTGCGGGCGGTGGAGGACGGCGACACCGCCGACGGTGTCGCAATAGAGATTCAGCCGGCGATCGAGATCGGAAACATCTTCAAGCTCGGCACCCGCTACTCGGAGGCGCTGGGTGCCACCTTCCTCGACGAGGAGGGAGCCGAGCGCCCGATCGTCATGGGCAGCTACGGGATGGGCCCGGCGCGGA
Organism: uncultured Actinomycetes bacterium; assembly: GCA_963840235.1. Classification (GTDB taxonomy): domain Bacteria; phylum Actinomycetota; class Thermoleophilia; order Solirubrobacterales; family 70-9; genus JBBRHQ01. The sequence goes on from CAWIYC010000003.1 coordinate 471,098, forward strand.
TCGTCGCCGCCTCGATCGAGCAGCGCGCGGACGACAAGGGGATCGTCTGGCCGCGCTCGATCGCGCCCTGGGAAGTCCACCTGGTGTCCCTGGCCAAGGCCGGCGAGCCCGAGCGCGAGGCCGCCGACATCCTCTACGAGGAGCTGGAGAGTGCAGGCCTCGAGGTCCTCTACGACGACCGCGACGCCGGGGCGGGGGAGAAGCTGACCGACGCCGAGCTGCTCGGCTGTCCCCTGCGCCTGGTGGTCGGCCGCCGCGGTCTCGCAGACGGCATCGTCGAGGCGCAGGAGCGGGCAAGCGGCGCCGAGCACCGCCTGCCGGTTGCCGAGGCCTCCGCGACGGCGGCGGAGATTCTTCAGGCGATCGACTAGGGCATCAGATCCCGATGACTCAGCAGAGTGGGCACCAGCGCGACACGCCCAAACGAACCCCGGCTGCGCCGGGATCACCGGTCGCTGACGCTCCCTCGGAGGACGTGTCGGGCGATGAATTCGTCCCCTTCGGGAAGGGCCGGGTGAGAAGGCTCTTCGGCCTCGATCGCACCGGGCCGGAACCGGAGCAGACGCGAAAGGGCGAGCCGCTGAGGCCGCTCACCCTCCCCAACATGGTCGGTTTCATCCGCCTGGCGGCGGTTCCGCTGTTCCTCTATCTGGCCTTCTCCTCCGACGACGGCCGCAGCGCCCCGGCCGCGATCGTCTTCCTGGCGATCTCGCTCGGCGACTACCTCGATGGCTTCCTCGCCCGGGTCACGGGCCAGTACAGCCGCATGGGCGCCATTCTCGACCCGGTCGTCGATCGCCTCACGATCGTCTCCGGCGCGATCGTCTGCTGGCATTTCGAACTTCTGCCGCGCTGGGCGCTCGCGGCCCTGGTCGTGCGCGAGATCATCACCCTGGGCCTGGCCCACTACGGGCTCCGCCACGGGGTGGACATCGAGGTCAACTGGCTCGGGCGGGTTGCGGTGTTCCCGATCATGGCGGCGATCTTCTTCTCGATGCTGTTCGGCGGCTGGCTGCCGACGACGTTGCTGATAGTCGGCCTGGTCCTCTCGATCCTGGCGACGATCCTCTACGCCCGGATGGGGCGCGACGCGGCGCGACGCCACCGCGAGTGGCTGAAATCGAACCCTCACTCTCCATAAACCTTCAACCTTTGGTTGACCCTTTGGCGGAGGCGCCTATAATCGGCCCAGACCGCCACCAAAGGAGTGAGATGGAGGACACCTTTCCTGATCTCGGGTCCCTCAGCGACCCGGAGTTGAAGGCGCTTATCGAGAAGCTCACCGAGGAGGAGCAGGAGGTCTCATACCGGCGGCGCGTGCTGCACGGAAAGATCGACATTCTCAGAGCCGAGCTGGTCAACCGCCTGCGCCAGAAGCGCGAGCGGGGCGACTCCCTGATCTCAGGCGATGACGTCCGCCAGCTGACCGAGATCCTCGCCGGCAAGGCCCAGCCCGCGCCCGAAGAGGAAGCGCCCGAAGACGAAGCGCCCGAGAAGGACTCCGCCGCATAGCGGCCCGCTGCGATGGCCGTCCACTGTCCCGAGTGCGGTTTCGTCAACCCGGAGGGTGCGAACTACTGCCAGAAGTGCGGCGCCTACCTCAGCCGCCCCGAGGGCGGGGAGGAGCCGACGACGATGACCTATACCGTCGACGAGGCTGGCGAGATGCAGCCTGTCGACATCGACGAGGTCGTCGAGAAGGCCGGTGCGGCCCTGGTGATCCGTGCCGGCGGGGGCAGGGCCGGCGAGAGCTTCACCGTCACCGACGACCGCGTCAGCATCGGCCGCAGCCCCGACGCCGGGGTATTCCTCGACGACGTCACCGTTTCCCGCAACCATGCCCTCCTTGTCCGCCGGCGCGACGGCCTCTACGTCGACGATCTCGGCTCGCTCAACGGCACCTATGTGAACCGGCGCCGGATCGAGTCACACAAGCTCGAGGACGGCGACGAGATCCAGGTTGGAAAGTACAAGCTCAGCTTCCTGGAGAAGTAGATGGCGGTCTCCGGGGGACAGAGCGGAGTGGACGTGAGCGAGCGCGGCTCCCGCGCCCGCGACGGCGGCAACCGGCCCCAGCGCAAGGCTCTGACGATCGGTGCCGTCTGCAAGATCCTCGAGAGCGAGTTCGACGATATCTCGATCTCGAAGATCCGCTACCTCGAGGATCAGAAGCTGCTGACCCCGCGGCGCACGGCCGGTGGCTACCGTCTCTACAGCCAGGCCGACGTCGAGCGCCTGAAGACAATCCTGCGGCTACAGCGCGACGAGTTCCTGCCGCTGCGGGTGATCCGCCAGGAACTCGCCTCGGGAGCGGAGATGCCCGATATCGCCGGCGAGCGGCGGCCCGGGGGCGGGGCAGTGCGGCGGGCGATCCTGGTCAACACCTCGAGCGCCTATCTGACCGTGGACGAGGTGGTCGAGGAGACCGGGGCCCGCGAGGAGCTGATCCGCGAGCTCGAGGACTTCGGCGTGGTCCAGCCCGAACAGCGCGACGGGCGAACCGTCTACGACGAGACCGACCGCGAGATCGTCCGCGCCGCCAACGAGCTCTCCCGCTTCGGCGTCGCCGCCCGCAACCTCAGGGTCTTCCGCTCCTCGGCCGACCGCGAGGCGAACCTGCTGGAGGCCCTGCTCGGGCCCTCGCTGCGCTCTCGCAACCCTCAGCGGCGCAAGGAGGCCCTGGAGAGCCTCGAGAACCTGGCGGCGACCGCCAGCCACCTCAAGCACCTGCTGCTGGTCCGTGACCTGCGGCGGCTCGCGGGGAACTAGGCCCCGGCGGGCTCCGGCCGTGGCGAAGGTCAGCCGCCGGCGGGTGATCGGGGCGCCGCCGGGTGGTGTCTGGTCGCTGATTTCCGACCCTTACAACCTTCCCCGCTGGTGGCCGCGGACGGCCCGGGTCGAGAACGTCGAGCGCACCAGGGCAGGAAAGCGCAGCCGCTGGACCAAGGTCCTGCAGACGAGCGGCGGCCGCGGGGTGCGGGCCGACTTCCGCTGCGTCGGCTCAACCGAGGAGAGCCGCTTCGCCTGGGAGCAGGAGATCGCAGGAACCCCGTTCGAGAAGCACCTGAAGAGCTCCGAGCTGGAGATCTCGCTCGAGCCCCGCGGCGACGGGACCGAGGTCCGGATCACTTCCCGGCAGGCGCTGAGAGGACTTTCCCGCCTAGGCTCGCCGATGATGACCCGTGGCCAGGGAACGATCCTCGCCGAGGCGCTCGACGGCATCGAGAGTGCGCTGGCGCCCGCAGAGGAGGAGGATCAGCGGACGTGAACGGGTTGCCGCGGCGAGATTCGAAGTGGTGGGGCTGGGGCGACCCCGCGATCGAGCCCGAGATCGACACCGAGGCCCTGGCCGTACTGCGGGCGGAGATCGGCGAGGTCGAGCCGGCTGCCAGGCCGGAGTCGGTGGACGACGTCGAGTTGCCGCCCGCGAGGCCGGTGCCCGAAGCGGTGACGGCGGCAGTCGGCGGGGATTGGGTGCTGTGCGGCATCGAGGATCGCGTGCGGCACGCCGCCGGGAGGGGGTACGCGGATCTCGCCCGGCTGCGCTCCGGCAGGCTCGAGGCCGCACCCGACGCGGTCGTGCTTCCGGCCGACGCGGCTCAGCTTCGGGCTGTCCTGGATGCCTGCTCGCAGGAGGGGGTCGCGGTGGTTCCCTTCGGCGGCGGCACCAGCGTCGTCGGCGGGGTCGAGCCGCTACGGGGCCGGCACGAGAGCCTGATCAGCCTCGACCTCGGCCGGCTGAGGGAGGTCTCGACCGACCCCCGCTGCCTCACCGCAAGGCTCGGCGCCGGGCTTCGCGGACCCGAGGCCGAGACAGCGCTGGGGCGCGAGGGACTGACCCTCGGCCACTTCCCCCAGTCGTTCGAGTACGCGACCATCGGCGGCTTTGCCGCGACCCGTTCCGCCGGCCAGGCCTCGAGCGGCTACGGGCGCTTCGACGCGCTCGTCTCCAGCGTCCGCCTGCTCGCCCCGGCGGGGGAGATGCACACGCTCGAGACCCCCCACAGCGCCGCCGGCCCCGCCCTGCGGGAGCTGATCGTGGGCTCCGAGGGGACGATCGGCGTCATTCCCGATGTCAGTGTCCGCGTGCGCCCGGCCCCGGCCGAGCGCCGCTACGAGGCCTGGATGGCCGAGAGCTTCGACGACGGGGCGGAGATCGTCCGCGCGATGGCCCAGGACGGCGCTCTCCCCGACGTCATCCGCGTATCTGATGAGGAGGAGACCCGAGTATCGCTCGCCCTCTCGGGACCGAGGGGGGCGGCACGGTCGCTTTTCCAGGGCTACCTCGGCCTCCGCAGGCGTCGGGGAGGCTGTCTGATGATCGTCGGCGTCGAAGGCGAGCCGGAGTCGGTGGCGCGTCGCCGGGCCCTGACGGTTCGGAAGCTCCGCGCCGGGGGCGCCGCCTATCTAGGCCAGGGCGCCGGACGCTCCTGGGAGCAGGGCCGCTACCACGGCCCCTATCTGCGCGACACGCTGATGGATCTCGGTTGCATGGTCGAGACGCTGGAGACCTCGCACACCTGGTCGCGGCTGAGTGAGCTGCACCGATCGGTCGGCGGCGCGATCCGCTCCTCACTCTCCGGGCAGGGGACTTCCGGGCTCGTCTTCTGCCACCTCTCCCACGCCTATCCCGACGGCGCCTCGCTCTATTTCACCTTCATCTCCCGCGCCCTCTCCGGCCGCGAGATCGAGCAGTGGGCGAAGGTCAAGCGCGCGGCCAGCGAGGCGATCGTCGCCGCCGGGGCGACCATCACCCACCACCATGCAGTCGGCCGTGACCACGCCCCCTACATGGAGGCCGAGGTCGGGACCCTCGGCCTCGACGCCCTGCGGGCGGTGAAGGAGCGCCTCGACCCGGAGGGGATCATGAACCCGGGCAAGCTGCTGGTCTGAGAACCCCATCCCGCCCGGCGGCGGCGTCCTAGCCGCCCTCCTGGCCGGTGGCGCCAGTCGGGCCGGTGGCCCGGTTGGCGGCGCCGACGAGGGGGCCGGTGATGTCGCCCCGCATGACGCTGGTCCCGGTCAGGGCGGGCAGCGTCTTGCTCCTGCGAGCGGCGGCGAGGGCGGCCCTGTAGTCGGCATCCGCGGTGAGAGTGACGTCGATCTGCTTGAAAGTGCCGTTGGCGACCAGCGCCACCGCCTCGGCCGGGACCTGGAGCTGGGTCACTGCCCGGCCCCTGTTGTCGACGACGAAGCCGCCGACCCGCAGGGCGAGCTTGTCGGACTTATAGAGCCATACGTAGTAGGTGTCACCCTTGGAGAGCTGGTCGAGACCTATCGTCGTGACCTGGATCACCGGCACCCTCCTCACCTGCGCGAACAGGGCCACCCCGCGGCCGCTGCCGCCGTCGAGAGGGCGCAGAACCGCTTTCGTCACCTGATCGCCGTTGGCGGCTGTTGTCGAGGTCGAGCCCTCTCCGGTCGTGCTCGAGCCGGAGCCGCCCCCGCCACCATCGAATGCGCCGCCGACGACCAGCGCGACCGCGATCAGCACCGCCACCCCGGCCAGCAGGCCTGCGATCACCCTCCGCTGGCGGCCGCTGAGGGAGCCGGGGGCGGCCGGAATCTTGGCCGCGGGGCGCTCCTGTCCGGCGGCAGCCTTGCGCGCCGGTCGCGGAGCCTGCGCCCGGGGAAGGTCGGGAAGCTGCGCACCCGGGGCGAGAAGGCGCAGCTGCGCCTCCAGCTTGCCGGCGAGCGCGTTGGCGTCGGAGTCGGCCTGGAGGTGGCGGGCGGCGTCCGCGCGCCCTATCGGATCTGCCTGTCCGAGCAGGTAGTCGGTGAGGCCAACCTCGCGGTCAGGGTCTTCCCCGGCGATCTCGGTCAGGGCGGCGCGGGCCCGGGCGCGGACGTCATCCACCCCGAGGCCGAGCAGGGAGGCGATGTCCTCGTAGCTCTGTCCGCGCTGCAGCAGCAACTGCAGCATCGCTCTCTGGTCCTCGCTCAACGGCACGGCCGGACAGCCTACGCACTCGCGTCCGAAGGTGTTTAGGCTGCCTCGCGATGTCAGAATTGAAGCTCGTCGCCTCGCCCTTCGACGAACTGATCGGCACCGAGTGGCTCGACGACGACCCCGACCACGCCCGGGCCAGGATCCGGATGCGAGATGACCTGCGCCAGCCGGTGGGGCTCCTGCACGGCGGCGTCGTCTCGACCCTGGTCGAGAGCGTCTGCTCGCGCTCGACCGCGCTCGCCGTCCATGCCGACGGCATGATGGCGATGGGCCAGTCGATCGACATCACCTTCCTGCGGCCGACCACCGAGGGGCACATCGAGGTGGAGGCGAGGGCCCGTCACCGCGGCCGCACCACCTGGGTCTGGGACGCAGAGGTTCACAACTCCGCCGGCAAGCTCTGCGCCCTGGCCCGGATGACTGTCGTCGTGCGGCCGCTTCCGGCCTGAGCGCCTCGCCCAGCCTAAACCCGGTTCCGAGCCCGGATCAACCGCGAAAGCGGTTGGTGATCGGCAGGCGCCGGTCGCGCCCGAACGCCTTCGGCGTGATCCTGATCCCGGGCGGCGCCTGGCGCCGCTTGTACTCGGCCCGGTCGACCATCCGGATCACCTCCTCGACGACGCCGGCGGGCATCCCGGCGGCGACCATCTCCTCGCTGCCCTGGTCGCGTTCGACGTAGGCCTCGAGGATGCGGTCGAGCAGCTCGTAGGGGGGCAGCGAGTCCTCGTCGAGCTGGCCGGGTCGCAGCTCGGCTGAGGGGGCGCGGTCAATCACCGAGGCCGGCACCAGCTCGCGGCCGGCGCGCCGGTTGCGGTGGCGCGCGAGTTGGTAGACGAGCGTCTTGGGGACGTCCTTGATCACCGCGAACCCGCCCGCCATGTCGCCGTAGAGCGTCGCGTAACCGACGGACATCTCGCTCTTATTACCGGTTGTCAGCACCAGCCAACCGTGCTTGTTGGAGAGCGCCATCATCAGGTTGCCGCGGATCCGCGCCTGGATGTTCTCGGCCGCGAGGTCGGGCTCGGAGGGCCGGGCGGGATCCCTGGGCAGCCCTTCCCTGGCGCCGGGAGGCGGGGCGGTGGCGCCGAACGGACCACGCAGGGCCTGCTCGTAGCTGGTCATCATCGGCTCGATCGGGATCTCGATCATCTGGGTGCCGAGGTTGGCGGCGATCGTCCTCGCGTCGCCCTGGGTCCCGGAGCTGGAGTGGGGGGAAGGCATGACGACGCAGCTGACGTTCCCGGGGCCGACGGCGTCGCAGGCGATCATCGCCACCAGGGCGGAGTCGATTCCGCCCGAGAGGCCGATGCCGACATGGCGGAAGCCGTTCTTGCCGATGTAATCGCGGAGGCCCAGCACCAGCGCCGCGTAGACCTCGTCGAGCTCGGGGAGGGAGGCGGGGGGCGGGGCCTGGCCGGCGCCGGGGACCGTGGAGATGAGCAACTCTTCCTCGAACTGAGCCGCCCGCGCCAGGATCGAGCCGTCGGGCGCGAACAGGATGCTGTCGCCATCGAAGACCAGCTCGTCCTGGCCGCCGACGAGGTTGGCGAAGGCGAAGTGGGCGCCGTAGGCGCCGGCGCGATCGCCGAACATCTGCTCGCGCTCGCGGCCCTTGCCACGGTGATAGGGCGAGCCGGAGGGGTTGACGATCAGCGCCGCCCCGGCCTCCGCCTCGAGCGAGGCCGGAGGCCCCTCGACCCAGCAGTCCTCGCAGATGGTGAGGCCGATCGGGACCCCGCCGACGTCGATCATCGCCGGCTCGGCACCTGGCTCGAAGTAGCGCTGCTCGTCGAAGACCGCATAGTTGGGCAGCCGGTTCTTGCGGTAGACGAGCTGCACGGCGCCGTCGGCGAGGACGCCGAGCGAATTGGAGACACGCCTGCCGGCGGGGCCGGGCGTGATCGGCTCGGCGAAGCCGACCAGGGCGACGATTCCCTCGGTCCCGGCGGCCAGCTCTTCCAGCGCCCGCACATTCGCCTCGACGAAATGGCGCTTGAGGTAGAGGTCCTCGGCGGGGTACCCGGGGAGGCAGAGCTCGGGGAAGACGACGAGGTCGGCGCCGCGATCGCGGGCGGCTCCGATCCACTCGGCGATCTTGGCAGCGTTCCCCTCGATGTCCCCCACCGTCGGGTTGATCTGGGCGAGGGCAACCGTCAGTGGGGAGAGCTCGGCATTCATCGGCTGGACGGTATCGTCACAGCCGCAACCGCCCGACCTCGTGCGGGTTATATGTCTGAGCAATGCGAGTCCGCCGGCCAACCGCCATTCCACTCGCGCTGGCGGCCCTCTCGCTAAGCGCAGCCTCCGTTCCGGCGGTGGCGTCCGCGCACCCCTCGCGCGCCTCGGTCTCGCAGGCGAGGATCTCCGATCGGACCGGCGCCCGGCTGATCCACCGGGCCAAGGCGCTTTTGAGCCCTGCCGGCAACGCCGGTGCCCGCGCCTCGGCGGCCGGCGCTCCCCACGGCGAGCTGACGTCGGTGCTGCTCCGGCTCGCCAGAGCGCTGCCAAGCCTGCCGCCGGCCCAGCGCCGGGCGGTGCGCGGCCTGCTCTCGCGCCCCACCGACAGCCCCGACCCCGACGGCGAGTCCTATCCGCAGGCTGCGATTCCCTTCCTCACCTCCGATTGCACAGCCCACTTCTGCGTTCACTGGATCAACAACGCCGGCTTCGCCGACGCCCCCGATCTCGCCGACCTCTCCCCGCCAAACGGCGTCCCCGACTATGTCGACGAGGTCGAGGGGGTGGCGGAGAACGTCTACGCGACCGAGAACGGCTCGCTCGGCTGGCGGGCCCCGAAGCCCGACGGGGACCTGGGCGGCAACTCCAAGGTCGACATCTACCTGGCCGAGATCGGCGACTCGCTGTTCGGCTACGCCAACACCGATCCCGGTCAGATCGGCCGCAGGCGCTTCGCCTACCTGGTCATAGACGACGACTACGCAGCATCGCAGTTTCCAGGGACCACGCCCCTGACCGACATCGAGGTCACGCTCGCCCACGAGTACAACCACGTGCTCCAGTTCGGCTATGACACCTTCCAGGACGTCTGGTTCCTGGAATCGAGCGCGACCTGGATGGAGGACCAGGTCTACGGCGCGGTCGACGACTACGTCCGCTACCTGCGGCGCTGGAACAGCCGGGCCAAGATCCCGATCACGCAGGACAACATCAAGATGTACGGCTCCGCCGTCTGGAACCACTGGCTCTCGCGCCGTTACGGCCAATCGATCGTCCGCTCGGCCTGGCAGAGGGCGCTCAACGTGCGTCCCGCGGCCTTCTCGGTCGCTTCCTATGACGCCGCCATCACCTCCGCCGGCACCTCGGACTTCACCCTCGACTTCGCCCGCTTCGCCCGGGACCTGGCCGAGTGGCACACCGACACCGCCTTCCCCGAGGGCGACCTCTACCCCGACGTCCAGCGACAGGGGCACCTCCCCCTCAACGGGGCAAAGAGGGTGCGCCGCCTCGACCACACCACCTACAGGCTGCTGCGGGTGAGGCCCGTCACGGCGACGAGGCTGCGGATCGACGCCAGTGGGGAGGCCGGGGTGGCGACGGCGGTCGCCGTCGTCGGGCGGATCGGCACCGAGGCCGCCGGCACGGTGGTCTCCGATATCGCGCTGAAGCGCCGCGGCGGACCGATGTCGGTGACTCTGAGCCGGCCGCAGCGCTTCGACCGGATCACCGCGGTTCTAGTCAACGCCGACGCCCGGATCGACGACTTCGGCGGGTCCGATTGGCATTACACCGGTAACGGCGCATCGATCGCCGCCAGGGCGGAGCTGATCCGCTGACCGGCGGGGTGCTCAGGCCTCCAGCCAGCGCTCGACCACGACCACGTCCTTCCACTCGCCACGGAGCTGGCTGTGGCGGTGGTGGGTGCCGACCTCGCGATATCCGCAGGCGCCGAACAGCGCCAGGCTTGGCCCGTTGGTGGCGAAGATCTTGGCCACCAGCTTGTGCCGGCCGCCGGATTGAGCCCCCGCGGCGAGCGCCTCGAGCAGGGCGCGCCCGGCCCCCCGCCGCCGATAATGCGGGTCGACGTAGAGGGTGACCTCGCCGACGCCGGAGTAGTAGTCGTGGAGGGGATCGTAGTCGCTGACCCAGCCAGCGCCGACCACCTCGCCATCCTCCTCGGCGACCAGGAACAGCTCCCTGGCGCCGATCCGCCTCTTGAACGCGTCGGCCTTCAGCGGCGTCGCCTGGAACGTGGCGGACCCCTCGGCCACGCCATGGCCGTAGACGGCGGCGATCGCGCCCGCATCCTCGCGGGTGGCTCGGCGGATCAGCACGGACGGGGGGCGTAGTCGCCGATCTCGAGCGCGTGACGGCGCAGCCACTCCGCCTGCTCGTGCCAACCGGGGCGGGCCCCTGCCAGAAGCCCCCAGAAGGCGCTGGAGTGGTTGTGGACGCGCAGGTGGCAGAGCTCGTGGACGACGACGTAGTCGAGCACCCGCGGTGGGCAGATGACGAGCCTCCACGAGAACGAGATCGTGCCGGCCGCCGAGCACGAGCCCCAGCGGGTGCGCGGATCACGGATCGAGATCCTCCCCGGCCGCACCCCCAGTGCCTCGGCCTCGCGCGCGGTTGCCTCGGAAAGCCGGCTGCGGGCCTCTCGCCGATACCAGCGGCCGATCGCGGCGCCGGCCTCCTCTGGGCGGCCGCCGACGTGGAGCCGGCCCCGACCGAGAATTGCCACCGGGCGCCCGCGCTTGCCGATCTCGACCGGGACCGGCTCCCCCGCCAGCCAGACGACCCCGGGGCGGTCCAGCCCGAGCACCCGCGGGCGTTCAGCCTCGGACCGTGCCCAGGCCGACTTCTCGGCGATCCATTCTTGGTTGGAGGCGATGACCCGGTCCACCTCGCGATCGCTCATCCGCTCCGGCACGACGATCTCGAGCGGTCGCCGTGGCCCGACCCAGAGCCGTGCCCGGCGCGCCCGCGGAGACTCGCGCACACGAAGCTCGACGGCGCGGCCGTCGATCCGCAGTTGCCTCGTCGCCCGCCGCATCGAGCGCAGCAGGATCGCAGCGGCGGCGGATGGCGCCGCTAGGCGTGCGCCCGCGGAGGCGCCGGAGAGCTAGCCGGTCGCCGCAGCCGGCTTCCTCGCCGCGCCCTTCGCCTTGCCCCTGCGCGCCTTCGACTTCGGGGTCGCGGCCGAGATCTCCTCGATCGCGGCCTCGAGGTCGAGGCCAAAGCTGTCGAGGTCGGCCATCGCGTCGAAATCGCCGATCAGGCCGAAGTTGATCTGGCCGTTATAGGACATGATCCCGATGCAGAGGGCCTGGCGCTGGGCCAGCGGGACCATCGGGAAGATCGACTCCATCTCGCGGCCGAGCATGAAGAGGGCAATCTGGGGGCCCGGCACGTTGGTCACGACCAGGTTGAAGAAGCGCTGGCGCGGCGTCAGCCGGGCCGCCTGGGCGGCGATCGTCGGCGGCGCGAAGTCGGTCATCTGGGTCAGAAGCTGGGCGCCGACCGCCTGGCCCGATGTCTTCAGGTCGCCCATCGAGGCGGTGGTCAGGTGCAGGCGCTCGACCGGGTCCTCGCACCAGACCGGCAGCGGCGCCATCATCGCGGCGACGCGGTTGCCCAGCGCGCCGTGCTCGTCCTCGGAGCGGACGCTGACCGGGACCATCGCCCTCATCTCCAGCTCGCTGGTGTCGTGGCCACGGGCACGGAGGTAGTTGCCCAGCGCCCCGGTGACGGTCGAGAGGACGACGTCGTTGACGGTGCCGCCATGCTCGTTCTTGATCCGCTTGAACTCGCTGATGTCGGCGCGGACGAAGGCGAAACGCCGGTGAGGCCCGATGTCGACGTTCAGCGGTGACGGCGGGGCCGACATCCCGGCGCCGATCATCTTCCCCGCAGCTCCCGCCCCGCCGAGGACCTGGGAGGCGACCTGGCGCGGCCCCCGCAGCACGGCACGGACCCCGCGCACGAACTCGGCCGGGCTGGTCGCCCGCTCGAGCAGAGAATCGGCGAGCAGCTTCGCCGGGCTCGGCTCGGGCCTCGGCAGCCACTCCGGTCCGGCCCCCGGGGGGGTCTCGGGCTCACGTGCCGTGTCGAAGAGGACATGGGTGATATCGACACCCGAGACGCCGTCGACGAGCGCGTGATGACTCTTGGTGATGAGGGCGAAGCGGTCACCTTCAAGGCCCTCGGCCAGCCACATCTCCCACAACGGCTTCGAGCGGTCGAGCTGCTGGGAGAAGATGCGGGCGGCGAGAATCCGTAGCTGTTCCTCACTCCCAGGCGGCGGCAGCGCGGTCTGTCGGATGTGGTAGTCGAGGTTGAGGTGGGGGTCGTCGACCCAGACCGGCCGGCCCTGCGCCAGGGGTACGAAACGGAGCTTCTGGCGGAAGCGGGGGACGAGGTGCAGGCGCGAGGCGATGTGGTCGCGCAACTCCTCGTGGCTGGGCGCGGGGCCCTCCATGATGATCGTCGAGGCCACGTGCATATGGGCTCCGGCGCGCTCCATGTGAAGGAACGACGAGTCGAGTCCGGTGAGGCGATCCTCGCTCACGGACGGATTTTCTCACAAGCGCGGTCGGGCGTGGCAACGAGGTGCAAACCGCTCTGGCAAGCGGTTTGGGCGCCATTGTGCAGGACCGCCCCCGTGTGACAGCGGTCACACAGGGGCATCCAACCCCTCCCTACGGTGTTCGGTCTCGAACATACGTACGAACCCGATCTGCCGAGTCGCTCCGCGAGCGCGGGGCGAGCGGGGGACCCAATTGCCGCGTCGATTCGCGTCGCGCGGCTGGGGCGAATGGGGCGGTGATCCGTCCTTAGTGCGTTACCGGCAGCGTGCCGGCACCCACGAGCCCGTCAGCTAACTCCGCAGGCAGCCTGAGAAAGCGAGTGATCTAGTTATGCGACGCAACCGTCGCTGGCACAGACGTGCCGCGGCCGGCGCGATTCTGCTGGCCGCCGCCACCGCCACAACGTCAATGGGAATCGCAACCGCGGCCTCCGACTCGTCACAGACGGCGCGCCTGTCCGCCACCGGGCGCACGCTCGGCTACGGCGAGCGCTTCGCCCTCGGGGGCAGGACGCCCACCGATCGCGGCGTCAGCGTCGGCATCAAGTTCCGCAGGGCCGGCAGCAGTGGTTGGCGACTCCTCCGCACCGTCCACACGGACCGCGCGGGCAACTACCGGACCAACACCACGGCCCGTATCAACGGCGCCTTCCGAGCCGTGCCTGGGATCGGCCGCGCTTCGCTGCCGGACCCGATCAATGTCCGCTCGCGGGCCTCGTTCCATGTCGCCAAGCACGATGTAATCGCCGGCAACGGCGTCCGCCTCGACGGGCGTGTCCTCCCGGGCGGACGTCGCAAGGTCAAGGTCGTGATCCACGGCCCGCACGGCGACGTCGTCCGTGACGCGACCAGCCATCACGGCGCCTACCGCCTGCGCTGGAAGCCGGGCCACACCGGCACCTACCGGCTGCGGGCCTACGCCGGCCGCAACCGACTTGCCAAGGGCAGCCACAGCGTCTCGCGCCGGATCACCGTCTACCGCCGCGCGGTCGCGTCCTACTACGGGCCCGGCCTCTACGGCGGAGCGCTGGCCTGCGGCGGGTCGCTACAGCCGGGCACGATGGGCGTCGCCCACAAGACCCTGCCCTGCGGCAGCAAGGTGACCCTCCGCTACCACGGCCGCAGCGTCACCGTGCGGGTGATCGATCGCGGACCCTACGTCGCCGGCCGCGACTACGACCTCACGGCTGCGACCAAGCAGCGTCTCGGGTTCCCCGACCTCGGCGTCCTGCTCGCGAGCAGGTAGCGCTCAGACCCCCAGTCGCAGTTGGTCGTCCGGCTCGGCGTCCCGGGTGCCGTCCTCGAAGGCGGCGACCCGGACGCCGAGCAGGCGCACCGGCCGCGGCGGGGAGTACTCGCGCAGCAGCTCGAGCGCGACCCGGCCGACGAGGGCCGGGTCGTTGGTCGGCTTCTCCAGGGTCCGCGCCCGGCTGACGTTGGTCCAGTCGTCGAGCCGCACCTTGATCCCGACGCTTCGCCCGGCCAGGTCCCGGCGCCGCAGCCGCCGGCAGAGCTCCTCGGAGAGCTCAGCCAGGGACGCTTCCATCGCGGTGCGGTCGGAGACGTCGGTGTCGAAGGTGGTCTCGGTCGACTGCGACTTGGTCTCGCGCGCGACCTCGACCGGGCCCGTGTCCTCGAAGCGGGCCCGGCGGTGAAGCCAGGGGCCCGAGCGCTCGCCGAAGACGGCGGTCAGGTCTGCCTCGTCACGGTCGCGGAGTTGGGCCAGTGTCCGGATTCCCAGTCCCTCGAGCCGGGCGGCGGTCTTCGGCCCGATCCCAGGGATCAGGCCGGGCGACTCGGAGGCGAACCGCTCCAGCGCTTCCTCGCGGCCGAGACGAACGAGGCCGGCGGGCTTGGCCAGCTCGCTGGCGATCTTGCCCAGCAGCTTGTTCTCTGCGATCCCGATCGAGCAGCTGAGCCCGGTGCGCTCCCGGATCTCGGTCGCGATCCGCCGCATCGTCGCCTTCGGGTAGGAGAGCCCGCTGAGGTCGAGGTAGGCCTCGTCGAGCCCTACCACTTCGACCGTCTCGGCGTTCTCGAGCAGGATCGCCATCACCCGCCGAGATACGGCCCGGTAGGCGTCGAAGTCGGGGGGAAGAAAGACCGCGTCCGGCAGGCGCCGGCGGGCGACAGCGGCCGGCATCGCCGAGTGGATCCCGGCGATCCTGCGGGCCTCGTAGCTGGCGGTGGTGACCACGGCGCGCGGCCCCGAGCCGCAGACGACGACCGGCTTGCCGCGCAGATCCGGCCGGCGCTGAAGTTCGACCGAGGCGTAGAAGGCGTCCATGTCGAGGTGGGCAATCGTCCTGGTCACAGATCGATCGTAGGGTTGAGGAGGGACGTAGACTGAAGCCGTGATGAGCGCCGAGGCAAAGAACCTCGAGGCGATCTCGAAGGCGATCGACCAGCACAACGCCAACTGCCCGTTCCCGGCGGCCGAGGTGCGGATGAACCCGTTCGAGCTGGAGCGGCTCGGCTGGGATCAGATCAGGGGCCTGCCGCTCGTCCCGGACCCCGAGATAGGCACCGGGCGCTTCCGCATCGTCTGCTCGCGAGAGATGGGCGGCGAGGGCGTCGAGGAGACCGAGGCGGTGGGGGAGGAGCTGGAGACGGTGACCCCGGCGCCGATCACGCCGGGATCGAACTGAGCCGCCGCCGAACTCGGCGCTGCTGGCGGGCCTAGACCTGGTTCCAGAAGTCGAGGCCGAGCCCGCTGAGCCAGCTCTGGGCCTCGATGTTGAGGCGGAAGAACTCACCGGTGAGGATCAGGACCCCGGTGGCTACGAGGATGACGCCGCCGATGCCGATGATCAGGCCGTAGTGGCGCTTGACCGCGCCGAAGGCCGTCGTCATCCGCGAGAAGGCGAGCGCGGTGAGGATGAAGGGGATCGCCAGCCCGGCCGAGTAGACGGCGAGCAGCAGGGCGCCGCGGGCGGCGGAATCCGAGAGCGCCGCCGCCGACAGAATTGCCCCCAGGGTCGGGCCGATACAGGGCGACCAGGCGATCGCGAAGGCTGCCCCGGCGACGATCGGCCCGCCCTTGCCGGCCCTCGCCATCAGGGCGTCGAGATGCCACTCGCGGTTCAGCGCCGGCACGAAGGCGGCGGCGACGAAGAACACGCCCATGGCGATGATCAGGATGCCGCTGATCTTCTCCAGCAGCAGGCGGTTGTCCTGGAGGGTCGAGCCGAGCGCGGTCGCGGTCAGCCCGAGGGCGATGAAGATCGCCGAGAAGCTGGCGACGAACAGCAGGCTGGGGGCGAGGACCCGGCGCCAATCGGCCTGGTCGAGCTCGGCGGCCGATACCCCGGTGACCGCGGAGAGATACCCGGGCACGAGCGGAAGCACGCAGGGAGAGAGGAAGGAGACCAACCCCGCGCCGAGGGCGGCGAGGATCCCGACTCCGGCCGCCGGATCGGTGCTGACTGCGGCAGTGATCACACAGCCCAAGGGTAGCGGCGCCCCTCGCCCGTTCCACGACCGTGACGCGGGCAGTTACCCGCCGGAGCAGAGCGCCCGGTCCTCGACGCTCAGCACCGGCATCGCCGGGCTCGGGCGCGAGGGCATCGAGCCCTTGCGAAGCAGCGAGAGGCCGAGCAGGGGGAAGATAACCACCGAGAGCAGGCCGGCCGCGATCAGCGCCGCCGAGGAGGCAACCGTACTTGCGGCCGCCCAGGATGTTGCGGGGCGACGATCAGAAGGTTGGTGAAATGGACCTCCTCCATCCGAAGGGGCAGTCATCGGGCCACGCCGGCCGTTACAGCGGGGCCCGGCCCGGCCCTTGCGGGAGGGGGCCGAGGACGTGTAACGCTGCGCGGAAACGCCAGACTGCGGCGCATGGAACTAAACGCACTCATTCTCAACTGCACGCTGAAGAAGTCGCCCGAGGTGTCGAACACGGAGGCGCTGATCGACATCGTCAGGGGGCATCTCGACTCGCTCGATTGCTCCTCGGAGGTGATCCGGCCGGTCGACTACAAGATCCCCTTCGGGGTCGTCTCCGACATGGGCGAGGGGGACGAGTGGCCGCAGATCCTCGAAAAGATGTTGGCGGCCGACATCGTGATCATGGGGATGTCGATCTGGTTCGGCGTCCGCAACAGCGTCATCCAGATGGTGATCGAGCGCCTCGACGGCACATATGACTCGACCAACGACGTCGGGCAGTACCCGATGTACAACAAGGTCGGCGGGGTGGTGGTGACCGGCAACGAGGACGGCGCCCACGCCTGCGCCGAGACCACGCTCTTCAACATGACGCACCTCGGCTTCGCGATCCCGCCGAACGCCGACACCTACTGGGTCGGGGACGCCGGCCCGGGCCCCTCGTTCATCGAGGCCGGCGGCGCCGAGAGCGCCTACACCAACAAGACGGCGAGCTGGATGGCTCACAACGTCGTCCACCTGGCGCGGATCCTGAAGCGGAACCCGATCCCGCCCGAGGGCAACACGGTCCCCGGGTTCCAGCCCAAGCGCACCGACCTCAACCTCTGAGCAAGCGGCTCAGGCGCCGCGGTTCCAGTCGCGAAAGACGGCGAGCAGCTCCTCCCGGGCCTCCGGGTCGAGCTGCTCGTCGCTGATCGCGCCGGCGGCGGCAATCGTCATCCGGATCTGCTCGACGTAGGCGACGCAGGCGTCGCAGATCTCGAGGTGCTCCTCGAAGCGGGCGCGGTCGGCCGGCGCCAGTGCGCCCTCGACATAGTCGGTGACCAGCTCGACCAGCTCGCGGCAGGTGATGTCGTTCAACTCCACGTTCATGTCATCTCCGGCTCGGGACTGAGATAGCCCTCCAGCGCAGCCCTCACCCGGGAGCGGGCGCGGTGGAGCAGGACCCGCTGGTTGACGTCTGAGATCTCCAGCGCGTCGGCGACTTCCTCGGCGCTCCAGCCCTCGACGTCGCGCAGGCGGATCACCTCGCGCTGGGTGTCGGGGAGCCCCTCGATCGCATCCTTGACGACGCCCAGCGTCTCCCGCTCCAGGACCTTCTCCTGGGTCCAGCCGCGGGGCGGGGCCGACCAGTGATACGGCCACTGGTGGGCGTCGGCGCCCTGGAAGCGGTCGGCGTCCACCGTCGCCTCGCCCTCGGCCGAGGCGTCGGTGGCGGCGATCGCCGAGAAGGGGACGCTGCGGCCCTCACGCTCACCGCGGGTCTTGGCGCGGTTGCTGAGGATGCGGAAGAGCCAGGTCTTGAGGCTGGAGCGCCCTTCGAAGCGCTCGATGCCGTTCAGCACCGCCAGCCAGGTCTCCTGCACGACCTCCTCGGCGACGGCGCGATCGCGGACGTGGAGCCGGGCCACCCGCAGCATCGATGACCCGTAGCGGTCGATCAGCTCGGCGAAGGCGGCCTCGTCGCCGGCCCGCAGGCGCTCGACCAGCTCCGCGTCGCCGGACCCTGCACCCTCCTTCGCCTCGCCGCCGAACCGGTCCCGGAGCCACGCCATCGGGCCATTTTCGCGCTTTTCGTGCAGCGGTACCGGAAAGGGCCGGTCAAGGACGAGACTCCCCATGCGAAACGGTCTCCGCGGCGGCCCCCCCGTTACGTGTAACGCAACGGCAGCTGGGCGGACGGAAGCCCCATGGGCCTGATCGAGCTGCCGCCGCTTCCTCAGGACTTCAGTGCGACGCGGCGCTCGCTTCACCGCCTGGCCGAGGACGTGATCAAGGTGGCCCGCGAGCACGTCACCGGGAAGTTCCCGCTGGCACAGACCCCCGGGGGATTCGGCACGCCGGAGTGGGGAGGCGGCAACCAGATCAGGGTCGAAGGGACCGAGCTGGTCGTCGTCCGCAAGGGGGCCGAGAGCCGCGCCCCGATCACCACCCTGACCGCTGCGGCTGAGCTGATAGGACCCGACTGGCTGCCCGACGGTCTCGAGCCCGGCGACGAGCCGCTGCCCCTCGACCCGGTCGCGGCCGAGGCGCTGGCGTCCGCCTACGCGGTCGGACAGGCCGCCCTGGAGCAGATCCGGGACGCGGCCGGGCCGGGCGACGCGCCGAGCGAGCCCACGCTCTGGCCCGAGCACTTCGACTTGGCGATCGAGATGGGCGACGAGGAACCCGGCCTGCGGGCCAACTACGGGCTCTCCCCCGGCGATGAGAACCATCCCGAGCCCTACTTCTACGTCGGCCCCTGGAGCGAAGCCGGCCCCTGGGAGGCAGAGGCCGCGGGGAAGCTGTGGAACGCGTCGGGCTTCAACGGCGCCGAGCTCGACTATGGCGAGATGGCCGCAGCGCCCGGCCCGGTCGCTGCCGCGGTCGGATTCGCCCTCGAGCGAAAGCGCGCCCTGGATCAAACCAAGGAGGATCGATGAGCGGGAACGGAAGCGGAAGCGGCGCCTCTGGCGCGAGCCTCGACCACCGCGGCCCGGCGATGGTCGAGGTGATCGCCGACCCCGACCTGGTCTGATCGCGGCCATCGCTGGGCGCCGCTGAGCCGCTCGCGCTAGATTCCTGGCCAGTCGGCCAAGATCGAAGAGCGTTCCAAGCGAGGAGCTGAGCTTGAGTAACCGCACCTATGTGATCGGCGTGGGGATGACGAAGTTCGAGAAGCCCGGGGCACGGGACTGGGACTACCCCGAGATGGCGCTGGAGGCCGGGACAAGGGCGCTCAAGGACGCCCGTGTCCCCTACGAGACGGTCGAGCAGGCCTTCGTCGGCTACTGCTACGGCGAGTCCACCTCGGGCGAGCGCGCCGTCTACGGACTCGGCCTGACCGGGATCCCGATCGTCAACGTCAACAACAATTGCTCGACCGGCTCCAGCGCCCTCTACATGGCACGGCAGTCCGTAAAGGGTGGACTCGCAGACTGCGCTCTCGCCCTCGGCTTCGAAAAGATGGAAAAGGGCTCGCTCGGAGTCAAGTGGACCGACCGCACCAACCCGATCGACAAACATGCCGAGGCGATGTTCGCGATCCGCGAGCCGGAGGCCTCACCGCCGGCACCGCAGATGTTCGGCAACGCCGGCCGAGAGCACATGGAGCGCTACGGCTCCGAGCCCGACCACTACGCCTGGATCGGCTGGAAGAACCACAAGCATTCGGTCAACAACCCCTACGCCCAATTTCAGGACGAGTACTCGCTGGAGGAGATCAAGGCGGCGAAGATGATCCACGAGCCGCTGACCAAGCTGCAGTGCTCGCCGACCTCGGACGGCTCGGGCGCCGCCGTGGTGGCGTCGGAGCGTTTCGTCGACGAGCACGACCTCGGGGACCGGGCGATCGAGATCGTCGGTCAGGCGATGGTCACAGACCTGCCCTCGACCTTCGAGGATCAGAGCTCGATCAAGATCGTCGGAGCCGACATGTCGAAGGGCGCCGCCGAGAAGGCCTACGAGGAGGCGGGGGTCGGGCCCGACGAGATCGACGTGGTCGAGCTGCACGACTGCTTCAGCGCCAACGAGCTGATCACCTACGAGGCACTGGGGCTCGCCGGCGAGGGCGAGGGCCACAAGCTGGTCGAGGCCGAGGCGACGACCTACGGTGGCGAGGGCCCGGTCGTCAACCCGTCCGGCGGCCTGATCTCGAAAGGGCACCCGCTGGGCGCAACCGGCCTGGCGCAGTGCTCGGAACTGAACTGGCAGCTTCGCGGCGAGGCGGAAAGGCGCCAGGTGGACGGCGCCAAGGTTGCGCTGCAGCACAACATCGGCCTCGGCGGTGCTGCCGTGGTCACGATCTACCGGCCCGCGGGCTGAGAGGAGTCAGGAGCAATGACAAAGGAACGACGTTCACTGCACGGCAAGGTCGTCGCCATCACCGGCGGCGCCAGAGGGATTGGCAAGGCGACGGCGACGACCCTGGTCCGCAAGGGCTGCCGGGTCGCGCTCGGCGACATCGACCTGGCGCTGGCAGAGGAGACTGCGGAGGCCCTGGGAGGCGGCACCGTCGCGGTCAAGCTCGACGTCACCGACCGCGAATCCTTCTCTGCCTTCCTCGACGAGGCCGAGCGCCAGCTGGGGCCGGTCGACGTCCTCATCAACAACGCCGGGATCATGCCGCTCGGCCGCTTCGCCGACGAGGACGACGCGACTGCGCAGCGGATGGTCGACATCAACATCCACGGGGTCATCCTGGGGACGAAGCTGGCGCTGGCGCGGATGGAGCCGCGCAACAGCGGCAATATCGTCAACATCGCCTCGCAGGCGGGTAAGGCGGGCTTCCCCGGGGGCGCCACCTACTGCGCCACCAAGCACGCCGTGGTCGGCCTCTGCGAGGCGGTGCGGGCCGAGCTCGACGGAACCGATATCGAGGTCCACTGCGTGATGCCGGCCGTCGTCAACACCGAGCTCGGCTCGGGTCTCCAGGAGGCCCGCGGCGTGAAGACGCTGGAGCCGGAGGAGGTCGCCGACGCGATCGCCGACGCCCTGGAGACGGGCCGCTTCGAGGTCTGGGTGCCGAGCTCGACCAAGGCGATCAGCACGATCATGGCCCTGGTCCCCCGAAGGGGCCGCGAGGCGATCGCGAAGGGACTAAAGGCCGACAAGATCCTGGCCGAGCCGGACCACGCGGTGCGGGCTGCTTACGAGGAGCGGGCAGCCAAGAATCCCCCCAGCCACGAGGGGGCAGCCGCCGCACAGACCGGCGAGGAGACCGAGGCCGAGAAGGTCAGCGCCAAGGAGTAGGTGGCGGGCTCCGCCTTGCGGGGCGCCCTCGCCGGGCGCCCCTGTAGCCTGCGGCGACCGCGGAGAACCGCCGGCCAGGGAAATGCGGGCCAGGACCAAAGACGAGATGCTCACGGCGGCGGCCGCCGCCATCTGTCTCTGCGGGATCCTCGCCGCCCCCGCGGTCGCCGGTACCGGCACCACCGCGAAGGGGGTTGCACCGCTGACCACGCCCGGGGCGGCCACCGCCACCGCCAACTGCCCCCAGGGGACCAGGTCGACCGGCGGCGGATTCAAGGTCGCCAACGGCTTCGAGCCGCCCCCGGTCAGCGCCGGCTTGCGCAGCATCACCCAGGTCAGCGCCCCCACCGGCAAACGGGCCTGGCGGGTCGTTACCCCGGGTTTCGGCTCGGCGACGAGCACCACCCTGACCGCCTTCGCCCGCTGCTCGGCCGGGATCGGATCGGTGACCGTCGCCACCGAGTCGGCGAACCTCGATCCGACCGTCGCCACACGGCTGCAGCCGCGCTGCCCGCCGACCAGGAGGCTGCTCGGTGGCGGTTACCGGGTCGCCCCGACCTTCCATTTCACGCCGGCTCCGACAGGCGGGCCGCTGATAGTCGCGCTCGAGTCGCGCAAGATCGGCGGTCGCGACTGGCGCGTCACCGTCGCCAACGTCAACCTCGGCAACTCGGTCACCGGCAAGGTCACCGCCTACGCGCTCTGCGGATCGGGTGGCGCCAGGTCGAAGACCGTGGCCCGGTCGGCGGCGCTGGACTACGGCACCCGCGCCGGAGCCGTGGCCAGATGCCCGACGAAGTGGCACACGGTCTCGGGCGGGTTCAAGGCCTCGCCACTGTTCGAGGCGCTTGCCACCTCCGACTTCGTCCTGCCCCTGTTCGACGTATCCGCCCCGCAGGGCACGCGCGACTGGTCGGTCGGCGCCTCCTCCTACACCCCCTTCACCGGCAGCGTCGCCGACGGCAAGATCACGGTCTACGCCTACTGCGAGCACAACTGAGCCGCGTGATGGGCTCGCGGCAAGAGCCGATCGAGATCTTCACCCTCACCGACGGCGGCCAGAGGGCCGAGGATGTCGCCCGCAAGGTCGCGGGCTTCATCGCCCCCTCCAAGAGCACCCTCGAGCTCGCGCTCTACGACGTCAGGCTTCCGGACCCGACCGGCTCGATCGTCGCCGACGCGCTGCGGGCTGCGGCCGGGCGCGGGGTACGGATCCGCCTCGTCTACAACACCGACACCGACCGGCCGCCGGCGATCCATCCTCCGCCCGCGACCAGGCCGGAGATCCTCGGGGAGCTGCCGATCTCGGCCCGCGGGATTCCGGGCATCCCCGACCTGATGCACCACAAGTACGCGGTCCGCGATTCGGAGGCGGTCTGGAGCGGCTCGACCAACTGGACGGTGGATTCCTGGACGCGGCAGGAGAACGCCGTGATCACGGTCGCCTCGTCCGGCGTGGCAAAGCGCTTCCGCGAGAACTTCGAGGAGCTGTGGGGGAGGGGGGAGGTCGACCGCAGCGGCTTCACCGACCCCGAGCGTGTTGACGTGGCCGGGACGGTGGTGCGGGCGTGGTTCACGCCCGGGCACGGCGAGGCACTCTCTGCACGGATCGCGGAGGCGATCAAGCGAGCCCGGACCCGGGTGCGGATCGCCTCGCCGGTGATCACCTCGGCGCCGGTCCTCGGCGCCCTGGCGGAGATCGGGAGTGGGGGAGGGGTGGACGTCGCAGGAGTCGTCGACGAGCCCCAGACCGACCGCGTCTTCGAGCAGTGGCATGGGGACAACGGCGCCTGGAAGATCCCGCTGCTGGCAACCGTCCTCTCGCAACTGCCGATCTCGGGGAAGCCCTCGACGCCATGGAGCCCGGAGACCGTCCACGACTTCATGCACGCCAAGGTCACCGTTGCCGACGACGTCGTCTTCGTCGGCTCCTTCAACCTTTCGCGCTCCGGAGAGCAGAATGCGGAGAACGTGCTGGAGATCGCCGACGCCGCTCTCGCCGGGCGGATGGCGGCCTACATAGATGAATCAAGGGCCCGCTACCCGGCCTCGACGATCCCCGCTTTCGCCGCGGCGACGATCTCTTCCGGCTCCTCCGCGTAGGCGATCACATTAAGGTCCGCGGGCGAGATCCGGCCCTCCCCGGCCAGCCGCTCCCCGACCCAGTCCATCAGCCCACGCCAGTGGTCGCGATCGACGAGGACGACGGGAAAGTCTGCCGCCTTGTCGGTCTGCCCGAGGGTTAGCACCTCGAACATCTCGTCGAGCGTGCCGAAGCCGCCCGGGAAGAGGACGAAGGCGCGCGAGTAGCGGACGAACATCAGCTTGCGAGTGAAGAAGTAGTGGAACTCCATGCCGATGTCGACGAAGGGATTCAGCGCTTGCTCGTGCGGCAACTCGATGTTGAGCCCGATCGAGAGCCCTTCGGCGTCGCGGGCGCCGCGGTTGGCGGCCTCCATCGTCCCCGGGCCTCCGCCGGTGATCACCGACCATCCCGCCTCGCCGAACGCCTGCCCGACACGACGGGCAAGGGCGTACTCGGGGTGATCGGGCGATGTGCGGGCCGAGCCGAAGACGCAAACGGCAGGGTCGGTCCCGGCGAGCGTCTCGAACCCGGTCCGCAGCTCGGCCTCGATCCGGACCAGCCGCTCGGCGTCTGTCTGGGTCTCGATGATCCGCGGGTCGCCGGCCCAGATGATCTCCTCGTCGAAGGTGGAGGGGCGTCGCGGCCCGACCGTCACCGGCGGCCCCTCACTTGAACAGCCAGCGGGCGTCGGTGGTCGGCTCAGCGTAGACCTGGACCGAGACGACACGGCCCTCGCGGAGAGTCCAGAGCCAGGCGTTCGGAGTGTCGATCTCCGCGCTCCGTCGGCTGGCGCGAACCCGCCCGAAGACCAGCACCCGGTCGCCCTCGAGCTCATGAAAATCCTCCGGGACCAGCTCGATCTCGTCCCAGATGGTGGAGACGTCGCGGACGTAGGAGACCAGGGCAGCGATTCCCTGATAGGGCGTCTCGCGCCCCGAGAGGATCCCGGTCACGCTCGAGATCTCGATCTCGGGGTCGGAGATCTCCTCCAGCGTGGCGAGGTCCCGGTCGCGAAACGCATCGTAGGCGCGCCTGACGATGTCGATCGAGCCACTCATGGTGTCGGAGCCGACAGCCTACGGAGTCCGCAGGGTAGGGTTCGCTGCCATGAACGATGACTGGCGCCTGAGCATCGAGCTCGAAGAGCACGGCCTTGCCCACGGCCTGACCGAGGATCTCGGCGCCGGGGAGCTCGACCACGATCTCGAGGAATCCTTCGGCGACCGCGTGATCGTCACCCACGACGGCCCCCACGTGTTCCTTTACGCTGCGACCCGCGAGCAGGCCGATGAGGCCGAGAAGGCGGTCCGCTCGCTGGCCGAGACAAAGAACTGGAACCTCGCCACCGTCGTCCTCGAGCACTGGCACCCGACCGAGCTCGAGTGGGAGGACCCCGACAAGCCGCTTCCCGGGACCGAGGTGGAGAAGGAGTCCGAGCACGAGGCCCTGATCGAGGAGGAGCGGACCGATGCGGCCGAGCGCGGCTACCCCGAGTGGGAGGTCAGGGTCGACACACCGAGCCACCGCGACGCGGTCGAGCTCTCCAAGCGCCTCGACGCCGAGGGGCTGCAGAACGTTCGCCGTTGGAAGTACCTCGTCGTCGGCGCGGTCGACGAGGACAGCGCCCAGACCCTGGCCGAGCGCCTGCGAGCCGAGGCCCCGGCCGGGAGCGAGGTCAAGGTCGAAGGAACCTTCCAGGCCGCCCGCCATGAGGCCCCGCCGAATCCGTTCGCGATCTTCGGCGGCCTCGGCGGCTGAGCGCTAGCCGCTCCTGGCGGCGAGGTCCTTGGCCGCGTACATCGAGCGGTCGGCCTCGATCAGGACTGCCTCCTCATCGGCGGTGTTCTCGTCGATCAGCGCATAGCCGATGCTCGCTGTCGGGTGGAACGTCTGTCCGCCGGCGTGCACCTCGCACTCGGAAATCGCCTCGATCAGTTCGCGCAAGAGCGCCTCGGCGGCCGCGCGGTCAGCGTGCGGCATCAGCACCGCAAACTCGTCCCCGCCGAGGCGGGCGATGTTGTCGCTGCCGCGCACACGGCCCTCGATCGCCTTGGCGACGGCGCGCAGCGTGTCGTCGCCGACCTTGTGCCCGTAGGTGTCGTTGATCCGCTTGAGGTCGTCGAGGTCGAGCAGCAGCAGGGCAGCATGCTCTCCGTAGCGCTGACACCGCCTGACCGCGAGGAATAGCTCCTCCTCCAGCAGCCGGCGGTTGCGGACGCCGGTCAATGCATCGCTGTCGGCGAGCCACTGCAACCGCTTCTCCATCCGCTTTCGCTCGGAGATGTCCTCGATCTGCGAGATGAAGTGGAGGGGCTCGCCGTCGGCGTCTCGCACCAGGGAGACCGAGAGCATGATCCAGACCGTGGAACCATCGGCGCGGATGTACCGCTTTTCCATCTGGTAGTCGCGGATCTGATCGTGGAGGAGCGACTGCACCTGCTCGAGATCCGCCTCGAGGTCATCGGGATGGGTTATGTCCTGGAAGGTCTTCCTCAGCAGCTCTTCGGCCGGATAACCGGTTATCTCGCAGACCCGGCGGTTGACCCGGAACCAGCTCCCGTCGAGTCCGATCAGGGCCATCCCGATCGGGGCGTCCTCGAAGGCCCGCTCGAAGCGCTCGCGGGCGTCGCGCAGCTCGGTCTCCGTCCGCTTGCTGGAGGTGAAGTCGCGCGCCACGGCCACCCCCCCGATGACGGATCCGTCCCCGTCGCGCCAGGGGTTGACATCGAGCAGGAACAACGAGTCGCCATCCTCTGCGCTCCAGCCCAGCTCCATCGATCCCGGGTCCCCCCGCAGCGCACCCGCATAGAGCGGCTCGAGGACGGCCCAGCGGTCGGGGGGGAGGATGTCAGGGGCGCGGCTCCCCTCGAATGCCGCGGGGGTCCAGCCGTTGCGGTGGACGACCTCCCCGACCGCGAGCACGTAGCGGAACTCCCAGTCGAAGACGAGGATGGCGACATCCGGCAGCGAGCGCAACGCCGAGAGGGCCAGCTCGCCCATGTCCTTGGTTCTTGATTTGTCGGTCCTCGCCTCGTACACCGCCAGGAGAGATATCGGCCGCTGGGCGGGACGCTTGAGGGTCTGGGGGGGCCGGCGGGCCCCGCGATCACGGGGCGCCGTCATCAACGGAGGCAACGCTTCCTAATCTGTCTTATGTCAACCCGGAGAGAGCCGCAGGCGGCATCCGGTCCGGACCCTAGCCTCGGCCCGTGGCCAACTTTGCCATCCGCGCCCCCTCTGTCGATGACCTGCTCGACCCCTACAGCGTCGGGCCGGTCGCCCAGCGGCCGCTGACCGACGAGGTGCGCGACCGCATCCTCTGGGCCTGGATAGACACCAGGCACGAACGGCCCAGCCATCTCACGGTCGAGCTGCCGGGCTCCGAGAGACGCGAGGGCCTTGCCGAGAAGGTAAAGGGCGCGATCCGCCACGATCTCGAGGAAACCTATGTCTCGAGCAAGAAATGGCTCTCTGTAAGCCGCAGCGAGCGGCGCGAGACGCTGATCGCCTTCGGCTTCCTCATTGTCTGCCTCGTCCTCTCCAGCTTGATCGACCAGGCCACCGCCAACGACGCCTTCTTCAGCAGCGTCTCCCAGGGCCTGGTCGTGCTCGGCTGGGTCGCCCTGTGGTCACCGGCGCAACGCCTGTTCGCGACCGTTTCGCGGCGGCTCAACCGCAGGCGCTACCGCGAGCTGAGTCAGGCGCGGATCGAGATCGAGTGGGTCTGAGCCCTCCGCCCCGATCCGCACCGCATCGGGTTGACATAACCACCCCGCCACCCTTCGATGAACGGTTTCGGCTCCCATGGGTGCTGAAATCCTTCAGCGGCGCTCCCGGGTGCTCCCGCGGGCCCGCCCGCCGGGTGCTCTGACTCCCGCCTGGCAGGCTTGCAGCCCTCAGGGTCCGGGCGGCGGCCCGGTCCAGCCGGCCGCGTAGCAGGCCATCGGCCCGCAGGGGTCGGTGATCTGCCCGTTCGTCTTCAGGAACTCGGCGATCTGCGCCCGCACGATCGGCGTCTGGCGGATCACGGTGTCGTGCGGGTCGACGCCGAATGTGTCGTTGGGGGACGTGTTGGTGATCGGCGGCGGATCGGTGCCGTAATCGACCATCGACTCGGTCCGCTTCGGGCCGATGTCCCAGACGAAATAGCCGCTGCCGTCAGCGGCCGGCCCGGAGAGGTCGCCGAGGGCGGGGATGTCGAAGTAGGGCTGGTCGAAGCCGGTCGGCAGGCGGAAGGAGTCGAGCGCCGGCTGGCGCAGCGGCGCCCCGATCGTCCGCGCCTCGACCTCGGTCTGGACGTTGGCGACCTGGTGATCGCCGTAGGCCATCTCGATCAGGACCTTGTGCGCCGGCGTGTTCGGCAGCGGGTCCGTGGTCATGTGGTTGGCGTAGCCGTCTGGCTCGCCCCGGTCCCACATCGACTGGATCATCGAAAGCAGCAGCGGCCGTGCCCCTTCGTCCGGGTACGACGGGTAGAGGACCAGCGCGTAGTCGGCGAAGTCGATGCTGCGAGTGAGCAGCGTCGAGTAGTTCATCCCCGGCACGTAGAGGACGGTGCGGGTGATGTCGGGCTCGACCGCGGTCAGGGCCCCGCCGGCGATCCCGCCCTGGCTGTTGCCGTAGTAGAAGAGGCCCTTGTCGGTGGCCAGCGCAGAGTCGCCGCCGAACTCGAAGGCGGGGTCGTCGGTGAGGCCGTCGGAGTTACCCAGCAGCCGGCCGAGGTAGATGAAGTCGAGGAAGCCCTGTTGCAGACGATCCGCCAGCGGCGGGAAGTTCGACATGTCGAGCAGCGCCGGGACCGCCTCCGGTCCGACGTCGTCCTCGTACATGCCGATGAAGTCGGTGGCGCAGGTGATCACGTTGTGGTCGTACCCGAGCGTTCGAACGTCCCGGGTGTGGACCTCGGTGTAGTCGCCGAAGAGCCCGTGCCCGTACATCGAGGGCCGGTCGGCCTGGGCGACCTCGTAGTCGTCGGGGTCCGGCCCGACATGGTTGACGGCCGTCAGCGGGATGTTGCAGGTGAAACGGGCGTGGTAGACGCTCCCGGCCCCACTCGCCTGTGTCGGCAGGCCGTTGGAGTCCGGCGAGAAGCGCCCGGCGGTGGGCGCTTCGCAGTCGGGATGGATGTAGCAGGGCACGTCGAAGGTGCCGGTGACCTCACGTACGTTCTGCGCCGCGCGGTCGCTGTTGGTGAGCGCCAGATTGTGCGCCGGGTCGGGGTCCCCAACCGTCTTCACGTCGGTGATCGTGTAGTTCGGCGCGTCACCGTTGATGACTCCGTCGCCCGGAGTCGTGTCGTCGAGCTTGGCCAGGGCGTCGTCGCGGATGTGCAGCATCCGCTCGCTCAGGTTGCGGGTGCTGGCGACGGTGAAGTCCCAGGCCATGTAGAGGCCGGCCCGGCCGATGCCCGCCGCCTTCAGCTTGGCGAAGACGTTCTCCATGTGGCCGCGACGCTTCTCGATCACCCCGAACGCGGTCGGGATCTGGTCGCGGAAGAGCCGGAACCCTGCCGGCGCCGAGATCGTCTTGCCGCCGGCATCCTTGAGGTTGCGCATGGCGACGATGTAGCGGTGGCCGTCGAGCAGGTTGCGTCCCCAGTGGATCAGCAGGTCGGTGTCGGCCGGGGTCGAGGCGTTGGAGTCGAGCTCGGTCCAGATCAGCTGGCGCTCGCCGGTGGCGGCGTCGATGACGACGATCGGCGCGTTTGCGTCGGCGTACTCCCCCATATTCGTGATCGGAACCGGGCCCGTGTTCGCGAACGCGGCCGGGGTATCCATGCCGGGAACGCGGGTGACCACCGGCGCGCCCGGGCTGAAGCCGTCGCTGGTGTTGATCTCGGCCGGATTGACTTGGACGTCGCTGGCGTTTGCCGGGGTGGCGTCGGGCGCCAGGGCCAACCGCTTGCCGGTGTCCGTGCCCGGGTCGGAGCGGGTGTAGTAGTCGTTCGGATAGGGGAAGAGACATTCCCCGGCGTCGGTCGGCGCGATCGGGTCGCACTTCGGCGCGTCGGCGACGTCAACGCCGACCGGCGTCTTCCCCTGGCAGAGCTTGGGGTCGCGGGACACCGTCTTCACCGCCACAGCGGCCTTGCGCCAGTGCCCCTTGAACCGCACCTGAGCGACTACGCGCAGGCGAGTCGTGAGGCAGCTCTGGACCAGCGAGCGGCCGGTGGGGTTGAGGTCGATGGTCGCCGACTTGCTCGAGCCGCCACCGAGCCGAAGGCTCTCGCGGTGAGCGATGGTCGCGGTCTTGCCTCCCTGCTCGAGGGTGGTCGCGAGCCGGATACGGACGCCGTTCCTGCGGGTTCTGACAGAGACGTCGAAAGAGTCGGTGTTGACCAGCCCGCGCTGGGTGGCCGTGGTCAGCTTCAGCGCCAGCTTCGGCTTGCTCGATGGCCTTGCCGCAGCCGGTGCTGCCGGCACGGCGACGAGGATGGACGCTCCCAGGATCGCGAGGATCGCGACCAGGGCGAACTCCCTGCCTGCGAATCTCACGCACTGCTCCCACCCTCGTCTCTCCTCCCCGGTTTGACTGTGGTCGAACGCTATCACCGGCCTCCCCCACCGGCGGACCTCAGGGACCGGTGAAGCCGCCCGAGTAGCAGGGAACTGCGCCGCAGACGTCGGTGACGGCGCCGTTGGGCGCGAGGAAGTCGGAGATCATGTGCAGCCCCGTGGGTGCACCCCTCGGCGCGCCGTGCGGGTCCTCCCCGCCGCGGTTCGGCGTGTTCGTCCACGGCGGCGGCGGCACCCCGATCGATGTCGGCGGCGGCGCGGGGTTGGCGCGCTCGGGCCCGATGTCGAAGTAGATCACGGCCGAGCCGTCGTACGGGTAGGAGGCGATGGCGGGGACGTTCCAGAGGACGTCGGTGTCGGGCCAGCGGCCCGGATCCAGGATCGGCGTGTGCGTGCGGGCTCCGATCGTGCGCGCCTCGACGTCGGCCTGGAAGTTGGACACCTGGTGATCGCCGAGGGCGACGCTGAGCAGCACCTTGTGCGCCGGGGTGTTGGGCAGTGGGTCGTCGGTCATCCGGTGGGCATAGCCGTTGGGCTCACCGCGGTCCCAGAGCATCTGGATCAGGCTCTGGAACAGCGGGTGGGAAAGATCGTCCGGGTAGGCGGCCTCGACGAAGGGGATGAACTCGTCGTAGTCGACCGAGCGCGAGAGCAGCACCGAGTAGTTCATCGCCCCGCACGTTCAGCGCCGCCCGGGTGAAGTCGGGCGAGACGGCGGTCAGCGCCCCTCCCATGATCCCGCCCTGGCTGGAGCCGTCGTAGTACAGCGCCGAGGGATCGATCACGCCGCGGCTGGCCAGGGTCGCGTCGTCGGCATGGAAGTGGACGTTGCTGAGGAACCCCCCCTGGGCCGCGGTGGTGTCCATCAGCCGCCCCAGGAAGAGCTCGTTGAGAAGCCCCTGCTGGAGGCGGTCGGCGAGCTCGGGGAAGTTGGAGAGGTCGGACAGGATGTGGGTCGCGGTGTTGATCACGTCGGCGCCGGACATGCCGATCTCATCGGTCGCGCAGAGGACGAAGTCGAAGTGCTGTGACAGCTCGTGCTGGATGTCGGCCCCGTAAACTTCCCCGGCGCTCCCGAACAACCCGTGCCCGTAGACCGCGGGGCGTCCCGGAGCGGCGCCGACGTCGTCCGTTGCGGAGTGCGGGATGACGCAGTCGAAGTTGGCGCTCCAGTCGCCGTTTCGCATCGGCAAGCCGTCCGCGTCGAGCTTGAACCGCCCTCCGGGAGCGCAGCTGGGGAACAGGTAGCAGGGGACCGTGTAGGTGCCCTTGACCCGGCGGGCGACGCCGGGCTTGGGGTCGACGTCGACGGAGTTGACGCTGAATGCCGGCGCAGTCCCGCTGACCACGCCGTCGGCGAGGTCGGTGTCGCCAAGCTGCGCGAAGGCGTCGTCGCGGATATGGAGCATTCGCGCGGCGATGTTCTCGTCGGAGGCGACGGTGAAGTCCCAGGCGAGGTAGAGGTTGGCGCGATCGATCCCGGCCTTGCGCAGCGTCGAGAAGATCCTCTCGAAGCGCTTGCGCTGCTTGTTGATCGCGCCCTTGGACGAGGGCAGGTCGTCGCGGTAGTAGCGGAAGCCCTCGGGGGCGGCGATCGTCTCCCCCGCGGAGTCCTTGAGGTCCTCGCAGGGCGACGATGTAGCGGTGCTTGGCATCGAAGTTCTTGGCCGGGTGGATCAGAAGCGCCGTGTCATCGGCGCTCGACGCGTTGGAGTCGATCTCGACCCAGATCGGCCAGCGCTTGCCAGTGCTTCGCGTCGATCACGACGACCGGTGCGTCTCTTGGCCTCGCAAAGCGGCCGAGGTGGTTGATCGGCACGGCATCGGTTTGACCAGCGCCGTCGGGTTGTCGAGGCCCGGGACCCGCAGCACGATCGGCTGGCCCGGGCTGAAGCCGTCGTTGAGGTCGTAGGGCACGGCGTCGACGTGGACGTTGGAGACGTTGGCGGGCATCGCCGCCGTCTGCAGGTTGACCCGCCGGCCCGTCGACGTGCGAGAGTCGGCGACCGTGTAGAAGTCGTCGGGGAACGGCAGCAGGCACATCGAGCCGCTCTGCTGACCGATGAAGTCGCACTGCGAGGCCCGCGAGAGGTCGATCGGCCTCGGCTTGCAGGCAGCCGTCTGGCGGATCAGCGTCCACTGAGCCCGAGTCCGAGCCGCGTGCCGTGTGGGCGACGATCGCACGGGCCTCGGCGATCAACGTACGAGCCCTGGCAACCTTGGACTTCCGCCCGGCCGGTAGCGGTAAGGGGTAGTTCGACGCACTCGCACGCCGCCGCCCCGGAAGACGGCCCGGCGCTGCTTCGTCAAGGGTTCTGGGGGGTCGTGCCAGTCGTCGAAGGTCCTGGAGCGCCCCTTGAGGAGAACGCTCGACCGGACGCCCCTCGAGATCTGCGCCACCGTCACCTTCGCCCTCAGCGCATTTGCGTCGAGGATCGCCGTCTGTCCGGCTCCGAGGATCTTCACCTTCGGCTTCACGGCCATCGCCGGCGTGGTCCCGAATGCCAGGCCTCCGGCGGCTAGGGTGACGATCGCCAGGGCCCACTGGGCCCCCGGCATCCAGCCGGTGAGGCGCAGGCAGCGCGTGCCGCACTTCGGGCAACGACGCAGGAACCTCTGCTCCCCTGCGCCGCAGTGGCGGCAGTGCACCTTGCGGGCACTATCCCTGGCACGGGCGAGAGCCTAACCTGCGGCGGCCTTCGCCGCTAGAGCCAGTCGTCGGGGCCGAACGGCTTGCCCGGAATGCCGCCCAGCGCCAGCAGGGTCACTCCCTGGGCCCCGGTGACGATCTTGCGGGCCTCCCCCGGTCCCACCCTGGCGAAGATCCCGGGCTCGAGCTTGAACTCCTCCCCGCCGACCTGGAGCGTCGCCGTACCCTCGAGAGCGGTGTAGACCTCCTCCTGGTCGAGCTGCTCGGGGCGCTTCTGGAACATCCGACCGCCGATCCCTTCGGGCGAGTGGTCGTGCTCCGGGTAGGCGTCGTTGTCGGGCGGGATCCGGATCACCTGGATCCCGAAGGAGCTGGCGCCGAGCCCGGCCCGGGCGGTGTGCATGCTCATGCCCTTGTAGCTCATCGAGTCGAAGTCCTCGATCCGCTTCACCGTGACGTCCGCCATTGCGTCAGGCTACCGCCGATGCCCGAGAGGCCGCGCCCCACCGACTCGAAAGAGTGGAGGTTCCGCCAGCCCGCCGTGCCGGCGCTGCGGCGCGGAGCGCTTAACGCGGTGCCGGTGGGGATCCTGATCGCATTCGAGCTGGCGACCGACTCCAAGTTGGCAGGAGCGATTTCCACCGGGGCGTTGCTGATCGGATTCGTCGCCTTCGAGGCCCCGGCCCGGATCCGTTTCCTCTGGCAGTTGCTGACGGCCCCGCTGGTCGGGGCGGCGGCCGCCCTCGGCGTGCTCACGACCGAGCCCGCCGCGCTCGCCGTCGCAGCGATGTTCGTGGTCGCGAGCGCCGGCGGCTATTGCGTCGCGGTCTCGATGCGACTCGCGATCGCGGCGATGACCGTCGTCCTCGCCCTGCTGATCGCCCAGGGGCAGTTCATCCCGGTCAGCGACGCTCCTGCGGCCTTCCTGCTGGCTACCGCCGGCGGCTTTGGGCAATCGTTTGCGGCGCTGCTTGCCTGGGCTCTCTGGGACCGCGAGGCCGAGCCCTTCGACCTGCGCCGCGGGGCGCGCGCGGCGAGCAGGGTCTTCGCCGCCAACCTGACGCTTCGGTCCCCGAGCATGCGCCACGCCCTGCGCTGGGGCGGCGCCCTCGCGATCGGAGTCGCGGTCTACCGGGCGCTCGACTTACACGATCACGGGTTCTGGATTCCGCTGACGACCCTGTTCGTGCTCAAGCCCGACCCAAACCAGACCGTTGAGCGGATCCTGATGCGTGCCGCCGGCACCGCGGCGGGTCTCGTCCTCGCGACCGCCTTCGCCGAGGCCTTCCTCAATGATGCGGTCCCGGTGGCCATCGTCCTCTCCGCCTCCGCCGCCCTCTGCTACGCCTTCCTGGCGATCGAGTACGCCCTCTTCACCACAGCGATCACCATCTACATGGTCCTGCTCGCCGACAGCCTCGGCGACCCGGCCTTCCAGGCAGCCGGCGAGCGCGGCATCGGCACCGCCACCGGAATCCTGATCGCGGCGCTGGCGATCCTCTCCTGGCCCGAGCGCGGCTCGGTGGAGCCGATCCGCCCGCACGCTCCGGCGCCCGGCTGACGAGGGGCTACTGCTTCTTCCAACCGCCGCCGAACAGCCGCGAAAGGCGGCCACCGCCGACGTTCGGCCGGAAAGTCCCCTGGCCCTCCTCGGGCGGGGGAAGCGCCGCCGCCCGACCGGCGTCGATCGAGAGCGTGACCCCGCCGCTGGCGGTGCGCGCCACCTCTGGGGCGTCGGCGAAGCGAGGCTCGCCGCCACTGTCGCGGAAAACGACGCCGTCGAAGATGTGCTCCCTGTAGTTGTCGAGAACCCGCTCGACCCTGCCCACCTCGACTCCGTCGGAGCTGTAGACGGGGGTGCCCCGTTTGACCGCCGTGTAGTGGATCGCTTCGCCGTCGTCGATCACCCTGCAAAGGTTATTCATCAGCTAGTCGCTCCGCGACCTCAGTGCCCGCGCAGAAGGCCGCGATCTCGCGCGAGAGCTTGCCGCCCTGCCATGCCAGCGGCGACTCCCCCTCCCCCTCGCTGACGAGCGTCGAGTTCGGGAGCCGCTCCGCGTAGGCCTCGGCCACCGTGTGGGGATGGCCCGGGTCGGCGACGTCGTGGCTGGCGACCACCAGGGCCGGTGTCTCCAGCGTCTCCAACTCGCTCATTGTCTCGAACGGGCGCGAGCGCGGGACCTCCCGCAGGG
Organism: uncultured Actinomycetes bacterium; assembly: GCA_963840235.1. Lineage (GTDB taxonomy): Bacteria > Actinomycetota > Thermoleophilia > Solirubrobacterales > 70-9 > JBBRHQ01. The sequence goes on from CAWIYC010000003.1 coordinate 505,651, forward strand.
CCTGCGCCAGCGCCTCTGGGTGGTGGTGAAGCGAGATCCGCTCGCGGGTGATCCGCAGGACGGTCTCGCGCCAGGCCGGGTCGATCCCGGCCGCCTCGATGCGCTCGACGAAGCCCTCCACCCCGCCTTGCTCGAGACCATCGGCGAGGCCATCCCAGTAGGGCAACGCCTCCTCGGGCACGGCGCCGCTGTAGACCGGGCCGACGATCACCAGGCCTGCAACGCGTTCGGGGCGCTCGAGCGCGTAGGCGACCGCGGTGTGGGCCCCCATCGAATGCCCGCCGAGGACGAATGGACCCTCCTTCACGGTTTCGTCCAGGACGGCCCCCAGGTCGGCGACGAGCTCCGGGTATCCATAACCCGATCCCCTGGGGGCGGGGTCCGATTCCCCGTGAGCGCGGGCGTCGTAGACGATCAACAGGTGGCCGCGGCGGGCCAGCAGCTTGGAGCCGTGGACGACGTAGCGACGGGTCGCCGTGATCCCGTGGCAAAGCACCACCGCCGGCCCCTCCCCCGAGCGCTCCCCGCGCAATGTCAGTCCCGCGCCGGGGGCGCTGACCGGGGTCGGCTCGACCGGGTTCAACCCGGCCCCAGCGCGGCCGGCAGGTCGGCGATCGAGTCGATCGTCGCGGTCGGGGCGATGCCGCTGGCGGCGACGAAGTCCTGCCGGTACTTGCCGGTGCGAACGAGCACCGCCCGCAGGCCGGCGTCGAGCGCGCCACCGATGTCCGACTCGACGTCGTCACCGACCATCGCCACCCCGGCCGCCCCCCGCCCGAGGTCGGAGAGAACCGAGCCGAAGAAGCCCGCGGAGGGCTTGCCGACGACGAAGGCCTCCTTTCCGCTCGCGTACTCGACCGCGGCGACGAAGGGGCCGGCGTCGAGCGAGAGTCCGTCGGCCGTCAGCCAGTAGCGGTTCTTCTGCAGCGCGATCAGCTCCGCCCCGTCCATCACCAGCCGGAAGGCACGGTTGAGAATGGTGAAGCCGAACTGCTCGCCGAGGTCGCCCATGATCACTGCGTCCACGTCCGCTGTCGCCTCCTCGAGACCCTCGAAGTCGGCCTTGACCGCGTCGTTCATGATCAGCGCGACCCGGCGGTGGCCGGCCTGCTCGCAGTGCCGCCGGGCCAGCCGGGCGGGGGTCGCCAGCTCAGCGGGCTCGACCGCGAATCCGAGCTGCTCGAGCTTCTCCAGCGTCTGCCCGCGGGAGCGGGCGGTGGTGTTGGTCACGAACCGCAGCGTGAGACCCAGCCCCCGCAGGCTCTCGACCGCGGCGGCCGCACCCGGGACCGCCTCCCCCTCGACGTAGAGGACCCCGTCGAGGTCGAGCAGCAGCGCGCCTAGCCCTTCGAGGCCGCCGGCCGCCATCAGGACGCCGCCGCCACAGCCTGCTCGCCCATCGCTACCTTCGGCATCCAATCGCCCTAACGCTTCTCGATCGTGACCTTCTCGATCAGGACCGTCTGCTTCGGCTGCTCGCTGGCTGTGCCGAGGGTGCCGATCCGCTTGACCACGTCGAAGCCCCCGCTCACCCGCCCGACGAGGGCGTACTCCGGTGGCAGGCCGGCGTCGGCACCGATGACGATGAAGAACTGGCTCCCGGAGCGCCCCGGCGGCTCTGCCGACGTCTTCGCCATCGCCACCACGCCCCGGGTGTAGGCGAGGTTCGCCGGCGGCTTCTCATCGACGCTGTAGCCGGGGCCACCGGTGCCGGTTCCGTTCGGGTCGCCGCCCTGGATCACAAAGCCGGGCGAGATCCGGTGGAAGGTCAGTTCGTCGTAGAAACCCCGCCTGGAGAGGTAGGCGAAGGAGTTGGTGGTGACCGGCGCCCGCCCGGTGTCGAGGGCGATCTCGAAGGTGCCGCAGTTGGTCTCCATCACCGCAGTCAGCTTCTCACCCGGCTTCACCGTCTGCGGCGGCGCCTTGAGGCTTACGGTCTTGGGGTCCGGCTTATCGACCCGCCGGCACCCGTTCGAGCTCACCTTCTCATCCGAGCCGCCGCCGGATCCGCCGCGGACCACGAGGATCACCCCGACCAGTACCGCTACTGCGGCCAGCGCGACGATCAGAGTTATCCGCCTGTCCTGCACAGGGCGGCCAAGCCTAGAGGGTTGCGATCATCTGCCCCGTGGCTTCCGTTCGCTCCGATCCCCCCTCCCGCGACCGCCTGCTCGGTCGCGCGCTCAACAACATCGTGGCGAGGGCTCCGTGGCTGTGGCCGCTGTTGCGGGGACGGATGCGTCGCTTCTTCTCCGAGCGCGCCGCCGGTTGGGACGAGCGCACCGGAGCGGGCAGCCTCGAGCACCTGGCTCCCCTGGCGGCGGCCGTTCTGGAAGTCTCGCCCTCTCCCGAGCGCGTCCTCGACGTCGGCTGTGGGACCGGAGCCGGGACGCTGTTCCTCGCCCGCGAGTTCCCCCAGGCGCGGATCCGCGGAATCGACATCTCGGAGGAGATGATCGAGCGGGCGATCGCCAAGATCGGCCTCGACCCCGAGGGACGGGTCGCATTCCGGGTCGGCGACGCCGCCGCCCTCCCCTACGCCGACGAGTCATTCGACCTCGTGACCCAGCTCAACATGCCGCCGTTCTTCGATGAGCTGGCGCGGATGCTGCGGCCCGGGGGGTTTGTCATCATCGCCGCCAGTTGGGGCGACGCCACCCCCTTCTACACGCCCGAGAAGCTCCTTGCATGGAAATTCCGCCAGCGCGGTGTGGAGCCTGTCGCCGGCGGCGAGGCCGGCTCGGGGACCTTCTTCGTCGGCCGCCGCGAGCTCAGCGCCCCCGCCGGCGTTTAGGCTCCTGCCCCGATGGAGATGGAGTCGATGCCCCTGGCGCTGATCGTCAACCCGTCCGCGGGCCGCGGCAGGACCAAGGACCTGCTGCCCAGGGTCGAGAAGGCCCTGGACGAGCGGCACATGGCCTTTCGGGTCGAGAGGACGCGCGACCGCGAGCACGCGGTCGATGAGATCCTCCGGGCCGCCGAGGGGGGAGAGGTCCCGGTGATCATGAGCGGAGACGGACTGATCGGCCTCGCCGGGGGAATCCTTGCCGGATCGGAAGTCCCGCTCGGGATCATCCCCGGGGGTCGCGGCAACGACTTCGCTCGCGTCCTCGGGATACCGACCGAACCGGAGGAGGCGGTCGAAGTGCTCGCCGGCGGGGAGATTCGCCAGGTCGACGTCGGCGAGGCCAACGGCCAGCGCTTCCTCTGCATTGCCAGCGTCGGCTTCGACTCGGAGGCCAACCGGATCGCCAATGAGTCGAAGCTGTTCAAGGGAAACCTCGTCTACGCCTACGCGGCGCTGCGGGCGCTGATCAGCTGGAAGCCGGCACGGTTCACGGTCAAGGTCGGCGAGGAGCGCATGCGCTTCACCGGCTACACGGTGGCCGTTGCCAACACCAAGGCCTACGGCGGAGGCATGCTGGTTGCCCCCGACGCAGACCCTGCCGACGGCGAGTTTGACGTCGTCCTCGTCGGCGAGGTCGGCAAGTTCCGCTTCCTGAGTAACCTGCCGAAGGTGTTCAAGGGGACGCACGTCGACCGCGAGGAGGTAAGGGTCTTCCGCGCTCCCTTCCTCGACCTCGAGGCGAGCCGGCCGTTCGCCGTCTATGCCGACGGCGAGCACATCACCGACACGCCGGTCTCCCTGCGCCTGCTGCCGCGCGCCCTCGGCGTGATCGTGCCGCCGCAGCCCGCGGCTTGAGCGGCTCGGGCGGCGCCGTCTTCGGCGCCAAGGCCGCGCTGGCGCGAGCTATCGGCGCCGCCAGCCGTGCCAGCGGCCGCGGCGGGGGCACAACCCTCCCCGGCAGGGTCCTGCTGAGAATCGAGCCCGACGCGATAAACCGCCTCGGCTCCCGGCTGGCCGCCGGCTCGACGATCGTCAGCGCCACAAACGGCAAGACGACGACGGCGGGCATGATCGCCGCGATCCTCGCCGCGGCGGATCGGAGGCCCGTCCACAATCGGGCTGGCTCGAACATGACCTGGGGGGTGGCGACGGCGCTGCTCGAGCAACGGGGGGACGAGGGCCTGTTCGAGGTGGATGAGGCCTGGCTGCCACGCGTGGCGGAGCAGCTGGACCCGACCCTGATCGTCCTCGGCAACCTCTTCCGAGATCAGCTCGACCGCTACGGCGAGCTCGAGACGCTCGCCGACGAGTGGGCGGCCCTGGTCGAGCGCCGGGCGGGGACGACGGGCTTTGCCCTCAACGCTGACGACCCCCTGATCGCCGACCTCGGCCGCGACCGCGCCGGGCGCCCGCGGCCGGCGGTCACCTACTTCGGCGTCAACGACCCCTCACAGGCCCTGCCCGAGCTCCAGCACGCTCACGACGCCAAGCACTGCCGCCGCTGCGGGCACCCATATGTCTACGAGCGCGCCTTCATCGGCCACCTCGGCCACTACTCCTGCTCCAATTGCGGCGCCCGGCGGCCCGACCCCGAGGTCGCCGCGACCTCGATAGAGCTGCGCGGTATGAGCGGCTCCTCGTCCACGATCATGACCCCCGCGGGCGAGATGCGGCTGCAGTTGCCGCTGCCCGGCCTCTACAACGTCTACAACGCCCTGGCGGCGATCGCCGCCGGCCTGCGGATGGGGCTGGAGCTGTCCACCATCGGCGCGGCCCTCGCCGATGTACGGGCCGCCTTCGGGCGGGTCGAGACGATCGCCGTCGCCGGGGTCCCGGTCTCGATCCTGCTGATCAAGAACCCGGCGGGCACGAACGAGGTCCTGCGGACGCTGCGCCTGGAGGCTGCCGGGGCGGGCCTCGACCTCTGGGTCGCGCTCAACGACAACACCGCGGACGGCCACGACGTCTCCTGGGTGTGGGACGCCGACTTCGAGTTGCTGGAGGGATCGGTCCGCCGTGTCGTCTGCGCCGGCACACGGGCCCCGGAGATGGCGCTGCGGCTGAAGTACGCGGGGATCGATCCGGCCAGGATCGAGGTCGAGCCGCAGGTCGCATCCTCGCTCGACCGCGCTGTCGCCGGCTCCGAGGGGCGCCTGTTCGCCCTGCCGACCTACACTGCGCTGCTGGAGCTGCGAAGGCTGCTGGCCGAACGCGGCCTGGCGAAGGAGTTCTGGGAGTGAGGGGGGCGGCGGAAACAGACCGGGGAGGCGCCGATGGCGCCGACGCGGTCCTCTGGCACGACCTCGAGTGCGGCTCCTACTCCGCCGACCTCGGCCTCTGGGAGCAATTGGCGGAATCCGCCCGGGGCGAGGTCCTCGACCTCGGCTCCGGCACGGGACGCGTCGCCCTCCACCTCGCCCGCCGGGGCCACCGGGTCACCGGAGTCGACTCGGACCCCGTCCTGGTGGCGGAGCTGAATCGCCGGGCCGGCGCCGCCGCTCTCCCAGCGACCGCAGCGGTCGCCGACGCCCGCGATTTCGACCTCGATCGCCACTTCGACTTGGTGCTGGCGCCGATGCAGCTCCTCCAGCTCTTCGCCGATGGCTCCGAACGGCGCCGCTGCCTCGCCTGCGCCGCCCGCCACCTCACTCCGGGAGGGCGCCTCGCCGCCGCCATCCTCGCCCCAGGCGGCGGCGTCGAGGGAACCGAGGAGGGCCCGCCGATCCCCGACGTCCGCGAGGAGGGGGGCTGGGTCTTCTCGAGCCTCCCGGTGGCCGTCATCGGCGACGGCTCGAGGATCTCTATCCGCCGCCTGCGGCAGAAGGTCTCACCCGGTGGCGCCCTGTCCGAGGAGGAGAACGAGGTGTCCCTGGCCGACCTCCCGGCAGCGACCCTGGAGGCCGACGCGGCGAGGATCGGGCTCCTCCCCGTGGGCCGCCGCCTGATAGCCCCGACCGAGGACCATGTCGGCTCGACCGTCGTCCTCGTGGAGGCCCGCTGATGGAGCTGCGCCTCCTCGCCCTCTATCCGGAGCAGATGAACATCTACGCCGACCGGGGCAACATCGTCTTCCTGCGGCGCCGCTGCGAGTGGCGCGGAATCGGGTTCAGATACTCCGCCGCCGGTCCCGGCGAGAGCTTCGACCCCGCTGCCCACGATCTCGTCTATATCGGTGGCGGCCAGGACCGCGATCAGCGCGCGGTCGCCGCCGACATGGTCGAGAGCAAGCGCTCGGCGCTGTCGGCCGCCGTCGCCGACGGCGCCGCGGTGCTGGCCGTCTGCGGCGGCTACCAGCTCCTTGGACACAGCTACGAGCTAGGAGAGGAACGGATCCCCGGCCTCGGGCTCGCCGACCTGGAGACGATCAGGGAGCCCGGCGAACGGCTGATCGGCAACATCGCGATCGAGGCCGACCTCGGTGGCGGTGGGGGGTCACAGCTCCTGGCCGGATTCGAGAACCACGGCGGCCGCACCTATCTGGGAGAGGGCGCGGTGCCCTTTGGCCGGGTGATCCGCGGGCACGGCAACAACGGCCGGGACGGGTTCGAGGGAGTGCGGCAGGCGAACCTGATCGGCACCTACATGCACGGCCCGCTGCTGCCGAAGAACTCCTGGCTCGCCGACCGCCTGATCCAGCTCGCTCTCGGCCGCCGCCTCGGCGCCGAGCCCGAGCTGGAGCCGCTCGACGACGCCCTCGAAGTGGCCGCGCACGAGTCGGCCCGCGAGGCCGCCATGCACCGGCGCTGAGTCATCGGCGCGATCAGACGACGATCGTCCAGTCGAAGCGGGCGTAGCGGACCCGCAGGCGAGAGGCGTTCTCCCTCAACCAGGCGGCCTCGCCCGGCAGGTGGGCGGCGGCGAACCCGAGCTGCGCGGCGCTGCCGCCAAAATCGGCCCGGTAGAGCTTCATCAGCCCAGGCAGCACCACCGCCCCACCGGCGCGATCGATCTCACACTCGGCCTCGAGGTAGATGCGGGTGGCCTCCTCGAGCTGCCCGGCCACCCGCGCCGGCTCGTAGGTGCGCGGCGCCGGGCAGGAACGGGCTCCGCAGTTGAGCGCGAAATGGATCCGCGGGTCCGGGGCTGAGGGGGCGGCCGCCAGCCGCGGATCCCCCCGACCGAGGGCCCGACGCGGCGAGTAGGGCGGCCGCGCATTCCCCCGCAGGAGGCCATGCTCGATCGCGTCGAGCGGGTAGTCCAGCCCTCCCACCCGGTAGGCACAGCGGCGGAACATCCGCCGGTGTCGCAGAAGTGAGCCGCTGCGCGGTCGCACCCGCATCTCGTGAATCAGCAGGGCGTTGTAGAGGTTGAGCCAGAAGGCGAGCCGGAGACCGTCGCCCTCGAGCCCGGCGGCATCGACTCCGTGAAGCGCCGCCTCGAGGTCCTCGACCCGGTCGGCACCCTCCCAGGTCCGCTCGCGGGCGGCCGCCGTGATCAGGTCCTGCGAGAGCCTCCCCGGTTCGGAGGCGAGCAAAGCGGGCTGCGGGTTGAGGACGTCCGTGGTGGGCTCAGCGGTCGCGCAGGGCCATGATGCCGCCGACCCCCCCGAGGTAGAGCGTCGGCTTGCCCCTTTGCGGGGCGCCGAGAGCGATACCGGCGTAGTGGTTGTTGAACCGCCCTCCGTAGCCGGCCCGCCTCTTCCACAGGGTCTTTCCGGTCCGCATGCTCACCGCGGCCCAGTTCCACGGGTCCGAGCCCGGAATGGCGGGGTCCTTGGCATTCTCGAACGTGTAGAGGATCCCGTTGTGGCTGTCTCCCTTGGAGACGACCGATGCCGGGCGGACGCTGTTGTTGGTCCAGACCTTGTGGCATCCCTTGCCCGAAGGCCCGATGTCGATCCGCGAGATCCCGGGCTCGCTCACCAGGCCGAGGTCGCCGCCGATCGGGAGGCCGTTCCCGAGCACGTCGTTGAAGGCGAGCAGGTCGTAGCCGTAGTTGTTCTCGACGAAGAGGCTGCGCCCGGCGGCGATCAGCGAGTTCTCGTCGGCGCCCGCCCCCTTCTCGAACACCGGGACACGGCAGACCCTCCGACCCAGGCGGGGGTGATCCCCGGCCCGGTAGACGACGACGTTCATCGGGTCGGCGTTGTCGGTGATCGCGACGTAGGCGGGGTCCCGCGGGTGGCGTGCCCGCGGAATCATCAGTGTCGGCGTCGTCCCGCTGCCGGCGTTGATCTGGCCGGTCTTCATCGTTCCCGTGTTCTCGTAGCGGGCCTGCCAGACGATGTGCGGTTTGAGTCCGTCGCCGGTGCGGATCTTGTAGAGGGCCTTGTCGCTGACTATGTAGGCCCCGTCACGCGAGATCGCAAAGGAGTTCTCGATCTCCTCCCCCAGCAGGATCGACTTGCAGCGCCGCTTGGAGGGATCGAGAACGCCGACCGTGCCCTGCTGGCGGCCGACGAACCAGAGCCTGCCCCGAAAGTCGGGCAGCACCGACGGCATGCGCTCGTTCGGCTGCAGGCACGGAGTGGGGTCGTACCGGGAGAGGACCTTGAAGGCCGGCTGCCCCCCCTCTTTGGTCTCACCGACGACGAAGATGCGGCGGTCGGAGGTCGCGAACACGGCCCGGTCGCGATTGTCGAGGTAGAAGTAGGCCCCGCCGGTGGTGTTCAGGGCGGGATTTGTCCCCGCCGGGGGCGGCACGTAGGGCATCTGCTCGAAGGCGAGGACGTCGAGCGAGTCGGGATCGAGCATGTAGAGGCCGGGGCCGTTGGGGAGATCGGTGCAGGAGCCGATCAGCCGCCCCTTGCTGTCGAAGGTGAGGGTGATGCAGTCGCGCTCGATCGCGGTTGAGAAGACACGCGGGTTGCGCCCCAGCGGCCCCCCATGTTGGGTGTAGTCGTCCGTCATCCAGGTGTCGTTGTGGACGCTGTTGAGGGGGTTGTCCGCCATCCCCGGGTTCTGCGGCGCCTTCCAGCCGGTCGTGAACGGGTTCGGCACCGCCGGCTTGCCGACATAGGCGGGAGTCGAGGGCGCCGGCCCCGAGTTGACGAGCGGTACCGCCGGCATGACCACCGCGCCCGCCGGCGCCGGCGTCGCTGCCGCGGCGGCCAGGATCGCGGCCAGGAGGGGCAGGCGGGTCGGCCTCATCACGCCTGCGATCGCCCTCTGATTGCCGTTTGCCGGGTTGACCCGGTCAGCGCGGCCAGGATTGCCGCGGTCGCACCAATCGCCGCGATCCTCCTGCCGATTGCCGGTGCTCTTCTCATCTGACTTCTTCTCCCCCGTGCAGGCGCCCCGCCTTGCCCACCCTAGCCGCAGCCGATGTCACTGCGCAAGTCAGCGGCCGCTGGAGCCGAAGCCACCGTCGCCGCGGGCGGAATCGTCCAGCGACTCCACCTCGACCGGTTCAGCGGGGATCACCGGTGTCAGCACGAGCTGGGCGATGCGGTCCCCCGGCTTGACCCGGTAGACCTCCGCCGGGTCGGTGTTGAGCAGCAAAACCCGGATCTCGCCCCGGTAGCCGGAGTCGATCAGCCCTGGGCCGTTGACAAGCGCGATCCCGTGCTCGCGGGCGAGGCCGGAGCGGGGCAGGACCAGGCCGGCATGACCCTCGGGGATCTCCACCGACACGCCGGTCCCGACGCTCCAGCGCTCTCCGGGACCGAGGTGGGCCGGCTCGTCGGCGTAGAGGTCGAGGCCGGCGTCGCCGTCGTGGGCCCGCTTGGGGAGGATTGCCTCCTCGCGCAGTCGGACGAAACGAAGCTCCATCGGCGGCACCATAAATGACCGATGAAACGGCCGCGGGCGCGCAGGGTCGCGGAATCGCGCGCCTAGCCGGGGGCGGCGCCGTTGGCGGCGAGGTCGGCGAAGCGATGCAGCTCGGATGCCGGGACCCGGGCACGCACCAGAACGCCGTCGCCGCGCTCGATCCGCTCCAGGTCCCCGGCGATCTCGTGCAACTCGTGCAGGCGCGCCCCCTCCGAATAGGGGATCAGCAGCTCCACCCGGCGCAGGGTGCCCTCGAACGCGGCCTTGATCCGCTCCCGCAGCTGCTCGACTCCTTCGCCGGTCAGCGCCGAGACCAGGACCGCGTCGGGGTGGCGGAGCCGCGCCTCGCAGCGCTCCTCTTCGTCAAGCAGGTCGGACTTGTTCAGAACAATCAGGCGCGGCTTCTCGCCCGCGCCGATCTCCTCCAATACCTCGTCCACCGCCCGCATGTCCGCCAGCAGGCGCTCCTCCGGCGCCGCCGCGTCGACGACGTGCAGCAGCAGGTCGGAGAGGACCGTCTCCTCCAGGGTCGCCTTGAACGCCTCCACCAACTGGTGGGGCAGCTTCTCGATGAACCCGACCGTGTCCGTCAGCAGGTAGGTGCGCCCCGACTGCTCGTAGCTGCGGGTGGTCGGGTCGAGGGTGTGGAAGAGCATGTCGCCGATCCCGACATCGGCGCCGGTGATCGCCTTCAGCAGGGTCGACTTGCCGGCGTTGGTGTAGCCGGCAAGGGCGATCCGCGGGATCGCGGCGCGCTCGCGGCGGGCCCTCATCACGACCCGGTTCCGCTCGGTCCGTGTCAGCCGCCGCCGCAGCGCGGCGATACGGTCGCGGGCAAGCCGGCGGTCGGTCTCGATCTGTGACTCCCCCGGGCCGCGGGTCCCGATGCCGCCGCCGAGGCGCTCGAGATGCGTCCACAGGCCGCGCATCCGAGCCAGGTTGTACTCGAGCTGGGCCAGCTCGACCTGGAGCTTGCCCTCGGCCGAGTGGGCGTGGTCGGCGAAGATGTCGAGGATGACCGCGGTGCGATCGATCACCGGCACCCCGAGAGCCGCCTCGAGGTTGCGTTCCTGACGCGGAGCCAGCTCATCGTCGCAGGCAACCAGGTTGGCATCGCAGGCCGCAATCGCCGCCTTCAGCTCGGCCAGCTTGCCTCTGCCCAGGTAGCGGTCCGGATCCGGCTCGGGCCGCTGCTGGACCATCTCGCCCGCGGTCGCGACGCCGGCGGTCCGCAGCAGCTCCTTCAGCTCCGCCAGCGGATCGCCCTGCTCACGGCCGTCGGTTACGCCTATCGCCAGCGCCCGCTGACGGGCCCTGGGGTTGGACGCACCGGCCCCGTCGGCGCCCTTGCGCGTCTCGGTCTGCCGGCCGTTTCTCGATCTCTGCACTCCCCTCGATTGTACGGATGGCCCTGACCGACATAGACTGGGGCCGTGAAGGTCTTCGTAACCGGCGGAACCGGATTCATCGGCGAGCACGTCGTCCGCAGGCTGCTCGAACGCGGCGACGAGGTGATCTGCCTCGCCCGCAACCGCGACAAGGGCCGCAGGCTGGAGTCGTTTGGCGCCGAGGTGGCAGAGGGGGACCTATCCGATGCGACCGCGATCAAGGCCGGGATGGAGGGCGCCGACGCCGTCATCCACGGCGCCGCCGTTTACGAGGTCGGGATCCCCAAGAGCGAGCACACGGCGATGTACGAGGCCAACGTGCTCGGCACCGAGACAGTGCTGCGTGCCGCGCTGGAGCAGAAGGTGCCGAGGGTCGTCTACATCTCGACCGTCGGCGCCTTCGGCGATACCCACGGCGAGGTCGTCGACGAGACCTACGAGCACCCCGGCAAGAGCTTCACCTCCTACTACGAGGAGACCAAATACCAGGCCCACCAGGTCGCCAAGCGGCTCATCGCCGACGAGGGGCTCCCCTGCGTGATCGTGCAGCCGGGGGGCGTCTACGGCCCCGGCGACCACTCCGCTCTGGGAAACACGATCAACCAGTTCGTGGACGGCAAGCTGCCGATGCTGCCCTTCCCCGACCTCGGCATGAACCTGGTCCATGTCGAGGACGTCGCCGAGGGGGTGCTGCTGGCGCTCGACAAGGGCGAGATCGGCGAGGCCTACGTCCTCGGCGGCCAGATCACGACCATGCGCGAGATGGTCGATACCGCCGGCCGGGTCGCCGGGCGCAAGCCGCCGCGGATGACGATGCCGACGGGGGTGCTGAAGCTGCTGACCCCGATCGGCCCCCTGGTCGGCAAGCTGATGGGCCAGCCGCCGAACCTGGCCGAGCTGATCAGCTCGGCCGACGGGGTCACCTTCTGGGCCCGCCACGACAAGGCGATGAAGCAACTCGGCTACTCGCCGCGCAGCCTCGAGCCGGGCCTGCGCGAGACGTTGGCGGCCGAGGGCAAGCTCTCCTAGTTTGCGCCTGATCGACGTCGAGCACCTCGGCAGGGGCCGGGTGATCGGGTGCTGGGAGGTCGACAGCGTCCTCGTCGACCCCGGGCCGGAGTCCTCCCTGCCGACCCTGCTCGCGGCGCTCGGCGGGCAGCAGCCGAGGGCCGTCCTGCTCACCCACATCCATCTCGACCACGCCGGCGCCACCGGTGCCCTCGTTCGCCGCTGGCCGCACCTGCCCGTCCACGTCCACGAGCGCGGCGCGCCCCACCTCGCCGACCCCTCGAAGCTGATCGCCAGCGCCTCGCGCCTGTACGGCGAGGAGATGAACCGCCTCTGGGGCGAGATCGTGCCCGTCCCCGAGGCCAACATCAACCTGCTTGCCGGCGGCGAGGAGGTGCTCGGGTTTCGCGTCGCCTACACGCCCGGCCACGCCTCACACCACGTCTGTTACCTGCATCTCGGCAGCGGCCGGGCCTTCGTCGGCGACGTCGCCGCGACGAGGATCCCGCCCGCCAACCTCGTTATCCCGCCGACCCCCCCGCCGGACATCGACATCGAGACCTGGGAGCGCTCGCTCGACACGGTCGAGGCCTGGCGGCCGGGATCCCTGGGGATCACCCACTTCGGCGTCATCGAGGAGCCCGGGCCGCACATCGAGATGGTCCGGCGCCGCCTGCGGCAGCTTGCGCAGCGGGCCCGAGACCTCGACGCGGAGGGCTTCGAGCAGAGTCTCCGTGAGGAGATCGCCGCAGCCATGGACGGAGCCGATGCCGAGGCGCTGATCCAAGCGGTCCCCCCACAGCAACAGTGGGCCGGGCTCGACCGCTACTGGCGCAAGCGCGAGGCGGGCTAGCGCACCAGCGCCTCGGCCTCGATCTCGACCCTCCAGCGCGGGTCGAGGAGGCCGGCCACGACCACCATCGTCGCCGCGGGCCGCGCCTCGGCGGCGAAGATCTCGGCGTGGGCGCCGCCGACCGCGCCGGCGTCGGCTGCGTCGGTCAGGAACATCCGGGTTCGGACCACGTCGCCGATCCCGGCCCCCGCCTGCTCGAGCACGTCGGAGATGATCTCCAGGCAGCGGCGCGCCTGGGCCCCGGCGTCGGCGTCGCAGGAGCCGTCGGCCCAGACCGGCCCGGTGCCCGAGACCAGCACCCGCTCGCCGACCCGCAGCGCCCGCGAGAACCCGATCTCCGGCTCGAATGGGGAGCCGGAGGCGATCCGGTGGCGGTCCATCATGCGAGCATCTATGCGAGGTGTTCGCGCATCCGCTCGACCGCCTCGGCGATCGCCTCGTCGGGAGTCGTCAGCGAGATCCGGAAGAAGCCCTCGCCGCTGGCCCCGTACATGGACCCGGGCGATATCACCACCGCCGCCTCCTCCAGCACCAGTTCGGCGAACGACGCCGAGGTGTGGCCGGCCGGAACCGGCGCCCAGACGTAGATCGTCCCCTTCGGCGCCTCGGCCTCGACGCCGATGTCGCGCAGCATCCCTACGACCAGGTCGCGGCGACGGGCGTAGGTCTCGTTCATCCGCTCCAGCGGCCCGGGCGGGCCGAGCAGGGCGGCGGCACCGGCCAGCTGGATCGCGTCGAAGAGCCCGGAGTCCACGTTCGTCTTCAGCCGCCAGTAGGTGCTGATCGCCTCGCGGTTGCCGAGGATCGCGGCGCAACGCCAGCCGGTCATGTTGAAGCCCTTCGAGAGCGAGAAGACCTCGACCCCGACCTCCCTGGCGCCGGGGGTGGCGAGGAAGCTGGGGGCGACGTAGCCGTCGTAGGTCGTCTCCGAGTAGGCGTTGTCGTGGACGACGAGGATCTCGTGCTCGCGGGCGAAGGAGACGACCAGCTCGAAGAAGCCTTCGGGGACGACCGCGCCGGTCGGGTTGTTGGGGTAGTTGAGGAACATCAGCCGCGCCTTCGAGGCCATCTCCGGCGAGACCGCCGTCAGATCCGGGGCGAAACCGAGATCGGGAACCAGCGGCAGTGGCTCGACCGTGGCGCCGGCGAGGACCGGCCCGCCCGTGTAGACCGGGTACCCGGGATCCGAGGCGAGGGCGACGTCGCCGGGGTCGAGGAAGGCGAAGCAGAGGTTGTAGATGCACTCCTTGGCGCCGATCGCAGGGATCACCTCGGAATCGGGGTCGATCGCGACCCCGAAACGCTCGTCGTAGAAGTCCGAGAGAGCCTCGCGAAATTCGGCCCGGCCGCGGTTGCTCGGGTACTTCTGGTTGGCATTCTCGGCCACCGCCTCCTGCATCGCCTTGACGATGTGGGGGTAGGTGGGCTGGTCGGGGTCCCCGATCCCGAGGCTGATCACGTCGACGCCCGCCTCACGCTTCTCGGCGATGCGGCGCTCGAGCTGGGCGAACATGTAGGGCGGCATCGCCTGCAGTCGCTTCGATGGGTCGGTCAGCGCCAAACGGGCCTCCTCGCTTCGATCCGTGGACGGGCGCGAAAGCCTACGCGCCCGCGCGATCGAGGGCCTTGGAGAAGCCGATCGTGTCGAGGTCGTACTGCTCGATATAGACGGTCTCGCCGTTCTCCGACCAACCCTGAGACTCGTAGAAGCGGATCGACGGGGCACCGACGGGGGTTCGCAGGCGGCCGGTCGTGTAGCCGCGGCGGCGCATCTCCTCCTCGGCCAGGCTCATCAGCGCGGTGGCGATCCCCTCACGCCAGCGGTCTGGATGCACGAACAGCTCGGTCAGGTGCCCCATGCCCTCGATCGGCACCTCGCCGTCGGTTGCCTGGCCGAGCACGGCGTGGGCGACCAGGCGCCCGCCGGGCTCGAAGGCGCCGGTGCTCCAGTTCCCGGGGTCGGCGAGGATCCTCGCGTAGTAGGCACGCTCGTCATCCTCGCGGGCCGGCTGCCATCCCTGTGGCATCCACTCCAGATAGGTCCGGTCGGTTGCCGCTGTCACCAAGGCCGCTGCCGGCGCGTCGTCGGCGCTGAGTGCCCGCAGCGTCAGGTCGGATGGGAGGCCGCTCACGCCAGCCCGGAGAGCGCGGCGACCAGCTCCGGCGAGAGCTCTCCGGCGCAGATCGGCTCGGCCCAGCCGCTGAGGCGGACGTCGAGCTCGGGTGAGATCTCGACCTCGAGCTCGCCGCCGTCGAGCTCGACCGTGATCGGGCTCGGGGCCCCGCCGAGGAAGGCGGCGATCGCGGCGCCGCTGGCTCCGGTTCCCGAAGAGAGCGTCTCCCCCACCCCGCGCTCGAATATCCGGGCCCTGACCCTGCTCCCGTCTGTGATGAAGAAGGAGACATTGGTGCGGTTCGGGAACAGCTCGTTGCGCTCGATCTCCGGCCCGACCGCGGCGATGTCGAGCTGCTCGAGACCGTCGGCGACCTCGATCGCGCACTGAGGATTGCCGATCGAGACGTGCTGGAACCCCCACTCGCGGCCGCCCGCACCGAGCGTCCCGGTGCCGTCCTCCCCCCCGGAGGGGAAGTCCTTCGATCTGGTCGTGGCGCGCCCCATCTCGACGGTGCAGGTCCGCTCCGAGGTGATCGTCGGCCTGACCGGCCCGGCTGAGGTGGAGATCGTGAATGTCTCAGCCGACGTCCAGCCGTGGCGATGCAGGTAGAGGATCGCCTCGCGGGCGCCGTTGCCCGAGAGCTCCGCCTCGGAGCCGTCGGGGTTGAAGATGCGCAGCTCAGCCACGATTCCGGGGTCCTCGGACGGCGAGAGCAGCAGGATCCCGTCCGAGCCGATTCCGAAATGGGGATCGCAGACGCGCCGGATCCGCTCCTCGTTCAGCTCCCAGGGGATCTCGCCCGCCTCGAGGATCACGTAGTCGTTGCCCAGGGCTTGCCATTTCTCGAACCTCATCGCGGGCCAGTATCGCGAAAGGCAGCGGCGATCTCCTTCGCGACCTCGGCGTCAGCGCGGGCGCCCCGGTCGATCACCAGGACGCCCTCCATCCGCCTCATCCAGGTCAGCTGGCGGCGCGCGTAGCGTCGGTGGGCCGCCTTGACGGCCTCGATGTCACCGGCGATCAGCTCGCGGAACCCGAGCGCGGCGGCAGCGGTGCGCGAGATGCCGGAGCGCTCGGCGGTGCGCGCCTCCTCGACCGCTCCGGCGGCGACCATCCGCTCGACGCGGGAGTCGATTCTCGTCGCCAGCACATTGGCGTCGGCGACGATCCCGACCAGCAGCGTTGGGTGGCGCAGGTCGGCGCTCCACAGCTCCCCTCCCGCTGCCTGGGCCGGCGCCGGCTCGATTCCGGCCCGCTGCAGCTCGACCGTGCGGGCAATGCGCTTGCGGTCGTTGGGATGGATCGAGGCGGCGAGTGCGGTGTCGATCTCAGCGTGAAGCGCTGCCGGCCCGCGCTCGGCGACCTCGCGCTCGACCTGCTCGCGGACCCGGGCCGGGACCGCCGGGCGCAGATCGAGGCGGCTCAGGGCAGCCCTCAGGTAGAGGCCGGTGCCGCCGATCACGATCGGGAGCCTCGAGGCCGCCAGCAGCGAGTCGATTTCCGTCCGGGCCAGCTCGGCGAACCGGCCGGCGCTGAACTCCTCGCCGATCGGCACGACGGCGAGCAGGCGGTGCTCCAGCCTGCTGCGCTCCGCCCTGCCCGCGGCCCCGCTGAGCGTCTCCAAACCCTGATAGACCTGGATCGAGTCGCAGTTGACTGCAACCGGATCCTCTCCTTCGGCCCGCAGGAGCCCGGCCAGCTCGACCCCGACCCCTGTCTTCCCAACCGCCGTCGGGCCGAAGATCGCGATCAGGCGCCGGTTGGCGGCGAGCTCGGGCACCTTCGGCCGCCCCGCTTCAGGCGATTCGGCTCAGCATCCGCTCGCTTCCCGAGAGGGTGGTCGAGGTCGCCTCGACGATCTCAACATCGACCAGCTCCCCTGGGGCGGCGGTGCCGTCGAAGTTGACGGTCTTGTTGTGGCGGCAGCGGCCCCGCTGCCGGGTTTGATCGGTGCGGCTCGGGCCCTCGACCAGGACCTCGAGCGTGCGGCCGACGAAGCGCCGGCTGCGCTCCTTCGCCCGGCGCTGGACCAGCTCGACCAGGCGCTCCATCCGCTCCCGCTTGACCGGGTGCGGGACCTGACCGTCGAGACCCGCCGCTTCGGTCCCTCGCCGGGGCGAGAAGATGAAGGTGAAGGCGGCGTCGTAGCCGACCTCCTCGACGACCTCGAGCGTCTGGCGGAAATCCTCCTCGCTCTCGCCGGGGAAGCCGGCGATGATGTCGGTCGTGATCGCGCAGTCGGGCACGTGCTCGCGGATCAGCGAGACCCGGTCCATGTAGCGCTCACGACCGTAGGTACGGCGCATCCGCTTCAGCACCGCGCTCGAGCCCGACTGCAGCGGCAGGTGAATGTGCTCGCACAGCGCAGGCAGTTCGGCGTGGGCCCGGATCACCTCCTCCCGCATGTCCTTGGGGTGCGGGCTGGTGTAGCGGATGCGCTCGATGCCGCCGATGGCGTCGATCCGCCCGAGCAGCTCGGCGAAGCTGATCCGGTCCGGCTTGGGGAGGTCGCGGCCGTAGCTGTTGACGTTCTGGCCGAGCAGGGTCACCTCGCGCACGCCGTCGGCGGCGAGCCGCTCGGCCTCGGCGATCAGCTCGGACGGGTGACGGCTCTGCTCCCGCCCCCGGGTCGAGGGGACGATGCAGTACGAGCAGGCGCAATTGCACCCCTGCGAGATCTGCAGCCAGCCCTGGAACTCACGCTCCCGCCTCGCCGGCAGGTGCCCGGAGAAGTCCTCGAACTCGAAGTATCCCTGCGCGCTCAGCGACTCCGAGTTGAGGTACTCGGCCAGGCGATGGATCTGCCCGGGCCCGAAGGCGACGTCGACGAAGGGGAAGCGCGCGAAGACCTCGTCCTTGACGGACTGCGCCCAGCAGCCGCCGACGCCGACAACGCGACCGGGATCCTCGCTCTTCAGCCGCTTCGCCTCCCCCAGGTGGGCGATGAAGCGGTTGTCGGCCGACTCACGGATCGAGCAGGTGTTGAAGAGGATCAGGTCGGCCTCGGAGCGATCGCCGGCCTCGCTGTAGCCAAGCGAGTCGAGCATCCCCCGCATCCGCTCGGAGTCGTGCACGTTCATCTGGCACCCGAAGGTGGTGACGTGGTAGGTCTTCCCCGTCATCCTGGCGAGGGTACCGGTCCCGCCCGCAACCGCGGCACGCCCGGACGCAAGCGGAGGAAGCGCCGCAGTGGTTCCCGCGGACGCGAAGCGGAGGACGTGGCGCCCTACTTGACCGTCAGCGTGCCCACCATCCCGGCCTCGCGGTGACCGGGGACGGTGCAGAAGAAGGTGTAGCTGCCGGCGGCGAGCTCGACACTTGTCGAAGCCTTGCCCTGGGCGACCAGGTCGGTCTTGCCGAGAACCTCATTGCCCTTGGCGACCGCGACGTCGTGTTCGATCTGGGCCGGGTTCTCGAAATCGATCGTCACCTTCCCCGGCTTGCTGGAGAGCGTCTTCGTGTCGAAGAGGAGCTGGGTCGGGTCGGCGGCGAGCTTGACGGTTCCGCCGGGCCCCGTGACCTTGGCGGGCGGCTTCGCGGTAGTGGTGGTGGACGCTGCCTGCGGCGCCCCCGCTTCGCCGCCGTAGAGCTTCTGGGCGGCCTCCTGGTTCTCGGTCCTCTCGGTCGTGTTGGTCTCGGCGTTGAGCACGGCGAAGGTCGTCGTCCCCACCACCAGCAATGCGAAGTAGCCGGCGAGCAGCGGAAACGCCTTGCCCGGGAAGGAGTTCTTGCGGATCCCGAACAGGCTGACCACGACCGCGGAGACGGTCAGGGTGATCCCGAGGATGTAGAAGATGGTTTGGTCCGTCATTGGCGCCGCGGATCCTATCCGCTGTGTGCGGAGGTGCTCCGCCACGCCGACGCCAGGGCCCCGGCCAGGCGCGCGAGATCAGGGTCGTCGCTGACGGCATGCGCCGGGTTGACTTCGGTCACGGTCAGCGCCGCGAAGCGGGGGTCGGAGCAAAGCGCCTCGAGCGCCTCCGTTGTCTGCGCCAGGGTGGGACCGGAGTTGCGGTCGACGTTCTCCCCGTATGGCGCGTCGATGAAGTCGAGAACGTCCACGTCGAAGTGCACCAGGAGCGTGTCGCAGCGGCTGTCGAGCAACCCCAGCGCCTCCTCCGCGGCGACACGCGGCCGCTGGCTCAGATCCTCCGATCCGACCCGCGGGAGTCGTAACCGCTCGCCCTCCTCGCGCTCCCAGGGCGTCCAGGCCTCCGGTTCGGCTCCGAGAACCACAACCTGGGAGGGCTCGAGCAGCGGGCGCCTCCCGAACGCCGCCGCAAGGCGGTCGATCGAACCGCGTGCATCGAGGAGCTGCGACATGCCCATCCAGTCGAGGGCTCCCTCGGCGACGCTCTCGGGCGTGTTCAGGTCGGCGTGGCGGTCGATGTAGATGAGCCCGACCTTGCCCCCGGCCGCGACCGCGCCCCCGACGGTGCCGACGCCGACGGTGCAATCGCCCCCGAGGATCAGGGCGCGCGCCCCCGCCGCCAGAAGGCTCTCGACCTGATCCGCCGTCGCGAGTGCAACTCTGCGCACCTCCTCGAGGTGCTGGGCACGGCGATGCTCACGGTCGGGCCGCCAGGTGAAGCCCTCGACTTCGAGCCAGCCGTCAACCCCGACCCCGCCATCCGTTAGAAGCCGCTCTAGCCCACCCCGGCGAAATGCCTCCGGCGCACGCTCCTGTCCTGGGGAGAAGGCTCCGGCGCTGCTCGGCACCGCGACGATGCTGAGAGAGTCGGAGCGGCGGTTCCTCACGGTTCGTGTCGGGTGGGCGACGCCTACTTGGCGTAGGTTGTCGCCCGGCTTTCGCGGATCACGGTGATCTTGATCCTGCCCGGGTACTCCATCTCACGCTCGACCGCGGTTGCGATCTCGTGCGAGATCAGCGCCGCCGCCTCGTCGTCGATTGCCCCCGGGTCGACCATCACACGGATCTCGCGCCCGGCCTGCATCGCGTAGACCTTCTCCACGCCCGAGTTTCGCTGGGCGATCTCCTCGAGGTCGCGCAGCCGCGTCACATACTGCTCCAGCGACTCGCCCCGGGCCCCCGGACGGGCTCCAGAGAGCGCGTCGGCGGCCTGCAGGATCACTGCCTCGACCGTCCGTGGCTCGACCTCGTTGTGATGGGACTCGATCGCGTGCGCCACTGCCTCGGGCTCGTCGTAGCGACGAGCCAGCCTGGCTCCAACCACGGCGTGCGTCCCTTCGACCTCGTGACTGACTGCCTTGCCGATGTCGTGGAGCATTGCGGCCCTGCGGGCGACTTCCGCCGAGGCCCCGAGCTCGGCAGCCATCAGCGCCGCGATCTGGGAGCACTCGACCAGGTGGTCGAGGACGTTCTGGCCGTAGCTGGTGCGGAACTTGAGCCGGCCGAGGACGCGCACCAACTCGGGGTGCACCCCGGTGATCCGCGCCTCGAGCAGCGCCTTCTCGGCCTCCTCGACGATCCGGTCCTCTATCTCGTCCCGGGATTGCTGGTATGCCTCCTCGCATCGGGCCGGGTGGATGCGACCGTCGGCGATCAGTTTCTCGAGGGTTAGCCGGGCGATCTCGCGGCGGACGCCGTCGAAGCTCGACAGGAGCACGGCCGAGGGGGTCTCGTCGATGATGAAGTCGACCCCTGTGAGGTTCTCGAGCGCTCGGATGTTTCGCCCCTCCCGCCCGATGATCCGCCCCTTCATCTCGTCGTTCGGCAGCTGCACCAGCCTGGTCGTCGTCTCGCCAGCCTGGGTCGCCGCCAGCCGCTGCATCGAGACGGCGAGGATCCCGCGGGCCCTGCGCTCGGCCTCGAGCTTGGTCTCCTCCTCGATCCGGCGCAGGGTCAGCCCCGCCTGTTGGCGGGCCTCGTCCTCGACCTCCTTCAACAGGACCTGCTTCGCCTGGGCGGCGCTTAGCCCGGCCACCCGCTCCAGCTCCAGCACCTGCCGGCGCTTCGTCTTCGCCAGCGACTCGAGCTCGTTGTCGAGGTTTCGCTCGCGATCATCGAGAGCGTCGCGGCGACGCTCGAGCTCGCGCAGCTGCGTCTCGACCGACTCCATCTGCCTCAGCGCCCGTTCCTCCATGCGAACGATCTCCTCGCGGCGCGTGCGCAGCTCGGAATGCATCCCTGCCTCGGATTGCAACCCTGCCTCATCTGCGGGAGCTTCTGCCCCGGCCGCGGCAGGGGCCGGCTCCGCCTCACGGGCGACGGCCTCATCCCTCGGTCCGGACCCGTTCGAACTTCCGGTCGGCTCATCGGGGCGCGACCGGATCCAGGGCGGCAGCCAAGACCGGATCTCCATTTTTTTCCTCTCCCGGCCGCGCTCCCGGATCCGGTGGGGTTGCGACCGCATTTTCATCGCCGTCGAGCGGCGTTCAAGTTTCAGTCAGATTAGGTGAGTCTCACCTCACTCCGAAGAGTAATACGGCGCGCAAGCGAGTCCAAGTCGCGACGCCCGACGGAGGCCGAATTTCATTCGGCTCAGGCAGCGTCCATCGAACCGCCCTCAACCTGGGCGGCACCGGCCCGCCTGACCGCCTCGTAGGCGGTCTCGGAGTCGAATCCCCGCCGGACAAGCAATCCCAGGGCCCGGTTGCGGCCGCGGTCGCCATCGAGCTCGACACCGCGCTCGGCGAGCAGGCCAACGGCACGCTCCAGTTGCTGCTCGCCGTCCTCGGCACCGATCGCGGCCTCGACGTCGGCCTCGGGAACGCCCCGTTGCCTCAGCGACGTCGCGATCCGCTCGGGCCCCCAGCCGGAGAGGGTCCGCTTGTCCTCGGCGAAGCGCTCGGCGAAGCGGGCGTCGTCGAGACCGCCGGTCGAGACCAGGTGATCGACGATGTCGGCGACTTCGTCCTCGCCGACGCCGCGGCGACGCAGCCAGGCACCGAGCTCGGCGACGCTTCGCTCCTTGCGGGCGAGCGCCCCCAGGGCCAGCGTCAGCGGCTCCTCCGCCACCGCCCGGGGCGCCTCAGGCGGCCTTCTTCGCCGTCGCCTCCCCGGCGACGACCTCTGCTTCCTCGGCCTCAGCGGCGTCGGGAGCCGGCTGGACCGGGGCCGTCCCGCGCTCGATCTCGAGCGCGTCGAGGATCTTCCGCTCGATCTCGCCGGCGACCTCGGGGTTCTCGGCCAGGAACTGCTTGACGTTGTTGCGCCCCTGCCCCAGTCTCAGCTCTCCGTAGGAGAAGAACGAGCCGGACTTCTGCACCAGGTCGTGTTCGAGTCCGAGGTCAATCAGGCTCCCCTCCTTCGAGATCCCCTGGCCGTACTCGATGTCGAACTCGGCCAGGCGGAAGGGCGACGCGACCTTGTTCTTGACCACCTTGACCCGGACCCGGTTGCCGACCGCCTCGGTGCCCTCCTTCAGGGTCTCGATCCGGCGGATGTCGAGCCGCTGGGAGGAATAGAACTTCAGCGCCCGGCCGCCAGGCTGGGTCTCGGGGGACCCGAACTGGACGCCGATCTTCTCGCGGATCTGGTTGGTGAACAGGCAGACGGTGTTGGCGCGGCTGAGGTTCCCGGCCAGCTTCCGCATCGCCTGCGACATCAGCCTTGCCTGGAGGCCGACCTGGGTCTCGCCCATCTGCCCCTCAAGCTCCGCCCGCGGGGTGAGGGCTGCGACCGAATCGATCGCGACGATGTCGACGGCGCCGGAGCGGACGAGGACGTCGACGATCTCCAGGGCCTGCTCACCGTAGTCGGGCTGGGAGACCAGCAGCTCGTCGGTGTCGACGCCGATCCGGCTGGCGTAGATCGGGTCGATCGCGTGCTCTGTATCGACGAAGGCGCAGATCCCACCGCGCGCCTGAGCTTCGGCGATGATGTGGTACACGAGCGTGGTCTTTCCCGAGGACTCCGGGCCGAAGATCTCGACGATCCGCCCCCGCGGGACGCCACCGATGCCCAGTGCCAGGTCGAGCGCCAGGGAGCCGGTCGGTATCGCCTCGATCTGGATCGCGGCGTCGTCACCGAGCTTCATCAGCGAGCCGGCGCCGAACTGGCGATCTATCTGGGTGACCGCGGCGTCGAGGGCAGCCTCCTTCGCCTTGGCCTCCTTCGAGGCGTCCTTCAAAGTCGCTTTCTTTGCTTCAGCCATCTCTTCACCTCACCGCTGCCTCGCCTGGGGGCAACTCGACTTGTGCCAGCGGCGTGTAGTCGACGCCGCCCGGCCGGAAAGACGAAAGGTAGAGCGCGATCCGGACGCCACGGAAGGGGCGCAGCAGCACCTCCGGGAGCCGTCCTGGTGGATCCCCGACCCTCAGCGGCTTCCTTCGCCGGCCGTGCCCCCTGCGGACCCGCGCCACTGTCACGTGCGGGAAGAAAGGGCGCTCGTCGAGCTCGTGCAGATCGGCCGCCGCAAGCGTCTCCGCCAGCCGGGCCTGGATCTCCTCGACCCCCTCGGATCTCGCCTCGAGCGCATACAGCCCGGGCCGCCGCCCCGGCGGGAGCGTCACCGGCTGGAGCGAGAGCTCGATCCGTGGCGCCACCGCATCGATGCGCAGCAGGGCCGCAGCGATCCGCGGGATCAGCGCGGGCGAGGTGTCGCCGAGGAAGACGAGGGTCAGATGCAGGGCGTCCTCCGGCAGCCGGCGTAGCGCCGGATCCAGCAGCTCCTGCGCCCCCCAGCAGGCGATCCCGGCCCTGACCTCGGCGGGCAGCTCGAGCGCGATGAACAACCGCGCCGGCGGGCTCTCCTTGGAGGGATCGCTCATCGCCGCTGAAACTAGGGGGGATTGATGCGTGGCGCAATCCCCGACCGTGAACAGTCACAGCACGCTTCGATACGAATTCTGCTCATTGGTCCGTCCTCGCCCGCTGAAGACCCGGCGGGGAAGTGAAAACTAGAATCGACCCGGTGAAGGGAATCCCCGGACCGCCGCCGATCGCCGGCGCCGAGCACCGCTACGTCGTCGCCGGCCGCCTCCGGGTCCACTACGCCGAGGCCGGCGAGGGCCCGCCGGTCCTCCTGCTCCACGGCTGGCCCCAGCACCACCACATGTGGCACCGCGTGATCGGGCGGATGCGCCACACCCACCGCCTGATCGCTCCCGACCTCCGTGGCTTCGGCTGGAGCGATGCTCCGGGCGAGGGCTATGACCCCGCCACCTTCGCCACCGATCAGATCGCCTTGCTGGACGCGCTCGGGATCGAGCGGGCGAGCGTCATCGGTCACGACTGGGGCGGCTTCACCGCATTCCTGCTGGGGATCGGGCACCCGGGCCGCATCAGCGCGATCGTCGCCTGCAGCACCCCCCACCCCTGGCCGCCGCTCGGCCTCGAGGGCCTCGATCAGGCCTGGCGCAGCTGGTACGCGCTCCTCAACGCCTCCCCGCTCGGCCCCGCGCTGATGCGGCGGGGCTTCGCCCGCGGCCGCCTTCTGCGCGGCAACGTCGGAGAGCCCTTCAGCGATGAGGACGTCGAGACCTACGCCTCGCCGCTCGCCACCCCCTCGCGGATCCACGTCACCCGGGAGCTCTATCGCAGCTACGTCGCCTCTTTCGCAGACGCCTTCAGGGGCACCTTCGAGGAGGCGCGGCTGACGGTGCCGACGCTGCTCCTCTTCGGGCAGCGGGACGTGTTGATCTCCTACCGCCTCGCCACCGGCGGCTACGAGGGCCACGCCGACCGGCTCGAGGTCGAGCTGGTGCCCGACGCGGGTCATTTCCTCGTCGACGAGAAGCCCGAGCTGGTCGCTGAGCGCGCCCTCGCCCTCTTCGCCTGACCCAATGCCGCCGCCGAGACTTCCATTTTCCTCTCACTATGAGAGGAAACTTCGCTCTCGGCAACGGGGCTCAGATGGGGGCCTCGACCGAGCCCAGAAGGGTCCGTAACAGGTGCAGCCCGACCAGGCTCGAGCGTTCGCGAATATCGTCGCGGCCGCCGGGGATCACCGGATCGCGGGCGAGTTTGGTGCCGTCGGCAAGCCGGGCGTTGAAGCAGACGTAGCCGACCGGCTTTTCCTCGCTGCCGCCCTCGGGGCCGGCGATTCCGGTGATCGAGACGGCGACGTCGGCGTCGAACCGCTCCAAGGCGCCGATCGCCATCGCCTCAGCGACTTCCGGCGAGACCGCGCCGTGGCGCTCGATCAGTTCCGCGTCGACGCCGAGCAGAGAGATTTTTGCCTCGTTCGAGTAGGTGACGGCGCTGCCGGCGAAGTAGTCCGAGGCGCCCGGAATCGAGGTGATCCGGGAGGCCATCTGCCCCCCGCTGCAGGACTCGGCCAGGCCAAGCCGGTGTCCCCCCAGGAGCCCGGCGACGATCTCGTCGATTGTCGTCCCGTCCTCGCTGAAGAGATACCGGCGGTGCCTCTCGATCAGGCCCCGCCTCACCGCTTCCGCTTCCGACGAGGCCTCCTCACGCCAGCGCACGTCGATCTCGATCTCTCCCCGGCGCAGGCAGGTGGTGATCTCGACCGTATCGATCGCGGTGCCGGAGGACTCGATCTCGACCAGGCTGCGGGCGATCTCCGACTCCGGGACTCCAAACATGCGCAGGGTGTAACCGCTCAGCGATGTCGCCCGGCCGAGCACCTCCTGTACGGGAGCCGCCTCGATCGCCCGCTCCCACATCGGCTGCAGCTCGCGCGGCGGCCCGGGGAGGACGATCACGACCGAGTCACCGGCGGGGACGACCAAGCCCGGCGCCGTCCCCACCGGATCGAGCGGCGTCGAGCCCCTGGGGATGATCGCCTGCTTGCGGTTGGCGGCGAGAATCGCCTCCTCGTCGAAACGACGCCAGCGGCTGGCGAAGGCTCGCAGGATCGCGGCGATCTTCTGCTCCATCTCCTCGTCGAGCACCATCTCGCGCCCGGCAAAACGCCCGACGACCTCGGCGGTGAGGTCGTCGGCGGTCGGCCCGAGCCCGCCGGAGGTGATGATCAGATCGAGCCCCTCGCCGGACATGAAGCGCAGAGCCGCCTCGAGGTCGTCGGGCCGGTCGCCGACGACGAGGATATGTGCGACCTCGACCCCGAGCTCGCCCAGCCGCTCCGAGATCCAGGGGCCGTTGCGGTCGGTTACCCGGCCGGTAAGCACCTCCGTGCCTGTGACGAGGATCCCAGCTCGGACCGGGGTCATCGGCTCACTCGCACGTCGGCCTCTGGCTTTCCTGGAGGGGCCTGACCCTTCCGTTTCCGGAGACCCCGTAGCCGATCGGGTTCGGAGTGTCCGCCAGTGGGACCTGCTTTCCGTTCACCTGCATCGTCACCGAGCCGTTTCCGAAGGAGACCGTGAAGCTATCGGAGCGGTAGGAGCGCGTCCGGGTGCCTGCGGCGAGCGTTTCCCCCGCGATCAGCTTGTTGCCGCCGGCGTTGAGCAGGCAGACCCAGACGTCGGCCTCGGCCGCCAGCCTCAGGGTCACCCCGGAGGGTTCTTGGGCTTGCTGGTGCACCGACCTGCGTCCCGGTTCGCCGCCCTTCTTGCCGGCAGGGGCCGGCCCGCTGTTGTCGGAGCCGCCGCTGAGGAGCCCGATCGCGATCAGGATCACGATCAGAGCGACGGAGACCAGGGCCGCGAGAGCCCCCTTCGAGATCCGGGCCCCTCCCCCGCCCTGGGGCGGAGTCGGCGCTGGCACCGGGTCCTGGCGCGAAGGACGCTCGGCCGCCGTCTGCTCGAACTCGCGCCGGTACGTGTCGGCGAGCCGCTCCCCGTCGAGGCCGAGGAAGGTCGCATAGGTGCGGATGAAGCTGCGGGTGTAGGCGCCCCCCGGGAGCACGTCCCACTCCTCGTTCTCGAGCGCCCGCAGGTAGCGGACCCGGATCTTGGTCTCGGACTCGACCTGCGCGAGGTCGATCTTGCGACGTATGCGGGTGTCGCGGAGGGTCGCCCCGATGGCTGGCTCAAGCGGTGACATCGGCCCTCATTGTCCTACGCGAGGACGGCCGCGGCCGCGCGGCGCCTCCCCGTGCGGGGCTCAGGCGTCGTGCGCGTTTGCGACCGGCTCGGGATTCGGCT
Organism: uncultured Actinomycetes bacterium; assembly: GCA_963840235.1. Taxonomy (GTDB): domain Bacteria; phylum Actinomycetota; class Thermoleophilia; order Solirubrobacterales; family 70-9; genus JBBRHQ01. The sequence goes on from CAWIYC010000003.1 coordinate 532,509, forward strand.
TCCCGGCAGCCGCGATCTCCGCGGGCGGCACCGGGCCCGGGCCGCCGAGGATGCGCGGCAGGTCGGCCTCGGTGATCAGCACCTGCCTCGGCTTCGAGCCCTCATAGCCGGAGATCACCCCGCGGCGCTCGAGCATGTCGATCAGGCGGCCGGCGCGGGTATAGCCGACCCGCAGGCGGCGCTGGATCATCGAGACCGAGGCGGTCTCGGTCTGCACCACCAGCCGGATCGCCTCCTCCAGCAGGTCGTCCTTGTCGGGGTTGAACTCGCCCTCCTCATCGTCCCCGCCGACCCCCTCGCGGGTCTCCAGCAACTCCTCCTCGAACTCCGGCTCGCCCTGCTTCGACCAGTGCCTGGTGATCCGGGCAATTTCGTCCTCGGTGATGAAGGCGCCCTGGATCCGCGCCAGCTTCGAGGTTCCGGCGCCCCTGAAGAGCATGTCCCCCTGGCCCAGCAGCGCCTCGGCCCCGCCCTGGTCGAGAATCACCCGGGAGTCGGTCTGCGAGGAGACGGCGAAGGCGATCCGGGCCGGGATATTGACCTTGATCGTCCCGGTGATGATGTCGGTCGAGGGGCGCTGGGTCGCCAGCACCAGGTGGATCCCGGTGGCGCGGGACTTCTGGGCCAGCCTGATGATCGAGTCCTCGACCTCGGCCGGGGCGACCATCATCAGATCGGCGAGCTCGTCAATGACGCAGAGGATGTGCGGCAGCGGCGCCTCCCCCGCCTTGGCCCGGGCGCGATTGAGTTCGGCCAGGTTGCGGCAGCGCGCCTGGCCCATGATCCCGTAGCGGCTCTCCATCTCGCCGATCAGGTTTGCGAGCACGTTGGCGGCCAGGCGGGGCGAGGTGACGACCGGAGTCAGCAGGTGCGGGACCGTCTCGTAGTGGTTGAGCTCCACCTGCTTCGGGTCGACCAGGACCAGACGCACCTCGTTCGGCGAGGCGTGCATCAGGATCGAGGAGAGGATCGCGTTGACGCAGCCGGACTTCCCCGAGCCGGTGGTGCCGGCGACCAGCACGTGGGGCATCTTCGCCAAGTCCGTCCAGACCGCGTTGCCATCGATGCCCTTGCCCAGCCAGGCGACCAGCGGCGAGGTCTTCTCCGGGCGGCCCTGGTAGATGTCGCCGAGCCGGACGATCCGCCGGCGCGAGTTCGGCACCTCGACCCCGACCGCCTGCTTGCCCGGGATCGGCGCCAGGATGCGGATGTCGGTGGAGGCGAGTGCGTAGGCGAGGTCGTTGGCGAGCTCGGTCACCTTCTTCACCTTCGTGCCCGGCGCCAGCCGCAGCTCGTAGCGGGAGACGTGGGGACCGCTGACGATGCCGACGATCCTGGCCTCGACCCCAAAGTGGCCGAGGGTCTCGACCAGCTTGCGCCCCACCGCTTCTTGGTCGCGGGGGTCCGGTCCCGAGTCCTTGCGGCCCTTCTCGAGCGCTTTCACCGGCGGCAGCGTGTAGTTGATCTCCTCCGACGCGGTCACCCCGCGCTTCTGGCCCATCGGCGTCGTCGGGGTCTCGGCCTCAGTGCCAACCGTGGCCGACTCTGACCCCGCCCCCTCCTTCTCGGCCTCCTTCTCCGACTCGATCTCGTGCAGCTCAGCGTCGAAGTCCTCGGTCACCGCCTCGTATTCCGAGTCGTCGCGGGCGGCGGCGTCATCGAGAATCGCGACCGTCGGCGCTACGGCATCCTCGTCGGGATAGGAGTCCATGACGTCTGTTTCGGCTGCCCCGGTCTCGAATCCGTCGGCCTCCTTCCAGGGCTGGCGAGCCCCGGCCAAGGTGCGGGCGATCTCCCCGGTCCCGTTGCGGGCGCGACGAAGGACGCGGCCCCCGGCGCTGAGGAAGGCGGCTATCGAGGTCCCGGTCAGCAGCAGGCACCCGGCGACGATCAGCAGCAGGGCGACGATGTGGGCACCGATTCGCTGAAAGAGCGTCGAGATCGTCCAGTACAGCGACTCGCCTGCCAGCCCACCATGATGCGGGAACCAGCTCGAGTCGAAGACCTCGGCGCGCGGCGGGCGGTCGGGGCCGAGCCCCGCCGTCTGGGCCGCGAAGGCGAGCAGCAGCCCGGCCAGGAGGCAGATCCCGCCGGTGCGCAGCGGCTTGACCGCCGGCATGAAGGGCTTCAGGATCAGCGCCGCTCCCGAGAGGAACAGGGCCACCGGGATCAGGTAGGAGACCTTGCCGAAGGCGAAGGTGAGCCACTCCTCGGCCATCGATCCCACCCGGCCGCCGTCCCAGCCGAGATAGAGGACCAGGGCGAGATAGACGCCGGCGGCTATCAGCGTCAGCCCGGCTACGTCGAGGTGGCGCTGCTCGATCCGAGCCGGCCGCAGGGAACGCCCGCGGGGGGCCGGCTTGCGCCGTCTCGCAGGTTTGCGCGCCCTCGCCGCCGCGCTCCGGCGCGGTGAAGCGGAACGGCTCTTCTGCCGCACGAACATGCCTCCCCCATTCGACGCCCGGGGCGGCAGCCCTGCGCGGCCGGCGCCGCCGGGTCCGGCGCATAAATTGACCCTAAAGGCACCGATCCACGGCCGAACCAGGGCTAACATCGGTTCATGGCCGCTGACGCCGAAATACCCGGAGGGCGCGTGCTGGTCGTCGAAGACGACGTCGAGATCACCGACGTGCTGCGGCGATCGCTCCGCAACGAGGGCTATGACGTGCGCACCGCCGGCGACGGCGTCGAGGCGCTCGACCTGGCCGGCGAATTCATCCCCGACATCGTCGTCCTCGACCTCGGCCTCCCCCAGATGGACGGGGTCGAGGTATGCCGGCGGTTGCGGGCCGAGGGAGACGTGCCGATCCTGATGCTGACCGCCCGGGCCGAAACCGAGGACAGGGTCAATGGCCTCGACAGCGGCGCCGACGACTACCTGGTGAAGCCGTTCGAACGCCAGGAGCTGCTGGCACGAATTCGAGCCCTGCTGCGCCGCCGCCCGCCGCGCGGCAGCGCCTCGCTGACGGTCGCCGACCTCAGGCTCAACCCCGATACCCGCGAGGTCGCCCGCGGCCAGCGCGAGATCGAGCTGACTAACCGCGAGTTCGAGTTGCTCGAGTACCTGATGCGCAACCACCGCCTGGTGGTCTCGCGCGAGCGTCTCCTCGACGAGGTCTGGGGCTACGACCCGATGGCGGCGACGAACACGATCGACGTCTTCATCTCCAACCTGCGGCGCAAACTCGAGGCCGGGGGCGAGCCCCGCCTGCTCCACACCAAGCGAGGCGCCGGCTACGTGCTCAAGGATTAGCGGTGGATCAGGGGGCGAGCGCGGTCGGTCGGGGCAAGCGGCGCATCCTGCACGCAGGGACGTGGCCGGTGCGCTGGCGCCTGGCTCTGGCCTCGGCCGCCCTCACCCTCGTCATCCTGTTGATCTTCGGCGGCGTCATCGGCCACTTCGCCGGCGAGCGGATCCACGACGACTTCAACCGCGAGCTGAAGGGGGCGGTGCGAACCCTGTCCGGGGAGCTCCGCATCAGCGAGCAGCCAACCGGCTCCTACCTCACACGGGGGCCGCACCTCGACGACTATGTCCTCCCCAACGATGCCACCGTCTGGATCTTCGACGCCCAGCGCCGGGTGATGGCCGAGAGCCCCAACGCCGCCTACCTCGGGCCGCCCCTCGTCGGGCTCCACGACTACGGATCGATGCGGGTGGCGACGGCCGCCGTCACCGGACCCTCGCGCCGGGTGGCAGGCTACGTCCAGTACGGGCGCAGCCGCGAGGACGTCGAATCGACGATCGAGCGGCTCTGGCTTTTCATCGCCGCCGGCGTCCTCGGCGGAACGCTGCTCGCAAGCCTTGCCGGCCTCGCGATTGCCGACCGAGCGATGCGGCCCATAGCCTCGCTGACGGCGACGGCGCGCGAGATCGCCGCCACCCGCGATCCCTCACGCAGGATGCCCGAGCCGAAGGTGGAGGACGAGGTCGGTGAGCTGGCGCGGACCCTTGAGCAGATGCTGCGCTCGCTCGACTCCGCCCGCGAGGAGCGCGAGCAGGCGATGCAGAAGCAGCGCGAGTTCGTCGCAGACGCCTCGCATGAGCTGCGCACCCCGCTGACCAGCGTCCTCGCCAACCTCGAGCTGTTGCAGTCATCGCTCGAGCAGCCCGACCACGAGGAGGACCGAGAGATGGTCGATTCCGCGCTGCGATCCTCGCGGCGGATGAGCAGGCTGGTCGCCGACCTGCTGCTGCTCGCCCGGGCCGACGCGGGCCGCAAGAGCGAGCGCCGGCGCTGCGACCTGGCCGAGATAGCCGGCCACGCCGCCGCCGAAGTCGCACCCGTCAGTGGCAACCACCATCTCAGCGTCGACAACGGCACGCCGATCCCGGTGGATGGCAACCCCGACGAGCTTCATCGGCTGGTCCTGAACCTGCTCGACAACGCGGTCCGCCACACCCCCGGCGGCTCGCACATCGAGCTGCGCCTGGGCGTGGACGAGGGGACCGGATCCGCCTGGGTCGAGGTCTCTGACGACGGCCCCGGGATCCCGCCCGGGGTGCGCCGGCAGGTCTTCGACCGCTTCGTTCGCGGCAGCGGCCCGGCCGACACCGCCACCGGGTCCGGGACGGGCCTGGGCCTGGCGATTGTCCGCGCCGTCACCACCTCTCACGGCGGCGAGGTCGAGCTCGGCGAGTCGCCCCAGGGAGGAGCACTCTTCCGCGTCCGCCTGCCGCTTGCAAGGACTTCGGAATCTATTAGTCCCTCTTTAGGGGCGCTTTAGAGCGCCGCCATATTTTTCTTCGCGGACGAGACACAGGGTCCGCCGGGGTTCTCCCCCAAAAATTGCTCCGGCGGGCCTCCTTCGACCTAGCGTCGAAGCAAGCCGCCGGGCTCCCCCCTCCCTAGAGCCCGGCGGCTTTTCTTTTCGCCCAATACCTCGCTGCCGAGCGGGCCGGGCTCAGACCTCGACCACGACCGGGAGCACCATCGGCCGTCGCTTCAGCTTGCGGTAGACGAACTTGGCGACGTCGTCGTGCAGGTCCTCCTGGATCAGCTGAAGCTCGCGGGTTCCTGCCTTGGCGGCGTCCTCGAGCGAGTCCTCGATCACGTCGCGCAGCTCGTCGGCGAATCCCTCCTCCTCATCGACGAAGGGAACCCCGCGAAAGATCACCTCGGGGTCGGCGACGACCTCTCCATCATCGGAGGAGATCGTCGCAACGACGATGAAGATCCCGTCGGCCGAGATCTCGCGCCGGTCGCGGAGGGCGACGTCGTCGGGCTCGCCGATGTCGACGCCGTCCACGAACATCACGCCGGAGTGGATCTCCTCGCCGAAGCGGGCTCCCTTGCCGCCGACCTCCAGCGGCAGGCCATTGTGGCCACGAAAGATGTTCGCGGCCGGGATGCCGACTGACTCGGCCAGCTCGGAGTGAAGGCGCAGGCGCTTGTGGTCCCCGTGGACCGGCATCACGTACTTCGGCCTGGTCAGGTTGAGCATGAGCTTCAGCTCCTCCTGCCAGCCGTGACCGGATGCGTGGATCGGCGCGTCCTTGGCGGTGACGACGGTGGCGCCGATCTCATAGATGTGATCGATCGTCTCGTTGACGGCGCGCTCGTTGCCGGGGACCGGCGTCGCCGAGAAGACAACGGTGTCGCCTGAATGCAGCTCGACGTCGCGGTGGTCGTTGTTGGCCATCCGCCGCAGCGCCGAAAGCGGCTCGCCCTGGCTGCCGGTCGAGATCACGACCACCTTCTCGTCGGGGAAGTCCTCGATCTCCTTCGGCTGAATGAACAGCCCCGAGGGCGCGCCGGCCATCCCCAGGTTGGAGGCGATGTTGAAGTTCTTGCGCATCGAGCGACCGACCAGGGCCACGCGGCGGTCGAGGGTGACGGCGGCGTCGATGACCTGCTGCACCCGATGGATGTTGGAGGCGAACGAGGTGACCACGATCCGGCCCTGGCATCGGGAGAAGGTGTCGAGCAGCGCCGGGCCCACACTCGACTCCGACGGTGCCACCCCGGGCCGGTCGGCGTTGGTCGAGTCGCCGCAGAGAAGAGTCAGCCCCTCACGGCCGAGCTCGGCGAGCCGCGAGACGTCGGCGGGCCGGCCGTCCACCGGAGTCTGGTCGAACTTGTAGTCCCCGGTCATCAGCACCGAGCCGGCGTCCGTGCGCAGCAGGACCGCGCGCATGTCCGGGATCGAGTGGGAGAGGTGGATCAGCTCCAGCTCGAAGGGGCCCAGCTGCACCTTCACCCCGGCGTCCAGCTCCTGCAACGGTGCCTCGCCGAGCTTGTGCTCGTCGAGCTTGGAGCGGACAAGCCCGATCGTCAGCAGGCCGCCGTATATCACCGGCGGCATCCCGATCTCCCGCAGCACGTAGGGCAGCGCCCCGACGTGGTCCTCGTGGCCGTGGGTGAGGACGATCGCCTCGATGTCCTCGGCGCGGTCGCGCAGGTAGGAGAAGTCGGGCAGGACGAGGTCTATCCCCAGCATCTCGGCAGTCGGGAACATCAGGCCCGTGTCGACGACGACGATCCGGCCACCGTGCTCGATCACGGTCATGTTCTTGCCTATCTCCCCCAGCCCGCCGAGGGGAAGGACGCGAAGCGTGCCTGCCACGGAGCCCTAGCCCGCCGCCGCCAGCAAACCGGCCGTCTCCAGGGCGGAACGGATGACCCGGCGCTGCTCGTCGTCTGCCGGCACCATCGGCAGCCGCATCCTGCCCGAGTCCAGGCCCAGCATCTCCAGCGCCGCCTTCAGCGGAATCGGGTTGCTGGTGACAGCCAGGGCCTCCAGCAGCGGTCGCAGCTCGGCCTCGATCCGGTGCGCCCGCTCGCCGTCGCCTTCCTGCATCGAGTCCCAGATCTCGCGCATCTGGGGGCCGACGATATGGGAGGCGACCAGGATCCCGCCGGCGCCCCCCAGTTCCAGCGTGCGCAGGAAGACGTCGTCGTTGCCGGCGAGGAGGCCGAGGCCGGGGATCAGCCGCAGATCGTCGTTGTTGGCCTGCTTGACCGCGACCACGTTCTCGATCCCGGCCAGCTCGGCGAGGAACTCAGGCTCCATGTTGACGACGACCCGCGAGGGGATGTTGTAGAGGACGATCGGCAATTCCGGCGCCGCGTTGGCGACCGCGCCGAAGTGGGCCCGGAGGCCGGCCCGGTTGGGCTTGTTGTAGTAGGGGGTGACGACCAGCGCCCCATCGGCTCCCGTCTCGGCGGCGGCACGGGTCAGCTCGACCGTGTGAGCGGTGTCGTTGGAGCCGGTGCCGCAGATCACCGTCGCCTCCTCGCCGACCTCGTCGATGACGGCGCCAAGCAGGGAGAGCTTCTCGGAGTCGCTGAGGGTCGGCGATTCGCCGGTGGTCCCGGCAACCACGACGCCGTGGGAGCCATGCTCGACCAGGTGCCGGGAAAGGCGGCGGGCAGCGGCCTCATCGACGCCCCCATCGGCGTCAAAGGGGGTCGCCATCGCCGTGATCACACCGCGGATTTCGGTCATCTGGGCCAGGGTCTCAGGGTATCGCGGGAGCAAGTCAGCTCGCGAACACCGCCGGGCGGCGATCGGCCCAGGGCCGCGCCTGCTCGAGCTGCGCGGCAACGCGGATCAGGAGGTCCTCACGCCCGCACGGGGCGACGAGCTGGATCCCGACCGGCAGTCCCTGCTCGCTGACGCAGAGGGGGAGTGAGATCGCCGGTTGCCCGGTGGCGTTGAAGGCGGCGGCGAAGGCGCAGGTCTTCGCGGCCCTGTAGATCGCCGCCATCGGTTCGGGGCCGGAGTCGTCGAATGTTCCGAGCGGGGGCGGAAGCTCGCCCAGCGTCGGCGAGAGCAGCAGGTCGACCCCGCCCTCGTGGACCGCGGCGATCATCCGCGACATCATCTGGTGGGTCGAGACCGCCGCCAGGTAGTCGCCGGCGGAGTCGACGCGGCCCTTTTCCGCCAGGGCCCAGGTCAGCGGCTCTACGTCGGCGGCGGTGATCACCTTGCCGCCGATCGCCCCGAGCTGCCCCAGTGTCGCCGCCTGCCCCGCCCCCCAGCGGACGAGAAACGTCTCGACCAGGTCGATCGAATCCAACCCGGCGAAGCTCTGCTGCTCGATGGCGTGGCCGAGGGACTCGAGCAGCCGGGCAGCATCGTTGACCGCCTCGATCACGGGCGCATCTGGAACCTCATCGGTCATCGTCTCGGTGACCAGGCCGATTCGCAGCTTCCCGGGGTCGGCCGTCAGCTCCTCGACGTAGGGACGAACGGGTGCTGGGGCGACGTATGGGTCGCCCGGCGCCGGCCCCTGGACCGCGTCGAGGATGGAGGCCGTATCGCGGACCGACCTCGAGACGGCCAGCTCGACGGTCAGCCCCGACATCAGGTCGCCGATCAGCGGCCCCTCCGAGATCCGCTGCCGGGTCGGCTTCAGCCCGACCAGCCCGCACTCGCTGGCGGGGACCCTGATCGAGCCGCCGCCATCGTTGGCGTGGGCGGCCGGGACCATGCCCGAGGCGACCGCCGCGGCCGAGCCGCCGCTGGATCCGCCGGTGGAGCGCTCCGTATCCCAGGGGTTCCGGCTCGGCCCGTAGGCCTGCGGCTCGGTCGTCGGCAGGATCCCCAGCTCCGGCGTATTGGTCTTGCCGATGACGACGAAGCCGGCGTCGCGGAAGCGCTGGCCCAGATAGGTGTCCACGGGGGCGCGAAAGTCGCGCTCCTTCAGGTAGCGCATGCCGAGGTGGAACGGCTGCCCGGCGAGGGCGGCGCCGAGGTCCTTGAACATGAAGGGGACGCCGCGGAAGGGGCCGTCCGGCAACTCGCCCGCCGCCGTCTCGCGCGCCTCCTCGAACAGCGGGTGGATGACCGCGTTCAGCTGCGGGTTGACAGCTTCGGTGCGAGCGATCGCCGCCTCGACCAGCTCGCTCGGGCTCGCCCTGCCCGAGCGGACAAGCTCTGCCTGTGCAGTGGCGTCGAGTGTGGAGAGGTCGTCGGACAAGGGGCGGCGGAGACTATTGGGAAGGATGGCTCAGAGCAGCTGCTCGAGGCCGACGGTGAAGCGCTCATGCAGGCCGCCCACCTTCCGCACGGCCAGCACCACGCCCGGCATGAACGAGCGGCGGTCGTTCGAGTCGTGGCGGATCGTCAGGGTCTGGCCCTCGCCGCCGAAGATGACCTCCTGGTGGGCGACGAGCCCCGGCAGGCGCACCGAGTGAATCGGCTCGTGGACGTTGCCTCCGGCGCCGGCGATCAGCTCCGCCGTCCTCTTGGCGGTACCCGAGGGCGCATCGAGCTTGCGGTCGTGGTGGAGCTCGACGATCTCGCACTCGGGCATGTGGGCGGCGACCAGCTGCGACGCCTGCATCATCAGCACAGCACCGATGGCGAAGTTGGGGGCGACGAAGCAGTTGGCACCCCCGCCCGAGCTCTCAACGGCCTGTCCCAGCGCATCCAGGTCGAACCCGGTGGTGCCGACGACGGCGTGGACCCCGGCATTGAGGCAGGTCGCGACGTTGGCCGGCGCAGTCTCGGGCGTGGTGAAATCGACGACGACGTCGGCGGCCCCGAGCACGTCTTCCAGCGCGGTACCAATCGCAGGATCCGCCTGACCGGCCAACTGAAGGTCCTCGGTCCCCTCGACCGCCTCGCAGACGGCCTGGCCCATCCGCCCCGCGGCACCGGAGACGGCGACCCGGGTAAGACCCATCAGCTCACCTGCCTCGGTCCCTGTTCACGCGGCGACCAGACGCTCGCTGACGCTGGGAGCCGCGTCCCGGAAGATCCTCCCGTCACGGCCGACCGCCGCCGCCGAGATGCACTCGGCGGCGTAGATCTCCCGGGCCAGCTCGGTCAGGTCCTCGACGGTGACCTCCTCCACCTTCTCGATCATCTCGTCCAGTGTCAGAACCGGCAGGTCGAACAGGGTCGCACGGCCGATCCGCGACATCCGCGCGGCCGTTGACTCCGACGAGAGCACGAGCCGTCCCTTGACGTGCTCCTTGGCCCGGGCCAGCTCCTCGGACGCGACGGGCTCGGTACGCAGCCGCTCGAGCTCGGCACCGATGATCGAGCAGGCCTCCTCGACGTTCTCCTCGCGCGTGCCGACGTATGTGGCGGCGAGTCCCGAGTCGGTGTACTGCTCGTTGTAGGAGCCGACGGCGTAAGCGAGGCCGCGCTTCTCACGGACTTCGCGAAAGAGCCGCGAAGAGGTCGAGCCGCCGAAGATCGAGTCGAGGACGGCGAGGCCGAAACGGCGCTCGTCGGCCCGGGTGATGCCGGGTGCGCCGAAGCAGATGTGGTACTGCTCGGTGTCCTTCTCGAAGAAGCAGAGCCGGGCGGAGGCGTCGATCTCAGCCGCCGCATTGGCGTCGCTCGATTCTGGGGCAGGCTCGACCAGGCGTGCGGCCAGTTCGGTGATGCGCTCGTGCTCGAGGTGGCCGGCGGCCGCGACGACGATGTTTGCGCCGGTGTAGCGCTCTCGGTGATAGGCATCTATCTCGGGGACCGGGATCGAGCCGATCACGTCCGCCTCTCCCAGCACCCGGCGCCCCAGCGGGTGTTTGCCGAAGACGGCCTCCGCCAGGTAGTCGTGGACCCGGTCCTGCGGCTCGTCCTCGTACATCGCGATCTCCTCGAGCACGACGTCTCGCTCAGAGTCGATATCGGGGTAGGTCGGCTCCAGCAGCATCTCTGCCAGCAGGTCGAAGACCTCCTCGGTGTGCTCGTCGAGGAAACGGGCATGGAGGTGGGTCGTCTCCTTGCCGGTGGCGGCGTTGACGGAGGCGCCGAGCCCGTCGAAGCGCTCCGAGATCTCGATCGCCGAGAAACGCTTGGTCCCCTTGAACAGCAGGTGCTCGAGGAAGTGCGAAAGGCCGAACTGGCCGGCGCTCTCGTTGCGCGAGCCGGTGCGCACCCAGAGCCCGAGCGCCACGGACCGCACCGAGGGAACCTCCTCGGTCACGACCCGGACGCCGGAGCCCAAGGGGCTCAGCTGGTGCTCGCTGCTCAACCCGCGCTCGCTATCAGCCGCGACGCTCGCGGCCGCCATCGCGGCCGCCACGCCTGCCTTCGCGACCGCCACGGCCGCCGTCACGGCCACCGCGCCGGCCGCCGCCCCCGGGACCGGGGTCGCCGGTGCCGACAGAAGCCAGCTCCTCGGCGGACTTGTCCTTGACCGAAGGATCCTCGGAGAGGCGCAGTCCGATGCGGCCGCGCTCCTTGTCCACCTCGACCACGGTGACGTCGATCTCGTCTCCGGACTTGAGCACGTCGTCGACTGTGTCGACCCGCTCGCCCGGCTTCACGTTGGAGATGTGAAGCAGGCCATCGGTCCCCTTGACGAGCTCGACGAAGGCGCCGAAGGTGGTCGTCTTCACGACCTTTGCGCCGGTGTACTTGTCACCGACCTCGGCCTCCTTGGTCATCGACTCGATCCGGGCGACGCAGGCCTCGACCATGTCGCCGGTCGGCGCGTAGACGCGCACCGTGCCGTCGTCCTCGACGTCGATCTCCGCCTCGAACTCCTCGCAGAGGGCGCGGATGGTCTCGCCCCCCTTGCCGATCACGGCCCCGATCTTCTCGGGGTCGATCTTGATCGCCTCGATCCGCGGGGCGTACTGCGAGAGCTTCTCGCGCGGGCCGTCGATCGCCTCGGCCATCTTGCCGAGGATGAAGAGGCGGCCCTCGTTCGCCTGTGCCAGCGCGTCCCGCAGAATCTCAAAGGTGACGCCGGTGATCTTGATGTCCATCTGCAGGGCGGTGATCCCGTTCGAGGTGCCGGCCACCTTGAAGTCCATGTCGCCGAGGTGGTCCTCGACGCCGGCGATGTCAGTAAGGACGGTGTAGTCCTCGCCCTCCTTGATCAGCCCCATCGCCACGCCGGCCACGGGAGCGCTGACGGGGACGCCGGCCGCCTGCAGCGCCATCGAGGAGGCACAGACCGACCCCATCGAGGACGAGCCGTTGGACTCGAGCGTCTCCGAGACCACCCGCAGGACGTAGGGGAACTCCTCCTCGCCTGGGATCGTCGCCGCCAGGGCTCGCTCGGCGAGCGCGCCGTGGCCGATGTCGCGGCGCTTGGGGCCGCGCATGAAGCCGGCCTCCCCGACCGAGAAGGGCGGGAAGTTGTAGTGATGCCAGAACCGCTTCGTCGTCTGCAGCCCGAGGGTGTCCAGGCGCATGTCCATGCGGGTGGTCCCGAGCGCCACGTTGGAGAGGATCTGGGTCTCGCCACGGGTGAACAGGGCCGAGCCGTGGACGCGAGGGGCGACGTCGACCTCGCACTCGATCGGGCGGATCTCGTCCTGGGCGCGGCCGTCGGGACGCTTCTTGTCGACCGCGATCCGCTTGCGGATGATCTCCTTCTCGAGCTTGCCAAAGGCCGCCGAGACCTCCACCCGGCGCTCGCCGTCAACCTCTCCGTCCTCGTCGGGGCTGGCGTACTGCTCGAGCACTGCTTCCTTGACTGCGTCAGCGGCGTCCTGGCGCTCGAGCTTGCCCTGGATCGAGGTCGCCTCGTCGATCTTGGCCCCGTGCGAGGCACGTATGTCCTCGATCAGGCTCTCGTCGATCTCGGGTGCGGTGACCTCGAGCTTCTCCTTGCCGGCCATCTGGCGCAGCTCCTCGATCGCCGCGCAGATCTTCTTGATCTCGGTGTGGGCGATGTCGAGGGCGTCGAGGATCTCTGCCTCGGTGACTCCGTTGGCGCCGGCCTCGACCATCAGGATCGCCTCGTCGGTGCCGGCGACGATCAGATCGAGCTCGAGATCGTCGTGAGTCTCCTCCTCGGGGTTGACGACGAAGTCGCCCTCGTGCTTGCCGACCCGCACCGCGCCGACGTGGGCGGCAACCGGGATCTCGGAGATCGCGAGCGCCGCCGAGGCGCCGTTCATGGCCAGGATGTCGTAGGGGTGGAAGTGGTCGACCGAGAGCGGCGTCGCGACTATCTGGGTTTCGAAGTGCCAGCCCTTGGGGAACAGCGGCCGGATCGGCCGGTCGATCATGCGGGCGGTCAGGGTTGCCTTCTCACCGGACCGACCCTCGCGGCGGAAGAAGGAGCCGGGGATCTTGCCCGCAGCGTACATCCGCTCCTCGACGTCGACGGTGAGTGGCAGGAAGTCCACGTCGCGCAGATTCCCCATCGTCGCCGTGGAGAGGACCAAGGTGTCCCCGCTGCGCACAACGACGGCTCCGCTCGCCTGCTTGGCAAGCTTGCCCGTCTCGAAGGAAATCTGGCTCTCGCCGACATCCACCGAGACGCGGCTAATGTCAAACATGCTCATGTAGTTGTTACCTCCGGCCGCCCGGTTGGCGGCCAATCTGTTTCAGAACTCTCGTTCTCTGTCGCCGTCAAGGGTACAGACTGAGCGGTTCACCGTCGCTGAACAGGGCCGGGGTACCGGTGACGGCGGCCCGGATGCCCGACTCGAAGTCGCGCCTGACCCGGGCCGCGACCCGCTCGGAGCGGCGGTCGGCCTGGAAGCGCTCGAGGTCGAGCCCGAGCGCCTCCACCCGCTCCCAGAGGTGGGGGTCGTCGACGTGGGCGCGGTCGGCGTAGAGCGAGTCCACCATCTCGAAGAAGGCCCCCTGGAGCCCGGCCGCCTCCGCCGCCGCGTGCAGCGCCGGCGAGCGCGGATGCTTGCTGGCGACCGGGAAGTGGCGGAAGAGGACCCTCCTCCCCATCTCCCCTACCCGCTCCCATGTGGCGGCGCAGTGCGGGCAGCCGAGATCGGCGTAGACGATCAGCTCGGGCCCCTCGCCCCGGGCGTGGTCATCGGCCGAGGGGGACGGCACCGGGGCGCTGGTCAGCTCAGACATCGCGCGAGCCTAGCCAGCCGCTCGCCGGCCGGAACTAAGCCAGCGCGTCGAAGATCAGGTTGGCGCCGGGGACCTCGAGCGGCGAGGGCGACTCGTGGACCCATTCCACTACCCCTTCTTCGTCGACCAGGACGAGGCTACGCTTGCTGTGTCCGGCGCCGTCGTAGTAGGCGCCGTATGCGCGGGAGACCTCTCCCTTGGGCTCGAAGTCGGCGAGCAGCGGGAAGTCGATCCCGAGTTTTTCCTGAAAGGCCTTGTGGGCGTAGGCGTGGTCGACGCTGATGCCGACCAGGGTCGCCCCCCTTGCGGCGATCTGGGGCTTGACCTCCTGGTAAACGGAGAGCTGGTCTGTGCAGACCGGGCTGAAGTCGAGCGGGTAGAAGACGAGCAGCAGCTTGCCGCCGCGAAAGTCCGAGAGCGAGACCCGGTTACCGTCTTGGTCGGTGAGCGTGAATTCGGGCGCCGGCTGACCGGCGGCGATCACTTGCGCAGGCCGAGCTCGGCGACCAGGGCGCGGTAGCGCTCGAGATCGTCACGCTCGAGGTAGCGGAGAAGGCGACGGCGCTTGCCCACCAGCATCAGCAGGCCGCGACGGGAGTGATGGTCCTTGCTGTGGTCGCGCAGGTGCCCGGTGAGGTCGTTGATGCGCTCGGTCAGCAGGGCGATCTGGACCTCGGCGGAGCCGGTGTCTCCATCTGAGCGCCCGTACTTGCCGATCAGCTCGGCCTTCTTTTCGCTTGTCAGGCTCATCGAAAAAATCGCCGCGGCACCCGCCTGGCGGGATTCACGGCTGTTGGAAGCTAGCACAGGACTACTTGCGGCCCTGAGGGGCCTGACCTGCCTGGGCGGCGCCTACGGTCGCCGCACAGAACCTCTTCGCTTCCTCGACGTCGCGCTCCATCTGCCCGACCAGATCTTCGACGCTGGAGAAGCGCTTCTCGCCGCGCAGGCGGGCTACGAAAGCGACCCGCAGGTTCTCCCCGTAGAGGTCCTCGCTGCGATCGATCAGGTAGCTCTCGATGAGAACACCGCGACCGCTCTCGAAGGTCGGGCGCACGCCGATGTTGACCGCCGCCGGGAAGCCGTTGGCGAAGGCGGCGTAGACGCCGTGGCCAGGAATCGCCAGGCGGTCGTCGGGAACCAGGTTGGCGGTCGGAAAACCGAGCTCGCGCCCGCGCTGATCGCCGCTGACCACCACCCCTTCGAACATGAACGGCGCACCCAGGCAGCGCTGCGCGGCCTCGACGTCCCCGGCCGCAATCAGCGCCCTGATCCGGGTCGAGGACACGGTCTCGCCGTCCACCTCCACCAACGGCACCACCCGGGTGGTGAACTCGGAGCGGGCCGCGAGCATCCCGGGGTCGCCCTTGGCCTTGGCTCCGAAGCGGAAGTTCTCCCCCACGGAGACGCTCTCCGCCCCGAGCTGGGCGATGAGGACGTCCTCGATGAAACTGTCGGCGCTGCCGGTGGCGAACTCCTCGTCGAACGGAATCACGACCAGCTCGCCCACGCCGAGGCCGTCGATCAGGTCGCGCTTGACGCCGAATGAGGTAATCAGTTTCGGCAGCGCCGCGGGGTGCAGGATCTCCAGCGGGTGGGGCTCGAAGGTGAGCACGGTGTCGGCTCCCTCGATCACGGCCTGATGGCCGATGTGGACGCCGTCGAACGTCCCGATCGCGACCCGCCGGGGCCGCGGCTCGGCCTCGGGGAGCCTGGTCACCTTGATGCTCATCCGAGCACCACTTCGGGCCTCAGCCGGTTTTCCTCGGGACGTGCCACGGCCAACAGCTTGCCAGCAAACGTCAGCCTCACCGCTTCTGCCCCTGCTTCCGCCTCGGCGCCCTCCTCTTCCTCGATCGCCCGGCCGTGCGAAACGGCCCGGGCCTGCCCCTCGTTCAAGGGCACCTCGGGCATGAATCCCAGCGCCTCGACGGGCTCCAGGGTTTCCCCCGCCCGCTCGACCGTGAGCGAGCCGATCGCCATCCGCCGCAGCCGCTCGCAGTAGGCGTCGCCCAGGGTCTCGATCAGGGTGCGGACGTAGGTTCCCGAGGAGCACTCGATCTCAAATGTCGCGCGCTCCCCGTCGCTGGAGAGCAGCACGGCCCGCCGCACCTCGACCTCGCGCTCGGGCCGCTCCACCTCCTCACCCCGGTGGGCCTTGCGGTAGAGGCGCTCACCCCCGACCCGTACTGCCGAGGTCATCGGCACCAGCTGACGCACGCGGCCTGTCGGGAGCTCGAGCCGGTCCGGAACCTTGCCGGTCTCGGTCAGCTCGCCATCGGGATCGCCCGTGGTCGACCGCCATCCGAGCCGGGCGGTCGCCACGTATGTCTTCGGCAGGCCGAGCAGATATCGCTGAAGCCTCGTCGCCCGCCCGAGCAGTACCAGCAGCAGGCCGGTGGCGAAGGGATCGAGGGTGCCGGCGTGCCCGGCCTTGACGCCGCGCTCACGCCTGACCCGGGCGACGACGTCGTGGGAGGTCACCCCGGCGGGCTTGTCGAACAGCAGGACGCCGGTCTCGCCCTCGCCGGCGTCCATTCCTCAGGCGGAGAGCTGGCCCCGCACCTCTTCGCAGAGAAAGGAGACCAGCTCCTCCAAGGCTACGTCGGAGGAGAAGCCGGCGGCTCGCACGTGCCCGCCGCCGCCGCGTTTGCGGGCGATCGCCGAGACGTCGACGTCCCCCTCGCTGGAGCGGAGGCTGACCTTGTGCGCGGCGCGGCCCCGGCTGCCGA
This sequence comes from uncultured Actinomycetes bacterium, assembly GCA_963840235.1. GTDB lineage: Bacteria > Actinomycetota > Thermoleophilia > Solirubrobacterales > 70-9 > JBBRHQ01. The sequence continues at coordinate 548,984 of CAWIYC010000003.1, forward strand.
GGTCGCGGATCACGGCCGCCACCTTCGCTCCCTCGACCGAGCGCAGGTGGTCGATGATCCCCTCTGTCATCGCCTCGTCCGCACCGGTCGCCTTGTAGTCCTCGGTTGTGATCGAGGTGACCACGAGATTGCCGTCGCAATGACGCTCGATCCCGTCAAGCGCGCGGGCGACGAGCCGAAGTTTCTCCAGCGGCACGTGCTCGTAGAGGCGGCGGTAGATGTCGTCCACGTCCACGCCGGCCTCGATCAGCGCCGCGGCGACCCGGTGGGTGCGGGCGTCGGTGTTCTCGTACATGAACTTGCCGGTGTCCGTGACCAGGCCGACGTAGAGGGCCGAAGCTATCTCCGGGGTGACCTCGGCCCCGAGGAGCAGCGCCAGGTCGTAGACGATCTCGGCCGTGCACGAGGACTCGACGTCGACGAGGTTGATGTCTCCGAAGCGGGTGTTGTCGTGGTGGTGGTCGATGTTGATCAGCTCGTTGCCGTCGTTGCGGAGGAAATCGACCGGCATGCGGTCGATGTTGCCGCAGTCGAGGAAGACGATGGTGCGGTCGGCGACGTCGGCCGGGGGCTCGTGGAAGACCTCCTGCAGTGGCAGGAAGCGGTACTCGATCGGCAGCGGGAACTCCTTGGCTGCGAGGAACATGACGGAGTCCTTGCCCAGCTGCCGCAGCAGGTGGTGCATGCCCAGAAGCGATCCCAGCGCGTCCCCGTCAGGTCCCTCGTGCGTGGTCAGCAGGAAGCGGCGCCGCGAGCGCAGCGCGGACGCCACCTGTTCCACTGCCGGCGCTGCCACCCCCGCAGCCTCGCTCACGGGCCGTCTTCCAGCAGGCGGGAGATCCGCATCCCCTGCTCAATCGTGTCGTCGTAGCGAAAGGTCAGGGTGGGTGTGCGCTTCATCCTCGTCTCTGCCGCGATCCGGGACTGGATCACGCCGTGGGAGGAGCGCAGCCCTGCCAGGCTCGCCTCGCGCTCGGACTCCGAACCGAGCACGCTGACGAACACCTTTGCGGTGCGGAGGTCCGGGCTTGTCTCGACTGAGGTCACTGTCACGAATCCGATCCTCGGATCCTTGAGGTCTGCGCTTATCGCAGACCCAATCACTTCGCGGAGTACTTCGTTGATGCGCCGCATGCGCGCCGCTGGCATCGCCGCGCGACTATAGCCAAAGAGACCCTCATAGAACGTAAACATCACGTTTGGATTACGCCTCAAGGTCGTCGAGGCTGAACGTCCGCCGGGAGCTCGAGCACCCCTCCGGGAAGCGCGACTCGGCGAACCGCCGCAGCGCGTCGGCCCGCTGCTCGACCTCCGAGCCTCCGACCAGCGCGCACAGCAGCGTCGAGCGCTGCCACTTGTCCTGGCCCTCGATCTCGGCCACCGAGGCGCCGAACTTCTGCCGCAACTGCGCCTTCAGCGACGCCAGCAGCTTGCGCTTGCCCTTGAGGTCGTGGATCTCCCCGAAATGCAGCCGGATCTCGACCAGGCAGACGAAGGCGCTCACCGAGCCACGGTAGCGGGCCCACCCCCACCCCGCTCCCGGCGAGACTTCAATCGGTCACCTGATTGATGACAAATTGCAGTCTCGCCACCAGGACTCGATTCTGGAGCCACCAGGACTCGATTCTGGACGATCGAAGGCGCCTGTGCGGCGGGTGGCACGGCTTTCCTGACGATCGAGGGCGCCTGTGCCGCGGGTGGCATGGAATGGGGGACCGTCACTCGGCGCAAGCCGAGGGATGGTGGGCCCAATTCCATGACAGGACCCGCGGCCCCGGCGCCTAATCGAGCGTCTGCTCGACCTGCTTCGTCCTGAACATCTCGAGCACGTCGCCCTCCTTGACGTCGGCGTAGCCGTCGAGGACGATCCCGCACTCCTGGCCCTGCTCGACCTCGCGGACGTCGTCCTTGAACCGCCGCAGGGAGCCGAGGCGGCCGGTCCAGACCACGGTGCCGTCGCGGATCAGGCGGACGTTGGCGTCGCGGGTGACCGTGCCGTCGGTGACGATGCAGCCGGCGATGCGACCGACCTTGGAGGCCTTGAAGGTCTGCTTGATCTCGGCCTCGCCGAGCGTCTCCTCGACCTCGACCGCCTCCAGCATGCCCTCCATCGCGTTGCGAAGGTCCTCGGTGATCTTGTAGATGACCGAGTAGGTGCGGATGTCTACGCCCTCGGACTCGGCCGCCCGGCGGGCGTCGGCCAGCGGTCTGACGTTGAAGCCGATGATGATCGCGTCGGAGGCCGAGGCAAGCATCACGTCGGACTCGTTGATGCCACCGGTCTGGGCATGGATTATGTCGATCGCAACCTGCTCCTGCGGGACCTTGGCGATCTCGTCCTGGAGTGCCTCGAGCGAGCCCGCGACGTCGGCCTTGAGGACGATGTTCAGCTCCTTGATCTCCCCCTCCTGCACCCGGGAGAAGACCTCCTCGAGGCTGACCTTGCGCGCCTGACGGCGGGCCAGGGCCTCCGTCTTCAGCCGGTTGGCCCGCTCCTGTGCCATCTGCCGCGCCCGGCGGTCGTTCTCGACCGCCTGGACGAACTCGCCCGCCTCGCAGACGCCGTCGAAGCCGAGCACCTCGACCGGCATCCCGGGGCCGGCCTTCTGCACCCGGTCGCCGGTGAAGTTGTGCATCGCCCGCACCCGGCCCCACTGTGGCCCGGCGACGAGCGCGTCGCCGACGTTGAGGGTGCCGCGCTGGACGAGGACGCTGACAACCGGACCGCGGCCGGGGTCGAGCTGGGACTCGATCACCGTCCCCGACGCGGGGGCGTCCGGATTGGCGCCGAGCTCCTCCAGCTCGGAGACGAGGATGATCATGTCGAGCAGGTTGTCGAGGCCCTGGTGGGTCTTGGCCGAGACGTCGACGAAGACCGTGTCCCCTCCCCACTCCTCGGGGTTGAGGCCGTCGGATGCCAGCTCGGTCCGCACCCGATCCGGCTGCGCCCCCTCCTTGTCGACCTTGTTGACGGCGATCAGCATCGGCACGTCGGCCGCCCGGGCGTGGTCGATCGCTTCCTTCGTCTGCGGCATCACGCCGTCATCGGCGGCGACGACGATCACGGCGACATCGGTGACCTTGGCGCCGCGGGCGCGCATCGCCGTGAACGCCTCGTGGCCAGGGGTATCGAGGAAGGTGATCGTCTTCTCGGAGTGATGGACCTGGTAGGCGCCGATGTGCTGGGTGATCCCGCCGGCCTCTCCGGCGGCGACCTCGGTCTCGCGGATGGCATCAAGCAGGGAGGTCTTGCCGTGGTCGACGTGGCCCATGATCGTCACCACGGGCGGGCGTTCGGCCAGCTCTTCGTCGGAATCTTCGAAGTCCGGCTGCTCGGGCTCCTCGTCGGCGGCGGTGACTATCTCCAACTTTCGGTCGTACTCGTCGGCGATCGCCCTGATCGACTCGTCGGTGAGAGTCTGGGTGAGGGTCGCCATCTCCCCCATCGTCATCAGCTTCTTGATCACCTCGGCGCTGCCGAGGCCGAGCAGCTCGGCCACCTCGCGGACGGTTGCCCCCGAGGGCACCTTCGTCGCCTCCGGCTCGACGACTTCCGCAGGACCACGCGGCGGTTCCTCGAGCAGGGGCCTGCGGCGGCGGCCACCGCGGCGCCTCGGCGGACGCTGAGGCGGCGGCCCGCCCATCTGGTCACGACGAGCGGCCTGCGAGTCGATCACGACCCTGCGGCGACGCTTGCCTCCACCGGCCTTGGGGGCCGGCTGCTTGGCCGGCGAAGCTGCTTTCGGCTGGGCCTTGGCTTCGGCCGGCGCCGCCTCGCCAGCAGGTTCATTCGACGGCGACCTCTTCGCGGCGGGCTTTGTAGGTGCCTTCGCAGGCTTCTCGGGCGCCGCTGCGCCGCCCCCGTTGGCGGCGGCGAGCGCCTTCTTGGCATCAGCCTCCTCGACGTTCGATGCGGCTGCCTTGGCCTCGATCCCGGCTGCCCGGAGCGCGGCGAGCAGCTCCTTGCTGCTTACTCCCTCCGCCTTGGCGATCTCGTGGACCCGCTTCTTCGCCACCTTTACTTCTCTGCCTCCTCTGCGACGGGCTCCGCCGAGCCCTCGGCAGCGTTCTCTTCGGTGGCCGCTTCCTCGTCGGAGACGATCTCCTCCGCCTCCTCGACATCCGCTTCCTCGGCCGCCCCCTCGGCGGCGGCCTCCTCGGTCAAGGCGTCTTCGACGACGGCCTCCTCGGCGACGGCCTCTTCGACGACGGCCTCCTCGGCGGTCTCCTCAGCCTCTTCCTCTGCGGCCCCCGCCTCGTCGAAGGCGGCGACCGCCCGCTCGACTATCGCATTGACCTCTGACTCGTCGGATTCGGCGTTGGCCAGCAGCGCGATCTGCTCCTCCGCGAGGCCGTTGAGGACGGCCACCTGACTCGTCTCGAACCGGCCAAGCGCCTGGTGCGTCGGCAGTCCGCAGTAGGTGGTCCCGCCAACGGCGGCATTGGGGCAGCGGCGGCCGTTTGAGAGCACCGCCATGCAGCGCCCGTCGAACTCCTCCTCGCCCTCGTAGGTGATCTCCTCCTCGTCCTGGGCGAACTCGGACTCGGACTTGATGTCCACCCGCCACCCGGTGAGCCGTGCCGCCAGGCGGGCGTTCTGGCCGTCGCGGCCGATCGCCAGCGACAGCTGGTCGTCGGGGACGATCACGGTCGCCTGCTTGTCCTCGTCGTCGACGAGGACCTCGCGCACCCGGGCCGGGGAAAGCGCCTTGGCGACAAAGCGGGCGGGCTCGTCGTTGTGGGGGATGATGTCGATCTTCTCCCCACGCAGCTCGGAGACGACCATCCGTACCCGGGAGCCGCGCGGGCCGACGCAGGCGCCGACCGGATCGACGCCGTCGGCGTGGGAGACGACCGCGATCTTCGAGCGGTAACCGGGCTCGCGGGCGACGCCGACGATTTCGACAAGCTTGTCGGCGATCTCGGGCACCTCGAGCTCGAACAGCTTCTTGATCAGCTCCGGGTTGCGACGGGAGACGACGATGCTCGGGCCCTTCATCGAGTCGGAGACGTCTGTGATCACCGCCTTGACCCGCATCCCGTGGTCGTAGCGCTCGTTGTAGACCTGCTCGGACTTTGGCAGCAGCGCCTCGACCCGCTCCCGCAGCTGGACCAGGGTGTAGCGCTTGTCGGACTGCTGGATGATCCCCGTGATCAGCTCGCCGACGCGGTCCTGGTACTCGTCGTACATCATCGCCCGCTCGGCCTCGCGGATGCGCTGCAGGATCACCTGCTTGGCGGTCTGGGCGGCGATCCGGCCGAAGTCGTCGGGGGTGACGTCGCGCGTGGAGATCTGATCCTCGTAGGGAGCGATCATCTCCGGGTCGAGCTCGGGCTCCTCCGGCTCGCGCATCTCGCCGGTCTCGGGGTCGATCTCGGGCTCCTCGACCTCGGCCGCCTCGGCCAGCAGCTTCTCCTCGAGCTCGGGAGGCAGGATCAGCTCGAACACGCGGAAGTCCCCGGTTGCGTGATCGAGGTCCACGCGCGCGTACTTGGCGGCGCCGGGAGTCTTCTTGTAAGCGGAGAGCAGCGCATCCTCGAGCGCGTCCATCAGCTTGTCGGCCGAGATGCCCTTCTCCTGTTCGAGCCCCTTGACGGCCTCGACGATCTCCTTTGTCACTGACTCACTCCTTCCGCGATGTCGGGCACGAGGTTGGAGCGATGGATCCGCTCATGCGGGATCGTCACATGGGCTCCGCTGTCGCTGAGGGCGACCTGCACGCCCTCGTCGTCGGCGGCTTCGATCGTGCCTGTGAAATTGCGCCGCCCCTCGAGCGCCTGGCGCGTGCGCACACGCACCCTGCGGCCGAGATAACGGCGGAAGTGCTCCGGCTTCGATAGCGGCCGGTCCGACCCCGGCGAGGAGACCTCGAGCGAGTACTCGAGCAGGAGGTCGTTGAGATGCGCCGTCACCCTCTCGCACAGAGCCAGGTCCACCCCGTCAGGGTGATCGACGTAGATGCGTAGCCCCTCCGGCCCGCTCTTCTCGACGGCGATCAAATCGATCTCCGGATCGAGGGCGACGAGGCGGGTGGAGATTGTGTCTTCAGGTTCGCTCATCTGTGTCGTTGTCAACAAAACAGCCGGTCCGGGGCGAAAAAAAAGTGGGCCAGGCCCACTTCTCGACACGGATTCATACGTGGAAAAGCTTCGAAACTCAGCCCTGAGTATAGCCCCGAGCGGGGCCCTGGCCAAACCATTTCGGCCGCCGGGCTCAGGCGTCGAGCAGGAGCGTCACGGGGCCGTCGTTGACGAGGTCGACGCTCATCCTGGAGCCGAAGACCCCCCGGGTGGCACCGAGCGCTTCGCAGAATCGCTCGTACAGCGGCTCCGCCACCTCCGGCCGGGCCGCCCCGACATAGCTGGGACGGTTGCCGCGGCTGGTGTCGGCGAGCAGGGTGAACTGGCTCACGCAGAGCACCTCGCGCTCGCCGAGCGGCTCGTTCATGCGCCCGTCGTCATCGTCGAAGATCCGCAGCTTGCCCAGCTTCTCGGCGAGCCGCTCGGCCTGCTCGGGCCGGTCCCGCTCGGCGATGCCGAGCAGCACCACCATCCCCGGGCCGATTTCGGCCACCAGCCTCCCCTCGACCCCGACCGAGGCTCGCGAGACCCGCTGCACCAGCGCCCGCACGTCGTCGTCGCTAGGTGCCCGGGGTTGGCAGCGACCAATCGCCCATCAGGTGCTGCGGGCGAGGCGCTCGCGGTAGATGCGGTAGTCGCGACGCTCGGGGCGCAGGTTCGATGCCAGCGCCAGGTGGTGGCGGGCGCGGCGGATGTCGCCGGTGAGACTGAGGGCGCGCCCGAGGCAGAAGTGGGCGTAGTCGTTGACCGGATGGGTCTCGACCACCGCTTCGAACTCGGTCGCGGCCTCGTCGAACTGGCGATTGCGGAAGTAGGCACGGCCGAGCGCCTCGCGCACGGAGCTCTTCTCGGGCGCCCGGCGGGCGGCCTCGGCCAGGGGCACGGTGGCGGCGTCGAAGCTGCCGTCCTCGAGCAGCTCCACCCCCCGGCGCCAGAGCCTGTATGTCGACTCCTCCTGACTTGCCTGATCTCTGGTTTCGGCCATCGACCAAGTGTAGGGAGCCGCCCAGCCCTCCCGGGCCGGTCTCAGGCGGAGGAGCGGTGCTGGTGGCGCTCGCGAAGGGCCGCCACCCGGTCGAGGATCTCCGCGGCGATCCCCTCCTTGGTGTCGAGGGCGATCTCGCGCTCGCCACCGGCCTCGATCAGGGTGACCGCGTTGCGCTGCGACTCGAACCCGATCTCGGGGTCGGAGACGTCGTTGAGGACGATCATGTCGGCGCCCTTGCGCGAGAGCTTCACCCGCGCCCGCGCAGCGCCGCCCTCGCCGTGCTCGGCGGCGAAGCCGACGATCGTCTGGCCCTCGCGGCGCTCGGCGGCAAGGCCGGCGAGGATGTCCGCGGTCGGCTCCAGGTGGACGTCGAGGCCGTCCGCGCCGCGCCTGATCTTGCCCTCGGCGACAGCCTCTGGGCGGAAGTCGGCGGGGGCGGCGGCCATCAGCAGCACATGGGCTCGCCCGAACTCCTCCCGTACCGCTGCCTCCATCTCGGCCGCGGTGACCACGTCCAGCCGCCGCACCCCGGCGGGCTCAGGCAGCTCGACGTTTGCCGCGACCAGGGTCACCTCGGCGCCGCGCCTGGATGCCGCCGCGGCCAGGGCCAGGCCCATGCGGCCGCTGGAGCGGTTGCCGATGAAGCGCACCTGGTCGAGCGGCTCACGGGTACCTCCGGCCGTGACCAGGACCCGGAGCCCGTCCCAAGGGCGCTCCCCCGCCGGCAGAACCGCCTCGAGCCGGGCAAGCAGAGCCGCCGGGTCGGGCAGCCGGCCCTTGCCGAACTCGCCGCGAGAGGCGAGCCGTCCCTCGTCGGGCTCGATCACGATCACCCCGCGCTCTCGCAGGGTGTCCAGGTTTGCCTGGGTGGCGCCGTCGGCGTACATGCGGTCGTTCATCGCCGGTGCCAAGAGCCGCGGCGCGGTGCAGGCGAGGAAGGACGTGGTCAGCATCGAGTCGGCGAAGCCGGCGGCGAGCTTGGCGATGGTGTTGGCCGAGGCCGGGGCGATCAGGTAGGCGTCGGCGTTCGCGGCCAGCTCGAGGTGGCCGATCGGGTCGTGCTCGGGCGCGGTGTCGCCCGGGAAGGCGCCGCGCAGGGGGTCGCGCTCGAACTCGGAGATCAGGACGGGCGCTCCGACTATCCCCTCGAACGAGGCCGCTCCGACGAATCGGGTCGCCCCTTCGCTCATCAGCACCCTGACCCCGTGGCCGGCGCTGGTGGCGAGGCGGGCCAGCTCGAGCGACTTGTAGGCGGAGATCCCGCCACTTACACCGAGCAGGATCCGGGCCATCGCTGTCCTCCTCCTTCGGGAGCCTCGGCGCTGGGCCTACTGGCGGAACTCGAACTTGAGCTTGCCCTCGGCCAGTTCATCGAGGGCGATCGAGAGGTAGTTGCGGCCGCTGTCGGCCGCCACCATCGGCGGCGGGTACTCGCCGAAATTGCCCTCGCCGAGGTTGTGGTAGTAGCTGTTGATCTGACGTGCCCGCTTCGAGGCGATCACGACGGCTGCGTAGTGGGAACCATCGGCATTTGCGAGCAGCTTGTCGACACGTGGCTTGATCATCGGCCGGGAATTGTAGAGGTTGTCCGGCGCCGACCCCGCAACGGGGCTGGCAGCTCAGCCCTTCTCCAGCTCGGAGCGGACGATCTGCTCGAGCTCGGCAGCCGCCCGGGTGCGCTCGTCGTTGACGATCCGGTAGGCAAACTCGTCCTGAGCAGCCAGCTCCTGGGCGGCGACCGCGAGCCGGGCGTCGATCGCCTCCGGGCTGTCGGTTCCGCGCGACTGAAGCCGCTCCCTCAGCGCCGCCGGCTCGGGCGGGGCGATGAAGACCCCCACCGACTCGGGCATCGCCGCCCGCACCTGGCGCGCGCCCTGCACCTCGATCTCGAGCACCACCGAGTGGCCCGCGTCGAGCCTCCGGGTGACCTCGTCGCGCAGAGTCCCGTAGCGGTTGCCGCTGTAGGTGGCGAACTCGAGGAACTCGCTGTTGTCGGCACGGCGGTCGAAGTCGGCCCGGTCGAGGAAGTGGTAGTCGCGCGCCTCCTCCTCGCCCGCCCGGGGCTCGCGGGTCGTGGCCGAGACGGAGAGCTCGAGGCCGGGGACCCGCTGCAGCAGCTCGGAGATCAACGTCCCCTTCCCGACTCCGGAGGGCCCGGTGATGACGAAGACCTTGGACACGGCGGGGAACGTAGCTGCCGGCGACGACGCCCCGGCGAGGCGGGGCTCAGCGGTGAAGCTGAGAGACCAGTTCGGCGCGCTGGCGCTCGGAGAGACCGCCGATCGTCTTCGACGGCGAGATCCGGCACTGGTTGAGGATCCGGTTGGCCTTGACGCGGCCATACTTGGGGACCGCCAGCAGCATGTCGAAGACCTTCGCCGTCATCACGTACTCGGGCGGATCGAGCAGCAGCGTGTGGATGTTTGCCTTGCCGGCCTTGAGGTCCTTCTTCAGCCTCGCCCGGGACGAGCGGATGTTGTTGGCCCGCTTCAGGGCGTCCATCCTCTGGTCGAGTGACCTCTCGGGGGCTGCGGCAGAGGTCTTGGCCGGGGCAGGCATGCGGGCGCGATTATAGGTCGGCATCAGGCGCGCGCAAGGGTGATTACGCGATTTTCGCGCAAATTCACCTGGACCTCTACTTCAGCTTCAGGTTCTCGGGGGCGGGGTCCCCTTTACCGAGCCGCTCGGCAAGCTCCGCCCGCACCCTGGTGCCGGCGCCGGGGTCGCTGAAGTTCTCCGTCCCGACCGCCACCAGGGTGGCCCCGGCGGCGAACATCTCGAGCGCATCGGAGCCGTTGCAGACCCCTCCCATGCCGATCACGGGGACGGCGACGGCGTCACTGACGGCACGGACCTGCTCCAGCGCCACCGCCCGCACCGCCGGGCCCGAGAGGCCGCCACGGCCGGCGCCGAGCCAGGGCCGCAGGGTCGCCGGATCGATCGCGGTCGCCTTCAGCGTGTTGATCAGCGAGACCGAGTCGGCGCCGGCGCCTTCTGCGGCGACCGCCACCGCCGCCGGGTTGGCCACGTTCGGTGTCAGCTTGACGATCAGCGGCTTCGGCGTCAGCGGCCGCAGCGCCTCCAGCAGCCTCGCCGTCTCCTGCGGCTGCTCGCCGACGATCAATCCCGAGTGGACGTTGGGGCAAGAGACGTTGAGCTCGAGTGCCGCCACCTCCTCGCGCCCGGCGACGGCGGAGACGAGCCGGGCGAAGCCCTCGGCGCTGGTCGCCATCACCGAGACGATCAGCGGCACCGGCAGCTCTCCCAGTAGCGGCAGGTCCTGCTCGAGGAAGCCCCCCAGCCCCTTGTTCGGGAGGCCGATCGAGTTGATCATCCCGGCCGGGGTCTCCCACAGCCGGGGCGGCGGGTTGCCGTCCCGGGGCTCCGGGGTGATCGTCTTCGAGACGAAGGCCGAGAAGGGGAAGTCGCGGTCGAGTTCATCGCCGAAAGCGCGCCGGGCGGCGATCGCGTCGAACGTGCCGGAGGCGTTGATCACCGGGTGCGCCAGGGGAATGCCGCAAAGCTCGGTGGAGAGATCGACGCTCACCGATGCCCCGAGCCCTCGACCAGCGCCGTCGAGAGGAGATCACCGCTCACAGTCGGCCCATCGACGCAGAGCCGCATGTAGCCGCCACCGGCAAGTGGCACCGCGCAGCCGAAACAGGCCCCGTAGCCGCAGGCCATCCCGGACTCCATCGCCAGCTCGCAGACGACTCCGCGATCCCGGCACATCAGCCGGACCGCCTCCAGCATCGCCGGTGGCCCGCAGGCGTAGACGACTGCGCTTGCGACATCGTCGCCTCCGAGCATCACCTCCAGGAGGTCGGTGACGTAGCCGCGGTGGCCGCTGTGACCGTCCTCGCTCGCCAGCCGCACCTCGCTGCAGTCGAAGAGCTCCTCCACCCCACCCGAGTGCCCGCGGTCGCGGAAGCCGAGCAGGGCCCGGGTGGGAAAGCCGCTGCGGGCGAGCTCGCGGCGGAGGATCGCCAGCGGTGCGATCCCGACGCCCCCGCCGACCAGAATCGCGCCCGCAGCGCCTGCCGAGAGCTGCTCCGGGACCGAGAACGGCCGCCCCAGGGGCCCGTTGACCCACACCCCCTCGCCGTCTTTAAGCCCGCAGAGCCTGCGGGTGCCGGGGCCGACGCCCTCGACCAGGAAATCGAGCCGCATCCCGCCGGCTGCCGGCGCCGCGACGGCAACCGAGAATGCCCGCGGCAGGAACGGGCGCCCGCCGCTTTCCTCCCAGTGGCGACTGGTGGCGAGCATGTAGAACTGACCGGCGCGGGGCTCGGGACCGTCGCCGTCGAGCAGCGAGAAGATCCGGTAGCCGCCGGCCTCGCGGTTTCCGAGGACCTCGCATTCCCGCCGCCCGAACGGAGCGAGCACGCGTCCGTCGGGACCCTCAGCCACCTGCCTCGGCCTCGGCCTCTCTCTTCTCGGCGTGCAGCTCCTGCAGGCTCCACACCCCGGCCTCGCTCTCCCTGCGGGCGGCGATTGCCCGCACCGCGGCGGAGGCGCCGGTCATCGTCGTGATGCAGGGGATCCCCCCGCGCACGGCGGCGGTGCGGATCTCCTGGCCGTCGGCGCGGGCGCCGGAGCCGGTCGGGGTGTTGATGACCAGATCGCAATGGCGCTCGCGGATCAGGTCGACGACATGCGGGGACCCCTCGGCGATCTTGTTTATCCGCCGCACCGGCACCCCCATCGCGGCGATCGCCTGCGCGGTGCCCCCGGTGGCGATCACCTCGAAGCCGAGATCGCAGAAGCGAGCGGCGATCTGGGTCGCCGCCGGCTTGTCGGTGTCGGTGACGGTGACGAAGACCGAACCCGACGGCGGCAGCGAGGCGCCCGCGGCGGCCTGGGCCTTGCCGAAGGCGGTGGGGAAGTCGGCGGCGATCCCCATCACCTCGCCGGTGCTCTTCATCTCCGGGCCGAGGACAGAGTCGGCGCCGGCGAAGCGGGCGAAGGGGAGCACGGCTTCCTTGACGCTGACGTGATCGCCGCGGGCGGAGGGCAGGTCCTGCTCGGAGATGCCCTCCCCCAGCATCAGCCGGCAGGCCATCTTCGCCAGCGGCACCCCGATCGCCTTGGAGACGAAGGGGACGGTGCGCGAGGCGCGGGGGTTGGCCTCGATCACGCACAGCTCGCCGCCCGCGACCCCGTACTGGACGTTGATCAGGCCGATCACCCCCAGCTCGAGCGCGATCCGGCGCGTGGTCGCGCGGATATCCTCCAGCATCTCCTCGCCCAGGCTCATCGGCGGGATCACGCAGGCCGAGTCGCCGGAGTGCACCCCCGCCTCCTCGACATGCTGCATCACCCCGGCGACCAAGACCTCTTCGCCGTCGCAGAGAGCGTCTACGTCCACCTCGATCGCGTTCTCGAGGAAGCGGTCGAGCAGCAGCGGGTGCTCCTGGTCGGCCTTGACATTGGCCTCGAGGTAGGTGGCGAGGTCCTCGGTCGAGTAGCAGATCTCCATCGCCCGGCCGCCGAGGACGTAGGAGGGGCGGACCAGCAGTGGGAAGCCGACCTCGGCCGCGATCACCTCGGCCTCGTCGGCCGAGAGCGCGGTGCCGTAGGGCGGGTGCTTGATCCCGAGCCGCCCCAGCAAGGCGCCGAAGCGGCCACGGTCCTCGGCCAGGTCGATCGCGTCCACCGGCGTCCCCAGCAGCGGAACTCCGGCCTGCTCGAGCGAGCGGGCCAACTTCAGCGGGGTCTGGCCGCCGAACTGGACGATCATCCCCTCGGGGTCCTCCTGGGCGGTGACCGCGAGCACGTCGGCCTCGGTCAACGGCTCGAAGTAGAGCCGGTCGGAGGTGTCGTAGTCGGTCGAGACCGTCTCCGGATTGCAGTTGACCATGACCGCGTCGCGGCCCATCTCGCGCACGGTCATCGCCGCGTGCACACAGCAGTAGTCGAACTCGATCCCCTGGCCGATCCGGTTGGGGCCGGCGCCGAGGATGACGACCGAGTCGCGCTCGCCCCGGTCGATCTCAGAGACCGCCCGCCCGTCGCGTCCGGGCCGCTCGTGGGTCGAGTAGTAGTAGGGCGTCGCCGCCTCGAACTCGGCGGCGCAGGTGTCGACAGCCTTGTAGGCGCGGGAGAGCCCGGCGGTGCCGTCCCCCTCGACCGCCAGCGCCTCCAACTCCCGCAGGAACCAGGGATCGACCAGGCAGCGCTCCCGTATCTGCTCGACCCCGAGGCCGCGCCGGAAGCCCTCGAGGATGAGGTCGTAGCGGTCGGCGGCAGGCTGCTCGAGCCGCGACAGCAGGTCCTCGTCGGCAGCCGGCACGTCGGCGCCGGAGTCGAGCTCGCGCGAGCGCATCGCCTTGGCGAAGGACTCGCGGAAGGTGCGGCCGATCGACATCACCTCGCCGACGCTCTGCATGTGGGTCGAGAGGCGCCCGGTGGCGCCCGGGAACTTCTCGAAGGCGAAGCGCGGGATCTTGGTGACGACGTAGTCGATCGTCGGCTCGAACGAGGCCGGGGTAGCCTGGGTAATGTCGTTCTTGATCTCTTCGAGCGCGTAGCCGACGGCCAGCTTCGCCGCCATCTTCGCGATCGGGAACCCGGTCGCCTTCGAAGCCAGCGCCGAGGAGCGCGACACCCGCGGGTTCATCTCGATGATGACGATCTCGCCCGTTTCCGGGTTGACCGCAAACTGGATGTTGGAGCCGCCGGTCTCGACCCCGACCGCCCGGATCACCCTGATCGCCTGGTCGCGAAGCTCCTGGTAGAGGGGGTCGGTCAGGGTCTGCGCCGGGGCGACGGTGACCGAGTCGCCGGTGTGGACGCCCATCGGGTCCACGTTCTCGATCGAGCAGATGATGACGACGTTGTCGTTGCGATCACGCATCACCTCGAGCTCGAACTCGCCCCAGCCGATCACCGACTCCTCGACCAGGACCTGGTTGATCGGGCTTGCGGCCAGCCCCTCCGAGATCACCTGGCGCAGCTCGGTCGCGGTCATGCCGATCCCTCCCCCCTGCCCACCCAGGGTGAAGGCCGGACGCACGATCGCCGGCAGGGTGATGCGGCCGTCGGCCAGCGCCGCCTCGGCGTCGCCGAGGCTCTCGACCGTCAGCGACCAGGGGATCCGCAGGCCGGCCTCGGTCATCGTCCGCCGGAACTCCTCGCGGTCCTCGGCCCGGCGGATCGCGATGTGGTCGGCCCCGATCAGCTCGACCCCGAAGCGCTCCAGGGTGCCGTCCTCGTGCAGCGCCATCGCCAGGTTGAGCGCCGTCTGTCCCCCCAGCGTCGGCAGCAGCGCCTGCGGGCGCTCCTTCTCGATGATCTGCGCCACCGGACCGGGGAGCAGGGGCTCGACGTAGGTGGCGGTGGCGAACTCGGGGTCGGTCATGATCGTCGCCGGATTGGAGTTGACCAGCACCACCTCGTAGCCCTCCTCGAGCAGCACCTTGCACGCCTGCACGCCGGAGTAGTCGAACTCCGCCGCCTGCCCGATCACGATCGGCCCCGAGCCGATCAGGAGGATCTTCTCGATGTCCTCGCGCCTAGGCATCGCCGCCGCCCTTCTCGAGCTCCAAGGCGGCCCGCTCTGCCTCCTCGTGCGTGAGAAAAGCCTGCACCGAGACCAGCAGACCGTCCTCGAACCCCCAGAGGCCGGCGTAGTCACCGTCGAAGGAGAGACCGCTCTCCTTGCCGACGATACGCAACTTGCTGAGGGCGAGGACGTGCCTGTCCCCGACCGCCTTGACCTCGAGCACGGTCTGGCTGAAATCGGTCGCGACCGCCTCCATGTCCTCGATCCACCTGCGGATGCCTTCCCGGCCGATATAGGCCTCTGTGCCGAGGTCGGAAATCGCCGGATTCCAGGTGGCGCCGGGCTGAAAGTACTCGTCGTAGTGCTCGTAGACCCCCCATGGGCCCTCTCGCTCGTACAGGTCCCTCAGGCGGGTCGCAACCTCCAGGTTCGCTTCCCCCGCCGTGCTGCCGGCCGGTTCGGTCTTCGTCGTCTGCTCGGGGTCGCGGCCGGCCATCAGATCGCACGAGAGGAAGAGGGTGCACGGGACGCCAGGCGGGACCGGAGGTTCGCCTTCACCGCCGGCCACTCGTCGTCGGTGATCGAGAAGTAGGCCGAGTCGCGGACGCCGATCCCGCCCATGTTCATGTGCTTGCGGAAGACGCCCTCGAAGGTGGCGGGAAGTGCCGCCAGCGCGTCGCGCGAGCGCTGATTGCGGGCGTCGGTCTTGAACTCGACCCGCTGGGCGCCGAGCCCATCGAAGGCGAGCCCCAGCATCAGCAGCTTCGACTCGACGTTGGCCCCGGTGCGCCAGACGGAGGGCACGAGCCAGGTCCAGCCGATCTCGAGTCCGTCGTGCTCGGGTCGGACCGAGAGGTAGGAGGAGCTGCCGATGACCTCGTCGCCGGACGCCGCGAGGGTTGCGAAGCACCACTCGGCACCCGTGTCCGAAGCGGCGAGGCGCTCATCGAACCAGCGCCCGAAGGCATCCGCGTCCTCGGGGACGGTGCGGTCCATCCAGGTCCAGATCTCGGCCCCACGCGAGGCCTCAAGCATCGCCCCCTGGTGGGAGCGATCGAGCGGCTCCAGCCGGACGATCGAACCGGCCATGGGCTCGCGCGGTGGCGGCCAGATCACGCCGCCAGCTCCAGGAAGCGATCGAACAGGTAGCGGGCGTCGTGCGGGCCCGGGCCGGCCTCGGGGTGGTGCTGGACCGTCGCCCCGGCGACGTCGGGCAGGATCAGCCCCTCGACCGTGCGGTCATAGAGGTTCAGGTGGGATAGCTCGGCGGCGCCGAAATCGGTCTCCCAGCGCACCGGCTCGTCCCCTTCGATCGTCGCCTCCCCGCCCGGCCCGCGCACGGCGAAGCCGTGGTTTTGCGAAGTTATGTCGATCTTCCCTGTCTCGAGGTCCTTGACGGGGTGGTTGGCGCCGCGGTGGCCGAAGGGAAGCTTGAAGGTCTCCAGCCCGACCGCGCGGCAGAGGAGCTGGTGGCCGAGGCAGATGCCGACCACCGGCCGCCTGCCGATCAGATCCCGCACGGTCTCGACCACGCCGTCGAGCGCCGCCGGGTCGCCGGGGCCGTTGGCGAGGAAGACCAGGTCGGGCTCCTCGGCGAGCACCGCCTCTGCGTCAACCGAGCACGGCAGCAGCGTCAGGCGGCAGTCGCGCTGCCGCAGCTGGCGGATGATGCTCTTCTTGATCCCGGTGTCGATGCCGACCACGTGCGGCCCGGCGCCGTCGAGGCGGACCGGCTCCGGCGGGGTGACCGTGGCCGCGAGGTCGGCGCCCGCCATCGCCGGCTCGGAGTTGATCGCTGCTGCGGCCTCGCCCTCCGGCGTCGTCGCCGCGAACACGCCTCCGCGCATCGCCCCCTGCTCGCGGATATGGCGCACAAGCGCCCGGGTGTCGACGCCGCTGATCGCGGCAACGCCGCAGTCCCTGAGCCAGTCGAGCCAGCCGCCCTCGGCCGTGGCAACGTCCTCTCCGTTCTTGGCCTCACGCATGATCACCGCCCGTGCGTGGACCCGGTCGGACTCCATCGCCTCGGCCGAGACGCCGTAGTTGCCGATCAGCGGGTAGGTGAAGGTGATGACCTGGCCCGCGTAGGAGGGGTCGGTGACCGCCTCCTGGTAGCCGGTCATCGAGGTGTTGAAGACGACCTCGCCGAGCGCCTCGCCGCCGGCGCCGCAGGCAACCCCATCGAAGCGGGCCCCGTCCTCGAGCAGCACGTATGCCCCCTCGGCGCTCACTTGACCAGCTCCTGGACCTGCTTGAACTCGGGCGCGTCGGAACCACCGAGCAGCTCGAACAGCGCCATCTCGACGCTGGTGAGGTCGCCCCCGGCGCGCTCCGCCCGCCGCAGCCCCAGCTCGCGGTTCTCGTCGCTGCGCGAGCCGACCGCGTCGCTGACCACCTGGACCTCGAGGCCGCGCCCGAGCAGGTCGAGCACGGTCTGGTTGACACAGACGTGGGTCTCGATCCCGCAGACCAGCGCCTGGCCGCGGCCGCCGAGGTCGAAGCCGTCGGCCTCGGCGGCGGAGAAGCGCACCTTCTCGACCGGCTCGATCCCCGCAGGCAGGTGCTCGGCGACGGCTGGAACGGTCGCGCCAAGCCCCTTCGGGTACTGCTCGGTGACGACGATCGGCACCCCCATCGCCGCCGCTCCCCGGACCAGCGTTCCCACGGCCTCGGCCACCCGGTCGAAGTCGGGCACCGCCTTGCGGAACGCTTCCTGCACGTCGACCACGACCAATACCGCCCTCTCGCGCTCGAGCTTCACCTCGGCCCCTGCCCTCTCCTCACGCCACTCCCATCGAGAAGCTCCGCAGCCGGTAGGCGACCTGCCCCGCCGCAACCGTCATCAGCACCTGCCCGCGCAGGGTCTTGCCCCGCGCACCAGGAGTTGGCGGAGCGGCTCTCGTAGCCCCCCTCCCCCACGACCCACTCCGCCTCGAGGTCGCAGAGGGCGATGTTGGCCTCGCTGCCGGGGGCGAGGGTCGCGCGCGATACGCCGAAGGGCTCGCCGCCGCAACCGAGCCTCGCGATCACCAGATCGAGCGGCAGCACCCCGGGCACGACCAGGTTGGTGTAGATCGCGGCGAAGGCGGTCTCGAGGCCGGTCACCCCCATCGCTGCGGCCTCGAAGGGGACCTCCTTCTCCTCGGCGAGGTGGGGGGCGTGATCGGTGGCGATGCAGTCGATGGTGCCGTCGCGCAGGCCCGCGAGAAGGCTCTGTCGGTCGCTCTCGGCCCGCAGCGGCGGGTTCATCTTGTGGCGCGAGGCGTCGAGGCTGCGGACCGCCTCGTCGGTGAGGCAGAGGTGGTGCGGGGTCGCCTCGCAGGAGATCGCCACCCCTGCCTCCTTCCCCGCCCGGACCGCTTCTACCGACTCGGTCGCCGAGAGGTGCTGGACGTGGATCCTCGCCTCCTCGTAGGCGGCGATGGCGGCGTCACGGGCGATCATCGTCGACTCCGAGATCGAGGGGATGCCGCTGAGGCCGAGCGTCGCCGAGACCGGGCCCTCGTGCATGACGCCGCTGCCCGAGAGCTCGGGATCCTCCTCGTGCAGGGCGATCACCCCGCCGCAGAGTCGCTGGTAGGAGAGCGCCCGGCGCAGGACCCGGGCGCTTCGGATCGGCACCCCGTCGTCTGAGAAACCGATGGCGCCGGCCTCGCGAAGCTCGGCCATCTCGGTCAGCTCCTCGCCGCGCATACCGCGGGTGACCGTGGCCGTGAAGGCGACCGGGACCGAGGCCTCGGCCCGGGCGCGGTCGTGGAGCGCCTCGACGTCGGTGGCGTCCGAGACGGTGGGTTCGGTGTTGGCCATGGCGATGATCCCGCCGTAGCCGCCCGCGGCCGCCGCCCGGGTCCCGGTCTCGATGTCCTCCTCGTACTCCTGGCCGGGGGTGCGGAGGTGGACGTGGGGGTCGAAGAAGGCCGGGAAGGCGTGCAGGCCCTCGGCCTCGACCACCTCGGCCTCGCCCGCATCGGCCGAGCCCGCGACCGTGATCTCGGCGATCTCGCCACCGCGGACGACGATGTCGTGGGTGCCCTCGATGCCGGAGCCGGGATCGAGGACCGTGGCGCCGCGGATCAGCAGCTCCGCCGGCTCGCCCTCGCGGACCGTCAGCCTCTCGGTCGCGACGCTCACGCCGGCTGCCCCATCGGTGTCGGCGCCTGTGGCTTCTCGCCCGTCCCCGGCACCGCCTCGGGACGCTCGCCGCCGGTGAGGATCTCGAACAGGATCGCCATCCGCACCACCAGGCCGGATTCGACCTGCTCGGTGATCAGCGATTGTTCGCAGTCGATCACCTCGCCGGAGAGCTCGACCCCACGGTTGACGGGACCCGGGTGCATCAGCAGCTGGCGCGGGCCGAGCCGGCGGGCGTCGATCTGGAACCGGGTCGCGTACTCGCGTATCGAGGGCACGAAGGCCCCGTTCATGCGCTCGTTCTGCATCCGCAGGGCGTAGATCACGTCGGCCTCGCCGATCCCGTCCAGCGAGTGGGCGATCCCGCACCCCATCTCCTCGATCCCGCGCGGGATCAACGTCGGTGGGCCACAGAGCGTGACCTCGGCCCCCATCCGCTGGAAGGCGATCAGGTTCGAGCGCGCGACCCGGCTGTGGAGGACGTCGCCGACGATCCAGATCCGCCTGCCCTCGAGCGAGCCGACCCTGCGGCGAAGGGTGAAGACGTCGAGCAGCGCCTGGCTCGGGTGCTCGTGCTTGCCGTCGCCGGCGTTGACGACGGCGGCCTCGGTCCAGCCGGCGACCAGCTGCGCCGCCCCGGCGTAGGGATGGCGGATGACGATCGCGGCCGGGTCGTAGGCGGAGAGGGTGGCGATGGTGTCCTTCAGCGATTCGCCCTTGTCGACCGAGGAGCCCGCAGCCTTGATCGAGACGAGGTCGGCGGAGAGGCGCTTGGCGGCGAGCTCGAAGGAGGAGCTGGTGCGGGTGCTGGACTCGTAGAAGAGGCTGACGATCGTCCGCCCACGCAGCGTCGGCACCTTCTTGATGTCGCGCCGCCCGACCTCGGCGAAGCTCTCGGCCCGGTCGAGGATCGCCTCGATCTCCTGCCGTGAGAGCTGCTCGATCGTCAGCAGATGCCTCATCCCTCGCCACCTCCGTCGTCGCCGGTCTTCGCTTTCAGATGCGCACTGTCGCCGGCGCCGTTGCTGGAGCCGAGCTCACCGCTGAGGGTCACCATCTCGGCCCCGTCGGTCTCCTCGAGCCTGACGTTGACGCGCTGGCCGCGGGAGGTCGGCAGGTTCTTGCCGACGTAATCGGGGCGGATCGGCAGCTCGCGGTGGCCGCGGTCGCAGAGGACCGCCAGCTGGACCCGCTCGGGGCGCCCGTAGTCGAACAGCGCCTCGACCGCGGCGCGCACCGTGCGGCCGGTGAAGAGAACGTCGTCGACGAGGACGACGGTGAGGCCGGAGAGGTCGAAGTCGAGGTGCGACGCGTGCACGACCGGCTGCGCGTCGGGGCTGCGACTGGCGATGTCGTCGCGATAGAAGGAGATGTCGATGTCGCCGAGCGGGATCGCGGCTCCCGGCCCGATCAACTCGCCCAAGATCGAGTGCAACCTGGCGGCGAGCACGGCGCCGCGGGTGTGGATGCCGACGACCGCAAGAGCGCCCGGGTCCGGGTTCTTCTCGACGATCTCGTGGGCGATGCGCCGCAGCGTCCGCCTCAGGTCGTCGCGCTCGAGCACGACTGTCTCGCTCAACTCTCGCTCCTTACTGGCCTCGCTGGACCGGGTTAAAGGAACCGACGGGGCAAGCCTAGCAGCGGGGTCAGCGGCCGCCCAAGAGGGTTCACTCCCCGGGAGCGACTTCGTCGCGTTCCCTGGACCCGTTTGGAACCAGCGCCGGCTCGCCGCGTTCGGGGAAGGGGATCTCGATCAGGTCGAAGTCGCGCGGGGCGACGCAGTTGCCGAACTCCTCCTTGGCCTCCTCCAGCACCGCGCCGACGTGATAGCGGGAGGAGATGTGGACCAGGGCGAGCATCTTCACGCCCGCCTCGCGCGCCAACGCCGCCGCCTGGCCTGCGGTCGAATGCCCCGTCTCGGCGGCCCGTTGCGCCTCCTCCTCGGCGAAGCTTGCGTCGTGGACCAGGAGCTCGGCCCCGTGAGCGGCCTCGGCGGTCGCGACGCAGGGAGCGGTGTCGCCGCTGATCACCACGGTTCGCCCCGAGCGGGCCTCCCCCATGACCTGCTCGGGGGCAACGGTCCCGGCCGAGCCCTCGACGGTCTCGCCGCGCTGAAGCGCGCCGAAGTCGGGACCGAAGGGGACGCCCAACCGCTCGGCCTCCTCGGCGTCGAAGCGCCCCGGACGGTCCTCTTCGACCAGCGAATAGCCGCAGGCGCGAACCCTGTGCTCGACCTCGAATGCGCGAACCTCGTAGCCGTCGTGGGCGACGGCATCGCCCGGCTCGATCTCGACCAGGGAGATCTCGTAGCGGCTGCGACCGAGGATTGGCCGCAGCACATCGAAGAGGTCGCGCAAGCCCGGCGGCCCGTAAACGGAGAGCGGCCGCTCGCGGTCGGTGAGGTCGTAGGTCTTGATCAGCCCCGGCAGCCCGAGGAAATGGTCGGCGTGGTAGTGGGTGAGGAAGATCTCGTCCACCTGGACCAGCCCCAAAGAGCGCTGCATCTGGCGCTGCGTTCCCTCCCCGCAATCGAACATCAGCCGCTCGCCGCCACGGGCGACGAGCACGCTTGCGGTGGCCCGGCGCGCAGTCGGCACCGAGCCACCGGTGCCGAGGAAGGCGACCGAGAGGTCCATTCGAGGGAGCCTAGAGCCGGGCCCGGTCCGCCGGCCACCCGGCCCCGACCGCCGCCGGCGCCGCTATCAGCCCATGGCTGAATGGTTCCAGTACCCATAGGGGCTGAAACCCTTCAATCAACCCGATTCCCGCTCCCCTCCCCTGCGCAACAGGCCCGGGAGCCCCGGCTAGACTCCGCACCTCGGCGCCCGTAGCTCAGCTGGATAGAGCGCATGCCTCCGGAGCATGAGGTCACAGGTTCGAATCCTGTCGGGCGCGTCGCAGTACTAAGCCAAATCGCCCTCAGGGATATGCGGTCAGTTGGCAGCTGCTCCGAACAAATGCCGAACAGATCCGTCGCGTGCCTCGGTGATCCAGGAGTCGATGGTGCGGCGCGGCTGACCCTTCGATTCCTCTAGGAGGTGCTGGTAGGTACGCATCGACTCCTCGGGTGAGTGGCCGAGCTGGTGGGCGATCTCGACGTGATTCCACCCGGCGGCGGCGTAGAGGGTGGCTGCGGTATGCCGGAGGTCGAAGGGCTTTAGGTCCTTGCCAAGACCGACGTCCTTTGCAGCCTTCTTGAAGCGGCGGGCTCGCCAGTTATCCCAAGTGCGGAAGCCGAGCTGGGGATCACAGCCAGTACGCAGACCCCTGCCACAACCGAGACCCCTAGCTTCTTCACGGACGCCAGCCTATGTTGGGCATGGAGCCCGCGCAAGCCTCGAAAGCTGGTTCGTCACCTCGAGCAAGGGCCCATCTCAGGCCATGGCAGCGGCTCTTAGCGCCTTCGAAGGCCGAAGGCATTGCAACCTATGCGAACATATGTTCGTGACCTCTCAGGGCTCCCCAACCGCCCGCCTGCGTCGAGCCCTCGCCACCCGTAACCCCGCCATCGCGCTCGCAGCGGCAGCCGAGGTCGAGCGCGTGCCCCTCGCTGATGCCTTGGCTCTCTGCCGGCTTCTCGCCGAGTCTGGTGACCCTCGCTTCTCCCGCGCCTCAGGAAGGCTCCTTGTCCGATACGCCGCGGAGACTGGTGCGACGCTGGCCGAGGTCCAACTCGCCGCAGCCGCCCTGGCGAGGTTGGGCGAGAACCCCGCCGACGAGCTCGCCCGTCGAACCCTCGAAGATCTGGCGGCCTGATGGCGCTCCCGTCCGTCGCAGGCGCGTGCTGGAATAGGTCGCAAGGGGCAGTGACGGATTAGGGCGCTACTCCCGCAGGCCGGCGGCTTCGAGGATTTCGGCGAGGGGCTGCTAGCTAATCATCCGCTGCGCCAGGAATGCCAGCAGCGGGATCACCACGAAGAACATGATCAGGACGATCAAGATGACCTTTCCGGTCGTCATCTCCTTGCCGCTGGTCATTCGTTCGTCCTTCATTTCGCTCGCCTTCCTTCCTACGCTGGATGCGAATCTGGCTCGGCAGCCGTCGCATCGCTAGTGGCCCACGGTATCTCGCGTCGGCGTGGGGGGCAACCCCTTCGGCGCAAACGATCAGAAACCGCCGCGAGGTGGTCTCGGCGTCTCCACGGGTTGAGAAAGCGGGGAAAATCCCGTGAACGGCCAGCTACTCCGACAGACCGGCGGCTTCGAGGGCTGCAGGGCCTGTCTGCTAACGCTTGACGATGGAGTGGACCTCCAGCACCTCCGGCTCGCCTGGGTCCAGCCCGATGTCGGCCAGTATCGGCATGAGGCGCTCGCCGAACGCGTCAAGCTTTTCTTGCGAGTCCCAGATCTCGCTGACTCGCATCTTGTCATCAGCGCCAAAGCAGACGTGGTAGTCCATGCCGTCCGGGGGCCAGTAGCCCGCCTCTTCAAGTCGGCGGCGGGCTTCGTCGTACTTCTCGGCGGTCATCGACGGGGGCGCAAAGCGGATTACGAGGCTCACAACACTCCTCCTGCTCGGGTGGAGCCGACCCTATCCGACTTACGCTCGGTCGCCGCGAAGAAGTTCCACGTTCTGCTGCGACATCGCCTACTCCGACAGCCCGGCGGCTTCGAGGGCTTCGGCGTGATGCTGAAACCACTTGAAGCGAACGGCCTTTCCGTTCTTAACGGTCCAGACGTAACCGTGCTCGCCCTCGACTTCGACTCCGCTCCCTCGCCCGCGTGCTTCGAACCGGGCCAGGACCACAACGTCGTCGTCGCCGGCATCGATGAACTCTTCAATGCGGACGTCGAACTGCTCGTAGGTATCGCGCACAAGGGCGAAGCTCTTTCGCCCTTGTCGGGTCCCGCGCTCAACCGCATAGGGGGGGTTGATGTACTCGACCGCGTCGTCAATGAACGCCCTGGCCGATTCCTGCTGATCCCAGGCGGCATAGATTCGGCGAACGAGGTCGACGTTCTCCTGCGACATCGCCTACTCCTGAAGCCCGGCGGCTTCGAGGGCCTCGGCTCGACTGAGGAAGCCTTCGGCCCTCACCACCTTGCCGCGTCGAACGGTGAATACCCAGCCCGTGGGCGAGTCGATCTCCAGCCCGCTCCCGCGCCCACGGGCATGGATGCGCCCGAAGGCGACTATCCGATCACCCAGGTCGCGGTACTCAGTCAACTCGGTATTGAGTTCCTCGAAGGTCTCCATCGACTCGGCGAACCACCTTCGGAATCCGTCGTGCCCCTGGAACACATTTGCCTCGGCGCCGCCGATGATCGCCGAGTGAAGCTCGCCTTCCGAATCGACGTACGAGAGCATTTCCTCAACATCGCCGCGTGCGTAGGCCTCCAAAGATTGGCGCACAATCTCCACGTTCTCCTGCGACATGGCTACTCCGACAGCCCGGCGGCTTCGAGGGTCTCCTTCAAGGTGTCGTACTCATCGACCCTGGTGATCTGGCTGTCTCGGAATGCGTAGACGTGGGTGACCTCGATCTCGACCGGAACCCCGCTAGTCCTGCCGGTGCCCCATTGCCGAGTTGGTACGACGACCCGATCCCCCACCGCGATGTAGTCCAGCACCTCGGCGTGGTACTCGCTGAAGGGCTCCACCCACTCCCTCAATGCTTGAACCACCCCGTCCCTGCCCCGATAAACGTGGGTGTCGGGACCTGCCGCCGACCATCGCAGCTCAGCATCTGGCGAGTATCGCCCTCCGATGATCTCGCGGATTGCCTCGGCATCCCAATCGATCACAGCGCAGTTGATTCCTTTGAACGGTTCCCACAGCGCCCGCACGATCTCCACGTTCTCCTGCGACATCGCCTGCGCAGTATCGCTCCGATCAGTCCCCGCCACCAGGGCAAATGCTCCGGGCGCGGAGTCCCGGCCCAGCGAAGCAATCGGGTCAGCCCCGAACCTTCCGCGTTCGAGTGCGCTCAGGCGCGAACCCCAAGCCGCTGGATGGTCGTCTTGGGCTTGCCGATTCGACTGAGCTCGTGTGCCACCGCCAATGCGGCGAGCGGGTGGCCGGCGGCGCGAATCTGCGAAACCTCGCCTGGGCTCAGGTGCACTGGCACAATTTCCACCTCTCCGGCAGCGACGCTGTAGTGCGTCCGGGCAGGTCGATCCGCACCGCCCTCCCGCAGCGCCACGGTGAGGTGTCCCTGGCAGGCGCGTCGTTGCTTTCGCGGGCAGGCGAGGCGCACCCCGACCTTGCCGTGCTCGGCCAGCCGCAACGCCCCCTTTCCCGACCCCAGCCGCGGGTGGTAGCGCTCGTGGACGTCGGACTGCTCGATCGTCTCGCATCCTTGACCGAGGCGAGGACGTCGATCAGGCTCAGGATCGCCCTGTCCGCGGCCCCCGCGCCGCAGTCGAAGGTGTCACGCGAATCGAGAATTTGGTTCGGGTCGTCACCGCTCTTGCCGTCGAGAAAGTCGTTTCCGTCATCCCCCTTGAGGGTGTCCGCGTTGCGGCTCCCAACAAGCATGTCATCACCGCCCTTTCCGGACAGGATGTCGCTTCCGTCGAAGCCCCTGAGGGTGTTGTTCCCGGCGCCGCCGATCAATCCGTCGCCGCCGGAGCCTCCGGTCACAGAGGCGCGGATGCTTATGGCGTCGGCGTCAGTTGCGCTGTGTACTTGACCAATGTGCTGCACCCGGCCCACTTCACCGTGCCTGTCACCTTTCGCCGACTGACCCACTTGCCGGTCCAGGTCAATTTCTTCCCCGAAGCTGTCCCCGAGTAGGCGAATTTACCGCCATTGATCCCGATCCTCGACTCGATGAAAGGGTTGTCGCGGCCGCAGATACCCCTTGACGGGTTGCTCGGGTTATTGGGCCAGGGGACAACTGCGAACTTTTCGATCTTGCGACTACCGGGGAGCACGATGAAGACTCCCTCCCCACAGATGGACTGATAGCCCTGGGGGCACTTGGGGTCATAGCGTCCAGGCTTTGGCGTCACGGAGTTGGCGGCAAGAGCCCCAGCCGCGGTCGCAAGAGCGAGGAGCGCGATTACCAGATAGACACGGAAGCCTCGGATCAACTTGTTCCCTCCCATGATTTGCTCGATGGTCAGGTCTTCGGTAATGAACGAACTGGGGGGCGCATTACTTCTAGAGAAGAGCGGCGACATGGACTACTCCGACAGCCCGGCGGCTTCGAGGGAACCACATCGGAGTCAAACACCTTCTCGACATGCCGCCGCCACGGACCCAGTTCGCCGGTCCGGGTAGGTCTCGTTGATGGCGAGGACGCCTTGTTCTGCCCGCTGGATGTTCTCCTGAGACATGCCTGCGAATTATCGCGCGGGCTGAGACCCCTCGGTCGTCCGTGGCTGGTAGAACAAGTCCCATGGAAGCCGAGGTGACCCCCCAATCCGAGGACCAGCTGCGCGAGCAGGCGATCAGCAACCTGAAGAAGAAGCGCGACTTCCGCACCCACCTGCTCATGTACGTGCTGGTCAACGCCTTCCTGATCGCGATCTGGGCGATCAGCGGTGCCGGCTTCTTCTGGCCGATGTTCGTCCTCGGCGGCTGGGGCATCGGCCTCGTCGCCAACGCCTGGGAGGTCTACGGGCGCAAGCCGATCAGCGAGCCCGAGATCCAGCGCGAGAGCGAGCGCCTGCGCAGCTGACCGCGGGTGCGGTCCGGCCCCGGCCGGTGGCCGAGATCTACTTCAGCCGGACCTGAACTGCCTGCGCCGGCTGTTTCCGGGCGGGTCCCGGAAGCTGGCCGTGAAGGAAGGCCCGGACCATCCTGCCCTGGTCGAGGGCGGAGGCGTGCGGTCCCGGACCCCCGGCCCAGGCGAGAAGGCGGCCGGGCAGCGATCAGAGCGATACTGGGTAGTCGATGTCGCAGGAATACATCAAGATCGGCAAACGGCTCAACGCCGCCTTCAACCGCGGCGACGTCGAGGCGGGGTTGGCGTTCTTCGCCGCCGACGCCGAGTTCCGCGACCTACTCAATACCCCTTCCCAGGACACCGCAATCCGGGGAATCGATGGCATTCGCGAGGTCATCTTCCTCTGGTCCTCGGAGTTCGACGAGCTTCGATCCGACATCAAGGAGTGGATAGACGCGGGCGACCACCTCATCGTCAAGGCCCACTGGCACGGCCACGGCCAAGCCAGCGGCGTCTCGGTGGACAGCCACCAGTTCGACCACTACGAGTTCAGCGCCGGGATGATCGTGCGGGCGACGCTCGGCTACCGCACCAAGGAAGCGGCACTCGGAGCTGCCGGGCTGTCGCCGTAGGCGATCAGCGCCCTGCTACCACCATGCGCGCAGCGGGCTCCTAGGGGAGCCGCAGGTCCTGACCGCCCGAAAGCTGGCCGCCTTCCAGGTGCCGGCGGGCGGAGGCGGCCCTGTTCGTCTTCCTGCGGTCGGCCGGATCGCTTGGCGCCTGCGCTTCGATCTCCTGGCTCAGCGGCGAGACAATCCGGTGCTTGGCCAGGCAGCGGGGGCAGAGCTCCTCGAGCGGGGCCCGCGGGTTGTAGCCGGCGCCGCAACGGCTGCATCGATACATCTCATCCTCCTTCGGGTTGCCGGTGGCGCCTCCCTACCCGATGGCTTTCGCGACTGTGCTCACTTGGCTCAGCGAAGCGTCAGAGGGAACTGTCACCGATTGTATTACCGGTCTCGCCGCCCGCAATGCTTGCCGCCATGTGATTTGACGCGGTGTTTGCGGGGAAACCGGGCCCGGGCCGGGTATCTTGCCGCCCCGGTGCGCCGCCCCGAGACCGAAATACCCCTGGCAGCGATCCTCGTCGTCGCCGCCGGCCTCCTGCTGAGCGGGGCGGTGGCGCTGCTGACGCTGGGCGAGAACGAGGGCGGCGCATATCTCGATTGGGAGGAATCGGCATCGATACCCGATTCGGCCAACTCGACCACCAAGAATCTTTCGGCCAAGATCGTCGGCGGCGAGATCCAGTCGACTCGCTCCAATGCCAGCGGCTACAGCCTTTACCGGATCAGCGCCGGCCTTCTCCTCGAGACGCCTCGCCCCGACGACCGCGCCACCGCCACCTGCACGGTCTCGGTGCCCCGGCGCACGGTGCTGGGACGCACTCCGGGCAAGCGCGCCTCGTATCCCCTCCCGAGCGAGGATCTCGCCGTCCAGGGGGTTCCCCCCGGCTCGATCGTCCGCTTCGGCGCCAAGGGCACCGACCTGGTCAACGTCACCCTCGACGATGCCTTCGGGAAGTTCACTTCGGCGCCCGGTGTCAAGGTCGACTGGGCGCCCTACCGCCAGGGGGAGCAGACCTGGAACTGGGTCCTGACGGACGTCAAGCGACCCCGGCGGGCGGTGCGCCTCGACTTCGCCACCCTCTGGAGAACGACCGTCCGCCCGCGGGCGACGATCTCTTGCGAGGTCCTCGAGCGCGGCGCGAAGGCCACCGTCAGGACGGCCGGAAAGCTCTGATCAGGAGGGGGCGAGGAGCAGCTCCGGCCCCTCGATTCCCTTGCCGACCTTGTTCAGCTTCGGGTTGGCCGGGGCGCTCTGCATCCTCCCCGCCTCCAGCGGCCCGCACATCGCCACCGCCTCGTCGGCGCCGAGCCCGGGGTCGAGCCAGGCGGCCTCCGCCTCGGCGCCGGGGAGGATCGCCGGCATCCGGTCGTGCACCTTGGCGACCACATCGTTCGGCGTGGTGGTGATGATCGTGCAGCTGTAGAGCCAGTCCCCTTCCCACTCCTTGCGGGTGCAGATCCCGGCGAAGGCGAAGGGCTCGCCCCCGTCCACTGTGAAGCGCCACGGCTGGCGCGGCTGTTTCGGGTCCTCGGCCTTCATCCACTCGTAGAAGCCGTCGGCGACGATCAGGCAGCGGTGGCGGAACTTCCCGATCAGCGGCGCGTAGGCCCTGCTCTCCAGCAGCCGCTCCGTCTTGGCATTGATCATCCGGTAGCCGACCTTGAGGTCTTTGGCCCAGATCGGGACCAGGCCCCAGCGCATCATCCGCGCCTCGCGCTCGCCCTTCGCCGCCTCCTCGGGCTCGGGCGAGGAGCGGACGGTGAGGATCTCCTGGGTCGGGGCGACGTTGTAGCGACCGCCGGCCGACTCCATCCCCTTGCCCGCCAGCGCCTGCTCGAGCTCGACCTGGAAGCGATCGGCGACCTTCTTCGTGTCCTTGGTGGTAACGGTGAAGCGCCCGCACATGGCGCTCAGTCTTGCATCCGCCCGACGTCGGAGCGATCGGCCGACCCCACCCCGCGGGTGAGGCGGTTCGGCCCACCGCGCGGGTGAGGCGGGTTTCGGTCGCATAGCGATAGGAACTCGCCTCATCCGGGGCGCTAGGCAACCTGGGGCTCCCGTATGGCGCGAGGAAATCGCCCCGGACGTGCTCAGGCGGGCGCCGGGCGCACCTCTGGGTGTTCGCGGTACCAATCGATAGTGCGGCGGAGACCGTCAGCCAGCTCGACCTGCGGGACCCAGCCGGTCATCTCTCGCAGCTTCGCCGCGTCGACGTACTGGCGGTCGATCTCCCCTTCGGGGTTGCCGAGGCCGCGGATGTCGGGCTCGATCCCGGTGCCGGCGGCCTCGCCGATCAGCTCCAGCACCTGGCGCACCGAGTGGGGCTCGCCGCCGCCGGCGTTGAGCGCCTCCCCCGCCGCCGGTCCGCCGGCGCCGACGGCGTGCTCGATCGCCAGATAGGCGGCGACAGCATCATCGACGAAAAGGAAGTCGCGCTCGGGACTGCCGTCGGAGCGGATCACCGGACGGCGCCCCTGGAGCACCGCGCAGACCGCCTCCGGGATCAGGCGAGAGAAGTTGAGATCGCCGCCGCCGTAGACGTTGGCGAAGCGGGTGACCGCGACGGGGAGGCCGAACCCGCGCCAGTAGCTGAGCGCGATTACGTCCGCCGCCGCCTTGCTCGCCTCATACGGGCTCGCCGGTCGCAGCGCCTGGTCTTCCCGGTAGGGAAGCTGCTCCTGCGGCCCGTAGGCCTTGTCCGAGGAGGCGACGACGACGGCCGGGACGTCAGCCTCGCGGCAGGCCTCCAACAGGGTCCAGGTGCCGCGAACATTGGTCTCGAAGGTGGCACCAGGATCGGCCATCGCCGTACCGACCAAGGTCTGAGCACCGAGGTGAAAGACGGCGTCGAACTCGCCGGCCGAGATCACCGCGCCCACCGCCTCGGCATCGCGGAGGTCGGCCCGGATCAGCTCGACCTCTGCCTCAACCCCTTGTAGCGCCAGGCCGGAGACCGGTGGCGAGCCGCGGTCGAGCACGGTCACGGTGTCGCCGCGCTGAAGAAGCGCGGTGGCGAGATGGGAGGCGACGAAGCCATGCCCGCCGCTGAGGAGCGAGCGCTTCACGGCGCTGCGTCGAGGGGTCGTCGGGAGGAGGCGGGCAAGGGCGGCAGGATAGAGAGCCGGCGCCGGCGGCCGCGAGTGTTCAACCAGTCACCAATAGGGTGATTCAGATCACCCTCGGTGACTCCACGGCGCCTCGCCGGAGTCCCAGAGGTCGTTGAGCATGACCGCGTCCTTGTAGGTGTCGAGGCATTCCCAAAAACCCTGATGGCGGTAGCCGCGCAGCTCGCCGTCGGCGGCAAGTCGCTCCAGCGGCCGGCGCTCGAGCACGCTGTCGGCGGCGAGATAGCCCTCGATCTCCGGCTCGAAGCAGAAGAAGCCGCCGTTGATCCAGTGCTCGCTGCGCGGCTTCTCGGCGAACCCCTCGATCCGGTCCCCCTCCCCCAGCATGGCGACGCCCCACTGCAGATTGGGCCGGACGACGGTCACGGTCGCGACGCCCCCGTGGGAGCGATGGAACCCGAGCAGCGCGCCGAGGTCGACGTCGGCGACCCCGTCTGCATAGGTGGCGCAGAAGGGCTCGCCGGAGAGCGTCTCGGCCGCTGCCAGGACCCGGCCCCCGGTGGGCGTGTCGGCCCCCGTCTGCAGGCACTCCACGCCAACCGTGGCCGGCCAAGTTTCCGCGGCGACGAAACGCTCGATCATCTCGCCCAGGTAGCCCGTGCAGAGGATGAACCGCTCGAAGCCCTGGCTGGCGTAGAGATCGATCACGTGCCAGAGAATCGGGCGGCCGCCGATCTCGACCAGCGCCTTCGGCATCGTCTCCGTCCTCTCTCGCAGCCGTGTCCCGCGGCCGCCGCAGAGGATCACCACCGGGAGCAGCGAACCGCGAGAGTTCAATTTCCTCTCATAGTGAGAGTCGAGGTAACTCTCGCCGAGGTGGTGGGCTCAGCCGCCGGCGACGGCGGGCAGGATCGTCACCTCGTCGCCGTCGGCGACCTCGGTCTCGAGGCCGTCGGTGAAGCGGATGTCCTCGCCCGAGACGTAGACGTTGACGAAGCGGCGCAGGTCGCCGTCCTGGGTGATGCGCTCGCGCAGGCCGTCGTGCTGGTCGAAGACGGCGTCGAGCGCCTCGCCGACCGTGGCTCCATCGACCTCGACCTCGGCCTCGCCGCCGGTCGCGGCGCGGAGCTGGGAAGGGATCTTGACCTTGACTGCCATCAGGCGGGAACCTCCTGGGTGAACTCGGACTCGAAGCTGGCGATATCGGGCTCGATCTCGTGCATGTGGAAGCTATCGCGTGCCGCGTCGAGCGTCTTCAGCCCTTCGCCGGTGATGTAGGAGACGACCCGCTCGCCGTCGCCGATCTCACCGCGCTCGGCGAGCTTGGCGAGGACGGCGACGGTGACGCCGCCGGCAGTCTCGGTGAAGATGCCGGTGGTCTCGGCCAGCAGCCGGATCCCGTCGCGGATCTCCTGGTCGGAGACGGCGTCGATCGACCCGCCGCTGTCGTCGTGCCTGCTCGAGCGCGTACGGGCCGTCGGCCGGGTCGCCGATCGCCAGGCTCTTGGCGATCGTGTCGGGCTTCTGCGGCTTGCAGATCTCCCAGCCCTGCTCGAAGGCGGTGGCCACGGGGCTGCAACCCCTTGCCTGGGCCCCGCAGAAGGCCGGCTGGCGGCCCGAGACGAGGCCGGCGTCGAGCCATTCCTGGAAGCCGCGATGGATCTTCGTGAACAGCGACCCCGAGGCGATCGGGGCCACCACCCGGTCCGGGAGCTCCCAGCCGAGCTGTTCGACCGTCTCATAGGCGAGGGTCTTCGAGCCCTCGGAGTAATACGGGCGCAGGTTGACGTTGACGAAGGCCCAGGGGTGCGTCTCGGCCAGCTGGGTGCAGAGCCGATTGACCTCGTCGTAGTTGCCACGCACGCCGACCAGGTTGGTGCCGTAGATGCCGGTGGCGAGCAGTTTCTGCTCCTCGAGGTCCGCCGGGACGAAGACGTAGGAATCGAGGCCGACCGCAGCGGCGCGGGCGGCGACCGCGTTGGCGAGGTTCCCGGTGGAGGCGCAGGCGATCGTCTCGAAGCCGAGCTCCTGGGCCTTGGCGGTGGCGACCGCGACCACCCGGTCCTTGAACGAGTGGGTGGGGTTGGCGGCATCGTTCTTGACCCAGATCTCGGCCTCGACGCCGAGGTGCTCGGCGAGGCGGTCGGCGCGGATCAGCGGCGTCAGTCCGGGCTCCAGCGGATCCGCCGGGCGGCTCTCGAAGGGGAGGAAGTCGGCGTAGCGCCAGATCCCTCGGGAGCCGGCCTGGATCCGCCGCCTGGCCTCGCCCGGATCGAGACCCGAGTGGTCATAGGCGACCTCGAGCGGGCCGAAGCACTCCGAACAAACGAACAGCGCCTCCAGCGGGTAGGTCGCCCCGCACTCCTTGCATCTCAAGCTCTCGATTGACATCCGATCTCTCTTTCCGCTGCTGCCCTCAAGAAAAAACCTCCGCCTGTGTGGGGCAGAGGTCCGATCGGACATCCCCCACATCTTCCAGGCCTCCAACTTCGCCTGCTGGACTTGGCACCATCTCCGGACCGCTTGGGTCCGAGTGGTTGCCGGGGCTTCAACGGGCCAGTCCCTCCACCCCTCTCGATGTGGCGCAATATGTGAGCGGCGACTATACCACCGCTCCCCAGCCGTCAATCCTGGTACCGATCGTGCTTGCCGTCGGGTCCGCGCCCACTAACCTTGTGTTCACAGGTGATGACTGTGCCGTGCGAGAAGATGAGCCAGAGCGATGCCGAACCTTCCAAAGCCGAGGCTGAGACGGCCCATCCGGCGCGGCGAGCTCATCGCGCCGGCTCCGGCACCTGAGCGCACCACGCCCAACGTCGAGCAGATCGACGCCGAGGGCCTGCGCTGGGTCAACATCGAACACCCCGGGAACCTCGAGCGCGCCTGGATCGAGGAGCAGTTCGAGTTCCACCCTCTCGACCTCGAGGACGTCTTCTCCCGCAACGAGCGGCCGAAGATCGACACCTACGACGACTACCTGTTCATCGTCCTGCATTTCCCGGTCTTCGACCGCACCGCCGGGCGCCTCGGCACCGGCGAGCTAGACCTCTTCGTCGGCCCCGGCTTCGTCGTAACCATCCCCAACCAGCCGCTGAAGCCGGTCGAGTACCTGTTCGAGAGATGCCGCTCGAAGGAGGAGCTGCGCGAGCAGCTGTTCGCCCGCGGCTCCGGCTACCTGCTCTACCGGATCGTCGACGACAGCTTCGACTACTGCTTCCCGATGCTGCGCAAGATCGCCAACAAGCTCGACAACCTCGAGGACGAGATCTTCGAGGGCCGCGGTGAGGACATCGTCCGCGACCTCTCCAACGTCAAGCAGGAGATCATCAACTTCCGCAAGGTGATCCGCCCCCAGCGGCCGGTCCTGCGCGACCTCGAGTCGGTCAAACATCGCTACCTGGCGCGCGACATCGACCTCGAGATCTACTTCGACGACATCGTCGACGCCCACGAGCGCATCTGGGACATGCTCGAGAACTACAAGGAGGTCGTCGAAGCACTGGACGACACCAATGAGTCGGTGATCTCGCACCGCGTCAACGACATCCTCCGCGTGCTCACCTCGATCAGCGTCATCGTCCTGCCGCTGACCCTGATCGCCAGCGTCTGGGGGATGAACGTCGGCGTCCCCGGCGAGGGAGACACAACCGATTTCTACGTGATCGTCGGCGCGATGGTGGTGATGCTGGTTGGCATGGTCGCCTACTTCCGCGCGGCGCGGCTGGCTCTGAAGAGCAGGCTTTCGTCGACTTCAACCGCAGGCGGGTCACGCGCGGGCCGATCAGCCGTAGGATCGGGTGAGTGGCAAACCAGCGAATCTGGGCGCCCTGGCGCCTCGCCTACGTGAAGGACGCTTCGAAAGACTCAGAAGAAGAATGCATCTTCTGCGCCAAGCCGGCGGAGGATGACGACGAGGGCAACCTGATCGTCCACCGCGGCCGCGGCAGCTTCGTCATCCTCAACCTCTTCCCCTACACCAACGGCCACCTGATGATCGCCCCCTACGAGCACCGGGCCGGCCTCCAGGACCTCGCCGCGGAGACGATCGCCGAGATGATGAGCCTGGCCCAGCGTTCGATGGAGCGACTCGAACAGGTCTACGAGCCGCACGGGTACAACGTCGGCTTCAACCAGGGCCGTGCGGCGGGCGCCGGCGTCGAGCACCACATCCACATGCACGTCGTTCCGCGCTGGGGCGGCGACACCAACTTCATGCCGGTGATCGCCGACACCAAGGTGATGCCACAGACCCTCGAGCAGAGCTACGCGGCGCTGAAGGAGGCTTTTTGAGCGCCGGGTCCCCCCCGCTCGCTCCCGCCGGGATCTTCAAGGCGTACGACATCCGCGGGCTCTACGGATCCGAGATGGACGAGACCACCGCTCACGCGGTCGGCCGCGCCTTTGCCCGGGTCCTCGGCCGGCTCCGGGGGAAGGACCCGCAGGATCTTCGGATCGGCCTCGGCCGCGATATGCGGTTGACGGCGCCGGCGATGGCGGCGGAGTTGCGCGACGGCCTCATCTTCGAGGGCGCGACCGTGATCGACGCCGGCATGGTCGCGACCGAGATGCTCTATTTCCTCGTCGGCTCGCGCGACCTCGACGGCGGGGCGATGGTCACCGCATCGCACAACCCGAAGGCATACACCGGGGTCAAGCTGATCCGCGAGGGAGCTCTGGCGCTCTCCGGCGATGCGGGCATCGACCAGGTGCGTACCGAGATCGAGGCGGGTCTGGGCCACGCCCCCGGGGGCGGCTCGCTTCAGGAAGTGGACATCTGGGACGAGTTCCGCGCCCACGCTGCCTCGTTCGTGGACCCGGCCGCGGTGCGGCCAATGAGGGTGGTGGTGGACGGCGGCAACGGCATGGCCGGGCCGATGGTCGGCCCGGTCCTCGAGGACCTCGGCCTCGACCTGGTCGAGATGTACTTCACCCCCGACGGCGAGTTCCCCGACCACGAGCCGAACCCGCTGCTGAAGAAGAACCGGGAGATGATCATGGACCGGGTGCGCGCCGAGGGCGCCGACCTCGGCATCGCCTGGGACGGCGATGCGGACCGCTGCTTCTTCATCGATTCGACCGGGACCTTCTGTGACGGCGACTTCGTCTGTGCGCTGCTCGCCCAGGCCGCGATCGCGAAGAGCCCCGGGGCGATGATCCTCTATGACCCCCGCTCGAGCAGGGCCGTCCCCGACGTCGTCGCGGAGGCCGGCGGCCGCTCCGCCCTCTCCCGCGTCGGCCACGCTTTCTTCAAGGCCCGGATGCGCGAGGAGGAGGCCGCCTTCGGCGGCGAGGTCTCGGGCCACTACTACTTCCGCGACTTCTGGAACGCCGACTCGGGGACGATGCCGGCGCTGCTGATGCTGGAGCTGCTCTCCCGAGGCGAGCGCGGCCTGGCTCAGCTGATGGAGGACTTCCGCTCGCGCTACTTCATCTCCGGCGAGATCAACTCCGAGGTCGCCGACTCGGCGGCGAAGATGGCGCTGATCGCCGATCGCTACTCCGACGGCGAGATCGGCCGCCTCGATGGGATCTCGGTCGACTATCCCGAATGGCACTTCAACGTGCGCCCGTCGAACACGGAGCCGCTGCTGCGGCTGAACCTCGAATCGCTGCTATCGCGCGAGCACATGGAGAGCAAGCGGGACGAGGTCCTGGGGTTGATCACGGAGTGACCCCGGAGGAAGCGCTCGAGCGGGCGCGGGACGCCGGGATCCACTGCCTCCGAATACCGACCCCGTTCGCGGTCGGACGGGTCAACTGCTACCTGCTCGAGGACGAGCCGCTGACCCTGATCGACACCGGGCCGAACTCCGGCAAGGCCCTGGACGAGCTGCAGACGCAGTTGGGCCAGCGCGGCCACTCGATCTCCGACCTCGAGCTGGTCATCCTCACCCATCAGCACATAGACCACGTCGGCCTGATCGAGATCATCGTCGACCACTCGGGCGCCGAGGTCGCCGCGATCGGCGTCGCCGCGTCGCGGCTGGCGAACTTCGGCGAGGACACCGAGCGCGAGGACGCCTTCGCCGCCGATCTGATGCGCCGTCACGGCGTCCCCGAGCAGGTGGTGACCGTGTTGAGGACGGTGACAGCCAGCTTCCGAGGCTGGGGAGCGGCGGCGCAGGTGACGCGGCCGCTCGCCGACGGTGAGGAGCTCGAGTTCGCCGACCGCACCCTCCGGGCCTTCCACCGACCGGGGCACAGCCCCTCGGACACGATCTTCTGGGACGAGGACCGCAGGATCCTGATCGCCGCCGACCACCTGATCAAGAAGATCTCCTCCAACCCGCTGGTGACCCGGCCGCTGGACGGCTCCGAAGGACGTACCCGCGCCCTCGTTTCCTACCTCGACTCGATGCGCAGGACCCGCGAGCTGCCGGCCGAGATCGTCCTCTCCGGCCACGGCGAGCCGATCACCGACCACGTCGCCCTGATTGACGAGCGGATCGCCAAGCACATGCGGCGCAAGGAGAAGATCTTCGGGCTGATCGCCGAGCAGTCCCGGACCGGTCACGCGCTCGCCCAGGCGATCTGGGGGAACGTCGCGGTCACCCAGGCCTACCTCACCCTCTCCGAGGTCATCGGCCACGTCGACCTGCTGCTCGACGAGGGACGCGTGGTCGAGGTCAGCGACGACTCGGTGATCCGCTACGAGGCGGTGAGCGACGGTGGTTGAGGCGGAGGAGCCCCGGGCGAGGAAGCGGATGCTGATCATCGTCAACCCCTATGCGACCACGGTCTCCGATCGGCTCAAGAACCTCGTCGTCTATGCGCTGCAGGGGCGCTATGAGGTCGAGGCTGTGACCACCGAGGCGGCCGACCACGCGACCGAGATAGGGCGCGAGGCCCGCGGCGGCGGTTTCGACATCGTCGTCGCCTTCGGCGGCGACGGGACCCTGAATGAGGTCGCCAACGGCCTCGCCGGCACCGACGTACCGGTATCGGTCCTACCCGGGGGCTCGACCAATGTCGTCGCCCGAACCCTCGGAATCCCCAACGACGTCGTCGACGCCACCGAGCACCTGCTCTCGATCGCCGACGACTTCAAGCCCCGCAAGATCGACCTGGGGATCGTCGAGGGGCGCTATTTCGTCTTCTCCTGCGGGGCCGGCATCGACGCCTCCGTGGTCGAGCGGGTCGAGGCCAACCCGAAGATGAAGGCCAGGGCCGGCCCCTACTTCTACATCTACTCGGCCGTCTCGGGCTTCTACCTACGCTACCTGCGCAACCCGGTGCGGCTGCGGGTCGAGGCTGACGGAGGCCGCGTGGTCGAGGGGGTGACCGCCCTGGCGCAGAACTCCGACCCGTTCACCTACTTCTCCAAGCGCCCGATCCGAATCTGCGAGGGCATCGGGATCGACGACGGGAAGCTGGCGGTGGGTGTGCTCACCCGGGCCAAACAGCGAGACCAGGCAACCCTGGTCTCGCGGCTGCTGAGCGGCCGCTACCTGGCGGGGCACCGCGCGGTCGAGATCCTCGACGGGGTCACCGAGGCGACGGTGTCGTCGATCACCGACGAGCCCGATGGAGCCAGGCGGCGCTTCCCGGTCCAGGTCGACGGCGACTACCTGGGCGAGCACGAGCAGGTGACGATCCGGGTCGTCCCCGGGGCGCTGACGATCGTTGCCTGAGGGAGGCTGCGCCTTCTGCCGGATCGCCTCCGCCGAAGCCGAGGCCTCAGTCGTGCTCGAGGGGCCCGGCGCCCTTGCCTTCCTCGACCACCGTCCCCTCTTCCACGGCCACTGCCTGCTGATTCCCCGCCGCCACGTCGAGACGCTGCTGGAGCTGCCGGACGCCGAGGTCGGGCCGCTGTTCGTCACCGCCAAGCGCCTGACGGGGGCCGTGACCGAGGCGATGGGCGCCCAGGGCACGTTCGTCGCCCTCAACAACGTCGTCAGCCAGAGCGTCCCCCACCTTCACATCCATGTTGTCCCGCGCCGGCGCAAGGACGGTCTGCGTGGGTTCTTCTGGCCACGGACGAAGTACGACTCCGTCGAGCAGATGGAGGAGGTCCGGGGGCGCGTCGTGGCGGCGCTGGAAGGAGACGCCGGGCCGGCCTGAACTCAACCGAGAAGCCCAGCGGCCTGCGCTCCCTCGACCGTTTCCAGAAGTGTCTGCCCGGCGTCGGAAAGCGGCTCCCAGCCAAGCTCGCGCCGCGCCTTCGAGGAGTCCATGATCACCGGGACGCGGAGGGCGTTGACCCACTCGAACTCGGCTGAGAGGAAGGAGAGACGGCCGCCGACACCGGCGGCGATATCGACTGCCGGCGCAGGCACCGGGATCGAGTACCAGCCCAGCGCCCGGGCCAGATCGGCGAAGGTGATCTCGCCGTCCCCGGCGAGGTTGTAGACGCCGGCCGGGCCCCTGCCCGCGATCGCCGCCGCCAATGCCGAAGCGACGTCGTCGTGATGGCAGAGCTGGAGGGGGACGCCGGGGTCGGGGAGCACCGGGCGCAGGAAGGGGAGCGATGGCAACGCCTCCATCGCCCGTCCCACGAACGGAAGCTGTGCCCCTATCCGCACCGCCCTCAACGCCTCCTCGACCAGCTTCGTCGCCCGCCTGCCGGCGACGATCGAGGGGCGGAAGACGTAGGCATCCGTGGATCCGCCGCGGAGGATCTCCACCAGCAACGCCTCCAGCTCGGCCTTCTGCGCCGAGTAGTAGAGGCCCTCGCTGCCGCGGGGTGGCACCTCCTCGGTCAGCGGCTGCGGGTTGTCACCGTGGAAGCCGTAGGCAGCGACCGAGGACGTGTAGACCAGCCGCGGCGTCCCGGCCGCCCGAACCGCCTCGAACACGTTGCGGCTCCCCTCGAGGTTGACCCTGCGGGTTTCCTCGTGGCTACCGAAGATGACAAAGGCGAGGTGAACGGCGACGTCGGCGTCGGCGAGGAGGGCGTCGAGGGCGGTTCGGTCGAGGATGTCCCCCTGGCGATAGCTGACCTTCTCCCATCCCTCGCCGGCGGGGTCGAAGGGACTGCGGGCCATCCCGAGCACGCGCCCGACCTCCTCCGATCGCTCGAGAGCCGAGAGCAGGGCCTTGCCGATCTCGCCGGTCGGCCCGGTTACCGCAACTGTCAGCGCCACGGCTTCAGTCTAGGTGTGACGGCATCCTCCCGCTGCCGCCCCTCAACCGGAGCGGAACGCCTTGATCAAACTTGAAGGCCAGGCGATAGGCTGAAAGGGTCTGGACGTTTGTTCCATAGGCCGCAGCTGCTGCGGTGAGTTGGATCGACCATGGGCATTTTCAACCGCAAGCCGAGAGTCAAGACGATGGCCCGCGCCGGGGACGCCGACGGGTTGATCGCTGCCAGTCGCTACCGCGAGCTCAGCTCCGTCCACGATGACGGCGTGGTCGATCTGGGTACCCGAACGCGCGTGGCCGCGATCTACGCACTGCGCGACCTGGGGCCAACGGTGGGACAGGAGGCGGTGATCGAAGCGTTGGCGGATCCGGAGGACCGGGTAAGGACGGCCGCGATCGTGGTCCTGTTCGAGCGCTCTGAGCCGGAGCCGATCGCCGACGGGCTGCGCTGGTTTCCGCGCGAGGGTAACTCCCGCTACCTGGCGACGCGGGCCCTGCTCGAGCTGGGAGTGACGGGCAGCGCCGGCATGGCGGCCGACGCTCTCGTTCACCAACTTCCGGAGGAGCCGATCGCCGATGACGACATCGCCGCCTTCGAGCAGCTTTTCGCCAACGAGCCCGAAGGAGCGAGAGACGAAGTCATCGGCCTGCTCACCGAGGCCATTCGCGACGATGATGATTTCGTCGCCAACCGCGCCGTCCAGCTACTGGTCCGGCTGGCGCCTGCCAGCGTCGAGGTTCTGCTCGACGCGCTTCCCGACCCCGACGCGGGCCATCATGCAGCTGTCGGGCTGACCGAGATCAAGGACAGCCGTGCGCTCAAACCGCTGATCGAAGCGCTTGATCACGCCGATGCGCGGGCGCGCGCCGCCAGCTGCGTGGCCCTGGGGGAACTGCGCGACTCCACGGCCGTCGAGCCGCTGCTGAGGGCGTCGCAGGACCCCGAGCTCGCCGTGCGTGCCAGGGCGGGCGCTGCGCTCGATCGGCTCGGCACTGTCGCCGTGGTGGTCGGGATCTCGGCCCTCCTGCGCCCGGAGATCGAGAACGCCCTGGAGTCGGGCCGTGGGGTCGAGCCGCAGCGGCTGAGAGCGGCCAAGGCACTCCCCAACCCTCACAACGGTCGCACGGTCGCCGGCGGGACCACGCTCGAACGCGTCGCCCGGCTTCTCGAGGGTTTGGGAGCACCGGCCCGGCGGGCGTCTGCTGACAGCTGACGTTGGCCCGGCCGAGCCGGTTCGTCCACCGCGATAGAGCGTGGGCCGGCGCCCGGGCTCAGGGGCTCGCGCGGTCGAGCAGCCGGGCCGGGTTGCCGACCACCGTCGAGCCGGGCTCGACGTCCTTGGTCACGACCGCACCGGCACCGACTATCGCGCCGCTGCCGATACGAACGCCGCCGAGGATGATTGCGCCGGATCCGATCGAGGCGCCCCGCTCGACCACCGTCTCCAGCATCTCCCAGTCATCCTCGGTCTGCAGCACGCCGTCCCCGTTGGTCGCACGCGGATACTTGTCGTTGATGAAGATCGCTCCGTGCCCTACGAAGACCTCGTCCTCGATCCGGACGCCGGTGCAGATCACTGCGTGACTCTGGATCTTGCAGGCTTCACCGACGCTGACCCCTGCCTGCATCTCCACGAATGCGCCGACGCGCGTGCGCGAGTCGATCCGGCAGCCGTAGAGGTTGGCGAACGCATAGACGACCACGTCCTCCCCGAAGGAGACGTCGATCAACTGCCGGAACGGGGCGTCATTCGCGGGTGAGTTTCCCGCCGCCTGCGCGCGTCGATCCTGCCCAGTCGCCTTCGCTTCCTCCATTGCAGGAATAACGGCTCCTAGCAACAGAATTTTTGCCCTCGGAATACAGCGCAAGCTTCTGCGCCCTTGCGCCGTTCCTTGCGTATGGAGGTGCTGACCCACCCGGGAGCAGATGCCGTTGCGTCCAACGACATCTCGTGCGTGGTCGTGAGCGCCGACGATCCGACGATGCACCGGCGGGTGGAGGCGACCCTCTCCGCGGAGGGGCTCGAGCCGCGCCGCCGGGGAGGCGCCCGAAACCGCATCGCCGATGGCGACGTTGACGCCTCGGCGATCATCGTCGCCGTCTGCAACGTGGACGTGCCCCGCGAGATGGCGACCCTTCGGCGCCTGCGGCGTCAGTGGCGGCAGCCCGCGATCATCGTCATCTCGCCGCCGGCCACCGGAACCGGGGTCCGCCGCGCGCTCGAGGCTGGAGCCGACGCTTTCGTCTTCGAGTCCGACCTCGAACTTACCTTGGCGGCAACCGTGCGCGCGGTGGCCAGCGGCCAGTCTGTGGTGCCGCGCAAGGTCCGCGGCAGCCTCGAGCGCCCGGCCCTCTCGCATCGCGAGCGCCAGGTTCTGGCGCTCGTCGCCAGGGGCCTGACCAATGCCCAGATCGCCAAGCGGCTGTTCCTTTCCGAGAGCACGATCAAGAGTCACCTCTCCTCCGTCTTCGGAAAGCTCGGAGTCCGCTCTCGCTGGGAGGCTGCGGCGCTCTTCCTTGAACTCGAGCAGGCGACGAATCGCGCCCTGCCCGGCACCGGGCAGGCAGCCGCCGATCTCGACGGACTCGGGCAAGGCGCCGCATGAACTCGCCGATCGCGTCGGCAACGCTGCCCTCGGCGGCGGCGAACATCGGCGGGCGGGTGCCGTTCATCCGCCTCGACGAAACCGACCCGGATCTGTTCGCGGAGCTGCTCGAAGTGGTCGAGCGGGTCGCCCGCGACGGCGCTTTCACACTCGGCGCCGAGGTCGAGTGCTTCGAGCAGGAGTTCGCTGCATATTGCGAGACGGAGGAGGCGGTGGGGGTCTCCTCGGGGACGGCGGCCCTCGAGCTGGCCCTACGAGGGCTGGGGATCGGGCCTGGCGACGAGGTCGTCGTCCCCACCTACAGCTTCATCGCCACCGCTGAGGCGGTGACCGCGACGGGGGCGGTTCCGGTGCTTGTCGACGTGGACCCCGAGAACGCGGTGCTGACTGCAGAGATCGCCGAGCCTGCGCTGACGGCCCGCACACGCTGTGTCATCCCGGTCCACCTCTTCGGTCGAACCGTCGAGATGGACCCGCTGCTGGAGCTCTGCCGGTCGCGCGGCATCCATGTCGTCGAGGACGCCTGCCAGGCCCACGGCGCCCGCTACCGCGGTCGGCCCGTGGGGTCGCTGGGCGACGCGGGCTGCTTCAGCTTCTACCCGACCAAGAACCTCGGCGCCTGGGGCGACGGGGGGGCGCTGGTGACCAGCGATCCCGCGCTCGCCCAGCGGGTGCGCCTGCTTCGATCTCACGGCGAGGCGGTGCGCCACGACCACGAGCTGCCCGCCGGCACCGA
Source organism: uncultured Actinomycetes bacterium (assembly GCA_963840235.1). Lineage (GTDB taxonomy): Bacteria > Actinomycetota > Thermoleophilia > Solirubrobacterales > 70-9 > JBBRHQ01. Next base: position 591,417 of record CAWIYC010000003.1, read on the forward strand.
CCGCCTGCATGCGCTGCAGGCGGCGATCCTGCGGGTCAAGCTGGGCAGGCTCGAGGATTGGAATGCAAGCCGCCGCGCCGCCGCCGCCGCCCTGGCGGCGGCCCTCGCCGACAGCGGCCTGGTGCTCCCGTCGCCGCCGCCCGCCGACGGCGATCACGTCTTCCACCTGTTCGTGGTCCGAACGCCCGCGCGAGATGCTTTGCGTGTTCACCTCCAGGACCGCGGGGTGGCCAGCGCGGTTCACTATCCGACGCCGATCCACCTGCAGCCCGCCTACGCCGACCTCGGGCTCGGGCGAGGCAGCCTGCCGAACGCGGAGGCGCTGGCCGGCGACAGTTGCTCGCTGCCGATCTTCCCGGCCATCGAGGAGTGGCAGATCGGCGAGATCGCGGAAGCCATCGAGAGCTTTGGCGACGCTCTCGACAGTTAACGGCGCTTCCGCCAACGGCGTCTCCCCTGCCGCCCCCCGGCGCGAGCGCGGCCTTCGCGTCTGCATGGTCCACTACTCCGACTTCACCGTCGACTCCCGGATTCAGCGGCAGGCGCGTGCGCTGGCCGAGCGCGGCGACGAGGTGGACTGCATCTGCCTCAGCGATGGCGCCGAGATCGACGTCGGCGAAGGCCGGATCCGGCTGCACCGGGCGGCGACCTACAAACCCAGGGGAGGCGCCCGCGCATACATCGAGGGCAACGTCCGCTTCCTCGCCGGCGCCACGAGGCTGGTGACCGGCCTCGACCGGCTCCGCAGCTACGACCTGGTCGAGATCCACAACATGCCGGACGCGCTCGTCTTCGCTGCGCTGCGGCCGAAGCTGCGCGGGGTCCCGATCATGCTCAACTTCCACGACACCTTCCCGGAGCTGTTCGCGACCCTTTTCGACCGCTCGCCGCGGCACCCGCTCGTCCGGCTCATCCGTGGCGAGGAGCGCCTGAGCGCGGCATTCGCCGACTCCCACATCTTCGTCACCACCGAGGCGCGCGATCTGCTGCGCTCGCGCGGGGTGACCACGCAGCGATCGAAGGTGGTCATGAACACGCCCGACGAGCAGGTCTTCGGCAGGCGGCGCCGGCCACTGCAGCCTCCGCGCTCCGGAGAACTGCGGGTCATCTATCACGGCGGCCTCGCGGATCGGTTCGGAGTCGAGACGCTGGTCCGCGCCGTCGCCCTTCTGCGGGAGCGCGGCGAGCCCGTCGTCCTCGACGTCTACGGGTCGGATGCCGAGGCGGCGGCAAGGCTCGCCGCCACCGCCGCGGCGGTGGCCCCATCCGGCGTCCGGATCGCTCCCAGCCCGACCGCGGTCGGGGAGATCCCCGCGCGCCTTGCAGCCGCCCACCTGGGGGTGGTGCCGACCCTTCGCGATGGCTTCACCGAGCTGCTGCTCCCGGTCAAGCTGCTCGAGTACGTCCACATGGGCCTGCCGGTGATTGCTTCGCGCCTGCCGGTGATCGAGCGCTACTTCGGCGACAGCGTGATGTTTGCCGAGCCCGGCGACCCGAGCTCCATCGCGTCCGCAATCGAGGCCGTCCGCCGCGATCCCGAAGCCGCCCGGGAACGCGCCGAGCTGGCATCGGGGAGGCTCGCCGAGCTGGAATGGAGACGGCAGCGGGAGGGGTACCTGGGACTGGTGGACGACCTCGTCAAAGGCTCAAGTAGAGGTTGAGATGGCATCGGAACCTCAAGTAGAGATCGAGGGTCGGAGATTGCTGCTGGTCACCCCGGCGCGCGACGTTCGGAGATTGCTGCTGATCACCCCGGCGCGCGACGAAGCCCCCCACATCGAGCGCACCATCCGCGCAGTCGCCGCCCAGACCCGCCCCCCGGACCTCTGGCTGATCGCCGACGACGGATCCAGCGACCAGACCCCGGAGCTGCTCCGGGAGCTGGCGCCCTCGGTGCCGTTCCTGCGGGTCCTTCACGCCCCGCAGCGGCCCGACGGCGCAGGCGCCGACCGGCTGGCCGTGGCGGCCGAGGCGCGGGCCTTCAACTGGGCCTTGGAGACGGTGGATCTAGACGGGTTCACGCATCTGGGCAAGCTCGACGCCGACGTCGAGCTGCCCCCCGACTACTTCGAGCGCTTGCTGGAGCGATTCCTGGAACAGCCGGCGCTGGGGATCTCGGGCGGGGTGCTGGTCGAGCCCGGCAGGCGCGGCTGGCGCCCGACGAGTGTTCCTGCCTACCACGTGCGCGGGGCGCTGAAGCTCTATGACCGCCGCTGCTTCGAGCAGATCGGCGGCATCACCGAGCGGCTCGGGTGGGACACGATCGACGAAACCTACGCCCGCATGCACGGCTTTGAGACCCACTCCTTCCCGGAGATCGTCGCCAGGCACCACCGCCCGGTCGGCAGCGCCGACGGGACCCTGCGCGGCTATGCCCGCCACGGGCTCTGCGCCTACGTCCTGCGCTACGGCTTCCCTTGGGTCTTGGCCCGCTCCCTCAAGGTGGCGACCCAAAGGCCCTACGGGCTCTCCGGCGCCGCCTTCCTCTACGGCTTCCTGCGCGGCTTCCTGCGCTCGGAGCCGAAGGTCGAGGACGCGCGCTTCAAGCGCTTCGTCCGCCGCGAGCTGCGTGAGAGGGCGCTGCGGCTTTCATCCGTTTTTCACCCCTCCAGAGCGAACCAATAGGCGTATAACCAACGTTAGACCTATTAGGCGCAGGGTAACTCTGCGGACCGGGTGTCTGGTGGCGCCCCCGGACGCCTTGGCGCAGCGCTGCGGAACCACTTCAATGACAAGAACTCAGACCAACTCATACGCGTTCCTGGGCGTTGCTCTCGCCATTGTCGCCGCGCTGCTGCTGCTCCCGGGCGCCGCCCAGGCAGACCTCTGCCCCAGCGATAACCCGGTCGTCCAGGAGAACAACTGCTCGGGGGCCGGCTCGGAGGGCTGGCGCCTGACCAACTACAGCCCCGACGTCGCCGGCTTCTCGACCAAGTCCAGCTTCAACCTCGGCGAGAACGTCCCGCTGAAGATCGGCCGCGTCAACACCTCCGCCGCCTCGACCGTTCGCCTGGACGTCTACAGGATGGGCTACTACGGGAACACCGGCAGCCGCCTGATCACTGCCGCCTCCAGCGCCAGCGTCTCGGTCAACAACCTCTTCAGCGGTTGCTCGGCCACCAACGCCACCACCGGGCTGAAGAGCTGCTCGGGCTGGGCGACCAGCTTCACGATTCCAGGGTCCTCGCTGCCGGCCTCCGGCGTCTACACGGCGAAGCTGACAACGCCCTCGGGGCTCGAGAACACGATCACCTTCGTCGTCCGCGACGACTCCCGCAACCCCAAGTCCGACATCCTCTTCGCGGTCCCGACCGGGACCTACCAGGCCTACAACGACTGGGGCGGCAAGTCGCTCTACTTCGACAGCGCCGGCGGCAATCCGACGATCTCGGGCACCGGGCGCGCGGTCAAGGTCTCCTTCGACCGGCCCCTCAGCGACCCCGGCCAGGGCAACCGCTTCATCGGACCCGACTTCTACATGGTGCAGTGGCTCGAGAAGGAGGGCTACGACGTCTCCTACACCGACGACGTCTCTCTACACCAGACGCCCACCGAGATGCTCGGCCACAAGATCGACCTGGTCTCCGGCCACAGCGAGTACTGGTCGCTGGAGCAGATGAACGGCTACCTCGCCGCGCGCAACGCGGGGGTCAACATCGCCTCCTTCAGCGGCAACACCGCCTACTGGAAGGTCCGCTACGAGAACAACGGCCGCACCCTCGTCTGCTACAAGACCGCCGAGGGCTCGGGCTCGACCGGCAGCGGCGAGGACGGCGCCAACGACTGGGGGCCCGACGGCATCGAGGGGACCGCCGACGACGCGCTCGGCCTCGACCAGATCGCCGGCACCGCCGACGACCACCCAGAGAACTCGACCACCACCTTCCGCGACAACGGCGCCCCGCCCGGTGATCCCAACGCGCCCCCGGGTGGTCGCGTCGGCCCGGACATGCCCGAGAACCAGCTGCTCGGCAACATGTACTACGGCGCGGAGCTCTCGGCCGGCGCCTTCCCGCTGCAGATCCCCGCGGCCAACGCCTCCGGGCATTACGCCGGCGATCGCATCTGGCGCAACACCGGCATCTCGACCAGCGGCACGACCACGATCGGCTCCAATCTGGTCGGCTGGGAGTGGGACGCGATCCCGACACAGGCCCAGTACCTGGCCAAGCAGCCCGCCGGGGTCAAGCCGCTGACCAACTCCTCGATCCCGCTCGGCCAGAACGTCGACTGGCTCCAGGACGAGGGCCGGGTCTACGCCAAGACCAACCCTCCGGGCCAATGCGCCTGCGCCCAGGCGGTCAAATACACCGCCGCCAGCGGGGCGCTGGTGTTCGCCTCGGGAACCAACGACTGGGCGAACGCGCTGGCGCCGAACCCCGACACCCGGATCATCCAGGCGACCTACAACATCTTCTCCGACATGGGCGCGCAGCCGGTGACCCCGGTCGACGTGACCCTGGACCCGCCGTCGGGCCCGCAGCCGCCCACGGCTTCGTTCACGATCTCCCCCAATCCGGCGCAGACCGCCCAGACCGTCACCTTCGACGGCAGCTCCTCAACCGACCTCGACGGGCCGATCACCAAATACGAGTGGGACCTCGACGGCAACGGCACCTATGAGGTTGACGGCGGCACCACCGCGGTGACCACCCACTCCTACTCGAGCACCGGCGTCTACACGGTGCGGCTGCGGGTCACCGACGCGCAGGGCGTGCGCTCGACCACCAACCGCGCCCTCTCGATCGACAACAGCGGCACCGGCAGCTACCCCTCGCGCGTGCTCGGCACCACCGGCCTGCTCAGCTACTGGCGCATGGGCGATGCCAGCGGCAACACGCTGGTCGACTCCTACGGCAACAGCAACGCGACCACCGTCGGCGCGCCGACGCTGGGCGCGCCCGGAGTGATCAGCGGCGACAGCGACACCGCGGTCGCCTTTAACGGCACCAGCGACGCCGCCCAGGCCAACCTCGCGCTCTCAGGCACGAGCAAGGTCACCATCGAGTTCTGGATGAAGTGGAACGGGTTCACCGACGACGACGACCTCGCCTTCGAGTTCACCCCGAACTTCAACTCGAGCTCCGGCGGCTTCCTCGTCGACCCCAACGCTCCCCAGGCGGGCGGCAAGTTCGGCGTCGCGATCGGCAATGGCTCCTCGCGCAACAACGCCTTCTTTAACCGCCCCAGTGCCGGGCAGTGGCACTACTACGCCTTCGTCCTCGACAGCAGCGCCGCCGCCGCCGATCAGATCACGCCCTATGTCGACGGCCAGCCGGTCGCCTACACCAAGGTGAATTCCGGCACCGGCGCCGGCAACTTCGCCAACTCCACCCTGAACTTCATGTCGCGCGCCGGCAGCTCCCTGTTCGGCGCCGGAACCCTCGACGACGTCGCGCTCTACACCCGCGCGCTCGACTCGGCGACGGTCGCCGCCCACTATGCAGGCAACCCCCAGCCGCCGACCGCCTCCTTCCAGAGCTCCTCGGAGGTCGTCAACGTCGGCCAGACGGTCAACTTCGACGCCTCCGGCTCGAGCTCGCCGAACGGCTCCATCACAAAATACGAGTGGGACCTCGACGGCAACGGCTCATATGAGACCGACACCGGCAACACGCCGACCGCGTCGAGCTCCTACCCGGCGCCGGCCACGGTGACGGTGGGCCTGCGGGTGACCGACAGCGCCAACCAGACGGCGACGACCTCGAACACGATCAACGTCGAGGCGCCGGGCTCGGGCTCCTACTCCAGCCGCGTCCTCGCCACCGCCGGGCTCACCAACTACTGGCGCATGGGCGATGCCGCCGGCCCGACCCTCGCCGACAGCAAGGGCAGCTCGCCCGCCACCACCACCGGCAGCCCGGCCTTCGGCGCCCTCGGGGCCGTGGCCGGGGACTCGAACACCGCGGTCGGCTTCAACGGCACCAGCGACGCCGCCCAGGCCAACCTCAACCTCTCCGCCACCAACAAGCTGACCCTCGAGTTCTGGCTGAAGTGGAACTCGTTCGCCAACGACGACGACCTCGCCTTCGAGCTGACGCCGAACTTCAACCAGAACTCCGGCGGCTTCCTCGTCGACCCCAACGCCCCCGAGGCGGGCGGCAAGTTCGGCGTGGGAATCGGCAACGGCAGCACCCGCAACACCGCCTACTTCGACCGCCCCAGCGCCGGCCAGTGGCACCACTACGCCTTCGTCCTTGACAGCAGCGCCGCCGCGGCGAACCAGATCACCCCCTATCTCGACGGCCAGCCGGTCGCCTACACCAAGACGGCCTCCGGCACCGGCGCCGGCAACTTCGCCAACTCCCAGCTCTACTTCATGTCGCGGGCCGCATCGGCGCTGTTCGGTGCCGGGAACCTCGACGAGGTGGCGATCTATAACCGGGCGCTGTCGGCGAGCACGATCGCCGCCCACTTCGGCGGCAACAGCCAGACCCCCAACGCCTCCTTCACGGTCGCCCCCAACCCGGCCCAGGCCGGCGACAATGTCTCCTTCGACGCCTCCGCCTCCTCAGACCCCGACGGCACGATCGCCAAATACGAGTGGGATCTCGACGGCAACGGGTCCTTCGAGACCGACACCGGCACCAACCCCACGACCACCAGGACCTACCCGGCCGCCGGAACATTCGACGTCAAGCTGAGGGTCACCGACAACGGCGCCAACACCAGCCAGACCACCCGCACCCTCACCGTCGAGGCGCCGGGCTCGGGCTCCTACTCCAGCCGCGTCCTCGCCACCGCCGGGCTCACCAACTACTGGCGCATGGGCGATGCCACCGGCCCGACCCTCGCCGACAGCAAGGGCAGCTCGCCCGCCACCACCACCGGCAGCCCGGCCTTCGGCGCCCTCGGGGCCGTGGCCGGGGACTCGAACACCGCGGTCGGCTTCAACGGCACCAGCGACGCCGCCCAGGCCAACCTCAACCTCTCCGCCACCAACAAGCTGACCCTCGAGTTCTGGCTGAAGTGGAACTCGTTCGCCAACGACGACGACCTCGCCTTCGAGCTGACGCCGAACTTCAACCAGAACTCCGGCGGCTTCCTCGTCGACCCCAACGCCCCCGAGGCGGGCGGCAAGTTCGGCGTGGGAATCGGCAACGGCAGCACCCGCAACACCGCCTACTTCGACCGCCCCAGCGCCGGCCAGTGGCACCACTACGCCTTCGTCCTTGACAGCAGCGCCGCCGCGGCGAACCAGATCACCCCCTATCTCGACGGCCAGCCGGTCGCCTACACCAAGACGGCCTCCGGCACCGGCGCCGGCAACTTCGCCAACTCCCAGCTCTACTTCATGTCGCGGGCCGCATCGGCGCTGTTCGGCGCCGGCGACCTCGACGAGGTGGCGATCTACGACCGGGCGCTGTCGGCGAGCACGATCGCCGCCCACTTCGCCGGCAACGGCAGTGGCCAAAACCAGACGCCGACCGCCTCCTTCACGCTCGCCCCCAACCCGGTCTCCACCGGGGCCACGGTCAGCTTCAACGCCTCGGCCTCCTCCGACCCCGACGGCACGATCGCCAAATACGAGTGGGACCTCGACGGCAACGGCTCATATGAGACCGACACCGGGACCACGGCGACGACCAGCCGCTCCTACGCGGCCGCCGCCAACCTCACCCTCGGGCTGCGGGTGACCGACAACAACGGCGCCACCGCGACCACGACCAGGGCGCTGACGGTGCAAACTGCGAACCAGACCCCGACGGCCTCCTTCACGGTCGCCCCCAACCCGGTCTCCACCGGGGCCACGGTCAGCTTCAACGCCTCGGCCTCCTCCGACCCCGACGGCACGATCGCCAAATACGAGTGGGACCTCGACGGCAACGGCTCATATGAGACCGACACCGGGACCACGGCGACGACCAGCCGCTCCTACGCGGCCGCCGCCAACCTCACCGTCGGGCTGCGGGTCACCGACAACAACGGCGCCACCGCGACCACGACCAGGGCGCTGACGGTGCAGAACAGGGCCCCGACCGCCTCCTTCACGCTCGCCCCCAACCCGGTCTCCACCGGGGCCACGGTCAACTTCAACGCCTCGGCCTCCTCCGACCCCGACGGCACGATCGCCAAATACGAGTGGGACCTCGACGGCAACGGCTCATATGAGACCGACACCGGGACCACGGCGACGACCAGCCGCTCCTACGCGGCCGCCGCCAACCTCACCCTCGGGCTGCGGGTGACCGACAACAACGGCGCCACCGCGACCACGACCAGGGCGCTGACGGTGCGCGGCTCCTATAACGCCGCCGTGCTCGGGACCACCGGCCTGATCGGCTACTGGCGCCTCGGGGAGACGTCGGGCACGGCCCTGGCAGACAGCATCGGCGCCAAGACCGCCACCGCGCAAGGGGGCGTCACCTTGGGCACGGCGAGCCCGTTTACCAACGACCCCAACACCGCCGCTGGCTTCGACGGCATCAACGACGCCGCCAGGACCACCGCGATCAACCTCTCCGCCACCTCCCAGGTGACGATCGAGTTCTGGCTCAGGTGGACCTCGTTCTCCAACAACGACGACTTCGCGATGGAGTTCACCCCCAACTCCAACCAGAACAACGGCGGCTTCTACATCGACCCCAACGCCAGCGCCACCAGCAACCGCTTCGGGGTCGGGATCGGCCGCAACGCGAGTCGCAACGCGGTCGTCTTCGCCCGCCCGAGCGCCGGCGTCTGGCACCACTACGCCTTCGTCCTCGACTCGGCCGCGCCGGCGGCGACGCAGATCATCCCCTACGTCGACGGGACCCCGGTCTCCTACGCCAAGGCGGGCAGCGGCACCGGCGCCGGTGCCTTCGCCAACTCCACCCTCAGCTTCATGTCGAGGAACGCTGCCTCCCTCTTCGGCGCCGGCGCCCTCGACGAAGTCGCGCTCTACAACACGAAGTTGAGCGCAGCCACGATCGCCCAGCATTACGCCGCCCGCTGAGCGGCTTCCTGCGCTCGGAGCCGAAGGTCGAGGACGCGCGCTTCAAGCGCTTCGTCCGTCGCGAGCTGCGTGAGAGGGCGCTGCGGCTTTCATCCGTTTTTCACCCGCTCGGAGCGGACTAATAGGCGCCGAATCGACGTTCACTGGGTGGTGCGGTGTGCGCTGTGGGACCGGGTGTCTGGTGGCGCCCCCGGACGCCTTGGCGCAGCGCTGCGGAACCACTTCAATGACAAGAACTCAGACCAACTCATACGCGTTCCTGGGCGTTGCTCTCGCCATTGTCGCCGCGCTGCTGCTGCTCCCGGGCGCCGCCCAGGCAGACCTCTGCCCCAGCGATAACCCGGTCGTCCAGGAGAACAACTGCTCGGGGGCCGGCTCGGAGGGCTGGCGCCTGACCAACTACAGCCCCGACGTCGCCGGCTTCTCGACCAAGTCCAGCTTCAACCTCGGCGAGAACGTCCCGCTGAAGATCGGCCGCGTCAACACCTCCGCCGCCTCGACCGTTCGCCTGGACGTCTACAGGATGGGCTACTACGGGAACACCGGCAGCCGCCTGATCACTGCCGCCTCCAGCGCCAGCGTCTCGGTCAACAACCTCTTCAGCGGTTGCTCGGCCACCAACGCCACCACCGGGCTGAAGAGCTGCTCGGGCTGGGCGACCAGCTTCACGATTCCAGGGTCCTCGCTGCCGGCCTCCGGCGTCTACACGGCGAAGCTGACAACGCCCTCGGGGCTCGAGAACACGATCACCTTCGTCGTCCGCGACGACTCCCGCAACCCCAAGTCCGACATCCTCTTCGCGGTCCCGACCGGGACCTACCAGGCCTACAACGACTGGGGCGGCAAGTCGCTCTACTTCGACAGCGCCGGCGGCAATCCGACGATCTCGGGCACCGGGCGCGCGGTCAAGGTCTCCTTCGACCGGCCCCTCAGCGACCCCGGCCAGGGCAACCGCTTCATCGGACCCGACTTCTACATGGTGCAGTGGCTCGAGAAGGAGGGCTACGACGTCTCCTACACCGACGACGTCTCTCTACACCAGACGCCCACCGAGATGCTCGGCCACAAGATCGACCTGGTCTCCGGCCACAGCGAGTACTGGTCGCTGGAGCAGATGAACGGCTACCTCGCCGCGCGCAACGCGGGGGTCAACATCGCCTCCTTCAGCGGCAACACCGCCTACTGGAAGGTCCGCTACGAGAACAACGGCCGCACCCTCGTCTGCTACAAGACCGCCGAGGGCTCGGGCTCGACCGGCAGCGGCGAGGACGGCGCCAACGACTGGGGGCCCGACGGCATCGAGGGGACCGCCGACGACGCGCTCGGCCTCGACCAGATCGCCGGCACCGCCGACGACCACCCAGAGAACTCGACCACCACCTTCCGCGACAACGGCGCCCCGCCCGGTGATCCCAACGCGCCCCCGGGTGGTCGCGTCGGCCCGGACATGCCCGAGAACCAGCTGCTCGGCAACATGTACTACGGCGCGGAGCTCTCGGCCGGCGCCTTCCCGCTGCAGATCCCCGCGGCCAACGCCTCCGGGCATTACGCCGGCGATCGCATCTGGCGCAACACCGGCATCTCGACCAGCGGCACGACCACGATCGGCTCCAATCTGGTCGGCTGGGAGTGGGACGCGATCCCGACACAGGCCCAGTACCTGGCCAAGCAGCCCGCCGGGGTCAAGCCGCTGACCAACTCCTCGATCCCGCTCGGCCAGAACGTCGACTGGCTCCAGGACGAGGGCCGGGTCTACGCCAAGACCAACCCTCCGGGCCAATGCGCCTGCGCCCAGGCGGTCAAATACACCGCCGCCAGCGGGGCGCTGGTGTTCGCCTCGGGAACCAACGACTGGGCGAACGCGCTGGCGCCGAACCCCGACACCCGGATCATCCAGGCGACCTACAACATCTTCTCCGACATGGGCGCGCAGCCGGTGACCCCGGTCGACGTGACCCTGGACCCGCCGTCGGGCCCGCAGCCGCCCACGGCTTCGTTCACGATCTCCCCCAATCCGGCGCAGACCGCCCAGACCGTCACCTTCGACGGCAGCTCCTCAACCGACCTCGACGGGCCGATCACCAAATACGAGTGGGACCTCGACGGCAACGGCACCTATGAGGTTGACGGCGGCACCACCGCGGTGACCACCCACTCCTACTCGAGCACCGGCGTCTACACGGTGCGGCTGCGGGTCACCGACGCGCAGGGCGTGCGCTCGACCACCAACCGCGCCCTCTCGATCGACAACAGCGGCACCGGCAGCTACCCCTCGCGCGTGCTCGGCACCACCGGCCTGCTCAGCTACTGGCGCATGGGCGACACCAGCGGCAACACGCTGGTCGACTCCTACGGCAACAGCAACGCGACCACCGTCGGCGCGCCGACGCTGGGCGCGCCCGGAGTGATCAGCGGCGACAGCGACACCGCGGTCGCCTTTAACGGCACCAGCGACGCCGCCCAGGCCAACCTCGCGCTCTCAGGCACGAGCAAGGTCACCATCGAGTTCTGGATGAAGTGGAACGGGTTCACCGACGACGACGACCTCGCCTTCGAGTTCACCCCGAACTTCAACTCGAGCTCCGGCGGCTTCCTCGTCGACCCCAACGCTCCCCAGGCGGGCGGCAAGTTCGGCGTCGCGATCGGCAATGGCTCCTCGCGCAACAACGCCTTCTTTAACCGCCCCAGTGCCGGGCAGTGGCACTACTACGCCTTCGTCCTCGACAGCAGCGCCGCCGCCGCCGATCAGATCACGCCCTATGTCGACGGCCAGCCGGTCGCCTACACCAAGGTGAATTCCGGCACCGGCGCCGGCAACTTCGCCAACTCCACCCTGAACTTCATGTCGCGCGCCGGCAGCTCCCTGTTCGGCGCCGGAACCCTCGACGACGTCGCGCTCTACACCCGCGCGCTCGACTCGGCGACGGTCGCCGCCCACTATGCAGGCAACCCCCAGCCGCCGACCGCCTCCTTCCAGAGCTCCTCGGAGGTCGTCAACGTCGGCCAGACGGTCAACTTCGACGCCTCCGGCTCGAGCTCGCCGAACGGCTCCATCACAAAATACGAGTGGGACCTCGACGGCAACGGCTCATATGAGACCGACACCGGCAACACGCCGACCGCGTCGAGCTCCTACCCGGCGCCGGCCACGGTGACGGTGGGCCTGCGGGTGACCGACAGCGCCAACCAGACGGCGACGACCTCGAACACGATCAACGTCGAGGCGCCGGGCTCGGGCTCCTACTCCAGCCGCGTCCTCGCCACCGCCGGGCTCACCAACTACTGGCGCATGGGCGATGCCACCGGCCCGACCCTCGCCGACAGCAAGGGCAGCTCGCCCGCCACCACCACCGGCAGCCCGGCCTTCGGCGCCCTCGGGGCCGTGGCCGGGGACTCGAACACCGCGGTCGGCTTCAACGGCACCAGCGACGCCGCCCAGGCCAACCTCAACCTCTCCGCCACCAACAAGCTGACCCTCGAGTTCTGGCTGAAGTGGAACTCGTTCGCCAACGACGACGACCTCGCCTTCGAGCTGACGCCGAACTTCAACCAGAACTCCGGCGGCTTCCTCGTCGACCCCAACGCCCCCGAGGCGGGCGGCAAGTTCGGCGTGGGAATCGGCAACGGCAGCACCCGCAACACCGCCTACTTCGACCGCCCCAGCGCCGGCCAGTGGCACCACTACGCCTTCGTCCTTGACAGCAGCGCCGCCGCGGCGAACCAGATCACCCCCTATCTCGACGGCCAGCCGGTCGCCTACACCAAGGCGGATTCCGGCACCGGGGCCGGCAACTTCGCCAACTCCCAGCTCTACTTCATGTCGCGGGCCGCGTCGGCGCTGTTCGGCGCCGGGAACCTCGACGAGGTGGCGATCTATAACCGGGCGCTGTCGGCGAGCACGATCGCCGCCCACTTCGGCGGCAACAGCCAGACCCCCAACGCCTCCTTCACGGTCGCCCCCAACCCGGCCCAGGCCGGCGACAATGTCTCCTTCGACGCCTCCGCCTCCTCAGACCCCGACGGCACGATCGCCAAATACGAGTGGGATCTCGACGGCAACGGGTCCTTCGAGACCGACACCGGCACCAACCCCACGACCACCAGGACCTACCCGGCCGCCGGAACATTCGACGTCAAGCTGAGGGTCACCGACAACGGCGCCAACACCAGCCAGACCTCCCGCACCCTCACCGTCGAGGCGCCGGGCTCGGGCTCCTACTCCAGCCGCGTCCTCGCCACCGCCGGGCTCACCAACTACTGGCGCATGGGCGATGCCACCGGCAACACGCTGGTCGACTCCTACGGCAACAGCAACGCGACCACCGTCGGCGCGCCGACGCTGGGGGCATCCGGAGCGATCAGCGCCGACAGCGACACCGCGGTCGGCTTCAACGGCACCAGCGACGCCGCCCAGGCCAACCTCAACCTCTCCGCCACCAACAAGCTGACCCTCGAGTTCTGGCTGAAGTGGAACTCGTTCGCCAACGACGACGACCTCGCCTTCGAGCTGACGCCGAACTTCAACCAGAACTCCGGCGGCTTCCTCGTCGACCCCAACGCCCCCGAGGAGGGCGGAAAGTTCGGCGTCGCTCTCGGCAACGGCGATCCGCGCAACACCGCCTACTTCGACCGCCCCAGCGCCGGCCAGTGGCACCACTACGCCTTCGTCCTTGACAGCAGCGCCGCCGCGGCGAACCAGATCACCCCCTATCTCGACGGCCAGCCGGTCGCCTACACCAAGACGGCCTCCGGCACCGGCGCCGGCAACTTCGCCAACTCCCAGCTCTACTTCATGTCGCGGGCCGCGTCGGCGCTGTTCGGTGCCGGCGACCTCGACGAGGTGGCGATCTACGACCGGGGGCTGTCGGCGAGCACGATCGCCGCCCACTTCGCCGGCAGCCAAAACCAGGCCCCGAGCGCCTCCTTCACGCTCTCCCCCAACCCGGCCCAAAGCGGGGCCAACGTCGACTTCGACGCCGCCGGCTCGGGCGACCCCGACGGGACGATCGCCAAGTATGAGTGGGATCTGGACGCCAACGGCTCCTTTGAGACCGACACCGGGACCACGGCGACGCACCTCGCGCTCCTATGCCAACGGCGGCGATCGCACCGTCGGGCTGCGGGTCACCGACAACGACGGCGCCACGGCGACCACGACGCGGGTGCTGACGGTCGAAAACCAGGCCCCGAGCGCCTCCTTCACGCTCTCCCCCAACCCGGCCCAAAGCGGGGCCAACGTCGACTTCGACGCCGCCGGCTCGGGCGACCCCGACGGGACGATCGCCAAGTATGAGTGGGATCTGGACGCCAACGGCTCCTATGAGACCGACACCGGGACCACGGCGACGCACCTCGCGCTCCTATGCCAACGGCGGCGATCGCACCGTCGGGCTGCGGGTCACCGACAACGACGGCGCCACGGCGACCACGACGCGGGTGCTGACGGTCGAAAACCAGGCCCCGAGCGCCTCCTTCACGCTCTCCCCCAACCCGGCCCAAAGCGGGGCCAACGTCGACTTCGACGCCGCCGGCTCGGGCGACCCCGACGGGACGATCGCCAAGTATGAGTGGGATCTGGACGCCAACGGCTCCTATGAGACCGACACCGGGACCACGGCGACGACCTCGCGCTCCTATGCCAACGGCGGCGATCGCACCGTCGGGCTGCGGGTCACCGACAACGACGGCGCCACGGCGACCACGACGCGGGTGCTGACGGTCGAAAACCAGGCCCCGAGCGCCTCCTTCACGCTCTCCCCCAACCCGGCCCAAAGCGGGGCCAACGTCGACTTCGACGCCGCCGGCTCGGGCGACCCCGACGGGACGATCGCCAAGTATGAGTGGGATCTGGACGCCAACGGCTCCTTTGAGACCGACACCGGGACCACGGCGAGCGACCTCGCGCTCCTATGCCAACGGCGGCGATCGCACCGTCGGGCTGCGGGTCACCGACAACGACGGCGCCACGGCGACCACGACGCGGGTGCTGACGGTCGAAAACCAGGCCCCGAGCGCCTCCTTCACGCTCTCCCCCAACCCGGCCCAAAGCGGGGCCAACGTCGACTTCGACGCCGCCGGCTCGGGCGACCCCGACGGGACGATCGCCAAGTATGAGTGGGATCTGGACGCCAACGGCTCCTTTGAGACCGACACCGGGACCACGGCGAGCGACCTCGCGCTCCTATGCCAACGGCGGCGATCGCACCGTCGGGCTGCGGGTCACCGACAACGACGGCGCCACGGCGACCACGACGCGGGTGCTGACGGTCGAAAACCAGGCCCCGAGCGCCTCCTTCACGCTCTCCCCCAACCCGGCCCAAAGCGGGGCCAACGTCGACTTCGACGCCGCCGGCTCGGGCGACCCCGACGGGACGATCGCCAAGTATGAGTGGGATCTGGACGCCAACGGCTCCTTTGAGACCGACACCGGGACCACGGCGAGCGACCTCGCGCTCCTATGCCAACGGCGGCGATCGCACCGTCGGGCTGCGGGTCACCGACAACGACGGCGCCACGGCGACCACGACGCGGGTGCTGACGGTCGAAAACCAGGCCCCGAGCGCCTCCTTCACGCTCTCCCCCAACCCGGCCCAAAGCGGGGCCAACGTCGACTTCGACGCCGCCGGCTCGGGCGACCCCGACGGGACGATCGCCAAGTATGAGTGGGATCTGGACGCCAACGGCTCCTTTGAGACCGACACCGGGACCACGGCGAGCGACCTCGCGCTCCTATGCCAACGGCGGCGATCGCACCGTCGGGCTGCGGGTCACCGACAACGACGGCGCCACGGCGACCACGACGCGGGTGCTGACGGTCGAAAACCAGGCCCCGAGCGCCTCCTTCACGCTCTCCCCCAACCCGGCCCAAAGCGGGGCCAACGTCGACTTCGACGCCGCCGGCTCGGGCGACCCCGACGGGACGATCGCCAAGTATGAGTGGGATCTGGACGCCAACGGCTCCTTTGAGACCGACACCGGGACCACGGCGACGACCTCGCGCTCCTATGCCAACGGCGGCGATCGCACCGTCGGGCTGCGGGTCACCGACAACGACGGCGCCACGGCGACCACGACGCGGGTGCTGACGGTCGAAAACCAGGCCCCGAGCGCCTCCTTCACGCTCTCCCCCAACCCGGCCCAAAGCGGGGCCAACGTCGACTTCGACGCCGCCGGCTCGGGCGACCCCGACGGGACGATCGCCAAGTATGAGTGGGATCTGGACGCCAACGGCTCCTTTGAGACCGACACCGGGACCACGGCGAGCGACCTCGCGCTCCTATGCCAACGGCGGCGATCGCACCGTCGGGCTGCGGGTCACCGACAACGACGGCGCCACGGCGACCACGACGCGGGTGCTGACGGTCGAAAACCAGGCCCCGAGCGCCTCCTTCACGCTCTCCCCCAACCCGGCCCAAAGCGGGGCCAACGTCGACTTCGACGCCGCCGGCTCGGGCGACCCCGACGGGACGATCGCCAAGTATGAGTGGGATCTGGACGCCAACGGCTCCTTTGAGACCGACACCGGGACCACGGCGACGACCTCGCGCTCCTATGCCAACGGCGGCGATCGCACCGTCGGGCTGCGGGTCACCGACAACGACGGCGCCACGGCGACCACGACGCGGGTGCTGACGGTCGAAAACCAGGCCCCGAGCGCCTCCTTCACGCTCTCCCCCAACCCGGCCCAAAGCGGGGCCAACGTCGACTTCGACGCCGCCGGCTCGGGCGACCCCGACGGGACGATCGCCAAGTATGAGTGGGATCTGGACGCCAACGGCTCCTTTGAGACCGACACCGGGACCACGGCGAGGACCTCGCGCTCCTATGCCAACGGCGGCGATCGCACCGTCGGGCTGCGGGTCACCGACAACGACGGCGCCACGGCGACCACGACGCGGGTGCTGACGGTCGAAAACCAGGCCCCGAGCGCCTCCTTCACGCTCTCCCCCAACCCGGCCCAAAGCGGGGCCAACGTCGACTTCGACGCCGCCGGCTCGGGCGACCCCGACGGGACGATCGCCAAGTATGAGTGGGATCTGGACGCCAACGGCTCCTTTGAGACCGACACCGGGACCACGGCGACGACCTCGCGCTCCTATGCCAACGGCGGCGATCGCACCGTCGGGCTGCGGGTCACCGACAACGACGGCGCCACGGCGACCACGACGCGGGTGCTGACGGTCGAAAACCAGGCCCCGAGCGCCTCCTTCACGCTCTCCCCCAACCCGGCCCAAAGCGGGGCCAACGTCGACTTCGACGCCGCCGGCTCGGGCGACCCCGACGGCACGATCGCCAAGTATGAGTGGGATCTGGACGCCAACGGCTCCTTTGAGACCGACACCGGGACCACGGCGACGACCTCGCGCTCCTATGCCAACGGCGGCGATCGCACCGTCGGGCTGCGGGTCACCGACAACGACGGCGCCACGGCGACCACGACGCGGGTGCTGACGGTCGAAAACCAGGCCCCGAGCGCCTCCTTCACGCTCTCCCCCAACCCGGCCCAAAGCGGGGCCAACGTCGACTTCGACGCCGCCGGCTCGGGCGACCCCGACGGCACGATCGCCAAGTATGAGTGGGATCTGGACGCCAACGGCTCCTTTGAGACCGACACCGGGACCACGGCGACGACCTCGCGCTCCTATGCCAACGGCGGCGATCGCACCGTCGGGCTGCGGGTCACCGACAACGACGGCGCCACGGCGACCACGACGCGGGTGCTGACGGTCGAAAACCAGGCCCCGAGCGCCTCCTTCACGCTCTCCCCCAACCCGGCCCAAAGCGGGGCCAACGTCGACTTCGACGCCGCCGGCTCGGGCGACCCCGACGGGACGATCGCCAAGTATGAGTGGGATCTGGACGCCAACGGCTCCTTTGAGACCGACACCGGGACCACGGCGACGACCTCGCGCTCCTATGCCAACGGCGGCGATCGCACCGTCGGGCTGCGGGTCACCGACAACGACGGCGCCACGGCGACCACGACGCGGGTGCTGACGGTCGAAAACCAGGCCCCGAGCGCCTCCTTCACGCTCTCCCCCAACCCGGCCCAAAGCGGGGCCAACGTCGACTTCGACGCCGCCGGCTCGGGCGACCCCGACGGGACGATCGCCAAGTATGAGTGGGATCTGGACGCCAACGGCTCCTTTGAGACCGACACCGGGACCACGGCGACGACCTCGCGCTCCTATGCCAACGGCGGCGATCGCACCGTCGGGCTGCGGGTCACCGACAACGACGGCGCCACGGCGACCACGACGCGGGTGCTGACGGTCGAAAACCAGGCCCCGAGCGCCTCCTTCACGCTCTCCCCCAACCCGGCCCAAAGCGGGGCCAACGTCGACTTCGACGCCGCCGGCTCGGGCGACCCCGACGGGACGATCGCCAAGTATGAGTGGGATCTGGACGCCAACGGCTCCTTTGAGACCGACACCGGGACCACGGCGACGACCTCGCGCTCCTATGCCAACGGCGGCGATCGCACCGTCGGGCTGCGGGTCACCGACAACGACGGCGCCACGGCGACCACGACGCGGGTGCTGACGGTCGAAAACCAGGCCCCGAGCGCCTCCTTCACGCTCTCCCCCAACCCGGCCCAAAGCGGGGCCAACGTCGACTTCGACGCCGCCGGCTCGGGCGACCCCGACGGGACGATCGCCAAGTATGAGTGGGATCTGGACGCCAACGGCTCCTTTGAGACCGACACCGGGACCACGGCGACGACCTCGCGCTCCTATGCCAACGGCGGCGATCGCACCGTCGGGCTGCGGGTCACCGACAACGACGGCGCCACGGCGACCACGACGCGGGTGCTGACGGTCGAAAACCAGGCCCCGAGCGCCTCCTTCACGCTCTCCCCCAACCCGGCCCAAAGCGGGGCCAACGTCGACTTCGACGCCGCCGGCTCGGGCGACCCCGACGGGACGATCGCCAAGTATGAGTGGGATCTGGACGCCAACGGCTCCTTTGAGACCGACACCGGGACCACGGCGACGACCTCGCGCTCCTATGCCAACGGCGGCGATCGCACCGTCGGGCTGCGGGTCACCGACAACGACGGCGCCACGGCGACCACGACGCGGGTGCTGACGGTCGAAAACCAGGCCCCGAGCGCCTCCTTCACGCTCTCCCCCAACCCGGCCCAAAGCGGGGCCAACGTCGACTTCGACGCCGCCGGCTCGGGCGACCCCGACGGCACGATCGCCAAGTATGAGTGGGATCTGGACGCCAACGGCTCCTTTGAGACCGACACCGGGACCACGGCGACGACCTCGCGCTCCTATGCCAACGGCGGCGATCGCACCGTCGGGCTGCGGGTCACCGACAACGACGGCGCCACGGCGACCACGACGCGGGTGCTGACGGTCAAAACCAGGCCCCGAGCGCCTCCTTCACGCTCTCCCCCAACCCGGCCCAAAGCGGGGCCAACGTCGACTTCGACGCCGCCGGCTCGGGCGACCCCGACGGGACGATCGCCAAGTATGAGTGGGATCTGGACGCCAACGGCTCCTTTGAGACCGACACCGGGACCACGGCGACGACCTCGCGCTCCTATGCCAACGGCGGCGATCGCACCGTCGGGCTGCGGGTCACCGACAACGACGGCGCCACGGCGACCACGACGCGGGTGCTGACGGTGCGAAAACCAGGGCCCCGACCGCCTCCTTCACGCTCGCCCCCAACCCGGCCCACACGGGGCCAACGTCGACTTCGACGCCGCGGCCTCCTCCGACCCCGACGGGACGATCGCCAAGTACGAGTGGGATCTCGACGCCAACGGCTCCTTTGAGACCGACACCGGGACCACGGCGACGACCTCGCGCTCCTATGCGGACGGCGCCGATCGCACCGTCGGGCTGCGGGTCACCGACAACGACGGCGCCACGGCGACCACGACGCGG
>CAWIYC010000004.1:0-150370 GCA_963840235.1 uncultured Actinomycetes bacterium
AGCTCGCCTTTGTTGGGGATCGGCCGGTAATAGTCCACGGGCGTGACGGAAAGCCCAAGCGTTGCCAGAAGTCGAAAGTCCGGCATAGTGCCCGTTTGCGCAAGGCAAGTGATCGCATGGCTGCTTAGCGTATCGTCGCCACGGGGTGCCTATCGGAAGGCTGATATCCGATAGGGTCATTGCTTCTCGAGGAAACGGCCCATACCTCGCTTCCTTGATAGTTGGCTTGGAGCTGGCACGGGAGATTCTAAACTTTGGCGCGCACCCCAATTGCACCCTGAGTCAAGGTGAACTTCGCAATCCTCGGAAGCAGAGGGTTTCCGAGTACGTACAGCGGATACGAGACCCTAGTCCGGAGGCTTGCTCCAGCTCTTGTAGACGCTGGGCATGACACCACCGTATATTGCCGGGAGCGTTTGCAAGGACGCGATACGTGGACCGTCCAAGGAATCCGCTGCATCGCGACGCCGGGGTGCCGGGCAAAGTCTCTTTCGACTCTCACGTATGGTTTCACAGGGGTTCTGGATGCCACGCGAAGAATGTATGATGGAGCGCTTGTCCTGAACATAGCCAACGGCTATTGGCTTCCACTTCTGCGTGCTCGCAGGATCCCTATTGTGGTAAATACCGATGGTGTCGAGTGGGAGCGGGGGAAATGGGGACCGGTCGCTCGCAGGGCGTTCCGCGGAGGCGCATGGTCGGCAGCCCGTTTCAGCAACGAGTTGGTCGCTGATTCACACGAAATAGAGCGGATCTGGCGGAAGCGGTTCGGCGTCTCCTCGACTTTCATTCCATATGGAGCGGATGTGCGCGCAGACGTCGGTACGACACGGCTCGCGCAACTCGGCCTGGAGCCGCGCGGATACGCCCTCGTCGTCGCGAGAATGGTTCCCGAGAACAGCGTGGATCTGACTCTTGAGGCGCTCGGACGGGGATCGGCCGCAAGGCAGTTGCCCCTGGTCCTGATTGGAACCGGCGACCCACGGTCCCCCCTCGTTGCCCGATTGCGCCGTTTGGATGCAGCGGGATCCGTGCGTTGGCTCGGCCACCTAAGCGACCAGGGACTATTGACTGAGCTTTGGGCCCACTGCGCTGTCTATATTCATGGGCATTCGGTCGGAGGGACGAATCCGTCTCTCCTGCAAGCGCTTGGTGCCGGCGCGCCGACCCTCGCGCTGGACACGCCATTCAATGAGGAGGTGATCCGATCCCGCGAGCAACTGTACCCTAGAGATGTGGACTCGCTGGCTGCAATGGTCAAGAGGGTTGTGGGATCTTCTGAGCTCCAGCACCGATACCGACTTCGGGGGCAAGAGACCATCAGCAAGCACTATCGCTGGGATGATGTGGTCCGCAAGTATGAGGAGGTTCTCATTAGGCTTGCCTCGGGCGATGCCAAGCAGGTCGCCTAACAGCCCAGAGCAGCAGTTCTCAAGCGGTCTGACTTGAAGAGGCGGGTAGGGGTAAGGTAGTGACAGGCGACTTCGCTGAGATTTACGACGAGCACGTCTTCCGGGTGTACGGCTTCATCGCCTACCGCCTCGAGTCTCGTGCCGACGCGGAGGATCTGACGCAACAGACCTTCGAGCAGGCGCTGCGCGCCTGGGGCAAGTTCGACCCCCAGCGGGCCTCCGTCGGAACCTGGCTGATCTCGATTGCGCGAAATCTGGTCATTGATCGGTACCGACGCGATGGATTGCGCCGCCATGAGCCGATCGGGGAGGGCGGAGTCCCCGAGTCCGAGCTTCCCCGAGTCGAGCTCGAGCCCGATCTCGGACTGGATCCTGAACTGGCCGATGCCCTCGCGCAACTGAGCGAGCAGGGCCGCGAGGTCGTTGCCCTCAGGTTCGGCGCCGAGCTGAGCGGCCCCGAGATCGCAGAGGTCATGGGGATCACGGTTGCGAACGTCCAGCAGATCTCTCTCGCGCTCGTTGAGGAAGCTGCGTTCCCTGCTAGAGCCGACCGGCCAGGCTGATCCGCCTCCTCCGACGGGCTCACCGGCCGACGAGAGGGGCAGGGGGCGAGAACCAGGCTAGGCGGTCGCGACCAGCGACTTGACGATCCCGGCAGCGCGCTCGCGCAGGATCTCGGACTCGGGGAAGAGCGCTCGCATCTCGGTCACGGTCAGCAGCTCATGATCCATCACGTATTGGACCGGGTCCACATCGGTGCGCCCGCGAATGTGGCTCAGAGGCCACTTCGTGGCGACCTGGACCTTGGAAGCTGGGGGAAGGAACTGAAATCCGGGAAAAATCAGGTGGGGCTCGAGGGGGAAGTAACGGTAGGGAGTCTGCACCCAGTGATGCGAGGCGAGCTTGTGCACCGTCTCGGCGAAGCCGCGGCGGTATCGAGGGCCGCCTACGTGCTCGATGAGCGAGTTAGAGAAGACGAGATCGAATGTTCCCGCCACCGCGTCGGGATCGCAGGCGTCAGCCTGGATGGTGGCCATCCAGGGACTCGGATCGTGAAGGGCCCAGTCGTCAATACTGACGATGGTCACCCGCTCCGGGCGCACGTTGGCCGCTCGCCAGTATCCGGTGGCTCCGCCGAGGTCGACGACGTGCATCTGAGCGAAGTCAGGAAACCGCCGGAGCAGCCACTCCATCCTCTTCTGCCGGGCGCGGTATCCGAGGGACCCCGGGGAGTGGGGATTGGCGAGCCTATCCAGGATGCGGGTTCGTAGCGACATGCGTGGACCCCCAGCGCCGGGTCGCGGTCCCGGCAAGCATCGTTGATGGTGAGCCGCCGTGTGTCGGCGCCGGCATCATCAGGCCGCGAACGGCCCCAGACCCGCGAGACCGACGGCCGCCACGGCGAGAAGCATCAGGCCCGATCCCGCGTAGGACGCGATCAGGATCCGCAGCCTCTCCGGTCGGGGAGCAGAGCTTCGACCGGTACCGAGCCGAAGTCGTCTGCGGAGCTCGGAGCGAAAGGCGGCCCGGGGTGCGGGGCGCGAGGCGATCAGCCTTCCGCCGAGCCGGACGAGGTGCTCGCGCTCTTCAGTAGGGACGTCCTGCAGCTCGTGCCGGATGTCGGAGTCCTCGATCATTGGGCGAACAGTGCGGAGCGGGGATCGAGCGTCCTTGCCCTCCGGTAGGCGGCGACGGAAGCCGCCGCGTTCCCTCGCTTGGCCTCGATCCGCGAGAGCGTCGCCCAGACCCGCCAGTTGGTGGCCTCCCGACGGGTGGCGGCCCGGGCTTCTCGACTCGCGGCCCCAAGGTCCCCCTGCTGCTCGAACAGCAGCGCCTCCTGTAGTCGCGGCGTCGCCGCGAAAGGCTCGATGTTCGCCGCCGAGCGCGACTCCGATAGTGCCTGCGCGGCGTTTCCGGATGTCGCCGCCGCCTCGCTCCGCCTGATGGCGCTTGTGGAGGCGAGCGGGATCGCGATCACGACTATCGAGGCCACCGCTACGACTGCGATCAGGATGCGGCTCGATGGCCGCAAGCTACGGCGCGGCGTCAGTCGGGAAGCGTCGACCCTGGATGGCGTGGCCAGGATCGCTCCCGCGAGCAGCAGGGTGGCGGTTGGAAGCACCGCCAGCTCCCACGCCCAGTCGACAGCCGCGGCGACGCAGAACGCAGCGATGGCCGCCGTTGCGCCGGCCGCCTCGGTGCGCGACCCGTGGATGGCCTCGGATCGCCCCCCTTGCCCCGTAACCGAGCACCCAGATGAGGAAGCCGGCGAGCAGCACGAACCCGACGATGCCCAGCTCGCCGAGGGTCTCCAGGTAGAGGGAGTGCGCGTCGCGGACGAAGCCCGGGATCGTGCCGTGCTGAGACCACCAGTACTCGAAGGTTCCCGGCCCGATGCCGGTGAGAGGCGGGTCGAGTTCGCGTCCACCGCCGAGGCCCACCACTGGTAGCGGCCGTTGCCGCTGAAGCTCTCGAGGCGAGTCGGCGAGTTGGTCGGCCCCTCAGTGCTCTTGAACTCCTGCCAGCGGTCGGAGAGCCTCACCGGGCACGCCGGCGGCCACCGCCAGGACCACCGCCGCGACGGCGGCGGCCGCGACGGCGCCTCGAAGCTGCGCTTTCGACGGTCGCAGCCACCGAGGGCGGCTTCCGTGGCGCTCGGCGAGCGATATGCCCGCCTGGATCAGCCCGACCCCAGTGCAGACCACCAGCGTCATCGCCAGCATCTCGTTGCCCTGGTGAAGCGCGGCCGGGGAGGTCACGCCGGATTGCAGGGCGTCACGCTGGCTGGCGGCCGCGACGAGGATCGCGCCGCCGATGCCCGTGGCGGAGACGGTTGCGAGGGTCGTGAGGCGACAGCGCATCAGAACCAGGTAGACGGCGACCCCGGCAACCGCGGCGCCGGCTCCGCCGCGGGAAAGAGTGAAGTAGATCGTCAGCGCAAAGGCCGGAATCAGCGCGGCGGCTGCGCATCGCACCAGGATCGTTCGGGCGAAGCCGGTCGCGGCCAGCAGCAGCGGGATCCCGATCGCCAGCAGGTCGGCGAGGCCGTTCCAGTAGTTGATCGGGTAGCTGAGGCGATCCAACACCGGAAGGTAACTCGGCGGTTCGATTCCGGGGGAAGTGAGGAGGTTGGGTTGCAGCCGAGACAGCAGCGCCAGCACGGCCACGGTCGCAATCGCGGCGCCGACCGCGCCGGCGATGAGACGCAGGCCCTTGGTTCCTCGAAGGCTGATCGCCAAGCCGAGGAAGGCCAGATAGGTGGCAACGCGGCCGACTTCGATCAGGCTGCGCTCGGCGCTGTCGGACCACGAGATGCCAAGCGCCGTCCAGAGCAGGAAGGCGCTCAGCAGGCCAACGCCGATCCACGCGGGCAGGCCGACCCGACTCAACGGAAGGGCGCCGACGATCACCCCGCCGGCGAGCAACCACCAGGCGGCGATGCCGATCTCTCCACGGGGGATGACGTCGTAGCCGCCCCCCTTTAAGCCGAGATAGAGAACCAGCAGATAGGCGAGAGCCCAGGTGCCAATCGGCACCGGGTCGATGCGTGTCCGGCCGATTGAACGAAGCCCGGAGACTTGCGCAACTGGCGGGTTTGGCCCGGTTTCCATGCAGACGTCAGATACGAAGCGGACGCCTGCGAACCCTGACGCCTTTGTCAGGATCAGGTCCAATCGCCGTATCTGTCGTTGGTATGCGCCGTTGCCTCCGTCACAAGCGTCGTGCTGATAGCGGCACTCTGTGCCGTGCTCCCGAGCCCTGCCTTGAGCAACGTTCCACCCGGCAACTCGGCGCTCGATCAATACGTCGAGCAGGTCCCGGGGCCGACCGGCGACAAGCCGAGCAACGCGAGCAAGCCGCGCAGCCCCGAGCGAGCTCTCGGCAAGCAGGCGGCACGGAGCTTGGAGAAACTCGGCCCGGCCGGGCGCTCCGCGGCGCAGCTCGCCGCTCGTCAGATCCGTTCTACTCCGATCGGCATGGCTCAAGACCGGCACAGCGAGCGCGCAGGAGTTGACCGCGCCGAGGCGGCCGGAGCAACGTCTTCGGGCGTCTTGGCCGTCGCCAAGCACGCCCTCGGGCTCTCCGACGCCGGTGGTGGCCTTGGATTCCTGTTTCCACTGATCATTCTCGGGCTCACCATCTCCATGCTTGTCTACGTCCTATCGCGGCGCCGGCGGAGCGACTAGCGGCATGGCATCCCACGGCGGCGGCAGGGTTCAGTGAAATTCAGTCAGAGGCGTTTGCTCGTGGTCGCTCTGATCTGGTGGTGGCCAGCCTTGTTCCCGGCATCGTGGTCTCTGGAGCCAAGCGCCAGACCGCTGGTGACAGGGATCTCGGACCCGAGTTCAGCACGCAGCGACAGTCCGCTGGTCTTCAGCCGCATTCGAGATGCTGGCGCCCGCTTCGTCGAGATCCCAGCCTTCTGGCAAGAGATCGCGCCCGCGCGGAACCGGCGGCCTGGAGCCCCGGCGATCCGGGGGATCCCAACTATGACTGGTCGAGGCTTGACGCTGGAGTGAGCCGAGCGGTGGACGGCCGGTCTGACACCGATGGTTCAGCTCGCCGGAGCACCATCATGGGCGGAGCGTTGCCAGTTCGGGCATTCGACTCCGTAGGCCGGCGTGCGATCCTGACCCCTACGCGTTCGCTCAGTTTGCGAAGGCGGCCGCCAGACGATACGGAGGGCAGTTCGAGGGATTACCTCGGGTTAGTTATTGGGAGCCCCAGAACGAGCCGAATCTGAAACTGTTCTTCAACCCGGTCTTCAGGAACGGCAAGCCGGTCTCTCCGGGCCTTTACCGAGTCCTGCTCAACAAGTTCACGGCGGCCGTGAAGTCTGTCGACCAATCGAACACAGTGGTTGCCGCTGGGTTAGCCCCGATCGGGACGATGGCCCCGCTGCGCTTTGCGCGTCTGCTGCTCTGCATGAGCGGCCGCCGCCATCCGCATCCAACCCCAAATGGCTGTCGCGGAGGGGTTCACTTCGACATCTTCGGGATACATCCCTATACGACCGGAGGTCCAACTCACAGCGCGGCCGACCCCGACAGCATCGCCCTAGGCGACCTCCCGAAGCTGCAGCGGCTGTTGAAGGCCGCCGACAGGGCTGGAAGGATCAAGGGCCAGTCTCGCCACACGCCGCTGTGGATCACCGAATTCGGCTGGGATTCCAAGCCGCCCGACCCAGGGGGTCTGCCGATGCGGATCCACGCCCGATGGGCTGCGGAGGCCATCTATCGCGCCTGGGAGGCCGGAGTGAGCCATTTCTTCTGGTTCGAGCTTCGCGACGAGGCTCGCGGAAGCAGCCCCTTCAACGAGACCATCCAATCGGGCCTCTATCTCAGGGGCGCCACAATCGAATCAGATCGGCCGAAGCGCGCTTTGCAGGCGTTCCGCTTCCCCTTCGTGGCGCTGAAGCGGGGTGGTGGTTTCTCCTTTTGGGGCCGCACCCCGGACAGTGAGGGTGGGTCCGTGCGAATTGAGATCCACACCAAGCGGGGCTGGCACAAGGTGGCTCGTGCACCCGCCAACGCAAACGGGATATTCAAAGGCTTCGTCGGTAAGAGCGGCGGAGCCGGCCCGCGGACCCTGGTCAGGGCTGTGTATCGGGGCGAAGGTGCCGTGCCTTTCTCGCTGAATTACGTCAAGGACTTCTACCAACCACCGTTCGGCTGACAGCCAGCCTTGCGTTCACTCGGCCATCTCGCGCAGCCGCCGGACGAGGTCCGGGTGAGCCTTGGCCGGCGATCCGGCGTCGAAGGGTGGTTGTGGGTCGTACTCGATCCCCAGCTGGATCGCCTGAGCCGTTTCCTCGCCGGCCTGGAGGGCGGCGAGGTGAAGCCCCATGTCGATCCCGGCCGAGACCCCGGCGGCAGTGATCACCTTGCCGTCCTCGACGACTCGATCCGCCGTCGGCTCGGCGCCGAACTCTCTCAGACGCTCGAGATGGAGCCAGTGGCAGGTCGCCCGTTTGCCGTCGAGGATCCCCGCGGCACCCAGGGCGAGGGAGCCGGTGCAGACCGAGGTTGTCCACCTGGTCTTATCGTGAACCGAGCGCAGCCATTCGAGGACCGGTTCGTCCGTCAGCATTGGTCTGGTCCCGGCGCCGCCCGGGACAATCAAGAGATCGGGCGACGGAACCTCCTCGAGCGAGCGGTCGGCGAGCAGGGCGAGCGCACCGGTGTCGGTCCGCTTTGGCCCGGGCTCTGCCGCGACGAACACGGTCTCAGTATCCGGCAACCGCGAGAGAATCTCGTAGGGGCCGATCGCGTCGAGGGCGGTCAGCCGATCGAAGAGGAGTATCGCGACCTGCATCGCTCCAGCTTAGACCCGGCGGACCGCCCGGTCCCCGGCAGCCGCCCGGCCGATCCGCCCTGCCTCTGAATGGTGGCCGCGGAGCAGCTCCAGCGCCGCGTCCTCGTGCTCAGCCGCGACCACGCAGCAGAAGCCGCAGCCCATGTTGAAGACCTCGTACATCTCCTCCTCGGGGACGGAGGCCCGCTCCCGGATCAACTCGAATACCGGCTGAGGCGGCAGCGGGTCGTCGATCTCATATCCGACCTCGGCCCGGAGCCGGAGCAGGTTCTCGAGCCCGCCGGAGGTGATGTGAGCGAGGCCACGGACCTCGACCTCGGAACGCAGCAGCGCGAGAACCGGCTTGACGTAGATTTCGGTCGGCTCGAGCAAGATCTCTCCCAGTGGCCGTCCGAGCCGGTCGTCTTCGAGGGGAATCCCGGCCAGCGCTTGGCGGGCGAGCGTGTAGCCGTTTGAATGAAGACCCGACGAAGGAAGACCGATCACGGGATCGCCCGGTCTGATCTTCGACCCGTCGATGATCGCGTCGAGGCGGACCGTCCCGAAGCAGGCGCCGGCAATATCGAAGCCCCGGACCATCTCGCCGAGCTGGGCAAGTTCGCCCCCCGGGATCTCAATGCCGGCGAGCTCTGCGCCGCGGGCAAGCCCCTTGCCGATCTCCTCGCACGTTGTGCGGGTCGGCCTGTTCCATCGCGATGTAGTCGAGCATCGCCAGTGGCTCCGCCCCGACACAGATAATGTCGTTGACGTTCATCGCGACACAGTCGATTCCGACCGTGTCGAAGCGGCCCAGCTGCTCGGCGATCAGCAGCTTCGTGCCGACCCCGTCGGTGGAGAGAGCAATGCCGGTGGCCTCGTCGAGCCGGATCACACTTGCGTAGTGGCCCGGGAGGGAAACCTGGCGTGATGGCCGCCCCAAATCGATCGAGGCGAGCGCCGCGACCAGACCAGCCACGGCGGCGTCGGCGGCGCTCTGGTCCACGCCCGCACGGGCATAGGCTTCCCCGTTCATCCGACCCCCTCGAGACTGACGGTCGCCATCGGCCTCGATTCAACATCAGCCGCCGGTCGCTGCCCTCGCCGAAGGCGGCTCAGGACGACCCCCGCCAGGACCACCCGGTAGGCCGCATAGGGCCACAGCGCCCGGTCGCGCTCCACCAGCCGAATCAGGCGCTGCGAGGCGAGAGTCGAGGCAAACGAGGTCGCGGCGCCGATGGCGAGGGAGCGGCGCAATTCAGGTGGGACGCCGCGGGCGCGTAGGCGGGCACCCTTGAGCGCGCTGGCACCGACGATGATCGGTAGCGCCACGGTCCGCGAGAGCAGATTCGCCTGATCGCGCGAGAATCTCCGCCAGCGGGCGGCGGCGAGTGTTGCGCCGTTGCGAGAGATCCCCGGTGCGAGGGCCGCGGCCTGGGCGATGCCGAGTGCGAGGCCGTCGCGGAGACCTGCCTCGCCTCGCCCGCGAAGTTGTGGCCGTGTGTCCGCCGCCACCATCATCCCGGCGCCCACGAGAAGGCCTGCGGCCGTCGCCCTCGGCCCTCCCAGCCGCCGCTCGATCGGCCGCTCCCAGGCATAGCCGATGATCGCGGCCGGGAGGAAGGAGAGCACGAGCACGGACGCACGGCGAAGGTCGAAGGCCCGCAGCTCGTTGGCTATGACATGGCGCTGCCCGATCAGCAGCGCCGCCGCGGCGCCGGCGTGAAGCGCAACCTCGAAGCTCTTGCGCACCTCGGGGTCGAGCCGGTCCCACTCCCAACCCGCCAGCCAGGGGAGGAGGACGATGTGGGCCGAGCTCGATACCGGCAGCAACTCCGCCGGGCCCTGGACGATCCCGAGCGCGACTGCGCGGCGCGCGGGGATTCCGGCTCCCGCGACGTCGCTCAAGCGCCGCCGGCGCTCGCGGGCTCGGCCGTCTCGTCCTCAGCGGGGCCGCCGCCTCGCCGCCGCCTGATGATCAGGTAGATGACCAGGCCGACCGCGGCGACGAGGACCACGTAGTCGAGATAGGCGAGGTTGTGGCGCCAATCCTCCCAGTTGTCGCCGACCGCGCGGCCGATGATGGCGAGCATCAGCACCCAGGGGATGCAGCCGGCCAGCGTGAAAGCGGTGAAACGCCAGAAGGGCATCCGCGCCGCCCCGGCCGGGAGCGAGATGAAGGTGCGGATGATCGGCAGCATCCTGGTGAAGAAGACGGTGGCCTCGCCATGGCGCTCGAACCACTTGTCGGCCCAGCGCAGGTGCTTGGGGTTGACGTGGAGGATGTGGTGGCGCTCGAGCAGCTCGAGGCGGCCGTAGTAGCCGGCGGCGTAGGCGATCCAGGAGCCGACCAGGTTGCCGAGGACGCCGGCGGCGACGATCCCGAACATGGTCAGGTCCCCGTTGGAGACGCTGAAGCCCGCGAACAGCATGATCGCCTCGCTCGGCACCGGGATGCAGGCGGACTCGAGCGCCATCAGGACGAACACCGCCGGCAGCCCGGTCGAGCTGATGAAGTCGGTTGCGACGTTGACGATCGGGTCGACGATCTTGTCGGTAATGCTGGCGAGGATGAGCATGAGCGGGTGCCGGCCGTCTTCCTGCGGGCGCCCTACATCTTAGGGAGAAAAGCAGGGCTCAGTTGGAGCCACGGCGGGCAATGACCACCCGCACGGTTTGAAGCATCAGCCGAATGTCGCCCCAGAAAGACCAAGCGGCGGAGTAGTCGTAGTCGATGTCCACCATCTCTCGGAATGGGATGTCGTTTCTGCCCATCACCTGCCACGGCCCGGTCAGCCCGGGGCGAAGGTCGAGGCGGTGCCTTGACCACCCCTCAACCATCCGATCGTCCCTCTCCGGTAGGGGTCTGGGCCCGACCAGGCTCATGTCGCCCACGAGAATGTTCCAGAGTTGGGGAATCTCGTCGAGGCTGGTGCGGCGAAGAAATCGACCCACCCGTGTGACTCGAGGGTCCTGATCGAGGAGCAGGCAGTCTGGATCCCTGCTGTCGGCCATCAACTCGTCAACCTTCTGCTCTGCGTCCTCATCCATGGTGCGAAATTTGAGCAGGCGAAAGCGGACGCCGAATCTCCCGACCCGCGTCTGCCTGAACAGAATCGGGCCCCGGGAATCCAGCCTGATCGCCAGGGCAATGAAGGGCATCAGGGGCGCGAACAGGAGCAGGGCAGTCGCCGACACCGCAAGGTCGAGGGAACGCTTAAGAAATCGTGAGGAGGGTGAAAGAACGGGAGGGTGATAGACGAGAATGCCGAGCCCCTCTATTCGATCGATCTCGGCTCCGGGGTTCAAAGTTTGCCGGTTCGCCGGGACGACGCTGAAGCGAACCAGGTGGCGGTGGCAGAGACGCATCAGGCGGACTATCTCCACGATGTCCATATCCGGACCGGGCTGCACCATCAGCTGGTCGATCTTCCGCTCCTCGATCATCCGGCCAAGATCCTGGCGGACCGGCTGCAGCTCCAAGCCGAGCGGCTTCTCCGGCTCGGCGCCCAGGATGATCGCCCCGCGCAAATGCATCCCGTACTCAGGGTGGCGAGCGAGTCTCCTACGCATTTGGCCGACGCTCTCGGCGATGGCGACAATCACGACCTCCTCCGGCCCCTGCGCGCGCCGATGGATCCGCAGCATGAGACTGCGAAGTAGGCCAATGAGAACGATCGTCGTGATCGCGAAGAGCACGAGCTCGACCAACGCCAGCCTGTGGTCACCCAGCACAAGCTTGGAATAGAGCCAGGTCGCAAGGGTGCCCAGCACGACCGCGTGAAAGAGAGGGCCCGCGTCGTCGAGAACCGACGCACCGACAGCTCGCACCTGGTGATCGTAGAGACCGTAGCTGCGCAGGATCACCGCCCAGATCGCCAGCGTCGGCGCCAGCACAAGCGTGGTGCTCACCGGGTCAGGGTGGTCGGAGACAACCGCCAACGAGATCACCATCGCGAGGAGAATCGCGCTCAGATCCGCCGCCAAGAGCAACCTGCGAAGGACGTAATCACGATTGCGGGGACGAGTCCCGACCAGGTCCGCGTTGCGCAAACCATTGCCACCGGCCTTCGCGCCGACGATCTCGGGTGCGCGCTCCGATCCAATTGCATCCGGTATTGCCAACAGACCCCCTCTGTGTCTACCTCGTGTGCTCTGCCGGGTGGGATCCTGGTTCCACATGATTATCGTCTGTGTCCGCTCGGGGTCGTCAGGAATTCACCACATGTTTGAGAGGAACATTCCCTACCGGGTCGCCTCCAGGCACTACACTCGGCCGGTCCCATGCACCGGTTGAACCACCCCGTCTACCGCGGCCGGACGATGCAGATGGCGGCGGATGCGCTGCTGGTCGCGATCGCCTTCTTCTGCGCCTTCAAGCTGCGCTTCCTCGACGACGCCCACGGCATCCCCGAGCGCTACTCGACCCTGCTTGTGCAGTCCATCGCCTTCGTCGCCGTCGGCAAGGTGGCGATCTTCTTCGCCTTCGGCCTCTACCAGAAGTGGTGGCGCTACACGACCGCCAGCGACTTCCCCGGAATCCTCCGCGCCGTGGTCGTGGCCAGCCTGGTCATGGTCCTCGTCTTCACCGTCGCCAAGCCCTTCGACTACAACCTGCCGCGCTCGGTGGTGGTCACCGATTTCATCCTCACGCTGCTGTTACTGATCGGCGCCCGGCTCGCGGTCCGGCTGGTGATCGAGCGCCCCCAGCGGGGCGCCCGGATCCCGATCGGCCGCGAGGTTCTGATCGTCGGCGCCGGCTCCGGGGGGCAGATGGTGGTGCGCGAGTTGCAGCTCAACCCCAACCTCGGCAAGACCGCGATCGGCTACCTCGACGACGACCCGCGCAAGCGCGGGATGAGGTTGCAGGGGCTGAAGGTGCTCGGCAGCACCGACGAGATCGACGCGATCCTCGACGAGACCGAGCCGGACGAGGTCGCGATCGCGATCCCCTCGGCGCCCGGGACGCTGAGGGCGAAGGTGGTCGCCGCCTGCCGGGAGCGGGAGATACGCACGCTGACGCTGCCGACTGTGTTCGAGCTTCTGCGCGGCGGGGTCCAGCTCAACCGCCAGCTGCGCCAGGTCCAGGTCGAGGACGTGCTCGGTCGCGACCCCGTCGTCGTCGAGCTCGATCGCGTCGGCGCCTATCTCGAGGACCGGGTGGTGATGGTCACCGGCGCCGGGGGTTCGATCGGCTCCGAGCTCTGCCGCCAGATCGCTCGTGTCCGCCCACGGCTGCTGGTGATGCTCGACCACGCCGAGGACAATCTCTTCCAGATCGACCGAGAGATGGTCGAGGAGCGCCACTTCACCCTGGCCGAGTCGGTGCTGGCCGATTGCAAGGAGCCGGACCGGATGCTCGAGGTGATGCAGCGCTTCAAGCCTGGCGTCGTCTTCCATGCGGCCGCCTACAAGCACGTGCCGCTGATGGAGTCGAACCCGCTGGAGGCGGTTCGCAACAACGCGGTGGCGACGCGGATCACCGCCGAGACCGCCGCGGCCTCGAAGGTCGAGCGTTTCGTCCTCATCTCCACCGACAAGGCGGTCAACCCGCAGACGGTGATGGGCGCCTCGAAGGCGATGGCCGAGTGGATCGTCGAGGCCGCGGGCCACCGCCATCCCCACACCCGCTTCGGCAGCGTCCGCTTCGGCAACGTGCTCGCCTCCTCCGGCAGCGTCGTCCCAATCTTCCGTGGCCAGATCGAGCGCGGCGGCCCGGTCACGGTCACCCACCCCGAGATGACCCGGTACTTCATGACCATCCCCGAGGCGGTGCAGCTGGTGATCCGTGCCGGCGACATCGGCGCCGGCAAGGGCGAGGTCTTCGTCCTCGACATGGGCGAGCCGGTGCGGATAGTCGATCTCGCCCACAACATGATCCGGCTCGCCGGGTACGAGCCGGAGCGCGACATCGCGGTCGAGTTCACCGGGCCCCGGCCGGGGGAGAAGCTGCACGAGGACCTCTTCGGCACCGGCGAGCGCCCCCAGCCGACCGCGGCCAAGCGGATCTTGCGCGCGGTACGCGACACCCCGCTGGACCCGGACTGGCTCGACTCGACCCTGAACGGGCTCGAGCAGCTGATCCTCGCCGGCGACGAGGTCAATCTCGCCGAGACCGTGGTGGCGATGGTGACCGCCACCGGTGACGATGCCGCGGCGGTCGCCCACGACGATTGAGCGCCGCGGCGCCTGCGGTCCCCCGGCCCTCGTAACATCCCGCCGATCCTTGCCCCCATCGTCAACACAGACCACGGGCGAATCCCCGTGAGCGGGCCTTGCTCGAGATCGTAAGAGAGGCCGGCTCCTACGCCGGGCTCGTCGCCTTCGTCGGCGTCGCGATCCTGATCCTGCTCCAGTTCACCCAGGCGCGGGACATCCGCCGTCTGCGCGAGTGGGCGGGAAGCGCCCCCGAGCGCGACGCCACCTCGAAGGAGGCGACCTCGGAGCTGGCGGCGTCGAGGGCGGAGGAGTTGCGTCAGATCGAGCAGTCGCGACAGGCAGAGGTCAAGGCGGCCTCGAAGCGCGAGGTGCGACGCGAGCGACGCGAAGCCGGCCTGCCGGAGCTGACCAGATGGGAACGGTTCCGGGGGGCGCTGCCGCGGCCCGGCTACCTGGCCCTGATCGTCGTCGCCGTTATCGTGATCGGCGCCGGCGTCGCCTTTGCCGCGACCAAGTTCCTCGGCACCGAGGACGGCAAGAGCGGCAGGGCCGCCAGCGCCAAGTCTGCGCTGCAACCCAAGAACATCACGGTCTCGGTCCTGAACGGAACCGCGGTCTCGGGCCTGGCGGGCCGGTTCGGGGACAAGCTCGACCGGAAGGGCTACCCGCTCGACGCCGTGACCAACACCCCGTCGAGCTTCGCCAAGAGCGTCGTCATGTTCCGCCGCGGGCATGAGCCCGAGGCGAGGGAGGTCTCGAAGGTCGTGCAGATCCCCAGGCTGAGGTTGATGACGCAGGAGTTAGCCGCCGCCGCCGCCAGCGCCGAGGTCGCGGTCGTGGTCGGCGAGGACCGGGCCTCGAGCTAGCCAGTCATCCGGGGTCTGCCGACCCGCCGCGGGTAATCTGATCCGGCCGTGGAGCCCGCCGACGATCGCGCGCCGCTGACCCGTGTTCTCGGGCCGGTTGTCTTCGCTCTGCTCGTGCTCGCGACCGTCGGCGCCTTCGCCTACGCGCAGCGGCTCAAGCGCGAGCCGCTGATCCTCGACAAGGTCACCCTCGGCCACGCCTTCGTCGCTGCCGACGGCAGGATCAAGCGGGTGACGGCGTTCAGCCCCAACGGCGATTGCCGCGCCGACAACGCCCGCATCCGCTTCAGGGTCACACGCTCGGACCGCGCCAAGGTCCAGATAGTCGATCCCGACGGGAGGCTCGTTCGCACCCTGGCCAGGAACCGCTTTCTCAAGAGATACCGGTTCGCGACCTTCCACTGGGGCGGCCGCACCAGGCTCGGAGAGGCGGCGCCCCCCGGCCGCTACAAGCTGCGGGTGGTCCTGCTGGGACAGGACAGGACCCTGACCCCGGGCGGCACGCTTCGCCTGCACCTGGTGGAGCCGAAGCCGGGCGGCTGCCGCCGGGCCGCAATGGGGCAGGTCGGTTGAGCGCACTCGCCGGCGCCGGCGTCGTGGCGGCGGCCGCTGCCGCTGCCGCCGCGATCCTTCTCGGCCCCTCGCGGGCGAGGTCCGTAGCGATGCTGTTCGCGCTGGCCCTCTTCCCGGTCCTGATCGCCGGCGATCAGTGGCACTCGCCTGCGATCTCCGACCTTCGCGACACTCCCTCCAGGCTCGCCGCCCTGGCCCTGCTCGCCGCCGCCCTCATCGCCGCCCTGGCCCTGCTCTTTACCCGCCGCCCGCTGCTGATGCCCCTGGCGATCATCGCCGCCCTTCCCTTCCGCGTCCCGCTGGAGGCGGGAGGCGACAAGGCCAACCTCCTGGTCCCCCTCTACCTGGTGATCGCCGGAGGCGTCCTGGCAACCGCTCTGCGAGATTGGCAAGGCGCCAAGGGAGGGGAAGACCGGAAGGAACCGACCGCCGATGCGGCGGGTGGTGCGGCAGGGGGGGACCACCCCCCGGCGGTGCAGGGGGGTGGTGGGCCCACTGCCGTGACAGGACCCGCCGCCAGGGTGCTCTGGCTCTCCCGGATTTTGGCCGCCGTGGTGGTCGTCTACGCGCTCCAGACCCTCTACTCCGACGACTTCTCCCAGGGACTCCAGAACGCCTGTTTCTTCGTCATCCCGTTCTCGATCGGGTTCGCGCTCCTGCTCGACGTCCGGTGGGACCGGAGGCTGCTGGTCGGCGCTCTCGCCGTCGTCGCCGCCGAGGCACTCCTGTTCGTACTCGTCGGCTTCGTCGAGTACGCGACCCGGGACCTGCTCTGGAACGGGGCGGTGATCCGCTCGAACGAGTTCCACGTCTACTTCCGCGTCAACTCCCTTTTCTGGGACCCGAACGTCTACGGCCGCTACCTGGCGCTCGTGATCGTCGCCATCACCGCGGCCCTGCTCTTCGCCCGCGACCGCCGGGCGGCCCTCGTCCTGTCCGCCGCCGCCGGCCTGATCTGGCTGGGGTTGGTGACGACCTTCTCGCAGTCGAGCTTCGCCGGACTGCTGGCCGGGCTGGCCGTGCTGGCGGCACTTCGCTGGAGCCTGCGCTGGGCCGCCCTGGCCTGCGTCGTGGCAGCTCTTGGCGGCATGGCATTCGTCGTAGCTGCCGGCGGCTCCCTGAAGATCGATCTCTCCTCCGGCAACACCGTCAACAAGGACACCGGCGGCAGGGCGAACCTGATATCGGGCGGCGCCGACCTCTTCAGCAACCGCCCGATCCTGGGATATGGATCGGGCTCGTTCTCGACCGCATTCCGTCGCAACGCCGGAGGCAAGGCCCCCGTGACCGAGTCCCACACCGAGCCGGTCACGGTGGCAGCGGAGCAGGGCCTCATCGGCCTCATCCTCTACCTGGCTTTGCTGGGGACAGCCGTGTGGACGATGACGGCAGGCCTACGCGGCCTCGATGCCCGGCCTCGGCAGGGCTCCTCCGGCGGGTGGCATGGAAGGGGGGGACCACCCCCTGGCGGAGCCGAGGGGGTGGTGGGCCCACTTCCGTGACAGGACCCGCCGGCCGGGCGTATGATGGTGGCGCGGGCCGCGACGCTGGCCATGTTCGCCGCCCTCGTCGTCCACACCCTGGCCTACGCCGGCTTCTACGAAGACCCGATCACCTGGGTGCTGCTGGCGATGGGGAGCTCGCTGGCGATCCGCCCCTCGGCGTAGGCTCGCACGGATGAGCGGCTACCTGCGCCGCCTGGCGACCACCGGGGCGGCCTATACCGGCGCGAGCATCCTCTCGAAGCTGATCGCGGTCGCGCTGCTGCCGCTCTACACGCGCTACCTGACGCCGGCCGACTACGGCGCGGCCGAGGTCCTCTTCTCCGCCGTCGTGGCCGCCAGCATCGTCGTCCGCCTGGGCGTGATCGAGGCCCTGCTGCGCTTCTACTACAAGCCGGACGAGGACCCGGGGCCGGTGCTTTCCTCCTCCTTCGCTGTGCTCTTCTGGGCGACCACCGCCGGCGCCCTGATTGCCCTCCCGTTCGCCGAGCCGATCTCCGAGGCGCTCCTGGACCGCCCGGCAGCCGGCCTGGTGCGGATCGCGATCGGCGGCCTCTGGGTGCTGACCCTGCTCGAGTTCCTGCTGACCATCTTCAGGCTCGAGGAGCGTGCCCGGGCCTTCTTCGCGACCACGATGGCGAATGTCCTGGTCACGATCCCGGTCACGGTCGCGCTCGTCGTCGGCGCCGGCGACGGCGCTCGCGGGCTGCTGCTCGGAAGCTACGGCACCGGAGCCGTCTTCGTCGTCGGACTGATCTTCCTTCACCGCCGCCGTCTCGCGCTCGTCTGGGAGGGAGCCCTGATCCG
The DNA here is from genome assembly GCA_963840235.1 of uncultured Actinomycetes bacterium. Taxonomy (GTDB): domain Bacteria; phylum Actinomycetota; class Thermoleophilia; order Solirubrobacterales; family 70-9; genus JBBRHQ01. The sequence continues at coordinate 17,611 of CAWIYC010000004.1, forward strand.
GCGCCTGCTGCGGTTCGGCCTGCCGACAATGCCGGCGGAGCTCTCGCTTTACTCGCTCAACTTCATCGACCGGATAATCCTGGTGCGCTCTGCAGGCCTCGCAGAGGCGGGCCTGTACTCGCTTGCGGTCAAGTTCGGCCAGGGCGTCAACGTCTTCGTCCGCGGCTTCCAGCTCGCCTGGCCGCCCCTGGCCTACTCGATCCGCGACGACGACGAGGCCCGTCGCGCCTACTCGGTCGTCGTCACCCTGTTCACGGCAGGCTGCGCCTTCGCCGTCACCATCATGTGGCTGCTCGCCCGCTGGATCGTGCGGGCGCTGGCCGCGCCCGACTTCTACGGCTCGTTCAAGGCGGTCGGGCTGGTGACCACCGGCGTCACCCTCTACGCGCTCTACATGGTGCTGGTGGTGATCCTCGGGCGCACGGGCCGGACCGAGTTCAACCTCCCGGCGACGATCGCCGCGACCGTCGTCAACGTCGGGCTCAACCTGGCCCTGGTGCCGTCGATGGGGATCGTCGGTGCCGGCCTGGCGCTGGTCGTCTCCTACCTGGTGGTCCTGGGGCTGATGTACGTGTTCACCCAGCGCCTGTTCCCGGTCCCGTATGAGTGGAGCAGGCTGGCACGGATCGTCGGGGTCTCGGCCCTGCTGATCGGGATCGGGGAGCTGGTCATGCCGAGCGAGGGTGCGCTGGGGCTGCTCGGCAGGGTGGCGCTGGTGCTGCTTTACCCGGCGCTTCTCCTCCTCAGCGGCTTCTTCTCCGAGGGTGAGCGCCGCTGGATCGCGCTCCTGCGCCACCCCCGCGAACTGGCCCGCAGGCTGAGGGAAATGCAGCGGGCCCCGGCCGAGGCGCCGGGGTCGGTGCCGGAGGTGTTCGAGGCGGAGGCGATGGACGAGGACTCGCTGCGTCAGTAGCGGGCTCAGGCGGTTTCGCGCCGGGCTGCCAGGTCGCGCAATCCCTCGCCGCGCCGCGGTCGCAGCGCCTGGCGCGCGTGGGCGAGGTAGATGCGGGAAGGCTGTCCCGGCAGCACCGTCGCCGCCAGGGCCCGCACCGCGTAGCTCCACGCGGTCAGCCACCGCACGGCGATCGCCTCCGCCCGCGAGTGGTGCTTGCGCATGTAGAGGTCGCGGTTGCGATGGAACTCGACGATCCTCGGCAGGCCGGAGGCGAGGTCGGTGGCGAGCTGGTCGTGATGGATCGCCCTCGCCCCGGGGACGTAGAGGACGCTCCAGCCTGCCTCGTGCAGGCGGCGGCAGAAGTCACATTCGTCGTAGTAGACGAAGAAGGCCGGGTCGAGGTAGCCGACCGCCGCCGCCGCCTCCCTCCTCACCATCAGCGCGCTCGACTGTGCCCAGTCCACCCCGTGAGTTCGGGCGCCTCCGCTCTGGACCGTCAGCCACCGATGCAGGAACAGGGCTCCGGCGAGGGCCGTGCCCACGCCGGGGAAGCGCCAGGCGCAGGGCACCGGGTCGCCGCCCGAGTCGAGCAGCTGCGCGCCGGCGGCGGCGGCCCGAGGATCCGCGTCCAGCGCCTCGACCAGCGCACCCGGGGCCCCGGGCAGGAGCTCGGAGTCCTCGTTCAGCAGCAGGCAGTAGCGGCCGCGGGCCTGCCGCAGCAGAGTCGAGTCGTTCTCGGCCTTGCCGCTCCGGCGCTCGAGTGCGATCAGGCGGCAACCGGCCAGATCGAGCCCCCGGACCTCCTCGGCAGAGCCGTCGTCGGAGGCGTTGTCGAGGATGAGGATCTCGCGCTCGAGCCCGGCCGGGTGCGCGCGCTCGATCGCCTCCAGGCAGGCGAGCAGGTACTCGCGGCCATTCGTGTTCACGACGCAATAGGAGAGGTCCGGCTCCACCAACCGCCACCATAATCGGCGCTGATGCGAGTTTCGCTCGTCGACCCCTCGGCGTTCACGCCGCCCTACGACCGTGCCCTGGCCGCGGCCCTCGCCCGCTCGGGCGCCGAGGTCGAGCTGCTGACCAGCCGGTTCCTCTACGGACCGGTTCCCGAGGCCGAGGGATACGAGGTCCGCGATCTCTTCTACCGTCGTGCGGCCCGCCGAGGTCTCCAGGCCCCTGCCAGGCGTGCCTTCAAGCTGGCGGAGCACGTCCCCGACATGCTCCGGCTCCGCGGCGCGCTCTCGGGCGCCGACGTCGTCCACTACCAGTGGCTGACCCTGCCGGCGCTCGACTCCCTCCTTCTGCCCTCGAATCGGGGCCGGCCGAGGGTGATGACCGCGCATTACATCCTGCCCCCGGACCCGGGCCGGCGCCGGCTCCTGGGCGCCCGCCGCGCCTTCGGGAGCATGGATGCGGTCATCGCCCACTCGCAGTTCGGCGCCCGGCGCCTGCGCGAGCAGGTCGGCCTCGACCCCGGGCGGGTGCGGGTCATCCCCCACGGGGCCTTCGACTACCTGACCAGGCTCCCCGATCCGGCGCCGCTTCCGGCCGAGCTGGAGGCGGCCGAGGGCCCGGTGATCCTCTTCTTCGGCCTCCTGCGCCCCTACAAGGGGATCGAGACCCTGCTCGAGGCCTTCGCCCACCTCGAGGGCGCCGAGCTGTGGGTGGTCGGCAACCCGCGGATGCCGCTGGCGCCCCTGCGCGAGCTCGCCGACCGCGCCCCGGGCACCGTCCGCTTCGTCCCCCGTTTCATCGACGAGGCCGAGATCCCGGAGCTCTTCCGCCGCGCCGACGTGGTCGCGCTGCCGTACCGCGACGGCGAGCACTCGGGTGTCGTCTACACCGCCCTGGCCTTCGGCAAGCCGATGGTTCTCTCCGCAGTCGGCGGCTTCCCCGAGCTCGCCTCCGAGCACGGCGCCGCCCGCATCGTCCCGCCGGGGGACACGGCCGGGCTGGCCCGCGCCCTGGCCGAGCTGATCTCCGACCCCGCCGCGAGGTCGGCGCTCGCCGCGGCCGCCAGGCGGGCGGCGGAGGGCCCCTTCTCCTGGGACGCCGTCGCGGCGCAGACCCTGCAGCTCTACCGGGAGCTCGCTCCCGCGCGGCGATAATCGCCCCGTGCTCGCCGCGGTCTTCTGGATATCGGTCGGCCTGATCGTCTACACGCACGCGGGGTACCCGCTGGCGCTGTGGCTGCTGAGCCGCCTGCGTGCCGCCCCGTCGCCGCCGGGCCGGATCGAGGACGCCGCTCTGCCCCACGTTTCGCTGATCGTCGCCGCCCACGATGAGGAGGGCGTGATCGCCGCCAGGATCGCAAACGCCCTCGAGCTCGACTACCCGCGCGAGCGCCTCGAGGTGATCGTTGCCTCGGACGGCTCCTCCGACGCCACCGTCGAGCGTGCCCGGGAGGCCGGCGCCGACCGCGTCCTCGACCTTCCACGGGGCGGCAAGATGGCGGCTCAGAACGCCGCCGCCGAGGCTGCCGAAGGGGCGGTCCTCGCCTTCTCCGACGCCAACAGCGCCTGGGACCCGGGCGCGCTTCGCGCCCTGGTCGCGGCCCTGGCGGAGCGGGGCGTCGGCTACGCCTGCGGTCAGATCCGCTTCCTCGGCGCTGGAGGCGACAACCTCGAGGGCGCCTACTGGCGCTACGAGATGGCCGTGCGCCGGCTCGAGTCCGGCCTCGGCGGGATAACGGCCGGCAACGGCGGCATCTACGCGGTCAGGCGCGACGCCTATATCCCGCTTCAGCCGTCAGGCAGCCACGACCTCTCCTTCCCGTTCGAGCTGGCGAAGCGTGGCCTGAGGTCGATCTATGTCCCGGAGGCGCTGGCCGAGGAGAGGATGGTCCCCACCCTGGGCGGCGAGCTGCGGCGCAAGCGCCGGATGATGGTCGGCCTCTGGGACATAGTCATCGGCGAGGGGATGGCCTCGCCGCGTGGCTACGGGGCCCTGTACGGATTCCAGATCGCCTCGCACCGGATCCTGCGCTACGCGACTCCGCTGCTGCACCTGCTGGCGCTGGCGACGAACATCGCCCTGCTCGGCCAGGGCCTCGTCTACACCCTGACCCTTGCCGCCCAGGTGGCCCTGATCGCAGCGGCGCTGCTGGCGCCGCTGGCGCCGCTGGCGCCGCTGCGGGTCTGCCGCTACTACGTGATGGTGACCGCCTCGATCGCCCTCGGCCTGTGGGACCGGCTGCGCCAGGGCCCCCCGGCGGCCTGGGAGAAGGCGGAGGGCACCCGGTGAGCCGGGCCCTCGACCTCGCGCTCGCCGCCCTGACCCTCGTGTTGCTGGCGCCACTGCTGGCGATCGCCGCGGTCTGGATCAGGCTCGACAGCCGCGGGCCGGTGATCTACCGCCAGCGTCGCGTCGGCCTCGGCGGTCGCGAGTTCGAGATGCTGAAGCTGCGGACGATGGTCTCCGGCTCGGACCCCGTCGGCATCGGCACCGCCGTCGCCCGCGACGACCCGCGCGTCACCCGTCCCGGGCGCTTCCTGCGGCGGACCTCGCTCGACGAGGTCCCAAACCTGATCAACGTCCTTCGCGGCGAGATGGCCCTGGTGGGGCCGCGACCGACGATCCTCGCCCAGGTGGACGACTACAGCCCGCGCCAGCGCCGCCGCCACGAGGTCAGGCCCGGGATCACCGGGTGGGCCCAGGTCAAAGGCCGGGCCGGCATCCCCTGGGAGGAGCGGATCGAGCTTGATCTCTTCTACGTCGAGCACCGCAGCCTCGGGCTCGACCTGCGGATCCTGGCACGCACCCTCGGCCTGATCGTCAGCGGCCAGGGCCTGGCCCCCGACTGACCCAACCCCGCCGAACTTCACGTCAGGGCTCCAATGGACACGGAAAGTGAAGTTCGGCGTCTAGGGTTTCCGCTGTGAGCGACCGACCTGCCGTCAGCCTGCGAGCGTTCGAGCCCGGCGACGCCGCCGCGGTCCACCGCTGGTTCAACAACCCCGAGGCCACCAGGACGCTGATGGAGCAGCGGGAGTCCTTCTCCGAGGAGCAGGCGCGGGCCTGGGTCGCGCGGGCGGCCGACGTGAGCGGGGAAGATCGCAAGTACGCGATCGTGGTCGAGGGCCACCAGGAGCCGGTGGGGTTCACCGCCCTCTACGGCCTCGGCCGGCAGACCGCTCCCGAGCTGGGGGCCCTGATCGGGGACGACGTCCGCGGCAAGGGTGTCGGCCGCCGGGCCGAGGCGCTGACGATCGCCAAGGCCTTTGACGAGTTCGGCGCCCACCGCGTCTACGGGCGCATCCCCGCCTACAACGAGGCCGCCAAGAGGGTCGTCACCAGCCTCGGCTGGCGCCATGAGGGAACCATGCGCTCGCACCTCAGGCGGGACGGGAAGCTGGCCGATTGCGAGGTCTGGGGAGTCCTGCCGGATGAGTTCCGGGCCGCCGCCGCGGACCTGCTCGAGTGAGCCGGGCTCCGACAACGGCCGAAGCGGAGCTGGTTGCCGACGGGGGGGAGGCGGTCGCCGGTGAGGAGTTCTTCCGCTCGCGCGAGTTCTTCGATGTGGAGGGGGTCACGCACACCCTCCGCATCCGCCACGCCGACGGCGAGCTGCTGGCCCCCCTGATCGTCCGCGGGATTCCCGGGGAGTCGCTCTCCGACGGGTCGTCCCCCTACGGCTACCCCGGTCTCTCTTTTCCCGCCGGCGCCGCTCCCCTCGATCCCGCCGACGTCGACTTCTCCTCCACCGGTCTCGTCAGCCTCTTCCTCCGCCACCGGCTCGGCGCCGAGCCTCCGCTGGCCGCGACGACGGCGCGCAACATCGTCCAGATCGCCGATCCCCGGCTGCCGCGAAAGAGCCGCATGAGCGACCGCCAGCAGATCCGCCGCAACCTTCGGCGCGGCTACGAGGTGGCGGTCGCCGAGGGCCCGGCGACCACGGCCGCGGAGCGCAGCGGCTTCCTCGATGCATACGAGCAGACGATGCGACGGGCGGGAGCCTCGGAGCGCTATTTCTTCGGCGCCGCCTACTTCGACCGGATCCTCTCCTCGGCGCGGTGCTGGCTGGCCATCGCGTGCGAGCCGGGCGGGGCGGTCGCGGCCGCCTCGGTCGCTGTCCGCAGCGACGCCATGCTGCACTACTTCCTCAGCGGGACCGCCGACTCCCAGCTGCGGGACTCGCCGATGAAGAACGTCGTCTCGACGCTCAGCGACTTCGCCGCCGAGCTCGACCTCCCGCTCAACCTCGGCGGCGGCCTCGCCCCGGGGGACCGGCTCGAGGAGTTCAAGCGCGGTTTCGCCAACCGCGAGGAGCCGTGGCACACCTCGGAGGTCGTCTGCGACGAGACCGCCTACGTCCGGCTCTGCGCCGACCGCGACGCCGGCGATTTCTTCCCCGCGTACCGCTCGCCCTGAGCCGGCCGCCGCATATCGCGCGCCCTGAGGCAGCCGGCGGCCGCCTGCCGCTCGCCCTGAGACCCGTCGCCTACTGCGCGGGGTCGGTCGGGTTTGGCCCGGTCAGCGGGCCGAATCCCTCCACCGGCTCGCCCCCGTAGCGGCCCCAGGTCGCCTTGCCGAAGGCGCGAATCGCGTCCAGGGTCGCCTCGCCACGGTAGGTCTTGCAGCCGAGCAGGTTGGTCCAGGTGGTCGCCGAAACCTCGTAGGGCATCTCCGGGTTGGGGAAGAGGAGGGTTCCCGCATACATCGTGTCGTAGAGACCCTTCAGCGCCAGTTGGTCGGACGCCGGCAGGCTGGGGCTGTACTGGATCGCCAGCCGGCCGTGCTCGAGCGAGTGGACGACGTCGATCGTCGCCGGGTCCCCGCTGTAGGCGCCGTCGGCCTGCTGGTCCGGCGGTTGGACGTGGTCGCCCGAGGTCGGCGGGTTGGTGTCGTACTTGACCTTGGTGCCCGGGCTGACGTGGTTGTGACCCTCGTCGGGGAGCTTCAGCCGCAAGACGCAGCCGGCATCTCTGGCGGCCACCTTCAGGTTGCTGACCTTGACCCCCGGCGGCGGGGTGCCGGTGCGGTCATCGACCGGGACCCCGTTGGTCGAGCCGGTGACCGCGTTGGTGTGTGCCTCGCCGCTGGCCCCGCCGCCGCCCCCGGAGGTGGCGACGACAAAGATCCCGACGAGTACGGCGAGCGCCAGAACCCCGGCAATGCCATAACCGAGCATCAGGCGCTTGCGCTGTCCGGCGGCCTCGCGCTTCTCGGCCTCGAGGCGCGCCTGGCGCAGGCGCTCCTTCTCCTCCTTGCGGCTGGCCACCGGCTATCCGCCGCCAGAGACGATCCGGGGCTTGGGACGCTCGCGGACGGCCGCCGAGCCGGACCAGACCCCGTCGAGGAAGGAGGCGAGCTGGTCGTCGAGGCGCTCGGGGCTGATGCGCCACTCGAGGATCGAGTCCGCCTCGACCAGGCGAGCGGCGGGGATCTCCTCCGCCAGCATCCCCGAGTCGCTGAACGGATGCAGGGGGTCGGCGGGGTGGCCGACGATCAGGGTCGGCTGGGATATCTGCCGCCGCTCCTCGCGGTGGGGGGCGGTCTCGCCCAGCAGCAGGCCCTCGAGGACCGCCAGCGAGGGCCCCGGCCGCTGCCGCAGGGCGTCGAGGGCGATGTCGATCAGCGGGTGGCTCCTCGGCACCAGCGAGGTCAGCCGCGAGATCCCCTCGAAGGCGGGCCGGGCGACCCGCAGCCCCAGCATCATGGGGGCGAACAGCGCCGCCACCGCCGCGAGCGCGTTGTCGAGCACCGGCATCTCGATGAAAAGGCCCTCGGCCCGGTCGGGGTAGCGGGTCGCGAACTCGAGCGAGACGTTGGCCCCGAGCGAGGTGCCGCCGACGACGGCGGTCTGAAGGCCGAGGTGGTCGAGCAGGGCCTCGACCTGGCGTGAGAACAGCGGCATCGAGTACAGCCGCAGGTCCTCGGGGCGGTCGGAGCGGCCGTGGCCGAGGAGGTCGACGGCGATCACGCGGTTGCCCTGGTCGGCCAGCGCCGGGCCGAGGCGGTCGAACATGTGGCGGTTCAGCAGCAGGCCGTGGATCAGGATCAACGCCCGCTCCCCGGTCCCGTGCTCGTCGTAGGTGACCCGGTGTCCCTCGTATCTGAACTCGCCCATGGGCGGATGCAGTCTAGTCAGGCGCGGGTCGGCTCCGAGGGCGCCGCCCTCGTCCGCTCCCATGGGCGCGACGCCCGCAGGGCCCCGAGGACCGCGCGCGTGGCAGGCGCCCGGTTGAGCGCGTAGAAGTGAATCCCCGGGACCCCGGCGATCAGCAGCTCCGCGCACTGCTGCGCGGCGTATGCGACGCCGAGCTCGAACTCGGCCTGTGGGTCGCCGCCTGCCGCCAGCATCGCCGTCTCCAGACGCTCCGGGATGCTGGCGTCGCAGAGGTCGCAGATCCGCTTCGTCTGGGCGAAGCTGGCGACCGGGATCACCCCGGCGAGGATCGGCACGCCGATCCCGTGGCTGCGGGCGGCGGCGACGAAGTCGAAGTAGACCTGGTTGTCGAAGAAGAGCTGGGTGATGAGGAAGCGGGCGCCCGAGTCGACCTTGGTCCTGAGGTAGTTGAGGTCGGTGTCGAGGTCCGGCGCCTCGGGGTGCACCTCGGGGAAGCAGGCCCCACCGATGGTGAAGTCGTAGCCCTCGCCGATGAATGCGGCGAGCTCGGCAGCGCTCCCGAGCCCTCCTTCGGGCTGGACGAAGTCCTCCTCCCCTCGCGGCGGGTCGCCCCGCAGCGCGAACACGTTCTCGATCCCGGCCTCGGCGATGCGATCGAGGGTCGAGGAAAGGCCCTCCCGGGTCTCTCCGACGCAGCTCAGGTGGGCCATCACCTCCAGGCCCAGCTCGTTCTTCAGGGCCCGGGTGATCTCGACCGTCCCCTCCCGGGTTGATCCCCCGGCGCCGTAGGTGACGGAAACGAAGTCCGGCTCGAGCTCACGCAGGGAGCGGGCGGTCTGCAGCAACTCCTGCTTCGCCTCCTCCGTCTTCGGCGGGAAGAACTCGACCGAGAAGACCGGCGTGCGGGTCGCGAGCATCTCGTCTATTCGCATCGGCTCAGGTTAGCTTCGACGCGCCCGCGGCTACGTGGCGCGGTCGCGGCGGCGATCGACGCGCTCCTGAAAGAGGGCCTGGATGTCCTCGAGACGCTTGTCCTTTGTCTCCGGCACCAGCTTCCAGCAGAACCAGAGGGTGAAGAGGCCGATCACCGCATAGAGCCAGAAGGCCCCGGTTCGCCCGAGCCCGTCGATCAGCAGCAGGAATGTGAGCGAGACGATGAAGTTGAAGGTCCAGTTGGCCATGGTCCCGATCCCGGCCGCCTTGCTGCGGACGGTGAGGGGGTAGATCTCGGCGTTCAGCAGCCAGAAGATCGGACCGAGGCTGACGGCGAAGGCCGCCACGCAGAGCATCAGGTTGGCGATGGCGACGATCGAGGCGATCGTGCTGCCGCCGCCGCCGTTGAAGGCGGCACCGAGGGCGAACAGCGACAGCGACATGCCGGCAACCCCGTACATGAGCAGCGGCCTGCGGCCGGCGCGGTCGAAGCAGCCGAAGCGCGACGACGGTCATGCCGACGTTGACAATCCCGACGCCGACGGCGGCGATGATCGTCACCGCCAGTTGGAAGAAGCTGACCAGTTGCCCCCGCGACTCCGGTGGCGCCACCCTCGGAGTTGTAGACCGGCGCGGCCGCCGAGGAGTCCTGCGACCGTATACCCGCTGCGGATGGGGGCAAATGGAGCGATCGGGGGCCACTCGGATGGAAATCTCCGGACTTTGCGGGAACTGTGCCGGCGAGGGCTGGCGGTGGGCCTGCAGGTGCGCTAGGTTTGCCCTGCAACCGGGAGAGAGAGGGAGCCGCGGAGCCAAGTGGCGCAACTCACTCGACAGGCGACGCACCGAGCTTAGTTCGAGCGAAGGCTACGCTCGAGGCAGGCGAAGAGCGTCGCCCCCGGTTGCTTTTTCGTGCCGGCAGGGCGACGTCCGGTGGCCCCTCTAACTTCGCTGCCGCGGCGATCATGCCGCTGGCTGCTCAGGAGACACCTGCCCTCCGCGGCCGAGCGACCGGGGCGCGAGTCACTGGGAGCAGGGTGCTGCAGGCGATACCCCGGGGCCGACGCCCGCAGCTAGCCCGCCCGCTCCCGCCGGCCTTGGCGTAGGCGTGCTAACCGACCCGGAAGCCGCTCTCGCCCCCGGGCTGCTCTTCGCTGATCTCGATCCGGTCCACCCGGGCAGCGCCCGGCCCGACGCGGCAGAACTCGAGCAGCGCCTCAACCGCGTCCGGGGAGCCCTCGAGCACCGCCTCGACGGTACCGTCGGCGCGGTTGACCGCCGACCCCGCGACATCGCGCGAAACCGCGAGGCGATGCAGCGAGTCGCGGAAGAAGACTCCTTGCACGACTCCGTGGACGATCGCCCTCCGGCGCACGACTTGACGACTCATGGCATCTTCGACGCTTTTTGGGGGATCGTCAGACCACCTGAGCGGGCCCGCACGACTCCGCCGGCGACGAGCGCCGGCGGAGTCGTGCATAGCTCGCTTGCGGAGACGGTTCAGACTGCTGCCATCTCCCGCACCTGGGTGAGTCGAAGGTGGTTGCCGGAGGGGTCGCGGAAGGAGGAGTCGATCCCGTAGGGACGCTCCTCGGGCTCCTCGACGAACTCGACGCCGCGGCCCTTGAGCTCCTCGTAGGATGCCCGGCAGTCCTCGGTGGTGAGGAAGACCGTTCCGGCGAATCCCTTGGCCACCAGCCCTTGCACCTGCTCGGCGGTCTCCGGGTCCATGACCGGCGGCCCCGGAATCGCCATCAGCACGATTGCGACGTCGGGCTGGCCGGCGGGGCCGACGGTGAGCCAGCGGAAGTTCCCCATCTCGGCCAGGGTGACGTCGGCCCGCACCTCCATGCCGAGCTTCTGGGTGTAGAAGGCGAGCGCCTCGTCCTGGTCGTGCACCCACAACTGCGCGTTGGCAATCCTGATCATCGGGTCCTCCTTGTTCGACTTAGGGGTCGCCGGCGATGCTAGGCGCCCGCCGGGCCGCTGTCTTCTCCATATGTGCTGTGTTGCGGGCGACTGCGGGCGCGGAGAATGCAGGCAGGGATCAGCGCCCGGTCGGCTGCCGGCGGGAACGCCTCCCGGTAGGCGGTCGGCGAGACGCCGTAGGTGCGCTTGAACGAGGTCGTGAACGAGCCGACGCTCCGGAGGCCGACCGAGAAACAGATGTCGGCGACCGAGCGGTCGGTGCCTCGCAACAGCGCCGCGGCGCGCTCCATGCGACGGGTGAGCAGATAGGTGTGCGGCGGCTCGCCGAAGGCGCTGCGGAACTCGCGGCTGAAGTGGGCCCGCGAGAGGCCGGCGGCGCGGGCGAGGTCCTCGACGCCGAGCGGCTCGAAGTAGCGGGCGTCAGCCAGGTCCCTGGCGCGGAGCAGGTGGCGGGCGGTCGGAACAAAGGCCATGCCACCAGTATCGCGGCCGCCGTCCGCGGGGGGAGAATGAGGCATGACCGGCGACCGGATCACTCCCCGCTTGGAGGCCATCGGCAGGGTCGAATCCCCGTTGACCGAGCTGGCATCGGCGCCAAAGCAGGGCGACGAGGGGGCGCCGGACGCCTGGCTGGTGTTCGAGCCGGGGGTGATCGGCGCCCTGGATGGAATCCGGCCGGGGGATCGGGTCATCGTCCTCACCTGGCTCGATCGTGCCCGCCGCGATCTGCTCCGGGTTCATCCGCGCGGCGACACATCCAGGAAGCAGCAGGGAGTGTTCAGCACCCGCTCCCCCGAGCGCCCGAATCCGATCGGGTTGCACGAGGTGGAGATCGCGGCGATCGACCGCGGTCGGGTCCGGGTGCGTGGAATGGAAGCCTTGGACGGAACGCCGATAGTCGACGTGAAGCCGGTGCTGGACCGCGATACCGGCAAACGCTGAGCGGGGTGCGACCGCAAAGCCACCCGATGTCCTGGATAGGGATCGCAGGGCGACACCCGGGCAGGACAGGAGGATCGGTTCTCGGGTGGAGTTAGGCCCCAGCCCCGCAAGACCGAGCGCACTTGACCGTGCTCGCCGCCAACGCGTGCATTTGGCGCTCTGACCCGGCGACCTACGATTGCCTGTTCGAAGGCGACGAGGCATTCCACGTCGTCGAAGGCGCGGCCACGGTCGAGCTTCCCGACACCGGAGAGAGGATCGAACTCCGGGCTGGAGATGTCGCCTACTTCAGTGCCGGCACGCGATCGATCTGGACGATCACACAGCCGTTCAAGAAGTTCACGGTCATAGCCGACTAGAACGGCTCGCCCTCACCAGAACGCGGCTGGCGCCCATTCGCGGGCGAATCGACGGACTCGGTTGATGGCGCTTTCGTCCAGGCCCCCAGGTCAGTGATGCGCCGGCTTGACGATCGTTGTCCTCGGGGCATTGGCTTCGTTGGCGCGATTGTCGTCGAAGATCGGGCTGTCGCCGCCGTGGGCGTAGTCGAGCTCGATCCAGTGGCTAAGCGATTGCGAGGGACGAACGCGGGCCGTGATCCGCATGGAGTCCCCGGGCGCCAGGTTGCCTGGCTTGCAGATCGCGCCCGGCTCGACCCCGAAAAATTTGACCCGCGAGCACGTTCCACTCGTTGTGGCGATCGAGACGTATTTGGTCCCGACCACCGGCTGGGCGAGCTTGCGCGGCTTCGAGGTAACCAGGTCGACCCAGGGGTTGATCGGGATTGTCCCGACGTTGCGGATCAGCGCCCTATAGGTGACCGTCTTCCCCCTCTTGATCGAGGTGGCCGAGGCGGACTGGCTGAGGCTGCCATCGAAGAGGATCTCGCGCATCCGTAGGTGGAAGGCGCCGTCCGCATAGAGGTCGGAGTAGACCCGGATGCTGTAAGTGGTGCCCGCGGTCGCCAAGAATTCGCTGCGGGCGCCGAACAGGCCAGCCCCCCCGCAGCCCGGAGCCTGCGGATTACCGTAGTGCGGTCCGACCTCGCTCAGCGATCCCAGCGCAGTGCCCTTGTAGACGGCGACCTCGGAGTTGCTGGCGGCGTCGCAGTTGTCGATCCAAACCCGCATCCGCTTCGGCGCGGTCCAGCGGTACCAGACCGACTCGCCGTCGCTGGCCGAACCGAAATAGCCTTGCTCACCCGGTTGCAAAGTGGTCCCGACGGTGGTCCCGTCAACGTCGACGTTGCGCTGCTGGCCGAGGCTCTGGGGAGTGGCGAAGTCGTCGTTGGACGGCGTCGGCGCAGCCGACAGGGCGAGCGTGAAGCTCGTGTCCGAGGCGTACTCGATCACTGAGATCCGGTAGGTGGTTCCGGCCACCACGTTGAACCGTCTCAAATCCCCGCCGCTGACGCCGGTGCAGTTGGGGGAGTCCGCTCGAGGCTGCACCTCGTCGAGCGTGGCCAGGGAGGAACCGCGATAGAGCTGGACCTTGGTCGCCCCCGGGCCGCTGCAGGTATCGAGGCGAAGAACCAAATCCTGGGGCGCCGTCCACGAGTACCAGACGCTGCCATTGCCGCTGGTCAGATGCGAGGGCTCCCCCGCCTCGAGCGTCGCCTCAACCGTTGTCCCTGGCCCGGTTGCGGAGGTCCCGGAAAGTTGCTGCACTGCGGCGAAAGCGTCGTTTGCGGGCGCTGCCGCAAGCGCCGACGCAGCCTGCTGCATCATCCCAAACATGCCGATCAGGAGAGCCAAGAGGACGCTGCTTCGCAACTGATTCAGGGTGGGGATTGTCCCACCGTACCCGCTTTCCGGGTATCGGCCAGCGGGCCTCGCGAATCGACGAACACTCGGTAACTGGCAGCGACCACTGAAGTGGAGAACCTTCGATGTGGGCACCAGAACGCGGTTGCTGCCCACTGGAGTCACCGGCGAGGGGGATACTGCGCAGGCGATGTCGCAGGAGAACGTCGAGATCGTGCAGCGCATGCTCGAAGCCTTCAACCGCGACGATCCCGATGCGGTGGTCGCAGCGTTCGTCGAGGACTGCGAGCTTCACGAGCCGCCGGAGATGCCCGACAGGCCCACTCTCGGCTTCCGCGGATACGACGGCATCCGCGAGTGGATGGAGAAGCTGCGGGGGATCGCCGATGTTCGCTTCGAGTTGGGTCGCTGCACGGTCACAGGCGACGTCATCGTCTCTGAGTGGAATGCGGGTGGCCATGGGCAGGCCAGCGGGGTTCCGATTAAGTGGACCACGTTCACCGTGGTGCACATACGCGACGGAAAGATCGCCAAGGCACAGGGGTTTCTGAGCATGGCGGAGGCCCTCGAAGCCGCCGGGCTGCGGGAGTAGGCGATCTCGCATGAGAACGTCGAGACGGTGGAGGCTGCCCACGGGGGGTTGGATCCCGACGGGCCGCGAGTACGCGACGCGCGACGAAGTCCTGATAACCGCCGGGCCGGATGAGTAGCGGAGCAGAGGCAGATTCCACGCGCTGTCCTGGATAGGGGTCGCAGGGCGACGCCAAAGCGGGACAGTGGCGCCAGCCTTCGAGCGGAGCTAGCCGGACTCGAACCGGCGACCTCCCGGGTGCGATAACCCTGGCTAGAGCTTGACTGCGAGCAGCGTACCGGCGAAGCAGTTCGGTAAAGCAGTTACCTAAGAGAGTGAGGCAGGATGAATGTTCGTACGATCAGGAGTGCAGTTGCCCCATCGATCGCAGGGATAGCGCTCGCAACAGCTCTTGCGCTGCCCGCCACCGGCGCGGCCAACGCGAGCGCCTCGACAGCCTGCGGTGGCAAGGCGGCCAAGGTGACCAAGCTGCGGGCCATCAACACCAAGTGCCCGGATGCCGTTGCGACCGCAAAGGCATGGGGACGACGGGCGCCCTCGCCCTGCATTCAGGGGCACTTCGAGGGGAGCAAGAAGATAGATCGGTGCACGGTGAGGAAGTACAAGTGCGTCGGCCACTGGAAGTACGCGGACGACAGCGACCTTCTCCACAAGTACATCAAGTACACCACCGCCTGCAGGAACGGTAAGAAGAAGGTCACTTTCGACGCGCTAGTCACCCGCGCAAGCCAGTAACGAGAGAAGCGGGCGAATGCTCGACCAGCCTGCCGAGACGCTGAGGAGCGTGCGCGGCTGGCTGGTCGAGGCGTCGTGGAAGCGGCAACAGGAGAAGGAGCGCGCGAAATGATGAGAACGACGAGGAGATTGGGGCCCAAGGAGGTCGGGGCGCCGCTGGCAGTCGCGGTTCTCGCCGCGCTCTTGATGTTGGCGCCACAATCGCTGGCCGGCGGCGGCTTCACGGGGACCATGACGGTAAAGCCGCGGGTCCTGAAGAAGGGCCAGAAGACCACGGCCACCGCGAATACGTGTCGCTCCGGGGTCTACAACGGCAGGCGGTACACGGCCTCTGTCGAATTCCTTTTCGAACCGCCGAGCCGCCCGGTTTATGCCCCTCACTACACGGTGCGCACCAGCGCCGCTGGCAAGGCGTCAAAGACGAAGCGGCTGAGGGCGGTCGGCACCTGGGAGGTGGTTGCCCGATGCCTGAACACATTCAGCAAGAGTCGAGTAGAGGTAAACGGCGTCTACGAGCCGATGCTCGTCCACGTGCTGAGAAGGCACTGAGCACAGCTGAGCGCTAGGGCGCGCTCAGCAACTCCGATCGAGCGCATGGTTTCCGCATCGTCGCTCCATCTTCAAGGAAGTTCTGCACGCCAGGGATGATCGGGCTAGTGGAGCCACTTGAGACCCCCTTGAATCAGGGCCTCCGAGAGCAGGTCATTCAGCCGTTTCACGACGCGCCTCAAGCGCTCTTTGGTCTCTTCTGAGAGCGGACGGGGCGAGCGGTAGCTCGCACCGACGTGTTCAGTGCCACGGCGGCGCGAATGAGCGCCTTCAACGCCTTTTCATCAATCTTGTCGCCCTCATGGAGATCGATGGCACGCCTGGTGTTGCCTTCGAGGCTGGAGTTGAAGAGGCCTGAAGGGTCCTCCAACGAGGCGCCCTTGGCGAAGGTCATCTTGACGACATTCTTGTACGTCTCACCGGTGCAGATAATTCCGGCGTGCGACCACACCGGAACCCCCCTCCACTTCCACTCCTCGACCACTTCGGGGTCGGCCTGCTTGATGAGAATTCGGACCCGAGCGAGCGTCTCGCCCCGCCAATCACTCAGCTCCTTGATTCTCGCATCTATCAGCTGAGAGGGAGAGTCTCCTCCTTTACCTTCCTTCGAGCCGCTCTTCCTCTTCTTCATGGTTGTCGTCGCTCGCCCGTCACTTGAGTATCGCTAATCAGCACTTGGACCATCGCATCTCGTTTCCATCAGGGTCCGGCAGGAGGTCAATCCAGGCTTGCACGGCGCCGTCGCCCCCGGACTTGGGCACTGCATAGTGTGCCGGCAGTTCTTTCGTTGCGACTTCGCGACTTCTTGGACGTCTGTTGGCAAGCGTTCACTCAACTCGAACCTGACTTTGTCAGTCGGCTTTTCCGGTCTCTTGCCTGCCGTTCGGCCCGGCCTCGTCAGAAGCGTAAGCCAAGAGCGTGAAATACGCGGCATTCGCGCCGCGGTTGCGCTTCGGCGCTGGCGGACGGTGGTGCTCGAGAGGAAGCAAGCAGCGCTCGGTGAGGAACTCAAGCAGGCCGAAGCACGCCTTGAGCCAGCCTGACTCCAGAATCCCGACTCCGTCTTATCGGGGATGGATCAGTCTCCGCGAAACTCAGCCTGGCTCATACTCACGACTGTCTTCCGGCCACGGTCGGGTTGGAAGTGATGGCCGCCGAGTAAGTTCTTCGGGTGGTTTCGCTTCGTCCTCTAAACGGATCGAACCGTCAAGCCGTCGAGGCTCTGCGCGTATCGCCGAGCCAAGAGCAATTCGTCAGCAGCGTCGCCGACTCGTTGCGCGAAGCCGCCGAACATCCAGACGCTTGCGCCTTGTACTGGGCGGTTCATGCCGAAGACACGCCGGTCGGGTTCGTGATGATCGCCGACGAGGTCGGAGGTCCCGACTACATACCGCACTACCTGTGGAAGTTACTCATTGACGAGCGCTATCAGCGACAAGGCTTCGGCACGGCAACGCTCGACCTGATCGTCGCGTACTTCCGTGGCCGACCCGGAGTCGAGGTGGTGAGCACGAGCGCCGGCCAGGGCGACGGCAGCCCGATCACCTTCTACGAGCGCTACGGCTTTGAGCGAACCGGTGAGGTCGTGTTTGGCGAGGTGTTGCTTCGGCTCAAGCTCCGCTAGCTCGGGCTCGGCCAGCTCGGGTCGGTTCCCGGCGCCGGCACAACGTTGTTAGCGCTTTGCGCGAAAAGCAGCACCGGAGTCTGGTTGCCTGCGTCCTTGGAAGCAGGCAACCATTGCGATGGAGCTAGCCGGACGACTTTCGAACCGTCGACTCCAACTCGAGCTCCGAGGACTCCTTGTTCAGGAGCGCCTGCGACCAATCTGAACCTCGGACGGAAGCTGAAAGAATGGCCATGTGGACCTGGGCGTCCATTTGCCGCTGATGCAGTTCGGAGATGAGGGGCTCTCGCTCCGGCGTCTGGAGGCGGCCGTTGACACCGCAAGGGATTGTGGGTTCGCCGCGGTCTCGGCGAACGACCACTTCATATTCCAGACACCCTGGCTCGATGGGCCGACCGCGCTCGCGAGCATGATCGAGCGCTCCGGCGACATGACCCTTGCCACAACAGTGTCGCTTGCCGTCCTGCGAGGCCCGGTTCCCATGGCAAAGGCATTAGCAGCCCTGGACATACTGTCCGAGGGTCGACTGGTGGCCGCCTTGGGGCCGGGCTCATCGGAGCGTGACTATGACGCCCTAGGCATTCCCTTCGAGGAGCGCTGGAAGCGGTTCGACGAGGCGGTCGCAGTGCTGCGAGCACTGCTCAGGAAAGAATCATTCCCCGAGAAGGCCCGCTACTACCCCGTACCCTCGGATGTCGAACTAGCGCCTGGTCCCAGGCAGCAGCGGGGTATCCCGTTGTGGATCGGAAGCTGGGGCTCGAGGGCAGGGGTTGCTCGAGTTGCGAGGGCGGGCGACGGCTGGCTTGCCTCCGCCTACAACACAACGCCGGACCGGTTCTCCGCTGCTCGCTCTCTCTTGGCGCGCAAGCTTGAAGATCAAGGCAGGGAGGCGGACGACTTCCCCAACGCGCTTGCCACGATGTGGACCTGGGTCTCAAGGGATCGAGTTGAGGGCGATCGAGTGCTCGCTGAGGTCTTGGCTCCGCTCCTGAACCGCGATCCCGACGAGCTTCGCGGGCAAGTCTGCGTCGGCACCGTGGAGCACTGCGCGGAGCTCCTCTCACGCTACGCCGAGGCCGGATGCCGACGGGTTTACCTGTGGCCGTTGGGCGACGAACAGCGACAGCTCGAGCTCGTCGCGAACGAGGTGGCTCCTAGCATCGGGCATCAAGCATCCAAGTAAAGATGGAGTCAGCGGGACAACTGTCGAACCCTCGACGAGATCCTCTGGGAGATCGAGTGCACGCCTGGCTCTTCATCGAACCGAACGCGGCGCGGGCGGGCGCCGGCCGGATCACCCTCGCCGTCGCTGGACTCGACGCGCTCCTCCAGCGCCTCGCTGCCCAGCGCATCGAGCACGAACCGATCGAGACCTACTCGAACGGTGTCCGCCACGTGAACGTCCCCGATCCGGATGGGAACGTGATCGCGTACGCCGAGCCGCCCGACGCCGCGAGCGCGTCACCTCGATCGGCCGGACCCGGGGCTTCGTCATGGATGGCTGAGACGCTGCGCTGCCTCCTTCAGACGAACGTCAGACGAACCAGGCACGCGGCTGGGGACGTCGGCTGCCGTGTTGCATGCATGGGGAGCCTGGCTTCTGCGGGACCACGTCGCTTCGCGCGAAAAGCAGGACTCGGGTCTCGATGCCTGCCTCTTTCCGAAGCAAGCAAGCATTGCGATGGAGCTAGCCGGACTCGAACCGGCGACCTCCTGGGTGCGATACGGGGAGACGTTAGCGCGAAAGGGTCGAAGCATTTGGCTTTGCAGAGCGGAATCGGGGCGGCTGCCGGGAGCGGTACCTCTCCGCGGATTGCACGGATTACCGGGGATTACGTTGGATTTGGGCACCAGATCGCGGCTGGTGCCCAATGGAATTACCGGTGAGGGCGAATGCTGGGCAGACGATGTCGCAGGAGAACGTGGAGATCGTGCGGCGCAGCCAGGAGGCCTTTGCCCGCGGCGACCTCAGGGGGTCGATCGGTGCCACTTCTCGCCCGAAGCGGAACAACACCGACTTCGGCCAGGCGCAGGACTCGGCAACACAATCGGCGGTGATCGCGGCTAGAAACTGGCGTCCATGATCAGCTGGGGCGGAGGGGCGGACTCAGCGAGATCGATGCCGTGCACCTGCTCCATCGTGTCGCGAAACCAGCGATCGAATGGCGCTTCGGAGGTGCCGATCGCCTGCATCGCCGCTCCAACGTCCTCAGCCTCCAAGTAGACGACCGCGAGCGTTCCCTGCGGCGTTTCCTGGTGCCAAACCGCTTCCCGCTTGATCCCCGCGGCCTGGCGAGCATTCTCGTACTCCTCGCGACGTGAGCCCCTCATCTCCTCGAATGCGTCCCGGTCCATCTCCTCCTTGCCGGCAAGGATCGGAAGTGTGAAAGCTACGGCGGCCATTTGTCCTCCTTGGTTGGATGCGGTCGCCCATCCTCTCGTAGACCTCCGCCACCTGGCCTCTTGACTTCGGCGACATTCCGACATCGTTGCGGCCGTCGTGTCGATCCGCGTCTCGGCCTTGCCCGCGCCGGCCGGGCCGGTGAGCAGCAGAAAGGGACTCTCGGATACAAATCTGTATTACGATACAGTGAGGTATCCGAGATGAAATCGCAGCACGGAAAGAGGCAGACTCCGCTGGGCCGGGTCAGGGCGACCGGATCCAACCTGTCGGGTCTCCTCGTCGCAGTCCTGGTCGCCGTTGGGATTCCCCTCGTTTGGATTTGGCTCGCCTCGAAGGTGGCTGGCACCAAGCGAGACCTGACTCCCTCCCTTGCGGTCCTGATCACCACCGGGATCCTCGTCTCCTACTACCTCGCGCTCCTGGCTGGGTCGTGGCTCAGGGGCCGCTCGATCGACCCGGACGAGGAGCGCGGCCGGGCAAGGAGAAGGTCGTGGAACCGCAGCTTTAGCGACGCCCCGCGGCCGGACGATAAAGGCATTGATCCCATCGAACGCGTCTTCATAGTCGTCGCGGTACTGGCGATCATTGCCTTCGAGATCTGGTTTTTCTTCTTCGCGGGCGATCCGCTCCCGAGGCAGCCCGCCTTCTGATCGTGTCCGGGGACGCCATGGCTGAGACCGCCACCCCTCGCCTGAAGGCGCCGAAGCGCCTGACTCGCAAGGAGAAGCAGGCCAAGACTCGCCAGCGGCTCCTCAATGCGGCCGAGCGCGTCTTCCTGCGGCGCGGTCTGCGGGGGTCGAGCGTCGAGGAGATCGCAGCAGAGGCTGGCTTCACCCGGGGCGCCTTCTACTCCAACTTCAAGAGCAAGGACGAGCTCTTTGTCGAGCTGCTCCAGAATCGCGTTTACCGGCAATACGCGCAGATGGCCGAGCAGGCCCAGGAGCAGCCCGGCACGCCCCGGGATCGCCTGCGCTGGGGCGCCGAGCGCCTGCGCGACGTGCAGAAGCGGGAGGAGGGCAGCTGGCTGTTTCGCCTTTGGCTCGAGTGTCTGACTCAGGCGGCGCGCGATGAGGAGTTTCGAGGGTTCGCGGCGAGCTTCTGGAGCGGCAACCGGAAGCTGGTTGCCGGGCAGATCAAGGCCACCTTCAAGGAGGTCGGGCGCAAGCCTCCCCTGCCACCAGACCAGATCGCAACGGCGATGATTGCCCTCGACGTCGGCCTGGCGGTGCAGCACCTGGTCGACCCGGAGGAGGTTCCGCTGGAGGCCTACGTTCCGCTCTTCGACCTGCTTTTCGGCTCGCTCGTCGACACGGAAGAACCTTAAGAAGGCGAGTCGCGGGACGCAGGTTGGAGCCGCCTCCGCTCAGTGGAACTCGTCGGCGCAGCGCGGGTCGACGATCGCTCGCCTCGCTGCCTGCATGCGGGAGTGCGAGTGCGAGATCAGCACGACTATTTCTTCGACAAGCTGGTCGAGATCTACCAACAGCGTTTCCCGAGTTAGCCTTGCTACCTCGGTGCTACCACGGAGCGGATCAGCCGATCTTCGCTGATTCCCCGAAATCGTCTTCCTGCAGGGACTTCTTGGAGTGGAGCTAGCCGGACTCGAACCGGCGACCTCCTGGGTGCGATACGGGGAGGGTTTGGAGCGGGTAGGTCTAGGTATTTGGCGTTGTAGAGCGGAATCGGAATGGCTCTCCTGAGACGCAGCGCTCCGCGGATTGCATCGGATTACCGGGGATTGCCTTCGATTTGGGCACCAGAACGCGGTTGGTGCCCAATGAAATCAATCGAACGCGGACAGAGGTATTCCGAAGTGCCACGACTCCTGGGAATCGCGGACACGCGGCTATAGGCCTGGTCCTTCGAGCACCTTGACCAGATCGCGGCGCGGCTTTTTGGGTAGGAATCTCAGTCGCAGGCGGAACTGGTGGCGCTTGAGAGGTTCTTGGCCGCCGTGACGACGCTGCTGATCTCCACGCCGACCGGGACCAGCTGCTGAGCTGTCGGTGACTGGGGCAGCTGCTTGATCGAGTTCGAGAGGGTCGTGACGGATGACTTCAGCGCGCTGGTCTGGCTCGGGAAGTCGGCCTTGGCCGAGCTGACGACCGCGTCTGCGTTGGTCTGCACCGTCTGAAGGTCAGTCTGCAGGGTGGAGAGGGTGTTGCTGTTGAGCTGGATGTTCCCTAGGTCATCTACCGACTGCTGGAGATTGCTCACATCCGAGCAGTAGTCCGGCTTGCTGCTGCTGCCACAGCCCGCCGCAACCAGTGCCACGGCTGCCAGCGTCAGGGACAGGATCACCATCATGGGAAGCCGGGCCTTCATCGTCGGGAAGCATAGTCGAAAGTGAGGCAGCGGAGGACTCGATCCATCCATCCGGTGCTGATGGGATTCTCGCCGCGTGTACACCGTTGTGCGCATGCTCCAACGCTTCGCCGGTGCGGTCAAGCATGCCGCCGAGGAAGAGACCTTCGCCGCCGTCATCGGAGCCGCGATTGCACTCGTGATCGTTGGGACCGGCGCTTATTCACTGGGCGAGGGCTGGAACGTGGTTGACGGGTTCTACTTCGCCGTCTGCACGCTGACCACGTCGAGCATCGCTGATCCACACCTCACGCTCACCCACGAATCACTGAAGGTCTTCACCGCTTTCTACGTGCTAACTGGCATCGGCATCCTGGTCGAGGTGGCGCGCCAGCTCGGCGTCGGGTTCGTGAAGGCGCGCGCAGAGCACAGCGCCGCCCGACACGCCCGGCACGAAGAGAGGCGCGCCAAGCGCCACAAGGACGATCCGCCAGAGACACAATCGCCGGAATAGCCGGGTGAGGCGGTCACCTACTTGTTAGAGCCGCGACGGTCAAGGGCGGCAGAGCCAGCCCTAACGGAAAGCTGAGCAACTCATGGAAGGCCGGGCACTACGGTCGGATGCCGGAGGCGTCAGCCGGTGGGTGGCGCCGGCGTAAGGCCGTGACGGCGCATGACCTCCGCCATCTTCTCTAGGTCGGGTGGGCCCCCAGGATTCAATGCCAGGACATCGTGGATCTCCCGGAAGTAGTCCGGAGTCATGACGCCGGGGCTGGCCACGGCAAGGAACTTGGCGTCTTTGGTCCCGTTGTTGTCGAATCCGTGGACCGCGCCGCGAGGTATGCAGATGGCTTCGCCAGGGCGAATGTCGAGAGTCCGACCGTCAACCCCCCAAGTCGTGATGCCTTCGAGCCCGTAGATCGTCTCCTCGAAGGCGTCGTGGCTGTGCGGCACCGGCATCTTGCTGTCAGCCGGAACGAAGCACTCGAAGACGCTCGCGCTTCCGTTCGAGTCGGCGGCCTCAACGAGGAAGCGCACGCTGAGGGCACCCACCTGAATCACTTCTGTAGACGCTGAAGTCATCCTGTCTCCAGTCCAATGGTTCGAAGGCATCGCCTTCAGTCTCGCACGAGCGATCAGGCCGCCATCCACAGCGGCGGCAAAGCCAGTTCAACCGAAATGGGGCTGAACACTTGGTGGCCCGGGCTCTCAGGAGGCCCTTCAGCAGGGGCTTCTCGAGTGGAGCTAGCCGGACTCGAACCGGCGACCTCCTGGGTGCGATCCAGGCGCTCTTCCAGCTGAGCTATAGCCCCGAGTGCAGTGCGGATCTCGGGAAACCGCGCCTGCGCTGGCGCAAGGATACGCGCTCGGCGTGAGCGTGCACGTAGGGACTCGGCCTCGGGCGCCGAACACCGTGGACGAAAATGGCCCATGACGACACGGCAAAGCACTTAGGCTTAGGCTGCCGACTGGGCGGAGACCATGGGCATTCTTGACGAAGCCATCCGGGAGCACCTCGAGCTCAAGCGCCAGCACGGCGCCGACGAGCCCGAACTGAAGAAGATCGAGGACGAGGCGCTGGGCCCGCCCGGCGGGCCCGGAGAGATCGAGGAGCCGCCGGAGATGTCTGACGCCGAGGCCGAGGCGCCGACCGACTACATCGGCTCGCCGGCTGCCGCTCCGCCTGAGGAGGAGCAGGCCGCCCCCACGGAGACGCCGGCGAGCGAAGCAACCGCGCCCGCGGTCGAGTCGCCGACGCCCGCCTCGGCCCCGGACATGCGCCCGCCCGAGATGCGGCCGGAGGAGCCCGCGCCGAGCGCGGGCGAGGCCGCGGAGGAGGAGCCCGCCCCAGCCGCCGAGGAGCCCCCCGAGGAGGCGGAGCCTCCGGCCGAGGAGGAGCACCCGGCGATGGAGCATGAAGTCGTTCCCGAGGCCCCGGCGGCCGAGTCCGCTCCTGAGCCCTCCGCGGAGCCCGAGGAGCCACCGCCGGTCGAAGCGGGCGGGATCTCCTCCGACCTTCGCGCCGAGCGCGAGGAGATCGCCCAGCACCCGACCGAGCATTACGACGTCGAGGGCGAGATCGCCGAGTCCGAGAAGGAGGCAGCGGGGTTCTTCAACGAGCAGTCGCTCTCGGACGAGCTCGACCAGGCGCTCGACTCGCCGGAATCCGCTGCGCCCCCGACCGAGGAGCCGGTTCCAGCCGACGCCACCGACGAGGTCGAGGTGGTCGAGGAAGCCGAGGAGGCCGAGGCGGCCGAGGAGATTGATGAAATCGAGGTCGAGGCGGCTGAGGAGGCCGAGGTCGTCGAGGAGGAAGAACAGGCGCCCGAGGTGGAGGAGACCGGGGCAGAGGACGAGGACGACGATGTCCTCGAGGAAACCCCGGAATTCCTCCAGGACTCGCCCGAGCACGATCGCCTCTGGTTCGAGCAGAAGCCCCCCAAAGACTTCGACTTCGACGACTGAGACACAGGAAAGCCCCGCATCAGCGGGGCTCCCTGTTGGCGTTCTTGCCTTCCCTGGCAAGAGAAGGGCTTTCGGATCCGGTACTGGACCGGTATGTGGGGTGGGAATCGGCAGGCCCCTCCCGGCGCCTTAGCTCACGCCCGCTGTTAGAACAGGCGTCCAGGCACGGGTGCCGCGGGACTCCGGCGGACGGCGGGGCTCAGGAGACGTACCCGCGCATCTTCGACGCGGTGACTACCCGTTCGAGGCCGACGAAAAAGGCCGCCTGACGCAGCGAGACCCCTTCCTCCTTGGCCTTGGTCGAGACTTCGCGGTAGGCGCGGCGCATGATCGTCCCCAGCTTGTCGTTTACCTCGCGCTCCTCCCAGCGGAAGTGCTGGAGGTTCTGCACCCACTCGAAGTAGGAGACGACGACACCGCCCGCGTTGGCCATGACGTCGGGGATCACGTAGATGCCCTTGTCGTGGAGGATCCCGTCGGCGGTAGGCGTCGTCGGGCTGTTGGCGCCCTCGATCATTACCTTGCACTGGACCCGGTCGGCGTTTCCCTCGTGGATCATCCCCCCGAGCGCCGCCGGGATCAGCACGTCGCAGTCGACAGCAATCAGGTCGTCGGGGTCGATCTGCTCGGCTCCCTCGAACTCGGCCAGGCGCCCGCCCTCACCGAGGAAGCGGACGAGCTCGTCGGGGTCGATGCCGGCGTCGGAGCGGATCGCGCCGTAGGCGTCGGAGACGGCGACCATGCGGCAGCCGAGCTGCTGCATGATCCGCGCGGCCCAGGAGCCGACGTTGCCGAACCCCTGGACGGCGAAGGTCGTGTCGGGCGGGCTCAGGCCGAGCTGCGGGGCGGCCTCGCGGAACATGTAGACGCAGCCGCGGCCGGTTGCCGCCTCGCGCCCCAGCGAGCCCTCCAGCTCGATCGGCTTGCCGGTGCAGATCGCGGGCGTGTGGCCATGGAGCTTTCCGTACTCGTCCATGAACCAGGCCATCGTCTGGGCGTTGGTGTTGACGTCGGGGGCGGGGATGTCGCGGGTCGGTCCCAGCACCTTGTCGATCTTGTCCATGAACGAGCGTGCGATTTGCTGCAACTCGGAGGACCCGAGGTCCTGGGCGGGGCAGTTGACGCCGCCCTTGGCGCCGCCGAACGGGACCCCGGCGACGGCGGTCTTCCAGGTCATCAGCGAGGCCAGGGCGCGGACCTCGTCGATGTCCACCTCCTGGTGGAAGCGGACGCCGCCCTTGTAGGGGCCGCGGGCCCCGTTGTGCTGGATCCGGAAACCCGAGTAGGTGTGGACCTTTCCGTCGGACTGCTTCACCGGGATCTGGACACTGACCTCGCGGTACGGGCTCCAGAAGACCTCCCGCAGGTCGTCGCGAAGCCCGGTGCGCTCGGCGGCGAGGTCGAAGTAGTGGCGGACGATCTCGAGGTTGGAGACCTCGGCCCGCTTGCTCGCCTTCGGCTTCGCGGCCGCGCCGTCCCCGGACTGGGCGGCGTCCTCCTCCTTGACCGCTTCGGCGGTTCCCGTCTCGGCTGCCATCGCGTCTCCTGGTCCCGTGGTCCGAGGCCAGTCTCTCACACGCACGATCCCGGGGCGACGGATTCGCTCCGACGACAGTCTGGCGTCAGACCAGGCCGGTCTGCCTAGACTCCTGTCACTGGGGCCATAGCTCAGTTGGCAGAGCGCCTGCTTTGCAAGCAGGAGGTCGCCGGTTCGAATCCGGCTGGCTCCACCTCACGCCTGCCCCCAGGCCCAGGTCTTGCCTGGGTGGCCAGGCAGCGAACTCGCTCGCGACGCCGATCGGCAGCCACCGGATCCGACGCCGGATGTCCTCGGGCGCATCGGCAAGCTCGCGTTCAAGAGGCAGCGCCGCAACCAGGGCGTGACCGAGATAGTCGAGATCCCCAATCGCGGCCACTCGCTGACCATCGACAGCGGCTGGCGCGAGGTCGCCGGTCAGGCGCTCGCGTTCGTGAAGCGATTCGTCTAGGTCGCTAGCGCTCCTGGGCCCGGAAACCGGCCCGAAGCAGCCGCGGCACCTGGTTGATCGGATCCGGCGAGTCGAGCAGGACGACGCCGAGGTGCCGGCCCCCGCGGCGCTGGGTGATCACGTAGCAGCGCCCGGCGGCATCCGTGAGGCCGGTCTTGACCCCGGTGATCCCGGGACGTCTGCATCGAGATGAAGGGGTTGATGTTGAAGAGGTCGAGCACGCCGCCCTCGATCGGGAACGGAAGGCGGGCGCGGCGGGTGCCGACGATCCGCCTCACCGTCGGGTTGGCCAGGTCGAGCCGGGCCAGCGTCGCCAGGTCGAGGGGGCAGGAGTAGTTGTCCGCGTCGACGATGCCGCTGGGGCTGGCGAAGTGCGAGCAGCCGAGGCCCAGCCCGTGGGCTCGGCGGTTCATCCTGGCGACGAAGCGCCTCTGCGACCGTGCGTCGTGCTGGGCGAGGGCGATGGCGGCGTCGTTGCCGGAGACCAGCATCAGCCCGTAGAGCAGCGCCCCCAGCCGAACCCGCCTGCCCAGCGGCAGCAGGCCGACGCCGGAACCCTCGTAGTTGACCGCCTGCCGGGTGATCCGGACCAGCTCCCGCGGCCGGTGGCCCTCGGCGACGATCAGCGCCGTCAGCATCTTCGTCAGGCTGGCGATCGGCAGCTCGCGGCGGGGGTGCAGCTGCCACAGCACCCTGCCGCTGCGAACGTCGAACAGCAGCCCGGCGCTCGGCTCCTGCTTGAGCCTGATCCCCACCGGCGTCGGCTCCTTGGCCGGGTCGACGGTGAAGCGGGTGCGGACCACCGGAGGCGGCCCGTTGACCTTCGGCACGCTTCCTATGACCTCTGGCACAGGGTGGGTGGCCGGCACCACCCCCGCCTGCGCCGCCTGGGTCGCGCCGTCGTCGTCCCTCCTCACGATCACCACGGCGGAGGCGGTGACCGCGACGATCACCAGAGCTCCGGCGATGATGCGGCCGGCCATAGCGCTCAGGCCGCCACGGCGGGGGAGGAGGGAGAGGGCGGGTCGGCGCCGATGCCCGGGCGTCGCAGGGCGAACAGCTTCACGGTCGCCAGGCCGAAGAGGAAGCCGCCGACGTGGGCGAAGTAGGCGACCCCGCCGCCACCGATGTCGGGCGACGCGACCTGGCCGACCGCAGGCAGGAACTGGAGCACGAACCAGGCCCCGAGCATCGCCCAGGCCGGGATCTCGACCAGGGTGACGAAGAAGATGAGGAAGATCAGGGTCAGGATCCGGGCCCTGGGTAACAGCAGCAGGTAGGCGCCGAGGACGCCGGCGACGGCGCCGCTGGCGCCGATCGTCGGCACGGTCGAACCGGGGTCGAGCACCGACTGGGAGTAGACGGCCACCAGTCCGGCGAGGAGGTAGAAGACCAGGAACCTGGCACGGCCCATCGCGTCCTCGATGTTGTTGCCGAAGATCCAGAGGAAGAGCATGTTGAAGAGGATGTGGAGGAAGCCGCCGTGCATGAACATCGAGGTGAAGGCGGTCACGAGCCAGGGCGCCTCGTCGAGCTGCTCGAACGGCTGCCCGCTCGCCCGAGCCCGGTCGTAGGCCGCCGTTCCCTCGCACACCAGGTCGGCCTGGGGGCCGGATGAGCCCTCGGTGACGCCGGCGGCGCATTCCTCGCCGGGATGCAGCAGCCGGTAGGGGATGGCCCCGTACTCGACCGAGCGCTCGTCGCGCTGGTTCAGCCCCAGCCTCTCCAGGGTCGGGCTCGAGTAGCGGTCGGTTGGCGCCCCCAGCTGCCAGATGTAGAAGCCGACGTTGACGAGGATCAGCACGATCGTGATGATCGGCAGCCGCAGCGTCCGGACGTTGTCCTTGAGCGGGATCGGCAAGGAGCGGTCGAGCCTACACTTGGCCCATGGCGAAACAGCCGACCGCGGATCCCTGGACCGACACCGACGTGATCGACGAGCGCGCCCCGCGCACCAACCAATCGGTGGTGGCGCTGACGGCTCTGCTGGCGGCGATCGCCGGCTGGCCCTGGCTGTGGGCGTTGATGGGGATCCAGCTGGGGATCGGCCTCACTCTCGGGCGCCGCTTCTGCCTGCCCTGCCTCGCCTACTTCAAGCTGATCCAGCCGCGCTTCGGCGAGGGGCCCCTGGAGGACTCGCGCCCGCCAAGGCTGGCGAACATCATGGGCTTCGTCTTCCTCACCGCCGCCGCCGCCCTCTGGTGGCTCGGGGCCGAGACAGCGGCGACGGCGCTCGGCCTCCTCGTCGCGGCGCTTGCCCTGCTGGCGTCGACCACCGGGTTCTGCGCGGGTTGCGAGATCTACCGGCTCGGCGCCCGCCTCCGCGGGATCTCCCCCCGCCACCACGACCGCCTCGACCCCCGGGACCTCGGCGCCGGCGCCGGGGAGAGCGGCTTCGTCCTCTTCACCCACCCCCTCTGCTCCGATTGCCGCGACTGGGAGCGGCGGCTGCGCGGCGAGAGCGAGGAGCTGGTCAAGCTCGACGTCCGCGACCGCCCCGACCTCGCCCGCAAGTACGGGATCTCGGTCGTGCCCGCGGTCTTCTCCGTCGACGCCGACGGCACCGTGCTCGAGCGGCTCGCCCCCTGAGATCCGCTAGCCGGCGAGGGCGGCGCGTTCGGGCATCTGCTCGTCGGCGTGGTAGCTGGAGCGGACCAGCGGCCCGGCGGCGACGGACTCGAAGCCGAGATCGTAGGCGGCGCGCTCGAGCGCCGAAAACTCCTCTGGGTGCCAGTAGCGGGCGACCGGCAGATGGTTCTCGGTCGGACGCAGGTACTGGCCGACGGTCAGGACCTGGACCCGGTGCTCGCGCAGGATCCCGAAGGTCTCGACCATCTCGTCGAACTCCTCGCCGAGGCCGACCATCAGCCCCGACTTGGTGACGACACCCTCGCCCCCGATCTCCTTGGCCATCCTCAGGACCCGAGCCGAGCGCAGGAACTTCGAGCCTCGCCGGGCCTTGGGGTAGAGCCTCGGCACCGTCTCGACGTTGTGGTTGAAGACGTCGGGCCTCTCGCTGATCACCTTCGCCAGCGGCATCTCCTGGCCACGGAAATCGGGGGTGAGGACCTCGACCCGGCAGCCTGGGGCCATCATCCGCACCGAGCGGATCACGCCGACGAAGGCGCCGGCGCCGTAATCGGGGAGGTCGTCGCGGTCGACCGAGGTGATCACGGCGTGGCGCAGCCCCATCCTCTTGACCTGGTTTGCGACCCGCAGCGGCTCCAGCGGGTCGTTGAAGCTCGGCTTTCCCGTCTGCACGTTGCAGAAACCGCAGCGGCGGGTGCAGACGTCGCCGAGGATCATGAAGGTCGCCGTTCCCCGCTCCCAGCACTCGCCGACGTTGGGGCAGTTGGCCTCCTCGCAGACGGTGTGAAGCCCGTCGGCGTGGATCATCGACTTCAACCGCCGGTAGGTCGGACCTCCGGGGGCCGGGACCTTGAGCCACGGCGGCTTGCGGTGCCGGAACCCGACCAGTCCCTCGCCCTCGACCACCGCGCCGCCCGGGTTGGAGCGGGAGCGGGTGACGTGGATGCGTTCGCTGACGTCGGCCATCGGCGCCTACGGTAGCGCCCCCGACGCCACCTCCCGTGCCGCCGCCTCCGGGCCGCTGCCCCGCTCTCCCAGCCATTCCGGGGCAACGTTCTCAAGGGGACGTCCCAGCTCGGACCCGAAGTGCCTGCCGACGCAGGCCGAGAAGGCGGCGAAATCCTGCTCGGCGCCGAGCTCGCGGCTGACCGAAGTCATGCGGCAATCGTCAATCCCGCAGGGGACGATCCACTCGAACGGCTGCAGGTCGTTGTTGACGTTGATCGCCAGTCCGTGAGTGGTGACTCCGCGGCTGACGTGGATCCCGATCGAGCCGATCTTGCGCGGGGCGCCCTCGCCCTCGACCCAGACCCCGGTCAACCCCTTGATCGTTCCCGCCCCGACCCCGAACTCCGCCAGCGCTCCGATCATCACCCGCTCGAGAGCGCGGACGAAGGCGTGGACGTCATTCTCGAGCGGCTGCAGCGAAACCACCGGGTATGCGACCAGCTGGCCTGGGCCGTGGTAGGTGACTCGGCCGCCGCGGTCGGTGTCACGGACCTCGATCCCCTGCGCCTCGTACCAGGAGGTGCCCATCGGCAACTCGGCGGCCTCGCTGCGCCGCCCGCGGGTGTAGACGGGCGGGTGCTCGAGCAGCAGCAGCGTGTCCGGGACTTCGCCTCGCTGCCTCGCCGCCGCTATCCGGCGCTGGGCCTCGCGGGCTTCCTCGTAGGGCACGAGCCCCAAATCGACCACCCGGAGCGGCTCGCTCATCCCCGAACCCTGGCACGCCAGGAGCGCCGGGGACGAGGGGAACGTCCCACGCCGACGCGCCCGACCTCGCCCCGCAGCCCGACGCAGCCGACGCAGCCCACACATTCGACGCAGTCCACACACCCGACGCAGGCGACGCAGCGGACGCAGCGGACGCAGGCGAACGTCAGGGCGCTGCCGGCGACCGCGACGCCGAACGCCGTGGCCGCGGAGCCGGCGACGGCGACGCTGAGGATCGTCGCCGCGCTCCCGGCCACAGCCACGCTCAGGGCCGTCCCGGCGCTGCCGGCGACGGCGACGCTGTCGCTGGTGGCGGCGCTGCCGGCCACCCAGACGCTGCGCCGGGTCGCGATGCTGCCCGCGACCCAGGTGCTCTGGCGGGTATCGCTGCTTCCGGCAACGGCCGCGCCCCCGTTTGCCGCTGCAGCCTCGGCGATGGCCTGCTCAGAGCGCAAGGGAGACCGGCTCCTCCAGCAGCGTCCGGATCCTGGCCAGGAACTCCGCCCCGTCGGAGCCGTAGAGGATGCGGTGGTCGCAGGCCAGGGTCACCGCCATCAGATGCGCGGTTGTGATCTCGCCCTCGCGGGCCACGGGGGTCTCGGTTATCGCCCCGACGGCGAGGATGCCGGCCTGGGGGGTGTTGATGACGGCGGCGAAGTTCTCGATTCCGAACATCCCCAGATTGGAGACGGTGAAGGTGCCGCCCGAGAGCTCGGGCGGGGTGATCTGCCCGTCGCGCACCCGCGCCGCCAGCGCCCGTGTCTCGGTGGCGATCCGGCGCAGCCCCTTGGAGTCGGCGTCGAACACGGTCGGCACCACCAGCGCGTCCTGTCCGGCGACGGCGACGCCGACGTTGACCCGCGAGTACAGCTCGAAGCGTCCGTCGCGGTAGGCCCCGTTGGCGCGGGGGAACTCGCGCAGCGCCAGAGCGGCGGCCTTGACCACCATGTCGTTGTAGGAGGGCACGACCTCGCCCTCACCGGCGGCGGCCTTGATCGCCGTCCGCGCCTCGACGCAGCGGCTCATGTCGATCGAGGCCTGCAGGTAGAAGTGCGGCGCGGTCGCCTTCGACTCCGCCATCCGCCGCGCCACCGTCGCCTGCAGCTTGGTCAGCTCCTCATAGGTTGCCTGGCCCTTGGCGGTCTCCGCCGGCTCGGCCGCGCCGGGCGTGGCTGGAGCCGGGGCGGCGGCGGGCGCTGCGGCGCCGGCCCGCTCGACGTCGGCCTTGACGATCCGCCCCCCCGGCCCGGAGCCCGTGAGCGAGGAGAGGTCGAGGCCCTTCTCGGCGGCAATCCGGCGCGCGATAGGCGACGCCTTCACCCGCCCGTCCGCAGAGGCTTCTGCTCCATTCGTCACTGGGGGGGCGGTCGAAGCTGTCGCGGGCGACGGAACGGCCGGAGTGGCCGGGGCCGGGGCCGCCCCGCCGGAAGACTGTGCTTTCGCCGGAGTGGCCCCGGCCCCGGCATCACCTGCCGCCGTCTCGCCGGCCTCGCCCACCCGCGCTATCACCTCGCCGATCGGCAGCGTCTCGCCTTCGCCGGCGACAAGCTCGATAAGGGTCCCGGCGGCGTCGGACTCATAGACCATGTTCGCCTTGTCGGTCTCGATCTCGACCAGCTCCTCGCCGACCGCGACCTCGTCGCCGACCGACTTGATCCAGCGCAGGATCGTCCCCTCCTCCATCGAGTCCGAGAGCCGCGGCATGACCAAATCTTTCACGGCATCTCCTCGGCTTCGCGTCCGGGGATGCCGTGGTGGCGCCGACCCTGCTCACGCGTCATCGGGCGCCCTCCAGCGTCGACAGCACGGCCTGGATCACGTGCTCCTCGTGCGGGATCGCTGCCTGCTCGAGCCGCTTCGAGTAGGGCATCGGCACGTCGGCGCCGGTGATCCGCTGCACCGGGGCGTCGAGGTGGTCGAATGCCTGCTCGGTGATCAGCGCCGCCAGGTTGGCCCCGACGCCGCCGTGGGGCCAGCCCTCCTCGATGATCACCGCCCGGTTGGTCTTGCGCACCGACTCCAGGATCGTGTCGAGATCGAGCGGGCGCAGGGTGCGCGGGTCGATCACCTCCGCCTCGACTCCATGCTCGTGGGAGAGCTGCTTGGCCGCGCGTTCGGCGACCAGCGCCATCTTCAGGATCCCGATCACGGTCACGTCCGAGCCCTCCCGGCGAACCGCCGCCTCGCCGAAGCGCAGCAGCTCGTCGCCGTTCTCGGGGACCTCGCCGCGGGCGCCGTAGAGGGTCTCGTGCTCGATGAAGACGACCGGGTTGTCATCGCGGATCGCCGCCTTCAGCAGCGCCTTGCCGTCGGCCGGCGTCGAGGGGCAGGCGACCAGCAGGCCCGGGACCTGGAGGAACATCGCCTCGAAGCTGTGCGAGTGGGTGGGTCCGAGCTGGTGCCCGCCGCCGCCGGGCATGCGGATGACCATCGGCACCCGCACCTTGCCGTTGAACATGTACGGGATCGAGGCGGCGTGGTTGATGATCATGTCGAAGGCAAGCAGCGAGAAGTTGACCGTCATCAGTTCGACCACCGGCCTCAGCCCGCCCATCGCTGCGCCGACCCCGATGCCGACGATCGTGTTCTCGGAGATCGGCGTGTCCCGCACCCGGCGCTCACCGAACTCGTCCAGCAGCCCCTCGGTCACCTTGAAGGCGC
The DNA here is from genome assembly GCA_963840235.1 of uncultured Actinomycetes bacterium. Lineage (GTDB taxonomy): Bacteria > Actinomycetota > Thermoleophilia > Solirubrobacterales > 70-9 > JBBRHQ01. Next base: position 50,764 of record CAWIYC010000004.1, read on the forward strand.
CCTGGAAGACGCCGACGTCCTCGCCCATCACGAACACCGACTCGTCGCGGCGCATCTCCTCCGCCATCGCGTCGCGCAGCGCCTCACGCATCCGCACTGAGCTCACCGGTAGGTCTCCTCCTCGAACTCGACGTCACTCGCCTCGTCGGCGACCTCGGGCTCGACCCCGATCGCGACATCGCCGTCGATGGCCGGGTTCGGCCGCGGACCTGCCGGCTGTCCGGCGTGGGCGGCCCCGGCCTCCGCCAATTCCTTCGCGGTCTCGGAGGCGTCGGCCTCGCGCTCCCCCCGGTGGGGCTGGGGGCTGCGCTCGTCGACCGCGTACCAGCCCATCGTGTCACTGACCACGTAGAGGTTCTCGTAGAGCGTGTCGAGCGGCGGCTCGGGCGAGTTGTCGGCAAACTCGACCGCCGCCATGACCGTGGCCTCGGCCCGCGCCCGGATCTCCTCGAGGTCGGAGTCCTTGAGCACGCCCTCGGCGATGCAGTGGGCGGCGAAGGTCTCGATCGGGTCCTTGCTGCGCCACTCCTCGACCTCCTTCTTATCCCGGTAGATCTCGGGGTCGGCGGCCGAGTGGCCGCGGAAGCGGTAGGTGAAGGCCTCGACCAGGGTCGGCCGGCGCTCCTCCCGGGCGATGCGGATGTGCTCGGCGACGCCCTCGCGCACCGCCAGCACGTCCATGCCGTCGATCCGCTGCCCGGGGACGCCGTAGCCCTCGGCCTTCTTCGAGAGGTCGGTCTGGGCCGAGTGGCGCTCGACCGAGGTGCCCATCCCGTAGAGGTTGTTCTCGACCAGGAAGACGACCGGCAGGCTCCACAGCGCGGCCAGGTTCATCGTCTCCCCGAAGTTGCCGGCGTTGGAGGCGCCGTCGCCGAACATGCAAACGGTGACCGCGTCGCTGCCGCGGTAGTCGGCGGCGAGGCCGAGGCCGGCGGCCAGCGGGAGGTTGCCGCCGACGATCCCGTAGCCGCCCATGAAGCGGTTCTCGAGATCGAAGATGTGCATCGAGCCGCCGCGGCCGCCGCTGGTCCCATCGACTCGGCCGAAGAGCTCGGCCATGACGTTGTTGGGGTGGGTGCCGCGGGCGATCGCGTGCCCGTGGGTGCGGTAGGTGCCGATCAGGTAGTCCTCGTCTCGCATCACCGAGGCGGTGCCGACGATCGTCGCCTCTTCGCCGATCGCGAGGTGAAGGAACCCGCCTGCCTTGGCCTTCTGGTACTGCCTTCCCGCCTCCTCCTCGAAGCGGCGGATCAACGCCATCTGCTCGAGCAGCTCGTAGCAGGCGGCCGCCTCGGGCAGGTCGTGCTTGGTGCTCTCCTTTTCGGCCAAGAGTCTCCCGGCCACCTTATCTCAGGCGTCCAACGTGGCTGCCGTGATCGCCTCCTCGAGACGGTCGTCGCCCCAGAAGACCTCGGCGCCGACGAGCAGGCTCGGAACCCCGCGGACGCCGAGGTCCCCGGCAACCTCGGTCGCCGCCTTCAGGCCATCCTTCACCGCGCCGGTCTCGGCCGCCTTCAGCACCGCCCTGGGGTGCAGCTCGCAGGCGGCGGCAGCGATCAGGACGTTGTCCGGGTCGCTGAGGTCGCGGCCGGCGGCGAAGGCCTGGCGGAACCCCGCCAGGGCGAAGGAGACCGTGCGACCTGTCTGCTTGGCGAACGTGGCCGCCCGCATCGCGAACAGGGTGTTGCCGGGCCACGGCTGCGGCCACTCGACCGGGGGCAGGCCGTAGGCCGAGGCCCGTCGCTGGACCTCGGCCATGCCCTCGGCGCGCCCCGGCCCGTTGCCCCAGGAGTCGCGGCCGAAGCGCCGGAAGAGGCCGCCGAGCAGGACCGGCTGCCACTCGGGCTGCTCCAGCCCCGCCTCGGTGAAGAGCCCGCTGACGCGCTCTGCGGCCAGGTAGGCGTAGGGCGACCCGAGGTCGAAGTAGAAGACCGGGCGCTCAGGCGTGGGTTGCCCAGCCATCCACCGCGCGGGCGGCGTCGAGCACCGCCTCGGAGATCGTCGGGTGGGGGTGGACGATCCGCGCCAGCTCCTGGTAGCCGCCCTCGAGCGCCATCGTCGCGACCAGCTCGGAGATCATGTCGCAGGCGCGGTTGCCGACGATGTGGGCGCCGACGATCTCCCCGTACTTCGAGTCGACGACCAGCTTGACGATCCCGTCGCGGTCGTCGTAGACGGTGGCGGCGCCGACCCCGCCGAGCTTGAGCTTTCCGACCTTGACGTCGAGCCCGGCCTCCTTCGCCTCGGCCTCGGTCAGCCCGACGCTGGCGACCTGCGGATGGCAGAAGGTGGCACCGGCGACGAGGTCGACGTCCACCGGGTGGGTGGGAGCGCCGGCGGCGTGCTCGACCGCGACCACGCCCTCCTCCATCGCCTTGTGGGCGAGCGCGGGGCCGCGGACGAGGTCGCCGACCGCGTAGATCTTGGCGTTGCTGGTCTTCTGGAACTCGTCGATCCTGATCCGGCCGCCCTCCTCGGTCTCGACCCCGGCCTCGGTCAGCCCCAGCCCTTCGGTGTCCGGGGCGCGGCCGCCGGCGATGCAGAGGTAGTCGACCTCGGCCGACTGGTCGCCGTAGGTGAACTTGACCGACTTCTTGCCGGCCTCGACGTTTTCGACCGGGGTGCCGGTGGAGACGGTGATGTTCTGCTTCTTGAAGGCGCGCTCGACGACCCGGACCACGTCCTTGTCCTCGGCCGGGAGGATCTGCGGCAGCATCTCGATCAGCAGCACCTCGGTGCCGTAGCGCCCGTAGGCGGAGGCGATCTCCGAGCCCGATGCGCCGGCGCCGACGACCGCGATCCTCCCCGGCTGATCCGGCAGCGACCAGGCGCCCCAGGTGTCGACGACGCGCTCGGAGAACTCGACCCCGGGGATCGGCAACGCGACCGACCCGGTGGCGAGGACGATGCTGCCGGCCTCGTAGGTCTGATCGCCGACCTTTACGTTGCCCTCCGCCGTCAGCGATCCCTCGCCGGCGATCATCTCGACCTTGTTCTTGTCCCAGAGCATCTTGACGCCGCCGGCGAGGGACTCGGAGACCTTGGTCCGGCGCTGGCCGAGCGCGGTCCAGTCGAGCGAGGCGCCCTCGACCTTCAGCCCCAGCTCGGCACTGTTTCGGGCCTGGTCGAGGAGCTCTGCCGTGTGCAGCATCGTCTTCGCCGGGATGCAGGCGTAGTTGAGGCAGCGACCGCCCGGCTTGTCGCGCTCGACCACCGCGGTCTTGCGGCCCAGCTGCGCGGAGCGGATCGCGGCGACGTAGCCGCCGGGCCCTCCGCCGATAACGATCACGTCGAAGGAGTCAGCCATGGGGCGAGCCTATCGGACCGAAGTTCAGCGCTGGCCGGGGCGCTCGGGCATCTGGATCCGAGCCATCGCCTTGACCATGAAGTAGAAGAGGGAGCCGGTCGCGACGATCAACAGGGTCGTTCCGGCGAACTGCAGCCAGGTGGTGGCGTTGACGATCCCGGCGACCGCAGCCAGCAGGAACAGCACCAGCAGCATCTGGAAGCCCAGCACCGCCCAGTAGCGGGTCTTCCACATCCCCCACGCCATCGCGGTCATGATCAGCGCGAACAGCCCCAGCGGCGCCGGGCTCGGCTGCTTGCCGTTGACGGCCGCGTCGGTCAGCAGGGCGACGCCGCAGGAGACCCAGAAGACGATCGCGATCAGGGCGACGAAGCAGGCTCCGACGGTGACGACCGCCGGCCGCTCGCCCTGCTCGAGCGGCGGCAGCGACTCGCGCACCTCGCGGTTCCGCTCCTCTGCCTTGGCGTAACCGCGCTGCATGGCGCCGGTGCCGGCCTCGGCGCCGGCGGAGGCTCCGGAGCCGCGCTGCTTGCGCTTGCGCCGGGCCGCCCGCTTGCGCTCGCGGTCAGCCACCCGGGGCGATCTCCCGCCCGGCAAAGGCCCGGCGCAGGGCGGCCGCGATCCCGTCTGGGTCCCGGGCGTCGCGAATCGCCCGCACAACGCAGATCCTCGAGGCTCCCGCCTCGACCACCTCGGGCGCGTTGGCGGGTTCGATCCCCCCGATCGCGTAGAACGGGAAGGGGGAATGCGCGGCGGCGTAGCGGACCAGGTCAAGTCCGACCGCCGGGCGGCCCTCCTTCGTCGGCGTCTCCCAGACCGGGCCGACGCTGATGTAGTCCACCCCTTCGGCGTCGGCGATCTGCTGCTCGGAATGGGTCGAGAGGCCGATGATCGCGTCGGGGCCGAGCATCTTGCGGGCTTCGGCGACGGCGACGTCGTCCTGGCCGAGGTGGACCCCGTCGGCGTTGCAGGAGCGGGCGAGACTGGGGTCGTCGTTGACGATGAACAGGGCGCTGTAGGTGTCGCAGAGGCGGCGGAAGGTCTGCCCGGCGATCTCGAGAGCCCGGCGGGTCGCGTCCTTGTCGCGCAGCTGGACGATGTCGACGCCGCCGGTCAGCGCGGCGCGCAGCAACGGCTCGGGATCCTCTCCCTGGGGTGCCGCCTCGCAGACGAAGTAGAGGCGCGCGGTGCGCAGGCGCTCACGGCGCAGCGGCCCGGCGGCGTCGGGGGTCGCCAGACTCATCGGATCGGCAGTCGCCGGAGAGTGACCATGCACCGATTATGGCCGCCCGCGGGCCCGATCGGCGCCGATGGGGGTAGCATCGTCAGTGACGGGAGCCCGCCAGCCACGGGCTGAGAGGGCGGCTACGGCGCCGCCGACCGTAAGAACCTGATCCGGGTAATGCCGGCGCAGGGAATCCCGTGGCACGGCTCCGAAGGAGCGAGGTGCACGCACCGGACAAGACCCAGAGCTACGACGTGATCATCGCCGGCGCCGGCGTCATCGGCCTCGCCTGCGCCTGGCACGCCGCCCGCGACGGGGCCAGGGTCGCCCTCGTCGACCGCTCCCGGCCGGCCGCCGGCGCAACCCGGGTCGCCGCCGGGATGCTCGCCCCGGTCGGGGAGCTCGACTTCGGCGAGGCGGCGCTGCTGGAGATGACGACCGCCGCCGCGGATCTCTACCCCGGCTTCGTCGAGGAGCTGGAGCGCGGAACCGGGCTCGACGTCGGCTACTCGCGCTGCGGCGCCCTGCACGTCGCCCTCGACCGCGATGAGGCAGCTGAGCTGGGACGGATGCGCGAGCTCCAGCGCTCGCTCGGCTTCGCGACCGATTGGCTCTCCCCCCGCGAGTGCCGCCGGCTCGAGCCCGGCCTCGCTCCCTCCCTTCATGGCGGCATCCACGTCGCCGGTGACGCCGTGGTCGACCCCCGGGCGCTCGGCGAGGCGCTGCTCGCTGCCGCTGTGGCCGAGGGCGTCGAGGTGATCGCCGGGGCGGAGATCGAGCGGGCGCTGATCGCCGGCGGGCGGATCGAGGGGGTGGCGACCGCCCGCGGCGAGCTGCGGGCGGGCGCAGTGGTGCTGGCGACCGGAGCCTGGTCGGGTCAGGCGCCCTGGTTGCCGCCCGAGGCGCGACCGCCGGTGCGCCCGGTCAAGGGCCAGGCGCTGGAGCTGTCGGCGCCGGCTGATCCGGCCGAACCGGTGATTGGGCGGATACTCTCCTCCGAGCGCGTCTACCTCGTGCCGCGCGCCGACGGCAGGTTGATCGTCGGGGCGACGATGGAGGAGAAGGGATTCGACACCACGGTCACGGCCGGCGGTGTCCATGAGCTGCTGCGGGAGGCCCACCGCCTCCTGCCCGAGGTCGACGAGCTGGAACTGAAGGATGCGAGCGCCGGCCTGCGCCCTGGCACCCCCGACAACCTGCCCATCGTCGGCCCGGGGTCGCTGGCGGGGCTGATCCTCGCGACCGGCCACCATCGCAACGGAATACTGCTGGCTCCGCTGACGGCGGAGCGGGTGACCGCGCTTCTCTCCGCGACGGGGGTTGCGGCGTGAGGGTCGAGCTCAACGGCGAGCCGCTGGAGCTGCCCGATGGGGCGAGCGTCGAGGACGCGGTCCGGGCCAGTGGTGCCGGTGACGATGGCCGCGGGGTCGCGGTCGCCCTCGACGGCGAGGTCGTCCCCCGGGCCGCATGGGCCTCGACCGGGCTGAGAAAGGGCCAGATCGTTGAGGTCCTGGCCGCGATCGCGGGTGGGGCGGAGGCGGCCTCGGGATCCCCGGTGGGAACGGCCGGGATCGAGTCCGGGCCCCGAACGGGATGGTCGATCGCCGGCCACGACCTGCGCTCCCGCCTGATCGTCGGCAGCGGCGGCTTCCGCTCGCTGGAGCAGATGGAGCGGGCGCTGGAGGAGTCGGGGACGGAGATCGTCACCGTCGCCATGCGGCGGGTGGACCCGCTTGCACAGGGCTCGGTGATGGAGGTCATCGACCGCCTCGGGCTTTTCGCGCTCCCCAACACGGCCGGATGCTTCACCGCCCGCGACGCCGTGCGCACCGCGCGCCTGGCCCGAGAGGCTCTGGAGACCGAGTGGGTCAAGCTGGAGGTGATCGGCGACGATCGCACCCTGCTCCCGGACGCCGTCGAGCTGATCGAGGCGGCGGAGACGCTGGTCGGCGAGGGCTTCACCGTCCTCCCCTACACCAACGACGACCCCGTTCTCGCCCGCCGGCTCGAGCAGGCGGGCTGTGCTGCGGTGATGCCGCTGGGCTCGCCGATCGGCTCCGGCGCCGGCATCCGCAACCCCTACAACATCTCGATCATCGTCGAGGGCGCCGGCGTCCCGGTGATCCTCGACGCCGGCATCGGCACCGCCTCGGACGCGGCCCTGGCGATGGAGTTGGGCTGCGACGGGGTGCTGCTGGCAAGCTCGGTCTCGCGGGCAGCCGAGCCCGTGCGGATGGCCTCCGCCATGCGGCGCGCTGTCGAGGCCGGCTACGAGGCGCGCCAGGCGGGACGGATCCCGTTGAGGCGCCATGCCGAGGCCTCGACTCCCGAGCGGGGAACGCCCGACCTCTCATAGACTGCCCGCGCGTGGCCGAGAGAAGGGGTGAGAGAGAAGGTGGGCTGACCCGGCGGCGCCTGATCGGCGGCGCCGCCGCCGGGGCGGCGGGCTACGCCGCGGCCACGGTCCCGGGCGCGGCGGCCGCCGGGCGCGGGCAGCGGGTCGATGTCGTCGTCGTCGGCGCGGGGCTGGCCGGTCTCAGTGCCGCCCGCCGCCTGCGATCAAAGGGCCACTCGGTTGCCGTGCTCGAGGCCCGTGACCGGGTCGGGGGCCGCACCCTGAACTTCGAGCTGGGCGGCGGCAAGGTGGTCGAGATCGGCGGCCAGTGGGTCGGGCCGACCCAGGATCGCGTGCTGAAGATGATCGACCAGCTCGGACTGAAGACCTTCCCCACCTACAACACCGGCGAGAACGTCTATTACCGCTCCGATGCGGCGCAGCCGCTTCAGACCTACACCGGCGCCATCCCTCCGGCAGCCGGCCCCAGCCTGGTCGAGCTCGCGGTCTTCCTCGCGAAGCTCAACGCGATGGCCCAGGAGGTGCCGCTGGACGAGCCATGGAAGGCGGCGAAGGCGGCCGAGTGGGACGGCCAGACCTTCGAGACCTTCAAGCTCGCCAACACCACCCTGAGCGAGGCGCGCGACCTGATCGACCTCAGCATCGCCGCGGTCTTCGCGGCCGAGTCACGCGACCTATCTCTCCTGCACGTCCTCTTCTACATCCGCTCGGGGGGCAACTTCGACAACCTCATCAACGTCGCCGGGGGCGCCCAGGAGTCGCGTGTGGTCGGCGGCTCGCAGCGGATCTCGCTGCGCCTTGCCAAGGGGTTGGGCCACGCTCTCGTCCTCGGGGCCCCGGTGGTGCGGATCGACCGCACCGGCAGCGGCGCCGAGGTGCACACGCCCAAGGGGACCTGGAGGGCGAAGCGGGTGATCGTCTCCGTGCCGCCGACCCTGGCCGGCCGCATCGCCTACCACCCGAACCTGCCGGCCCTGCGCGACCAGCTGACCCAGCGCGTCCCCATGGGCTCGGTGATCAAGTGCCTTGCGGTGTACGACCGGCCCTTCTGGCGCGACGCCGGCCTCACCGGCCAGGCAACCAGCGACGTCGGCGCCACCCGCGTGACCTTCGACAACACCCCGCCCGGCGGAAGCCCCGGCATCCTCCTCGGCTTCGTCGAGGGCCAGCAGGCGCGCATCTGGGGTGCCCGTTCGAAGAGCGCCCGCCGCGCCGCCGTGCTCTCAGACCTCGAGCGCTACTTCGGCCCCGAGGCGGCAAACCCCCGCCGCTACATCGAGAAGAGCTGGGCCGAGGAGCGCTGGAGCGGCGGCTGCTACGTCGGCTACATGCCGCCCGGCGTCCTCCTCGACTACGGCGAGGCCCTGCGCCGCCCGGTCGGTCCGATCCACTGGGCCGGGACCGAGACCGCGACCCTGTGGACCGGCTACATGGACGGAGCGATCCAGTCCGGCTACCGCGCCGCGGCCGAGGTTCTCGAAGCGCTCTGAGCGATCCGCGTCGGCGCGCGACGGGCGGGGCTGCGCAGAACGTCTACGATGCTGGCGCCCTCGTAGCTCAACTGGTTAGAGCGGCAGGCTTTTAAGCTGCGCGACGCGGTTCGAGTCCGGCCGGGGGGCATGAACCGCCTTCGCATTGGCTGAAGGGTTTCAGCACTTATGGGTGCTGAAACCCTTCAATCACCGCCGCGGACTCCCCCGCGACTTTCTTCGGCGTCGCCGGACTGCCGTGGCGACCACTTCGGCGCCGCCAGGCCCTCGCTGCGTCTACCTCAGGACCGTGACGTGGGTCCGGCCGGCGAGGCAGAAGTGCTTGTGCTTGCGGGTCTTCGGCCCGATCCGCTTGATCGCCGCCTCGGCCTCGACGGTGCCGGTTCGCGGCGGCGCCTTGCCGTGGAATGAGAAGTCGCCCTTGGAGTCGGAGCTTCCCTGCCCCAGGGTCCGGCCGCGGCTGTCGCTGATGGTGATGTTGCGATTGGCCTTGCACGCCTGCTTGGAGGAGATGACCTTTCCGCTGTAGGTGCCGCTCGCCCCTGCTGGCTCGAACCTCGCCAGGATCGTCCCCGGGAAGTACTTGGTGTGCGCGCCGGCGATGCCCACCAGGCAGACAGCGACGACGACCAGTCCCGCCAGGCCAGCCTTGAAGATCCTCACGATTCCCCCTCCGGGTGCTCCCGCCATGCCGAATCAGACGAAGATAAGTCCCCTCCGCAACCAGCGCAAGGCGGGTATTTGGGTGATTCCGGGCTCGGCGCCCAGCTGAGCTCCTAGTGGCGGAAGTGACGGTGCTTGGTGAAGACCATTGCTGCGCCGGCGGCGTCGCAGGCCTCGATCACCTCGCGGTCGCGCTTGGAGCCTCCAGGCTGGATCACTGCCCTCGCCCCCGCCTCGATCGCCGCCTCGGGGCCGTCGGCAAAGGGGAAGAAGGCGTCGGAGGCGACCGAGGAGCCGGCCAGCCCGGCCTCTGCCTCGGCCCCTCGCGCCTCGCGGCACTTCTCCACCGCCAGGCGGACGGAGTCAACCCGGCTCATCTGCCCGGCGCCGATGCCGAGGGTGGCGCCGTCCTTGGCGATCACGATCGCGTTCGAGCGGACGTGGCGGACCACCGTCCAGGCGAAGATCATGTCGCGCCACTGGGACTCGTCGGGCTGGGTATCGGTCACGACCTCCATCAGCTCCCGCGGCTCGGGGTCGCCGTCGCGATCCTGGATCAGCAGGCCTCCCCGTACCCGCTTGGCGTCACGCTCGCGCGGCTCGGCCCTGCGCGGCTCCTCGTCGCGGAGGATCCGGATCGCCTCCTTGCGCTGGAGGACATCGAGGGCGTCGTCCTCATACTCGGGTGCGATCAGGACCTCGACGAAGTTCTCGTTCAGCGCTTCCGCCAGGCCGATTCCGAGCGGGCGGTTGAACGCGATCACGGCGCCGAAGGCGGACATCGGGTCGCACGCGAGCGCTTTCTCGTAGGCGTCGAGCGGCTCCTCGCCGATCGCGACCCCGCACGGGTTGTTGTGCTTGACGATGACGCACGCGGGCTCGTCGAAGTCGGCGAGCAGGCGCCTGGCGGAGTCGAGGTCGAGGACGTTGTTGAAGGAGAGGGCGCGACCATGAAGTTTTGACACGCGGGAGAGAACGTGGCTTGGGGCGCCGGCCTCGGCGTAGAGCGCCCCCCTCTGGTGGGGGTTCTCCCCGTATGAGAGGTCGAGGACCTTTTCGTAGGCGACCACCAGGTGCTCGGGGAAGTCCTCGTAATGGGTCGAGAACCAGCCGCTGATCGCGGCGTCGTAGCGGGCGGTCTGGGCGAAGGCCTCGTTGGCGAGCCAGTGGCGGGTCGACTCTGAGATCTCGCCGCCGGACTCCTCCAACTCGGCGAGGACGGCGTCGTAGGACTCGGGCTTGACCAGCACCGCAACGCCGTCGTGGTTCTTGGCTGCGGCGCGGATCATCGTCGGACCGCCGATGTCGATGTTCTCGATCGCGACGCGGGGATCGATTTCATCTTTGGCGACGGTCTGCTCGAAGGGGTAGAGGTTGACGCATACGAGGTCGATCGGCTCGATCCCCTCGCGCTCCAGCGTCTCTCGGTGCGCCGGGTCGTCGCGGCGAGCCAGCAGCGCCGCGTGGAGCCTCGGGTGCAGCGTCTTCACCCGGCCGTCGAGAATCTCCTCCTGGCCCGTGAACTCGGAGACGTCGACCACGTCGACGCCGGCGTCGCGCAGGACTCCGGCGGTGCCCCCGGTGGAGAGGATCTCGACCCCGAGAGCGGCGAGGCCCTTGGCGAAATCGGCAATGCCCGTCTTGTCGGATACCGAGACCAGCGCCCGGCGCACCCTGACGGCGCCGTCGCTGACGGTCTCCGTTCGGGTTTCTGCGGGGGCTTCACTCATCGATCACTACCAGGCGCGGGTTGCGCTCGTCGATCCTAACCCTGCCCTCGGCGATCATGCGTATCGCCTGCGGCAGCAGCGAGTGCTCGGTCCGGTGGATCGCGTCCTCGAGCGCTCTGATGTCCCGGTCGGGAGGAATCGGGATCGGCCGCTGGAGGATGATCGGGCCGGAGTCGACTCCCTCATCGACGTAGTGGACGGTGACCCCGGTGACCTTGACCCCGTGCTCGAGCGCCTGCCCGATGGCGTCGAGGCCGGGGAAGGAGGGCAGCAGCGCAGGGTGGACGTTGATCACCCGCTCGGTGAAGCGGCCGAGGAAGGCCGGGGTCAGCAACTGCATGTAGCCGGCGAGGACGACCAGGTCGGGCTCCAGCGCAGCCACCCAGTTCGCCATCGCCGCGTCGCGGCGGTCGCGGTCCGGGTGCGAGTCGCGGGGGAAGGCCTCGGCCGGCAGCCCGGTTTCCCGCGCGCGTCGCAGGGCCATCGCCTCCGGCTTGTCGGAGGCGACGCCCGCCACCTCGATCCCCCCGGAGCCGTGCAGCTGGTCGATGATCGCCTGCAGGTTGGTGCCGGTGCCGGAGGCGAGAACGCAGAGCTTGAAGGCCTCGCTCACGAGCGTGCAAGCTAGCGGCGCCGCAGGCGCGGCGCCTAGCGGCCGCCGGCAACGACCGCGAGCTGCTCGAGCGTGAACTTCCCGTCGGCGTCGTCGGGATCGTCGCCGAGCGGGTAGGAGCCGGTGAAGCAGGCGTCGCAGTGGGCCTCGGCCGGGGTGCCGACCGCCTCGTAGACCCCCTCCAGTGAGAGGTAGGCGAGCGAGTCGGCGCCGAGCTCGGCGGCGATCTCCTCCACCGTGCGCCCGTGGGCGATCATCTCGTTGCGGGTCTCCATGTCCACCCCGTAGTTGCAGGGATGGCGGATCGGCGGGGCCGAGATCCGCAGGTGAACCTCGCTGGCGCCCGCATCGCGCAGCATGCCGATGATCTGCCGCGTCGTGTTGCCGCGGACGATCGAGTCGTCGACGACCACCAGGCGCTTGCCCTCGACGATCTCGGGCAGCGGGTTGAACTTCATCCGCAGCCCGTGCTTGCGCAGCTCCTGCCCCGGCTGGATGAAGGTGCGGGCGACATAGCGGTTCTTGATCAGGCCATCGTCGCGGGGCAGCCCCGAAGCCCTGGAGTAGCCGACCGCGGCCGGGTTGCCGGAGTCCGGGACCGAGATCACCAGGTCGGCGTCGGCCGGGGCCTCGCGCCAGAGGATCTCCCCCATCCGCCCCCGGACCTGTTGCAGCACCTTGCCCTCGAGCCGGCTGTCGGGACGGGAGAAGTAGATGTGCTCGAAGACGCAGATCGCGGTGCGCTCGGCCTCGACCACCTGCCTGGTCTCGATCCCGCGCTCGGTCAGCGAGACCATCTCCCCCGGGGCGACCTCGCGCAGCAGCTTGGCGCCGATGATGTCGAAGGCGCAGCTCTCCGAGGCGACCACGTAGCGGTCGCCGAGCTGCCCCAGGGACAGCGGGCGGACGCCGTAGGGGTCGCGGTAGGCGACGATCGCGTGCTTGGTCATGACCACGGTCGAGTAGGCGCCCTCCAGCCGCGGCATCACATCGGCGACGGCGTCCTCGATGTAGCGGCCGTAGTTGGAGGAGATCAGCGCCGCCATGATCTCGGAGTCCGAGGTGCCGCGGAAGTCGAGGCCCTTGCGCCGCAGGCCGTTGTAGAGGTCGACGGCGTTGGTCAGGTTGCCGTTGTGGGCGAGCGCCAGCTCGCGACCGTCGTCGCGCCAGACCGGCTGGGCGTTCTCCCAGCCGCCGCCGCCGGTGGTCGAGTAGCGGACGTGGCCGATCGCCATGTGGCCCTCGAGCGCCCGCAGCTTCTCCTCGTCGAAGACCTGCGAGACGAGGCCGGCGTCGCGCATGGTCGTGATGTGCCCGCCCTCGCAGGTCGCGATCCCGGCCGACTCCTGACCACGGTGCTGGAGTGCGTAGAGGCCGAAGTAGGCCAGCCTGGACACATCGTGCCCGGGTGCGTATACGCCGAAGACGCCGCACTCGTCGTGCGGGCCGTCGCGGTCGTCGAATGGAGGCCGCTCGGTCAAGTCTTTCGAGGCGATCTGCCCTGAAAAGTGGTCGGGAGGCGCAGGCGGTTGCCTACAGAGGCAGGGTAGCAGCGGCGAAGGAAGGGGCTTGCCCGCCGCAGCGCCGCTCTAGGTGTCGGGCTCGGCCAGGGTCGCCAGGGATTCCCAGGCCGCCTGGGCATCGGCCAGCGGCACCGCCAGGGTGAGCTCGGCGGCGTCGATCGCGATCTCGCCCCCGCCGACCTCCCCGATCAGCAGCACATCGACCCTCTCTCCTCCGATGGCCTCCAGCTCCGAGCGCTCGCCGCTGACGACGAAGCCGCCCGGTCCCTCGCCGAACATGGCGCTCTCGCCCGAACCGCCGCGGGCTTCGACCAGCGGGTCGAGATCCACCCGGCAGCCGACCCCGCCGGCGATCGCACACTCGGCGATCGCGCTGGCCAGCCCGCCGTCGCTGACGTCGTGGGCGGAGCGCACCGAGCCGTCGCGGACCGCCTCGCGTACGGCGACGATCGCCGCCTCGGCTTCGCCGAGGTCCACGCCCGGCAGCCCGGCGTCCAGCTCGCCCCGCAGCTTCGCCAGCTCCGAGCCCGCCAGCGAGGGGGCGAAGGGACCGACCAGGGCGATCGCGTCGCCCCCTCCCGTTCCCGCTGCTGCGAACGCGAGCCCGACCGCGGCCGAGACCTCGGCGTTCGGCACCTCGCCGACCATCCCCACCACCGGAGTTGGGTAGATCGGGCCGTCGGGCCCCTCGTTGTAGAGGGAAACGTTGCCGCCGACGACCGGGACCCCGAGGGCGGTGCAGGCGTCGGCGAGGCCGCTGACCGCGCGGTCGAGCTGCCAGGCCGGTCCCGGCTTCTCCGGGTTTCCGAAATTGAGGCAGTTGGTCAGCCCCAGCGGCTCGGCCCCGGCGCAGGCAAGGTTCTGTGCGCACTCGAGCACGGCTTCGACCGTGCCCCGGTAGGGGTCGCAGGCGACGCGGCGGCCGTTGCCGTCGATCGCGACCGCGATCGCGTTGCCCGCCTCGGGTACCAGCAGGACCGCTGCGTCGGCGGCGCCCGGCCGCCGCAGCGTGCGCGAGCCGACGATCGAGTCGTACTGCTCGTAGGCCCATCGCTTCGAGGCGATGTTGGGGGAGGCGAGCAGCGCCAGCAGCAGGCCGGCGCCGTCGAGACCTTCGGGGAGGGTTGCCCGGTTGGCGTAGATCCAGCCCTCCGGCTCCGCGGGCTCGAGGTCATACAGCGGGCAGCCGTCCACAAGGGCGCTGACCGGGACCTCGCCGACCTCCTCGCCGTCGCGCAGGACCCGGAAGTGGCCGCTGCCGGTGACCTCGCCGATCGCGGCGCCACCGACCTGCCACTTCTCGCACAGCGCCAGCACCTCGGCGACATCGGCGGGATCGACAACGGCCAGCATCCGCTCCTGCGACTCGGAGACCATCACCTCGAAGGGCTCCATGTCCCCCTCGCGCAGCGGCACCCGGCCGACGTCGATGTCGATCCCGACGCCACCGGCCGAGGCCATCTCGCCGGCCGAGGACGTCAGCCCGGCAGCACCGAGGTCCTGGAGCGAGACGAGCAGCCCCCGCCCCAGCAGCTCCAGGCAGCACTCGAGCAGCTTCGACTCCTCGAAGGGGTCGCCGATCTGGACGCTCGGCCGCTTCGAATCGTCCTCGGAGTCGAGCTCGGCCGAGGCCAGGACCGAGGCGCCGCCGATCCCGTCGCGCCCGGTCGAGGCGCCCATGATGACGACCAGGTTGCCTACCCCGGCCGCGGCCGCCCTGACCATCTCCGACTGTCTGGCGAGGCCGACGCACATCGCGTTGACCAGGCAGTTCTGCTCGTAGGGCGGCTCGAAGCAGATCTCGCCGCCCACGGTCGGGACGCCGATCGAGTTGCCGTAATGGGCGATGCCGCGGACGGCGCCATCGAGCAGGTAGCGCGAGCGGCCCGAGTCGAGCTCACCGAAGCGCAGCGAGTCGAGCACCGCGATCGGCCTCGCCCCGAGGGCGAAGACGTCGCGGAGGATCCCCCCGACCCCGGTCGCCGCCCCCTGGAAGGGCTCGACCGCGCTCGGATGGTTGTGGGACTCGACCTTGAAGGCGACCGCGTGGCCGGCGCCGATGTCGACGGCGCCGGCGTTCTCGCCGGGCCCCATCACCACCCGCTCGCCCTCGGTCGGAAGCCGCCGCAACAGTTTGCGGGAGTGCTTGTAGGCGCAGTGCTCGGACCACAGCAGCGAGAACATCGCCAGCTCGACCCCGTTGGGCTGGCGTCCCATCAGCTCACAGATCCGCGAATACTCGTCCCCGGTCAGGCCGAGCTCGACCGCGCGCTGCCTGCCCAACTCCGCCTCCGGGTGTGGCGAAGTCTCGGGAGGGACCAGGTTCGCACTCACGCCGGCACCCCGGCGATGCTCTCGAACAGGCGCAGGCCGTCGGTGGAGCCGGTCAGGGCGTCCACCGCATGCTCAGGATGCGGCATCAGCCCGAGCACGTTGCCGGCCTCGTTGGTGACTCCGGCGATGTCGCGGCTTGACCCGTTGGGGTTGCCGCCGGGCGCGTAGCGGAAGGCGACCCTGCCACCGGCCTCGAGCTCGTCGAGGACGGCGTCGGGGGCGAAGTAGCGGCCGCTCTCGTGCTTGATCGGGATCGATAGGCGCTCGCCCGGGCGGATCCCCGCCATCAGCGGCGAGTCGTTTTCGGCCGCCACCAGCTCGACCTGGCGGCAGATGAAGCGGATCCCCTCGTTGGTCAGCAGAGCCCCCGGCAGCAGGCCGCTCTCGCACAGCACCTGGAAGCCGTTGCAGATGCCGAGCACGGGGCCACCGGCCGCGGCGAAGCCGCCGACGGCCTCCATCGCCGGCGAGAACCGGGCCAGGGCGCCCGCCCGCAGGTAGTCCCCGTAGGAGAAGCCGCCCGGAACGACCACCGCGTCGACCTCGCCGAGGTCGGTCTCCTCGTGCCAGATCATCCGCGCTTCGCCCGCCAGCGAGCAGGCGTGCAGCGCGTCCCGCTCGTCACACGACCCGGGGAACTGGACCACGCCCCAGATCACAGCTGCTCTATCTCGTAGTCCTCGATCAGCGGGTTGGCGAGGAGCTTCTCGCAGAGCTCGGCGAGGCGGTCGGGGTCTTCGGCCTCGAGCTCGACCATGCGTCCGACCCGGACGTGCTCGACGCCGTCGAACCCGAGCGCGGGAAGGGCCCGCTCCACCGCCTTGCCCTGGGGGTCGAGGATGCCCTCCTTGGGCCGGATCAGCACCCGGGCCTTCAGAGGCTGCGCCCCGTGATCCGCTCGTAGGCCTCGACGTACTTGGCCCGGGTCTGCTCGACCACGTCGGCGGGCAGCTCCGGCGCCGGGGGAGAGTGGTCCCAACCCGCCCCGTCGGCCCAGTCGCGGACGAACTGCTTGTCGAAGGAGGGCTGCGAGCGCCCCGGCTGGTAGCGGTCGGCGGGCCAGAAGCGCGAGGAGTCCGGGGTCAGCACTTCGTCGGCGAGGACGACCTCGGCGCCGGCGTGGCGGCCGAACTCGAACTTGGTGTCGGCGAGGATGATCCCGCGCTCCGACGCGTGTGCGGCGGCGTGGCTGTAGAGGTCGATCGAGACCCGCCGGAGCTCCTCCATCAGGGCGCGGTCGCCGACGATCTCCGCCGCCCGCTCGAAGTCGATGTTCTCGTCATGCTCGCCGACCTCGGCCTTGGTCGCCGGAGTGAAGATCGGCACCGGCAGGCGATCGGACTCCTGCAGCCCCTCCGGCAGGGGGATCCCGCAGACCTCGCCGCTCTGGCGGTACTCCTTCCAGCCTGAGCCCGAGAGGTAGCCGCGGACGACGCACTCGACCGGGTACATCTCCAGCTTGCGGACCCGGATCGCCCGCTCGGCGACCTCCTCGGGGACGTCCTCGGAGACGAAGTGGTTGGGGATGATCTCGCCGGTGGTCTCGAACCAGAAGATCGACATCTGGGTCAGGACCTTGCCCTTGTCGGGGATCGCCGTCGGCATGACGACGTCGTAGATCGAGATCCGGTCCGAGGCGACCATCAGCAGATCCCTGCCCAGGTCGTAGATCTCGCGGACCTTGCCCGAGGAGTGCAGCTTGAGGTCGGCGATAGCGCTGTTCATGGCCTCGCCGCCGATGCTAGCTACTGGGTCAGCGGATCGGGCTCGCCCAGTTGGCTGATCTCCGGCGCCTCGTAGGCCTTCCCGGGAATGCCGCCGATGGCGAGGATCCTCGCCGGCCCCGCGCCGGTGGAGATCGTCCGTTTCGTCCCCGAGGCAACCCGGACCGGGGTCGAGGGATCGAGCGTGACCTTCTCGCCCTCGATGTCCATGTCCGCAGTGCCGCTCAGCGCCAGGTAGACCTCCTCCTGGCCGTCATCGGAATGGTCGTGCTCGGGGTAGGCGTCGAAGTTCGGCGGCAGGTCGAAGACCGCCAGCCCGAACGAGCTGACCCCGAGCGATGCCCGGGCCCGGAAGAAGGCACCCCCGTAGATCGCCTCCATCTCGTCAATCTTCTTCGCCGTGTAGTCAGCCAATGAGAGTCCTCCTGGTGGTGGATGCGGCGCCGCCGCCGGCCTGCGACTCTATATCGGTGCCGCTCCCGCCAGGACCGACGATGCCGCCACTGCTCCAGACGATGCGCTGGTTCTGGCGGCCGATCGCCTTCATGGAGGATTGCCGTCGCCGCTACGGGGACTCCTTCAGTGTCACCTTCGTCGGCTTCCGCACCCCGATGGTGATGATCTCCGACCCCGAGGCGATCCGCGCCCTCTACACCGAGCGCGCCCACGGCCTCCCCCCGGGTCGCAGTATCGCGATCGAGCCGATCATGGGCCCGCGCTCGATACTCCTGCTCGAGGGGGCCGAGCACCTGGCCCGGCGCAAGCTGATGCTGCCGCCGTTCCACGGCGAGCGCATGCGCTCCTATGAGTCGGTGGTCGAGGAGCTGGTCGACGCCGAGATCGAGCGCTGGCCACTCGGCTCGGAGTTCCCGGTCCACCCGCGGATGCAGGCGATCACCCTGGAGGTGATCCTGCGGGTCGTCTTCGGTGTCAGCGACCCGGGCCGGCTTCAGAAGCTCCGCGGCCTGCTGGGGAAGGTTCTCGCCGACGTCGCCGCCCCGGGTTCGCAGCTCGCGACCCTGGTCACCCGCCGCGTTCCGGACCATGGCCCCTGGGCGCGCTTCCAGGCGCTCCTGCGCGAGGTCGACGACGTGCTCTACGCCGAGATCGCCGAGCGCCGGGCGGACCCGGACCTCGAGCAGCGTGACGACATCCTCTCCTCGCTCGTCGCCGCTCGCTTCGACGACGAAACCGGCATGGACGACGCCGAGCTGCGCGACCAGCTCATGACCCTGCTGCTGGCGGGCCACGAGACGACCGCGACGGCGCTGGCCTGGAGCTTCGACATGCTGCTGCGCCACCCGGCGCAGCTGGGCAGGCTGCGCGAGGAGATTGACCAAGGGGTCGAGGACTCCTACCTTCGGGCGACGATCACCGAGGTCCTGCGGCTGCGGCCGGTGGTGCCGCTGGCCGGCCGTCGCCTGGCGACAGAGCTGCGGGCCGACGGCGTCGACCTGCCCGCCGGCACCGATGTCACCCCGGCGATCTGGCTCGCCCACACCCGTCCCGAGATCTACCCCGACCCGCTCGCCTTCCGTCCCGAGCGCTTCCTCGAGAACCCGCCCGACACCTACTCCTGGATCCCCTTCGGCGGCGGCGTCCGTCGCTGCCTCGGCGCCGCCTTCGCCGAGTTCGAGATGCGGATCGTCCTGCGGGAGGTCCTCGGCCGCTACGAGCTACGCGCGGCGAGCCCCAGGCCCGAGCGGGTCGGCCGCCGCAACGTGACCCTCTCGCCCCGGGCCGGCACCCCGGTCATCGTCACCGCCCGGCGCCCCGTGCGTGAGCCGGTCGCTGCCTGACCCCAGACCGGGCCCACGGGGTCGAGATCACCTTGGGCCGATAGCGGCCGGAGCGCTCGGTTCGGCCCGCGCGGCCGGCGCCGGCGCGATCAGGCGCGCAGGGCCTCGAGCCGGGTGAAGACCTCGGGCAGATGAGTGAGGTAGGCGTTGTTGTCGAAGACCGCGTCGAGGTCGAGTTGGGGAGCGGCGGCGCCGATCAGGTCGCGGAAAGGTGTGCCGGTGTCGAATGCCTGCTGGGCCGAGCTCTGGACCAGGCGGTAGGCGTCGTCGCGGCTCATGCCGGAGTTGACCAGGGCGCTCAGCGCCCGCTGGCTGAACAGCGCCCCCGAGGTCAGCTCGAGAATCCCGAGCATGCGGCCGGTGTTGACCCGCATCCCCTCGACAACCATCGTCGCCACGTACTGCATGTAGTCGAGCACGATGGTCGCGTCCGGGATGATCACCCGCTCGGCGCCCGAGTGGGAGATGTCGCGCTCGTGCCACAGCGCCACGTTCTCGAGCCCGGCCTGCGCGTAGCCGCGCAGGACCCGGGCGAGGCCGGTGACGCGCTCGCTGAGGATCGGGTTGCGCTTGTGTGGCATCGCCGAAGACCCCTTCTGGCCGGAGCCGAACGGCTCCTCGACCTCGCGCAGCTCGGTTCGCTGCAGGTTGCGGACCTCGGTCGCGAAGCGCTCGAGCCCGGCACCGGCGAGGGCGATCGCGCCCAGCAGCTCGGCGTGGCGGTCGCGGGGGACGACCTGGGTCGAGACGTCCTCCCGCCGCAGCCCGAGCGAATGCATCACCCGCTCCTCTACCGAGGGCGGAAGCGAGGCGTAGGTGCCGACGGCGCCGGAGAGCTTGCCGACCGCGGTTCCCTCGACCGCCCGCCGCAGCCGCTGCAGGTTGCGGTCTGCTTCGAAGGCGTAGCCGGCGAGGCGCAGGCCGAAGGTCGTCGGCTCCGCGTGGACGCCGTGGGTGCGGCCGACACAGAGGGTGTCGCGGTGCTCGAAGGCGCGCCGGACCAGGGCGTCGCGATAGGCCGTCGCGCCACGCAGGAGGATGATGCCCGCCTGCTCGATCTGGAGGGCAAGGGCTGTGTCGAGGACGTCGGAGGAGGTCAGCCCGTAGTGGATCCAGCGCCCCTCGGGCCCGACGCTGGCCGCGACCACGTCGACGAAGGCGGCGACGTCGTGGTTGGTCGTCCGCTCCCGCTCCTCGACTGCCTCGGCCGTGAAGGCGGCGCGCGAGCGGATGGCCTCCGCCGCCTCCGCCGGAACGATCCCCTCCGCCGCGAGCGCGTCGGTGGCCGCCAGCTCGACTGCGAGCCAGCAGTCCATCTTGCGATGCGGAGACCAGACGGCCCCGATCTCGTCTCGGGTGTAGCGGGGGATCACGAGTTGATGATTCTCGCTGCGAGCACCCCGGCGTTCTTGGCGCCGTCAATGGCGACGCAGGCGACGGGGATCCCCGGCGGCATCTGCACCGCCGAGAGCAGCGCGTCGAGGCCGCCCAGGTTCTTGCCCGAGATCGGCACCCCGACCACCGGCAGGTCGCTGTGGGCGGCGGCAACGCCGGGAAGCGCGGCGGACATCCCGGCGCCGGCGATGATCACCCGCAGGCCCCGCATGCGGGCGTTGGAACAGTAGTCGCGGACCATGTCTGGGTCGCGGTGAGCGCTCATCACCCTGACCTCGTAGCGGATTCCGGCGTCGTGCAGGGCCTCTCCGGCCGGCTGCATCTTCGCCTTGTCGTTCTTCGACCCCATGATGATGCCGACCAGGGGCGCGTCCACCTCGATCTCCTCGAACGCCTCCTCCACCGCCGGCATGGTCACCGGCTGCTGCGTCTCCTCGGTCTCCGGGATCTCGTTCAAGTCGTCCTCACCGGGTCAGGCCGGCGCGTTCGACGGCGCGCTCGGCGATGTCATTTCGAAGCTGCAATCCGTCGAAGTGGATCCGCCCTGCCGCATCGTATGCGCGTTCGCGGGCCTCGGCCGGCGTCGGTCCGAGCGCGGTCACGTTCAGCACGCGGCCGCCGGCGGTGACGACCTGCCCGTCGCGCTCGGCGGTCCCGGCGTGGGTGACCTCGGCGATCTCGGCCGCGGCATCGATCCCGGTGATCACGTCTCCCTTCGAGGAGGTCTCGGGGTAGCCGGCGGAGGCGAGGACCAGGGTCACCGCCCAGTCCTCGTCGAAGACCGCCTCGGCACCCTCGAGCCCACCGGGCTCGCGCGCCGCCGCACAGAGCTCAACCAGGTCCGAGCGCAGGCGTGGCAGCACCGCCTGGGTCTCGGGGTCCCCGAAGCGGGTGTTGAACTCGAGTACCCGGGTCCCGGCAGCCCCGATCATCAGCCCGGCGTAGAGCACGCCGTGAAAAGGGGTCCCGCGATGCGCCATCTCCTCCACCATCGGCCGGTGGACCGCATCGACGATCTCCTCCACCGCCGAGCGGTCGAACCCCGGGACCGGCGAGTAGCTGCCCATGCCCCCGGTGTTGGGGCCGAGGTCGCCGTCGAAGATGCGCTTGTAGTCCTGCGCCGGGGCCAGGGACACGACGTTCTCGCCGTCGCAGAGGGCGAGCAGGGAAAGCTCCTCCCCCTCGAGGAACTCCTCCAGCACGACCGTTGTCTCGCCGAATCGCCGCTCGGTGAAGAAGACGTCCACCGCCTCGCGCGCCTCGCGCTCGGAGGGGCAGATGATCACCCCCTTGCCCGCAGCCAGCCCATCCGCCTTCAGCACCGCCGGGTAGGAGGCGCAGGAGATCTGCCCCAGCGCTTCCTCGCGGCTTTGCAGCAGGGTGTGGGAGGCGGTCGGGACGCCCGCCTCCGACATCACCTGCTTGGCGAATGCCTTCGATCCCTCCAGCTCGGCCGCCGCCTCCGACGGTCCGAATGCCGGGACGCCCTCGTCCTCGAGCGCGTCCACCACCCCGTCAACCAGCGGAGCCTCGGGGCCGACGACGACGAGGTCGGCGGCACACCCGCGGGCGGCCTCGACGATCGCGCGGACGTCGGCCGCCGCGGTCTGCGGCAGGCACTCGGCGTCGGCGGCGATGCCGGCGTTGCCGGGAGCGCAGAGCAGTTCCGGCGCATGCGCCGAGCGGGCCAGCGCCCGCACGATCGCGTGCTCCCGCCCGCCCCCTCCGACGACGAGGATTCTCAACTCGGCTCCCGGGCGGTCGCGCTAGAGCGCTGTCGCCAGTTCTTCCGCCGGCATTGCGGCGAGCGTCTGGCTCGTCATTGTCCCGCGCGACCCGAGCTCGACCGAGACCTTGGCCATCGTCTTGTCGTCGGGTGCCTCGACGATGGTGACGAAGTCGTATTGGCCGAGGGTCGCGTACTGGGCGACGACCTTGGCGCCGATCTGCTCGACCTCTTTGTTCACCTCACTGACACGGGCCGGGTTGTTCTTCAACGTCTTGACGCCGTCGGCGGTCAGGTTGGTCAGCATCACGTAGGTGGGCATCGCGCTCCTCTCGATCTGGCTATTGGGATCCTCTGTCTTTCACCTTATGCCAGCGGGCGCAAGGCGGCGCCGCGCGCCATCGGCCTGACTATCGGCAGGGCCTTCGGAAGACGGCCGCCGTCGACCGCCTCGAGCTCCAGCGGTGAGGCCCCGATCAGGGCGACGGTGTCGCGGTTGGGGTGGCAGCCGTTGGCGAAGAACCCCCAGGGGCGCTCCAGCCGGTCCTGCCAGCGGGCTCGGCCCGGGTCCTCGGAGCGGACGTGCTCGACGAACAGCATCCTCCCCCCTGGGCGCAGGATCCTGGCGGTCTCGGCCAGCGCCGCATCGGGGTCGGGGACCGTGCAGAGGACCAGGGTGAAGACGGCTGTGTCGAAGCTGGCGTCAGGGAACGGCAGGCGCTCGGCCGCGGCCTCGACCACCTCGGCCTGGACGTCCGAGTCGGCCAGGCGCCGGCGCAGCCGGCGGGCCATGTGCGGGTCGGGCTCGGCTCAGCACCAGCTGCTCGACGCGGTCCCCGAAGAGGTCGATGTTGACGCCGGTTCCGGCCCCGATGTCGATCGTCCGCCCCGAAGCCTCTGAGAGCACCTCGCGCCGGATCTCCCTCAGGCCGGCCTCCTCGACCGCCTTCAGCCCCCTGTCGTAGACGGCCGCGAACCCGCGGCCCCAGGTGGCGTCGTAGATCCTTCCCACAGACTCAGGTTAGTGGGGCGGCGCTAGCTGTCGAAGCCGGCGTGGACGTGGTCGCAGTGATCGGCCTGCGCCCAGGCCGGCCCCGGCCCGTCGAGGTCGTAGCAGTAGATCAGCTCGGTCGGGTGGGAGATCCCGGTCAGGTGGGCGAGCGTCTCGCCCAGCTGGCCGCAGGGGGCCTTGGGCGAGACGTTGGTGCAGGGCACCCCGTCGACGACGGCGATGTCCATCGCCCGTCCGTAGTAATGGTTGGAGACGTTGCCGCTGGATGCCAGCATCGAGTGGTCCGAGCGCAGGGCAGAGATCGTGATCGTGTGGGTCTGGGTGATCGCCCCGATCAGGCCCACGATCCTGGGATCGATCGCGCCGGTGTCGAGGTCGCGCTTCTCGAGGCTGTTGGAGAGGGTGAGGTTGTTCCAGTTGATCGCGCTCGAGGTCACGTCGGGGAACTGGATCTTCCAGGCGACCGTGCTCGTCTTGCAGCTGCCGGCGAGTGCGTCGGCCTCGTCCATCACCTCCTCCACGTACCAGTGGGCCTGGTTGTGAGTGAAGATCCCGGCCTCGAGGCCGCCGCGCGACCAGGCCAGCCGGGCCAGGGTCGCCGCCGAATCCTCGATGCTCGAGTGCCTGACGACCCCGTCGCCGTCCCCGTCGACGGCGTAGCGCCGCCACTCGCTCCGGTCGAGCCCGAGCGCCCCGGTCCGGCGAAGCTGGGCCTTGCTCATGCTGCGGCCGAAGTCCGACTCGAGCCTGGCGACTGCCGCCAGGGCCCAGACGCCGCGGCTGCCGAGGCTGTAGCGGCCGGCGGCGCTCTCGAACGCGCTCAGGTAGTCGCCGGGGATCCTCTTGGCCCAGGGCTTGGCGGGGCTGCAGGAGAGGACCTGGACCTGCTGCTCGAGCGCGAACGAGCTTCCGTCGAGGGAGCCGAAGCAGCCGGCGTTGGCGAGGACCTCGGACACGTACCAGTCGGCGTGGTTGTAGGCGAAGACCGCGCCGGCGGTGTCCTCCGGCATTCCGGAGGCGCGCAGGTACCGCGCCGCGGCGAAGATCGCGTCCTCGGGGTCATAGGGGTCGCGGCGGCCGTCGCCGTTGGCGTCGACGCCGTAGCTGGCCCAGGTCGCCGGCATGAACTGCATCCAGCCGATCGCCCCCGCCGAAGAGGTGACCTGGTTGAGCTCGCCGAAGTTGGTCTCGATCTGGTTGATCGCCGCCAGCACGCTCGGCCCCTGCGGCCCGAGGGAGTAGGTCTCGGCGGCGCGCTGGTAGATCGGCAGAAGCCCCGGGGGCGGGGAGGTGGTGGAGCAGGAGCCGCTGGCGATGCCGGGTACCCCGTAGTAGGGAGCCGGGGCCGAGAGGGGGAAGGGGTTGGTGCCCGGGTCGCTGGCCCCGCCGCTGGTGCCCGCCTGCGGCCGGCTGGCGGAATGCCCCTGCTTGCCGGCGTCGTGCTCGGGGGCCGCGACCGAGCCACCGCCCGAGGGTTTCGGCTGGGTCTTCTTCGGTGGCGCCGGCGCGACGATCGTCGAGCCCTGCTGCAGGGTGCCGGTCGAGAGCGAGCCGGTGGGCCCCGTGGGACCGGTGGGACCTGTGGTGCCGGTCGGCGAGAGCGCCGCGGCGGCATCGGCGGGCGCCGGGCTCTGCGCGGGGGCGCTCTGCGCGGCAAGGACCGCCCCGACCGCGGCTGCTCCGAAGGCGGCGCGGATGCGTCCCATCAGCCCCTCACGTCGCTTACAAGCCACTTGCGTCGGTACTGCTGAAGTTGCAGCCGCAGCTCACTGGTGGCGCCGACACGCAGCAGCGAGACGCTGACCGAGACCGAGGCGCCGCGCCGCGGGCCCGGGACAACGTTCAGCACCCGGGCCCGAGGCACCTTGACCGAGGCCGGCTGGCGCGGTGGCCGGGTCGCCAAGGACTTGGCCAGCGGCCGGCTGGCGGTCTTCCGGAATACCCTGCGCACCTTAGGGCTGGCCTTGCCGACTTCGTAGGAGACGAAGGCGTCGGCGAAGCGATGCGCGACCTTCACCGGCGCCGGACCGACGGCGCCGCCCTTCTTCGAGTCGCCCGGCGCCTTGGCCGATGTCGCTCCGGAGCCGGCCTGCGACGGGCTCGGGGGGACGACGTCGGCGGCGGAGCCGCCCGCCTTGGCGGCGTCGCCCTCGGGTCCGAAGGTCGGGGTGGCGCCCTCGAGAATGTGGGTGTCGGCGGCGGGCTTCGCCTGCTGGGGTTCGATCACCCTGGCGACCCGGGGCGCGTTTGCGCTCGCGATCCGCGGCGCCGGAGCGGGGCTGTCTCCGGAGCCGCCGGTGGCGACGTAGGCGCCCGCGGTCCCGGCCCCGGCGAGCAGCAGCACCGCGGCACCCGCAAGCGCAGTCCGCCCGGCCGGCCCGTGGCTACGGTAGGAATCCCTCAGCGGCCAGACGATCCGGCTGCGGAGACTCCAGGCCGCGCTCTCCAGCCGCCACCTGGCGGAGGCCCCCGCGGCCCGGGCCGCGTCGCCGCCCTTCCAGAGGACTCGCTCCTGGACGGCCCAGGCTCCGCGCCTGAGCGGCCCCGGGCTGCGCCGTTGTGACTCGCCGGGCCTCTCGGCGCCCTGATCTGTGCTCGGGGTCTCGTTCATCTCAATCGGGTCCGGGGAGAGGATAGGCACGAATAGCCGCATCACCTAGCTTGTTTCGGAGCCTGCCCGCACTCCCTTGAATATCGAAGATTGGCTGGACGCACGCAGGAACGCCGCCTGCCTCCATGCATCCTGCCTCTCACATAGTGACGCACCGGTGACGATCTTGTGGTCTTGCAGATAATTCTTGACAGAGTAAATCAAGAATTTTCAGGCCCCGCCTGCCGCCCTGCTGAAACGCCGCCCGCCCGGAGCCTCCTAGGCTGCCGCGCTCCCGGCCGCCGCCCCGACCTTCTCGAAGCTGAGCTCGCCGCCGCCGGCGTCGACCCTGACCGTGTCGCCCTCGCCGAATTCGCCCTCGAGGATCATCAGGGCCAGCTTGTCCACCAGCTGCTTCTGCACCACCCGCTTCAGCGGCCGGGCGCCGTAGCTGGGGTCGTAGCCGAGGTTGCCGAGCAGGGTGCGGGCGTCGTCGGTCAGCTGGACCTCGATCCCGCGCTCCCGGACGCGGCCGACGAGCCGGTCAACCTGAAGCTCGACGATCTCCCCGATGTCCTCCTTCGAGAGACGGTGGAAGATGACGGTGTCGTCGATGCGATTGAGGAACTCGGGCTTGAAAGTTGACGCCAGCACCTCCTCGATCTGCTCGCGGATGCGCTCGTCCACCGACTCGCCGGCGATCCGGTCCGAGCCGACGTTCGAGGTCATGATCAGGACCGTGTTGGTGAAGCTCACGGTCCGGCCCTGGCCGTCGGTGAGGCGGCCGTCGTCCATCAACTGCAGCAGGGTGTTGAAGACGTCCGGGTGCGCCTTCTCGATTTCGTCGAGGAGCACGACCGCGTAAGGGCGCCGCCGGACCGCCTCGGTCAGCTGGCCCCCCTCCTCGTAGCCGACGTAGCCGGGCGGGGCGCCGATCAACCTGGCGACCGTGTGCTTCTCCATGTACTCCGACATGTCCAGCCGCACGATCGCCTGCTCGGAGTCGAACATGAACTCGGCCAGTGCCTTTGCCAACTCGGTCTTGCCGACCCCGGTTGGGCCGAGGAAGAGGAAGCTGCCGATCGGCCGGTTGGGGTCGGAGAGGCCGGCTCGCGAGCGCCGCAGCGCGTTCGAGACCGCCTCGACCGCTTCGTCCTGGCCGATCACCCGCTCGTGCAGACGCGCCTCCATCTGGATCAGCTTCTCGACCTCGCCCTCCATCAACCTGGTCACAGGGATCCCGGTCCACTTGGAGACGACCTGGGCGACGTCCTCCTCGGTCACCTCCTCGGTCAGCATCGTCCCGCCCTCGGCGTGCAGCTCGGAGAGCCGTGCCTCGGCCTCGGCGACGGTCTTCTCCAGCTCGGGGATCTCGCCGTAGCGGAGCTTCGCGGCGCCCTCGAGATCGGCGCTGCGCTCGGCCCGCTCGGCCTCCCGGTGCGCCTCCTCGAGCCGCGCCTTGTTCTCCTTGATCGCCTCGATCGCGCCCTTCTCGTTCTGCCAGCGGGCCTTCATCTCGCCCGAGCGCTCGCGCAGCTCCGCCAGCTCTGCCTCGATCGCCTCGCGACGGGCGACCGAGGCCTCGTCCCGCTCCTTCTTCAGCGCCTCGCGCTCGATCTCGAGCTGCTGGATCCGCCGCTCGACCTCGTCGATCTCGGTTGGCATCGAGTCGATCTCGATCTTCAATCGCGAGGCCGACTCGTCTATCAGGTCGATCGCCTTGTCGGGGAGGAAGCGGTCGGCGATGTAGCGCTCCGAGAGGGTCGCGGCGGCGACGATCGCCGAGTCGGCAATGCGGACGCCGTGATGGATCTCGTAGCGCTCCTTCAGCCCGCGCAGGATCGCGATCGTGTCGGCGACATCGGGCTCGCCGACAAGCACCGGCTGGAAGCGGCGCTCCAGAGCTGCATCCTTTTCTATGTGCTTTCGGTACTCGTCGAGCGTGGTCGCGCCAACCGCGCGCAGCTCACCCCGCGCCAGCATCGGCTTCAGCAGGTTGGCGGCGTCCACGGCCCCCTCGGCGGCGCCGGCGCCGACGATCGTGTGCAGCTCGTCGAGGAAGAGGACGATCTGCCCCTCGGCGTCCTGGACCTCGCTGAGGACGGCCTTGAGCCGCTCCTCGAACTCGCCCCGGTACTTCGAGCCGGCCAGCACGGCGCCGATGTCGAGGGCGATCACCCGCCGGTCACGGAGGCTCTCGGGCACGTCGCCGGAGACGATCCGCTGTGCCAGTCCCTCGACGATCGCGGTCTTGCCGACCCCGGGATCGCCGATCAGCACGGGGTTGTTCTTGGTCCGGCGTGAGAGGACCTGGATGACGCGGCGGATCTCCTCGTCGCGGCCGATCACCGGGTCGAGCTTGCCCCGCTCGGCCTCGACGGTGAGGTCGCGCCCGAACTTCTCCAGCGCCTGCACCGTCTCCTCGGGGTTGGGCGAGGTCACGCGGTGGGGGCCGCGGACCTCGGAGATGGCCTTCATCAGCGAGTCGCGGTCGGGGAGGATCTCGGCCAGCCCCGACCCCTTCTCGGCGAGGGCGAGCAGGATGTGCTCGGTCGAGATGTACTCGTCGCCGAGGGCCGCCATCTCCTTCTCCGCCCGCTGCAGGGTCCTGACCAGCGCGCTCGACGGGCGCACCTCGGGCTCGGCCTCGCCACTCAATTTCGGCAGCGACTGGACCGCCTCGGCGGCGCGACCGAGGATCGCGGTGACGTCTGCCCCGAGCTTCTGCAGCACCGGCGCCACCATCCCTTCCTCCTGGTCGATCAGGGCGACCAGGAGGTGCGGGGGGGCGACCTCGGTGTTGCGGTTCTCGGCGGCGGTGCGCTGAGCGGAGGCGACGGCCTCCTGCGACTTCAGCGTGAAGCGATCGGGTTGCATCGTGCTCTCTCCTAGATCCCTTCGCTGAGCCTGCTGGCGGCCCAGGCGCCGGCGGCGGCCGCGGCAGCGCCGGAGACGGCGCCGAGCATGCCGGCGTGGTTCAGATCCTCGCCCCGGGCCACGGCCGTGCCGAACGAGAGCGCGTCGCCGGCGTCCACGGCCACCCCGGCGAGGCAGGCTCTGCGCAGCGCCTCACGGTCGTCGCGGGCCGCCAGGGTGAGGGCGCCGAGGGCGATGTCGCGGCCGCCGGCGAGCTTGGCCAGGGCCCGCCCGGAGGAGTCGGTCTCGGGGAACCCGAGGATCCGCAACCCGGTCCGGGTCGCGAGCAGCGCCCCGATCCCGATCCCGACCCGGCCCGCGGCGATGGCCAGGGTGACCGCCCGTGCGCCCGGCTCGGGCCTGCCCTCGCGCCCTCTCACCGGCGCTCTCCGTCGGTCCGCGTCCGCTCGACCGGGATCCGCACCGGCCCCTGGGGCTCGCCGGGGGCGACCTCGATCTCGTAGGCGCCGTAGGGGACGATCTCGGCCTTGAGCGAGCGGCGCACGCGGTCGACCTCCTCGGCCATCCGCTGCTCGAGCTCATTCGCCCGGGCCCGGACGCGCTCGAGCTCGGCCCGCATCTCCTCGACCCGCTGCTCCATCTTCAGCACGGTCTCGACCCCGGCGAGGTTGAGGCCCTGCTGCGAGGTCATTTTCTGGATCCGGCGCAGGCGGTCGACGTCGCGCTGCGAGTAAAGGCGGGTGTTCTTCGGCGAGCGCTGCGGTGCGACCAGGCCCCGCGCCTCGTACATCCGCAGCGTCTGCGGGTGCATCTCGGCAAGCTCTGCGGCGACGGAGATCATGAACACCCCGCGCTCGGAGTCGATCCTGGTCTCGACCGTGCGCCGGCTCACCCGGCGCCTCTTCCCACGCCCCACCGGCGCGCTCACGATTCCTCCCGCGCGGCGGCTCTTGCCGACGCCGCCCGGATCAGGCCCTCCCGCGGGTCGCGCCCGTTGAATGCCCTCTCCAGCTGCTCGACAGCCTGCTGCTGCTCCTGGCTCAGCTCCTCCGGGATCTCGATCTCGAGCCGGTAGCGGATGTCGCGGCGCTCGCGCCCCCCGGTCCGGGGAGGCCCCTCGCCGCGCAGCCGCTGGATCGTCCCGTGCTGGGTGCCGGGGGAGACGCGGATCCGCTTGGTGCCGTTCAGGGTCGGCACCTCCACCGTGCCGCCGCCGATCGCCTCGGAGATCGTGATCGGCACCACCACCTCGAGGTTGCCGTCGTCGAGCTGCTTGAACACGGGCGAGGGCGTCACCCGGGTGGTGACGTAGAGGTCTCCGGCGGGACCGCCCCTGGGGCCGGCCTCGCCGCGGCCCGCGAGACGGATCCGGGTGCCGTCCCTGACCCCGGCCGGGATGTTGACCTTGTAGCGCTTGGTCTGGTGGGTGAGGCCGGACCCGCCGCAGCTCGAGCAGGGGTGCTCGATCACCTGCCCGGCGCCGCCGCACTCGGGACATGGCTGGCTGATCGAGAAGAACCCCTGGCTCTGCGCGTCGACGCCGCGGCCCTCGCAGCGGGGGCAGACGATCGGGCCGGTCCCGGTCTCGGCGCCGCTGCCGCCGCAGGTGCGGCAGCGCTCGGCCTTGGGCACGGTGACCGGGATCTGGGCGCCGTTGACGGCCTGCTCGAAGGAGATCCGGATCTCGGTCTCGAGGTCGCGACCCTGGACCTGCCGGGGCTCGCGGCCGCCGCGGCTGAAGATGGTGGAGAAGATGTCGCCGAGGTCGGAGGCGAAGCCGGCGGCGCCGGGCCCGGGGCTGCCTGGGCCACCGAAGCCGAAGACGCCGCCGGAGTCGTACTGCTTTCGCTTCTCCGAGTCGGAGAGGGTGTCGTAGGCCTCCTGGACCTGCTTGAAGCGCTCCTCGGCCTGGGGGTCGTCCGGGTTGCGGTCCGGATGGAACTCGCGCGCCAGCTTGCGGTAGGCCTTCTTGATCTCGTCCTCGGACGCCTTCTTCGAGACGCCGAGCACCTGGTAGAAGTCGTCGGCCATAACGCTCCCTACTCGCTCACTACCACCCGGGCGGGGCGCAGCACAACCTCGCCGAGCCGGTAGCCCTTCTGCATCACCTCGAGGATCCGGCCTGCCTCGGCCCCCTCCTCCGCCCGGGTCTGGAGGGCCTCGTGCCAACTCGGGTCGAAGCTCTCGCCGAGCGGCGCGTAGGCCTCGACTCCGGCCCGGCCGAGGCCGGCGTTGAGATCACGGTAGGTGAGCAGGCAGCCCTGTTCGAGCGCACCCTCGGCGGCCGGCATCTCGCCGGCGAGCACAGCCGCCGGGTCGTGGCCGGCGGCCACGATCGCGCGCTCGAGATTGTCGATCACCTCGATCAGCTCGCGGGCGACGGCGGCGCTGCCGCGGGTTGCGGCCGCGCTGGTCTCGGCGGCCATGCGCTTGCGGTAGTTCTCGAAGTCGGCCCGGGTCCTCTGGGCCAGCTCCAGATACTCGTCACGCTCGCGCTTGGTCTCATCGAGCAGCGCGTCGAAGTCCTTCTCGACCTCGACCGCCGCCGTCTCGTCGGCCTCGGCGCCGGCGCCATCGACCGGGGGTTCAGCGGGCTCGGGCGCCGCTTCCTGCTGCATGACCTCGACCTCGGCCTCGACCTCCGCCTCTCTGCGCTCCACTACTTGTCGTCCTCCACCACTTCGGCGTCGACGACCTCCTCCTCGGCGTCGGCCGAGGCGCCGTTGCCTGAGCCGCCGGCGGCGGCCTGCTGCTCGGAGGCGGCCTGGTAGACCTGCTCGGAGACGCGGTGGAATGCGGCCTGAAGGGCCTCGGTCTTGGCCTGGATCTCGGCCGTGTCGTCGGAGGTGAGCGACTCGTTGACGTCCTTGATCGCGGACTCGATCTCGGACTTCGAGGCTTCGTCCACCTGCTCGCCGAGATCGGCCAGTTGCTTCTCGGCCTGGTAGGCGGCGTTCTCGGCGACATTGCGGGCCTCGGCCAGCTCGCGCTGGCGGAGATCGTCCTCGGCGTGGGCCTCGGCGTCCTTGACCATCTGGTCGATCTCGGACTCGTCAAGGCCGGAGCCGGCCTTGATCTCGATCTTCTGCTCCTTGCCGGTGCCGAGGTCCTTGGCGCCGACGCTGAGGATGCCGTTGGCGTCGATATCGAAGGTGACCTCGATCTGAGGCATCCCCCGCGGCGCCGGCGGGATCCCGGTCAGCTGGAACTTGCCCAGGCTCTTGTTGTAGGCGGCCATCTCCCGCTCGCCCTGGAGCACGTGGATCTCCACCGAGGGCTGGTTGTCCTCGGCCGTGGAGAAGGTCTCCGACTTGCGGGTCGGGATGGTCGTGTTGCGCTCGATCAGCTTCGTCATCACGCCACCCTTGGTCTCGATGCCGAGGGTCAGCGGGGTGACGTCGAGCAGCAGCACGTCCTTGACATCGCCCGCCAGCACGCCGGCCTGGATCGCGGCGCCGACGGCGACGACCTCGTCAGGGTTTACGCCCTGGTGCGGCTCGGAGCCGGTCAGCTCCGTCACCCGGTCGCGAACCGCGGGCATCCGGGTCATGCCGCCGACGAGGACGACATGGTCGATGTCGGCGTCGCCGGCGTCGGCGAGCGCCTGCTTGACCGGGTCGACGATCCGCTCCAGCAGGTCAGCCGTGAGCTCGTTCAGCTTCGAGCGGCTGAGCTTGATGTCGAGGTGCTTCGGCTGGCCCTCCACCGCGGTGATGAAGGGGAGGTTGATCTGAGTCTCCTGGGTCGAGGAGAGCTCGATCTTCGCCTTCTCCGCGGCCTCGTAGAGCCGCTGCAGCGAGTTCTTGTCCTGGGCCAGATCGACGCCCTGGTCGCGCTTGAACTCCGCCACCAGCCACTCGACTATCGCCTTGTCCCAGTTGTCGCCGCCGAGGTGGTTGTCGCCGGCGGTGGACTTGACCTCGAAGACCCCGTCCCCGATCTCGAGGATCGAGACGTCAAAGGTGCCGCCGCCGAGGTCGAACACCAGGATCGTCTGGTCGGTGGCCTCCTTGTCGAGGCCGTAGGCGAGCGAGGCCGCGGTCGGCTCGTTGATGATCCGCTTGACCTCGAGGCCGGCGATCTTGCCGGCGTCCTTGGTCGCCTGCCGCTGGTCGTCGTTGAAGTAGGCCGGGACGGTGATGACGGCGGCGTCAACGCTCACGCCCAGCTTGGCCTCGGCATCCGCCTTCAGCTTCTGCAGGATCATCGCTGAGATCTCCGGCGGCGAGTACTGCTTGCCGCGCACGTCGACGCGGACGTCGCCGTTGGGTCCGGCCTCGACCTCATAGGGGACGATCGTTTCCTCCTCCTTGACCTCGGCCTCCTTGCGGCCCATGAAGCGTTTGATCGAGAAGATCGTGTTCTCGGGGTTCATCACCGCCTGGCGTTTGGCCACGGTGCCGACGAGCCTCTCGCCGGAGTCGGTGAAGGCGACCACCGACGGCGTAGTACGTCCCCCTTCGGCGTTCTCGAGCACGGTAGGCTCGGTTCCGTCGAGCACGGCCACGCACGAGTTGGTTGTTCCAAGGTCAATTCCTATGGTTCGTCCCACTGCTTCAGTCCTCCAGGTGTATTCGTTGCCTGCCTAAAGAAATCTAAGTGAGATTATGGCAGATCGTTGCCCCAGGCGCAAGACCGGGCGAGGGCTGGGTAAGGCCGGGCGCGGGCAGGCGCGGACCCTGCGGCCCGTCCGCTGGACGGGATCAGGCCCTACATGGCCGGCCCGCCCGCTGAAGGGTTTCAGCCCCTATAGGTACTGAAACCGTTCAGTCGAGGGAGTGAGAGGGGAATCGCGTCGCCGCGTCGTCGATGCCGGCAAGACGTGTGCGCCGCCAACGAAATAGATGGGCGCGACACCACGAAAAAGGGCCCGACCCCATGAGAGGGGCCGGGCCCTGCTGATCGGGGGTGTGTGGCCGGCCTAGCGGAAGATCCGCAGGTTGCTGACGACCCCGGCGTGGTCGGAGTCCCAGAATCCGTTGGCCGGGCTGCGCCCGGTGACGGCGGAGCTGATCAGCTTCACCTTGGCCGGGTCGCGGGTCAGGATGTGGTCGATGTGGTGGTCGAAGTCACTGACGTTCCCCTGGTCATCGGTGAGGATGCTGCTCTTGACGCAGCAGCTCAGCGGCTTCTCGGTGCTGCGATCGCGGAAGCCCGCGCCCTTGAGCGCGTTGTAGGCGAGCCTGTCGCCTCCGGTGACCGTGTTGTCGTCGGAGTTGAGGTCGCCGACCAGGATCACGGGCAGCCCGGTCTTCGCCGGCGCGTCGCTGCCCTGGTAGAGCTCCTTCGCCTGGGCCTCGCGGACAGCCGTGTCCCCGAATGCCTCGAGGTGGGTGTCGATGAAGCGGAAGGTGCGGCTATCGCCCACCTTGGCGTTGACGCTCACCCAACCACGGGCGACCGGGACCTCGATCCCGGAGATCGTCGGCGTGTAGACCGTCTCGAAGTTGCCGGACTGCGCCCCGCTGGTCTTGACCCCTTCGCCCACCCGGGCGAGGATCGCGTCGCGCATCGTCAGGCGCCCGTCGAGCTCGCCGTTGTCGTTGATCCCGGGGGCATTTCCGTCGCCGGGGGTGTCGTTGTAGTCAGCCGGCGCCTCGAAGTCGAACTCCTTCTGCACCTTGACGATCCGGTAGCGCTTCTGGCCCTTGTTGAGCCGGTCGAGAAGCAGCTTCAGGTAGTCGTACTTGACCGTGGTAGCGGTGCAGAGGCCGGTGCCACAACCGCCGGCGGCGGCAGCAGCGAGGTTGATCGGACCGGTTCGCCACAGCGCCACCTCCTGCAGGCCGACCAGGTCGGGCTTCTTCTGCAGGATCTCCTGTGCCAGGCCCTTGGCCCGAACGGGGAATTTGTTGGTGTCGACGTCGCGCAGGATCTGCCCGTTCTTGGCGATGAAGTCGTTGAAGCCGGTGGCCCCGATCGCCGGACCGAGGTCGGCGCCGAGGTAGAGGTTGCGCGTCATCACGCTGACCTCTGCCCCCTTGGGCTTCTTCGGCTTAGCCTGCGCGGCGGCCGGAAGCGCCACAAGCGCCGTCGCCGCCAGCGCCACCAGCGCCGAGGCCAGCATGCTCCTGCGGCCGCTTGACCGGAGTTGGGTGATCGAGTGAATCAAGACTGCTCCTCTCTACGTTTCTGCCCGTGCGTCATATGGCGTGGGTCCGGGCCTGCCACCGCGAAGAAACCCGACCCGGCGCCGGAGTTGCGGCACTGCAACTAGCCCTGGCCGGCCACGTTGGCGACGAAGTTGGCGACCTCGTCGGCCTGCTGGCCGCTGATGATCCCCGGCGGCATCCGCCCCGGGGTGGTGCTGTCGACGCCGTTGTCGATTGCGTTCAGGACCCGTCCCTTGGTCGCCGTGATCGTTTGCTGGGCGGTCGGCCCGGTCGGCGGGCCTGCGGGCGCCAGGAGCGTGTCGAGATTGGGCCCGAAGTTGCCGTCCGTGCCCGCCGCGTAGAGGGTGTGGCAGGCGCCGCAGTTGGTCACGAACAGCGTCTTGCCCTGCTGAAGGTCGGAGGGGACGGCTCGCGAGCCCTTGTCGGGGTCACCGCTGGCGTTGAACGCCCACACGGGAATCACGACCGCCAGGACGGCGACGAATATCCCGAAGATCACGAATGGCCGTTTGCTCATCTCTGCTCGCCGGCGAGGGCTCCTCCGGCGGCCGGGATACTACCTGCGGGCGGCCCGGGTCAGGCGTGCTCCCGGTACCACGGGCACATCCGCCGCAGGTCGCATTCCCCGCAGCGCGGGGTCGGGCGGCAGAGCTCGCGTCCATGCCGGATCAGGTTCATGTGGAACTCGTAGGCGTCGGCGGGATCGGTGATCGCCAGCATCTCGTCGTGGGCCTCCGGGAAGGAGGCGTTGGGACGGAACAGCCCCAGGCGTCCACCGACCCTGTAGACGTGGACGTCGACGGGGATCTCGGGGATGCCCCAGGTGAAGATCAGCACGCAGGCCGCCGTCTTCCGCCCCACACCCGGCAGCGAGGTGAGGAACTCCATGGATTCCTCCCGGGGCGCCGTCTCGGTCCAGTCGAGGTCCGGACGTGCGCCCAGGCGTCTCAATATCTCCTGGATCCGCGGCGCCTTCTGCTGTGAGAGGCCACCGGATCGGATCGCCGCCTCGACCTCCTCCACCGGCGCGTCGCGGACCTGCTCCCAGGTGGGGAAGCGGGCGCGGAGGCCGGCGAAGGCCCGGTCGCGGTTGCGGTCGTTGGTGTTCTGCGAGAGCACGGTGCGGACCAGCTCGGCAATCGGGTGCCCGTGCGGCCTGTTCACCGGGCGCCCGTACATCTCCCGCAGCCGGTCGCGGATCGCCACCACCCTGCGCCGCGGGGGCCGTCGCCAGGCCCCGCGCGTCACTGCGCTCCCCAGCCCTCGCAGGCCCGTGCTCCCGCCACGGTCGCGGCCGGCAGGGCCTTCGTCGCCTCCGCGGCATCCCACCCGAGCTCGGCCAGCGCCGCGGCGAGGGTCCCCATGAAGGCGTCCCCGGCCCCGAGCGGGGCGACGACCGAGACCTGCGGCGATGGCTCGCGGCCGGAGGAGGCCCCGCGCATCACCGCGCCCTCGGCGCCGAGGGTGACGACGGCCAGCCGCGCCCCCAGCCGGCACAGCGCCGAGGCGGCCGAGGCGGGTTCCTCGACCCCGGTCAGCATCTCCGCCTCTTCGCGGTTGGTGCGGACGAGGAAGGCGCCGTCGCAGAGCTCCCGGCAGAAGTCGACCGCGGCCTCCATGTTCTCCCAGCGGTTGGGCCGCAGGTTGGGGTCGAAGAGGATCGGCACGCCGAGGTCGAGCGCCCGCCGGCGCGCTTGCATCGTCAGCCGCCTCTCGGGCTCCCCGACAAGGGTGTTGGAGCCGAAGACCAGGGCGCTCGCTTCCGCCATCGCCTCCTCGAGGAAGCGCCCACCGGCCCGCATCGTCTCGGCGATCCCCGAGCCGTAGACCTGGAAGGTCGGCTCGCGGCCCCGGCCGAAGGTGACGATCGCCAGTGGGGTAGGCGCCGAGGGGACGGTGGCGAGCCAGCCGCAGTGGACGTCCTCGGCCTCGAGGCCGCGGCGCAGCCAGCGCCCCCAGGCGTCGTCGCCGACGCCGCCCAGGAGGGCCGCGTCGCCGCCGGCGCGCGAGACGGCGACG
Organism: uncultured Actinomycetes bacterium; assembly: GCA_963840235.1. GTDB lineage: Bacteria > Actinomycetota > Thermoleophilia > Solirubrobacterales > 70-9 > JBBRHQ01. The sequence goes on from CAWIYC010000004.1 coordinate 87,260, forward strand.
GCGACGTTCGCCAGGGCGCCACCGGGGTAGGGGACGAAGGCGTCGGCGTCCTCCGGGGCGTCGAGCTCGCGCTCGCAGACGAGGTCGGCGATCGCCTCGCCGAGGCAGACGATGGTCAACGGTCTCCGCCGTTCTCGGAAGGGCCGGTCAAGGACGCTGACCCTAGTGTGATCGCTCGCGCATTAGGCGCTTCACCACCCCTTTACAATTGGGGTCCCGTGCGTCTCGCCATTTCCAGAATCGGGGAGAGGCTTCCCCGCGGATGGTCAGATGTCTTCCGTCAGCTCGGACTGTTCCTGCTGGCAGACATCTGCTACGAGACCGTGCGCGGAATCGCCGACGGCCAGCAGAGCGCCGCCTTCCTCCACGGTCAGCAGGTGATCGACCTCGAGCGCTCGACCCAAACCTTCTTCGAGCCCGGCCTTCAGGGGTTCTTCCTCCCGGCCCATTGGGTGGTCGACTTCGCCAACCAGGTCTACATGAACAGCCAGTTCGCGATCACGATCGCCTTCCTCGTCTGGCTCTACCTCTTCCGCAACGACGCCTTCTACTTCGTCCGCAACATGTTCATGGTGGCCATGGCGTTCGCGCTCGTCGGATACACCCTCTTCCCCACCGCGCCGCCGCGGCTCTACCCGCAATACGGGTTCGTCGACACCATCACCGACTTCTCCAACGTCAACCACGACTCGGCCCTGGTCAAGGTCTTCATCAATCCCTACGCCGCGGTGCCGAGCATGCACTGCGCCTTCGCGATGATGATCGGCGTCTCCGGTGTCCGGGTCAGCCGGCACTGGTTCACCAAGGCCTTCTGGGCGATTTGGCCGCTGCTGGTCCTCTGGGTCGTGGTCGTCACCGCCAACCACTACTGGGTCGACGCTGCGCTCGGTTGGATGGTCGCCGCCGCCTCGGCCTTCGTCGCCGTCAGGCTTGCCCGGGTGCGACCCGAGGTCTGGGGTTGGCGCTGGACGCCACGCGAGGCCGAGGCCTAGCCGCGCCGGGAACTCCGCGGCTGCGCGCCACCGGGCGCCGATGATCTAGCCTCACGGCGATGGAATCTTCGGCGCCCCCAAGGGCCCCCGGCGGCGGGCGCGACGGCCGCCAGGCCCGCAGCGCACAGGAGTTCCGCGCCTACGCCCGCGACCGCCTGATCGAGTCCCGGCTGACGCCGAACGCGATCTCGATCGTCGGCCTGATCCTCAACCTCGCCGCCGCGGCGCTGGTAACCCAGCGGCTCTTCTTCCTCGCCGGCATCGCCTTCATCGTCGGCTCGATCATGGACACCCTCGACGGCCGTTACTCGCGGATGTCGGGAAAGGGGACCCTGTTCGGAGCCTTCCTCGACTCGACCCTGGATCGGATCGAGGAGGGGATTGTGCTGGCCGCGGTCGCCGGCTACTTCGCCGCCCAGGGCGACGACTTCGCCGCCGCGATGTGCGTGATCGTCGTCCTCGGCTCGCTGATGGTCTCCTACACCCGGGCCCGGGCCGAGGCGATCGGGGTCGAGTGCAAAGTCGGATTGGCGACCAGGCCCGTGCGAGTGGTGATACTTTCGATCGGCCTCGTTTTCGCCAAGGGCGCCGGGCTCGGGGACTTCGAGCTGTTGGCGCCGGCGATCTACGCGATGGCGGTGCTGACCTGGATCACGGTGGTCCAGCGCGTGTGGCACGTCCGCAACGAGCTCGCCGGCGAGGCGCCCACGAGGATCGCCGACGACGACTGAGATGTGACCGACCTGTAACCAGAACCGGCCTGGGGTGTGGTTTTCCTCCCAGCCTGATCAGGAGGACTCGACCTTATGAGCAAGACCAACGGAACAAGCGGCCACGCCAACGGCGCCGCGGGCACGGACGAGAAGGTCCGGGTTGCGATCGTCGGCGTCGGCAATTGCGCCAACGCCTTCATCCAGGGCGTTCAGTACTACAGGGACGCCGACCCCGCCGAGCAGGTCCCGGGCCTGATGCACGTCGACCTGGGCGGCTACCACGTCCGCGACATCGAGTTCGTCGCGGCCTTCGACATCGACGCCGAGAAGGTCGGCAAGGATCTCTCCGAGGCGATGTGGTCTGGTCAGAACGACACGATCAAGTTTGCCGACGTCCACGAGATCGGGGTCAAGGTAGAGCGCGGCATGACCCACGACGGTCTCGGCAAGTACCTGAAGGAGAAGATCAAGAAGGCGCCCGGCCCGACCGCCGACATCGTCGGCATCCTCAAGGAGACCAGAGCGGACGTCCTCGTCTGCTACCTCCCGGTCGGCTCCGAAGACGCGACCAAGTGGTACGTCGAGCAGGCCCTCGCCGCCGGCGTCGGTTTCGTCAACTGCCTCCCGGTCTTCATCGCCCGCGAGGACTACTGGGACGAGCGCTTCAGCGAGGCCGGCCTGCCGATCATCGGCGACGACATCAAGTCCCAGGTCGGGGCGACGATCGTCCACCGCCAGCTCGCCCGCCTGTTCCACGACCGCGGGGTGCTGATGGAGCGGACCTCGCAGCTCAACGTCGGCGGCAACATGGACTTCTACAACATGCTCGAGCGCGAGCGGCTGGATTCGAAGAAGATCTCCAAGACCAACGCTGTCACCTCGATCATGGGCCACGATCTGCCGGAGGAGGACGTCCACGTTGGCCCCTCCGATTACGTTGCCTGGCTCACCGATCGCAAGTGGGCCCACATCCGGCTCGAAGGGCGTTCCTTCGGGGACGTCCCCCTCAACATCGAGCTCAAGCTCGAGGTCTGGGACTCGCCGAACTCGGCCGGCGTCGTCATTGACGCGGTGCGGATCATCAAGCTGGCGCTCAACAACGGCGTCTCCGGCCAGCTCGACGGCCCCTCCAGCTACCTGATGAAGTCGCCCCATAGCCAGCGCCCCGACGACGAGGCGCGGGAGCAGACCGATGAGTTCATCGCTACCTACGCGCGCAAGAACACCCCGGTCGCGGGCGCGACCAAGGTCGGGAAGGCCGAGCAGGAGACAGAGGCCAAGGCCTAGTCGGCCGTCCCCGCTGCGCTGCAGCGCCCCGCCCCCGCTCGCGAGACTTCACTGAGTCACCCTATTGGTGACGGATATCACTCTCGCGAGCGCGATCTCGCTAGCGCGATCGGCCCCCGGCGAGCTCCCAGCGGCGCGGATCGCTGCCCTCGACCGGGATCGCCTCGCCGAGCAGCGCCAGGTGGTCGAGGTAGGCCAGCGCCAGCTGTAGCCCCAGGGTCGCGGTCGCAGGGTTGAGGTTCTCGCGGCCGACAAGGTCCGGGACCGTCTCGAAGGCCGTTTTCGGGCCGTCAGCCAGCGACTTCCGGATGCGCGCGGTCTGCTCGGCGGCCAGCTCGCGGTAGGCGGCGATCTTTGCCCCGGTGTCGCGGAAGGGGCGCCCGTGACCGGCCAGGCAGAGGCCGGTGTCGAGGCCTTCGACCACCATCAGGCTGTTCAGGAACTCGCCCACGGGATCGGGGGTGTGGCCGTAGTCGTAGAACAGAGAGACGCGGCCGAGCAGGTGGTCGCCGGAGATCAGCAGCCGCCGCTCGGGCTGGTGCAGGACGACGTGCGAGGGGGCATGGCCCGGGGTCTCGTGGACCTGCCAGGCGCCGAGGTCGGTCTCGACCTCCACCCCCGGCAGGAGGTCGCGGTCCGGCGCCAGCACCCCGTCGATGCCGGTGTCCACTCCACGGCGGCTGGCCTCGTAGCGCTCAAGGGCCCAGCCGGGGACGCCGCTCTGGCGAGCGACCTCGAGGCGGCGGTCGAGGGCGGCGTCGGGGTCGTCGATGAGGCGGCGGATGTGCTCCCAGGCGGGGTGGATCCAGAGCTCGCACCCAGCCGCCTCGGTGATCGGGGCAGCGAGGCCGCAGTGGTCGACGTGGGCGTGGGTGCAGACGACCAGGCGCACGTCGATGAGCGCGAAGCCGGCCTGCGCCAGGGCCAGTTCCATCTGCTGCAGCCGCCCCTCTCCGCCGATGCCGGTGTCGAAGAGGACGGCGCCGCCGTCGGCGGCGACGGCGAAGGCGTTGCCGTGCGGCACCCCCGGCCAGGGCAGCGGCAGGCGCAGGCGCCAGACCCCCGGCAGGATCCGGTCGGTGCGCGGCATCTCCGGGGCGGAGCCCATCGGCGGATGCTCTCAGACCGCCGGCGGGGGCTGGCTTATGCTCCCCCGGTGCCCTCCGGTGAGCCCCTGCGGATAGTCCAGGTCTCGCCCCACCCATGGGGCTCGCGACACGAGGTCAACGAGTTCGTCGAGCGCGTCTCGGCCGAGCTGGCGGGGCGCGGCCACCGTGTCCTCATCGCGGCTCTCTCGGAGTCCCGGGCCCAGGTGCGATCGTCACGGGCGGCGATCGCGGGCGCCCGCGAGCGACCCGACTCGCTCTTCGTCGCAGGCGAGCCGCGGATGCTCGCGGTCGGTGGCGGCGTGCCTCTGCCGCGGGGCCCGCGCCCGCGCCCGGCCCCGGTGCCGGTGGACGCCGGCCGCGCCCTCGAGGCGCTGTTCGGCTCGGTCCCGCTTGACATCGTCCACGTTCACGAGCCCTTCGGGCCGAGCGTCTCCTCCACCGCCCTGCGGCATTCCTTCTCGCTCAACGTCGGCACCTTCCACGAGCCGCAGGAGCGCCTGTTTTCGACCCATATCGCCAGGCCGCTGGTCGAGATCTTCTTCGGCCGCCTCGACGTCCGCACCGTCACCTCGGCGGTGACGGGGGAGTTGCTCGAGCGCTACTTTCCCGGCAGCTATGACCTGGTGCGGCCGGGCGCCGACCCGGCCGAGCGCGCCGAGCCCGCCGCCGGCGAGCCGCTGCGGATCGCCTTCTGCCTCGAGGAGGAGCGCGGCGCCCTGCGGTTGTTCCTGCGCGCCCTCCGCCGCCTTCCCGCCGGGCTCGACTGGCGCGCCGCGATCTGGACCGCGGACGGATCGGACCCGGCGTCCTTGAGGATCTCACGCAAGCTGCGGGAGCGGGTCGAAGTGGTCAGCTCGGGGGGGTCCACAGAGGCCGAGTTGATGGCCGCCAGCGACGTGGTCGTCGCCGCCTCCGGGGGCCCGATGCCGGCCGCCGGCGTGATCCGCCGCGCCCTCGCCGCCGGCGCGGTGCCGGTCGTCTCGCGGCTGCCGGTCTACACCGAGCTGGTCGCAGAGGGAGAGCTGGGGCCGATGTTCCCCCCAGGCGACGCCGACACCCTCGCCGGCCAGCTGTCCCGCCTCGGAGTTGATCGCCCGGCCCTGGAGAGGATGCGTAAGAAGGCGGCCTCGGCCGGAGCCGGGCGCCGATGGTCCGATGTTGCCGACGACCTCGAGGCTCTCTACGCCGGCGTCGCCGCGCTCCGGCACGATCCCGCCGGGAATTCCCAGGTCCGCCGCCGGATCGCCCGCCGCAAGCTGATCGAGGTCGACCTGCACATGCACACCGATCACTCCCCGGACTGCGCCACCCCGGTCGAGGTGCTGCTCGAGACCGCCCGCGACCGCGGCCTCGGCGCGATCGCGATCACCGACCACAACGTCGTTTCGGGCGCGCTCGCGGCGAGCGAGATCGCCGAGGGGATGGACGAGCTCAAGGTGATAGTCGCCGAGGAGGTGAAGACGGCCGAGCAGGGAGAGGTGATCGGCCTCTTCCTCACCGAGAGGATCCCGCGCGGGATGACGATGGCCGAGACGATCGCCGAGATCCGACGACAGGGCGGGCTCGTCTACGTCCCGCATCCCTTCGACCGGCTGCACTCGGTGCCCGATTACGAGCACCTGCTGGAGATGGTCGAGGAGATCGACATCCTCGAAGTCTTCAACCCGCGGGTGGCGCTGACCGCCTTCAACGACGAGGCTGAGCGCTTCGCCGCCAAGTACCGGATCGTCGCCGGAGCCGGGTCGGACAGCCACGTCGCCCAGGGGCTCGGCAGCGTGCGCCAGCGCATCCACGACTTCGAGGGGCCGGAGGAGTTCCTCGAGGCGATGCGCGACGCCGACATCACACGCAAGCACAAGAACCTGGTCTACGTGCAGGCGCTGAAGTTCCTCCAGACCACCGGGCGCCCGAAGGCGCCGAAGCGCACGGTCTCCGATCCCAAGCCGGTGCGCGGTGGGCGGCCGCGCCGGCCGGGGCGCCGCCGACCGGCGAGCAAGAGCTGATGCAGGGCGCCCGCCGGAAAGGAGCCGCGGCCGGGCCGTCAAAGAATGCGCCGACGATGCCTGCGACCGACGACGAGATCAGGGAGAAGTACCTCGAGCGCGCGATCCGCGAGCTCAACCAGCTGACCCGGGAGGTTCAGGAGTGCGAGTACTGCCCCCGCGGCAAGCTGATGCCGGTGCTCGGGTCCGGCCATCCCCAGGCGGACATCATGATGCTCAAGCGCGCTCCGAGCGCGGCCGAGATCGAGGAGGGAGTCGCCTTCTACGGGCGCACCGGCAACGCCCTGATGAAGAGCTTCAAGCGCCTCGGGATCGATCCCCTGGTCATCTACGGCACCCTCTGCGTCAAGTGCCCGATCGCCGACCCCGACCTCGCTGCAGAGCAGTGCGTCGGCAGGTTGCTGGAGGAGATCGCGATCGTGCAGCCGAAGATCGTCGTCGTCATGGGGGAGCCGGCCCTGACCGTGCTCAACCGCATCAACGTCCCCCTCTCGCGCCCACTCGAATCACGCGAGGGCGAGGTGCAGGCCTTCACCCCGACGACCGACGCCCTCTACACGCCCGACATCGACGACTCGCTCGATGAGGAGGGCGCCAAGCAGCGCTTCTGGCGCGCCTTCCGCATGCTCGGCGACTGGTACGACGAGCTGCCGCCTTACTGAGCCTTTTGGGCTGCCGCGCCGCCGGTGGGGGCCCTCGCTCAAATCGCGGACCTGGAACGGCCTGAATCGGCAATACGCCGGGGTCCGCGATTACAAGCCGCTCGGACCCCCACCGACACCGCGGCGGCAGAGCATGCTCACCGCGGCGCGAGATTGGGGCGGTGGGCCGGCGATCTGAACGGGACTCCTCCGCCGCGACCCGAGACAACCAGACGGACGCGCCGTACATGCGGGGTGGCGCGAAGGTAGAGGTGCTGCTTGCCGCGACGTCGGACAGTTGCGCCGCTGACCTGGATCCTGATCCCGTCCGGGAACTGGATCGCCGGGACGAAAACGTGGGTGATGCCAGTCTTGAATCTTCCCTCTCCATCGACGCGCTTGCGGCTGTAGACGAGGTCGAAGCGATGGTTCGCCGGGTCGAATCCGAAGCGGATCGGGGTGCCGGCGATCGCCTGAGGGTAGGGGCGGGCGAGGGCCTTGAGCTTGTCGTGGAAGAGGTTCGCCCCCCGCGGCGGCTTGCTCGGATCCTTGACCACAGCCTGGATGTCGCCGGGGCCCTGGGTGGTCGGGTCGTCGCAGCCGCAGTAGTGCCACTCCTGCCAGGACACCATGTGGCGGTCGGCGTAGCCGGTTAGGCGGTCGAGGATCGAGGTGTCGTCGGTGGCGCCGAACTCGGACAGCATCAGCGAGTCGCCCGTCCTGGCGGCTCGGGTGTCGGCGTTGTCGAAGACCGAGTCCTCGAGCTCGGGACAGGTCGGCGGGGTGCCGGCCACCAGGCCGGTGAAGCAGTAGTTGTGGAAGCTGAACCCGAGGCGCTTGAAGCCGAGGTCGGGAAGGTTGGTATCCGAGCCGAAGTTGTAGAGGACATGTGGCTCGTAGAAGACGATGTGCCTCTTGTCGGCGCCACGGATGGCGCCGATCACGCGCCGGTAGAAGGGCGCCAGGCGTGTCCTGTCGAAGGCCCCGCAGCCCGAGGAGTTGAGGCAGGCGGCGAACCCCGAGCCCGGCCAGGGCTCGTTCAGCAGGTCGTAGCCGAGGACGCCGGCGTCGCCGCTGAAGCTGGTCGCGACCCGGGCCCAGGCCCTGGCGAAGCGCTGCTGGAGGCCGACGCCTCCAGGCCCGGCCGCGTTCGCATAGAAGTTGTCGAAGGCGCGGTTCATACCCGGGCTGGTGATGTAGGTCCCCGGGAACCCTGCCAGCGGCTCCGCCGGGAGCCCGTCGTCGAGCACGGCCCAGTCGGGCCAGCCCTCGCCGGTGAACTTCTCGTTGTAGAGGTCCTGGTGGAAGTCGATCAGGGAGGCGATGCCGCGCTTGGCAAGCACCCTTTCCAGGGCACGGACCCTGCGGATGTAGTCGTGGTCGACCTTGCCCGGCTGCGGTTCGACCGCGGTGTAGATCAGCCCCAGGCGGACGGTGTTGAAGCCGTAGCGTCGGAGGAAATCGGCGTCATCGGCGCCGAAGCCGACCGCGCCCGGGTGATAGGGCGGGCGCTTGTAGACCATGTTGAAGCCGTGCAGGATCACCACCCGCCCGCTCGTGTCGGTGAGCCAGCGGCCGGTGTTGGAGAGCGCACCGGGAGCAGCGGCACCGCTCGCGGGGGCGGCCCCGGCGAGCATGCAGAGGAAGCCAAGCGCCAGCACCAGGGGCAGCCCCCGTCTTCCCCGCGTCGTGCCGCCGAATCCCATAACGGCGACATTCTGTCAGGGGCGCAAGAGAATCGAGGGCCCGCGGGCATCAAAGGTCGCCGCGGGCCCTCCCAGTCAGAGCGGGTGCGTCAGCCCTTGCGGGCGACAGCCTCGCAATTCTTGGCGACCTTGTCGCTTTGGTCGGCGCGGACGCGATCGCGCCGGCCGCTGCCGCAGCTGACCCGGTCACGCCGGTGGTCGCGAGCCCGGATCAGGTCGCTGCCTCCGTTGCCCCGCAGCACGTCGTGACCAGAGCCGCCGGTCAGGGTGTCACTGTCGGCGCTGCCGACGACCGTGTCATCGCCGCTCTGTCCGTTCTCGTTATCGTCGCCGGGCCCGCCGACGATCGTGTCGTCGCCGGGGCCGCCGTTGAGGTCGTCGTCGCCGACCTCGCCGCAGATGTCGTCGTCGCCGGCATGGCCGTCAATCTCGTCGTCGCCGCCGTGACCCTCGATCGAGTCATGGCCGCGCGATCCCTCGAGCGAGTCGTCGTCCCCGCTGCCATCGTCACCGCTGTCATGGGTGCCCGTCTGGCAGGTGGCATCGGGGCTGTCGTCGTCGCCCTCGTCGCTTGCCCGGGCGATCGCGATGCCGCCGACGAGGGCGCCGATCGCGATCAGACTGAACATCAAAACAAGTCGGTTGCGCATCAAAGTTCCTTCCTTGCGGGTTGACCGGATCCTGCCGCCCTCACCGCTTCAACCCGGCGCTGCGCCAAAGGTCACGCAAGCGGGGTCCGCGAGCGGCTCTCAGGCGCCTCCCGGCCATCCCCTACGGTGCGGCGGCCTCGGCCAGCGCCGTCATCGCGCCAACCTCGGCGCTGGCGAGGCCGCGCACGACGACCGTGTCGAGGGCGTCGTAGGCCGACAGCGCGGCCCGGGTGGTGTCGCGATCGGCGACGGCGACGCCGACGCTGCCCTCGGGCTCGCCGAGTCGGGCGAAATGGTTGCGGTAGCCGTCGTGGAGGTCGCGGTAGAAGGACTCCTCCTTCGCCAACCGCTCGGCGGCATCCTCGCCGACGGCGGTGCGCACATACCCCATCACCCGCGGGGTCTCGCGGCCGGCCCCGGCGGCGCCCGCCTCGACCTGCTCGCGCGCCCCCCGCGCGAATCCGGGGGTCATCCAGTTGAAGAAGGCGCCGTCGTAGGAGGCGCCGGCGAGCGCGCACATCTTCGGGCCCATCGCCGCCAGCGCCAAACGGACCCCGGGCAGGGTCCGCCGCAGGTCGCCGAGCGCCTCCCTCATCCGCGTCAGCGGCCTCTCCGAGAAGCCGGCGCCGACGCCGATCCAGAGCCGGCCGGGGTCGAGGTCGAGGCGCTCGATGTCGGCGGCGATCTCGGTTGCGGGGGTGCGGTCGAGCGCGATCACGCCGACGCCCAGCTCGAGCGTGTCGGCGCCCGCGGCGAACTCTGCGAGGGTCTCGAGCCCCTTTGCCCCAGGGTGGTCATTGGACCAGAGCGAGCCGTAACCCAACTCCTGGCAGCGGGCGGCGAGCGGCCGGGCGACGGCGGGGTCGAGCCCGGCGGCGACGCCGAACCCGCGACCGCTCAAGGTTTCTCCAGCAGCGCCACGCACTCGATGTGTGGCGTCTGCGGGAACATGTCCACCGGCTTCACCCGGCGCAGCCTATATCCGGCCTCCACGAGCTGGGCGGCGTTGGGGGCAAGCGTCGTCGGGTTGCAGGAGACATAGACGATCCGCGGCGAGTCGCACTCGATCACCCGGCGGACGATCTTCTGCGAGAGGCCGGCGCGCGGCGGGTCGATCACGACCACGTCCGGCTTCCCGGCCTGCTCGATCAGCGGCCGCACCCCCGTGCGAGCGTTGCCGGCGAGGAAGCGGGCGTTGGCGATCCCGTTCGCCTTGGCGTTCCGCTCCGCGTCGGCGATCGCCTCGGGCACGATCTCCAGGCCCCAGACCTCGCCCGCGTCGGGGGCGAGGGCGAGGGCGATGGTGCCGATGCCGCAGTAGAGATCGAAGACCCGCTCGCTCCCCCGCAGCCCGGCGAACTCGTGGGCGACGCCGTAGAGGCGCTCTGCCATCTCGGTGTTGGTCTGGAAGAAGGCGCCGTGGGAGAGCTCGATCCGCAGGCCGAAGACCTCCTCTGCCAGGCGCTCGGCGCCGAGCACCCCGGTGGGGCCGTCGGTGCCCCCGGAGGGCCCCTCGATCACCGTGTGAAGGTCCACCGGCGGCTTCGGGAGGCGACCGGGCGAGGTCACCAGGCGGGTTTGGATCTGGCCGGTGCGCCTGCCCTCGCGCACGATCAGGTTGCGCAGGACCCCCTCTCCGCTGCGGCGATCGTGAGCGGGGATCCCACTGGCCCGGGCCCACTCGCGGACCTCGTTGCGGACCGCGTTGCCGCGCTCGGAGGCGAGCATGCAGTCCTCGACGTCGACGACAACGTCCCAGCGACCGCGCGCGTGGAAGCCCAGCACCGGCTCTCCCTCGCGGTCGCCGAAGGAGTACTCGAGCTTGTTGCGGTAGCGCCAGCGCTCGATTCCAGGCTCGATCGGCTCCAGCTCAAAGCCGTCGAGGCCGCCGATCCGGCGTAGGGCGTCGTCGACCTGCTCCTGCTTGTGGGCGAGTTGGCGCTCGTAGGCGAGGCCCTGCCAGGGTGCGCCGGGGCAGGGCTCGCCTTCGTGGCTGCAGCTGTCGGGCACACGGTCGGGGCTGGCGCTGAGCAGCTCCACCGCCCGCGCCTCGGCAAAGGCCTTCTTCGGCTTGGTGACCTCGGCCCGGACCCGGTCTCCCGGCAGAGCGCCGGCGACGAAGACGACGTACCCGCCCGCCCGTGCGAGCCCCCGGCCCCCATAGACCAGCGTCTCGATATCGAGCTCGAGGATCTCTCCCCGCCCCGGCTTGACCCGGGAGCCCGACGCCTCGGCGCTGGTGGCCGTCGCTTGGCGACTTTCGGTCTCCGACACTTCCCTATCGTGGCACCCCGTGTCGTTCGACCTCGATACCTACTCGGCCCAGGCGGAGGAGTTCCTCGCCCAGCTCAACCTCGAGTACCACCTCCACTTCTCCGGGCAAAAGCCCACCTACGACGTCGAGGTGATCTACGATCGCCGTCGCTTTCTCTTCAGCCGCGAGGCGATCGACCAGCTCCGCCGGGCGAACGGGGCCGCCACCGGGGAGCAGCGCCGCCGCACCGGGCGTCTGCTCGAGCTCGCGGTCGGCGCCCACCTTGGCCGTGCCTGTGCAGCCGAGGAGGCCGCGGTCGCGGCCAAGGAGGCCGAGCTGCTCATCACTGTCGGCGGCACCGAGATCCCCTACCGGATGGCTCCGGTCGAGCAGGCTAACGAGCCCGAGGCCGGCCGCCGGGCGGAGATCGAGGCGGCGCGGATGAAGCTGCTGGAGGAGGAGATCAACCCGCTCCACCTGGCCGTGCTGGAGCGCTCGCATCAGCTCGTCGCCGAGCTCGGGTGGCCGAGCTACGCGGCCGCCCACGCCGAGCTGAGCGGCGTCGATCTCGAGGCGCTGGCGGGGCAGGCGGGCACTTTCCTCGAGGTGACCGGGGACGTCTATGAGGAGCTGCTCGAGCCAGAGCTCGAACGCGTCCTCGGGTTCGGTCGCTCCCAGGCGCGCCGGGCCGACCTGGCCCGCTTCTTCCGCGCTCCCGCGCTGGACACCAGCTTCGCCGACGAGCGTCTGCTGCCCTCCTTTGCCGAGACGATGGAGGGGCTCGGGCTCGGGCTCACCTCGCAACCGAACATCATCCTCGACACCGAGCAACGGCCGACTAAGACTCCGCGAGCCTACTGCGCCCCGGTGCGGATCCCGGGAGAGATCTATCTGGTCGTCCCCAAGGTGGGCGGCCGCGAGGACTTCGCAGCCCTCTTCCACGAGGGAGGCCACGCTCAGCACTTCGCCCACGTCGATCCCTCGCTCCCGGTCGAGTTCCGCCACCTCGGCGACAATTCCGTCACCGAGTCCTTCGCCTTCCTCTTCGAGCACATCGCCGAGGACCCCGCCTGGCTTTCGCGGGCGTTGGGGGCGGACCCCGAGCCGGTCGTCTCCCACGTGCGGGCGGTCAGGCTCTACTTCCTGCGGCGCTACGCGGCGAAGATCTCCTACGAGCTCGAGCTCCACGGCCCCGGGCCCGACCTCGAGCAGATGCCGGCCCGCTATGCGGAGCTTCTGAGCGGCGCCACCGGCATCCCCTGGAACGAGGAGCTCTGGCTCGACGACGTCGATCGCGGCTTCTACGTCGCCTCCTACCTGCGGGCCTGGGCCCTGGAGGACCGCTGGCGCGGCCACCTGCGAGAGCGCTTCGGGCCGATGTGGTTCTCTGAGCCGGCGGCGGGAGAGTGGCTGGGCGGCCTCTGGCGCGGGGGCCAACGCCTCCGCGCCGACGAGCTCCTCGCCGAATCGCTGGGCGAGGAGCTGCGCTTCGAGGCGCTCGCGGGGAGCTTCGCCTAGCGGCGCCGGCTCAGCCGAGCTTCTTTTCGACCGCGGTGATCACGCCCTTGCGCTGGTCGTTGCGCTTCTCGTAGTCGCGGACCTTGCGCAGCTCGGCCGGGGTCAGGTCCCCGAGCCTGGTCTTGATCTGCACCGCGGTCAGCTGGTCATAGGCGGTGATCGGGAACGAGGCCGGAACCCCGGCGCGGCGGCGCAGGCGGTCGGCCTGGGCCAGCGCCGGGTCGGCGGCGTCGCGGGCGGCCCGGCCCGCCCCCTCCATCTGGCGACGGGCCTGGCGGGCGGCCCGGGTGGCCGACTTGCGCACCGGCTTCGCCTGCCGGGTCGCCTCCTTGCGCGCCTGCTGAACCAGCTTGTCCAGTTCCTTGACCAGGGTGTCGGTCTGCTTGCGGCTGCGGCTGACCAGGTCGGAGACCATCTTCTCGGCGTCCGAACGGGTCATGCGGCCGCGCTTGACGAAGTCGTCGACGACGTCCTGGAAGCGCTCGCGGCTGAAGGTGCGCTCGAGGTTCTCGCGGAAGCTCTCGACGCTCTTGTCGAGCCCGGTGGTGGCACTGCTTGATCTGCCCGCGCTCGAATTCCTGTTCGGCTTCTTCGCGCTCGACCTACCGGTGCTCTTCTTAGCGGCCATCTGCGGTTGCCTCCTCGACTGGTCTTTGGGGACGAGCTTCACTATCGCATCCTGCGAGCGGGGCGGCAAACCGGCGGGCCCCGCCGCGAGCCGCATCTCAGGGGAGAGCGAAGGCCGCCGCGACCGGGGCGTGGTCGGAGAGGCGTAGGGCGCGCCCGCCCTCCTCGACCTCCCGTCTCTCTGGGGGCCAGGCGGTCGGGGCCTCGACGATCTCGAGGCCGCGCGAGAGAAGGTGGTCGATCGAGCCGGGCGCGGTCGGGGGGGCGAGGCCGAAGCGCCGCTGCAGGTCCTCGTAGAGCGCCGGGTGCTCGCCGGGGCGCAGATTGAGGTCGCCGCCGAAGATCAAGGGCGCGCCGGCGGCCCACGCGATCGCCTGCCCAGCGGCGGCCGGCAGCTCGGCCGAGGTGTAGGCGGGCAGGTCGCTGGTGGCGTGGAGGTTGGCGACGCAGACCCCGGAGGATGTGCGGGTGAGGGCCATCATCCGCCGCTCGGGCCGGCGCTCGCGCAGGACCAGCTCGCTGCGCTCGACGATCGCCCCGAGCGGAGAGTCGTGGCGGACGAGGGTGAGGTTGGAGCCGCCCTCGTTGGAGGCGATCAGGTCGGGGTTGGCGAGGGCGAGGGCGGTGCGCAGCGGGCGCAGCTGGTTGCGGGAGGTGAGGACCCGGTGGGCGGCGGCGCCGCAGGTCCGGGCCAGGGGGGAGGCGTAGCGGGGCGGGCACTCCTGGAGCAGGATCACGTCCCACTCAGCGTCGGCGATTACCCGCGCGAACTCGGATAGAAGGCTGCGGTTGACCTGAACGTGGGTGGCGTTTCGCTCGCTGATCCGCAGCAGCCGCGAGCGCCGGCTCAGCAGCGCCGGGTCGGGCGGGAAATCCCGCCCATGGAAGAGGTTCCAGGTGATCGCTCGCAGCTGCACCCGGCGTAGTATCCGCGTCTTGCCGAGGCACTTCCTCACCGGCGAGGAGCTGGGGGCGTTCGAGTTGCGCTCCCTGCTCGACCGCGCCGCGGAGCTGAAGGCGGGCCGCGGCGAGGGGGGCGCGGGCTCCGACTCCCTCGCCGGGCGCAGCATCGCCCTCGTCTTCCAGATGCCCTCGACCAGGACCCGGGTCTCCTTCGAGGTCGGGGTTGCCGAGCTGGGGGCGACGCCGCTGGTCCTGCGCGGCGATGAGTTGCAGCTCGGGCGGGGGGAGTCGATTGCCGACACCGCCAGGGTGCTCTCCCGCTATGTGGACGCGATCGTGATCCGGGCCGGCTCCCACGGGCAGGTCGAGGAGCTGGCCGCCGCCGCCGAGGTCCCGGTGGTGAACGCCCTGACCCCGCTCCACCATCCCTGCCAGGCGCTGGCCGACCTGATGACGATCCGCGAGCGCCTGGGCGAGCTGGCCGGCACCCGCCTCGCCTACGTCGGAGACGGCAATAACGTCGCCCGCTCGCTGGCGATCGGCGGCGAGCTCACCGACGTCGAGGTCGTCGTCGCGGCACCTGACGGCTTCCAGCTCGAGCAGGGCCACGGTGCTCGCCTCACCGACGATCCCCGCGCTGCCGCCGACGGCGCCGACGCCCTCTACACCGACGTCTGGGTGAGCATGGGCGACGACCCCGCCGAGGCCGAGCGCCGCCGCGCCGCCCTCGCCCCGTACCAACTCGACGCCGACCTGCTCTCGCTCGCCTCCGAGCGGGCGATCGTCCTTCACTGCCTTCCCGCCCACCCCGGCGAGGAGATCAGCGCCGAGGTCCTCTACGGCGAGCGCTCGGCCGTCTGGGACCAGGCCGAGAACCGCCTGCACGCGCAGAAGGCGCTGCTCGAGTTCCTGCTTGCGGACTAGGACGCCGAAAGCCGGGGCCCACCCCGGATCGCTTTGAGCACGAGCATGATTCTTGGCCCCGGCAACCAGGTCGGCCAGAGAAGGATTTCGGCACCCAGGGATCCGCTAGGGCGATAGCTACGTGGCGCCGGCCCTCAATGCTCGATCCACGGGTTTGTCGCCATCGAGCCAGCGTGGCTCTTCGAAGTCGGCGTATGCCTGGATCGCGCCGTAGATGTGCTGGACCAACCAGGTGCTGCGGCAAACGCTCAATGAGCAGACTCCATAGGGGAGGTTTCGTTTCCGACCGCTGCTTGAAGTCGGGTAGTGGTTGAGCGTATGCCCCCGAAGTGTGCTCCTCGGCGCGCCAAGGAGGCGGAGCCAGTGATCCTCTATGTCCTCGATCGCCAGTCCGTTGTCCAGGTACGCGTTGATGCGGACGCGGAAATCAGCGGGGGCGACTCCCATCGTCTCGACTAGGAACCGCGCGAAGAACCGCAACATGGCCGGGTCGGAGTTCGAAAGTTGCGCGGTGTTCCGGGACTTTGATCCTTCCGCCCAATAGAGCATGCAACCCGCCAAGTGGAGTGGCTCACGGGCTTGTGCTCGTTGGCGTCCTTCGGACTGGAACGCTGTCCTTCGGGCCCGGTGTTTGGCAATCCACGTGTCCGCGAACTTTCTGCGGGCTCGGCGACGGTTCCTGATCGAGTGCTCTGGGCTGATCGGGATGTCGATGGTCCAGAGATGGACGGTGCCCGACGAGACACCGAGGCGCGCGGCGATCTGCTTCATCGGCATGCCCTCCTCTGCTCTCAGGCGCCGGGCTTCGGCGAACTCCTCGGCCTTGTATGGCTTCGTTGGCGGAGCGAACATACGTTCGATTGTGCCGGCGCCATCGGACGGAAACGAGCGCCCGTAGACTCCCGCTTGAGGCCCCGTCGTCTAATGGCTAAGACACCGGATTTTCGATCCGGCAATCGGAGTTCGATCCTCCGCGGGGCTGTACCCACGTGAAAGGTTCGATTTGTACCCCGAGATCCACCTAGGCCCGCTCACCCTCCAGACCTTCGGGATCATGTTCGCGCTCGGCTTCATCGCCGCCGGGGCGCTGATCGCGAAGCGCCTGCCGGAGCTGGGCAAGCCGGCCGACTGGGCCTACGAGATGTGCTTCGCGGCGCTGATCGGCGGGGTCGTCGGCTCGCGGCTCTACTTCCTCGTCGACAACTACGACCAGGTCAAGGACGACCTGCTCGGCAACCTCTTCTCCGGCTCCGGGCTGGTCTGGTACGGGGGCGCCATCGGCGGCGCGATCGCGGTCCTTCTCTGGGCCTGGTACCGGGGCTTCCTCGGCCTCGTCCTGCTCGACGTCTGCGCCCCCTCGCTGGCGATCGGCTACGCGATCGGCCGCATCGGCTGCCAGCTCTCGGGCGACGGCGACTATGGCAAGGCCTGGGACGGCCCCTGGGCAATGGCCTATCCCGACGGCACCGTGCCGACGACCCAGACCGTCCACCCGACCCCGGTCTACGAGACGGTGGCGATGTCGTTCTGCGCCTACCTGCTGTGGCAGCTGCGCGACCGCTTCCGCGCCGGGATCCTGTTCGCGATCTATCTGATGTACGCCGGGACCGAGCGCTTCCTGGTCGAGTTCATCCGCCGCAACGACCACGTCGCCCTTGGCCTCACCCAGGCGCAGCTGGAGAGCCTGGCGATGGCCCTCGCCGGCCTCGTCTGGGTGCTGGTGGTCCGCTCCCGCCACGGGACCCTGGCCAAGGACCCCGCCGCCAAGGCCGCCGCCAAGCCGGCGACGACGTGATCAGAAGGCCGAGCGCAGCATCCCGCCGTCGATCGGGAGCACCGTCCCGGTGACGTAGCCCGCCCGCTCGGAGCAGAGAAAGGCGACCAGGTCGCCGTACTCCTCCGGCGTCCCCAAGCGCCCCGCGGGCACCTGCTCTCTCGCCGCCTCCTCGGCCGCGTCGAGCGAGCCGTCGGGCCCGGCGAGGCGCTCGGTCGCGAAGCGGCCGGTGGCGACCGTATTGACCGTGACCCCGTCCCCCGCGACCTCACCGGCCAGCGTCTTGAAGAAACCGATTGCCGCCATCCGGTGCGAGTTGGAGAGACCGAGACCGGGGATCGGCTCCCGGGTCGAGCTCGAGCCGACGTTGACGATCCGCCCCCAGCCGCGCTCTCGCATTCCTGGCAGGACCGCCTCGGCGAGCACCCGGGGCGCCAGCACCAGCGAGCGGTAGGCGTCGATCCAGGCCTCGTGGCCGTGCGCGAGCGCGGCCCCGAACGGCGGGCCGCCGGTGTTGGTGACGAGGACATCGATCGGGCCCACCGCCTCCTCGACCTCCCCCGGCAGTCGCGCCAGCCGCTCGAGGTCGTCGGTGTCAGCGACGAACGGAGTGACGTCGCCCGAGATCTCGGCTGCCGCCATCTCCACGTTTTCGCGTGAGCGCGAGGCGATCGCCACCCGCGCGCCCTCCCGCGCCAGCGACTCGGCGACCCCGCGGCCGATCCCCTTGCTGCCGCCCATCACCAGCGCGGCGCGGCCACCGAGCCCTAGGTCCACGCCGCCTCCCCGCTGGGCAGCCGGGCGCACCAGAGCGCGAACAGGACCACCGCCAGCGCCGCCCCGAGCCAGTGGATGCCGACCAGCACGGCCAGCAGGCTGGGGATGCCGGCAAGGGCCGCTCCCAGCAGCGTCATCCCAAGTGGCAGGCCAAGTACCTTCGCCGTCACCAGCGAGCAGATCGCCCAGGCGCCGGGACCGGCCAACCAGCCCCAGTCCTCGAAGAAGCTGTGGGGGAGCGCGATCGCCAGCGCGATCGAGAGGATCGCCACGCCCGCAGCCTGGATCACCGCCGCCCGCCAGAAGATCGAAACGCTCATCCGCCGATTCTCCCAGCTCTGCCTCTCACTCCGACAACCGGGCGGCCTCGAGCGCCTGCGACCTGCGAATGAAGACTGGACCGCAGGATTCGACGACTTCAAGGCGACGCGCAACGTCAGCAGCTGGGCCCATCGCTGCCGCGCTTCCGCTCCTTCCCGCTCCGACCTTCCAATCGTGAGCATGCATCGCGGATGACAATGCTCGCGCCGGTTTGAGTCAGAATTTCGTCCGCAGCTGAGACGGTATATAGGCAGAACGCTGGCTGCACGGCGAGAATGACACGGAATGATCGTCGGACTTGCCCTTGCTCTGGTTTGCGCGCTCGCGACAAACTTCGCCTTTCTGTTCAAGCACCGCGGCGCAGTCCTGGCGCCGCCCGTGAACGTTGAGCACCCGCTTCGAAGCGCGGCCGGCCTCTTCCGCTCCAGGTGGTTCACGTTGGGCTGGGTGGTGGCGGCCGGTGCCTGGGGACTTCATGTCGCTGCGCTCGCGCTGGCGCCACTGTCGATCGTGCAAGCCGTCTTGTCGGGCGGGCTGGTCTTCCTCGCCGTGATCGCCGAGCGCTACTTCGGTTTCCGCCTCGGACGCAGGCAATGGATCGGCCTGCTGATCACGGCAACCGGACTTGTGGTCATCGGGCTCACCTCGGGATCGCAGGCCGGCAACGCTCCAGGCTATGCGCTGGCCGCAATGATCGTGGTGGAATGCACCGTCATTGGCCTCGCTACCGGACTCGCAATCATCTCCGGCCGACTCAGAGTCCTGCGCCCGCGGGAGGGCATGCTCCTCGGGGTAGCCGCCGGCGCGCTGTTCGGCGTTTCCGACATCGCCCTCAAATTCCTCACCAACGCCGTTGAAGACGGGGCGCTCAAGCTGCTCAGCCCGTGGTCGGTGGCGGCGCTGATCGCATCGGTGGTCGCCTTCTATGCCTCGGCCCGCAGTCTGCAGATCGGCCCGGGCGTCGTGGTCATTGCGCTCACCTCTGTTGCGGCCAACCTGATCGCGATCGCCGGCGGCATCCTGGTCTTCCGTGACCCGATCGGCGCGGGGCCCGTGGAGATCACCGGGCGAATGGTCGCTTTTTGCCTAGTGATCGCCGGCGCCGCGCTGATGCCTGGGCCCATCCGGGCGACTCATGCAGGGTCGCCTTAGGCAGGGTCTCCTTAGCGCACCACCGCTCGACCTGCCGCGCCGCTCGTCGTTCGCCCGCCATTCCTCGCTGGCCGCTCCGGCCTCAGCAGCACGTTGAGCAGGTCGCCGACCTCGCGCTCCTCCACCAGCGGATGCCGCAGGGGAAGCTCAGGCTTGACCTTGTAGCGGTTTCGCCGGCCATGTCGCTCCCGCAGCACGTAGCCCTCGTCAACCAGCTCGGAGAGGATCCGGTGGGCGGCGCGTTCGGTGATGCCTACCGCTGTGGCGATATCTCGCAGCCGGATGCCAGGGTCACGAGCCACGCATATGAGGACGTGGGCGTGGTTTGTGAGGAAATCCCAGCGAGATATCGCCGGGGGCGAGCTCTGCTGTTTGTCTCTTGAAATTGAATTCATGAATCTATGTTACGTTATATGTCTAATCAGCAGCGGTGGCGCCGCATCATCCGACCCGGCGGGATCGCTCGAAAGGACACAACCAATGACCTTCCTCAGCGCCCTCCGCGGTCGACCCTCTGGCTGTGACGCTTCGGCCCAATCGAATTCGGCCGGCGATCCACAGGGCGATCCAGTCGCGGAGGCACGCCCCCCGATTGCCGGCTATGACCGCCTCGACGTCAGACAGGTAATGGATGGGCTCTCCAACCACTCACAGATCGAGCTCGAGGCCGTCGAGAGCTATGAGCGGGGTCATAAGGACCGGAAACAGGTGCTGGACAAGTTGCGCTTCATGCGTGGACGCGAGCCGCTCCCAGGCTACGACGCTCTCAGCGTCGAGGAGATCGTCGCCGCGCTCAAGGAGGCCAACTTGGCCACGATCAAGAAGGTCCGCGACTACGAGCGGAAGTTCGCCAACCGCCGTGGCGTCAGGGAGGAGGTCGTCTGCGCTCACCACCTGCGTCAGGAAGCCCAGCCCAAGAGTGCCGTACCGAGCTACCAGCCGCTGGGCGGGGCGCTCGACTCAAGCGCTCCCGTCGCAAGCGCTCCCGTCGATGGCCCGGAGAAGAGCGGCCGGCCCTGACCGACTCGCCAGGAGATTCGGCGGAGTTGGCCAACCGACCCAGGAGGAGTCACGCGACACGCGACGGGAGGATCGAGAGAGTCCAGGGAATCAGCTTCCGGGAGCCATAGACTTTCGCCCCCGGGGCGGTTAGCTCAGTTGGGAGAGCGCCTGCCTTACAAGCAGGAGGTCACTGGTTCGAGCCCAGTACCGCCCATCGCCGGAAAGCCAGTTCTCATGCGGAAAGTGGCTGTGTTGGTTGAGCGAGAGGGCGACGCTTGGGGTGGCCCAAAACGGGTCTGGTGCCTAATGGTGCCTCTCCAGGGATGACTTGGGGCGGACGGCCCGTGGCGGGCTACCCGCGTCCGTGGTGCGGAGCGGCGGGTGCTACTGCGACGTCCCACGGCCTGCCGCCGGTCTTGATGAAGCTCCGGTGCACGTCCGTGCCATTCAGGTTCGCGCGGCCGATCTTGCCGGTGATGGCGTTTGTCCAGTAGATGTGATGGCCTTCGACGGCGATGCCCCTGGGGCTGCCCTTGCCGGTGGAAATGAACTTCAGGTGCAGGTCCGTGCCGTTCAGGTTGGCGCGGGCGATCGTGTTGGCGACCTGGTTCGTCCAGTAGATGTGGTGGCCTTGGACCGCGACGCTGAATGGGCCGCTGTTGCGGCTCCGGATGAAGCTGTTCCTCACGCCCTTGCCGTTGAGCTTGGCGCGGCCGATCGTGTCGATCTTGTCCCTTTCGGGGGTCGTCCAGTAGATGTGGCGGGCGTTCAACGCGACCCCGAACGCTTCGCCGGTGGGCGAGGTGCTGATGAACTTCGGTTGAACGTGAGTGCCATTGATCCTGGCGCGGCCGATGAACGGGCGCCCGCTAGGCCAATAGATGTGGCCCGAATTGACCGCGACGTCGTATGGGCTGAACGGATCGGGAAGGCTCACGAGACTCTGCTGCACGCGCGTGCCATTGAGCCTGGCGCGACCGATCGTGTCCCTGTTGGTGTCCGCCCAGTAGACGTGGCGGGCGTCCACGGCAATCCCAAGCGGAGTCACGGCACCGGTGATGAAGCGCTTGTCGACGCCCGTGCCGTGGAGGCTGGCGCGGCCGATGGTGCCCGTTGTTATGTTCGTCCAGTAGATATGTGCGTCGGCGCGTGGAGCGAGGGCTAGGGCCGAAACGAGAAACGGGGCGAAAAGCGCCAGCAAGGCGGCGAAGCCAGACGGGAGCGAGCGCACACCTTGCCCGTCCTTCGTGACACCAACCAGCTTCAGCTTCATCATCTGCCTGCCCTGCCTTTGCACTTGGTTTTCGGTCCCTCCAACTCGGAATGGGTTGGATGCGAATGTTTGCAGCGCCAGGCCGAGAGCGCGTCGAGAGGAAACCACACTCCGGCATGTGGATTGGGGCGGTGGGACAGAGGCGTCTCCCGAGACGGGAGGTGGGGAGGATTCCGCCGAGGGATCCCAGGCTGGCTGAATAGGCACCAAGCCCTATCTGGTGCCTAAATCGACGCATATCCGCACTCATCGGCGACTATCTGGCTGGACCGGAAGGAGCAGACGAACCCTCTGATCCGGCTCTAGCAAGCCAGAAACCAGGGCAAGAAGCGCATAAGCCTCGCGTCCTTACAAGCAGGAGGTCACTGGTTCGAGCCCAGTACCGCCCATCGCCGGGAAGCCAGTCCTCATTCGGAATGTTGGCTTAAGCCCTGAACCGCAGTTGAAGTCAAGAGGTAGCTTTCGTTGAGGATGCGTCGCACGCTGATACTTCCCCTGCTGCTCGGAGCGGTGCTGTTGAGCGGCTGCGCCGCGCAGCGGCCCGAGGATCCAGTAGTCCTCCCCGGGTCCGACGTGCCCAGGCTGGCCGGCGCCCAGCCCGGGAAGGTGCTCGCCTACCGCTACTCCAATGGGACCTGGACCCAGGTGCCGGTCCAGGTGGACGAGCGGGCGATGGTCGACCTCGGGACGGTCTACAACCAGGCGGCGAACGGGGTGCAGGTGCTGACCTATAACGATCCCGGCACCTTCACGGGTCCCGACCCCAACGCGAGCGTCGACGCCAACGACGAGATCGCCTTCATGGGGATCGATGCCGGCAACCAGGCGCCGGCGGGCCAGAGCCCGCCGAACGTGGTCTCCGGCTCGGGTGAGGAGATCCGTGTCCACGATCCCGTCGGCGATCCCCACGACGCCTTCATGTACCTGTACCGGCAGACCGGCAACCTCGACCCCGGCGCGGGCCGGAGCTACGTCGACTACCGGTTCAACCTGCTCTCGGGCGACTACAAGTCGACCTACCGGCTCAACGACGGGCCCAACCCGGAGGACTCGACGGTCACGACGAGCTTCTACAGCCAGCACTTCTCGGATCGCTGGGCCGACGACGCGCTGCGGCCGCGGACCAAGGGCGCCACCGGGGTCGACATCCTCGACCGCCACAAGGACCTGTTCGCGCCCGGCATCTGCGGGCGCAGCGAGGACACCTTCGACGACGCCGAGGGCGCGTTCATTGCCAACAAGAGCGGCCCGGTGCGGGCGATCCGCTCCTACATCGGCGCCAACAGTGGGCCGCTGACCGTCCGCCAGCACGTCTTCTATGAGCGCCGCGAGGACATCACCACCTATCTCCGAGTCCACGCAATCCCCGGGATCCTCGACTTCTTCGACTACAGCCCGGCGGCGAGCGGCATGACCTACCGCAGCAGCGCCGCACCCGATGGCACGACCATCGACGGCTTCCCCGAAAGCCCGCCCGCCGGGAAGATCGGCTGGGAGACGGTGGACGGGGCGCAGGGCGGCGTTTCGATCGTCCACGCCATCGGCACGGACGCCCCCGGCATCGGCTGGACCTCCTACTACCTCGACAAGGCCAACCCCGGGGGTGGCGCCGAGACTCAGTGCACTGGCGATGCCTCGGCCTACGGATCGAGCGGTCCCTGGATCAACCAGGGCATCCCCAACACTGACCCGCGCAGTGCTCCGTTCAATACCTTCACCGCGACCCGCACGCTGTTCTTCGAGCTGCCCGGCAAGGCCGACGGCCCCAAGCGCGCCCAGCAGGTCGCGACGCCGATGCAGATATCGGTCGCTCCGTTCGGCTGAGGACACCAAGTGGTAACACGAGCCCGCCGAGACGTCGCGGGTTGTATCGGGGCCCCGATTGCTGCGCGTCTGCCGAGTGATCGGCTGGGGCAGGGCTTGGGCAAGCTCGGGGACTAGACAGTGCCCTCGAACGTAGCCTGATCCTGCTCCGAAGTGACTCGGTCGATCTTGCTTGAGAAGAAGTACTTGGCCAGCGGTTCAGCCCCCGAGAGCTCGACTCCCTGCCGTGGCGAAAGGCTCAGCCGAGTCCGACCCTCCTCCAGCGGGGTTGCCTCGAGTATCCAGTCCCGGCACTCAGCTTGTGTCGCCTCTCGATCCCTGGCGGCTCTCCGCAGGCGGTCGAGCTCGGGTTGGCAGCGAAACGGAGGCTGGAAGTGTGGTTGTTGGCGAGTAAGTCCGACGCCTGAATGGTATGGCGCACTCGGGCCGCCGGGTCCGAGAGGATCAGGTCATCGGTGAGATGTAGCTAGCCGGACTCCAACCGGCGACCTCCTGGGTGGCGATCCAGGCGCTCTCTAGCAACCGGTGCTCGGCGGAACTATCCCGAGGGCGTCGGGGTGAGCTTCTAGTGCGGCGCGATTCTTCGTCCACACGAACGACGATCGTCCGTGCAGCGAGTCAAAAGGCACCAAGCGCAATCTGGTGCCTCAATCGACGCATATCGACGCTAATCGGCGACTATCCAGCCGGGCGGGGAGAAGCAAGCAACTCACCTCATTCCGCTCTAGCAAGCCAAATAGCGGGGCAAGAGGCGCACGCGCCTCGCGTCCTTACAAGCAGGAGGTCACTGGTTCGAGCCCAGTACCGCCCATGGCTGGTAACCCAGGCGCAGAGCCAAATGTTGGGTGCCATCCGCTCACCAGATCGTGCGTTTCGGTGCGCTTGGAAGCGAAATGGAAGCGCTGCGCCTCAACCCCCCGGCCACCCCTATTCACAGCGGCCCGCCGCCACGGGTCCCATATCTACAGGACTTAGGAGTCCATCCACCTCCGTGGACAGTCCGTGGCATCCTCGGCCTGTCCGGGACAGCCCGCGCCAGATCCCGGAGATCGAGGCATAGCGCTTATCCTCGGCCTCATCTGAGCGATACTGCGCAGGCGATGTCGGAGGAGAACGTCGAAGCACTCCGGGCGGTGTACCCCGCTTTGGCCACCGGGGACCTCTCGGTGCTTTTCGAGTTGTGCGATCCCAGTGTTGAGATCACCGAACCTCCAGAGATTCCCGACTCCTCGAGCTTTTTCGGCCATGACGGCATTCGTGCCGTGTTCGAGAAGTTGCAGGACGTTTTTCCAGACATGCAATTCGCGGCACCTGAGTTCATCGCTAACGGCGACCGGGTGCTTGCCTCGACGGAGTGGCTGGGGACAGGCGCTGGCAGCGGAGCGAGTGCTCGGGTCCCGCTCTTTCACGTTTGGAGCTTCGAGGAAGACCGCGCCACTCGAATTCATGCATTTCTTGATCGCAGCCAAGCCCTCGAAGCCGCCGGGCTATTGGAGTAGGCGATGTCGCAGGAGAACGTGGAGATCATGAGACGCGGCTACGAGCGCTGGAGGGCCACCGGTGAGATCCGCGCCCATCCCGATTTCGTCTGGGATGTGTCCAAACTCGGCTGGCCTGACCAGCAAATCTACTCCGGAGCCGAGGGCGCGAACCAGTTCAACGCCGAGTGGGCGGATGCGTGGGATGGCTGGGAGGTCGAGGCCGAGGATTACATCGACGCCGGGGAGCGCGTCGTCGTCATCGTTAACCAGCGGGGGCGTTCGAAGGCCACGGGAATTCCCGTCGACATGCGCTTCGCTCAGGTGTGGTCGTTCCGGGACGGACAGGCGATCAGGATGCAGATGTACTCGAGCGTGGACGAGGCCCTCGAAGCCGCCGGACTGTCGGAGTAGCGCCCTCACCGGTGCACTTGCCTCCCTCGATCAGCGGCCCGTGCCATGTCGCTGCTGCCGATTACTACCGCCGTTGCTACCGATCTTCAGTCCCGAAGCCCTGAGCTTTCCCGTACAGCCATGCGGCAGACGCGGGAGCTACCATCGCTTCCGTGGCCGACGCCCCCCAGCCTGAGCAGAAGACCAAGGCTGACGAGCCGGTCGAGAAGCCCGCTCCGACGCGGCGAAGCTTTTTCGGTGCACTCAAGAAGGCGGCACAAGACGCAGTCGTCAAGCGCACCAGCACCAGGAAGTAATCCGCACCAAGAGCGGGGAGATGCGCGAGGGGTGTTTCGCACGAGTCCGTGCCGCCGCAGGGCCACCCCGCGCAGGGCGAGCGCGCCCGGCCAGCCCGCAAAGGGGCGCGTTTGACCAGGAGTGCCAGCAGCAGGCCACAGGAGGGCTGTCAGGACGCCTGAGGCCGGTCAGGTCGAAGGGCTGCCTCCCCCGCTCCGCCGCCGATCAGCGGGGCCTGTTATCCCAGCGGGGACGAAAATAAATGCGCCCCCAGTTCGTTAATTACGGGAGACCGGACCATCGAGCAGACCATGGGAGGAACAAGTTGATCCGAGCTTTCCGCATCTATCTCGTAATCGCGCTCCTGGCTCTCGCGACCGCGGCTGGAGCTCTCGCCGCCAACTCCGTGACGCCAAAGCCTGGACGCTATGACTCGAAGTGCCCACAGGGCTGGAAGTCCGGGTGTGGAGAGGCGTACTTCACCGTGATCGCGAATAGCCGCAAGATCGAAAAGTTCGCGTCCGTCCCGTGGCCAAACAAGCCAAGTGATCCCTCTGTCGGCATCTGCGGCCGCTACAACCCGAATGTCAACACGAGGATCGCGATCAAGGACGGCAAGTTCACCTATGTCGGGACAGTCTTGGGAAAGAAGTTGACCTGGACAGGCAAGTGGGTCAGTCGGCGAAAGATGACAGGCACCGTCAAGTGGGCGGGGTGCAGCACCTTGGTCAAGTACACGGCACAATGGGCGCCGACTCCTTAGGCCTATCTGGATCGACAAGGCCGCGTCGTCCTCACTTCCCCCGATAGCTAGTGGATGACTGACTGATGCCGGCCTTGAGAAAGATCGCGCACACGATCTGGTGGCTGGCCCACCACGCGAACCCCCACGGACTTCCGACAAGGAGGCACCAATGAGCATCGAGCTTGGACCTCGAAGCGGGAAGGGGGTTACTGTGGCTCAGCTGCCGCTGCGCACGGCGACGATCAGGCTGCCAGCTCGGTAGCGCCGTAGGCGGTGCCCGCGAACGCGAACAGGGCTCGGCCAGCGGCCTCGTCGATCAGAAGTCCCGGCGTCCCACAAGGCGTGCGGCGGCCTCGGGGCGGGTGAGCTCGTAGAGAGCGAAGCGCTGGCCGCCGGGTGCCCGGTAGGAGTACAACGGGCCGTGGGGGATGCCCGAGCGCGCCTCGGGGTCCCAACCTCGCTCCGCGAGCTCTGCACTCGCTTGGGCGAGGTTCTCCACCCTGTAGACAAGGATGGGCGCCTCGCCGTGGAGGTGGCCGGCCAGCAGCACGGCCGGTCCCTCGATCCGAGAGCTCGACCATTGCCACCCGCGTTCCGAAAGCCTCGATCGCGAAAACGAGGCGACCGCCGGCAACGTCAGTGAAGTGAGCGATGTCAGCGGCAACATCAGTGCTGGGCATGTAGACGAAGTCAAGCGCGGGGAACATCAGCCACCCTCAGCGAAACGAGGCCCTCATGGTGAGATCGGAAGCCTCCTCATAGGGACATTGTCAATGCAGGAACGGCGGCTGGAATCAGTTCGGCTTCAAGAACCAGGGCCGGTGCGTGGCGTTCGTCGTCGTGACGAGGATTTGCGATGTGCTCGAGCGCCACGGGCTCCATTGGAAGATCTGCCCGCCGACGCCTCCGGGTCCCCTCCGCTCGAACTGAGTGCCACAAGCGCCCCCTTCCTCGGCCCTGAGCGATACTGCGCAGGCGATGTCGCAGAAGAACGTGGAGCTGCAATACCGAGCGGTCGACGCCTTCAACCGGCGCGACCTCGATGCCTTCCTCGCACTCGTCGACCCCTACGGGGAGTTCACCCCGCTCCAGGCGGAGATGGAGGGCGGGGGCGTCTACAGGGGCCATGAGGGGGCTCGGCGCTGGTGGGAGAACCTCCTGGGCGTCTTCCCTGACTTCAGGGCGGAGATCGATGAGGTGCAAGATCTCGGAGATGTGACCGTTACGCGGCTGCGCCTCCGCGGCCAAGGCATGGAGAGCGACGCCCCCATTGAGCAGACGAACTGGCAGGCCACGGAGTGGCGCGACAAGAAGGCCATCTGGTGGCGCACCTACCGAACCGAGGCTGATGCCCTCGAAGGCGCCCGGCTTCAGGAGTAGGCGATGTCCCAGGAGAATGTGGAGATCGTGCGCCAGGTCTTGGACGCCGTGAACCGGCGCGACCTCGGAACTATGGATGCGCTCTTCCCCGAGGAGGCGGAGTTCCACTCGGTCCTTGCCGCCAGCGAGGGTCGCGTCTTCCGCGGGCAGCAGGGCATCCGCGACTACTTCGCGTGGTTTGACGACGCCTTCGAGGAATTCGGAAGCGAGGTCGAGGAGGCCATCGACGCGGGCGAGGATCGGGTCGTCGCGCTCCTCAAGTTCACTGCGCGTGGCAAGGGGAGCGGCATCACCCTTGACCAGCGCATGGGCATCGTTTTCACTTTTCAGGGCGGGCAGCTCGCTCGCATGGACAGCTACTTTGACCCAGCCGACGCCCTCGAAGCCGCCGGGCTGGCGGATTAGGCATGTTGAAAGAAAGTGGATGTGTCCAGGCGTCTTTGGAGCCTGGGATCTCGAGCCGGTCTCTGAGCTAGCTTTGAATCGTGGAAGAAGGAACGAGGCGCCTGATACTCAACTCAATCGCGGCGCTCGGCTTTTCGGTCATCGTCGCAATGTCTTGGGCCCTCACGGGCTCTGCTCAGCCACCGCCTCAGGAACGTCGTCACCTCAGCCACGCCCGCGCCTGGCGGTCGGCTGTTCCTAGCCCGGGACGGTTGGATCTCCGCCTCACCAGACATCCAATTGGTCATTGGTTCATCCCATTCTCGGCCAAGCGCAAGCACGAGATGGCCGCCTACTCGAAGCGCCATTACGGTGACCACACCTCGCGGCTGCGTAATCCGCACGTCATTGTCGAACACATCTCAGTCGCCAGCAGTGCCGCCGCCGTCTACAACACCTTCGCGCCCGACCATCCCGATCCCGAGCTCCATGAGCTCCCGAACGTCGGCCTCAACTGGACCGCGATCGGAATCGAACACGCTGGGCACAGCGATGCTTGACCTTCTCGGCGATCGGCGAGAGTTGCGGGCTTCCTTGCATCTGACGCGTTACCTGCGATGCCGATTCCATATCAAGGTCAGGAATGTGATCGGACATCGGGAGAGCCTTCGGTCGCCCTACCACCATGAGCTAGTGCCGAGACTCCGGAATCAGACGCACGGCGATATGAGACACAGCTCGATGCGGATCTACCGCCAGAAGTTACGCAAGATGAAGGGTTGCTGACGCTAGGACCGGGCCATTTCTAAGGCTGCTTTTTCGCGGCGCCGTGGCCAGCGGTCTTTGGAATGCGGCACGGAAAAGGAACGAGACCACTGACGATGGCGCTGTCCCCCGTTGGTGAGGGATGGCAGTTGCGTCGTACGAACCCTGCGTCGTCTGCGGCCGAGGCGACACGACCACCGGGTTCGCCGTCCAGAGGGAGGCGGAGTTCCCCTTCACGAATCCGGCGCCGAGCTGCCGCGCCAATACAGCCGAACGGAGCGACTACAGCGACACCGAACCCGGCCCCCTCAGGCACGGATCGCATGGCAAGCGGTCCTCGAGGCCTTACAAGCAGGAGGTCGCCAGTTCGAGCCTGGCACCGGCCATCGCCTCAGTCGTCGACGACACTGCGGTCGAGGCGGCCGGTTTCTAGGTCCGCGGCGAAGTAGAGCGCCGCATACTCGGCCAGTCGCTCGGCCGAGACGCCCTGCCGGTCCGCCTCGCGCTCGAGCGCTTCCCAGGGCGCTTCGTCAATCGTGATCTGCACCTGCACTCCCTCCCCATACACCCGGTCGCGATGGAAGCGCGGATATGCCCAGCCGGCCCGGGGGGAGTCCTTCTCCGTCAGGTAGTGCCGGATCGCCAGTGCCAGCGGTGGCCCGAGGCTGCCCGACTCCGCGCGGGTCTCGCCCCGAAGTGCTCTAAGGCTGATCTCGCCGAGGAAGACGTCCACGATTCGCGGCAATGGCTTTCTACCCTCGCTCTCTACTCTCGGCCCCCAAGGGGGTTGGGCACCGATACTGTTCGCGGCGAGGTCGTCAGCCCCTCTTCTGCCCGGATAAACCGAAATGCAAGCCGGGCCGGCACCCCCAGCGGGAGGGGGGAGCCCCACGCCTGGCGACGCCCAGGCGGGATACTGCATCGTCGTCCTCGGCGAACCTGGACCTCGTGCGCTCGGTCCGCGCGGACATGGGCCGTGGCGACTTTCGGCTCGGCCGGGGTCGACCAAACCAAGAGCGGAAGGAACCTGATCCGAATGAACACGAGTCAGCAGGAGTCCGACGGCGCGACGCGGGTGGCCTACATCCTCGGCGTACCCTTGGCCGAGAACGTCGTGCGCCAGTGGCCGCAGATGGGCGAGATGGTGCGCACCAGCAGGCTGGTCGCCGATGTCGAGGGCAACTTCCCCGAACTCACACTCGAAGTCGGCAGGCGTCTGCAACTCGATGATGTCGTCGTGGTCGAGTGGACCTGCAACTACGGTGACGGACGTCTGTACCGGAACGTGACCATCGGCGAGCTGGAGGACGGGCAGGCCGTGCGCATCACCGACTACTGGGGCGAGCCCACCGAGACACCCGAATGGCGGCAGCCGCTCACAGATCGGCTCGACATGCCCGGTATCGGCATCTGGCCGGACGCGGAACACCTCAGCCACTACTAGAGTCCTCGACCCGCAAGAAGTCAATGCCCATGGGAAGGGCAGAGGTGTTCCCGGGCGGCGCTCCTACGCCGAGCTCTGCACCGTGATCGAAGGCAAGATCGCGCGGATCACTGTCTTTCCGAGTGAGGAACAGGCCCTCGAAGCCGCGGGGCTGCCGGAGTAGGCGATGTCGCAGGAGAACGTCGAGATAGGACCCGGCGCCGAGGTTCAGCCGGAGCGCGAAGCCGGAGTGCGTCTAGACCGAGGTGTAGACGTCGACGAATCGCAGGTAGTTGTCGGCCACCTGCGCGGCGGCCTCCTCTCGCGACAGGCTGCCGTCGATGAAGGCCTTGAGCGGCTCACCCCAGATCGAGCGGCCGATGGCGAAGCCGACGTAGCCTTCGACGGGGGCACCCTGGCGAAGCCAGTGGTCAACCTTGTCGTCGTCGGCCCCGCGCCCGAGGACCACGCAGACGACGTCCTCGCGACCCCCCGCTCTGCATTGGGCCGCTATCCGCTCGCAGTCGGCCCGCTCGTCCACGCCCTCAATCTTCCAGATGTCGGCCTCGACTCCGCAGTCCTGCAGCTCTGCGATCGCGCGGCACATCAGGTCGGGGCGCAGCTCGGCATCGTAGCGGTCGGAGTCGCCGCCGGCGGAGGTGAGCTGCGCCTCTTCGGCCGGGACCAGCAGCTCGAAGAGGAACTTACGATCGTGCTCGTGCAGCCACTCCGAAAGGCGCCGGAGCCTCTCCACCTGGCGGCGGTTCATCTCGGCGTCTCCGTCGGGGTTGTAGCGGACCAACACCTTCGAGAAATCGGGGTCGTAGCGCTCGATATGGGCGCCGAAATCCTCGCCGTAATCGAAGTCGAATTCGTTCTGTCCACTCTTCTCAACCGGCATCGCGAGCTTGATCCCTCTGGCCTTGGCCTGCTCGGGTACCTGCGTTGGCCCTCCGAACTGCTCATCGACTAGCACGCCGGTGACGGACGGATCGGCGCCCCGCGAGAGCGCTGCCTCGACGCCCTCGAAGATCAGGTGCTTGCCGTCGGCGAAGCGCTGGGTGTCCTCGGGGGTCGGGTCTCCCTCGACCCCGAAGCGCTTCGTGAACGACCCGCGGTGGTCGAACGCGAGGATATACAGCTTTCCGTCGTAACCCAGACCCATCAAACCCTCCAAGTTCAGCTGTTGGTGGCCAGCCAAGTCTATTCCCCAGGTTCCCCGGGTCAGATGGTCCCGGGAGCATCTGGCTGCGAATGACCCCTGTCCCAACACGTGCCAGACGAGCACATCCCGCCCGCCTTGAAGATGGCGCTCGAGCTGGTGCCGGGACTGTCGCCGAGAGGCCACCCGGCGGGCGCTGGCTCGACGAGCATCCCGAGACATGGGCGCCCTTAGCTGACCTGCAGCACTGTTCGCCAGTTCTGGTCGGTCTCGTTGAGGAGCCGCTCGACCGCCGAGCGTGCAAACTCTTGATCCTCAATCGGGTAGCACTCAGCCTTCCAAGTGTCGCCGCCAGCCGAGCAAGCCGTCGAGGCGAGACCGAGCTTGGCGGCGAAATGGGAGGCAGTCCGGTCGCACCCGACAACGCCGCGCCCCCAGTTCGCGTTCTACAAGGGCTCGACTGCCGTGATGATGTAGCCGTCTGGCGGCAGGGCTTCCCGCACGCGACCCTCAGCTGCCACAGCGGTGTCGGCCTCAACCACAGCCTCGATATGACGAGCCTGGACGTCTGACCCCGCACCCTCGATAAACCGGCTGGATGCTGGGCCCCACGTTTGCGAGATATCGGCGTGCCGCCCCAGGGCTTCACTTGCCCGCTTCAGGTCTGGTCCCTCGACGTTGACCCTGAATGGCGGCACGGTACGGAGTCTAGACCGGAACCAGAGGGATCCAGCAAACAAGACGCCGGTCCCTCGCTCCAACCTGGCGGCGCGCTCGCCGGAGCGCCGGACTCCCGGCCCTGAGCAGGGGAAGACTGGTCAACGCGTAGCCGAAGACGAAGGCCAGCGCGACCGCCAGGCCGGGGCTCACGTGCGTGAGACGAACCGCTCTCTCGGCAGGGGCTGTTCTTGCGAGAAGCGCTACCCGGTCGGGTCACTCGCCCGCCCTCTCAAAGAACCCGAGGGGCCAGTGCTGAAAAACGGCCAGTCCAGCGCAAACGAGCCGGCGTCCGTCGCGTTCTACATGCGCAAGAGCGTCCCTGCCGCGGTGTCCGATCGAAACTGCGGGGGGGCGCGGCAGGGGACACAGGCGGGGAGGCTCCACTCTGCCGGGAGGAGCCTCCCCGCTCGTCCCCGGCCAGGCGTTGTTCGGCGGCGCAAGTGCGCCCGCCACCGCTTCGTTTGTCCTCTGCGAATCACGACCCCGGCTGCTCGGAAACTCGGTCGGGGTCGATAGGCGGGGAGGCTCCCTCTTCTCTTGCGGGGGGAGTCTCCCTGTCCTTTTCTCGCAGGCGCTACTCCGACAGCCCGGCGACTTCGAGGGCTTCTCCACGCTCTCTGACGCTTTCAATCCGGATCACCCTGCCTCCACGGAAGGTCCAGACATGGAAATAGCGCATGTCCGTCGGGATGCCGCTCCCCTTACCGTCGGCTTGCTGGTGGACTCCGACCACGACGGTATCCCCGGCCCCGATGAACTCCTCGCCCTCGATCACGGCGTGGTCCCAGTCCTCCAGAAAAACCCGCATGTATCCGCGAATCTCCTCCGAGCCAAGATACGTCCCGGCGTCCGGGAACTCTGGCCTCAGGACGAGCAACACCCAGGGGTCGAAGAGCTCGGAACCCGCTTGGAAGCGTCCACGCCCCCACTCTCCATAGATCCGCCGCACGATCTCGACGTTCTCCTGCGGCATCGGCTACTCCTCAAGCCCGGCGGCTTCGAGGGCGGACGAATGGTCAAGCCAATCCCACGCACTGATGACCTTCCTATCCCGGAAGCGCACGATCGCACTCCAAGCCGAATCGATTTCGACACCACTGCCCTTCCCGCGTACGTAGATGTGGCCGAGGACGACCAAGTCCTCGCCGGACATCCGGGCGTCCTCGACCTCTAGTCGATACTCCGACCAGGCCGCTCGTACATTGCCCCAGGCCAGGCTGACGCCCTCGTGCCCCCGATAGACCGTGTCCCTTCCGTCGGTGCCCTGGGGGAATGCGGGACGCCATTCGGCGTCTGGATGCCACGCTTCCAAGAAAGCGTTGAGATCGCGGCGGTTCCAAGCGTCGATTGCGCGTTTGACAACCTCGATGTTCTCCCCGGACATCGCCCTGCGCAGTATCGCGCACGGAAGAAGGAAGGAGGGGCATGTTCGTGAGGTGCGGGGGCATCTGGTTTGACCCACAGCTCTGAAGCGACTAGGTTGGACTGAACGAGGGGAAGGGCGATGTCCCGACTGAGCAGAGGTGGCGACCTGAGGCAGGGCGCATTGAGACTGGGATTGGCCGTGGCGGCCGTCGCTGCGCTTGCGCTCGCCGTCCTGCCGACGACCGCCTCACCCCAGGGGAAGATCACCATCAACGGCGCAAGGTCGGGCTCGCACCTGACGCTGAGCTTCAACGACGGGAGCATCCTCGTCGACGGCTACATGGCCGGTGCGAAAGGGTGCCGCTCGGGGCGCGGTGGCGCCGTCTGTCCCGTCCAGGGAGTGGCCTCGATCGAGATCGACATGGGTTCTGCCAACGACAAGGTCGAGGTGCACGATCCACTGCCGATCCCACTCACCGCTTATCTGGGCGATGGATCGGACAAGTTCATCGGCAACGATGAGCGCGACACCTGCTATTCGGAGGGCGCCAGGCGCAACCGCTGCATCGGCGGCGGCGGCGATGACACCTGCATCACCGGGCAGCGAAACAGCGATTGCGTCGGCGGGCCGGGCGATGACTTCTGCAAGCACGGCGCCGGAAGCGACGGTTGCTGGGGAGACACAGGCGACGACGTCTGTTACATGGGTTCGGGGAAGGACGGGTGCCATGGCGGTCCCGGCAAGGACCGACTGTATGGAGGGCCTGACCCGGATCAGCTCTATGGCGGCCCCGGTCGCGATTTCTGCGACGGCGGGCCGGGGCTCGGCAAATCCCACGGATGCGAGAAGGGCCCAGGGCATTGAGCAGACACGGAGCCATGGAGAGCATTCGACGTCGACTGGGGAGGATGAGATGAAGAGAATCGGTTGCCTGGGACTGGTGATTGGCCTGTTTGCGGCCGGCTATCTTGCGCCGTCAGCCGCCGAGGCCGGATCATCGTGTGGCCGGGCCCACAAGGCAAAGAACATCAAGCACTTCGGCGTCACCTGCTCGCAGGCGAAGAAGGTGGTTGCCGAGGACGTGAGCCGGCACAAGTGCAGAAGCCGCTGCAGCTTCAAGAAGGTGGGCTACAGCTGGAGTTGTGAGTCGAGGCCCTCAGGTCTCAACGCGTGCAACGCACACGTAGGCACCAAGCGCTACACCGTCACATTCGTCTACGTGGAGTGAGGGCCGGGTGCGGTCGCCGCGGCTGAGCCTCTGCCGGCGACCGCAATGCCTGGGGGGCGCTCAGACGCCGGCGTGGGCCAGAACCTCGGCCGATGCACCCCGGTGGCGTGCGTACATCTCGCTCACCCATTCACCCCCGGGACGAGCCTCGAGCTCATCCCGCAACTCCTGCACGGCCGGGACCACCACATCGGGCGAGTAGGGGCGCTCGGGCGGCGCCAGCAGCGGCGTGAACAGCGCGGCGGCGGTCAGGTCGGCGACGGAGAATCCCTCGCCGACCAGGTAGCCGGAGGGCTGTAGCTCGTCTTCGAGGCGGTCCATCGCGGCGACGATCTCGGCCCGCGCCTGGGCTGCGCTGTCATCGTTGACGCTGTAATCGGCGCGGACCAGGCGCGTCGCCACCGGCGCCGTCGCCCGCAGCAGGCGCTCGCGCGTGGGGCTCGGCTTGGTGAACAGGGCCGCGGCCACCGCGTCGGGGTCGGGCAGCGTGTAGTGCCAGATGAAGCGCCGCACCGATGGCGCCAGCTCCTCGTCGAAGTACTCCTCGAGCTCCAGCGCCCGGGCGCGGTCGGCTGGGTCCGCCGGGTAGAGATGGGGCTCGGGCCGGTACTCCTCCAGGGCGGCGATGATCGCGGTGGAGTCGCCGATCCTCCTCCCTTCGAGGTCGAGCACCGGCAGGCGGCGCTGGGCGCCGTGGGTGAGCATCATCGCCCGCATCCCGTGCAGCCCCGGCATCGGCACGCGGCGCTGGTGCGGGATCTGCTTGTAGTCGAGCGCCCAACGAGCCTTCTCGTTGTAGTGCGACAGCTCGATGTGCCAGAGGACGATTGCCACCCTGCTCCGACCATACACCCCCTCCGGCAACGCGCGGCACTGCTCCCTAGTCGGCCCGCCTCCGCAGTGGTATCAGGCCCCAGAGGCTGACCAGCAGAGCGACGATTCCGACCCCGGTGACAGCCGCTCCGGCCGCCCCCCAACAAAGTAGGTCGGCGATCAGCACCAGAGCCCGGTCATGGCCAGCGCCAGAAAGCCGAGCCCGGCGATGGCGAAGCTGTTGGCGAGGACGACCAGGTCCTCCTTGCGCTGGCGGGAGGAGCAGCAGGGCCAAGCCGATCAGGAGGACGATGATTGCGAGCCGCCTCGATCGGGCGGCAGGCAGACCCGCGGGCCGCACCGAAACTCCCCCGCCGATGCCGGGTTATGGTCGCGATGACCGCCGGCCGCCCGAATTTCGTCCCCT
The DNA here is from genome assembly GCA_963840235.1 of uncultured Actinomycetes bacterium. Lineage (GTDB taxonomy): Bacteria > Actinomycetota > Thermoleophilia > Solirubrobacterales > 70-9 > JBBRHQ01. Next base: position 123,291 of record CAWIYC010000004.1, read on the forward strand.
GCTTCCCGACACGGATTTGCGATACATGAAAGAGTGTCCCGCGATGAGAGAGGCGACGCCGAACCGCGTCAGGCCGGCGGCAGGGAGGGTTCTGGCGGCGGCGATGCTGCTGCTGCTGTGGTGCGCGGTCGTCTCGACCGCCGGAGCCAGCGCCGCCAGCTTCACCGCCCGCGGCAGCGTCGAGCAGGTGGACGTCACCGGCGCCACGCCGGGGGCCAAATACAGCCTCCTCGACAGCAACGGCAAGGTCGCCGACGCCCGCAAGGCGGGATCGCTCGGCGGGATCGTCTTCCGGCACGTCGAGCCCGGCTCTGGCTACCGCGTGCGCCAGGGTGGCAAGGGCGGACCGCAGTCGCCCTCCTTCCGGGTTCTGAGCGACCGCTCGGCGCCGCCGAACACGAACATCTACAACCAGAGCCTGCCGAGCAGCGGCTACGGCTATCTGAGCACGCGTGACGGAACGAAGCTGGCCATCAACGTCCAGACTCCGGCGGGAAGCGGGCCCTATCCGACCCTGATCGAGTATTCCGGCTACGGCTATGCCGACCCGAGTCACGGCCCTGGGGGTGGCGAGAGCTCGACTGCTGCGATCGCCCTCCAACTCGGATTCGCTGTCGTGGACGTCAACATGCGCGGCTCAGGCTGTTCCGGCGGTGCGTTCGACTACTTCGAGCCGCTGCAGGCCCTCGACGGCTATGACGTGATCGAGACGGTCGCCCGCCAGCCCTGGGCCCTGCATCACAAGGTTGGGATGATGGGCGTCTCCTACGGCGGAATCAGCCAGCTCTTCGTCGCCGCGACCAGGCCGCCGAGCCTTTCGGCGATCACGCCGCTGTCGGTGATCGACAACACTGCGACAACGCTCTACCCAGGCGGGATTCTCAACTCTGGCTTTGCCCTCTCGTGGGCGAAGGATCGTGTCCACGACGCGCTGCCCGCGTCGCCCACCGGCGGCCAGGGCTGGGCCTATGACCGCATCCAGAACGGGGACGCGATCTGCGCGGCGAACCAGGACCTCCACACCGAGGCGGTCGACCTTCTCGCGAAGATCGCATCGCAACCGCTTCTACGTCCCCAAGGTCGCCGATCCGCTGGCGCCGGAGACGTTCGTCCACAAGATCAAGACGCCGGTATTCCTGGCCTGCCAGTGGACCGACGAGCAGACCGGTGGCCACTGCCCCAACCTCGCCGACGAGTTCACAGGGACCAATCGCAAATGGTTCACCTTCACCAACGGGGTCCACACCGACTCGCTCGACCCGGTGACGTTCAACCGCTGGTTCGACTTCCTCAAGATCTACGTCGCGCGTGAGAAGCCTGCCCTCACGGCGGGGCAGAAGGCGCTTTCACCGATCATCTATCAAACGGTGTTCGGGATTCCCGGGGTGACCCTGCCAGACGATCCGATCCAGACCGAGCCAGACCTGGCCTCCGCACGCACCGCCTTCGAGAAGCTGAAGCCGATACGCATCCTCTTCGACAACGGCGCCGGCGGCCTCACAGCGGGCGCGCCCTTCGCAGGATTCGAGCGCTCCTTCTCCCGCTTCCCGCTGCCGAAGACGACGGCCCGCTCCTGGTACCTGGGCGGGTTCGGAGTCCTCACCGACCGCAGGCCGAGCAAGTCCGGCGCCGAGGCCTTCACCTGGGACAAGAACGCGCGGCCGCAGACGGACTTCACCGGCAACACCGGGTCCGGCGACCTCTGGACCGCGATACCCAACTACCAGTGGAGCCAGAGCCCCACCGGCAAGGCCGTCTCCTACGTCAGCTCCCGGATGAAGTCGAATACGACCGTCGTCGGCGCCGGCGCGGTCGACGCCTGGATCCGCGCCAAGGTCCCCAACGTCGACCTCCAGGTGACCGTCTCCGAGGTCCGCCCCGACGGCAAGGAGACCTTCGTCCAGAACGGTTGGCTGAAGACCAGCGCCCGCAAGCTCGACCGCAGCAAGAGCACCCTGCTCGAGCCCGTACCCAGCTTCACCAAGGCGGACCGTGCCTCGCTGCCGAAGAACCGCTTCACCAAGGTGACGATCCCGCTCTACTACCAGGGTCACGTCTACCGCAAGGATTCCCGCCTCCGGATCACGATCGCGGCCCCGGACGGCGACCAGCCGGTCTGGGAGTTCGGCAACGCCACCCCCAACAGCCCCACCTCGGTGGCGATCGCGCATACGCCGGATATGCCGTCGCGAGTCGTGCTGCCGGTGATCGGCGGGGTCAACGTCCCGACCGGCCTGCCCCCTTGCCCGGGGATGCGCGGCGAGCCCTGCCGATCCTACGTGCAGTACCACAACCGCGAGATCGGGCCGCCCTAAACCCGGTCCGCCGGGCTCACCGGTGTAGCTCGACCAGCCTCTCCGCCTCGGCGTCGAGCTGCCGCCGCGTCGCCGGGTCGAGGCGCCCGAACGGCTCGACCTTCACCCGCCCCTTCTCGTAGCGCCAGGTCCCCGCCACGCCGCCGTCGACGAGGAACGTCGCCACCGACTGCGGCGTCCTCGTGCTGAAGACCTTGCTGCGGTGCTCGTCGGGGAGGATCTGGGTGCGGCGGGCGTGGGCGAGCAGGGTCGCGTCCCAGATCGGCAGGAATCTGACCGGAGCCGGGGTCTCGGGGTGGGGCAGCGGCGCCCGCGGCAGATCCACCAGCTCCTGGCCCTCGGGGCCGCGGAAGCGGCGCAGCTCGATCCGATCCAGCGCGGCCGCCGCCGGGGCCACCGGGACCCCCGCCCAGTCGGCGATCTCGGCCCGGGTGGCTGGGCCGAAGCCGCGCAGGTAGCTGCGGACCGTCTCGACCATCGCCGCAGCTTCGCTGACGTCCTCGGGCTCGGGCCCGATCCATTGCCCTGCTTCGGCGAAGAGGTCTGCCCGGCGGCGTTCCCAGGTCCCGGATGGCGGCACCCGGACAAGATCGGTCCAGATGCTGGCGCCGTTGGTCCCGCGCGACCCGTGGCCGATCAGCTCCCCAACCTCGGCGCGGCCGGCGAAACCACCGGCGAGGCGCTTGCGGAGGCGCCTGGTGCCGGCGTCCATCTGCTGCGCCGTGGGCTCGCCCTTGGAGTAGTCGAGCCAGCGCTCTCGGCGCAGCCGCCGCACCGCCGCCGAGAAGCGCCACCAATCCGCCGGCGTGACCAGGTGGATGGTCGCCCGAAGCAGAGTCCCCTGGACCACGGTGCGGCGCTCCAGTGCCCGCGTCAGCGTCTCGCGCTCGAAGCCCTCGAGCCGCGTCCACAGCCCGATATACATCGAGGGCGCGTACTGCGCCTGGATGCCGCCGATCCGCTCCAACGCCTTCGGCAGCGAGTAGCGCTTGCGTTCAAGCAGCATCTGGCGTGCCAACAGCGCCCGGTTCAGCTCTTTGGTGGTGAGGGTGCGCTCGGCTTCGGGCACTCGTTGGACACTAGTCCCCGGGGACGGGACTCTTATCTAGGCTGGGCCCGGGATGGTCGAGGCGATCGCAGACATGCCCCCGGGAACCCTCGGCTTCCTCGTCCGCGGCGAGGTCTCGAGAGCCGACTACGCCGACGTGCTCGAGCCTGCGCTGAAGCAGGCGCTCGCCGATGGTGGGCGCTTTCGCGTCCTCTTCCAGCTGGGGCCGGGGTTGGACGCGTTCGAACCCGGGGCGCTGTGGGAGGAGGTCAAGTCCGACATCGACCTCGGCATCCGCCATCGCCGCTCCTGGGAGCGGCTCGCCCTCGTCACCGACATCGAGTGGGCCCGCCGAACCGCGATGCTGCTGGGTTGGCTGGCGCCGGGCGATTTCCGCCTCTTCTCCCTCGCCGATTTCCCCGAGGCCAGGGCCTGGGTCGGAGCCGAGGGGGGATGATCCATTCGGGAAGCCGCTCAGTCAGCCGCCGGCTGGTTCGAGAGCTCCATCAGAGCCGCCTCGACGGCCGGGAGCTCCGAGGTGCGCAATTCGTGCGCGGCGAAGATCTCGTCCAGGTCCTCGCGGGTCAGGGTCTCGCGCTCGAGCGCGTTGGCAGCGAGGTCGTCGAGGCAGCGGCGGTTGGCGCTGAGCAGGCTGAGCGCGCGGCGGTGCGCGTCGCGGGCGAGGGCCATGGCGCCGAGGTCGACGTCGCGGCGGGTCCGGTCGGAGAGCGAGTAGTCGTCGGTTGGAAGGGCGATCGGCGCGTCCCCGGGTGAGTCGGTCTCCACGCCCATCCCGAACTCGGAGATCATCTGCTTGCAGACGGAGTGAACACGGGCGAGGTCGTCGGCGGCGCCGGTGTAGGCCTCGCCGAAGACCAGCTCCTCCGCCGCCCGCCCGCCCAGCAGGGTCACGGTCTCGTCGAGGAGCTGCTCGCGGGAGCGCATGTAGGTGTCCTCCTGGGGCGAGTGGCCGACGAAGCCGAGCGCAGGGCCGCGCGGGACGATGCTGAGTATCTCGGGCGGGTCCAGCCCCACCAGCCTGCGGCAGAGGGCGTGTCCGCCCTCGTGGTAGGCGACGATCCGCCGCTCCTTCTGGGTCAGGCGCCGGGACTGCTGCGAGCCGACCGACTGGCGCAGCAGCGCCTCGTCGAGGTCCTCGCGGCAGGTCGCCCTGCGGCCCGCCCGCCCGGCGATGATCGCCGCCTCGTTGAGCGAGTTGGCGAGCTGGGCGCCGGTCATCCCGGTCGTCTTGCGGGCGACGTCGGCGAGGTCGAGGTCGTCGGCCAGCGGCTTGCCCTGGGCGTGGGCGCGGAGGATCGCCTCACGGCCGTCGCGATCGGGAGGTGCGACCAGGACACGGCGGTCGAAGCGGCCCGGGCGCAGCAGGGCATGGTCGAGCTTCTCGACGTTGTTGGAGGCGGCGACCACGATCACCGTGCCCGGGTCGCGTTCGAACCCGTCGAGCTCGACCAGCAGCTGGTTCAGCGCCTGCTCGCGCTCGCTGCTGCCGCCGTCGCCACCGCCGCTGCGGGTTCCGCCGACGGCGTCGAGCTCGTCGATGAAGATGACAGCGCGGCCCGACTTCCGTGCCTCCTTGAAGAGACGGCGAATGCGGGCCGCGCCCCTGCCGACGAACATCTCGACGAAGCTCGATCCCGAGGCGGCGAAGAAGTCGACCCCGGCCTGGGCCGCGACGGCCCGCGCCAGCATCGTCTTGCCGGTCCCCGGGGGGCCATAGAGCAGCACCCCTCTGGGCGGCTGGGCTCCGAGCGCGTTGAAGCGGTCGGGGTCGCGCAGCCACTCGGCGACGTCCATCAGTTCGTCCTTGGCGGCGTCCACTCCCTGCACGTCGTCCCAGCCGACCGGAGCGGTGGTGGTCGAGCGGACCGTCTCCGGCTTGGTCGAGCGCATCGTCTGCCGCAGCAGCAGCGCGAAGACGCAGAGCAGGCCGGCCATGAAGAGGACGCCGAAGACCGGATACCAGGTGAAGAAGAAGCCGCTGATCGAGGCGACGGTCACTGCGTGGCTGAGGATCGAGGAACCATTGGGCAAGAACGCCTGCCGTGCGAAAAGGCGACCACCTTCAGTGTGGCAAGCAAAGCCGGTCTGCTCACTCGCACATTCGTCTAGATGTGGCGAATCGGCTAATGGCGGGCCTGGGGCGGCGGGAGCCTGTGGCTGCGGCGGCGCGGACTCTGGCCCGCCAGCCACGCTGGCTCTTAGGATCAGGGCATGAGCGACGCACCCCAGGGCCCCCGGGCCGTGACGGCGCCGGAGTTGAAGGCCCAGATCGAGGCCGAGCGCGAGGGACGCCCGTTCATCGTCTATCGCGACGGCGCCGGCGAGCAGCGGATCCTGGTCGTCGAGAAGGGGACCACCGAGATCTGGGTCGGGCGAAGCGGATCGGCGGACATCCGCATCGAGTGGGACGAGGAGGTCTCCAGCCTCCACGCCCAGATCGAAGTGGTCCGCGACGAGTGCACGCTCCTCGACGACGGGCTCTCCCGCAACGGATCGTTCGTCAACGGCGAGCGCATCCGTGGCCGCCACCACCTTCGCGACCAGGACATGGTCCGCTTCGGGCAGACCGTCGTCCTCTACCGGGTTCCCGGTGAAGGGAGCGCCGAGAGCACCGTGATCGCCAGCGAGGTCCCTGGGGCGGCGACGGTCTCACCGGGACAGCTGCGGGTATTGCTCGCCCTCTGCCGGCCGTTCAAGGACGGCGCCGCCTTCGCCACCCCGGCGACCAACCAGCAGATCGCCGACGAGCTCCACCTCAGCGTCGACGCGGTCAAGACCCACCTGCGAGCGCTGTTCGAGAAGTTCGGGGTGGAGGAGCTGCCGCAGAACCAGAAGCGGGTCGGGCTGGTCGAGCGGGCGCTTCAGAGTGGCCTGATCTCCGAGCGCGATCTCTAGCGCGCCGCGCCACCCTGGCCTGAACGCGCCCTGCCCCCTTGGCTCGCACGCTGCCCCGTCCCGCTGTCGAGGGCAGGGACGGGAACGTCGGAGCGCTGGCTGAATGGTTTGGGCACCCATAGGTGCTGAAACCCTTCGGCGAATCGGCGAAGCGGCGAACGCGAACGCGAAGCGGCGAAGCGGCGAAGCGGCGAAGGTGCGGGTCGCGGGGAGGCCGCGTCCCCGGGGTGGAATCAGAGGTCCGGCGAGACCATCAGGGCGTTGATCGCGCTGTGGACGAAGCTCTCCAGCCTGGTCGCTCCGCCGCCTCGGCCGAAGCCTCCGTAAAGGGGGCTGGCGCCGTCCAGCAGCAGGCGCCGCACGATCGCGACCCCCCGTGCCCGCGGTTGTGGGGCGGTCTCGACCATCCTTGCCAGGGTCAGCAGCTGGTCCTGGCAGGATCGGATCGCGCGGCGGTCCAGCGGCGCCGCCGAGGTGGGCCGAAGGAAGGGCTGGTGGGACTGCTCGACCGCGCCGCGGATCCCCCGGGCCAGCCGCCGCCGGGCCGCCGCCTGGGTGATCTGCTCAGCCCGCAGCCCCAGGCACGGATCCCGGGTCGGGTTGATCCCTGCCGCCAGCTCGGCGTCGAGGGGATGGGCCCGGACCCGCGCCCGGATGCGGAGCCGGCCTGGACGGTGTTCGGGAAACGTGTCCACCTGCTGCTTGCCTACCCGGGGCCGATGCCGGCTGAACCCGGCCGGCCCGATCGAACCGGCTCAAGCGTACGACCGGGAGGCTCTCATCGCAAGACCTGCCAGTCGGAGGGCCGGCCGGCGCTGACCGCCATCGGGAAGCCGACGATATCGCCGCTCCGGCGATAGCCGGTCCGGCGCCCGTTCACGAGCACGGCCCGGACCCGGCCCGTCACCGTCACCGTCATCCTCAGCAGCGACGACCGCACCGGCCTGACGTAGCCGCGGACGCGGTCGGGCCCGTAGGCGACCCCCACCCGCGGTAGGCGAAGCTCGAAGCTCGAGACGGGCAGGTGGGGGTCGATCCGGTAGCCGGCGCGGGTCGGCTCGATGCCTGCCAGCCTGATCGTGTCGAACAGGCTCCAGGCCGGCTGGTGCATGATCTGCCCGGCGTAGCCGGTGGTGAGGCCGATCCCGCACTGCTCCGGGCTCGCGGAGTAGAAGGAGCGGCAGACGTCGTCGACCGAGATGATCCCGTCCCAGTGGTGGGGGAAGGCCGTCGCATGGGCGGTCAGCGTGTTGCGCTCGAGCTCGTCGAGGGCGTAGCGCGTCGCCTTCGGAACGGTTCCCTCGAGCGTCCCCAGGGCCCAGGTGAGCCAGCCGTTGACCGCGTACCAGGCGCCGCCGACGAAGACGGCGTTGTTGGTGCCGATTCCGGCCGGGGGCTCGGAATGCTCGCTGACGTCGGGGTCGTTGCGGGCCGGCGACTGCGAGGAGCCGATCCGGGCCGGACCGTTGACCTGGGGCGGAGCGCCGATCCCGGTGAGGAAGCGGCGGATGTTGGCGACCAGCGTCCTCGCCTGCCCCGGCGCGGGCGCCCCGGCGAGGACCGCCCACGGCTGCGGCTCGCCGAAGATCGCCCCCTCGCCGATCCGCCCGCCGCTGCCGTAGCCGCGCGAGTACCAGCCGCCGCCTGTCCACTCCCCCCGGACGGTCGCCAGGTCGCGGGCCCCGGCCGCCCGCAGGCGGGCGGCGAAGGCGTCGTCACCGCGGGCCGCGGCCAGCTCCGCCAGCCGCGGATAGACGTAGGCGGTCTGCGCGGGCACCAGCATCGACTCGTCCATCTTCAGGAAGATCGTCGAGAAGTCCGACCAGTCGCCGTTGGCGCCGGTGAGGTAGCCGCCGTGAGGCCCGAGCAGGCTCTCCTGGTGGGCGAAGGCGACCTTGAGGTGCCGCCAGAGCGAGCCGCCGGAGCCGTCCTCGAAGGGGATCTGCTCTCTGAAAGCCCGCAGGTCGCGGGTGGCAAGGCCGTACTCGCTGGCCGAGAGCAGCAGCCAGAGGTCGAGGTCGCCCGAGGTTCCAAGCGGGTCCTCGCCCTTGCAGAGCGGGCCCACCCCGTAGGCGATGAAGTCGCCCGGGGACTGCTGCAGCGCCGAGGTCCGAAGCACGTCCAGCGCCAGCCGCGGATCGGCGTAGATCAGCGGCAGCATGTGCTGGAGCGGGTCCCTGTAGGCCTCCTGGTAGCCGAAGTCGTACTGGTAGTAGCCGCCCTGCGAGATCACATGGGCGCCCCGGCACTCCTCGTAGGTGGAGCCGGATCGCAGCATGTAGGCGTCCCACTGGAGCTCGCGGGAGAGCCAGCTCCTTCCCTGGCCGATCCGCACCTGCGGCAGCCACCGGGCCCAGCGGCGCTCGCTTTCGGCGAGGGCCGAGCGATCGCGCCGGGCGCGGCGCACCAACCCGGGGATCGCCCCCGCATGGGCGGCGCCGTAGGCGTAGCGGAGCGTCACCGTCGCGCCGGGGCGGAGCCGCAGCGGCGCCCGGAAGGCGAACAGGGTGGCGCCGGTGTCCCCGGGGGCGACAGCCGGGGCGAGCCTGCCGTCGAGGTGGTCGGCGCCGACGGCGGCGGGCTGAGCGCGATCGCCGTCCCCGAAGAACGACTCGGCGGAGGTGGTGTAGCCGCCGGCGGGACCGTCGAGGACCGCGGCGAAAAGCGACAGCGGCCTCTGGTCCTCCCCCTCGGCGGCTTGGCGAGCACGCAGCAGCCGCCCATCCTGCGCGGTGGCGGGCCGGCCGAGGCCGATGTGGCGCTTGGCGTACTGGTCATAGGGGTTGACGTCCCAGAGCTCGAACCAGGAGACCTGCCGGGCTCTACCGGAGTGGTTGGTGATGGCGACGTCGTGGCGCAGCAGGGGATCGTCGCCGAAGGGCGCGTAAACATGCTCGGCCACCGTCAGGCCCGAGACCCTGGTTCGCCGCCGCACGTAGCCGACTCCGAACCAGCGCCCGCTGCGCGCCCCCCGCGAGCGGTCGTCGTAGAGAGTGCTGATGGTGCGTCCCCCGAGGCGGAGGAAGCCGAAGCCGCCGGCGAAGTGGTCTGCGGACGGCTCGTAGCGGTTGGCCCACTGATAGCGGCGGTCCTGGCTCCAGAGCTGCACGTAGCCGTGGTTGAAGGCGTCGGCGACGACGTGGTCGTTGCCGACCTGGTGCCAGGCGTCGGTGCGGCCGCCAAGCTCCGGCTGGACGGCATCGGGGTCGCGCTCCTCGTCGACGGAGTAGCGGTAGGCGGGGAGGCCGAAGGAATCCACGGTCCACCTGCCGAAGGCGCCGCTGCCGCGGGCCGAGGAGATGTCCACCCGGGAGGTCTCGCCGGAGAGGGCCCCCGGTGCGGCTGCGGCGGCACCCGGCGCCAAGATCGCCAGCGCCAACCCTGCGAGCGCGGCGGCGCGCCTCATCTGATAGCCCCGGCGGCGGCGAAGATCATTCCCCGGCTGAGGAGGACGAAGCCGTCGACCAACTCGTCGCGTGAGATCTCCGCCCCCGAGAGCCACCAGCGGCCGGCCTGCTCGCCGGCACCGACGAGCGCGTTGGCGAGCAACTCGATTCTGGCTTCGGGGACGACGTCGGCGAGGGCCGCCGAGATCGCCTGTGCGTTTCGCTCGCGCATCGCCGCCACCGCGCTCGGAGAGGCCTCGCCGTAGAGCACACCCCAGTGGCGGCGCCACCTCCAGAGGATGTCGAAGTAGGTCCCGACGAACAGCTCGAGGCGTTCGAGCGGTGAGCCGGCCGCGGCGATCGCCGCCTCGATCTCCTCGAACATCCGCGACCGGGCCCGCTCGATGCACTGCTCGTAGAGGTCCTGCTTGGAGGAGAAATGCCCGTAGAGCATCGGCTTGGTGACGCCGCTGGCGGCGGCGATCTCGCTCATCGAGACGGAGTGGAAGCCGCGCTCGCCGAAGAGCCGCTCGGCGGCCTCGAACATCAGCTCGCGGCGCTGCTCCCGGGGCAGGCGCCGGCGGGCGGAGCTTTTTCCGCTCGCGGGTGTTGTGGCTGTAGCCGGGGGCGAATTCACAAGTTACTGACGGTCAGTTATATTAACGGCGGCGGCCGAAACGCGTGCAGGAGGGGCGTAGTGAGAAGAAGAATCGCGACTGAATCTGTGATCGCCGCTCTGGCCCTACTGGCAGCGTGACCTGAAGCGGACCCTGCCGCACCTGATGCGCGGCCTTCGCCGATCCCGCCCCCGGCCCCGCCCGGGTCAGCTACCGCTCGATCGCTCGCCGCTACTCCGTCTTAGCGGTTGGTGCGCGCGGGGGATCGTGGGCGCATCAGCCTGCGGGTCCCGCTCGGGCCCTCGAACACGTCCCAGGAATACACCCCCGGCGCAACCACCCACGTCTACCGCACCGATGTAACCCTGCGCAGCGCAGTTGGCCCGAGCGGCGGCTGAAGGCCCGGCGCGCCCGGGCCGAGGCTCACCCGGACTCGCGCTCGACCTGGGAGCCGCCGACGATCGCGTCCTCGCCGGTCTCGGTGAACTCGACCCAGGCCTTGTTGCCGCCGTCATAGTCCGGCGCCCACAGCTTCAGGGTCGCGTCCTGCTCCCAGACCCGGACCTTCTCGTCGCTCTCGGGGTCGAGGCCACGCCAGACGCGGATGAACGGGTTCGACTCCCACTCGTCCCCGATGGTCGTCGGCTCGCGGTGGCCGGGGTGGACGCGGGTCTCCGCGGGCAGCTCCATCAGTCGGTCCATGACCGAGGAGCGAAGATCCTCGAAGCCGCTGGCCCCCGGCGCCTTGGTGCCGCCGACGGTGCCCTTGAAGAGGACGTCGGCGGTGATCACGTCGGTGCCGTTGATGAGGAAGGCGAGATGTCCGGCGGCGTGCCCGGGAGTGTCGATCGCCTCGATCTCGAGACCGCCTGTGCTGAGCCTGCCACCCCCCTCGATCGTCTCGGTGACCTCGTCGGGGATTTCCTCGGCGACCGCGGGGTGGGCGACCAGCTCCGGGTTGCCCAGCCGCCTGCGGGCCTCGGCGATCCCCTCGAGGTGGTCGGCGTGGGAGTGGGTGAGGAGGATGTGGGTGACCTCGGTGCCCTCGCGCTCGGCCCGCTCGAGCAGCGGCTCGAGCACCCCGTTGCCGTCGATCAGAACCCCCTTGCCGCCCGGTTCGTCGACGACCAGGTAGGCGTTGGATAGCCATTGCGGATTCTCGGTGCGCTGCAGGATCAATCTCGGTCCTCTCAGTCGTAGTGGATGACGCTGCGGATGCCGTCCTGGGCCTCCATCAGCTCGAAGCCGCGGTTGACCTCGCCCAGCGTCAGGTGGTGGGAGATGAACGGCTCGACGTCGATCTCCCCGGCCAGCCAGCGGTCGATCAGCTCCGGCACCCCCTCGCGTCCCTTGACGCCGCCGAAGGAGGAGCCGGCGACGCGGCGGCCGGTGATCAGCAAGCGGGGGACGATGTCGAGGGTCTCTCCCTTGCCGGCGACCCCGGCCACGGTGCACAAGCCCCAGGCCATGCGCGCCGACTCCACCGCCTGGCGCATGACCTTGACGTTGCCGGTCGCCTCGAAGGTGAAGTCGGCGCCGAAACCATCCGTCTGCTCGAGGATGCGCTCGACCGTGTCGGGGCCGCCGGTGATGGTCTCGGTCGCGCCCTGACCCCGCGCCAGCTCGAGCCGCTCGTCGGAGAGATCGACGCAGATGATCCGCTCCGCCCCCTGCAGGCGGCAGCCGGCGACGGCGCCCAGGCCGACCATCCCGGCGCCGAAGACGACGCAGGTCGAGCCCTCGCCGACCCTGGCGGTGTTGATCGCCGCGCCAAGGCCGGTCGAGAGCCCGCAGGCGAACAGGCAGGCCCCCTCCAGCGGCGCCTCGGGATTGATCTTGGCCAGGGCGATCTCCGGCATCACCGTGTACTCGGCGAAGGTCGACGTCCCCATGAAGTGGCGGATGTCCTCGCCGCCTCGGCTCAGCCTGGTGCTGCCGTCGGGTAGGTGCCCCTTGCCCTGCTCCTCGCGGATTGCCAGACAGAGGTTGGTGCGCGGGTCGCGGCAGTGCACGCAGTCGCCGCACTGGGGCGAGAACAGGGTGACGACGTGATCGCCCGGGGCGAGGAGGCTGACGCCGTCGCCGACCTTCTCGACCACGCCCGCCCCCTCGTGACCGAGAACTGTCGGGGCGTAGCCGGAGGGATCGGCGCCGGAGGCGGTGTAGAGGTCGGTGTGACAGACACCGCAAGCGACCAGCCGCACCAGCACCTCACCGTGCTTGGGGTCGGCCAACTCGACCTCCTGAACCTCGAGGGGCTCCCCGAAATCCTCAAGAACAGCCGCCCGCATCCTCATCTCTCCGACCTCCGTCTCATTCGCGTGACCGGGATCCTAAGCTCAGCGGGCGAGTGCGCCGACCGCGCTCCCCTCGAGCAGGACGCGGGCGATCAGGCTGGGGTCGTCCCAGGTCGGGGTGTGGCCGACCCCCGGCAGCACCAGGTAACGGGCGCCCGGCGGGAACTGCTTCGGCCGCGGTGGCGCGACCAGGCGGTCATGCTCCGCCCAGGCCAGCGTCACCGGCACCTCGGGGAAGCCGACGGGGTCGAAGACATCGGCGCGCATCTCGTGGTTGGCGGCGTCATAGCCCGGCGCGTCGATCCAGCTCAGGACCATCTCCCGGCCCGCCTTGGCCGGAACGTGGTCGGGCCTGGCCACCGTCGTTCTCAGCATCACCCGGCGCCCGCGCCGGGTGCGCAGGATCAGCGAGAGCAGCGGTCGTAGGCGGACGGCATGGGCATGACTGTCGAAGCTGCGGGGACCGAGTGGCTTGCCCCAGAGGCCGGCGGGCGAGAGTGCCGTAACCGATGCGGCCCGCTCGGCCCTGGCCATCTCCAGCCCGACCCAGGCGCCGAGGGAGTTGCCGGCGACGTGGGGCCGCCTGACACCCAACTCCTCGCAGAAGTCGGCGATCACGGCGGCGACGTTGGCGGGAGTCGGAGGGATCCCTTCGGGCAGCGGGGCTGAGCGGCCGAAGCCGGGCATGTCGATCGAGATCACCTCTCGCTCCTGCGCCAGGCGGCCGCTGACGGGCTCCCAGATGGCCGCGGTCGCGCCCAGCCCGTGCAGCAGCAACAGCGGCTCCCCCTCCCCGGATCTGGTGTGCTCGATCAAGCGAAGCTCTGCGCTAGGCGACCTGCAACTGCCGGAAGGCCCCCTCCGAGAGCTCGGTCCCGGCTCCCTCCTGCGGCCACTCGGGCTTTGCCAGCAGCAGCTGGACGTCGCCGATCCGGCGCTCGCGGAAGCCCGGCCTCCGAGCTAGAGAGGTAGAAGGTCCAGAGCCGCCGGAAGCGCTCGTCGTAGCCCCTGGTGCGGAGGTCCTCCCAGGCGGCGAGGAAGCGCTCGCGCCAGGCAGCCAGGGTGCGGGGGTAGTGGTCGGTGATGTCCTCCATCCAGACCGCCCGCATGTCAGACATCCTGGCGACGCAGTCGGCGATCTTTGCGTTCGAGGGCAGGCAGCCGCCGGGGAAGATGTGGGTGTTGGCGAAGCTGCGCGACGCCTTCTCCGACTCATAGAGGCGATCGTCAATGGTGATCGCCTGCAGCAGCATCAACCCGTCCGGCTCGAGCAGCTCGCTGCAGCGGGCGAAGAAGCGTCGAAGTACTGCCAGCCGACCGCCTCGATCATCTCGATCGAGACGAGCTTGTCGTAGCGGCCCGCGGAGGTCGCGGTAGTCCTCCATCAGCAGCCTCACCCGGTCCGTCGAGCCCGGCGGCGCGCACGCGCTCGGCGGCGAGCGCGTGTTGCCGGCGCGAGATCGTCGTCGTCGTCACCCGGCAGCCGTAGCGCGAGGCGGCGTGGATCGCCAGCCCGCCCCAGCCGGTGCCGATCTCGAGCAGGTGGTCGCCGGGGCCGAGCCGCAGCTGCTCGCAGATGCGGTCGAGCTTCGCCGTCTGCGCCTCCTCGAGACCGCGTCGGTCTCGTCGGCGAAGTAGGCGCAGGAGTACATCATCCGTGGTCGAGGAAGGCGGCGAAGAGGTCGTTGCCGAGGTCGTAGTGGGCCGAGATGTTCTCCGCGCGCGCCGCCCGTGGGTGTTCTCGGGGACGAGGCGGCGAAGTCGGTGGATCGCAGCCGCGCGGCCGGGCGCACGGCGCCGCCGATGCCCTCGAGCTGGCGCAGCTCGCGGGCGCCGATCCGCAGCAGGGAGACGAGGTCGTCGGTCTCCCAGAGCCCGTCCACGTAGCCCTCGCCGAGGCCGAGGCTGCCGCGGATCGGCCCGCTCCAGGCGGCGGGGTCGTTGACCGTGACCTGCGCGTGGAGGCCGGATCCCGGCCGCCCGTAGGTGCGCATTCGACCGCCCTCGAGCAGGTCGATGCGCCCCGAGCGGACCCGTCGCAGGGCGGTGCCGACGGCGGTGCGTGAGAGCCGGGCGTTCACGGCGAGAGGAACCCCTGTGGGCGCCTCCCCTCGGGGTGGGGGAAGTAGCGGGCGCCTTTGAGCTTCATTCGCAAGGTCTGAGCGTAGATCCTTCCGACCACTTGCAGCGACATCGACGGGATAGCGGGCGAGCATTCCCGAAAGGTTCCGCACGATTGAGCTCGCGGCGCCGGAGAGAGAGCGTCGCGTCGAAGGAAGGCGCGCTCGCCTCCTCCGCTTCGCGTCCGGTGGCAGGCGCCGCTCGCGTCCTCCGCTCGCATCGGGGGTGCTCGGAGTTGGTGGTCGGGTGAGACTCGATGTGGACCTGGAGGCGCTCGCCCGGCTCGGTGGCGCTGAAGCGGTAGCTCTGGTCCATCCCCATCAGAGGCGAGACGTGGATCTGCTTGGCGAAGCCGCCGTGCAGGACCCGGCCACGACGGTGGCCGCGATCAAGGACGTAGGGGTGGCGCTCGCCCCAGGGGATGTTGTTGACGTCGGCGACGACCGACTCGACCCGCTCGCCGGCGGGGTCGAAGCAGTAGTAGAAGCAGACCGGGTTGAAGACGTGGCCGAAGTAGCGCAGGTTGGCGAGCAGTCGCACCGGACCGGTGGGGCGCCGCCCGGTGGAGCGCTCGACCGCGTCGCGGGCAGCACTCGGCGAGCGGGCGCTCGGGGTCACCCATGTAGTCCGAGCGGCGGAAGCGCGCCGGCGCGGGACGGCGTGCCGAGAACAGCGGATAGGGGTCGAGCAGCTCCGGCAGCCGGTCAAGCTCGAGGTACATCAGGAACAGGCGGTAGCTGAACTCGTGCCCGACCGGCGCGAAGCGCCGGTGGCGCACCCAACCCTCATAGATCGCGGAGGGGCTCATGCGGCGAGTCCGGCGGGCTCTTGCGGAGCGGCCGGCAGCCCGAACGGGATCGGGGCAGGGGGCATCGACGCCACCAGGGAGTCGCAGGCGCGCAGGGCGCTGACGACGCCGTCCTCGTGGAACCCCCAGCCCCAGTAGGCGCCGCAGTAGTGGGTCCGGTTGCGGCCGTTGATCTCGGCGTGGCGCCGCTGGGCGGCGACGCCCTCCGCGGGTGAAGACGGGGTGGTCGTAGGCAACCTGCGGATCACCTTCTCAGGGTCGATCGCGTCGGCTGCGGTTCAGCGTCACCAGGAACTCTCGGTCGGCCTCGAGGCGCTGCAGGTTGTTCATCCAGTAGGTCACGGTGGTTCCCACCGCCGGCTCGGGGTCAGGTGGAAGTTCCAGCTCGCCCAGGCCCGCCGCCGGCGCGGCATCAGCGAGGTGTCGGTGTGGAGGACGGCCTCGTTTCGCTGGTAGGGGATCGCCCCGAGGATCTCCCGCTCGGCCCCGCTGGGGTCGGCGAGCATCGCGCAGCGCCTGGTCGGAGTGGGTCGCGATCACGACCTCGTCGAAGTCCTCGGTCTCGCAGCCGTCTGCGGCGACGAGCACCCGGTCCGGCAGGCGCTCGATCCGCCGCACCGGCGCCGACAGCCGCAGCCGCTCGCGCCAGGGGGCGGCGATCGCCTCGACGTAGCGCTGCGAGCCGCCGCGAACAGTGCGCCACCGCGGGCGCCCGCGCAGCGAGTACATGCCGTGGTTGTCGAAGAACTCGGCCATGAAGCTGGCCGGGAAGCTCCACATCTGCTCCGGGTCGGCCGACCAGACCGCGGAGGCCTGGGGGACGATCAGGCGCTCGACGAAGTGGCGCGAGTAGCCGCTCTGCTCGAGCCACTGGCCGAGCGAGGGGCGCCGACCCGTTGAGCCCGATCAGCCCCCGCGCCTCGCGGTTGAAGCGGCAGCAAGTCGCGCAGCATCCGCAGGAATGGGGGGCTGAGCAGATGCGCCGGTCGCGCGAACAGGCCCGAGGGCGTCCCGGCGTACTCGAAGCGGCCCTCGCCGTCGGCGACCGAGAAGCTCATGTGCGAGGGCTGGCTGTCGACGCCGAACTTCTCCAGCAGCCGCTTCGAAGTTCGGGTAGTTGCGGTCGTTGAAGACGATGAAGCCCGTGTCGATGTCATTGGCGCCGGCTTCGGTCTCAACCCGAACGGTGTCGGTGTGACCCCCGGCGCAGTCGCCCGCCTCGTAGACGGTGATCTCGTGGTCGGGGTGCAGCAGGTGCGCCGCGACCAGCCCCGAGATGCCCGTTCCGATAACTGCGATTCTCATCGTGCGCCTACTACGCACCGCAGCGCCGATTGGTTGTGTCGGGAAACGGGATACTGGTCGCGTGAATGTCGCCGAGGAGTTGGGAAGGGTCGGTCTGCCCGCGCCCGTGAGCGAGCTCGCGGGCCGCGATTGGGACGCGATCGTCGTCGGCGGTGGCCACAACGGGCTGACCACGGCCGCCTATCTCGCCCGCGCCGGGCGCTCGGTCCTGGTCCTGGAGCGGCGCCAGCAGCTGGGGGGCGCATGCACCCTCGAGCGCCCGTTCTCCGACCAGCGCTACGTCGTCAGCCCCTGCGCCTACGTCGTCGGCCTCCTCGACGAGCTGGTGATCTCCGAGCTGGGGCTGGCCGCCCACGGCTACCGGGTCTTCGCCGCCGAGCCCAACTCCTGGGTTCCGCTGCCCGACGGCAGCTCCTACGCCAGCTTCCTCGACCCCCGCGACACCGCCACCCACCTGCGCCGCAACGGGTTCTCCGAGAGCGATATCGAGGGCAGGGCCGCCTACGAGGGGGCCTTCGAGCGCTGCCGGACGGCGCTCCGCCACGGCCCCGCAGGCGACACCTGGGTCGGGTCCTCGCCCTCGCGTGAGCGGATCGAGGAGATTCTCGGCAACGACCCCGAGCTGGTCTCGATCGTCTTCGAGGAGTCGATCGCAGAGACGATCGGCCGCTACATGGAGGACGAGCGCCTCCATCACGCCCTCTTCGGGCAGGGGGTCACCGGCGCCTTCGCCGGGCCCCGTGATCCCGGCACCGCCTCGGTCAAGCTGATGCACCACCAGGGCGATTTGCTCGGGCACGGCTCCTTCTGGGGCTACGTCGAGGGGGGCATGGGGCGGGTCTCGTTTGCGATCGCCCAGGTCGCGCTCGAAGCCGGCGCCAGCCTCGCTTGCGGCGTTCCGGTCGGCGAGATCCTACCCGGCGAGGGAGTGCGGCTGGAGAGCGGCGAGCTGATCCGCTCGCGGGTGGTCGTCTCCAACGCCGAGCCCAAGCGGACCCTGTCACTGATCGCCGACGAGTCGGTGCCGGCGGCGATGGCCGAGCGGGTGGGGAAGTGGAAGACGCGCTCGGCTGCGGTCAAGCTCAACGCCGCCCTCGGCAGGATCCCGGGCTTCACCGCCGCCACCGAGGGGATAGCGCCCGAACGCTCGATGGTGACCATCACCCCCGGCCTCGACGCCTGTCAGGAGGCATTCCAGGCGTGCAGGCGGGGGGAGCCCGCGATCGGCTTCGCCGAGCTCTACTTCCAGACCGGCTATGACCCGGGAGTGGCGCCGGAGGGCAAGCACGTGATGAGCGTCTTCGCCCACTACGCGCCATATCAGCCGGCCGAGGGCGACTGGGAGTCTCGGCGCGACGAGGTCGGCGGGATGATCCTCGACGCGATCGCCGCCTACGCCCCCGACGTTCGCGAGTGCGTCGAGGAGTTCGAGGTCCTCGGTCCGGCCGACATCGAGGAGCGGATCGGGCTCACCGGCGGCAACATCTTCCAGGGCGAGACGATGCCCGACCAGATGTGGGACCGGCGCTTCGACCACCGCACCGGTATCCCCGGCCTCTACTTCTGCGGCGCCGCCACTCACCCCGCCGGATCGGTGATCGCGCTCAACGGCCGCAGCGCGGCGATGGCGGTGCTCGAGGATCTCGGTTAGGGTCGGCCGCGATGGGAGTGCCGACCGAGCCGACCGAGCTTGACCAGGAGATCGTCGACGCGATCACGGCCGTCTACGGCCACCATCCGCGGACCCGGGCCCTGCACGCGAAGGGGACCTACTGCGAGGCGACCTTCACCGCCACCCCCGAGGTCGTCGCGCTGTCCACAGCGCCGCACCTTCAGGGCGAACCCATGTCGGCGCTGGTCCGCTTCTCCACCGCCAGCGGCGATCCTGGGGTCCACGACGGCGCCCGCGAAGGGCGCGGCATCGCGGTCAAGTTCCGGCTCCCCGATGGCGGCTCGACCGACCTCCTCTGCGTCACCTCTCCGACCTTCCTCGCCCGCACCCCGGAGGACTTCCTCGAAGTGATGAAGGCGCGAGCGCCGGACCCCGAGACCGGCGCCCCCGACATGGAGAAGGTCGGCGCCTATCTTGGCGCCCACCCGGAGGCGATGCCGGCGGTCCAGGCCAACCTCGGGACCGAGCCCCCGGCCAGCTTCGCCCAACTCGCCTACAACTCGCTGCACGCGTTCCGGTTGATCGACTCCGAGGGCAACGGGCGTTGGGTGCGCTACCGCTGGGAGCCGGAGGCGGGGGAGGCGAGGATCCCCGACGAGGAGGCCAAGTCGCGCCCCGCCGACTACCTGCGCTCGGATTTGGCAGAGCGCTTCGCCTCCGGCCCGGTCACCTTCCGGCTGATCCTCACCCTGGGCGAGGAGGGCGACCCGACCACCGACCCGACCGAGCCCTGGCCCGAAGACCGCGAGCGGCTGCTCGCGGGCACCCTCGAGCTGACCGCGGTCGCCGAGGATCCCGAGAGCGACGGCTCGATCGTCGTCTTCGACCCGGCCAACGTCGTCGACGGAATCGAGCTTCCCGAGGATCCGATCCTCTTCGCCCGCTCGCGGGCCTACACGATCTCGGCCGCCCGTCGGGCCTGAACCCCGCCTCCAGTCACCCCCTGACGAGGCTGCAATAACTCACCGTATAGGTGTTTCATCGCACTCTCGGCGACGGGGCTCAGCCGTAGGGGCGGTAGACGAGCTCGTTGCCGAGCAGTTCGCTGACGGTCTTGAAGCGATAGCCGCGGGCCCGCAGGGTGTCGATGACAGACGGCAGCGCCGCCAGGGTCTGGCTGCGGTTGCCCCCGCCGTCGTGCATGAGGATGATCGAGCCCGGGCGCGTGGTGGAGGCGATGCGGCTGTAGATGGCGCCGCTGCCCGGTGTCGCCCAGTCGGTCGGGTCGACGTCCCAGTTGATCGTCTTCATCCCGGCCCGCCCGGCGGCCGAGACGACGCTGGAGTTGACGGCGCCGTAGGGGGGTCTGAACAGGCATGGCTTGAAGTGCGTCAGCCGCTTGATCCGGGCGCTGGTAGCCGCCAGGTCGGCGTAGCCCGGATAGGCGGAGTGGTGCATCGTGTGGTTGCCGATCTCGTTGCCCTCGGCGAGGATCCGTCGCATCAGGTGGGCGTCGCCGGAGACCTCCTGGCCGAGCTCGAAGAAGGTCCCGTTGACGTGCTTTCGCCTCAGCACCCGGAGGAAGTCCGGCGTGTAGCTGCTGGGCCCGTCATCGAAGGTGAGGGCGACGACCTTTCGCCCCTGGGGACCGTGGGTGACGAGGCCCGGGCTGCCGCCGGTGCAGCCGACGGCGCGCACCGGTCGCAGGCGGAAGACGCCGACCCGCCCGGAGGGGAAGCGGTCCACGCAGGGGTTGGTGTCGGAGCAGACGTGGACGCCCTCCATCGCCCTCCAGGCGTAGCGCCGCGGGGTCAGGCCGGCGTCGCCCGGGAGCAGGGTTACGACCAGCTTGCGGGCGCTCGGCCGCTTCACCTGCGCCGCCAGCGTGTCGGTGCCGATCACCCTTCCCCCGCCGCTGAGCCTGCTGAGCCCGACCCGGTGGTGGTTCCTGGCGGCGCCACCGAGGCAGATCCGCTTCTGGTGGTGGCCGCTGGGGCGCCACAGCGCCATGCAGAGGTAGCGCACCTTCGGCCTGGAGAAGTCGGGGAAGCGCCGCAGCTTCCTCAGCGCCACCGGGGAGGCCGTGCGGAAGCTGAGGACGAGGCTGCGGCCGGCCTGCGAGATGCCGGCGTGGCGGACGTCGCCGCCCCCCGAGGCCAGCGCCGCGGGCGCCGAAACCACGCCTGCACAGGCGAGGGCAAGTGCGCAAATGCAAAGGATCTTGCGTGGGTGTCGCATCGAGGTCCTGCCGCCGAGGGAGATCTGTGGGCATACTAGGGGCAGGCACGGGTGGACGGCGGCGAGGCTCGGCTCGGATCCGCCACCGCAGCCCAGTTGCCCTGACCGTGTTGTGATGAGCGTGATGCCGACCACACCCGCGGCAGCGCCCGAGCGCTGGCGAACGCTCGCGATCGCCCTGATCGCGGCGGCGGTCCTGGTTGGGTTGGCGCGGGCACCGCAGGAGGCGGGAGCGGCCAGCGGCGGCGCCGGCACTGGCGGCACCGGCAACACCCCCGGCGCCGGCAAGACCGCCCTCGACCGTCAGGGGATGTGGATCTGGTACGTCGACCGCTCCCACGGCGGCAACCTCTCGAAGATCATCGCCAGGGCGCGTCGCTCGGATATCGGCACCCTCTACATCAAGTCGGGCGACAGCAACGACAGCTGGAGCCAGTTCAGCGGATACCTGGTGGATCGCCTGCACCGCGGCCGGCCTCGACGTCTGCGCCTGGCAGTTCGTCTACGGCAACCACCCACTCGGCGAGGCCAAGGTTGGCGCCGCCTCGGTCCGCAAGGGCGCCGACTGCCTGGTGATCGACGCCGAGGGCCAGTACGAGGGCAAGTACGCCTCCGCCGACCGCTACATCCGGGCCCTGCGCCGGCGCATCGGCGCCGCCTATCCGCTCTCGCTCGCGGCCTTTCCCTACGTCGACTACCACCCGGCCTTCCCCTACTCGGTCTTCCTCGGGCCGGGGGCCGCCCAGTACAGCCAGCCGCAGATGTACTGGAACGCGATCGGGACCTCGGTCCGCGGGGTCTTCGAGCACACCTACTTCTACAACCGCGTCTTCGACCGTCCCATCTACCCGCTCGGTCAGACCTACGAGGGGGTGAGCCCGAAGGCGCTGAAGCGCTTCCGCCGCTACGCGCTCACCTACGGCGACGGCCCTCCGAGCTGGTGGGACTGGCAGGAGACGAACGCCAGGCAGTGGAAGGCTCTGGGCGCGGCGACGGCGGGGCGCGTGGTCGGCTACAAGCCGGTCACCGGGCTTCCCGTCCTGCGACGTGGCAGCCGCGGCGACATGGTCGTCTGGGCGCAGCAGCACCTGGTCGGCTCCGGCGCGAAGAAACTGCCGGTGACCGGGATCTTCGGCCGCAGGACCTACGTAGCGCTGCGGGGGTTCCAGAGCAAGCGAGGGATGCGCGCCGACGGCGTCCTCGGCTCGCGCTCCTGGCGGGCCCTTCTGCGGGTGAAGCCGGTCCGGGTCCACTGGGCCGCGAGGAAGGGGCGCAGCGCGCGGCTCGCCTCTGCTTCGGATCCCGGGTCCGCCGCCCCGCTCTCGGCCTCGTTGCCGGCGAAGCGCAACGAGATCGATCCGGGCCCGCGGCCGTGAGGCGCCACACCGCAGCGGCCGTGCTGGGCGCGGCGGCGGCACTTCTCGCCGCCTCTCCGGCCATCGCCTCCGAATCGCCCCCGACCCGGTCGCCGCGGGCGAGCTTCGACCCGTTCGCGGCGCCCAGGCCCTCGGTTCCCGTCCGCGACACCGTCTTCGAGCGGACCAACCTCGCCGCCGCGCGCGCGACCGCCACCTCCTCGGCGCGGCGCTACCCCGTCCACGACGGCAGGGGCCGGCGGGTGACGATCGGCGTCTCGGGCTCGTGCACCCCCGCCAACTGCGACGCCGCCAACCCGCAGAAGATCGCCAACTTTCTCGGCACCATCCTCCACGGCAGCGAGATGAACCTGCTGCGGGTGCAGCTGGTCAGCGACAACGAGATGGCCTCGATCTGCGGCTCCGGCGCCCTCGCCTGCTACTTCGCCGGGCAGAACCAGATGTTCCTCGGCGGCAACGACGATGTCGGCCCCGACGGCGCCACCCGGGAGTTCGTGCTCACCCACGAGTACGGGCATCACCTCGCCGACCACCGCCGCAACCCCCCGTTCACGCCGACGATCGACTGGGGGACGAAGCGCTGGGCCTCGTTCGAGCGCGTCTGCCAGGGGGTCCGGATCGGGGCCTACTTCCCCGGGGACGAGGGGGCCAACTACTACCGTAACCCGGGCGAAGCGTTCGCCGAGTCCTTCGCCTTCAACCGCTTTCCCAACATGGTCGGCTGGGGCTGGAACCAGTCGCTGCGGCCGGGCGGGGGCGCCTTCGCCGCGATTCGCCGCGACGCCATCCACCCCTGGAAGCACAGGGCCCGGGCGGTCGAGACCGGCTCGCTCAGCGCCGGCGGCGCCCAGCGCGCGGTCGAGCGCATCCTCACCCCCCTCGACGGGGTCCTCAGCGTGCGGCTGAAGGCGCCCGCCGGCGCCGATTTCGACCTCACCCTCCGCGACCGTGGCGGCAGGGTCCTGCGCTCAGCCAGCCAGCCCGGCTCTCGCGAGGCCGTCAACTACACGCTCTGCGGCCAGGCCCGAGTGAAGGCGGCGGTGATCCGCGTCAGCGGCGGCGGCGCCTTCCGCCTGATCGTGAAGCGGCCCTAGCGGGCGATTCGCGTTTCCAGCTCGCCCAGCGTGGGGGAGCTGATGACGACGTGGTCGCCGTCTGCGAGCCATACCCGGGGCTCGCGGGCTCCGCCGACGCCTGCCGGGGTCCCGGTGGCGACGATATCGCCCGGCTCGAGCGTCATCAGGTTCGAGAGGTGGGCCAGCAGCTCGGGCACGGAGAAGATCAGGTCGGCGGTCGTCGCCGACTGCATCGTCTCTCCGTTCAGGTTCAGCGAGATCGCGATCTCGTCGTGGCCGCCGGCCTCGTCCGGGGTGACGACCGCCGGCCCGCAGGGGGCGGAGCCGTCGAAGACCTTGCCGGCCATCCACTGCGGGGTCGAGAACTGCAGGTCACGGGCCGAGAGGTCGTTGAGCAGTGTGTAGCCAGCGATGTGGTCGAGCGCCTCGGCGGGCTCGACCTCCTTGGCGCGGCGGCCGACGACGAAGGCGACCTCGGCCTCGTAGTCCACCTTGGCGCTCGAGCCCGGCAGCTTGACAGTCGAGCCCGGCGCCGCCAGGGCGTTGCGGTATTTGCCGAAGATCGTCGGCGACTGCGGGGGGTCGAGGCCCGCCTCGGCCGCGTGGGTGCGGTAGTTGAGGCCGATGCAGACGATCTTCTCCGGGTCGGGGATCGGCGCCGCCAGCCCGAACTCCGTCAGAACGGGCCCCCCGGCGCCGACCGAGGAAAGATCGGCGAGACGGCCCTCGGCGATCAGCTCGCGCAGGCTCGCCCGGCCGGGCTCTCCCAGCGCCGCCCAGGCGTCGATGACGCCGGCGTCCGCGAGCAGCCCCGCCCGGGGACCGTCGCCGCAGGAATAGGTCACCAGGCGCATCGCGGCAAGCCTAGAGGGATGCGTTACCGTTGGCGCAGTCGGCAAGGAACGGAGGAGCGGATGCCAACGGGCGTCGTCAAGTGGTTCAGCAACGAGAAGGGGTACGGCTTCATCACCCCCGACGACGGCGGCCCCGACCACTTCGTCCACCACTCCGAGATCCAGGCCGAGGGCCACCCCTCACTCAGCGACGGCACCAAGGTCAGCTACGAGTCCGGAGAGGGCCCCAAGGGCCCGGTCGCGACCCAGGTGACCGAGCTGGCAGCGGCCGAGTAGGGACGGCGCTCCGCCCCGCCGGGCGCCCTAAGATAACCCGCGGGCGGGGCGGGTAGCCCACCGGCCCCGTTTCAAACGCCTTGGGGGCGTAGCTCAGTTGGTTAGAGCGCCGGCCTGTCACGCCGGAGGCCGCGGGTTCGAGTCCCGTCGCTCCCGTTAGCTGTTTGCCCTGCAAGTGCTGCATTTTCGGGCAGTCTCAATGAGAGCTGATCGCCCGGCTCGGCGTCCGGCAGGGCGGATGCCCGCCAGACGTTCGAGTGCTTCGATCGCCAACTCGTCGGCCGGCTCTTCGCCGAGCCGTGCCAGCGCAGCGTTTGGATTACAAGCGGCAGCGCTGCGCAGGTAAGACGAAGCGCCCCTGGCTGGTGTGAGATAGTCGGCAGGTGAGCACTTCCGAGCAGTCCGCCACCCGCCTCGTAGGCGTCGCCGAGCTCGGAGACTCACAGGTCGCCGTGGTGGAGCAGACACCGCACGGTGCCATGGCCGTAGGTATCAGCGCCGGCAAGCCGTTTGCGGTCTCTAACCGCTGCCGCCACCTCTTCGCCTCGCTGGGCGAGGGGCAGGTGACCGAGGATGGATGCCTCCAGTGCCCTTGGCACGCCGCGCGCTATGACGTCGGCAGCGGCAAGATGGTGCGCGGTCCTCAGGGGGCGTTTAAGCCGCTGGCGGGCGTTGTCAAGGCGACTACCGGCGCCATATCCCTGAAGACGTTTCCGGTCGAGCTGCGCGACGGCGCAATCTGGCTGGTCGGCTGATGGGACGGCAGTTCTCCTCACGAGCTCGCCGCTGACGGTCGGCTAGCTGCTTCTGAAAAGCCGAGAGCCTGCCTTCGGAGCGGGCTCGCATGTGGCAAACGGGTGTCGAGGACGATCTCGGGTCGGGCCTCGGAAGCGGGTAACCAAGCCACCAGTAGCCTCAGTTTCAACTACCAAGGAGACCCCATCGCCATCAACCTAGAGCTCACGTCAAACGGACGTTTCCCAGCACTGCTGGATTCAGATCCCGATCTCGACCTCGAGGCGACACCTGAACTCACCGTCGCCGAGCGCCAAGTCGCTGATCTAATCCGCATCGAAGCAGACCCGAAAACTGCGGCAGCCGTCCTCGATCGGGTTCCGCTTTGGTTTCACACCTTCTCTCTCAACCGGTCGGAGGGCACCTACACCGACGGTGTCGCTCGCGACCATCGCTATCGGATTCCAGCCCTGCCCGCCGACTTCGAGGGTCTTGCCGTGCTCGACGTCGGCACCTTCGACGGGTTCTACGCCTTTCTGGCCGAGGCCCGCGGAGCTCGACGGGTGGTGGCGATCGACAACGAGCAGTACGTGGAGTGGGTCAGCTCTCGCTTCGGCGTGGAGCTCGAGGGAGGCGAGGGATTCTCCGCCATCGGCGGCCTGCTCGACTCCGAGGTGGAGTACCACCGTCTCGATGCATACGACCTCGACGACCTCGACGAGACCTTCGATCTCGTGCTCTGCTTTGGGATCCTGCACCGAGTCGAGAATCCGTTGGGACTGCTGAGGGTATTGCGGCGCCGGGTGGCTGACGGCGGGCGTGTGCTGCTGGAGACCCATGGATCGGCGGACCGCAGCCTCGAGACGTCGACCGCTGTGCACATTCCTGAGCCCGGAGAGGTCTACGCCCGCGATGACTTCGTCTACTGGGGATTCACTCCCACGAGCCTGGACGCAATCGCCCGGCATGCGGGCTTTGGAGGCTTCGATCTGATCGACGCTCCAGTCGTCGACGGCCATCCGCGGGTGATGGGGACACTCAACTCCGCCCCTGCGGACTGAAGCTCACGCAGGGCGGGCCGAACCGGGTTCACAGCGCCGAAACATCTGCTTTGCAGGCCATTAACAGGTGGCGGAAAATCTGCCGCTTGAATTTGCATCAGCTCACAGATGGCTTCCGCATTACCTCCGCTATACGCGCACAGGCTCGGCCGCCACTACGGTCCGGACTCCTCGGCTGCCGCGCTCGAGCACACCCTCTGCGGACCGGTCGAGGGGCTCGAGACCGATGTATGCCTGACCGCCGACGGCGGCCTGGTGCTCCTGCACGACCCTTTGCTGGCGCTGGGCACCACCCTCGAGGGTTGGGCGCACGGGCGAACCGTTGCGGAAATCCGGTCGGCGTGGATCCGAGACTCTGCTGGTGAGCCGACGGGGGAGCACCCACTCGAGCTCGAAGACCTGCTCCAGCTCGTGCCGGGCGGGGTTGGCCTCCAGCTCGAGGTCAAGGCACACGCCGACCCCTTACTCGCCGCTCGCACCGCCGAGGCCCTTTGCAGGCGCCTTTTGGGGCAGCCGGACCTCGACCGCGTCGAGGTGATCAGCTTTCACGGCGAGGCCTGCGCCGTGGCTGCTGCGCACGGAATCGCGACCCGTCTCGTGATCTGGGCCGACTACGCGCCCGAGGCGCTCGCCGCCTGGGCTCTCCAGACCGGTGTCGGGGGCGTCTCGATCGAGCACTTCATGCTCACGGAACGACTGGTAGGAGTGCTCCGCGACGCAGGGTTGAGCGTCAACGTCGGCACTGTGAACCATCATCAGCTCCTCCCCCGTGTGCTTGAGTTCTCTCCCGACGCGATCGGCACCGACAGACCTCACGAGCTGTGTGCCGAGGCCGAGGATCTGTTCGGCCCCGGCAGGGGGCTGACCATTCCACGGGAGACTTCGGCAGACATTCCATTTCCAGCAGTTCGCTAGATCGGGGCGACTTGACGGTACAGGGACCAAACAAGCGTTCGGTCAATCCGCGGCCTGCAGTCCATGATGCGTCAGAAGACCCCTGATTCCAATCGGAGGGCCGCTATCACTCGTCGCTTCCGCT
>CAWIYC010000005.1:0-475889 GCA_963840235.1 uncultured Actinomycetes bacterium
TCAGGCACCTCGACGTCGAGGTCGTGCGCCGCGATTCGGGCGAGGGGCACACGACGTGACCGCCGAGCTCACAGAGATGCTCACCGACCGGATCCCCGAGTTCCTCGCGATCCTCGTAAACCATGCCGTCGGCGGCCAGACGCTTGACCCGACGCTGCCGGAGTTCGAAAAGGGCGGGCGACGCGGCTCAGAAACCTTAGGGTGCGTCGCGTCGGCGACCTGGTGATCGAGGCCCGCGTCAAGGGCACGCCCGAGATGAGGACGATCGGCGCGGGTCGCGACGAGGAGCTGTTCCTTGAGGGCGCTACGACGCTCGAGCCCGTCCTATACCACGACCTCGCCGGTGACGGATGGCAGGAGCGACTCCGCAGGAAGCTCGCCCCGCACCTCGCGCGGATCCTCGAGCGCCCTGAGTACGCGGACGTGTTCACCGTTTTCCTGCTCGCCGAGACCCCCACGGAGCGGGAAGCGACTCTCTCTGGAAGGGGGATCGCGCCGGACGAAGTCGACGAGATCCGGTCGATGCTCGGCATGGTCTCGGAGGCGGAGAAGGGCCTCCGGCGGGTATGGGTCGCCGCGATCGCGGAAGTCGTCTCAGGCTCCCCGCCGGCGGGCGAGATCCCACCCGACGACGCGGCGCGCGTGCTCGTCGAGGCGGGCCTGTCCGATGATGTCGCCGAGCGGATCGCCCAGGCGGGGGCGATGCGGCGAGGGCCGACGTCGATCCCGGCGGCGCTCTTGCCCTTCTCAGAGACAGACGGCGTCGATCTCGCCGAAACCATCGAGTTCGCCGCGCACATGGTGACTCCGGGCTTCGCATCGACGTCGCCGCGAGGCGACTGCGCGATTGGCGGGCACGCGCCGAGCGCGTCGCTGCGGCGGCCCTGGCGTCGAAGCTGGGCGATGAGCAGGCGAAGTCGGTCGCCGCCGGATGGCGCGCGCCCGACGGGCTCGCCCACGAACTCGATCCGCCGCCGAGCCAATGGCTGGCTCCCGTCCTCGGCTCGCTCGAAGCAGCGGGGTTCAGGCCGGACGGCGAGGCGCTCGCCGCCGATCCCGAGTCGGAGCTCCTTCGCATATCGGACCTCAAGGACAGCGAGGCGCTCGAGGGCATCGTCAGCTCGCTCTACGACGTGGAAGAGCGACGGCGGATCCTCTCCGCGGCCGCCGCGAGTTGGAGAGACGAGTTGCGGCTCCTCGCGATCCTTGCGTCGACCGGTCCCGGGACGGCGGTCGCGCCGCGATCGCCGCCCGCGCCGAGGAGATCGACAAGGTCTTACCGCGCTCGCCTGCGGCGCCGCCGGACCTGATTCCGTTCGTCGAGAGGCTGCTGCCGGGGCACGAAGCGCTGGCGCTCGAGCTGAGCGGGCGGATGACGGATTCGGTGATCGGATCGACGCCCAATCGATCGAAGGTCCTCGCCCTCGCGGAGGGGCACGGCTTGCCGACGTCGCATGCGCCCGCGGTCCTTCAGGCTCTGGCGCGGGGTGTAGGGAGGTGATCCGCCGGGTTCGAGGCAACATTGAGGAGCTGGCGGCGAAGAATGTGCGGGTTGCCGTGCCAGAGGGTTCGCGCCGCCGCCACCGAAGCCGCTGAAGCCGGCGGGCGCCGCAAGATCCCCGCGAAGAAGTTCGACCCGGCTGCCGACCGGCGAAAGCGCCAACTCGGAAGTGAAGGGGAGAGCTGGGCGCTCGCGGCGATGATCGATCTGTTTCTCGCGATGACGCCCGACGACCGAGCCGCCGCGATCGACGAGGTCCTCGGGCTGGTCGCTCAGCTCGAGGGTGCCGCCGACCTGGCGCGGGGCCACGCCGAGGCCGCTCGCGACCGAGCGCCGACGAGGAGGCGCTGATCGAGGCTCTGGCCGGGCTCCTGCATCTCTCTGAGTACAGCGACTCGTTCGGCTTCGACATGCTCGGCTGGATCGCTCCCGGCGGGCACGAGGGCCGAGCAACCCTGCTCGAGGTCAAGTCGAGCGCAGACGGCTCGTTCCACCTCTCTCCGAACGAGTGGCGATGCGCGGAGGAGGCTGCGTTCGACTACTCGGTCCTCGTCGTTCGCCGCTCCGCCGACCGCTCGGTGCCGAAGTCGCTCGACCTCCTCAATGACCCGGTGGCGCTCGTCAAGCGAAACGACCTAGCCCGCAGCCCGGACGGCTACCTGCTCAGGTACGTCTCCACCTAGGTCGACTCGCGCATCGGCTTCTCCAGCGAGGAACGCTTTCCATGCGGAGTAAGCGTTTTCCATTCGCAGAGGTTGTGCTGGAGTCCTCGCGTCCGCTCCTCCTTCGCGCGAAATGCAGCAGCGTCTAGTGAGAATCGAATACGCGGCCGATTTCTCGCTACGGCGCACGAATTGTCGAGCGAGCACGCCTGCTGGTCTGATCGCAGGGCAGGCTCTAGATGTCGTGCCCCAAGACGTCCCGAACGCGAGCCATTGGCGGGCGGTTGCCGAGAGCTGAGTGACGACGGCTCTCGTTGTAGTGGTCGAGCCAGTGTGGCAAGGCGGCTCGGCGATCTGCACTCGAGCGGTAGCTGAGCCCCCGGGCCCACTCGCGGTCCATCGTCTGCTGCAGGCGCTCCACCTTCCCATTCGTCTGCGGTGAGTAGGGCTTGGTGCGCCAGTGCTCGATCGCTCTGTCGGCCAGCAGCTGACGCAGACCCTTGTTCTTGACGTAGACCCAGGCGTTGTCTGAGAGCAGCCGCTCGGTGACGATCCCCCGCTCCAAGAACCAGTCCAGGCCCCGCCGGGTGAACTCGGTGACCGTTTGAGCCCGCTCGTCGTCGTGGATCTCTGAGTAGGCAAGCCGGGAGCAGTCGTCGACGAGGGTGTGGACGAACTCCCAACCGGCTCCGCGCGAGCGCTCGGTGCGCCTGCCGGTCACCGCGTGGCCTGGCTCTATGAAGCGGGCATGGCGCTTGGTGTCGATGTGCAGCAGATTGCCCGGGCAGGGCCACTCGTAGCGGACCACCTTCGCCCGTGGCTCCCTGGGGCGCCGCGAGCAGCCGCGGCGGCGCAGTGCCCGATGCACCGTCGCGTGGGGGATGCCCACCTCCGAGGCGACCAACCGCGGCCCCCAGCCGGTCCGCTTGCGCACTTCGCAGCAGCGCTCGTGATCTTTGTCGCTGAGCATCTTCGGGCTGCGGTGGGGGCGCGAGGAGCGGTCCTGCAAGCAGCTGAGATCCCGCCGCTGCTCCTCGCCGGCCTGCCGCCAGCGCGAGACCCAGGTGTGGGCTGTCGACTTCGCCACGTTCGAGGCGGCCGCGGCCGCCTCGAACGTGAGGTGCTCCTCTTCCACCAGCGCCACCAGGCGGCGTCTGCCGTTCGGGGTGAGCGGGGCATTACGGTGCTGCATCCGGGTCCTCCTTGAGGTCGTAGGCGTCGAACACCCACAGCCTCTCGGCGGGCCCGGATCTATCTCATGGCGTTCGGAACGTGGTGAGGCACGTCATCTAGACCGCGGCGCCTGCGCGGTCGGCAACTTGGCACAGCGCGTGGCGGCAAGCCGATCGATCTCCTCGCGGCTGGCAATGAAGCTGTCCGGCCCCCCGTATTCCGTCGACTTCGAATGTCGTAATGCAACGAAGTGAGAGCCGAAATGGAGGGTCTCGATGGCAAAGAAGCGGTACTCGACCGAGCAAATCGTCGGCAAACTGAGAGAGGCCGAGAAGCAGCAGGCCCAGGGAATGACGATCGCCCAGGTCTGCAAGCGGCTGGGGATCTCAGACCAGACGTTCTTTCGCTGGCGGATCAATTACGGCGCCCTGAAGGAAGACGAGGCGTACCGGCTGAAGGCCCTGAGGCCGAAAACGGGCGCCTGAAGCGGATCGTCGCCGACCAGGCGCTCGACATCTCGATGCTGAAGGACCTCCAGAAGGGAAATGATGAGCCCGTCCCGGAGGCGTGCCGCCGCCGCATTGCTGCGCCGACGCCACCGGGTCTCCGAGCGTCGGGCGTGCCGCCTGATCGGCCAGCACCGCTCGACCAACCGCTACCGCGCCCAGGAGCCGGAGTCCCTGACCCGCCTGGTCAAGAGGATGAACGACTTAGCCGAGGCACATCCCCGCTACGGCTACCGGCGGATCTGGGCCCTGCTTCGGGCCGAGGGCTTCGCCGTCAACCGCAAGCGGATCGAGAGGCTCTGGCGCCTCGAGGGCCACCGGGTGCCCGCGCAGAGGCGCAGCTCGGGCCAGAAGGCCCGCGGCGGCTCGCATGGAGCACCCTGGAACCGGCCGGCGAGCGGGCCCAACGACGTCTGGTCCTATGACTTCGTCCATACCAGGACCCAGTCGGGCTCCCCATCCGGATCCTCAATGTCGTCGACGAGTACTCGCGGGTCGCGCTCGGCTCCCGCGTTGAGCACTCGATCGGGACCGGGCAGGTGATCGAGGCGCTCGATCGGCTCTTCGAGCGCCACGGGCGCCCGAACACAATCCGCTCAGACAATGGCCGCGAGTTCATCGCCGCCAGCCCCGAACAGTGGCTTTCCGACGCGGCGTCGAGCAGGTCTTCATCGAGAAGTGAAACCCACAGCAGAACTGCTACGTCGAGCGCTTGGGCGGAACCATGCGCGACGAGCTTCTAAACGGCGAGAGCTTCCACTCGGTGATCGAGGCCCGGGTCATGGTCGAGCGCTTCCTCGTCGAATACAACGAGATCCGCCACCGGGGGCTGGCGATGAAGACACCCACGGCCTTCCTCGAGGCGGCTAAGGTGGTTAGCGAATGAGAGGGACTTCCCTCGATCGAGCTGGACCAGTCAGGGAGCCGAGCTCGACGGCCCTCGGGGCCGTCGAAGAGGAGCGCGCAGTCAGCTACCACGAAGCAAGTGGACCGAACACAGGGGGCTGGTCGCGATTCATTCAGAGGTACGATGGAGCCCTAATGGCCGGAAGCGACACGGGTTGGTCGCTGCGCAGCTAGGGAGGCGAGCCTCGTGACGAGTTCAGGCGCCCTGGCCGCCCCTCCCGGACCACGTCGGTCCGGAGTGCAGCCCGTAGGACCGCTCCCCCTGCTCAGGAGAACCAGAATCAGCTCACCGGAGGTCAGTGATCAGGAGCGCCAACGAGTGCAGGTCGCTTTCCCGGCCCTGGACGTGCCTCAGCGTCCATGTCCTCTTCCTCCCTACGCTCTGGGTGCTCGCGAGCTGTGATTGCTTGTAGTAGCGGCGCTTGGTGCTAAAGGAGGCGTTACCTGCTGCTGCATTGTCGGCGCTGGTAAGCAAAACCAAGTTGCCAAGGCGGTGCTTATGTGGTTCGAGGCTCGCGTCTATCGTTTTTGCATCCTGTGGATAAATGTGATCTATCTGCGCACCGTCCAGATCGAGAATGTGTGTCGTCTCGAGCTTGACTGTATGCCGACGTTTGTTTCCTTTGTCAAGCCACGGCCGTAACTCCTCGACTGCGGCGAGTAGCCATTTTAGATTGTTTCTTTGGCCAGCCTTGTCGTAGTGAAGTTTCTCGGAGAGTCGCCCCACAAACGCCTCGTCGTCCACCTCAGTGCCTATAAGGGCCTTCATTCTGACGAACTCGGGGACTGGGGCAGGAGACCCCTTCGTCGACTCGCGAAGGCGCTTGGCAGCGGTAGTAGAGGCGTGCGGCAGCATCTGGGTGGCCGCCCCCCATGTTCTTGAAGCGAAACGCGAAGCGTTCGAGCGCAATCACCAGCTGAGCGAAGGCTTTCTCGCTCAGGTGGCGGGAGCCCGCTAGTAGGAGCGGCAAAGCAAGGTCATGTTTCAGGGTCCGGACGAGCCTATCGACGCGCGCCTGGTAAGAACCCGCAACTGCTGGTGCCGAGAAAGGCCAGCCCCCGCCGCTTAGCGTGCCGAAAACCTGGAGTTCGCGTGCCATGCCTTGGACCTGCTCCCAAACTTCCTTGCCTTAGCACTGGAGATGATGTCGGCGTCGGAGATCGAAAAGATCTCGCCCCGGTATTCTTGAACAAGGTCGTGAACGTCGGCGCGCTTCCCCAACACACTCGGAAAGTATGCGCGAAGGAATGCTTGAACAGCCGCAGCCTTCTCGCTCAGTATCGAATCCCAGGCGACGGCAGCCAATTCGAACTCGGCAGGATGCGGTTCAAGGGCTTCCGAGAGTGGAGGCCCTAAGATGGTCCCCTTCGCTCAGCTGCATCCCCCTGTCATTGAGAACGGTGAACAGCCTGTAAGCCGCTCGTCGATCTTGGGCCTCAAGTTGCACGGCTACGCACCCATTCGAGTCCCTTGAAGCCGCGGATCGAGGAGAAGCGGATGTCGGGGCCGACCGGGCGCGGCTCCTTGACGAACTGGTACTTCCCGGGCTTCGACGCGCCGACCTCGGAGTTGTCGATGTTGTGGGAGGAGAGGACGACGACGTCCTGCGGCGGGACCTCCTCCTTTCCGCAGAGCCGCTCGATCAGCTGGGCGACGGTCGCCGGCTGGTCGTCGGTCTCGATACATCTCGACGTCGCGCCCGGGCGGGCCGATCACCCGCGGCTCGATCTCGCCCTCGTACTTCTTGATCACCTCCCTGTGGATGGCCTTGGTGTTTCGGCAGTTGACGTCGAGCTCGACCGGCGTGAACTCCGGCGGTATGTCGAGCTGCTGGTCATAGACGCGCTGGTTGTCGTCGAGGAAGAGCCAGACCGGATCCTCGGCGGGGTCGCGGAGGGTGCTCATCAGCGCCTCGAGCCAGTCGTTGTGGAGGTCCTGGGCCTCATCGACGAAGAGCGCGTCGTACTGCGGGCCCGTCTCCTCCATCGCCTCGATCAGGGCCATCGGAAGCTCTTCGTCCCAGAACTCGGCCGGCGCCTCGTCCTCGGGGTAGCTGGAGAGCTCGATCGAGGCTCGCTTCGCGCAGTGGACGCAGAGGGCGTGGAAGTTCCAGAAGTCGACGCCGGACTTCGCCTCGCGCTTCCGCAGGTGCTCCCTCAGGGCCCGGTTGAAGCAGACGAAGAGAACGTCCTTGCCGTCCGCGGCGAGGCGCTTGGCGCGCTCGACCGCGATCATCGTCTTGCCCGAGCCGGCGCAGCCTCTGACCGCGAGGCGCTTGGCCTTGGCGAGGGGGTGAAGGAGATCCGCCTGGCGCTGGGTGAGCGTGACGAGCTGCTCCTCCTCGTCCATGAACTCCGCCGCCATCGGCACCTCGATGCGGATGTCGGAGGCGAGCAGGTCGCGCAGCATCTCCGCGCCCCTGAGCGCCCGGCATGCTCGCGGTTCTCCCTCTTGCCCCGGTGGTAGCGCGAGCACGCTTTGGATCGACTCGCCGATCTCGCTCTTTCTCGCGCCGGTGCGGTCGATCACGAACTCCGGCGGCGCGTCGGGGGCGAGGACGAGCTTCTGAACGGTGATGTCCGGGAAGCAGACCGCCTGCACGACGAAGAGTCGCCGGTTCTTCCAGCCCCTCTGCTCCTTGATCTTGCGGATCAGGTCGTAGCGGTGGTCCAGCGCCTGGGCGAATGGGCTTCTCATCGACTCGCGCCCGCCCTCCTTCGAGGCGGAACCAGTCGCCGTGCTGGCACTCGATCCCCCCGCCCTTCACCTCGAGGGTGATGATCCCCTGGTCGGGGTGGCAGAGGACGAAGTCCATCTCCCCGTCCATGGCGCCCTTCGCCGGAGTCCCGCATCATCCAGCTGACCGAGTGAAAGACGTCCCAGTCATCGCCGAGGCCGTCGCGCAGCGCGTTGAAGACCTTGACCTCGGCCTTGCTCTTGACCTCGGTGGGGTCGAGATCGCGGGGGTACATGCGGGCCATCGGAGAAGCCTATTTCCAGCCCGCCCTGCGCAGGCGAATGTAGGCTCATTGCCGTGCCAGAGGACAATCTCTCAAAGCTGGAATCGATCTTCGATGAGCACGGCATCCCGCTGCGTCCAGCTGCGACACCCTCACCGTGACCCTGCCTGGGAGCGGCCGGTGCGTGGAGGTAACGCAACTGCACCCAGTCTGGGAACTTCGCGAGGGCAAGCAGACATTCGCCACGATCCCCAACAAGAATCTGATCTCGGGTCCGCCGCCTGTCGACGGCGTCCCGCCAGAATTAGCGGTGGCGGGGCTCACCGGAGAAGCTCTCGGCGCCGATGCCTGGTGGGCCCATTGGAATCGACCCGAAAAGGGAGTCAGTTCGAGAACCAAGGCCCCGGAGTCGTATCCCGAATTCGTCGAGAACATAGTCGCGGCGATGCTGTCTCGAACCAGGGAGATCATGGCCGGATGCGATCAGCGAACTGAAGACTCTGGAAAGCCGTGGCGTCTGGAGCCAGTTCTCCGGGGTAAGAAGCCCTCGCTGGGAGGGGGCTTGTGGGATGTCATCGCACATTCGGAGGGCCGGGTTGGTCCTTTCGTCGAGTGCAAGCGAACCGGCAAGGACAACCTCAGAGACAACCAACGGGCGTTTCTGGAGGCCGGTCTCGAGCGGCGAGATCTAAAGCTCTCGGACTTTCTGATCGTCAGCTGGACAACGCCCAGGTACCAGCCGGCGCTGCTTGGTCTGAGAAGTTGCTCCGTTGGAGGCTCATTGTCATGCCCGGGCTGCTGTGATCGACTCAGATCTCGTGGTCCACGAGATCGTTAGTGCCCTGCGCGCCTCACCCGCTCCGGTCGCCCAGGCCCGCGCCGAGCTGCCGGACGCAGAGGGCTTCTACTCCTGGTGGGTGCGGCCGGGGTGCATCCCCGAAGTGCCGAGCACGGCTCATCCTGCCGAAGACTGGGACCTCCTCTACGTGGGAATCGCTCCGGGCAGGGACGGAAGTCCGGCGACGCTTCGCTCCCGCGTAGCCGGCCAGCACATCGGCGGCAACACCGGCTCCTCCACCTTCCGCCTCAGCCTCGCGTCACTGCTCTTCGAGAGCGAGGGCTGGCGGCCTCTCAAGCGCAGGCGCACGGTCGTTCTGAGCCCGAGGACAACAGGGCCCTGCGCCTCTGGCAGGAGGCAAATGCAGGGCTTTGCTGGGCCGAGGCGCCCGACCCTTGGGCCGGGAACCTCGAGGCCCGGGTGATCGCGGAGATGGGGCCCCCGCTGAACCTCGCCGACAACTCCTCCCACCCATTCCACGCCTCGATGAGCGCCGCCCGCAGACGCTTCCGAGAGGCTGCGCGGTAGTAGGCCGATGACGGCTCGGGCTCCGGTGGCGATCAGGGGGCGGGACACTTTGCCCGAGCGGCTGCGATTGGTGCGCCGGGACTGGCGGGCCGGGCGCCACTATGGCTATCCGCGCTGCTGCATCGCGATGTTCTGCTGGGACTCGTTGTGGGGGCAGCCGTCCTCCGCGACCAGGGCCTACCGGCAGTGCGTCGTGCACCCGGATGCCTTTGTGGATTTCGTCCCCTGCGGAATCCGCCATCACTGCGGCTCGCCGCTGACGCTGGGGAAGCGGATCCTGCGCATCGGCCGTTTCTGGCTTGCGACCTTCGCCCCCGGCACAGGAGCATGGCGCTCCCCCGCCTACGAGCGCTGGTACCAGACTCCGGTCGTGCCGAAGTGGGATCCGCAGAAGGCCGTCGGGCCGCTCGAGCGGGCCTGGAGGGAACTGGACGCTTAGGCTCAGGGCGATGGACGACTCCTGCCCTTTCTGTGAGCGCATCACCGCGGGCGAGCTCATCGCCGAGAACGAGCGGGCCGTCGCCTTCTCCGACGCCTTTCCCGTCAGCTGCGGCCACTCCCTTGTCGTCCCGCGCCGCCACGAGCCCGACCTCTTCTCGCTGTCCCCCGGAGGATCTCGCCGCGGTGGGCGAGCTTGTCCTGGAGGTCCGAGAGATCCTCGCCCAGAGCCATTCTCCGGACGGCTTCAACGTCGGGGTCAACGCCGGCGATGCGGCGGGGCAGACGGTCCCCCACGCCCACGTGCACGTCATCCCCCGCTACCGCGGCGACGTCGAGGACCCGCGGGGCGGGCTGCGCTGGCTGCTCCCCGAGCGGGCCGCCTACTGGGAGGACTGATGGTCGAGATCACCCAGACCCGTGACGCGATCGACTTCGCGGAGCGGGCGCTGGCGCTGCTCGACGAGGGCTCGTTCGTCGCCACCTACAAGTTCGCGGTGCTGCTGGCGCTGATGGACGTCTGCCTGGAGCGGACCTCGGCCTCCGGAGAGGCGCCGCGCACCGTCACGACCGCCGAGCTCGCCGAGAAGGTCGTCGAGCTCTACTGGCCCCAGGTGGCTCCGTATGAGCCGGTCGAGCCGCATCCGATCCTGCGCCAGAACACCGGTCGTCACGAGGCGGTGATCGTCGCCCGGGTGCTGCGCTTCCGCCAGGAGGCGGGAGCGGCGGCGGGTGGCGTCCTCTCGAGAGCCCGGGTCAACGAGCCGGACGCCTACCGGCGCCTCATCGATGAGGTCGAGGCAAAGCTGATCCAGATGCCCCTGCCTCGCCTGCAGGTGCTCGGGCGCGAGGAGACCCGCTTCATCTACGACTACGACTTCAGCGCGCCCGGCCCCGGGCAGCTCCATCTCCTTGGCAAGGCCGGCGATCACCTGGTCCAGCTCAGCGGGCTGCTGCGCCCGATCATCCAGCGGAGGTGGGCCGACACGGTCCGGCGGATCAACGGGGAGCTCTTGGGAGAGAGCGAGCTGGACGAGTTCCTCTTCGGGGCCGAGCGGGTCTCGCTGACCCCGGTGCGCGCGCCGCTGCAGGAGATCCAGCGTGGTCGCTGCTTCTACTGCGGCGGAGGCGGCAAGGCGGGCCGACGTCGATCACTTCCTCCCCTGGGCCCGCCACCCTGACAACGGCATCTTCAACCTCGTCGCCGCGCACCCAGCCTGCAACAACAGCAAGCGGGACTTCCTGGCCGGCGCCGAGCACCTGCGCCGATGGACAGAGCGGATGGACCCGTCGGGAAAGACGCATGACCTGTTGGCGGATCTCGCCGAAGAGAAGCGGTGGCCTCAGCATCCCGACCGCACCATCAGCACCGCCCGCGGCCTCTACCTGCCCCTCCGCGACGGCGCGAAGCTCTGGGCGGGGAAGGCGCGCTTCGAGGACGCTACGGGCCGGGTTCTCTCCGAAATCCTCGCTGGAGCCCCGTTCGGAACCGGTCCCCACGTCAAGTCCCGGGCTCAGGCCCAGTCCAGCCCGAGGACCGGGCTCACATCGTGATTGGTGCTCGGGCGGTCAGGATCGGATGAGAACCGGAGCGCGGAGCCCCAGGTCGGCGACCAGCAGCGCATGGTCGCCACCCGCGGCGACCGCCTCGTCGAGCCTCGTGGAGAAGTCGACGAGCGTGAAGTCCGGGGTCGCCCAGATCGAGTCGAAGCGGCGCTGGAAGTTCTCCCTCGGTGCATAGGTCACGTCCAGCAACTCCTCGGAAGCGGGCTCGCGGCCGTTCGTCCTCACCCACTCGCGGAGCAGGTCGCGCCCGCGGTGAATCGGCTCGAGGCCGAGCATGGCCTGCATCTTCTGCGACCCCGAGCGACCGTCCACCCAGTGGAAGGCGACGCTGTCGGGGGTCTCGGTGCACGGCTCGTTCGCGTCGATGCCGAAGACGAATGGTTGCTCGATGCGCGCCAGCTCGAGTGCGGCGGCGCCGTGGAAGAAGGGCTTCCACTCGCCCACGTTAACGCCGCCGACCGTGCCGGCGGCGGGCGTCGCGTGGAAGGAGCCGGCGACGAAGGAGCTGCCGTCCATGGTCAGCTCGGCGAGGATGGAGCGGCCCGACGAGCGGTAGGCGAGCCGCTCGGGCATCGGCTCGAAGCCCTCGGGGGGTTCCTCGAAGATTTCCCTCTGCACGGACTCGGGCATGAAGCTCTCCGGCGGGATACGCCAGCAGCGGCCAAGCTCGATCGGCTCGCGAACCGCGATCGCGCAGCCGTCGGGCGAGAAGGCTTCGGCGGAGGTCTCCGGCGAGAGGTTGTGGGAATGGACGCCCCGCATCTCGCAGGTCTCGCAGATCACCTCGAGCCAGGGCCTCAGGCACTCCTGGAGCAGGACCACGTCGCAGCGCTGCTCGGCGATCAGGTTCGCCAGTGCGTGGATCTGACCGCGGCCCGGGTTGGGATAGGCCCGCAGGTTCAGGGAGCAGATGCGAAGTTCAGAGGGCATCGGGTTCACCGGGGGTCGGGGTGGCCGGCTCCGATCTGACGCGTCCACTCAAAGTTCGGCCCTCAGGCTTGTCACGCCCGGGTGCTCGTGACCGACTCCTGAGTCGTGGCCGATGAACAGCAGCAAGCCTCCCGCCGCGGCCGGCGAAGGATTCGGGATTCGACCCCCAGGAGTTCGTGGACGCGGCGCCTTGGCGGTTCGCCAAGACGATGGCGCACATTCCGCACTGGTACGTGGTCCGCGGCAAGACCGTTGCGGCCGACGACTTCGACGAGTTCGTGGCCCTCCTCGCCGAGCAGGGCTTCAGGGCAATCTGGACCTCCCCTGGCGGTAGGCGCTACGAGAACACCTACATCGAGATCGGCAAGTGGAAGTACTGGCGGATCGACGACGTCCTCAACAGAGACCTGCGAACCAGCAGCCACGTGGAGAGGGTCGGGACGGGGTGCGCGGGAGCCGCTGAGCGGCATCCGCAACCTCTCGCCACCTGAGCGGGGGCGCGCGCGCTCGTGCTCCGACGACGTCCGTGACGAGGACCAGGGCGGCGAGCCGACTCTGGAGCAGGATCCGCGAGCTCTTCGGCCAGCGCGTCGCCGAGATCGTCTCGGCCTGCTCTGACACCGCCGAGACGCCGAAGCCGCCGTGGCGCGAGCGCAAGGAGGCCTACCTCGCGCACCTGCGCGACCCGGAGCTGCCCGAAGGGGCGATCCGGATCTCGCTCGCCGACAAGCTCCACAACGCCCGGGCGATCCTCTTCGACCTCGAGGCGGGTGAGGACGTCTTCGCCCGCTTCAACGCGGATCGCGACCAGCAGCGCTGGTACTACGAGGGCCTCGTCGAGGCGTTCGCCGAGCTCAGGCCGAGCCCCGACCCCATGGTCGAGGAGCTCAGGGGCGTTGTCGAGAAGCTCTTCGGCCGCTGATCGTCGTCGTACATGCCGGCTCCGAGGTCTCGCTGAGCCGGCCCCGCCGCCCGAGCGGGCACCGACTCACCCCGCGCTTGCGGCCGCCAGCGCCGGAGCCAGCTCCTCGGCGCTTGCCTCGACCCTCTCCGGGATCGTGACGATCAGGCGACCGTCTCGCCCGAGCAGCTCGCGCGCGTCGATCAGGGTCAGCCCGACGACCGCTGGGTACCCGGCGAGAAGCGCACCACGTGGCCCTCCGGAGTCTCCTCGCCCTCAGCCTCGACCGGCTCTCCGATGTGCAGGTAGAGCACGTCGCCCTCGGCGTCATAGTCGGCGTGGTCGAACTCCATGGGTCCTATGGAGATGTTCACGGCCTCCATCGCGCGGGGTCCTTTCGGTTGGCCAAGGCGGTGATGATCCGCCCCGGTTCCTGCTCGTAGCTTACGACCACCATCAGCCACCGGCTGGGTCCCGCGCTGCGCCTGTAGAAGCGGCGGCGACGCCCGAGTGGGTCGGCCTCGGCGTGATCTGGGGCGAACTGGAGGAGCCCTGACAAGCGGCGGAGAGAATTCCGCGCTGGCGACTCAGGTAGGGGTGAGCGCCAAAGGCGACCTGAAGAAGATTCGGAAGCGTGCTATCGACGAGGGATGGCACGTGAAGAAACGAAAGGAGTACTGGCTGTTCTTTCCCCCGGACAAGGCGATCGGTCCGTGCAGCGTCGCCGGCACTCCCAGCTCGCAGAGGAGTTGGCGGAACTTTCTGGCATGCTTGAAGCGCAAGGGATTGGACCTCTAGTGCGCGAGTATCGCCTCCACATCAGCGTCCCGGCCTCGCCTTCTCGGAGGAGTCGAGTCTGGGAACCTCTGATTGGGTTTCTCGAGACGCACCGCGGCGAACTCGGCCCGGTCATCTCATGGGACGAGGAGAGGGTCGCGGTCGTCACCGTTGCGGTTGACTCCGATGACGAGGCTCGCGCTGCGGAGATCTGTGTCGGCGCGGTCAGCGATGCCCTCCACCGCACCGGTCTTGGGCACCTCTACCCCAGGTCGGTGGAGATCGACCCGGTCGGCGATTACGCGGCGGCGTAGTCGGCGGGTCTGACCGCCGGACGGCCGAGCCCAACTCGACGGCCCAGCTGAGCGGCACCCAGACCGGCAGCGCCAGCGCCGCCATCGCCGGACCGCCCTGCGACCACAGCAGAGCTGCTCCCGACAGGCACCACCAAGAGCGCCACCATGCAGCTGCAGCCGCAGCAAGACGACTGTCGCTCGGGGCCGATGCGACCGCCACGTCCTTGCCCTGGGCCAGGCCGACACCGAAGGCGATCACGCCGATCACGGTCACCAGCGCGCCGAAGCCGCCGTGGCCGGTGGCGGCGTAGATCGCGTAGCCGACCAGGCCGACCACGACGCCGATCGCGAGCAGCGCTCCGGCGGACTCGGCCTTCTGCGGCTGCGGCAGCTTCGAGCCGCACCCGGGACAAAGC
Source organism: uncultured Actinomycetes bacterium (assembly GCA_963840235.1). Lineage (GTDB taxonomy): Bacteria > Actinomycetota > Thermoleophilia > Solirubrobacterales > 70-9 > JBBRHQ01. Next base: position 14,400 of record CAWIYC010000005.1, read on the forward strand.
GCCCCGGGCGGCCCGCTCCTCTGCCGGCACCCCGGGCACAGGACCCAGCCGGGTTCCTGCGCCGCGGGGAGCTGCTCGGGCATCGGGCCCTAGCGCTGGCGCCGGCGCGACGGGCGCCGGACGCGACCACCGCGGGGGGCGGGCCGCTCGGGTCGTTGCCGTTCTCGCCGGGGAAGACCGAGAGCTGGACCAGCTCGCCCTCGTGGACGAGGCCGGATCCGGCGACTCCGTTGGCGGCGAAGCGGATCTCCTCGCCGAGGCCGGCGCCGCGGGTGCGGTGGGCGATCGGGGCGTCGGCGGCGAGCAGGGCGAAGCCGCGGGCGATCGAGTCCTCGACGCTCGGGTCGTTGTCGCTCTCTGCGGCGAGGGCGTCGAGCCCGTAGCCCTGGATCAGGCGCCCGTGCAGGGAGCCGTAGACCTCGGGGCGGCTGACGTAGTCGAGCACCGAGAGCTCGCCGTTGATCGCGACGATCGAGCCGACCTGGCCGCCCTGCCGAGGGCAGTCCGGCGCAGATCTCGTTGAGGCGGTCGCGGCGGCTCTCATAGATGTCGTGGCTGGCGCCGGTGGGGGCGTCGGCGGCGTGGAGGGCCCGCTCTTGGTCGATGTCGCTCCATACCCGCGACTGGTTGGCCCGCGCCGCCGTGCCCGCCGAGACGCTGAGGCGCGACTCCTCGGCCTTGGCCCGCCGCATCCGCGGGTTCGCGGTCTGCGGCGCCGGGCGCATCTCCTCGCGATGGCGGCGCCCGTCCCAGCGGCCGTGCTCCATGCAGCTGACCGGGACGACGACCTTCGAGCCGGCGGCGACCAGGACCGAGACGTCGAAGGTGCGGTTCTGCTGGGCGCCGATCACCTCCTCGCCCTCGAAGAGGAAGACGGAGCGCTCGCCCGGGTTCTCGACCATCAGGTCGTTGACCGAGGCGCCACCCTCGAGCTCGCCGACGCGCACGCCGGCGCTTCGGCCCTGGGCGAAGGAGATGTAGTCGCTCTTCGGCTCGGGGCCGAAGAGCGGGAACAGCGTCAAGTTGCCGACTTGCCGAGGGTCGCCGAGGCGCAGGGGCTCGGCGAGGAAGCGATCGACGGTGTGGGGGTGCTGGGCGGTCTGGGTCATCTCGTGCCTTTCGTTAGTTCCCCGCCTGAGTCGTCGGTCTCCCATGGGATCTGACAGAAGGGTCCGGTGACCGCGTGCAATCCCGGTTCGGAGGACTCGGTGTCGGGCCGGGCGGGCCGCACTTCGACCAACTCTCCGTGGCAGTAAGGGCAAAGGTGGGAGGAGAGGCTCTCCACGGTTCCGAAGGCATCGAAGAGGGCGAAGCAGCCGTTGCAGGTCAGAGACGCGTGGTTCACGCCCTCCTCTCCTGATCGGGCACGTGCTTGCGATTCTCGGCCAGCTCCCGGTTCATCATCGAGGCACCGATTCGCCAGTAGCAGTACCCGTCCAGCTCGAGGTAGACGTTCCTCATCACGTAGTCGGGCCGGTACGGGGCCCGATAGCTGGCCTTGTAACCCACCGCCCTGATCAGGTCGGCGAAGGCGTGGAACCTCTCGGCGTCCACACTGCTCCACTCCCTGATCACGTACTCGTGCGGGTCCGGCGGCTTGCCGGTATCGCCGACCGGCTCCTGCCTAACCGCCCGCCACGGGACTGAGGCAATGAACTCCCTCGCCTCGTCCAGGGTCATCACGGTCACGGTGTTCTCCACGGTGCTGCTTCTTTCATCTGCGATCACCGCTGCCTCCCCCGCCGCCGCGACTTGAGGTGGTGGTCGGCGAGCGCGGCCTTGCGGGCGCTGATGCGGTCGTGCTGGGCGCGCTCGGAGAGGTCGCGGAGTGTCCGCACCTCCTCGTCGAGCTCCTCCGCCATGCGGCCGCTGGCGTGTGGGCGGGCGCTGAGGATCGCCTTGCAGGCGGCGTCGTAGCCGCCGAGTGCGCCGGCGATGTCGCCGCGCCCGACCGCGTCGGCAGCGTCGCGCTTCAGCCGTTGGGCGCTTTGAAAGGCGACCTCGGTCTCTACCTCGGGGTCTCGCACGCGCCCCGCGGCCTGGTCCCCGGGGACGACGTTGACGTTGACCGGGATCCTCGCCAGCTTCTGCTCCATCGTTGCGATCTCGACCCAGCGCAGCTCGAGCTCGCAGGCGCTCGCCGGGCCCAGTTCGGTAATCGCGGGCACGTCGATCTCGAGGATCAGGCGGCGCTCCTCGGCGCCGTGAAGGCCCCCCAGCTCGACCATGAAGCCGCCGTCGATAGGGCTACTTGGGAGGTCATTGAAGAGGCGGACCTGGCTGACCGCGTCACTCGGGCGAACGGTCAGGCTGACGGCCTGGACGCTCTGTTCGAGCAGGCCGTCGACCTCGGAGGCGAGCTGCCCGCCGGCCTCATCACCGGAGCTCGCGAAGTGGGCGTTGCCCTGGCCACCCTTGGAGACCTCGGTCAGGAGGTCCTCGTCGTAGTGGTAGCCGACGCCGATCGTCGAGGTGGCGATCCCGGAGCGGTAGGCGCCGGCGGCGAAGTCGCCGAGCTGGGTGGGGTCGGTGACTCCGTCGTTGGCGTGGCCGTCGGAGAGCAGGACGAGGGTGGCGCCGCCGTCGCCGGCGACGCGCTGGGCCTCCTGGATCCCGCGCAGCAGGCCACCGGCGAGGTTGGTCATGCCGCCGGGGCCGATCTGGCGCAGGACGGCGCGGGCACGACCGGGGTCGCGCAGCTCGCCGGCCGGGACCGCGACCTGGACCGCGTCGTCGAAGACGACGAGGCCGAAGCGGTCCTCGGGGCCCAGGCGGCCGAGGAGGCTGTCGATCGCGACCAGGGCCGAGTGGAGCGAACCGTTTGCCATCGAGCCGCTGCGGTCGAGAACGACCTGCAGGGTTGCGGGGTCGCGCCGGCGCTCGCCGGGGAGCTCGGGCGCGGTCAGCTCGAGCAGGGCGTGAATCGTCTCGGCCTGCTCGAGGGAGATCAGGTTGAAGTCCAGCTTGGTGTCTATTCGCATGGGTAGAGAGTCGGTGCCAGAGGGCGATTTCTGACACGTAGGTGTCGGAGGGGTGTCGCTCTCTTGTCATTTCGAGCGCCACCCGTGTGCCGGGCTCGGCGAGGATCGGCCGGTGCCTCGTGCGACAAATCTCCGCCCTCATCCTCGACGAACACAACCTTGCGGAAATGGCGCGACACGGCGTATCGAAGCTCGAGGTCGAGCAGGTGATCTTCAACCGCCACATCACCGCACCGAACCCCCGAGGCCGACCGGGCAGCATTCTGCTGATCGGTGAAACGAATGGGGGGCGGACGTTGACCGTGCCGCTCCATGCCACCGACGACGACGGGACCTGGCGACCGGCGACCGCGTTCGACTCGTCTCGACACCAGCGGACGCTCTTCCGTCGCCACGCGGGATAGGCGATGATGGGGTTCGTGAAGGCCAAAGATCTCGACCCGATCGACGAGGAGAGTGTGGAGGTGCACGAAGGGCACCCGGTGGACGTCATCGTCTCGGTTCGCCTAACGCCGGACGAATCACGGCTGCTGAGCGAGCTTGCGGAACGCGAGGGCGCTGATGAAGTCGGGACCCTGCGAGCGGCGCTCCACGAGTACGCGGCGCGGCGCCCGCAGGGCGCCGGGGGCTAGAGACTCGCGGGCCGCCTCGCTCGCCTGTTCTGCTCGAAAGCCGAGAGCGCGCAGCAGGATCACCGGTGCTGCTGGACCCGACGGTCGACCGATCGCCCTCGCGACGAGCGGTCCCGACGGTCGACCGATCACCCTCAGCGATGAGCGGTGGGGACACATCGTCGATCCCGACGCAGGCCATCCTGAACTGGCGACACTGCGAACTGCGAAGCGAGGTCCTCAGGGCCGTGTCAGCGCCCGATCGTCGCCTGCCGGGACGGACGGTGAACGAGGAGTGGTTCTACCTCAGCGGCACCGGCCCGAGCCGGTGGATCAAGGTCGTCGTAGTCTATGAGGAAGGAAGAGGGCGAATCGTCACAGCCTTCGCCCGGAGGTCCATGCCATGAGCGTCGCCATCGCGGGAACCAATTTCGATCGCGTCAGCTACGACGAGGACGCCGACGTCCTCTATCTCCATAAGGCCGATCCGCAGGAGGCTGTCGAGTTCGACGAGTCGCCCGAGGGTCACCACCTGCGGTTTGATCGGCAGGGCGAGCTGGTCGGGATCACGATCGTCCGTCCTCGCTGGTTGCTGGAGAACGAGGGCCAGGTCTCGATCACCCTGCCCGAACGGGTCTCGGTCGATCGAGAGGCGCTTGATAGGGCGCTGAGCAGCGCCGCCTGAGCGGGTCGGCCGGCCCCTCGTCAGCGAGGCAGCGCCCGCAGCCGCTTCGGGCCGTCGGGCTCGAAGCGGCTGAAGCCGCGGTCGCGGAGGCGGTCCTGGGCTCTCGCCGCCGCCACCTCGAGGGCGAGGACCGGCAGGTCCCACTGCTCGTAGCCCTGCCTGATCGTCTCGTAGTAGAAGGACGAGGGCAGGCCGACGTAGTCATCGTCCATGACGTAGGTGAGCGCGCCGACCTCCCGCTCCCCGACCCGCACGCTGACGAGCCGGCGGCGGTAGACGCGCGGGTAGCCCTCGTAGGTGTCGAGCCGCTCGAGGTCGCGGTCGCTGATCCCCCACAGCGCCCCGTAGGTGCGCCTGCCCTGGAGCCGCTCGATGTCGGCGACGCCGCGGAAGGTCAGCGACCAGTCATCGAGGGTGGCGGTGCCGGCAGGCACGCAGTCCGCGCAGCGCGCCTTCATTCCCTCGAGGTTGAGGTTTGAGCCGTAGGCGAAGTAGTTCCATCGTGGTTTGTCGGTACTCATGCGTACCGAGTCGCGCCGAGCACCGTGAATCTGACTATTTCGGCGCCTTCGATTCCCGCCGCAACGCTTACCTACAAATAGGATCCGAGACTCGCGGTGTCCTTCCACACTTGTGAGTAGACCAGGCCCACGTCGTCGCCGAGCACACGCCCGGCGTGGCCCTTGAAATTCTCTGTGTAGGTCGATTCGTCGAGCATCCTCACCACGACCGCGATCACGGCCGCCTGGGGTGCGAAGAACCGGAACGGGTAATCGCCATGCGTTTCGATGATCTCGATCCCGTCGACGTCCATCAGCTCGATGAAGTTCTCGATGTGCTCACGCCTTCGCGCCCTCACCTTCATCTCACCCTCGACCTCACCGTTCTTGATCACGTTGAAGAATCCGTGTTCGGTGTATAGCCACATCTACGCTTGCCTCCTCTTAAGAAGTCCACTCCGGCAGCGAGCAGCCGCAGTAGTTGCAGGTGTCGGGGAAGTAGCCGCGGCTCAGCACCTCGGCCCAGAACCCCGGTTCGTCCTGGGTCCAGTGGACGCCGCAGGTGGGACAGCAGGTGCTCGCCTCGCCGAGCCGGTTGGGATCGATCTCGAGCTCGACCAGGCGATCGGGCAGCCACAGCATCGAGTAGCCGGTGCGCGAGGCCCAGTCGACCAGCGGGCCGACGTCGTCACCCTCCTCGCTGCGGCAGTGGAAGCGGGCGATCAGGTCGCGCCGGCCGCCCTCGCTCTCGACCTCGGCCACGGTCAGGTCGGCGACCGCGACGTCCGCGGCGAGCTGGCGATCGGGCCCCTCCTCGGGCGTGCACATCTCCGGGCTCCAGGCCGCCACCCAGAGGCGGCCGCGGCGGATCGTCGCCCTGAATGTCGGCGCCTCCTGCCCCTGGGCGATCAGGCTCTCGACCATCTCGTCGAGCTCGTCGGCGTCGATCCCGAACTTCTCCTCCCACTCTTCCCAATCCATGCCTGTTGGGTCGCTGCGGGGGCGCCGAATCTGACCCTTCGGCGGGAGGCTGGGCTCAGGCGGCGGCGGCTGTGCCCGGGCCCGCGGCCGAGTCGTTGCTCGACCCGTTGGCGGATGCCGCGCCTGCCCCGGCGGCGGCCAGAGACTCGCGCCGCATCTGGGCCAGGGTCCGGTCGCCGGACATCAGGTCCTCGCAGAGCCAGGCGCTGTGGAACCGCTTTCCCAGCCCTAGCGCCGCGATCTGGCGCCAGGCATCGGCGCAGGCGTCGGCCAGCTCCCACATCGCCTCGAGGATCTGCTCGGCTGAGAGCTCGGCGCTTCCCAGGCTCCGGGTGGCCCAGACCGTGCCCTTCTCGGGCACGTAGCTGAAGTCAATGTCCGGATGCGCTTTATCGAGCTGCTCGACGAGCGGGCGCACCCAGCGGTAACCACCCTCGCTGATCTCCCAGACGGCGCAGGCGGTCAGACAGGGGCCGGGGGCGCCATCGGCGCGTGCGGGGCGAACTGCCACGTCGGGGCCGAGCAGGTCAACTGCGTAGATGACCCAGCCGTTGCGAAGGACGCGGCTCTCGAGCCCGAGATCGTTGAGCTGCTTGGTGACGCTGCGGACGGCGTGCGGAAGCGCCTCGGAGACCGCGGTCAGCTGATCAACCGCGGTTGCGTCGGGCCCTTCAAACTCTCGATTTTTTGACTCTGACCCGCTCATGCCCACCTCCTCTTGCAGCACGGGAGTCGGGAGAGTCTCGTCCGCTCTGACACTAAGCCCTATATCGGCGGCAACCGACAAGGTATGAATTCTGCGAAAACAAAGGTTACGCTCTTTGCGAAAGGTTTGGGTAGGATTCGGACAGGTTTTTGGGGGATTCAGGCGGGCGCTTGAGTCGAGCGGTGCTGGTGCAGGGGAGGATTGGATGTCCAGGGCCGGGAGGTCGTCGATTCGCACCCGAAGCTGACCGGTGGTCGGGCGTCTGCCTGGCGCGAGAATAGGGTTGGATGTGGTGAGACTCTCGACCGCGCTGAAGATGGCGATCATGCCCTGGGGCCAGACAAAGCTGCTGCGCCAGGAGCAGGAGGCACTCGGCCGCTACGGCGAGGTTGCGGTACCCGGCGAGGCCGAGGTGGTCCTTCCGGCCGGGAAGGTCAAGGTCAGCTACCGCGAGTCGATCAACACCGGCCTCGGTGGCAATGACGAGATCGGCTTCAGCGAGCCGCGCTCGCTGGTGGTCGAGGTCGTCCCCGCCGCCGGCGGCGAGCCGCTCGAGCCGAAGGGGTCGCTGGGTGATTCGACCACGATCACCAGGGGAGATCCCCCGTGGTCCACGGCCACGGTCGGCACCGTCGAGGTGACCGAGCCCGGCATCCACACGGTGCGGGTCGACGGTCGGTGGGACCGAGGAGCTGACCGAGCCGACGATCCTGCTCGGCTGAGCGTCTGCGCCCGGCGACTGCCGGGCGGGCCTCAGGTCCCGGCCGGAACGGCCGATTCCGCCTTCTCGCGCTCGTGCTTGGCCGCCTCGGCCAGCTGCTTGAACTGGATCACCTGACCGCCGACGCCCCAGCTGCCCTCGGCCACCTCGTGCATCAGGACCCAGACGCGGAGGCCGTCCTCGGAGCCGAGGCCGGCGGCCTCGCTGACCGCCGCGGTCGCGGCCTCGACGTACTCCTTGCGGCGGCGGTCCGAGAGCGCCCCCTCGGGGGTGGTGACGTCGATCTTGAAGGTGGGCTCGGGCACCGGGCGCCCCGCCGCCCGGATCGATCCCTGCGGCAACTCGTGCAGGTAGGACCAGGTGACGTTGCGGAAGAACTCGGTGTCGGGCGCGCGCTCGGCCCGCAGCAGGGCCGTGGTCAGGTCCTCGATCAGCTTCTCGCGGGCCTCGGGCTCAAGCGCGCCCTCGGGGTAGGTCAGCTCGAATACCGGCATGGTGGTCCTTTCGTCGGGGCGGGCTCCCAACCCTAGACGATGGATTCGGCCCTCAGTGCTGGTCGACATCGGTGCCGCATAGCGACCCAAAAGCCGACCACCGCCATCCGTGGTCCCCTCTGTGGCGGGCGGGCACAGTCAACTATGTAGACTGATCGGTCTAGTGGCCGCGAGGCGCGACACCAGGCCCCGGATGCTGGAGACGGCGGCAGAGCTCTTCCGCCGCCAGGGCTACCACGGGACCGGCATCAACCAGATCCTCGAGCGCTCGGCAGCCCCGCGCGGCTCGCTTTACTTCCACTTCCCCGACGGCAAGCAGCAGCTCGCGGTCGAGGCGGTGAGCGAGGCGGGACGGGCGATCGGGCGCGGGATCGAGGCGATCCTCGACTCGACGCCGGACACCGGCGAGGCGGTCGGCCGGGTGCTCGAGTTCCTCGCCGCCGACCTGCGCCACTCCGGTTATGACCACGGCTGCCCGGTCGGCACCGTGGCGATGGACTCGGCCCCGGCCTCGGAGCCGGTGCGGATCGCCTGCGCGACCGTCTTCGCCGAGTGGCTGGCGCTGATCGCCCGCCACCTCGAGACCGCCGGCGCCCCGCCGGAGGTGGCAGAGCGCCAGGCGATGCTCGCGGTCTCGGCGATCGAGGGAGCGCTGCTGCTGGCCCGCGCCCAGCGCGACACGGCGGCGCTGGAGGCGGTGGGGACCTCGATGCGCACCCTCCTCTCCCGACCGGCTTCAGACGAGCAAACCCCCGGACCGAAGGAGTCCCGATGACCGAAGCAGAGTTCAGCGCGCACTCGCGGACGATGCTCGACGCCTGGAATCGCCAGGACGTCGAGGCGGTGCTCGACCGCTACACCCCCGACGGCAGTTACCTCGATCCCAACACCGAGGGACCGGTGGTGGGGCGCGAGGCGATGGGCCGCTACTTGACCAAGCTCTTCGGCGCCTGGCAGATGCACTGGGAGGAGCGCGATCACTTCCTCTTCGGCGAGGCCGACGGGGCCGCCGTGCTCTGGCGCGCCAACCTCCGCCGCCGCGAAGGCGGGCCCGAGGCCACGGTCGAGGGCATGGACCTGATCCTGATGGAGGGCGAGCTGGTGAAGCGAAACGAGGTCCACTTCGACCGCGCCCGGCTGGCGGCGCTGTTCGCCCCCGCGGAGGCGCAGGCGGCATAGGCCCGCTCCGGGATCTCACGAAACCGCCGGCCCGCAGCGTTTGATTGGTGAAGGCGACAACGAGGAGATCCGATGAGCACCTACACCACCACGATCGAGACCCCGCTGGGTGAGCTGCGCCTGGTCGGCGACGGCGAGGCGCTGAGCGCCGTGCAGCTGCCCGGGCGCCACGCCCGGCGACGCGGACTGGATCGAGGCCGAGGCGCCCTTCGCCGAGGCCGCGGCGCAGCTCGAGCAGTACTTCGCCGGCGAGCGGCGCGAGTTCGAGCTGCGCTCGCGCCGCCGCAGCAACAGCGGCTTCGAGCGGGCGGTCTGGGAGCAGATCGCGCGCGATCCCCTACGGCGAGACGAAGAGCTACGGGGCGATCGCCCGCGCCATCGGCCACCCCGACCGCGCCCGCGCCGTCGGCGCCGCCACCGGTCGCAACCCGCTGGCGATCATCGTCCCCTGCCACCGGGTGATCGGCAGCGACGGCTCCCTGACCGGCTACGCCGGCGGCCTCCCGGCCAAGCGCTCGCTGCTCGAGCTCGAGTCCGGCGCCCGCCAGGAGACGCTGCTCTGAGCGGCCCGCCGTATGAGCTGATCGGCCGCGACGGCGAGCCCTATGTGAGCGATCGCCCCGGGACCCTCGGCGGGCACCGCCGCAGCCGCGTCTTCGGCCGCCTCGACTGCCCGGTCGCGCTCAGCAACGTCGCCCGCGGCCGCGGCATCGCCCACCGGGTCTTCTTCGCCGACCGGGAGGCGGCGATCGCCGCCGGCTACCGGCCCTGCGGCGCCTGCCTGCGTGAGGAGTACCGGGCCTGGAAGCAGGCGGGCGGCACCTACAGCACCCGCGAGCCCAGCGGGAAGACGTCGGCGATCACGTAGGCCCTGACCCGTTCGGGCAGCTCGGTGCCGGCCGGGATCGCCAGCCTCACCCGGCGGATGTTGCCGCCGCGTCCTTGGCGTTCGAGGTCAGGGTGCGGTAGTCGAGGCTGACCGGCTCGCCGCTGCGGGCGTCGGTGAGCAGGATCGCCGCCAGGTGGCGGCCGGCCGGATAGCTGGCGCCGCGGGCCAGGCGCAGCGTCGCGCTGGCCTCGCCATCGGCGGAGGCGGTCGGGCGCCGAAGCGCCAGGCGGGAGACCGAGAGCCCGGCGGGGCGGCGGTTGGCGGGGCCGCCGCGGTAGCGGTCGCTGAGGAAGGTGCCGCTGGCGGCGAGGGTGTCGGAGGGGTTGCAGACGCCGGCGACGTAGAGGTAGACCGAGTAGTTGGGGACATCGGCGCAGGTGACCTGGCCGTAGAGGCTGGCGCCGGGGGCGAAGCGGCCGTCGCCGCCGAGGCGGCCGCGGAAGTCGAGGCTTCGCAGCGGCACCGGGCCGAAGCTGAACTGGAGGTTGACCTCGCTCGCGTTCAGCATCACCTGGTCGCCGCGGTAGGTGCCCTCGAGCGGGAAGGCGAAGTTGCCGCGGGGGTCGGCGAGGGTCATGCCCGCCGGCGCGGCGCGCCCCGACCACCCACATCAGGATCCGCCCCACCCCGCTCGGGCCCGGCCGGGTCTTGCGCAGGGTGCCGGCGATCATGTCGTAGCTGTCGAAGCCGATCTGGTTGACGCTCGGCAGCAGCGAGGGCAGCGGCAGCGCCAGGCGGCTGATCTTCAGCGCGCCGACCCGGCGCTTGCCGACCGCCAGCGGCAGCGAGCCCCCGGCGGGCGCCGTGCGGAAGCGGATCGTGGTGTCGAACCCGCCCGAATCCGGAGCCGCGGCCCAGTCGCCCGCGACCCGCACCCGGTAGTCTCGTCCCCGGGCGCAGGAAGCCGTCGGGGCGGATGAAGAGGAAGTGCCCGTCGCCGGAGAGCTGCGTCTGGAATCCGAACCGCGGGCTGGCCTGGACGAGGGCGTCGGAGTCGGGCGCCGGCACCATCTTCGCGTTCTCGGTGATGCCGCCCCGCCGCACGATCAGGCGGGTGCCGAGCACGGTCGAGGTCGTAACCGTGCCCTCCGGCCGGCGCCGGGTCGTCCCGCCGGGGGTCACGTAGAAGACATCGTCGAGCGAGTTGCCGAACTCCTGGGCCGGACTGCGCTCGCAGCGGCGGTCGCGGCGGTGCAGGCAGTAGTCGTAGGGGACGTAGACGAGGTAGCCGTGCTCGCCGCCGATGTAGATGCCGTGGCGGCCCAGCGCCGGGGAGCCGTTGAGGTCGTTGCGGTCGCGCAGGGCGCCGCCGGCCGGGGTGGTGTCGAAGGACCAGCGGCGCTTGCCGGTGGCGGCGTCGATCGCGTAGAGCCTGCCGTTGGAGGAGCCGACGTAGACGATGTCGCCGCTGCCGTTCGGCCCCCTCCCCACCGCCGGCGAGGAGCGGATCGGGTCGCCGGTGTCGTAGCGCCAGATCAGGCTGCCGTCGGGCCGAAGCGCGTAGAGCGAGCCGTCGGCGGAGCCGATGTAGATCGCCCTGGTGCTGCCCCTGGGCATCCTGGGCCAGCGCCGGCGAGCCGTAGATGTGATCGGCGCTGGTGAAGCTCCAGCGGTCGAGGCCGGTGTCGGGGTCGAGGGCGTGCAGCTGGCGGTCGAAGGCGCCGACGTAGACGGTGCCGTCGCTGCCGATCGCCGGCGAGGAGGTGACATAGCCGGCGACGGCACGGCTCCACCTCGGCTGACCGGCGGCGTCGAGGGCGAAGGCGTGCAGGTCGACCGAGCCCCAGTAGGTGGTCCCGGCGGGGCCGAAGGCCGGCGTCGTCCAGACCGAGTTGCCGGCCTGGTAGACCCAGCGCTGCTTGCCGCTGGGGCGGATCGCGTAGGCGCCGCCGCCGGTGTTGCCCGCGTAGAGGGTCGCGTCGGGGCCGATGGCGACGTTGCCCTCCCACCAGTTGACCAGCTGGCCGGTCGCCGGGGGGCGGGTGGCGCGGAAGCGCCAGATAACCCGCCGCTGGCGGGAGAGGCGGCGGGCGTCACCGCGCAGGTGGTAGAGGCGCTCGTCGCCGGAGCCGATCGTGATCGGCAGGGTGTGCCGCTGCCGGTCGTAGGCGCCGATCGCCGCGGCGGCGTCGATGATGCCGCCGGTGCGGAGCCTCCAGCGCAGCCGCCCGTCGGGGCGCAGCGCATAGAAGTCGTGGTCGGCCGAGCCGACGTAGACGCTGCCGTCGCCGGCGATCACCGGGGTCGAGAAGATGCCGCGGGCGGTGCGGAAGCGCCAGGGCCGGCCGCCGTCGTAGCGGGCGCGGATCGGGCTGCGGCCGCTGTTGCGGCTGTCGCGGCGCATCTCCGGCCAGGGCGAGGTCTGCTGGACGGGGACGTCGTAGTGGAAGCCGTGCGGCTTCGCGGGGGCGGGCGCCGCCTGGGTGAGCAGGCAGAGAAGGGCCGCCCCAAGGACCCCGAGAACGCCGTGTCGGCTCGAGCGCGACATCGCCACCCCCATTCAACACCGGCGAGGCGGAGACGGCTCGCCACCGCATCGAATAGGTTCCCCGGCACCGATGGCGACCTTCACCTTCGTCCGCAGAACCGCCGCCCCGCCCGAGGCCGTTTTCGAGGCGCTCACCGACCACCGCGCCTATCCCGACTACACGCCGTTGCGCAAGGTGGATCTGGAGAAGGAGGGCGAGCCGGCGCCGAACGGAGTCGGCGCGGTCCGGGTCCTGCACGGGATCGGCCCGGCGGTCCACGAAGAGGTGGTCGAATACGTGCCCGCGACCCGCTTCGTCTACAGGCTTCTCTCCGGCCCCCCTCTCCGCGACCACGTCGGCACGGTCACGCTCGAGCCGGCCGAGGTCGAGGGGCGCCAGGGCACCCGCATCGTCTACGCGATCGACACCACGCCGACGGTGCCGGTCGGCAAGGCGCTGGTGGTGGCGGTGACCAAGAACGCGGTCAAGGGCCTGCTCGACGGCAGCGTCAAGGAGGCGGAGCGCCGCTCCGCCGCCACCTAGCGCAGCCGCTCGATCAGCGTTTCGGTGGTGCTTACCGAGAGGTTCGCCAGGGCCATCGCCCGGGCCACGGCATCGACGGCGGCCAGCTCGCGCTTCGTCAGCTGCGCCGCCGCGGCGGCGGCGACCTCGGCGGGGACCGGCCCGCGAAAGCGTGCTTCGGCGAGCGCCGTGGCGTAGAGGATCGCCGCGCGAGTGCGATCGTCGAGTGCCGCCAACTCGCCGAGGCCGATCGCCTCCAGCTCCTCGGAGGCAACCCCGGCGCGGATCGCCCAGCGCTCGTGCACATGGGTGCATCCGCGGCACGCGTTGACCCGGCTGACGGCGACCATCACCCGCTCACGCAGCTCGGGGTCGAGGTCACCGCGTAGGTAGACGGAAGCGAGGGGGCCGGCCCGGCGGGCGATGCCGGCCAGGTCCGCGATCGCCTCCCTCGGCGAAGCGAAGGTGCGCGGCATGCCGGCGCGGGGCGCGGCGGCCCCGCTCACCGTCGCCCCCACCCTAGGCAGCCTTGGCTGCACCCTTGAGGCGGGCGCCCCACTCTCCGGGGTCGAAGCGGGCGGGCTCGGTCTCCTCGAGGAACTGCTCGAGGACGTGAACGAAGCGCGCGGGGGCCTCGAGCTGGGGCAGGTGGCCGACGCCGTCGAAGATCTCGAGCCGGCTCCCGGGGATTGCCTCGTGGGCATCCTCGCCGTGGTGTGCGGGGATGATCGAGTCGCGCTCGCCCCAGATGATCAGCACCGGAAGTCCCTCGGCGAGGTAGAGCCGGTCGCCGGCATGGACCCGCTGGCCCCCGGTGCCGATGACCGAGCGCACCGTGGCGAGGAAGGCGGCGCGGCGGTCGGGATCGGCGAGCGAGGCGTAGCCGCGCGCCACCTCGGCTACATCGGCATTCGGGCGCAGGCCGATGGCCCCAAGGCCGCGGCCGATCGCGCCCCCGGCCCTCTGCGACGCCCGCGAGGTGGTGGCGATGAAGAGGTCGGCGCCGGGGAGCGCCGCGGCGCGGAGGATGGGGCTGACCTCCGGTCCCAGCCCGCCGCTGGAGACCAGCACCAGCCGCTCCGTCGCCTCGGGAAACTGGTAGGCGAACTGCATAGCGATCCCGCCGCCGAGCGAGTGGCCGACGAGGGTGGCCCGCTCATGGCCGAGCGCGACCAGCAGATCGCGCAAGCCGGCGGCGAGCGCACCGAGGGAGTAATCACCGCCGCCGGGAGCGGATCCCCCGTGGCCCGGCAGGTCGGGCGCGATCACCGTGTGATGACGCGCCAGCGGCTCGATCACTTCCTGCCAGTTCTCCAGATTCCCGGCCATGCCGTGGATCAGCAGCAGAACCGGCCCCTCTCCCGCCTCGGCGTAGCTCACCGGGCGGCCATGGATCATCACGGTCTTGGTCTCGGGGGCGCTCACGTGGTCGCTCCTTTAGTCGGGCCCTTGATCCCGGCAAGCGCCAGCGCGTCCTCGACGCAGAGGTCGCGCACTCGCTCGGGTTCCAGCACGAAAGTCTCGGCGACCCCCGGGGCCGCCTCCCGCACCCCGACACCGACCCGGGCCAGGTGCATCGAGCCGAGGATCTGTGCGTAGATCCGGTTGGCGGTGAAGTCGGCGTCGGCGATCACGAACACCCCGCTCTGCTCGCCGTCGGCGAGGATCGACTCCAGCCGTCCCAGGCAGGCGGCCATCGTCCGCCCCAGGCGGAACCAGACCGCACCGGAGACGAGCTCGCGCAGCTCCTCGGCGGGGCGCTGCATCAGCGACAGGGCGCAGTCCAGGAACGCGGGGTACTCGAGGCAGAAGCCGGCGTAGACCTCCAGGCACTCGCGAAGGGCCAGCACCGGATCCTCGGCGGTGGAGAGATCGGCGCAGCGCTGCTCGAGCTCGGCGAGGTAGTCGGTGACGGTGAGGACGAAGATCTCCTCCTTGGAATCGAAGGCCCGGTAGATCAGCGCCTTGTTGATTCCGGCGGCACGCGCGATCTCGTCAATCGGGGCGTCGCGGCGTCCCCGCTCGTCGAACAGGGCACGGGTCGTCTCGATGATCGCCGTCTCTCGGGCGCGGCGACGCTCGCGGCGCGTCGCGTGCCGGTGTCGTCGCGTCGCGCCGCGGCCCCGGCGGTGAGGAGGATCGGCGATCGAGGACTCAAGTTCCATTCACCAAAGTGTAACCGATGGTTAGACCATAGGTGTGACTAGTGGTCACACCTCAACCGTAGGCGTTGATTCCGAGCACGACAGCGACGAGGAGGCCGGCGATCGCGATCACCACCCGCAGGGTGTCGCCGTCGATCCGCTTGGCGATCCAGGCACCGTACTGGCCGCCGACCATCGAGGAGACCATCAGGATCAGCGCTGGACCCCAGTGGACCGGGGCGAGGAAGGCGTAGGCGACGGCGGCGAGCAGGTTCATCAGCCCGGCGAGGACGACCTTGACCGCGTTCAGCCGCTGCATCGAGTCGAGGACGAAGAGGCCGAGGATCGCCAGCAGCAGGATCCCCACGGCGGAGCCGAAGTAGGCGGCGTAGGCGCCGGAGAGAGCGAGCCCGGCGAAGAGGTACGGCGAGCGCTCGTTGCCGGCGTGGCTGACGCGCGTGACCAGGCGCGGCTGCAGCAGCAGCAGGACGCAGGAGACGGCGACCAGCGCCGGGACGATCACCTCGAAGGTGTCGTTCGGTGTCTGCAGCAGCAGGACGGTGCCGGCGGCGGCGCCGAGCAGGGAGGGAACGCTCATGCGAATGATCCGCGCTCGCTGCGAGCCGACCTCTTCCGAGTAGCCGATCGCCGCCCCGAGCGCGCCGGGGATCAGGCCGACGGTGCTGGTGACGTTGGCGGCGAGTTGCGGCACGCCGATCGCGACCAGGGTGGGAAAGGTGATCAGCGAGCCGGCGCCGGCGATCGCGTTGGAGACCCCGGCGAGGGCGCCGGCGGCCGCCACCGCGAGGATCTCGGGCAGGCTCATCGGGCGAGCCAGGCTACCGGCGCTGCGGGCAGGCGCCGCGACAGTTCGGGACGGGCGTAGGATCGGGGCGATGGACGCACCGCTGATCGAGTTCCCCGCCGACGACCCCGACCGAGCCCTGCGCTTCTGGACCGGCGTGCTCGGGGTCGAACTGGCGCCGCGCACCGAGGGGCAGGGCTCGGGCTGGGAGGCCGAATCAGGTGGCCTGCGACTCGGGGTGCACGAGCGCGGCCGCGGCCCCGGCGACACCGCCTCCCTCCCCTACTTCACCGTCGATGACATGGACGGCGCGCTGGAGCGCGTCGGCGAGCACGGCGGCTCGGTCATCCACCCCGGCGAGCGCTGGTCGATCTGCCGCGACTCCGAGGGCAGCCCGTTCGCGCTGGCGGCCTTGAGGTAACCAGCAACCGGGAATTGACTCGATTGGGTCGCGTTCCGCGCGCCCTCCTCGCAACGCTCACCTCCCTCGTCGCCTTCCTTCTTCTGGAGCTTGCCCGGGCGCTACCCTTGGATTGACCATGAGCGGGAGTTGGAAACGACGGGTGATTGCTTGCTCTGTCGGCGGGTTGCTCGCGATCGTGGTGGGTGTCACCAACGCAGACCCACGCTGGCTCTACGCCATCGTCGTGGTGACTCTCGGCGTCTATATCTGGCTCTACGATCGCGCCTACAGACGCGGCGATATTCCCGGCCCGCGCAACGCTCGCGGCACCAGGACCTAGCGCCGCTCCCCGGGCCGATCTTCACCTTCCGTGCCCATAGGACACGGAATGTTGCGCTCGGCGAGGAGCCGCCGGCTACGGCGAGTAGTAGAAGGGGTTCGGCAGCTTGAAGCCGCGGTCGGCGTTGCCGCCGACGAGGTCGCTCTCCTGATCGCCGAGGTTGACGATGATCCGGTAGCCCTGCTGCTCGATCTTCGCCCGCTCGGAGCTCTTGTACTCGGTCAGGGTCTTGCCGCCGGGGTTGAGGATCAGCCCCTTCCAACCCGAGTAGCCGGAGTAGGTCAGGTTCTGGATCGTCAGGTTGTCGAACCCGACCGGGCGGCCGGTGATGAAAAAGACGGAGACGCCCTTGGCCCTGGCCGCGTCATAGAGCTTCAGGGTCGGCGCGATCGCCGGTGCGGTGCCGCTGACAGCGGCCTGCGCCAGCGAGGCGAGGATGTTCTTGAAGTCCCCGAGGTAGGAGTAGTTCGAGAGCGCCGTCTCGTCGATGTCGAGGACGAGCGCCCACTTCGGCTGGTGGCAGCGCGCCGGCGGCTTGTGGTTTCGCCGCGAGGCCGTCTCGCAGCGGTCCTTCTTCGCCGCCAGCTTGCGCAGTCTCTTCATCAGGTAGCTCTGGGCCTTCGAGTCGACCGCGGCGAGGTCCTTCTCGTAGTCCCCGGAGTCGTGGTAGGCCTGGAGCAGCGACGCCAGGTCGCCGGCGCCAACGCTGGCGGTGCCGCCGACCAGCGGCAGCCCGACCCCGGTCGGGCGGATGCCGAAGATCGGGGTGCCGTCGCTGACCGCGGTCTTGCGGATGTCCTCGGAGTCGCCGGCCGCGGCAAGCGCCACCGCCCCGGCGATCAGCGCACCGGCGAGGAAGATCAGCGTCCCGCGCAGCAGCGGCCCGCCCCGCTTCACGCGGACCTCGGCACGGCCTGGTGCAGTCGCTTGCCCATCGCCGCCGCCGAGCTGTCGAAGCGCCGGCACATCTCCTCGAACTCGCCGTCGCAGTCGCGGTAGTGGAGTCGCATCAGCTCGCCCGGCATCAGCAGCGCCGCCGCGAACATGTTCGCCTCCTCCTCGGTCACGGGCAGGGGCGGGCGGGTGTCGGCGGGCTTGCTCTCATCCGGGTCCACCGTGACCTTGCGGCAGAAGAGCGCCTGCTGGCCGGTGCGGTGCATGACGTGGTGCCCGAGCTCGTGGCCGATGGTGAAACGGCGCCGCGGCGGCCACTGCCGGGCCTCCTCGGCGTTGACCCAGATCTCGCCCTTGGCCGTGAGCAGCAGCCCCGAGAGGGAATCGCCCGGCTCAAGAGGTGGGCAGCCGGGAGCCTCGCGCATGTCCTCGACGTCGCGGACGTGGAGACCGTAGACGCTGTCGACGATGTCCTCGACCGGTACCGGCAGCGACTCACCGTCCCAGATGAAGGAGGGGACGGCGGCGAGCACCTTCGCAGCCCTTTCCTCTATTGCTTCCCTGTCGATCTGACTTCCCTCCATCCAGCGGCATCTTAGTCGTGGGTTTCTTCCTCGTCAGCATCCTCGCCGTCGCCGATTCCGAGCCGGCGCGAGAGTCTCGCCCAGCTGCTGAGCTCGGCGAGCGAGGAGGGGCTGGCCCGGGCCCCGGCCCCCGCACGCACGGCAAGGAGCAGCCGATCCCGGGCGGCCGGGCGGTCTGCGATGGAGGCCGCGATCAGGTCGGCCAGCACCCAGTCGCTCTCGCGCAGCGCGAACGCAAACAGCGCCACGGGATCGTGGGGTGCACTTCTGCTCATGCAGGGCGGGTCGCGGCGGGGGATGCGTTACTGACTTCTCGGGTTACTCAAACGCCGCCGGTGAAGAGGCGATCGACCTCGGCCTCATCGGCCTCCGGCGACCGCTTCTGCCTGGCGACCCCGGCGGGCTCCGCCGGCAGCGCCTCCGCCTCCAACCCCTCGGCCCCGTACTCGGGACGCGGGGTTGCGACCCGGGCGAAGACGGTTCCCTCCGAAGGTGGTTGACCCTCGCCGAACTTCTCGCCCGCGCTCCGCAGCGCCTCGGCGCTGGAGCCGACTATCCCCGCCAGCGCCTCCAGCACCCTGGTCGAGACCCCGGCGGAGTCGAGCGAGCCTCGCTCCATCCGGTGGTAGTAGTCCGCGACCTTCTCCGTCTGCCCGCCGACGCCGAGGGCGGCCGCCAACCGCTTCACCAGCTCGGCGCGCTTGATCCGGGCCCGCTCGCGCAGGCGCGGCAGCAGAACCGGCCAGGCACCGGCCCTGCCGCCAATCGAGCGCTCCATGCCCTCCACGAGGGCTGGTACCTCGGAGCTCCGATAGGCGTCGGGGTCCCATTTGCGCCCCGGAGAGCGGATCAGGTAGGCGTCGATCAGCGTCGCCAGCTCGTCGCGGTCGACGCCCTCGACCCTCTCGAGGTAGGTGCGCGGGTTGGCCTCTCCCCCGGCGCGGTGCTCGGCGACGTAATCCTCGAACAGCTTGTCGACGTCGGCCATCGCTAATCGGGGCCGCGAGCGTCCTCGAGCAACCTTCTCAGGTGCTCGCGGAATCTCTTGGCTATCTGGTGCACGTTGGCGTTGGTCATCGGCTTGGCCAGCTCGTCGTTGGATGACATGTTGACCTGATCGGCGGTCTCCTTCGCCGAGAGGCCCTCGAAGACGTAGAGCTCGACCACGGCTCGATGCGGCTTGCTGAGGTCGCTCAACGCCTGCTCGATCACGGCCTCGGTGTCGACAGCGTCGGCGAAATCATCATCCGCGAGGTGCTCGCCCCAAGCGTCCTTCTCATCGCCCCCCTCCTCCGCCAGCGGCAGGTCGGGCTCGTCGGGGCGGCCGCGATGGTAGTCGGCGACACGTCGCTTGGTGATCGTCTGGAGCCAGTTGACGAACTCACCCACCGAGGTGCCGTCGAAGGCTGACTTGAGGGCGCTGATGAAGACCTCCGAGGCGACGTCGTCGGCGTCCTCGAGTGGGACCTTGAGCAGGATCCTGCGCCTGACGTCGTCATAGCGCCGGAAGGCGAGGACGCCGAGGGCGGCGCGGGCGGCATCGTTGTCGCCGGCGTTGCGGGCAGCGACGATCTCGGCGATCAGCTGCTCGTCGGAGAGGGGGTCAAGCTCGTGTTCGTTCTTGGGACGAAAGTTCAAACAGGCCTCGAGGTCAGGTCGCGAGGGAGGTGCTCGACCTGACGACGAGCGGGCTTCCCCGACTGAACCGCAACAGGCTAGCGCTTGTATCGGACGGAACTTTGTCGATCGAGTGACCACCGGGCCCGGAAGCGATCTCGGCGGGCAGGTGTCAGGAGCGGGGGGCGCCGCCCGACCCTGGCGGCATGTGGCTGATGACAACCAGCGGCTTCTACAGCGTCGTCGAACACCGTCGCGACCCCGACCGGCTGATCGTCCGCGCCCGCACCAGGGAGGACATCGAGGCCCTGCGCGAGTGGATCCCCGGCATCGAGCCCTACTCGGGCGCCGGCAGCGACTACCTCTGGCGGGCCGTGGTCAGCAGGGCCGAGTGGGTCGTCGCCGTCGCCCAGATGGTGAGCGAGATCGACTATCCGAACTTCAAGACGGCGGTCGCGCAGCGCCAGGGCGCGGAGCGCGCCACCTACTACACCGAGATCTGGCAGGTGCTGCGCCGGCTGCAGCGGGAGCCCGAGGAGTGATGTCGTTGACCCTGCCCGGACCCTCGCGGACGATCATCGTCGAGCCGGTCGAGGAGCCGGTGAGCCCGGCGGTGCCTGTCGAGCCCGCCGAGGAGCCACCGCGGGAGCCCGAGCCCGCGCCGAGGGAGCCGGCGCCCAAGCCGAGGAAGCCGGCGAGGAAGCCCGGGCGGAGGCCCAAGCGGGAGCCGGCCAGGACCTGATCCGACCGCGTGGTCGGATCCCCGCGGGCGCGGCCCGGGGCCGTCCCGTCAGAACCCGCCGGACCGGCACGACCTCTGCAGGGTGCGCCGAATCCCGAGATCCCCCTGCTGCCCCGACCTGCTCGCCCCCGACCGGGTCCTCCCCTTCCATCAGTGGTTCCCGCCCGCCTGCGCCCAGATGCAGGCCCAGCAGGAGCTGAGGAGCCTGGTCGCCGATCCCTTCACCGTCCTCGTCGACGGCCGGCTGGTGGTGGCGACGCAGTCACGCGGAGACCCCGGAGGCTTCCCGGTGTGAGCGGGGCTCCGTCGCTCGTCCCCGGCCGTATCCACGGAGTCCGGCTCTGGACGGTGACGGTCGGGTGCGGCTCGATGGCCCTCTGCGGGCTCAACGGATCCGCCTGGATGATCGGCGGCGAGCCGACCCGGGCCGAGTGCAGCCCCTTCACCAGGAACTACGGCTGCCGCGGCGAGCGCGGACACGCCCCGGCGCCGGACTGCACCTGCGGGCTCTACTCGATGCACCCCTGGCCCGAGCAGACCTCCGAGGTCGCCCACTCGATCCTCTACGGCAGCGACCTGGCGATCCCGGTGATGGGGATCGTCGAGGCCTGGGGGCGGATCGAGGTCCACGAGGACGGCATCCGCGCCGAGTACGCCCGGCCCCACGCATTGGTCCTGTTCACCGAGTCGTTCCCGCCCGACTACGCCGAGATCCTCGCCGTCCTCGCCCGGACCTATCGGGTCGACGTCCTCCCGGTGCAGGAGGCGGGGTCGGTGGTGGGCTACTGCGCCGAGAACGCCCCGGGGATGGACCCGGTCGCGGTCGAGCGGCTGCTGCACCGCCCGGCGCCGCCGGCGGAGGATCCCGGCGAGCTCCCCGACATTGATTGGGGAGCGCCGGGGGGCGCCGGGAGCGGCGGACCCCTTGGCGGGGGATCGAAGCCGCCGGCGAGCGGCGACCGCGGGCTGGCTGCGATCGCCTCACGCGCGGGAGAGCTCTTCCTCAATGTCCTCTTCGGGATCCTCGCCATCGCCTGGTACGGGGTCTGGGCAGCCTTCGGGGTGGCGATCCTCGGCGCGATCTTCCTCGGCTGGTGGGACGAGCCGCCTCCACCACCGCCGAAACCGGCGGCGCAGCTGCGGGTCCTCGACCAGCGGCTCGTCCACGACGGCTCCACCTCCCGCTACATCGCCGTCGTCCACAACGACAGCCGCCGCCTGGCCGCGGTCGGCGTCTATCCGTTCGGCGAGTTCCTCGACCGCCGCGGACACAGGCGCGGCGAGCCCGACAGGCGCCGCCGGGTCGAGCTGCGCCCGACGATCCCGCCCGGGGCCACCGGGGTCGTCTACGACGACCTCAACCGCTCGCTGCCGGGTGCGGTCCGGCCCGAGATCCGCTTCGCCGCCAGGATGGTGCGCTCGCGACCCTCGCCGTTCGAGGTCGGGGCGGTGCGGGTCAACCGCCGGCTCTGCATCATCACCGGCCGCCTTCGCTCCGAGCGAGCGCTCGGCCGCAGCCGGGTGGCCGCGGTCGGGCGCTATGACGGCCGGCTCGAGGTCGCGGGCACCTTCACTGTCGGGCCCGTCCCCCGCGGCTCCTCGACCCAGGTGCTCTACCGCCTCGCCCCCGACGACTGCACCGGGAAATCCCCGCGGATCAGCGGCTACCCGGCGCCGGACCCGGGCCAGGTGCTGGCGGCGGATCGGCGCCGACCCTAGATGCCATCCCGGTCCACGTCGCAGCGGTCGCAGAGCCTCTTCATGCCGACGAAGTAGGCGACGTGCAGCCAGGCGCCGACGCGACGGTTGTAGTGGTTGGATATCGGCGGGTGGCTGCGCGGCCGCCCGCAACGGACGCAGGCCGGGCCATCGCAGACGCAGCGCGAGGCCCAGCGCTCGATCTCGCCCCCGCTCCCTGGGGCCGACGCCGAACCCCTGGGCTCGCCGCAGACCGCGCAGAGATAGAGCCCCTGGGGCAACCAGCCCGGTGGTGGGGGCACGTTGGCGAGCCCGGAGAACTCGCCGAGACCCACCTCCGGCTCGAGCATCGGCCCCACGCCGCGGTGAGGCCGGTGGCCGCCAATGCGGGCGAAGCGACGCAGCGCCAGATCGTCGAGGACGGCCTCGGGGTCGTGGCCCGAGGCGTCGATCAGCGCGGCGCAGCCCTCACAGAGCCAGCTCAAACCGCGGCGTGCCTCCGGAAGCGGCTCGACCCGCTCACGGCAGACCTCGCACCAGCGGTAGGGGCGGCGCCGCAGGTGCGCCGGGTAGGGGGAGTGCTCGCAGTGGGCGTGGCCGACGCTGAAGCCGATGAAATCGCCGCCGTGGACGTGGCCCGCGGCGCGCCCCTCGGCGCTGTCCCAGGTCGCCAGCTCCCCGCAGGGCTGGCAGACCTTGGCTCCAGCAGGCGGCAGGCCGCTGCGCGGGCCCTGGCCGAGGATCGCGACGAGGACGGCAAGATCGCCTCGGTCCGGATTGCTGCTCACAGAGATCACCTCCATCGCTCCCGGCGTTGGCACCGTTCCCTCTCGGGCCGGTTGCCGCGGTGTCGTCGGGCCGGGTCCCTCGACCGCTCTTGATGGTTGTCCCGGGGAAAGTCGGGCACTCGGGGGCGGATCTGACGACGCCGTCGGCGGCGTCAGGTACCGGGGCTGTGGCGCGACTCCATCCGTATGGAGACAATTGCCTGTCGCCCGACCGAGATCCGCCTCTCGAACCACAGCGTCGAGCGCTTCCGCGAGCGCTTCCGCCCGGCCCTCGACTGGAGCACGGCCAAGCGCGAGCTGCTGCGGCTGCTGCGCTGCGGGTCGGTCGAGAACGAGGCGCCGGGGTGGCTGAGGGACCGGGCCCAGCAGGAGGCCGAGTGCTACTGCACGGTCGGCGAGGACCTGGTCCTGCCGCTCGTCTTCGACGAGGGCGCCTGGATCGCCCGCACCTGCCTCGGGCGCGGCTGCGTCTCGGCCCCTGCGCGCCGGCGCCGCAATGCGGCCGGCCGGGCGCGGCGTGCCCGGCGCCGGCTCAAGCGCTGACCACCTCTCCCCGGGGGTTCAAGGCAGGACTGAGTCGCCGATGGGTGGATTCCGTCCTCCATTTGGACGTTTTCCACCCGTCGATGCGGGCTCAGGTGTTGCGGTCGGGCAGCCGCTCCAGTTCGCCCGGCAGCGGCGGCGGGCAGCGGCCGGGGTCCAGTGGCCCCGAGATGCGGAAGATCGCGGTCGAGCCGTCGAGAAGAATCAGCTCCGCCCCGGGGTCGGCGGCGGTCCAGCGCGCCTCGGGCGGGGGGAAGCCCAGGCCCGGGCCGGGGCGGTCGTAGCTGATCACGGCGTAGCGGAAGTCGCCGCGGTTCAGCGCCCGGCGCCATTGCTCGCATGTGGTCCAGTCGGTGAAGTCGCCGTCGCCGTGATGGTGCCCCAGGTAGACGACCGTGTTGGAGAGGTCGGTGCCGAGGAGGGCGTAGGGGCGGTCGCTGGTGGTCGCGATCCGGGTGTCACTGAAGTGACGGGCCCAGCGGGCGGCCGCGGAGAGACCCGGCGGTGTGATGTCGGCGCGGCGGTAGCGGTGGTCGAGGTAGGGGCCCTGGATCGCCCAGAGGAATGCAGCGCCCAGCACCAGCGCCGCCCCCGCCCCCAGCGCCGCTGAGCGGCGGGAGAGGCGGGCGGGCGGCCATCGCATCGCAGCGAGGAGGGCGGCGAAGGTGAGGAGTCCGATCGCCATCGCCAGGCCGAGGTACTTGCTGACCCAGTGGGCGCCGGAGGCATCGACGAAGGGGACCAGCGCCAGCATCGCCACCAGCAGGCCCAGGCGAGCCATGGGCGAGCGAAGCCCCGGCGCCAGCGGCGCCAGAACCAGGCCGACCGCCAGCACCGGCGCCAGGTGACGCAGGCTCGAGAAGAACCCGATCGGCTCACCCGGCGGCCCCTCGGCCGAGGTGCCGTGGAAGAACCACCCCGCCACTCCCAGCAGCGCCGCCACGCCGAGGACCCGCAGCAGGCGCGGCCCGCGGAGGATGCAGGCGCCGATCACGAACAGGGCCAGGCCGGCGATCAGCGGCCAGAGCACGCCCATCGCGTCGGAGAGCTCCGGCAGGAACCACTCGTTCCAGACCGTGCCGTCGGTGAGGTAGTGGGCGATCGAGTGCTGGGGGCGGCCGCCGAGCGGCTGGTCGGGTCCGAGCAGGCGGACGCTGCCGACCTTGCTGACCCAGGGCAGGGGGTTGCCTTCCTGGAGGAGGTTGCGCAGGTACCAGTAGCCGCCCCCGGCCAGCGCCGGCAGGGCGAACGCGGCCAGCGCCCGGCGCCGGTGACCCGCCTGGGCGATCAGGGGGATGCCGATGACCAGCGCCAAGCCCGGCGCCAGCAGGTTGACCTTGGTCCCCACCATCAGGCCGACGGCGAGGCCGGCGGCGACCAGCGGCCGCCAGGGCAGGCCCCTCCCCTCTCCCGGCTGCGACGACTCCTCCGCCGAGGCCCAGTCGTTGACCAGGATCGCGACCGCAGCGACGATGAAGAAGATCGCGATCGCGTCGTTTCGGCCGGAGCCGGCCTGGTCGGCCATCACCCCCGAGTCGAGCAGCAGCGCCACCGCGATCAGCGAGTGGGGGCCGACCCCGAACGGGCGCCCGACCGCCCAGGCGGCGAGGAGGGTCGCGCCGAGCCAGCCCAGGTTCAGCAGCACCGAGAGGGTGTCGCGCCCCAGGGCGAGGATCCCGAAGGAGTTGACCAGCTCGGAGTTGGCGGGGAAGAACCAGGCCAGGTAGCGGGGGGCGACGAAGACGAAGTCGAAGGTCGAGCCGCTGCGGGCGAAGTCCACCGCGAACGGGCCGTGGTACCAGAGGGTGTCGTAGCCGCTCATCCCGAACTCGAGGCTGTGCTGGGTGGGGACCGACCAGTGCGCGGCCAGCAGCGCCGATACCGCCAGGGCGGCGACCGTCGCCGCCCGGCCCGCGGGCGGTGCCGGCGGCGTGATCGCCCGGAAGCGCTCCGGCGGACCGACCCGCAGCCGCAGCGCCACCCCGATCCCCGCCGAGAGCAGCACGAACGGGATCGGGTCGAAGAGGCCGAGGCTGCCGAGCGCCTCCGCCACCCAGATCAGCAGGGCGACGGTGAACAGCAGATCGACGACCCACGCCGGCGGGCCCGACCAGCCCGGCAGCAGGCGGGACCTGACCCGGACCGCGCCGAGGCCGGCGCCGCCGATCGCGAGCGCCAGCTCCAGCACTCCGAGCAGGTAGGCGGGAGCGCTCAGCACGTGACCCGGTCACCTCCGCACGTGCCCGTGACGTCGGTGCTCCTGGGCATCGGCGCGCACTCTAGCCACGCCCCCCGGTCGAACTGGCGCCGGGCGCCCTCCGGGGTCAGAATGGGGCCCTGACGCGGACAGCGGCGATGACGAAGGAGCCTCAATTGACCCAGGACCCGAGACCATCCTCCTACGAGCAGGCCTGCGCCGGGCACGAGTGGCGGGTGCCCGAGCGCTACAACATCGCCGCCGACGTCTGCGACAGGCACCCGCGGGAGAAGCCGGCGATGGTCTGGGAGCGCTTCGACGGCGCATCGAGGGAGCTGAGCTGGGGCGAGATGCAGGACCTTGCCAACCGGGCCGCGCACCTGCTGCGCGAGCGCGGCGTCGAGCGCGGCGACCGGGTCGCCGTCGTCCTCCCTCCCACCCCGGAGGCCGCCGCGGTCTTCTTCGCCACCTGGAAGCTGGGGGCGATCCTGCTCTCGATGTCGGTCCTCTACGGCGACGAGGGCATCGCCCACCGGCTCGAGGACTCGGCCCCGAAGCTGCTGGTCACCGACGCCGCCAACGCCGGGCGCTTCGCCTCGGCGCCGGTGGAGCAGACGCTGGTGCTGGACGAGGTCCGGCTCGCCGACCATCCCGCCGACCCCGTCTGCGAGGACACCGCCGCCGACGACCCGGCCCAGCTCTACTACACCTCGGGCACCACCGGCATGGCGAAGGGAATCGTCCACGCCCACCGCTACATCCTCGCCCACGAGGAGTTCGTCTACTGCCACGACATCCGCGACGGCGAGAGCTTCCACGGCATGGGCGAGTGGGCCTGGGCCGCCGGGATCTCCCCCCTGCTCGGCCCCTGGCGGCTGGGCGCGACCCAGTTCGTCTACCAGCGCGAGGGGGGCTTCGACCCCGCCCGCCAGCTCGACTTCCTCTCCCGCCACGGGGTCGAGAACGTGTTCACGACCCCGACGGCGATGCGGGCGATGATGGCGATCCCCGACGCCGGCGGCCGCTACCCGCAGAAGTTCCGGATCGTCTGCTCGGCGGGCGAGCCGCTCAACCCGGAGGCGATCCGCTGGTTCCGCGAGCAGTACGGGATCACGGTGCTCGACTACTACGGGCTGACCGAGTCCTACCCGCTCTGCGCCAACTTCCCCTTCATGGAGGTGCGCGAGGGCTCGATGGGCCGGACGATGCCGGGCTGGGACGTGCAGATCCTCGACGAGGACGAGAACCCGGTGGCCCGCGGCGAGCGCGGCGAGATCTGCCTGCGGGCGCGCTCGAACCCGCACTATCCGCTCGGCTACTGGGGGCTGCCGGAGGCCGGCGAGGAGGCCTTCGGCGGCGATTGGTTCCACACCAAGGACGCGGCGGCGATGGACGAGGACGGCTACGTCTGGTACGCGGGCCGCGCCGACGACGTGATCATCGCCGCCGGCTACCGGATCGGGCCCTTCGAGGTCGAGTCCGTCTGCATCGAGCACCCGGCGGTGCAGGAGGCCGCCGCGGTCGCCTCGCCCGACGAGCTGCGCGGGAACGTGGTCAAGGCCTTCATCGTCCTCGCCGACGGCCACCTGCCCTCGGAGGAGCTCGCCGGCGAGATCAAGTCCTTCGTCCGCGAGCGACTGAGCGCCTACGCCTACCCCCGCCGGATCGAGTTCACCGAGGAGCTGCCGAAGACCCTGACCGGGAAGATCAGGCGGATCGAGCTGCGCGAGGCCGAGAAGCAGGCCGCCCGGGAGAGCTGATGGAGATCCGCCGGCTCGAGGTCAGCTGCCCGGACGGCCGCCGGCTCGACGTCGAGCTGGCCGGACCCGAGGAGGGCGAGTTGCTCGTCTTCCACAACGGCACCCCCCTTGCCGGCATGGTCTACGCGCCGATGGTCGCGGCGGGAGCCGAGCGCGGAATCCGCCACCTCACCTACTCGCGCCCGGGGTATGGAGACTCCGACCGGGCCGACGGCCGAAGCGTCGCCGACTGCGCCGCCGACGTCGAGGCGATCGTCGAGGAGCTCGGGGTCGATCGCTTCTACACAGCCGGACTCTCGGGCGGCGGCCCGCACGCGCTGGCCACTGCGGCGCGCCTGGGCGAGCGGGTGATCGCGGCCGCCTCCCTCGCCGGGGTCGCCCCGCACAACGCCGACGACCTCGACTGGCTCGAGGGCATGGGCCAGGAGAACCACGACGAGTTCGGCGCCGCCTTCGCCGGGGCTCGCGAGCTGGAGGAGTACCTGGCCGACGAGGCCGAGGGACTGCGATCGGTCGGCGGCGCCGAGATCGAGGCCGCCTTCGGCGATCTGGTCGGCGGCGCCGACCGGGCGGCGCTCACCGGCTCCTACGCGGAGTTCGTCGCCGAAAGCACCCGGACGGCGCTGCGCTCGGGGATCTGGGGCTGGTTCGACGACGACGTCGCCTTCATCAACGACTGGGGGATCGACCTCGGGGCGATCGAGGTCGGGGTGACCGTCTGGCAGGGAGCCGACGACCGGATGGTGCCGCTCGCCCACGGCAACTGGCTGGCGGCCCATGTCGCCGGTGCCAAGTCCCGGCTGCTCCCGCACGAGGGCCATCTCTCGCTGGTGCTGAACCGTTACGACGACGTGCTCGACGACCTGCTCGCGGCGAGCTGACGCTCCCGGGGATTACCGGGTTTCGGGGAAGGGGGCCGGCGAAACGTCCTCGCTACCGTCTGCTGTCAGCGAAAAAAAGGAGGAGGGATGCTTTTCGGACAGGAGCACGTCGACCGCTACCGCGCGACTGACGGCGAGGAAGGCCACGACTGGAACGGGAGCCAGACGCTGATCCTGACCACGACCGGACGCAAGTCGGGGGAGCGCCGCGACAATCCGCTGATCTACGGCCGCAGCGGCGACGATTACCTGGTGGTGGCCTCGATGGGTGGCTCGCCGAAACCGCCCGCGTGGTATCTCAACCTGGTCGAGGACCCCGAGACCGAGATCCAGGTCTGGGGTGAGCGGCTCCACACCCGGGCCCGCACCGCGTCCGCGGAGGAGAAGCCGGAGATGTGGAGGGAGATGACCTCCCACTGGCCCGCCTACGACGACTACCAGAAGAAGACCGACCGGGAGATACCGGTCGTCGTCCTCGAGCCCGTTTGAGGCCCCGAGTGCGCCCGATCTCGGGCAGCGCGCTGGCGGCACCCGGCAGCTTCCGCGTGACCGAGGGGAAAACCGCTTCGAGGAGCGCATGCCCGACTGATTTCTTCAGCTGACAGCCGGCGGCGGCAGCTCGAGGCTGCGGGTCCGCACCGGCTCGATCACGATCCTGAACCGGCGTTCATCCTTCGAGGGCGCGTAGTCGTAGGGACGACCCTCGTATATCTGGGAGAGGCTGTCCATGTGGGCGTGACCCTCGTCGGGCTCGATTGACACCACCCGGCCGTCGATGCCGACGTGACGGAGGATGTTGGCCGTATCGACGACGACCAGCGAGACCCGGGGGTCGCGGCGGATGTTCTCCAGCCAGCGGCAATCGGTGGCGTTGACGGTGACCATCTCTCCTTCCGGCGCGCACCAGACGACCACCCCGTAGGGGGCCCCGTCAGGTCGCAGCGTCGTCAGGCAGCAGGGGTAGGGGCCCTCGAGCAGCTCGGCGACGAGGTCGGCTCGGGCCATCCCGCCGGGCTCAGGCCACCCGGCTGCCGGGACCCGGCATTCAGGCGACCGCCAGGTCGTGGTTGGCCTGGAACATCCCGTCGGGGTCGACCTTGGCCCGCACCTGCAGCAGACGCGCGTGGGCGTCGGACTCGTAGTAGTCGGCGCAGTCGCCGGGTTTCTCGGCGAAGTTGTAGTAGCGGCGCTCCCCGGCCCAGGGCTCCATCGCCTCGCGCACCCTGACGGCGTGCTCGCTCACCGCCCTGGCGCCGTCCGGGTCCATTGCCATGCCGAGCGCGAACATGCAGAAGGGGTCGGTCAGGGCCCCGATGGCGCCCGGGGTCTCGGGCTGGCGGGCGATCGCCCCACCGAACTGGCGGAACTCGGCGAAGATCAGCGGCGATCCCGATCCCGGGCCCGAGATGCCGACGAAGGCCTCGACCGCCTCCGGCGGAAGCTCCCGCAGCATGCAGTGGTCGCTGACCGCCGGGGTCGGCTCCTCGGGGTCGCCGTGGACCTGGACCAGCCCGGGAGTGGGCATTGTCTGCCACATGTCCATCTCCGGCTCGAGCTCCCGGAACGGGCGCAGCGCCTCCTCGGACTCGGCGGCGCTGCCGCAGTGGCCGCCGTCGATCATCACCAGGTTGCGGCCGCGGAGGAACTCGGGGACGTCGGGGATCGGCGGGAACTGGAGGATGCGGGCGGAGGTGGTGATCTCATCCGGCGCTCCCGGGGCCCACTCGGCCCAGCGCTTCAGCACCTCCTCGCTCCGCTCCCAGGGCCAGGCCAGCATCCCGGCGTGGACCTCGGCCACCGGGATCAGGTCGAACTCGATCGCGGTGACCACGCCGAAGTTTCCGCCACCGCCGCGCAGCGCCCAGAAGAGGTCGCCGTCGGTCTCGGCGTCGGCGCGGACCAGCTCGCCGTCGGCGGTGACCAGCTCGACCGCGGTCAGCGCGTTCGCCTGGATCCCGTGCTTGCGCCCGAGCCAGCCGATGCCGCCGCCGAGGGTGTAGCCGACGATGCCGACGTCGGGGGAGGAGCCGCAGAGCCCCGCCCTGCCGTGCTCGGCGGCCGCGTTCATGACGTCGCGCGAGAGGGCGCCGGCGAGGGCCCGGGCGCGGCCGGTGCCGGGGTCGACCTCGACGCCGGTCATGTCCTCCGTCTTGACCAGGATCGTCTCCGAGAGGTCCGCCATCGGGCCGGCGCCGTGGCCGGTTCCCTGGGCGGCGATCCGCAGCCCGGCCTCGCGGGCGAAGTTGACGATCGCGCGAACATCGTCGGCGTCGGCGGGGAAGGCGACCGCAGCCGGATGCTGGTCGGCGATCAGGGCCCATGGCAGGCGGTCGGCCTCGTATCCGTCGTCGCCGGCCGCGCTCACCCGGCCCTTGATCTGCCCGCTCAACCCGCCGAAATCGGTCTCGCTCATCCCAACCCTTTCTTTCCCTTGTGATCGCCGGAGCGGTTGACTTTATATCGCCATTCCCAATCGCCAGATAACCTCGCCGGGTGGCCCGCCTGCCCTACGCCGACCCCGAGGCCGCCTCGGCCCCGACCCGCGAGGCGCTGGAGGCGCTGCCGCCGCTGAACATCTTCCGCATGCTGGCCAACGCCGACAGCGCCTTCCGGCCCTGGCTGCGCTGGGGTGCGGCGCTGCTCGGCCAGCTCGAGCTCGACCCGGTCCTGCGCGAGCTGGCGATCCTCCGGGTCGCCCGCCTGACCCCGCACGCCGAGTACGAGTGGGTCCAGCACGTGCCGATCTTCGAGGCGGTCGGCGGTCGCAGCGAGCAGGTTGCGGCGCTCGAGCGCGACGACGACGAGGCCGATTGCTTCAGCGCCGAGGAGCGGGCGATCATCGCCTTCACCACCGAGGTCGTCCGCGATGCCCGCGCCGGCGATGAGTCCTTCGCCGCCGTCTCCGCCTTCCTCGGGCCGCGAGAGATCGTCGAGCTGCTGATGGTGATCGGCAACTACATGCTGGTGGCGCGGGTGATGGCGACGACCGAGATCGAGATCGACCCACCCGGCCGGGGCGGAGGGCCTGCGGGTCGTTTCCGGCCAGGGCTAGGCCGCCTCGAAGGGACATGGATGTCTGCCGATGACCGTTTGAAGACGGTGCGCCGCTGCTACGGGGCCTACGAGAGCGGCGATCGGAGCGCCGTCGAGGAGAGTCTCACCGCCGACTTCACCTTCTCCAGCCCGGCCGACGTCGGGATCGACCGCGCCAGGTACTTCGAGCGCTGCTGGCCCAACTCCGAGCTGATCGAGGCCTTCGAGTTCAAGCGGATGATCGAGGCCGGGGACGAGGTCGTCGTCACCTACGAGAGCAGGAAGACCGACGGCAGCCGTTTTCGCAACACCGAGGTCCTCACCTTCCGGGGCGAGAAGATCTGCCGGGTGGAGGTCTACTTCGGGTGGAACCTCGAGTGAGCGTCCGGCCCAGGCGTCACTGAGGGCGGCCTTCAGATGTCGCTGACGCTGAGCGAGAAGGCCGCCCCGAAGTCCTCGCCCGGTTCGATCAGCGGCAGGTCGAGCCCACCGGTGATCAGGGCGTTGGTCGGGGCGGTCATCGGCTCGAAGGCGATCACCTCGTCGTCGGCCGGGGCGTAGACCTGGGAGTAGGCGTAGCCGGCGCCGAGGGCCAGCTCGAGCCGGCGCCCGCCGCCGGAGAGGGCGAAGGCCTGCCCGGCCGGTGGGGCGTCGAAGGCGTCGTCGAAGGTGCGCTCGCCGAGCCGGCCGGGCTCGATCCGCAGCGGCTCGCGCTCTCCGGTCGGCAGCATCTGCCCGTCGAGCAGGAGCCGCTCGCCGACCGGGATCTCGACCTCCCAGTCGGCGCGCTCGACCCCGGGAAGGCGGAGATAGGGGTGAAAGCCGAAGGAGATCGGGACCGGCACGGACCCGGCGGCGCTGACTGTGACCGCGATCGTCAGGGTCGGGCCCTCCAGGCTCGCCTCCAGCAGCAGGGTGTGGGGGAAGGGGAAGGCGTCCATCAGCCCCGGCTGCGCGGTGAAGTCGAAGGCCGCCTCGATCACGCCGCCGTCGCCGGCCGAGTCGTGGCGCAGGACCTCCCAGCCGCCGGCGGCCGCCAGCAGGCCGTGGATCGGGAGGCCGTGCTCGTCGGTATTCGGGGGCGGCTCGGCGGCGCCCAGGTCCACCTCCGCACCGGCGCACTCGAACCGCGTCGCCCCGAGCCGGTTGGCCCAGGGGTGAAGCAGCGGGATCCCCATCGTCGAGCGCTCGGCGACGTAGGCATCGAGTCCGCCGCGCTGACCAAGCAGCTGCTCGCCGCGATGCCGCAGCGAGCTGCAGACCATCCCGGCGGCAGGAACGAACTCGGCCTCCAGGCTGCCGCTGGACAACTCCAACACCTTCACCCCCCAACCCTTCCACAACTCGCCGGGCCGAACTCAACGTTTCGTGCCCAATGGGCACGGAAAGTGAATTTCGGCCGCGTCTTCGGCCGCCGCTCGCGCTGGGTCTACATGGGCGACGGGGGCGAGCCCTAATCTCGGAGGAGTGAGCGCGGCACAGACCCAGACGACACTCGCCACCGGCGCCTTCGAGGGGATCGTCGGGGTCCGGCACGAGATCTACCGCTCCGAGGACGACGGCTACGCCGTGCTCGAGGTGATCTGCGAGGAGAGCGGCGACGAGTTCACCGTGATCGGCCCGGTCGGTCATCTCAAGGCCGGCGACCGGGCCGAGGTCAGGGGCGAGTGGCAGGAGCACTCACGCTACGGCCCCCAGGTCAGGGCCTCAGGGGCGAAGCCGATCGACCCCGCCGACCGCGAGGGCCAGATCGCCTATCTGACCTCGCTGCGCAATATCGGCCCCGCCCGCGCCGAGCGCCTGCGCGACGACTATGGCGCCGCCGTGCTCGACGCGATCGCCGCCGACCCGGCCGGGACCTTCAGGGCGCTGAGCGGAGTCAGCGAGAAGCAGGCCGAGGCGGCCGCCGAGTCCTGGTACGCGAGCCGCGCCGTCCGCGACCTCCACGTCCGCCTCGCCCCCCACGGCCTCGCCCACCTGGCGGCG
Organism: uncultured Actinomycetes bacterium; assembly: GCA_963840235.1. GTDB lineage: Bacteria > Actinomycetota > Thermoleophilia > Solirubrobacterales > 70-9 > JBBRHQ01. Next base: position 47,552 of record CAWIYC010000005.1, read on the forward strand.
CCGATCCACGCCCGCTACGGCGCCGATGCGATGCGGGTCCTGCACGAGGACCCCTACAGCCTGACCGAGGTGGACGGGGTCGGGTTCGCCCGCGCCGACGCGATCGCGCTCGCAGCCGACGTCCCGCCGGAGTCCGACCGCCGCGCCCAGGCCGCCGGCGCCTACGTCCTGGGCGAGGCCGAGCGCCAGGGCCACACCTATCTGCCGGTCGCGGAGCTGCGCCGCCGCGCGGCCGAGTTGCTCGGCACCGACCCCGACCCCGACGTCCTCGTCTCGGCACCGGGGCTCCTGCTCGAGGAGGGCCGCGTCTACCGTGAGCCCACGCACGCCTCCGAGCTGCGTTGCGCGGAGACGCTGCGGGCCCGGGCAGCCGCCCCCGCCCAGATCGAGCACTCGCCCGGCGCCGAGCCTCGCGACGGCCTCACCGCCGAGCAGTGGGAGGCGGTCCGCGGCGCCTTCGCCTCCCGCCTCTCGGTGATCACCGGCGGCCCCGGGGTAGGCAAGACCGTCTGCACCCGGGCGATCGTCGCCGAGGCTGCCGCGGCCGGGATCAAGGTCGCCCTCTGCGCCCCCACCGGCCGCGCCGCTCGCCGGCTCGAGGACGCAACCGGCCACAGCGCGATGACGATCCACCGGATGATCGAGTGGATGCCCGGGCGCGAGCCGCGCTTCCGGGCGGGCCATCCCCTCCCGGCCGAGCTGGTGATCGTCGACGAGTCCTCGATGCTGAACCTGCGCCTGGCCGAGGTGCTGCTGGGGGCGCTGGCCGAGTCCACCCACGTCGTCTTCGTCGGCGACGCGGACCAGCTGCCCCCGATCGGCGCCGGCAAGCCCTTCGACGACCTGATCGCCTCCGGGATCGTCCCCGTCACCCGCCTGCTCCACATCTTCCGCCAGGCGGCCCGCTCGATGATCACCACCGCCGCCCACGCGATCAACGAGGGCCGGGTGCCGGAGCTCGAGCCCGAGCCCGGGCAGGAGCGCGACTTCTTCTTCCTCGACCGCCCGGCGCCTGAGCGGGCGCTCGAGGCGGTTGTCGAGGTCGTCTCCGAGCGGGTCGCCGAGGGCCTCGGCTTCGACCCGATCCGCGAGGTCCAGGTGCTGGCGCCGATGTACCGGACCGCGGTCGGTATCGACGCCCTCAACGAGCGCCTGAAGCAGAGGCTGAACCCCGACGGGGAGCCGGCGCTGAACGAGCGCTTCCGGGTCGGCGACCGCCTGATCCAGACCCGCAACTCACACGAGCTGGGGCTGATGAACGGCTCGATCTGCTTCCTCGTCTCCGACGACCCGGACGAGGAGGCGATCGTGGTCGAGACCGACGACGGCGGCTCGCTCGTGATCCCCTACGAGGAGACCGCGACCCTGCGCCTCGCCTACGCGATCTCGGTCCACAAGTCGCAGGGCTGCGAGGTGCCGGTTGTCGTCTGCGTCTGCCACCGCTCGCACTCGCGGATGCTGACCCGGCCCCTCCTCTATACCGCGATCACGCGTGCGAAGAGCGCCTGTGTCCTCGTCGGCGATCCGAGCGCGCTGGCGATGGCGGTGAAGCGCGACGATGGTGGCCGGCGACACTCCGGGCTGACGGAGCGGCTGGCGGCCTAGCCTTGCGGTGGTGCTTCGCCCGGTGGCGGTGCTTCGCCGGACGGCCGTGTTTCGCGGGCGAGGGCTTGGTCGGAGGCGGGCTTGGTGGAGGCGGGCCTTGGTTTCGGGCGGGCCCTCGCGGCCGGGGCCACCCGCGGGGGCGCCGGAGCGGTGCCGACCTCCGCCAGCACCTCGCGCGCGACCAGCTTGGCGTAGGCGCGCGCGCCCCTCGGGGTCAGGTGGATCCCGTCCCAGGTGTAGCCGTCGCGGCCGGCGATCGCGTGCCAGTTGATCAGGCTCGTCAGCGGCCACTCCTTCGCCGCCTCCAGCAGGGCGGCATTCGACTGGCCCTCCCAGCTCACCGGCGCCTCGTCGCTGATGAAGAAGAGGTGGCCGAGGCCGCGGGTGTAATGGCGGATCGCGGCCATGTCGTCGGAGTAGAGCGGGCCGTTGTTGCCCATCTGGATCACCAGGGCATCCGGGTTGCGGTGCCTGGCCCGGAGCTTGTGCACGAGCTTGATGAAGTCCTTCGCCTGGCGGCCGAGGCGGGCGTTCATCGAGAAGCGCGAGCCGAGCCGGCCGGCGAGCTGGTCGCGGGCGCCGATCATCACCGAGTCGCCGATGGCGATGATCCGCGGCGGCTTGCCGCGGGGGCGGCTGCCGGCGCGCCCCGCCGCCGCGCCGGTCCCGTCCCGGCCTTGCCCCGGCCGGTGGTACGTAACCCTGACGGTCGCCGACTCCTGGGTCGAGGCCGCCGCGGCTCCCGGCGCCAGGTGGCTGCCGCCGCTGGAGACGACCCCGCTCCAGCCGACCAGGACGACGACCGCCAGCACCCCCGCCGCCAGCACCGGCCGCGTCACGCGCCCCCAGCCGCGCGGGAGCTTCGGCAGCCGCCCGCCGGTGGCGAACGGCCGCTCGACGAAGCGATAGGAGAGGTCGGAGAGGGCGAGCACTGCCAGCAGCTGCAGCGGGATCAGCACCCCCTTCGGCATCGAGACGTCGACCCCGGGGCGGGTGAGGACGAGCACCGGCCAGTGCCAGAGGTAGAAGCTGTAGCTGCGCAGGCCGAGCCAGACCAGGGGCGGCTGCGCCAGCAGGCCGCCGAGCCGGGCCGCCGGGTGGGCGAGGACGGCGAGCAACAGCGCCGTGAACATCGCCAGCCACAGGTAGCCGCCGTGGTAGAGGGCGAGGTCGTAGTCGTGGACGCGGAGGAAGCTGAGGACGACGAAGGCGACGGCGAAGACGCCGACCGCGTCGAGCAGCGGCCCCGCCCAGCGGCCTGGGGCGCCGCGGCGAAGCCCCGCGGGATCCCAGACGAGCGCCAGGGCGACCCCGGCGAGGAGGCCGATGGCATGGGTGTCGGTGCCGTAGTAGACGCGCGAGGTGTCGCCGCCGGGCTGGAACAGGATCCAGGCCAGGGCCACCGAGGCCAGCGCCCCGGCGAGCACCCCCACCAGCAGCCGGCGGCGGCCGAACAGCGACATCCCGGCGGCGAAGACGAGCGGCCAGAAGAGGTAGAACTGCTCCTCGACCGAGAGTGACCAGAGGTGGCGGAAGAGCGACGGGCGCTGGAACTGCTCGAAGTAGGACTGGTGGTCGAAGATGAAGTGCCAGTTGGCGAAGTAGCCGAGGGACGAGATCGCGTCGCCGCGCAGTTGCGGCATCTGCTCGGGGACGACGAACGCAGCCACCACCATCGTCACCGCGATAAGCACCCCGACCGCCGGCAGCAGGCGCCGGGCGCGCCGCAGCCAGAACTTCCAGAGATCGACGTGGCCGCCGCGCCGGTACTCGCTCAGCAGCAGCGAGGTGATCAGGTAGCCGCTGATGACGAAGAAGACGTCGACGCCGAGGAAGCCGCCCGGCATCCAGCCGACTCCGGCGTGGTAGAGGAAGACCGCGAGCACCGCGATCGCGCGCAGGGCGTCGATCCCCGGCATGTAGGGGAGGCGCTTGTCCTGTGGTCGGCTCATAGGGGCGCTGGTTCTCTCTTCGGCAGGGGCCGCACCTGTCCCCAGGGTACGCCTCGCCTGAAGCGCCGCTTGCAGAGGGGCGACTCAGCCGAGCCGGCTCAGCGCCCGCCGGGCAAGCAGGCGACAGAAGTAGGCGAACTCCGATTCGGCCGAGACGGCGTGATGCCTGGCCGCGAGCCGAGTGACCGAACCTCCCCGGCGCCGGCGGGCCGCGGGCTTGCTGGGGTCGCTGACCTCGACCACGCCCATCATCCCGTTGTCCTCGTGGGCGAGGATGTGGCAGTGGTAGACGAATTTGCCGGTGAAGTCAGTGAACCTCATTCGGATCACGACCTTGCCGTGGACCGGCAGGGGGATGGTGTCCTGGAGGCTGCGAGCGCGGTAGGGCTTGCCGTTGATCGAGATCACCTGGAAGTCGTCGACGTGGATGTGGAATGGGTGCATCTCGTCGGAGACGTTGCGGATCACCCACTGCTCGGTCGAGCCGAGCGTGGTGTGGACGTTGACCCGGTGATGCTGGAACTGCTTGCCGTTGATGTAGAACTGATTCGTCTTCGTGTTCTCCGAGAAGACGAAATGGCGGGTCTTGTCGATCGCCGCATCGCCGTATTCGGGTAGGGGGCCGAGGCTCGTCGGCATCGCCAGCGGCTTTCGCGATGGGCCTGCGGAGACAACGGTCGCCAGCGTCCTCTGCGGGTACATGTCGCCGGCGGGGCCGGTGTTCATCTTCAGCGTCTTCAGCCTGTAGGTCCCGGCCTTCGGGCCGCGGACGAGGACGTCATAGCGCTTGCCGGGGGGCAGCAGCAGGTCCTTCGCGCTCCAGACTCTGCCGACCGGGTTCGCGTCCTCGGCGATCACGTTCATCGGCAGGCCGTCGAAGCGGACGTGGTACCAGATGTCCGCGCTGATGTTGGCCAACCGCCACATCTGCGTCTCGCCCGGATGGATCTCGAGCCGCGGATCGACGAGGCCGTTGACGGTGCGGGTGGTCGGGGCGCCGCTGTCGATGTTCTTGCTGACGATCGCGCCGTCGCGGATCTGCAGGTCCTTGAGCACGAACAGCCGCTGGGGGACGTCCCGCAGGGCCGGCGGCAGGCGGTTCTCGAGGCCGCGGACGACGAACACCCCGGAGAGCCCGTCGAAGACCTGCTCCTCGCTGAGCGGGTGCGCGTGCGAGTGGTACCAGTAGGTGCCGGGTGCCATGTCCGGCGGCACCTGGACCACGACTCGGTTGGTGCTGTGGGGCGGCATCACACGCAGGACGTTGTCGGAGATCCCGGCCGGAGAGACATGGAACCCGTGGAAGTGGATGTTGGTCATCTGGTCGAGCTGGTTGACCAGGGTCAGCTCGATCCGGTCGCCCGGGCGCAGGATCATCGTCGGGCCGGGAAAGCGGCCGTCGTAGGCCTTGCCGAGGACCGTCTGGCCGGCGACGCGGAAGTGGGTCTGGGAGACGACCAGCCGGGCCTTGAGCACGCCGTCGTGGCTGACCAGCCGCGCCGGCTCGCTGAACCGGGCCCCCTCCTGGGCCGGGAAGGTCGCGGGAACCGGCCCCGTTTCGGTCTGCGGGCCTGAGGCGGTCTCGGAGCCTCCGCCGCCGCACCCGACCAGCGCGGCGCCCACCAGCAGTGCTGCGAGCCAAGCCGACGACGGGCGCGGAGGGATGCTCACGAAGCAAACCTACCCTGCCTCCCGGCGACCCCCCGGTTTCCGCTCTTACCCAATTCCTACGTTCCTCACAGCCTCCGTTCATCCCAGGACCCGACCATCCCCCGCAGCCGGCCTCGAGCCGGAGATCAACGGAATGAGGAAGACGATGAGAAGAGGACAGATTGCGGCCCTGGTCACCGCCGGGGCGCTGGCGATAACCGGAACAGCGCTGGCGGCATCCGACGGCGCACCGGTGAAGGACATCCTCGGCGGCGGCCACGACCAGGAGTTCGCCAACGATCTGGCCGGTGAGCTGGGCGTCAGCCAGTCGAAGGTCGAGAACGCACTGCAGAGCGTCGCCGAGCAGCAGCGAAGCGAGCAGACGCGGGCCTTCGCCGAGAGCCTGGCGGCCCAGCTGGACGGGGTCAGCGTTGACGACGTCGTCGCCATCCTCGACCAGCAGCAGCAGAAGCTCGAGGAGCAGATGAAGAGCGGGCCGCCGCCGGCCCCGAAGCAGGGCGCGAGGCCCGATCCCGAGGACAGCCCCCTGGTGGCGGCGCTCGCCGAGGGCCTTGGCAAGAGCAGGTCGGAGATCGCCGATGCGCTCGGGGCAGCCGGCAGGGCCGAGTTCTCCGCCCACCGCAAGGAGATGATCCAGCGGCTCGACCAGGCGGTCAGCGACGGCCGGCTGACCCAGGCCCAGGCCGAGCGGATCCGCAAGCAGATCGAGAACGGCCCGCCATCCGGCGGCCCCGGCGGTCCGCCCCCGGGCGGGATGGCCGGCCCCGGAGGCCCCGGTGGTCCCGGCGGCATGCCCGGCCCCGGCGGGCAGGGCGGCCCCGGCGGGATGCCGGGCTTCTAGCCGGCAGCGACGCCGCGCAGCGCCCGGCCGGCGGTGGCGGAAAGCCACCGCCGGCCGGCTTTACTTCGGCCGGATTTCGGCTTAGGCTGCGCCGATGGGAATGCTCGAGGCGGACCGGAGTGTCGAGATCGAGGCCGAGCTGGCCCGCTGCTACGAGATCATCACCGACCTCGACACGACCCCCGAGTGGCAGGCGTCGATGATCTCGCTCGAAGTGCTCGAGCGCGACGGCGCGGGCCGCGCGATCCTGGTCGAGACCGTCTCCGACGCCAAGGTCAAGCAGGTCACCTCGCGCATCAGCTTCAGCTACCACCCGCCCGACGAGATGCGCTGGGAGCAGGAGAAGGGCGAGCTGAAGAAGCTCAACGGCTGGTGGAAGCTCGAGCCCCTCGGCGATCGGCTCACCCGCGCCACCTATGCCCTGCGCGCCGACACCGGGATGGTGCTGGGGATGCTCCTGCGAGGCCCGGTCGAGGGCAAGGTGAAGGAGTTCCTGACCAAGGACGCAGCCGAGGGACTGAAGCGCCAGGCGGAGGGCGGCTGAGATCCGCTCGGCGATCCCCCTGCTCTCGGATCGCCATCCCGCAGTGCAGGCTTTCCTCGTCCTCGGCGGCCCGGTGCTGTTCGGGGCGCTGTGCGGGGTGCTCCTCGGCGTCTCGGAGTCCGCCTACCTGATCGCCACCGTGCTCTCGATCCTGGGCGGCTTCTTCGCCGGCTTCGAGCACGCGGGAGGCCGGGGAGGCGCGCTGCGTGGGGTCGTCGGCGGCACCCTGTTCGGCAGCTTCATCCTGATCGGGCATGAGATCCACGGCGGCGAGGCAAAGGCCGACCTCCCCGACCCGCAACTGCTGCTGATCCTCGCCACCGCCGCCTTCGGGTCGCTCCTCGGCCTCCTCGGCGGGCGCGTCCGCGGGCGCCTGGAAGCGACGGCGGCCTAGGAGAAAGGGGCCGGCAGCGCCACTCTCGCCCTACGAGCCGGCCTGAGCGGCGATCGGCCCGGGCGTGGCTATCGAACGCGATGGGGCGCTGCGACCCGGCCCTCGGCCCGCTGCTTGATCCCGAGGAGCATCCGGCGCTCCATCAGGAAATGCGGGATCTCGAGCAGGGCCGCGTAGGCCATCGCCGCCGGCCGCCGCGGGATCCGGCCCCGGGCGAGGAACCTCGTATCTCCCTCCCCCACCGGCTCGAGCACGAAAACGCCCCAGCCCTCGATGCCGAAGACCCGGCCCTGCTCGAACAGGGTGACCTCGAGCGCGGCGGCTGGGTGCAGCATGATCTTCTCCCCGGCCTCGCGGCGCTGCCACTCGGGATGGATCTCGCCGGCATTCCGCATCTCGCAGCCCGCCAGGTTCTCCAGCCACTCGTAGCTGTAGAAGCCGCCACGTTCCTGGCCGATCTGCGCCAGCCACGGCCAGACGTCGTCAACCGGCGCCGCGATGGTGACGGCGCGGGTCGTCTGCATTCCCGGGTCGGGCTCGAGCTCGTCGCCCGGGAGCGGCATGCGGGTCTCCTCGGGGGTCGCGCCCCAGTTGCGGATGCGGGGCCGGATCGCAAGGACGTAGACGGCCAGGGCGCCGGCGCCGAGGACGGCAGGCGCCGCTGGCCGCCGCCCGAGCGCCACTCGCCGCACCAAGCTCGCCACCGATGCACCCGCCAGGGCGGCCAGCGCCACCGGCGCGCCGAGCATCACTCCGAACGCCTGCGCACCGCCGAGGAGGCCGACGTCGGCGCTTCCCGTCCCGGCCGGCGAGGTCATGCGCCGACCCTAGAGAATCGAGAGAGCGGGCCCGGATTTGCCTTCCCTTTACCGCCATCTGGCCGGCGCTTTCCCCAACCCTCCCTACGGTCGCCGGCTACACCACAACGATCTCGAAGGAGCCCCAATGAGGCGATTCGTCCCCTTGGCCGTGGCCGCGGCGCTGACGGTCCCGGCCACAGCCGCCGCGCTGGCACAGGCGGCAAGCTACAACAGCAACGTGACCATCGGCTACGTGCGCGGCGGGCCCTATTTTTCCGGCAGGGTCAGCTCGGCGCAGGCAGCCTGCGCCAAGCACCGCAAGGTGACCGTGTACCGCCAGGCCCCCGGCGCCGACCCGGCGATCGGAGCCGACACCAGTAGCGCCGCCGGCAACTGGAAGCTCAACCTGGGCGGACGTCCCAAGTCCGGCTACTACTACGCCAAGGCGAAGAGCAGCACCGTCGGCCCGGTCGGAAGTCGCACCGTCTGCCGGGCAGCGAAGTCGGCGGTGACCCGGGCCTCCTAGCCCTCGCCGCCGAAGCCCGTACGGTTTGCGGGCATGAAGACGGCTGCGATCCTCGGGGCGGCGGCCCTGCTGGCCACGGCGGGCTGCGGCGGGCAGGAGGCGACTGCCGGAGGCGGGCCGTCTGAGGCGCCGACATCGCCGGCCTCGCCGCGGCCCGCCGGGCATCCGGCGCGAGACGCGCCGGAGCCGCTCCGCCTGGCCCGATGCCCGGCGGCTGCCTCCAACTGCCGCAGCGCCGAGGGCACCGTCCTCTACGTCGAGCGCGTCGACCCCGACGGCGACGGCGACGCCCACTTCGTCCTCCTCAGCCCCGACAGCGTCACCGGCCCCGGCCTCAGCGTGATCGACGTCGAACGGGGGCTCCGCCCCCATCCCCTGCCCGGCCCCGGCGACCGCGTCAGCGCTGCCGGCCCCGTCTACAGGGGCCACTACGGCCAGCGCCAGATCCAGGCGACCGTTGTCTTCACCGCGCCGGGAACGGGCTAGCGGCCCCGCGCCAACGGGGCCGCTCAGCCGTTCCGGTGCTCGGATGAGAGGGAGTCCGAGCTAGGTGTGGTTGGGACCGTCATCGTTGCCGTGACGATGGCGGCCGTTGTCGTCGCGGCCCCGGTCATCGCGACCGCGGAGGTGGCGACCGTTGTCGTGGTGGCGGCCGCGGTCATCCTTCTTGCCGCGGTGCTCCTGGTGCTGGCCCGGGGGGTCGTCGGCGCCGTGGCTGGCCTGGGCCGCGCCGACGCCGCCGAAGGCCATCGCTGCGGTGATGCCGGTGAGGGTGAGGACTCGTGTGAATCGCTTCGTCATGGCTTCTCCAATCGTTGCTCGGTTTCCGTTGCCTGGACACCACGATCGGCGAAACCTGGTCGGCATTTCAAGGAGACAATGGTCTTAGGACCATCGAAACCGGCGGCCCTGCTACGGTCCCGCCTGTTAGGTCGGACGAAGAAGTCCGGCAAAGTCGTGTGTAGCGCTCGCAGTCGTTGCTTCACCAGCATCCTCCGCGTTCGCAGCACAGAGATGAGCATGGAGGAATGCATGCCCACTGGAACTGTCAAGTGGTTCAGCGACGACAAGGGCTACGGGTTCATCACACCCGATGACGGCTCGAAGGACGTCTTCGTGCACCACAGCGCGATCGTCGGCGAGGGCTTCAAGTCCCTGGCCGAAGGCGCCAAGGTGACCTACGAAGCTGAGGACGGGCCCAAGGGCCCCGCCGCGGCGAGCGTCCAGCAGACGTCGTAGCGACGAACCACCTTTGCTGTGCCGACGCCCGCCAATTCGGCGGGCGTCGTCGTTCCGGGATGCCGGGCGCCGGGCCCGGACTTTCCGGGGTGCCGGGCGCCGGGCCCGGACTAGTTGATCGTCGGCTCGGCGATGCCGAGGCGCTTTCGCGCCTTGAGCACGGCCGGGACCGAGGAGCGGCAGGCGCGGGCGATGGTCCCGTTGGGACGATCGGGGTCGCGCAAGACCTCGAACTCGATCAGCGCCGCGGCGCGGAGCTGAGCGCGGCCGGCGAGGGTGGTGCCTTCGGGCGCCGCATCCAGGCCCGCCTCGGCGGCCATCGCCCGGCGGCAGGAGAGGCAGAAAGTCTGGCCGTTCTCGCGAACCCAGTTGTCGGGCATCGCGGCGTGCTCGCTGCCGGGCATCCAGCGCACGGTCATCTCGCAACGCCCGCAGGTGCAGACGGCAGTGGTTTCACGCCGGATCGTTTCAACAGTCACTTGTTCAACCGTCACTTGACTCAACTGGGCTGCACATCCTTTCGGTCCCCCCTTGGTCTCATTCGCGCGAAGGAAGGGGGATCAACGCGCGAGGTAACTCCACTACCAGGGTACCGGGCCGACCCGTCCTAACGGCTGCGCTCGAACTCCCGGCCCAATCCGAGGTCCTTGGCGATCCGGCGCATGTCGCCTGCCTGGTCGGCGAGGACGAAGCTGATCCCGGCGCCCGTGCGGCCGGCCCGCCCGGTGCGCCCGACGCGGTGCACGTAGGCATCGCGATCCTCGGGCGCATCGAAGTTGATCACGTGGGTGACGTCGGCGACGTCGATGCCGCGGGCGGCGACGTCGGTCGCGACCAGCGTGTCCACGTCGCCGCGCTCGAACCGGGCCAGCGCCCGCTCGCGCTGCGACTGGGACTTGTTGCCGTGCATCGCCACCGCGCGCACGTCCTTGCTGCCGAGGCGCTTGACCAGCCGGTCGGCGCCGCGCTTGGTGCGGACGAAGACCAGGGTGCGACCCCGCTGCTCGTGGCGCAGTTCCTGGACCAGCGCCGGCAGCTTCGCGCCCTGGGTGTCGATGTGGACGAAGCGGTGGGTGACGACCGAGCGCTTCTGCGCCTTCGGCGCGTGCACGTGGCGGCGGGCGTCGTGGGTGTAGGCGGCGGCGAGCTTGCCGATCGCCCCCTCCAGCGTCGCCGAGAAGAACAGCGTCTGGCGGTTGCCGGAGGTCCTGGCGACGATCCGGTCGACGGCGGGCTTGAAGCCCATGTCGAGCATCCGGTCGGCCTCGTCGAGGACGAGCATGCGGACGTTCTTGAGGCTGACCGCGCCGCGCTCGAGCAGATCCTCGAGGCGACCGGGGGTGGCGACGAGGATGTCGGCGGCCTTGGCCCGCTTGATCTGCGGCCCGAAGCCGACGCCGCCGTAGACGGCGGCGACACGCAGGTCGCGGGCACGGGCGACCCCCTCGAGCTCGTCGACGATCTGCCCGGCCAGCTCGCGCGTCGGGGCGAGGACGAGCGCCGCCGGGCGCTTGGTGCCGGCCTCGATCCGATCGACGATCGGTACCCCGAATGCGAGGGTCTTTCCGGACCCGGTCGGGGACTGGACGAGGACGTCGCGGCCGGCGAGGACATCCTCGATCACGAGCCGCTGAACCGTGAACGGCTCATGGATTTTGCGTGCGGCGAGAGCGCGCACGACGGGTTTGGACACGCCGAGATCGGCGAACGATTGCGATGACATATTTGCTGACTCCTTATAGGACTTCGGGGAGGCGACCCATTGACCCGAAGACGCTCTGAAGCGCAGCGAGAAACGGAACCTCTCGGCTGCCAGATGTGGCAACCGACCCCTTCACCGTAGCATCCCCGCCCCCCGATGACCCGCCGAGAGGACCTCCGCAACATCGCGATCGTCGCCCATGTCGACCACGGCAAGACGACCCTGGTCGACGCGATGCTGTGGCAATCCGGCGCTTTCCGCAAGGGTCAGGACGTGGCCGAGCGGGTGATGGACTCGATGGACCTCGAGCGCGAGAAGGGGATCACGATCCTCGCCAAGAACACGGCCGTCGACTACAAGGGGGTGAAGCTCAACATCGTCGATACGCCGGGCCACGCGGACTTCGGCGGCGAGGTCGAGCGCGGGCTGACGATGGTCGACGGGGTCCTGCTGTTGGTCGACGCTTCCGAGGGCCCGCTGCCGCAGACCCGCTTCGTCCTCCGCAAGGCGCTGGAGGCGCAGCTGCCGGTGATCCTGGTGGTCAACAAGGTGGACCGCCCCGACGCCCGCATCGCCGAGGTGGTGGACGAGGTCTACGAGCTCTTCCTCGACCTCGACGCCGACTCCGAGCAGATCGAGTTCCCGATCGTCTACTCCAACGCCAGGGCGGGCTGGGCATCGCTGCAGGAGGGGGTCGAGGGGACCGACCTCTCCCCCCTGTTCGAGCTGATGCTGGCGCGGATCCCCGCCCCGGCCTTCGAGCCCGGCCATCCCCTGCAGGCCCTGGTCACCAACCTCGACGCCGACCCCTACGTCGGCCGCCTCGCCCTCTGTCGGGTTCACAACGGGACCATCCGGGCGGGCGAGCAGATCGCCTGGTGCCGCACCGACGGCAGCGTCGAGCGGGCGACCGTGTCCGAGCTCTACGTGACCGAGGCGCTCGAGCGGGTCCCCGCAGCCGAGGCCGGCCCGGGCGAGATCATCGCCGTCGCCGGCCTGGCGGAGGTGACGATCGGAGAGACGCTGGCGGACCCCGAGGACCCGCGGCCGCTGCCGGTGATCACCGTGGACGAGCCCTCGATCTCGGTCATCGTCGGCATCAACACGGCGCCGACCGCCGGCACGGAGGGGTCGAAGCTGACCGCCCGCCAGATCCGCGACCGCCTGGACGCCGAGCTCGTCGGCAACGTATCGATCCGCGTCCTCGAGACCGCCCGTCCCGACTCCTGGGAGGTGCAGGGACGCGGCGAGCTGCAGCTGGTCGTCCTGCTCGAGCTGATGCGGCGCGAGGGCTTCGAGCTGACCGCGGGCCAGCCGCGGGTCGTCACCCGGGAGATCGACGGCGCGGTCCACGAGCCGGTCGAGCGGCTGGCGATCGACATCCCCGATGACTACGTCGGCGTCGTCACCCAGATGCTGGCGCTGCGCAAGGGCCGCCTCGAGCAGATGGTCAACCACTCCACCGGCTGGGTGCGGATGGAGTACCTGGTGCCGGCCAGGGGCCTGATCGGCTTCCGCACCGAGTTCCTGACCGAGACCCGCGGCACCGGGATCCTCCACCACGTCTTCGACCGCTGGGAGCCCTGGGCCGGCGAGATGCGGACGAGGCCGACCGGGGCGCTGGTTGCCGATCGCCGCGGCCAGACCGCCGGCTTCGCCCTCTTCGGCCTGCAGGAGCGCGGCACCCTGTTCGTCGCCCCCGGCGAGGAGGTCTACGAGGGGATGATCGTCGGCGAGAACGCCCGCGCCGACGACCTCGACGTCAACGCGATCAAGGAGAAGCATCAGACCAACGTCCGCGCAGCCTCGGCCGACATATTGGTGCGGCTGGTGCCGGCGCGCCAGATGTCGCTGGAGCAGGCGCTGGAGTTCCTGCGCGAGGACGAGTGCGTCGAGATCACCCCGAAGACGGTGCGCCTGCGCAAGCTCGAGCTGGACAAGACGGCGCGGCTGAAGGCGGCGCGCAAGTCCAAGGCGACCTGAACCCGCGGCCCCGCTCGCGAGGGCCCCGCTCGCGAGAGTGATCTGAGTCACCTATGTGGTGACTAATTGCAGTCTCGGCGAGGCCGCTTGGAATCTCGGCGTCGGAGTTTGGGTGGAGGGGCGTCCGGCCTATTCGTAGGCGAGGGCCTCGAGCACGTCGAGGCGGGAGGCGCGGCGGGCGGGGCCGATCGCCACCAGGACGCCGGCGACGGCGGCCATGACCATGATCGCGACCAGGGTGCCGATCGGGTAGGAGAGGGTGAAGCCCTCGTCGGCGAGCGGGCGGGAGATCAGCGCCGCGAAGATCACCCCGAGGACGAGGCCGAGGACGGCCCCGATCATCGCCGTGATCACCGCCTCGTAGCGGATCATCCGCCGCACCTGGCGCCGCGACATCCCGATCGCCCGCAGCATCCCCAGCTCGCGGGTGCGCTCGTGGATCGAGAGCGCCAGGGTGTTGGCGATGCCGAAGAGGGAGACGATCACCGCCAGCGAGAGCAGAGCGTAGATCAGCCCGAGGAGCTGGTTGACCTGGCCCTCCTGGTTGGACTTCAGCTCCTCCTGGTTCAGCACCTGCGCCGTGGGGAAGGTGTTTCGCAGGGCGGCCTTGAGCCGCGACTGGACCGCGTCGGCGCCCGCGCCGGGGGCGAGCTTGACGAAGTCGAACTGGTCCTGGGTGGTGCCGAAGTCGCGCCTCATCGCCGCCTGGGTGACGACCACGCTGCCGAGCAGGTCGGCGTCGTCGGTGACCGTGCCGGCGACCCGGAAGGAGGGGCGATCGCCGGTCTTGGTCAGCATCCTCACGGTGTCGCCGACCTCGAGCCCGTTGTCGGAGGCGAAGGCGTCGTCGAGGATCAGCTGGTCGTCGCCGAGGTCGCGCAGGGTCTGCGGCGAGCCCTGCTTCCAGTCGAGCGTCAGCACCCGGTTGGCGGTGGCGGGGTCGAGGGCGGAGACCCGGTTCTTGCCGATCCCCTCGATCTCGGCCTCGGTGGAGCGCAGGGTGGAGACGGTGCCGACGCCGCGGATCGTTCGCGCCTCGGCGGCGGCGCCGGGCGGGATCGGGGAATATCCGTCGGAGTTCTGGATCACAAGCTCGCCCTGGAAATTGCGGTCCACGGCCGAAGCGATCGAGCCCTTGAGCCCGGCGGCGAAGACGGTGACGAAGGTGACCAGGGCGAGGCCGATCATCAGCGCCGCCGCGGTCGCCGCGGTGCGCCCCGGCCGGCGCTGGGAGTTCTCGCGGGCGAGGCGGCCGGTGAGGCCGCGCAGCTTCTCGAGCGGGATCCCGGTGACGGAGGCCAGCGGCCGCACCAGGCGGGGGCTGAACAGCGAGACCCCGAGGAGGATGAGGACGGCCCCGGCGCCCATCAGCCCGGCGGCCTGGCCGGAGTCGGCGATGTTGCCGAAGAGCCCGGCGAGGAGCGCGGCCAGGCCGATCAGGGAGACCGCCACCGCCCCCAGCCCGTAGAGGAGGCCGTGGCGGCGCACCTCCGGCAGCTCCCCCTCGCGCAGTGCCGCCAGCGGCGGCACCCTGGTCGAGCGCCAGGCGGGGGCCAGGGAGGAGACGAGCGTGACCGTGAGCCCGATCGCGAGCGAGACGACGACCGTCCGCGTCTCGATCACCGGCGAGGTTGTCGGCAGGTCGATGCCGATCGCCTCGAACAGCGCCTGGATCCCCTTGGCGAAGGCGATCCCCCCGGCGAGGCCGGCGAGCGAGCCGAGCAGCCCGATCAGCGCCGCCTCGGCCACGACCGAGCCGAGAATCTGGCCGCGGGAGGCGCCCAGGGTGCGCAGCATCGCGAACTCGCGCAGCCGTTGGGCGACCGTGATCGAGAAGGTGTTGAAGATGAGGAAGGCGCCGACGAAGAGCGCCACCCCGGCGAAGACGAGCAGGGCGATCCGCAGGAAGCTGAGGTTGTCGCGGATCTCGCTCGACTGGCGGTTGGCGTTCTGCTGGCCGGTCTCGACCCGGACGTCCGGCGGGGCCACCTGCTCGATCCGCTGCGCCAGCAGGCCGGCGGGCACCCCCTGCGCTGCGGCGACGGAGATCTGGTCGAAGCGGCCCTCGGTGTCGGTAATCCGCTGCGACTCCGGCAGGGTCAGCTGGGCGATGCTGGCGCCGCCGAAGGAGGCGTTGCCGAGCCTGGTCAGGCCGACCAGCCGGTAGGTCCGGGCCCGTCGCTCGCCGGCGATCCGGATCTTCTCGCCGACGCCGAGGCCGGCCGCGTCGGCGCCGGCCTCGTCGAGGGTGGCCTGGCGCGGGGTTCGCGGCTCGTGGCCGTCGGTGATGGTGAGCGACTCGAGCCGCTTCGGCATCGCCGAGGCGATGAACTTGGGTGAGAACTGGGAGCCGATCCGGTCGCCGTTCTGCTTGAAGAACCCGCCGGGGGTGAAGATCGCGCCGGCGGCCAGTGAGACTCCGCGGACCGCCCTCACCTTCGGCAGCAGGTCGGCCGGGAAGCTCGGGGTGGCGCCGCTCTCCTGCTTGACCGTCTCGCGGGCGGTGATGACGACGTCGGTGCCCTTCAGCGACTCGCTGAAGATCTCGTCGAAGGCGGAGTTGATGGTGTCGGTGAGGACATAGGTGCCGGCGACCAGCGCCACCCCGATGAAGACGGCCAGGGTGGTCGTCAGCGCCCGCCCCTTGCGCGCCCAGAGGTTCTTTGCGGCGAGCCTAGGCAAGCTGCTTCATGTACTCGATCACCTGCTCGGCCGACCCCGGCGCGGCGTCGTGGACGATCGAGCCGTCGCGGAGCGCCAGCATGCGGTCGGCATGGGCCGCCGCCTCGGGGTCGTGGGTGACCATGATCACGGTCTGGCCGAACTCGTCGACCGCGCCCCGCAGCAGGTCGAGGACGTCGGCGGAGGCCTTCGAATCGAGGTTCCCGGTCGGCTCGTCGGCGAAGACGACCGCCGGCTTGGAGACAAGGGCGCGGGCGACGGCGACGCGCTGCTGCTGGCCGCCGGAGAGCTCCGAGGGCCGGTGGCTGCGGCGGTCGGAGAGGCCGACGGTGCGGATCAGCTGCTCGAGCCAGTCGCGATCGGGCTGCTTGCCGGCGATCGAGAGCGGCAGGACGATGTTCTCCTCCGCCGTCAGCACCGGCAGCAGGTTGAAGAACTGGAAGATGAAGCCGAGCCGCTCACGCCGCAGCTTGGTCAGCTCGCCGTCGTCGAGGGTGGTTATCTCGACGCCGTCGAGCTTGACCGAGCCGGAGGTCGGCCGGTCGAGTCCGGCGAGGATGTGCATCAGCGTCGACTTGCCCGAGCCCGAGGGTCCCATGATCGAGCTGAAGCGGCCGCGCTCGAAGGCGACAGTGACCCCGACGAGGGCGTCCACCGCGGCCTCGCCCTCGCCGAAACGGCGGCAGAGGTCGGTGGCGACGACGATCTCATCGCCCCTCGCCTGACCTGCGGCGGCTGCGGCGCCGTCGGCGGTCGCGGTGTCCTTTTCGGGGTCCGGCATGACCTCAGTTTGACCTACCCGCGATCGCGGCGATCACACCGGGTCACAGCGGCTGCTCCAGTGGGACTCCCCTGGCGTCGCAGGGGATCAGGACCTCGGGGTACCTGACGGCTCGTTCGCGCTCCAGCGCAGCCTGCGTGCCGCGCATCGCCTTCGGCGTGATCGCACCGGCGTGGCTGCCGTAGGCGCTGTCGAGGAAGGCGATCGTTAGCAGGCTGGCACTGACAACGGTGGTGACCGCGACCACCATCAGGACCTGCGAGTCGCGGCGCTCGCGGCGGTCGGCGAAATAGAGCGCGTAGGAGACCACCGCCAGCCCGGCGATGACCAGCAGGAACCAGATCGAGCCAGGGACGAAGGGGTCGGCCTCCGCCAGGCGTGCGCGACGGGCGCCGCGGCGGGCATCGGTCTCGTCGAACCAGTTCTGCTGGGCGTTGCTCGCCGTCACCCCGACCGGGCGAACCGTCTCGAAGGTGGTCTCGAGCCGCGACTCCCAGCCGCTGACGAGGTCACTGGCGCGATCGTCGGCCATCGCCTCCCACTCGTCGTGGACGACCGCGCGCGCGTAGCAGATGAGGTCCCCCTGGAGGGCCCTGCGGGCGGGGCCCGGGAAGGCGTCGGCCGCGTGGAAGAGGGCGGCCGTGGCGCCGGCCTCTGTGCGGGCGCTGGAGCGGGCCGAGGCGTAGCTCTGGAAGGCGATGAGAAAGACGAACCCGACCATCACCGCGAAGATCGTCCCGGTGACGGTGAATGCCCCCGCGGCCACCTGCGAGTCGTGGAAGAAGCCGCCGGCGGGGGCGCGGCGGCGGATCAGCGACATCGCCCCGACCGCAGCGAGGTCGGCGGCGACGACGATCAGCGCGATCAGCCAGAGATCCACGCCGCGGGATCTAACGCCACGCCCCGGACGGCGGCATACTTGCCGGGTGGAGGACCACGCCAGCCCCGGGCCGCCGCTGGCGGGAGTTCTGATCACCCTTGCCGGAGTAGCCCTCGCCGCGGTGATCGTGCTCACCGTCCATCCGCTCAATCAGGCAGTCGGCGCCGCCATCTCCGGGGACACCAAGGAGGTGCGCAACCAGGTGGAGGACCTCGGCTTCGGCGGGCCGCTGATCATCCTGGCGCTGCAGATGATCCACGCCGTCGTCTTCTACCCGGCGGAGTTGATCGACGCCGCGGCCGGCTTCGCCTACGGCTTCCTCGGCGGCTTCGTCCTGGTGCAGACGGGCTGGGTGCTCTCCGGCCTGCTCTCCTACGGGATCGGCAATTGGGCCGGGCGGCCGCTGCTCCACCGCCTGCTCGGCACCGAGCGCTTCGAGCGGATCGAGGCGATGATCGAGCGCGGCGGCGTCACCCTGCTGCTGACGATGCGACTGCTCCCGATCGTCCCCTTCAGCCTCGTCTCAACCGCTGCCGGGACCGCCAGGGTGCCGGTTTGGCGCTTCACCTGGACGACGGCGGTCGGCTACGCGCCGATCACCGCGATCTCGGTCTACCTCGGGACCAAGCTGGAGAACTTCTCCTTCGAGGACCCGACGGTGCTGCTCGGGATCGGCGGTCTGCTGGCGCTGATCGGGGTCGCCCACTGGCTGGTGCCGCGCCGCAGGGACAAGAGCGAAAGAAGAGAAGAGCCGCCGGCCCGGGGGCCGGCGGCTCGGTGAAACGGGTTCCCTGCCCAGGCGGGAAGGCACCCTGGTTGGGCAGGCGAGCCTAGGCGGCGGCGGGGGCTGCCTCGGCGACCTTCTCGTCGGCCTCTCGCCCCTTGGCCTCGGTCTCGATGTTCTCGTCGATGTTGCGGGGCAGCAGCACCTCGCGGGCGATGACCAGGCGCTGGATCTGGCTGGTGCCCTCATATAGCTGCATGATCTTGGCGTCGCGCATCAGCTTCTCGACGGGATACTCCTTGATGAAGCCGTAGCCGCCGTAGACCTGGACGGCGTCGGTGGTGACCTCCATCGCCGAGTCGGCGGCGAAGCGCTTGGCCTCCGAGGAGGCGAGCGTGTTGCGCTTGCCGTGGTCGAGCTGGACGGCTGAGAGCCAGGTCAGGAGGCGACCGGCGTCGACCTTGGTCGCCATGTCGGCGATCAGGAACTGGATCGCCTGGTGCATCGCGATCGGGACGCCGAACTGGACCCGCTCCTTCGAGTACTCCGAAGCGAACTCGAACGCCGAGCGGGCGATCCCGACCGCCATCGCGGCGACGCCGGGACGGGTGCGGTCGAGGGTCATCATCGCCAGCTTGAAGCCGTGGTTCTCCTCGCCCAGCAGGTTCTCCGCCGGGACCTCGACCTCGTCGAAGGTGATGGTCGCGGTATTCGAGGCCCGCTGGCCCATCTTGTCCTCCTTCTTGTCGACGGTGACGTTGTCCTGCTTGCCGTCGACGACGAAGGCGCTGATGCCGCGGTGGCCCTGCTCGGGGTCGGTCTTGGCGTAGACCGTGAACCAGTCGGCGTAGCCGCCGTTGGTGATGAAGCACTTGGAGCCGTTGATGACGTACTTGTCGCCCTTCTTCACGGCACGGGTCTTCATCCCGCTGACATCGGAGCCGGCGTCGGGCTCGGTCAGGCAGAAGCTGGCGAGCTTGGGCTCCTCGATCAGCATCCCGAGGTACTTCTTCTTGGTCGCCTCGGAGCCGCCGAGGGCGACCGGCGCCGAGGCGAGGCCGTTGGCGGCGAGGCTGGTGCCGATGCCCGAGCATCCCCAGCCGAACTCCTCCTCGATCAGGCAGCCGGAGAGGTAGTCGAGGCCGGGACCGCCGTAGGCCTCGGGGGTGTGGGTGTTCATCAACCCGACCTCCCAGGCCTTGTCGACGATCTCCTGCGGCCAGGTGCCGTCGCGGTCGTAATCCCAGGCGACGGGGCGGATCTCCTTCTCGGCGAAGTTGTGCGCCAGCTCGCGCAGGTCCTTCTGCTCGTCGGTGAGAGTGAAGTCAACCATCTCGGCGAGGCTCCTTTGTGTCTGTGGATAAGCCTTGGATTTGGGTGGCGCCAAGCGGGCGCCACACTTGATTGACTGGTCAGTCAACCAGTCCAAAGATTAGCGGATCGGGCTCCTGACCCGGTCGGATCTCCCAATTTTGGGGATGGCCTCGCCCGTCCCGCAAGGGAAGGCGAAATCGGCGCCTGGCGCCCCGCCCCGCCGGAAGGCCCCCTAGCCACGACGGGGGCCGCGGCGTACCCTTGGTGCGTGTCTCTTCCGCTTGCCACGGCGGCGCTCGACAACGGCAAGATCCTGCTGTTCGTGGCGCTGGTAGCGCTGCCGATCGCCGCGGTCGCGTTCGCCGGCGCCGGCAAGGCGCTGAAGACCCTCGGCAAGGGCCGCTTCGCGATCGAGCAGGAGCTGCCCGCACCCCGCACCCTGGGCCCACCGCCCCCGGTGAGCCCGGCCGTGCGCGAGGCCGAGGTGCGGCAGATGCTGGAGGCGAAGTCCTACAGGCGCCAGCAGCGCGGGGAGGCGCCGCTCGACGTCGAGGCCGAGGTCGAGCGGATGCTGGCGACGCCCCAGCCGGGCGTCGGGATGGGGATGGACGCCCAGCTGCGCGAAGAGGTCCGCCAGCTGGTCGTCGCCCGCAACGAGCGACGGATGCGGAAGGGCCAGCAGCCGCTCGACGTCGAGGCCGAGATCCGGCGCCAGTTCGCCGATCTCGACAACCTCGGCCAGTAGCACGTTCCCTGGCCCGGAGTCAGTCCGGGTCGGTCGGCCCCCCCACTCGACCCAGTTTGTAGGATCGCTGCCTATGGCCGAACCGCGCGAGGAGAACGTCTACGAGATCGAGCAGTTGCTGGTCCAGCCCGGCACCTACTTCAACCCCCAGACCGAGGTCGTGGTCGTCGTCGACGATTCCACCTCCCTCGACCAGGAAGTCTTCAACATGGAGGCCTACGAGGGGGCCGATTGGGTTCGGATCTCCGACGAGGTCCCGATCGACGAGGACAGCCGCGACCGCCTGCTGGAGGCCTTCCAGACGCACTATCACCCGGGCAACACCGGCTCCGTTTCGGCGACGGCGCTGGAGCAGGGCGACGAAGAGATAGACGAGGACGAGGACGGCCAGGACCCCGGCCGGGAGGACTGACGGCGATGCTCTCCGTGGGCGACGCTGCCCCCGAGTTCACCCTCCCGGACCAGAACGGCGACGAGGTCAGCCTCTCCGACCTTCGCGGCCAGACCGTCGTCCTCTATTTCTACCCGCGCGCCGACACCCCCGGCTGCACCACCCAGGCCTGCGGCATCCGCGATCACCGCAGTGACTACGAGGCGGCCGGCGCCCGCGTGCTCGGGGCCTCGCCCGACGACGTGTCCGCGGTGAAGAAGTTCGCCGACAAGCGGGACCTCGACTTCACCCTGCTCGCCGACGCCGACCACGCGGTGGCCGAGGCCTACGGGACATGGGTCGAGAAGTCGATGTACGGGAAGAAGTACATGGGGGTCCAGCGCGCGACCTTCATCATCGACGGAGACGGGAAGATCGCCCGCGCCTTCCCCAAGGTCTCGCCGAAGACGCACGACGAGGTCGTGCTGGAAGCGCTTGGGGAGCTGGCGGCCTCGGCATGAGCGGGTCCGCCGGCACCGTCGAGGGGATCTTCGTCTCGCCCCGGTTCGAGCAGCTTCCGCAACCGGTCGAGGAGGTCGAGATCGTGCCCGGCAGGGGCATCCGCGGCGACCGCTACTTCGCCCCCGAGGGCAAGGAGTGGCGCGGCGAGGAGCGCGGTCAGGACCTGACCCTGATCGAGGCCGAGGCGCTTGAGGCGCTCGAGGCCGAGCACGGGATCGCGCTGGCACCGGCGGCCTCACGCCGGAACGTCCTCACCCGCGGCATCGGCCTCAACGACCTGGTCGGCAAGCGCTTCCAGGTGGGAGAGGTCGAGTGCGAGGGCGTCGAGCTGTGCGAGCCCTGCAACCACCTTCAGGGACTGACCGAGCCCGGGGTCCTGCGCGGACTCGTGCACCGCGGCGGCCTCCGCGCCGACGTCCTGCGCGAGGGCAGCATCCGGGTCGGGGACGCCGTCACGCCGGACCCAGCCGCGTCCGCCTGACGGGCAGGCGGTGAGCGACCCCCGGACCGAGCGCCTCGACGCCGAGCGACCGTCCGGCGCGGAGCACCTGGAGTTCCTGGCGGACCTCTTCGCCGACCCCGAGATCGCCCGCTGGCACTGGCCCGAGACCAACCGCGGCGGCGGCCCCCGCAGCGCCACGCAGTCGCGCGAGTTCCACCTGCGGAGCGCCGAGCACTGGCGGGAGCACGGCCACGGCTGGTGGCTGTGGCGCGATCGCGAACGCGGCGAGCTCGTCGCCCGCGTCGGCCTCGCCCGCATCTCGGTCGAGGGACGACCCGCGGTCGAGCTCGGCTGGAGCGTCCCCGTCGCAGCGCAGGGTCAGGGCTACGCCACCGAGGCGGCGATTGCCTCCCTCGGCTACGCCTTCACCGAAGCCGGCCTCGCGGACGTCGTCAGCCTCACCTGGGCCGAGAACGCGGCCTCCCGGCGGGTGATGGAGAAGGCCGGCTTCGGTTTCGACCGCCAGATCGAGCACGCCAACCTCCCCCATCTCCTCTACAGCGCCCGCGCCGGGGAGTGGTCGCCGCCCTGACGTGGGACGCCGATTCACTGCGGGCAGAGCGAGCGGCCCGCCGAATGTTCAGTACGTCACCTCATTGGTGACTCAGATCACCCTCGCGGGAGAAGAGCCGGCTGAGGGACGGATTGCGCCGCGGGTCAGTTGACGACGACGAAGGCGAGGAAGGTGGCGTAGAGGGCGGCCCAGGCGGCGATCGCCGGGGCATTGAACTGGCCGCGAATGCGCAGGGCCCAGTAGGCGACAAGGCCGCCGGCGAGGCCGAGGACCATCGAGAGGACTGCGAAGCGGTCCAGCTCCCAGGTGGTGAAGAGCAGGCCGACGGCAATCGGGATGGTGGACTGGAAGACCATGGCGCCGGTGATGTTTCCCAGGGCGAGGGCATCCTTGCCCTGGCGGACCCAGAGGAAGCTGTTGGCCTTCTCCGGAAGCTCCGTCGCAAGGGGGGCGAGGACGAGCGAGAGGATCAGCGGCTCGACCCCGAACTCGTCGGCGACGTTGAGCAACTCCTCGACGAACAGCTGGGCGCCGCCGACCATCGCCCCGAGCCCGATCAGGAGCTGGATCACGATCAGCGACATCGGCGGGCTGCGCCGATTCGAGGGATCCATCGTCAGCGGCCTCAGGGTGTCCTTGTCCTGGGCCTCTCCCCCCCTGGCCAGGGTCAGCCGCACGTAGACGGCATAGGCGCCGAGGAAGAGGATCGCGGCCGGGACTCGCACGGCCTCGGGAGCCCCCCAGCCGAGGGCGAGCCCGAGGGCGAAGAAGAGGCCGAAGAAGAGGAGGTCGCGCTCCAGTGTCTCGGCGTGGACCGAGAGGTGGCGCCGCTGCTCCCGGCGCCCGCGGTAGGCGAGGGCCGAGATCCCGACCAGGGCCATCGCGATCGTCGCCAGCAGGAACGGGGCCCCGACGATGGCGCCGACGGCGACGCCCTCGCTGCCCTTCTTGGCCCCGATCACGGCGACAATCGGGATAAGGGTCTCGGGCATCGCCGTGCCGACCGCGGCGAGCAGGCTGCCGACGGCGCCCTCCCCGAGCGAGAGCCGGTGACCGACCCACTCGACCGCGTTCGTGAACAGCTGGGCCCCGGCGAGGATGACGGCGAAGCTGAGGAGGAGAAAGACGATATCCATCCGAACCCCGACCGTGTCTCAGGCGAAAGCGAAGGTGAGGGCGAGCACGGCGTAGACCGCAAGCAGCTGCAGGCCCTCGAACCAGTTCGAGCGGCCGTCCTGGGTGACGTAGTTGGCGATCAGCACCGCCAGCAATACCGCGCCGAGCTCGAAGCCGTTGAAGACCAGCGCCATCGGGTGCGGGCCGAGAAAGAACGACGCGATCACCAGAACCGGGGCGACGAACAGCGCCACCTGGGCGCTGGAGCCGATCGAGATGTTGACCGCCAAGTCCATCTTGTTCTTCCTCGCCACCAGCACCGCGACCCAGTGCTCGGCCGCGTTGCCGACGATCGCAACGACGATCGCGCCGATGAAGAACTCCGAGAGGCCGACCGACTCGGAGGCCTCGCGGATCGAGCCGACGAGGATCTCGGACATCACTCCGACGAGGACGCCGGCGGCAGCCAGCATCACCACCGAGGTCCGCACCGACCACCCCCAGGTCTCCTCCTCCGGGTATTCGGGGTTGAAGAGGGAGCGGTGGGTCCTGAGCGAGAAGACGAGCCCGGCCAGGTAGGTGCCGATGAGGATGACCGCCACCGCCAGCGAGAGCTGCTCGACGGTGCCGCCGTAGTTGATTGCCTCCCTCGCCGGGTTGGGTAGACCCTGCCCTTCGACCAGCTCGAAAATCGCCGGCATCATCATCGCCGCCGCCGCCAGCAGCAGCATCGACGACTGCACGCTGGCGCCCCGGGGTTCGAATTCCTGGTGGTCCCGCCCCAGGCCTCCAAGGAACATCGAGGCCCCCAGCACGAGCAGGATGTTGCCGATGATCGAGCCGATGATCGAGGCCTTGACGACCTCGTGCAGCCCGGCGCCGAGCGCGAACAGGGCAATGATCAGCTCCGGCGCGTTGCCGAAGGTGACGTTGAGCAGGCCGCCGATCCCGGGGCCCGAGCGCGCCGCCAGCTCCTCCGTCGCCCGCCCCATCAGCGCCGCCGTGGGGATGATCCCCAGAGCCGAGACGGCGAAGATCACCTCTGCAGAGGCCCCGGCGATCTCGAGCGCGACCGCAATCGGGATCAGTGGCACCAGCAGGTAGGGGATGCCCTGGGGGCTGAGGAAGAATCTGCGGTCGAGCCGGGGCGTGCGGCCCGCCGGTGGTGTCGCCTCCATCCCGGCGAACCCTACGGGTTGCCCGCGACCGGTTGCGCCGGCCGCCGCATGAACCAGCACCCGACCCCGAGCACTTCCTCCTCTGCGATCACCTCGAACCCGTGTCGCCGGTAGAGGCGGACGTTTACGTCCTTGTCGGTCTCGAGGAAGCCGACCTCGCCGGCGGCATCGAGTCGGCGGGTGTACTGCTCGAGGATCCGGGTCCCGATCCCCTGGCCCTGGAGCTCGGCGTCGACGGCCAGGGGCCCAAGGTGCGAATGCGGCTCCGAGATGTCCTGGGCGGCCCAGCTACCGGTCCATCCCATCACCCTGCCGGCGGTGTAGGGGCCGAGGGCGAGGACGTGGGGGAAGAAGCGGATCTTCTGGCCGGTGCCCGGCCGGCAGGTGCCGGGCGGGGCGATCCCGGTGACGCCGACGATGGCGCCCCCGCGGCGGGCGCACAGGGGGGTCTGCTCCGACATCACCTTGAACAGGCCGGTGAAGATCCCGCGCAGGCCCTTGACCCGCTTCTGCGGATCGGGGCCGAACGCGGCGATGTGAATCGGGTTGTCCCGCATGCCCCGGGCCAGCACCCCGATCGCGTCCGGAAACTCGCCGGTCCGCAGCGGCGATACCTCCAGCGTCCCAGCACCCTCGGCCGTCAGGGCCCGGCCCCGGTGGCCGCGGCTCCGGCCGGCGCTACTGGGCGGCGCAGGCCTGGACCTCTGCCGCCGTGGTCGCGTTCTGGAGGCACTCGAGCATCGCCGAGTTGGCGCCGCCCGACGGAACCGCCGGGGTGCTCGAGCTGCCGCCGGCGCCGGCGCCACCGGTGCTGGCGCCGGGCACCGTCGCCCCGAGCCCGCCGAGGAACGGTGCCAGCTGCTTCAGCAGGTTGTCGAGCGGCTGCGCGTTGCTCGGCGCCGAGACCGTCTGCGGCTGGTTGACGTCGCTGAGGGTCAGATCGAAGGTGATCTTGACCTCGCTGCCGGAGGGCGGCGCCACGTCGAGGTTGAAGTCGAGCTTTCGCAGCAGATGGTCGTCAACGCCCGAGTAGACGTCGAAGCTGGCCTCCTTGATCGAGCTCGAGACCTTGTCGAGCTGCGGAATCGCCGCCTGAAGCTGCTGGAGCTGCGCCTGGGGGACGCCACTGGCGGCTCCCTGGTCGATCGCCGACTTGACCGCGTCGCTGAGCTTGGTCGGGTCGACGTTGCCGGAGACGTGGATCGTGTTCGCCCCGGCAACCTCGGTCTCGCCCTCGTTGGTGAGATCGCCGAGGGAGTCCTTGAAGCCCGGCAGGTTGCCCTGGCTCTGGTTCCCGCTCTTGGTGGACGACTGCTTCAGCGCCTTGGAAAGGGAGGCGTACTGCTGCGAGCTGAGCTCGTAGTCGGTGCCCTGGTAGTTGATGTAGGCGGCGTCGCCGGTGGCGATGGCGCCGGCCTCAAAGTCGAGGCTCTGCCCGCTGACATCGCCAGTCACCTTGGCGGTGATGTCCAACTTGGGGTCGCCGGAGCCGCTGCTGTCGAACGGCCCGGAGACGCCGATGTCGAAGTTCCCGCTCTGGTCCCCGCTCGCCTCGATCTTGAGCGAGGCGTCGATCTTGCCGCTGTCGATCGTGTTCTTGCCGGAGAAGGTCTGATCGAGCACCTTCTGCGGCGGGACGTCGCTGCTGCCGCTGTCGCTGCTTCCCCCGCAGGCGGCGAACGCGACCCCGAGCGCCATCGTTGCTGCGAGCAGGATGAAGATGCGAAGTCGGCTCAAGGGGTGTCCTCCGGGGGGATCGTGTTGGCGGTGCCTGCGGGGCCGCGGCGCGGTCGCGGGCACCAGAGTAGCGCTAGGCTCGCTGCGGTGCACCCGCCCCGGACGATCCTCTACACGGGCAAGGGAGGCGTAGGCAAGACCAGCGTCGCCGCCGCCACCGCCAGGCAATGCGCGCAGGCGGGGCTGCGCACGGTGGTGCTCTCGACCGACCCCGCTCACAGCCTCTCCGACTCGCTCGAGGTCGAGCTGGGCCCGCTGCCGACCGAGGCGGGCGACGGTCTCTGGGGCCAGGAGGTGCGGGCGCAGCTCGAGATGGAGGCCAACTGGGCCGCGGTCCAGGAGTGGATGGCGAAGCTTCTCGCCAGCCGCGGTGTCGAGCAGATCCGGGCCGAGGAGCTGACCGTGCCGCCGGGGATGGACGAGCTCTTCTCGCTGCTCCAGATCAAGCGCCACACCGAGAGCGGGCGCTTCGACGTGCTCATCGTCGACTGCGCCCCGACCGGGGAGACACTGCGGCTGCTCGGCTTCCCCGACATCGCCCAGTGGTGGATCGAGAAGGTCTTCCCCTGGGAGCGGCGGATGATCAGCGCCGCCCGGCCGCTGGCCCGTACCTTCGACGTGCCCCTGCCGGGGCCCGAGGTCTTCGACGAGGTCCAGCGGCTGACCCGCAATCTGATCGCGATGAACGCGATCCTCCGCGACCGCGGGCGCTGCTCGATCCGGCTGGTGATGAACCCCGACCGGATGGTGATCAAGGAGGCGCAGCGGACCTTCACCTACCTCAACCTCTATGGCTACCTGACCGACGCCGTGATCGTCAACCGGGTCTTTCCCGACGACGTCGAGGGCGGCTATTTCGGCTCCTGGCGCGAGCGCCAGCGCGGGCACCTCCTCTCCGTGCGGGAGGGCTTCTCCCCGGTGCCGGTGCTGGAGGCCCGCTACTTCGAGGAGGAGGTCATCGGCGCCGAGATGCTCGACCGTCTGGCAAGTGAGCTGTTCGGTGAGACCCGCCCCGAGGAGATCCTGCACACGGAGCTGACGCGGGAGCTGACGATGGACGACGGCGTCGCCGTCCTGCGCCTGGCCGTCCCCTTCGCCGAGAAGTCCGACATCGACCTGAAGAAGGTCGGCGACGAGCTGATCGTCACCGTCGCCGGCGAGAAGCGGACTATCATCCTTCCCTCTGCGCTGTCCGACCAGCGGCCCTCCGGCGCAGCCTTCGAGAACGGCACCCTGAAGGTCAGTTTCGAGGATGTCCGAAGCTCACGACGAGCCCAACCCGAGCGGGTCTGACCCCGCAACCGGCCCCACGGCCCCCAGGCCCGGCCCCTCGGCCGGGGCCAACCGGTTCTGGGAGCAATACGGTGAGGCGAGGCGCCACGGGTCGCGCAATGGCGGCGACGGAGGCGAGGGTGGCAAGGGGCCGCGACAGGCAGCCGCCGGGGCCGCCGGCGAGGAGCACGTCTGCCTCGAGTGGTGCCCGATCTGCCGTGGGGCAGAGGTCGTGCGGGCGACCACCCCCCCGGAGTTGCGCGAGCAGCTCGAGGCGATCCAGCGCGACACGCTGGCGCTGGTCAAGGCGCTGATCGACGGTTATCTGGCGAAGCAGAGGGAGTCCGCTCCCGCCGCGGGGGCCCCGGGGCCCGGCCGCGGGGTCGAGGACATCCCGATCGAGTGAGCTCAGCCGCAGTAGGCGTAGGCCCGGACGGTCGCGTTCTCGCGGGCGAAGTGGAAGAAGGCGGCGCTCCACGCCGATGAGCCCGGGAGGGTGAGGCCCTTGAGGTAGGTCCCACCCGCGTCTGGCCGCGATCGACCGGCAAGCGGACACCGCTGGCGTAACCTCCGCGCAGATGGCAGCAACCCCCTGCCCAAGTTGCGGGACGGAGAACCCCGAGCGCGCGCGGTTCTGCATGTCATGCGGCGCCGGGCTCGAGCGAAGCTGCCCCAACTGCCAGGCCGAGGTTCCGGCCGGAGCGAAGTTCTGCATCGAGTGCGGCGCCCGGATCGACGGCGGCGCCGCATCACCCGGTGGGAGCGCCGGGACGGAGCGGCCGGCCGCTGCCCCGCCCGCGGGGGCCGGCCCGGCCGAGCCTCCACCGGAGGAGCGCCGCCAGGTCTCGGTGCTGTTCGCCGACCTCTCCGGCTACACCGCGGTGGCCGAGCGGATGGATCCCGAGGCCGTGAAGTCGATGCTCGACCGCTCGCTGCAGCGGCTCGGCGAGCAGGTCGAGCGCTTCGGCGGCTCGATCGACAAGTTCATAGGGGACAACGTGATGGCTGTCTTCGGCGCCCCGGTCGCGCACGAGGACGACCCCGAGCGCGCCGTCCGCGCCGGGCTCGCGATGCAGGCCGAGATGGAGCGGCTCAACGAGCAGCTCCCGGCCGACGTCGCCTTCCTGCTGCGGGTCGGGATCAACACCGGCGAAGTCCTCGCCGGGCGCATGGGCGAGGGCTACACGGTGATCGGTGACACCGTCAACGTCGCCGCCAGGCTCCAGGCCGCCGGCCGGCCGGGCACCGTCACCGTCGGCGAGACCACCTACCGGGCCAGCCGGGGGTCGGTCGCCTACGACGAGCTGGAGCCGCTGGCGCTCAAGGGCAAGGCCGAGCCGGTCCCGGCCTGGGAGGCGCGGGCGGTGCTGGCCGAGCGAGAGACCCAGAGGGCGGCGCCGCGCACCTCGACGCCGCTGATCGGCCGCAGCGACGAGCTGAGGATGCTGCTGTCGCTGGCGGAGCAGCTCGAGCGCGAGGGCCGGCCGCACCTGGTCACCCTGATCGGCCAGGCCGGGGTCGGCAAGTCACGGCTCCTGCGCGAGCTGACCGAGCGGGCTGCCGAACTCGACCCTGCTCCGGCTGTGGAGGTCGGCCAGTGCCCACCCTTCGGCACCGGGATCTCCTACTGGGCGCTGGCGGAGGTGCTGCGGGCGCAGTTCGGGATCGCCGCTGACGAGCCGGCCAGCTCCGCCTGGGAGAAGCTCAGCGGCGGCGTGCGGGCGCTCCTCGGAGAAGAGGTCGACGCCGAGGAGGCCGAGCGGATCACCGCCCCGATCGGCGTCGTCCTCGGGCTGGAGACGGCCGAGGCGCCCGGCGGCGAGGCCGAGGACCCGCAGCGGATGCGCGAGACGCTCTTCTCCTCGATCCGGACCCTGACCGAGCGCATGTGCGCGCGGCAGCCTCTGCTGCTGGCGATCGAGGACATCCACTGGGCCGACGAGGGGATGCTCGACCTGATCGAGCACCTCGCCCGCTGGGTGCGGGGGCCGCTGATGATCGTCTGCCTCGCCCGCGACGAGCTCCTCGACCGCCGGCCCGAGTGGGGAGGCGGCAGGCGCAACGCGACCTCGATCGCCCTCGAGCCCCTCACCGGAAGCGAGACCGAGCGGCTGGTGGACTCGCTCTACGGCGGTAACGGGAGCGACTCGGGCCTGGTCGCCAGGGTCGCGCAGCGCGCCGGCGGCAACCCGCTGTTCGCGGAGGAGATGGTCAACCGGCTCCAGGAGCCCGACGCCGACCCCGAGGCGCTCCCGGACACCGTGCACTCCGTCCTCGCCGCCCGGCTCGACTCGCTGCCTCCGTTCGAACGCCGGCTGCTTCAGTACGCCTCCGTCATCGGCCAGAACTTCTGGGAGGGGGTCCTGCTGCGCGCCTCGGGGGCCGAGGATCGCGAGGTCTCCTCGGCGCTCGCCTCGCTCGAGCAGAAGGAACTGGTCATCGGGGGGCTGACCAGCCGGCTCGTCGGCGAGCGCGAGTACGCCTTCAAGCACGCGCTGATCCGCGACGTCGCCTACGGGATGCTGCCGAAGGCGAGCCGCTGCCGACAGCACTTCGCCGTCGGCGAGCTGATCTCCGAGCGCGCCGAGGAGACCGGGGAGGGCGCGGTGGCGCTGGTGGCCGAGCACTACGGGCGCGCGGCAAACCTGGGTGCGGAGTCCGGGATCGACGCCGAGGAGATGCGCCGGATCAGCGAGCCGGCGCTTCAGTTCGCCGAGGCCGCGGGGGACGCCGCCGCGGCGCTTTACTCCAACCGCGAGGCGCTCGGGCACTACCGGGCCGCACGCAGCCTCGAGGGCGTGATCGACGAGGACGCCTCGGCCCGGATCGGCGAGAAGACCGGCGACGTCGCCCTGCGGCTCGGCCGCGTCGACGAGGCGATCTCGGTCTGGGCGGAGTGCCTTGCCTACCACCGCCGCCAGGAGGACCTGGCGCGGGTCGGGGACCTGCACTGCAAGATCGGCGCCGCCCACTGGGACAAGGGGGAGCGCGAGGCCTCGATCGAGCACTACCAGCGCGGCATAGACCTGCTCAAGGACGGCCCGCCGTGCATCGAGCTGGTGCGGCTCTACGAGGAGGCCGCCTCCCTCTACATGCACACCGGCGACAACATGCTCGCGATCTACGCCTCGGAGAAGGCGCTGCGGCTGGCCGAGCGGCTGGGCGAGGCGGCCGCGGCGAGCCGTGCCCACGGCATCTTCGGACGGGTCTTCGGGCGCATCGGCGACTTCGAGAAGGCGCGTGAGAACCTCGAGCGCTCGGTCGAGCTGGCCCGCGACTCCGACAAGCGCGAGGCGGTAAGGGCCCTGCTCACCCTGGGCTACCACCTCGAGGTCTCCGAGGCCGACTACGCAGGCGCCGGCGGCGCCTATTCCGAGGCGCTCGACCTCGCGGTCGAGGCCGGCGACGTGCCCTCGCAGGTCGAGGTCCACGCGGCGCTGGCGCAGCTCGCCCTCTACGCGGCCGACTGGGTCGCGGTCGAGCGCGAGACCGAGGCCAGCGCCGGCCTGGCGGAGCGCGAGGGGCTGACCGGCAAGCTCTGCTTCCCCTACGTCATGCGGGGGGCGCTGCGCTGGCGCGAGGGGGAGTGGAAGAAGGCCGAGCGCTCCTGCCGCCGGGCCCACGAGCTTGCCGAGCAGGTGGGGCGATCGGAGGTCGCCTTCACGGCCCTGCGCTGGCTCGCCTCCACCCAGCGCGACCGCGGCGACCACGTCGACGCAGAGCTGACCCTCTCCCGCGCCCTCGACGTCTGCGAACGGGCCGGGCTGGTCGCCCAGTCGCTCGAGGCGACCGCCGAGCGGGCGATCTGCCTCTCGCTGGCAGGCCGCGACGAGCAGGCGCGGGAGGCCGCCGAGAGCGCCAGCCACCTGGCGGAGCGGCTGCACTATCCGGTCGGCACGGCGGCCGCCGGAGAGGCCGCGGGCGCGACCATGGCCGACCCCGGCGAGGGCGCGACCGCGCTCGCCGCCGCCCGCGAGGCCTGGGAGGAGCTCGGCCTGCCAATCGACGCCGTCCGGGCGGAGATCCTGCGCGCCCGCCGCCTGGCCGAGACCGATCCCGACGCCGCCCGCGCGGCCGCGGAGCAGGTCGAGAGCCGCTGCAACGAGCTCGGGGTCGCGCACATGGCGGCCCGCGTGCACGAGCTGGTCCTCACCAGCTGAACCCGAGCCCGCTCCGAAAGCCGAACTGTCGCCATTTACCCCCACCCCTCGGGCAATAATGGCTTCGGTTCGACGGGCCCGCCAGGGGAGGGGGCGCCGTAGAATCCCGGCTGATGGCGCCTGGCCACAAGACCTGGATCCTCACGGGCTCGCTGGAGAACTTCCGCATCAACGTCGAGCGGGGCTTCGACGTGATCGGATTCAAGGAGCGGCGGCGGAACCAGGCCGAGCAGATGGCGCCCGGAGACGAGATCGTCTTCTACGTCACCGGGGTGCAGGACTTCGGCGGCATCGCCCGGGTCACCTCCGAGGTCTATGAGGACCGCGAGCCGATCTGGCCGCAAGGGCGCAAGCGCAAGCCGGAGCCCTACCCCTGGCGGGTGGACGCCGAGCCCCTGCTGATCCTCGACGAGGAGGACTTCGTAGGGGCGGTTGAGCTGGTGGGCGAGCTCGAGCACGTCTCCAAGTGGCCCGCCGAGCACTGGCACCTCGCCTTTCAGGGGCAGCTGCGGACGATCGGCGAGCACGACTCGAAGCTGCTGCGTGAGCGGCTCGAGGCCGCGGCCGCAGTGCGCTCGTGAGCGATCCGCGCGGACCGCTGGCCCACGAGCGCCACTTCACCCGCGCGGAGGCCAACGCCGCCATTCCGAAACTGCGGCCGCTGTTGCAGAAGCTGCGCGACGCCAAGGACCTGCTCACCGACGCCGAGGCCCACGAGGCGCTCTCGGAGGCAGCTCCCGGCAACGGCGGCGGCGAGGCCGGGGTCCAGGTAGGCGAGTCGTTCCTCGAGGTGCGCCGGATCCTGGCGACCCTGCAGGAGTCGGAGATCGTGGTCCGCGACATCGACCGCGGCCTGCTCGACTTCCCGGCGTTGCTCGACGGCCGTGAGGTCTATCTCTGCTGGGAGCTCGACGAGGACGGGGTCGACCACTGGCACGACCTCGACTCCGGTTACGGTGGCCGCGAACCCCTCGACTGAGCATCCGGGGGTGCTGCGGGCGCTGTCGCGGCTGGGCCGCTTCGAGCGATTCGCCGCTCTCGGCGCCGTCATCTGCGCCGCCAGCCTCGCCCTGCCCTGGTACGAGCCGCGCTTCACCAACGGCCTCGGCAAGAGCGCACTCGGCCGCTTCGGCTTCGCCGAGGCTGCGCTGCTGATCACGGTCGGGGCCGCGCTGGCGCTGCTGGTTCGCGTCGGCAGCGGGCGGCGGCCGCCGCTGCCGCTGCACGAGGGAACCCTGCTCGCGGTCGCCGGGGTCTGGTCGGCGGTGATAGTCGGCTACCTGATGATCGACCGCCCGACCGCGACCGTCGCCGACTTCCCCACCGACTACCGGCTCGCCTACGGCATCTTCGTCGCCCTCGGGGGGGCGGCCATGCTGGCGCTGGCAGGGCTGCGGATTCGCAACGACGAGATCCGGCGGGCGGCCGCGGATCCGCCTACTTCGGAGACGGCGCGGGGGGGTCGAAGCCCCACCTCCTCATCCCCTCCTCGATCTGATCGATCACCGTCCTGATCACCTCGACCCGGGCCCAGCGCTTGGAGTCGCCGGCGATCAGGTGCCAGGTTGCGTGGGGCTGGTCGGTGCGGGCGATCATGTCCTCGATCGCCTCCAGGTACTGGGGCCGCTTGTCGCGGTTGCGCCAGTCCTCCTCGGTCAGCTTCCAGATCTTCAGCGGGTCGTCCTCACGGCGCTTGAACCGGCGCAGCTGCTCCTCCTCGGAGATGTGGAGCCAGAACTTGATCAGGATCATCCCCTCGTCGGCGAGGGTGTGCTCGAAGGCGTTGATCTCGTCGTAGGCGCGCAGCCACTGCTCGCGGGTGGCGTACTCCTCGACCCGCTCGACCATCACCCGCCCGTACCAGGAGCGGTCGAAGATCGCCATCCCGCCCCAGCCCGGGAGCACCGGCCAGAAGCGCCAGAGGAAGTGATGGCGCTTCTCGTCGGAGGTCGGCCCAGCGAACTGGACCACCCGCAGGTGGCGGGGGTCGAGCTGGGCGACCAGCCGCTTGATGCAGCCCCCCTTGCCCGACGCGTCCCAGCCCTCGAAGACGATGCAGACCGGCGGCCCGATTCCCTGGTCGCCGATCAGGCCGCCGAGGGTCAGGCGCAGCTGGGTCAGGCGCTCCCAGGCCTCGCCCAGCGCCGTCTGCTCCTGCTTTCGCGTCAGCTTCTGCGTCAGATCAACCTGATCGAGTCTGCTCATCCGCGGATCCTCCCATCAGCGCGGCGGATAATCCAGCACCTGCGGCGGTTTTTCGGTGGTCAGGTTGAGCGCGAGGGGGAAGAGGAAGGCCCCGAGGAAGACGCAGATGATGCCGACCGCTACCAACCAGCGCGACCGGGTCAGGTGCCCGGCGATGCCGACGACGAACCCGACCAGCATCAGGGTCGCGTATGGGGCGAAGCTGTGGGGTAGGAGTTCGGCGCTCGGCAGGAGGAGGAAGTGCACCGGGCCAATTATCATCGCTTGCTGATGGCTGAAGCCAAGACACCCGACTCGGTGGCCGAGGTGAAGGAGTCACTGGGGCGCGTCGACTACCTCGCCGACGAGGGAACGGCACTGGTCGCCTTCCTTGCCCAGCGCCTCGACAAGCCGATCCTGGTCGAGGGCCCGGCGGGCGTCGGCAAGACCGAGCTGGCCAAGGCGCTTGCGCGGGCGAGCGACCGTGAGCTGATCCGCCTGCAGTGCTATGAGGGACTGGACGAGGCCAAGGCACTGTACGAGTGGAACTACCGTAAGCAGCTGCTGCGGATCCAGGCCAGCGTGGCTTCGGGCGACGCCGGCGAGGACTCAGGTGTTTTCGATGACATCTTCCGCGAAGAGTTCCTGCTCGAGCGGCCGCTGATGAGGGCGATCGCCAGCCCCGAGCCCGTGGTCCTGCTGATCGATGAGATCGACAAGACCGACCAGGAGTTCGAGGCAATGCTGCTGGAGCTCCTCTCCGATTTCCAGATCACGATCCCCGAGCTGGGGCAGGTCTCGGCGACGACGATGCCGATCGTTGTCCTCACCTCCAACAACACGCGCGAGCTGACCGAGGCGCTGAAGCGGCGCTGCCTCTACCTCTGGCTCGACTATCCCGAGATCGAGCGGGAGATGGAGATCGTTCACCTGCACGCGCCCGACCTGCCCGAGACGCTGGCGCGGAAGCTGGTCGAGATCGTGCAGTCGATCCGCGCCCTCGACCTGAAGAAGCCTCCCTCGATAGCCGAGTCGATCGACTGGGCGCGGACGCTGCTGCTGATGGGCGCCGAGGACATCGACCGCGAGACCTTCGAGCAGTCGATCTCGATCCTGGTCAAGCACCGGACCGACATCGACCTGGTGGCCGAGCGCGTCGGGGTGCGGCTCTCGGGGGCGCCGACCGAGGCGTGAGCGCGAACCCCTACGGGCCGAAGCTGGAGGCCGGGCCTCCCGGCCTGGCGGCGAAGCTGCTCTCGTTCTGCGAGGACCTGCGCAGCGAGGGGGTCGCGGTCGGCACCTCGGAGATCCTCGACGCCTTCGCCGCGCTGGACCAGATCCCCTGGGGCAACCAGGAGGACTTCCGCGAGGCGCTGGCGACTACGATCGCCAAGTCGCAGGAGGACCGGCGCGTGTTCGAGCTGCTGTTCGAGCGCTACTTCTTCCGCAGCGCCGAGGCCGAGGCGGTCGAGCGTGGCCTGAAGGAGCAGGGGAAGCGCCACGAGGGCGGCGACCGGCTCGACATAGACGAGCTGCGCGAGGCGGTGCGCCAGGCGATCGTCGACGGCAACGACGGCGAGATGCGCGACCTGGCGAGGCTCGCGATCGCCGCCTTCGGGCGCCAGGGGGAGGGCTCGGGCGTGGTCGGCGTGGACGTTCAGCGGATCCGCCGAACCCTCGGGCTATCCGCCGGGACCCAGCCCCCTGCCGAGGACGGCAGCGGCGAGCAGCCGGTGATCGAGCGCGAGCAGCTCAACCGCTTCGAGCGCCACCTGCGGCGGGAGCTCGAGCGCGGGCTGATCGAGCGCACCGAGACCCTTCCCCCCTCGCGGCCCCTGGCCGAGCTCGACCGCACGCTGCCGACCAGCGCCGCCCAGGACCTGGCGGCGGTCCACCGCGCGGTGGCGCAGATGAAGCGCCGCCTGGCGACCCTCGGCCACGAGCAGCGCGGCCGGCGCAAGGGGCGGGTGGTGGACGTGCGGCGGACGATGCGAACCTCGCTGGAGACCGGCGGCGTGCCGCTGCACCTGCGCTACCGTCCGAAGCGCCCGCGGCGGCCCGAGATCTACGTCCTCTGCGACGTCTCGACCTCGGTCACCTCCGCCAGCGTCTTCTTCCTCAGCGTCCTGCACGCGCTGCACGACTCCTTCCGCAAGCTGCGCAGCTTCGTCTTCATCGAGCGCATCTCGGAGGTGACGGAGATCTTCGAGCACGAGCGCGACTTCCGCCAGATCTCCTCACGGATCACCAGCGAGGGCGGCGTCGCCGACGTCTCCGGCTACACCGACTACGGCCGCGTCTGGCTCGAGTTCCTGGACGAGATCGCCGGGGAGCTCGACCCGCGCTCGACCGTGATCGTCCTCGGCGACGCCCGCACCAACGGCCGCGAGCCCCACGCCAAGGTCTTCGCCCAGGTCTCCGAGCGCGCCGGGCGCCTGTTCTGGCTCAACCCCGAGCCGCGTCTCTACTGGAACTACGGCGACTCGGTGATGTCGGCGTATGAGCCCTACTGCGACGGCGCCTTCGAGTGCTGGACCACCCGGCACCTGGAGAACTTCGTCAACGTCGTCGCCGGCGGCGTGCCCGCGGCCGACTGAGCCCCGAAGCGCCCCCGGGGACCCCGGGCCGCTGCCGAGAGTGATCTGAGCCACCAATGAGGTGACTTATTGAAGTTTCGGCAGCGGGGCGGCGGGGTGAGGCTCAGCCCCGCGGCGCCCAGGCGTCCTCGGAGCCGGCCAGGTGCTCGACCAGCGGCGGCATCTCGCCGCTGACGAGGTCGGCCAGGGTGACCTGTTCGAGCACCGCGCGCAGGTTGGCGCGGACGGCGATCCAGACCTCGCTCAGGTGCTCCGCGTTGCCGCGGTACTCGATCGACTCCGGCGGCGCCGACTGGACGTTGGCGATCGGGCCCTCGACTGCACGGACGACGTCGGCGATGGTGACGTCGTCGCCGGGGCGCGCGAGCCAGTAGCCGCCCTTGGCCCCGCGGCGGGCGCGAACGATGCCGGCGTGCTTGAGCTCGAGCAGAATGTGCTCGAGGAACTGCAGAGGGATGTCCTGCGCGTCGGCCAGCTTCTCGCCCTTGACCGGGCCGTCCTCGGCGGCGGCGAGCTCGGCCGCGGCACGCACGGCGTAATCGACTTTCGCGGTCACACGCATAAAGGCAAGTAAACCAGTCGGGAACGCGCTTGCCCGCTGCGGTACCCGGGAACGAACGCGAACGCCCAGACCGCCGGCTCAACCGACGACTTCGGGCGTCAGGTCCTCGGAGCGGTCGTGTGGCCGGGAGGCCGCGGTTTCCTCCGGGGCGGCGCCATCCCCCCCGGTGCCGTTGCGCTCGCGCCGGCGGTTGAGGTAATGCGGCGCGGCGATGACCAGGCCGAGGCCGATGCCGGCGATCGCCGCGGCGACCGGCCAGACGTTGGGGTCGCCCTTGGTGATGGTGACGATCCCCGAGGCGAGCAGCACCAGACCCAGGGCGATGCGGAGGAAGCCGATCGGGGCCTTGCCCGAAAGCGCCGAGCCGATCACCACCCCCGGCACCGAGCCGAGGAGGATGTTGCCGGCGAGGACGAAGTCGACGTTGCCGTTGACCATGTGAGCGAGCCCGGCGGCCCAGAGCAGGACGGCGGCGTGGAAGATGTCGGTGCCGACGACCCGCCGCGGCGCCAGCCGGAAGACCGTGATCAGCAGGATCGCGATCACGGTGCCCGACCCGGCCGAGGTGATGCCGATGACGAAGCCGGTTGTGGCGCCGATGACGACGGCGGCGACCTTGTGGCGCCTCTTGATCTCGAAGTCGTCGCGCTCCTCGATCAGGTGGCTGAGAAAGAGCGCCCTCCCGAGGGTGATGATCCCGACCATCAGCAGGGTCCCGCCGAGCATCGCGTAGAGCAGCGAATCGAGCTTGTCCGCGCCGACCTGCTTCTCGACGAACGAGATCAGGAAGACGCCGCCGACGGCCGCCGGAACGCTGCCCGCGGCGAGCCAGAGGCTGAGGCCCATGTTGACGGTCTTCATCCGCAGATGCCGCCAACCCCCGACCGTCTTCGTCACCGCCGAGTAGAAGATGTCGGTGCCGATCGCGGTCGTCGGCTGGAAGCCGAAGAGGAGGATCAGCAGCGGCGTCATCAGCGAGCCACCGCCCATGCCGGTCATGCCCACGAGCACGCCGATGCCGAGTCCGAAGAGGATGATTGCCGGGTCCATATGAGTCCTCGCGCCGCCGCGGAGATGGTTTTGCGACTTTCCTGACTTTCTTAGTCAGGAGCACAAGAAGGTCGGGATCGTAGCACGGAAGGCGGTGATCTAGACTGGATCGGACAACCCAGGGGAGCTCGCGGGAAGGCGGGCTGAGATGGCGCCCGACGCGGTGAACACCCGGCGCCGACCCTCAGAACCTGTGCGGTAATGCGCGCGGAGGGAGCATGTTGACGAGGACCGGGGCTCCCACGCAGGAGCCCCTTTCAGATCATGGCCCCGGCACGGAGGGCGCGGCGCTCGCGGTCGAGGGCCTCGGTCACTCCTTCGGCGAGCTGCGCGCGATCGAGCGGCTCGACCTCGCCCTGGAGGCGCGGGGGGTGCTCGGAGTGGTCGGCCGCTCGGGCTGCGGCAAGTCAACCCTGCTGGAGCTGATCGCGGGCCTGCGCCAGCCCTCCCAGGGAAGGGTCGCAGTCAATGGCCGCGAGGGCGCCGGCGAGCGCCTTGCCGCCTGCGCCTACATGCCCCAGCGCGACCTGCTTCTGCCCTGGTTCTCGGCCATCGACAACGCCGCGCTGGCGCTTCGCAACCGCGGCCTCCCCCGGGCCCGGGCCAGGCGCGAAGCGGGGCACCTGTTCGAGCGCTTCGGCCTCGAGGGCTTCGAGGCGAGCCGGCCGGCGCAGCTCTCGGGCGGGATGCGCCAGCGCGTCGCCTTCCTGCGGACCCTGGTCGCGGGAAAGCCGGTGCTGCTCCTCGACGAGCCCTTCGCCTCGCTCGACGCGATCACCCGGGCCGAGATGCAGGGGTGGCTCGCCGGCGCCCTGCGCGACGACCCGCGCACGGTCGTCCTCGTCAGCCACGACGTCGAGGAGGCGCTCTACCTCTGCGACCGCGTCGCCGTGCTCTCCCCGCGCCCGGCCACGATCGTCGCCGAGCTCGAGGTCCCGGCGCCGCGGGCGCCGGACCGCGACGGTACCGTCACCTCGGCCGGCTTCCTCGAGCTGCGCGAGCGGGCGATGGCGGCCCTGCGCGAGGGGGCAGGATGAGGCGCTGGCTCCTACCCGCCCTGGTCCTGGCAGCGCTGCTCGCGGCCTGGCAGCTGGCGGCGAGCACCGGCGCGATCGCCTCCGCGCTTCAGCTCGAGGACTTCCTCGTCCCCGCCCCCTCGGAGATCGCCAAGGTGCTCTGGGAGGATCGCTCGCTGCTCGCCGACAACGCCTGGGTGACGCTGAAGGAGGTGGTGCTGGGCTTCGCCCTCGCCCTCGCCGCCGGTCTCGCGTTCGCAGTCGTCCTCCACCTCTCACCGACCCTGCGACGGGCCTTCTACCCGCTGATCGTCGCCTCGCAGACGGTGCCGATCATCGTCGTCGCCCCGATCCTGGTCGTCTGGTTCGGCTACGGGCTCGGGCCGAAGCTCGGGATCATCGCCCTGATCTGCTTCTTCCCGATCACGGTCAACACCCTCGACGGCCTGCGCTCCGTCGACCCCGAGGCGACGAAGATGATGCGCAGCCTCGACGCCACCCGGCTCGGCGTCTTCCGCCGCCTGGAGGCGCCAACCGCGCTCCCCTACGTCTTCAGCGGGGCGAAGATCGCGGTCGCGGTGGCGGTGATAGGCGCGATCTTCGGCGAGTGGTCGGGTTCCTCCGAGGGCCTCGGCTACCTGATGCAGCTCGACAACGGCCGCCTGGAGACGGCGAGGATGTTCGCCTCCGTGGCGATCCTCTCGGCCTTCGCCATCGGCCTCTTCGCCCTGCTCGCCTTGGCCGAGCGCAGGGTCGTGAGCTGGCGATGAACGGTAGGGTCGCGGCCGGTTTGGGAAAGCGCGGAGCGAACAGCAGAGGGCGGCGCCGGGCCCTCGCGGTCCCGGTGGCCCTGGTGCTGCTGCTGGCCTCCCTGGCCCTGGCCGCCTGCGGGGAGAAGCCGGAGGATGTCAAGGGGCAGTCGCAGCCCTTCGACCTCGCCCTCGACTTCTACCCCAACCCCGACCACGTCGGGATCTACATGGCGAAGAGGCTCGGCTACTTCCGCGACGCCGGCCTCGACGTCTCGATCAACGCCCCCTCGGATCCCTCGGCCCCGATCAAGCAGGTGGCCGCGGGCCAGGTCGACCTGGCGATCTCCTACGAGCCCGAGGTGGTCCTGGCGCGGGAGCAGGGCCTCGACGTCGTCGCCGTCGGCGCCCTCGTCGACAGGCCCCTGACCTCGATGATCTGGCTCAAGGACTCCGGCATCAAGAGCGTCACCGGCCTTCGGGGGAAGACGATCGCGACCGCCGGCATCCCCTACCAGGAGGCCTACCTGAAGACGATCCTGGCCCGCGCCAACATGTCCCCGTCCGACGTCGAGAGCGTCAACGTCGGCCTCGGGTTGCTGCCGGCGATCCTCGGCGGCCGCGCCGACGCGATCCTCGGCGGCTTCAGCAACATCGAGGGTGTCGATCTACGCGTCCGGGGCAAGAAGCCGGTGGTGACCCCGGTGGACAGGCTCGGCGTCCCCGCCTACGACGAACTGGTGCTGGTCGCCAAGGGGAGCAGGCTCAAGGATGACCCGGAGCCGGTGAGGCTGTTCATCGCCGCCCTGGCCCGGGGAACGGCGGCGGCGGAACGCAACCCCGCCGCTGCCAGGAAGGCCGTGCTCTCCTACGAGCGCGGCCTCGACCCGAAGACCGCCACGGCCGAGGTCGCCGCGACCCTGCCGCTGCTGGAGCCGAGCCAGAAGGGCCGCCCCTTCGGGTACATGAGCCCGGTGGCGTGGAAGACGTTCATCGGCTGGATGCGCGACAACGGCCTGATCGGCTCGCTGCCGCCCCCGGGCCAGGTGCTGAGCAACGACTATCTGCCGGGGAGGATCCCGGAGTAGGGACGCGCCTCGGTGAGCAGGTTGGAGACCTGCTGAGGGGCCATCGGCCGGGCGAAGTAGAAGCCCTGGGCCCAGTCGCAGCCGAGCCGGCGCAGCTCCGAGGCCTGAGCCTCGTTCTCGACGCCCTCGGCGACGACGTCGAGCCCAAGCGCCCGGGCCATGCCGATGATCGCCTCGACGATCGCGGTGCGCTCGGCCTCGACCCCGAGCGCCTCGGTGAAGGAGCGGTCGATCTTGAGCACGTCGAGGGGGAATCGGTTGAGATAGGCGAGTGAGGAGTAGCCGGTGCCGAAGTCGTCGAGGACGAGGCTGACGCCGAGCTCCTTCAGCGCCTCCAGGGTGGCGGTGGCGACGCCGTACTCCTCGACCAGGACGCTTTCGGTTATCTCCAGGTGCAGGTGCTCTGGATCGAGCCCGGTGCGGGCAAGGATCTCGGAGACGGCCGCCGTCAGGTCGCGGTGGGTAACCTGGCGCGCCGAGAGGTTGACCGAGACGCTGATCGGGCGGGCGTCGGGGCGCTCCTCGTGCCAGGCCAGGGTCTGGCGGCAGGCCTGCTCCATCACCCAGCGCCCGATCGGCTCGATCAGGCCGCTGTCCTCGGCGACCGGGATGAACTCGCCCGGATCGAGCAGGCCACGGTCGGGGTGCTGCCAGCGCAGCAGTGCCTCGACCCCGGTCACCTCGCCGCTTCCCAGGGCGACGATCGGCTGATAGCGCAGGACCAGCTCGTCGCGCTCGAGCGCGTGGCGCAGCTCGCGCTCGATCTCCAGGCGGCGGACGGCCCGGGCCCGCATCTCGGCGTCGAACAGCTCGCGGCGGTTGCGGCCCTTCTCCTTGGCCCGGTACATGGCGGCGTCGGCGTCGCGGATCAGGGAGTCGGCGTCGGCCCCCGGACCGCCGGGGCTGGCGACGGCGATGCCGATGCTGACGGAGACGTAGTGCTCGACCCCGCTGAGCTGGAACGGCCGGTCGAAGGCGCTGGTGACGCGGTCGGCGATCGCCATCGCCTCGCGCTCGTCGGAGAGCTGCTCGACCAGGATCCCGAACTCGTCGCCGCCGAAGCGGGCGACGCCGTCACCGGGGCGCAGATGGGAACGAAGCCGAGGCGCCACCGCCCCCAGCAGCTCGTCGCCCTTGTGGTGGCCGAGGCTGTCGTTGATCAGCTTGAAGTGGTCGAGGTCGAGGAAGAGGACTCCGACCGGGGCGCCGGCGTCGGCGGCGCGCTTCAGCGCCTTGCTCAGGGTGTCGACGAACTGCGTCCGGTTGGGAAGCCCGGTGAGGGCGTCGTGGAGGACCCGGTGGCGGAGCTCGTCGTCGGCCATGCGGCGCTCGATCGCGTCGGCGAGGACGTTGGCGGCGGACTGGACGAAGTGGACGTCCTTGGGAGTGAAGAAGTGAGGCTCGGTGGAGTGCACGTCGAGGACACCGAATGGGTGCTTCTGCCCGTCGATGACGACCGCGAGGCTGGAGCGGATCCCGAGCACGCGCAGGGCGGGAGGCATGGCGAAGCGGCTCTCGGTCTCCCAGTCGTCGACGATCACGTGCAACCCGGACTCGACGGCGGCGCCGGCGTGGGAGTTGCGGGTCGCCGATATCCGGCCCTCCCCCGGCTTACGCGCCGACTCCAGCCCTGCCCGCAGGCGCAGGGTCCGCCCCTCCTGTGGCAGCTCCCAGACACAGGCGTGCTCGACGCCCTCGATATCGGCCACGAGGGCGGCGGTGGCGTCCATCAGCGCCGCCGGCTCGGCGCCGGAGAGCGCCTGCTCGCCCAGCCGGGCGACGGCCGCCTGCTGGGCGGCGCTGCGCTCGAAGCCCTGCTCGGCGATCTTGCGCTCGGTGATGTCGTAGAGGACGCCGTGCCAGACCGGGATGCCGTCGGCGTCGCGCTCGAGAACCGCCTCGTCGAGTATCCAGACGGTCTCGCCGCTGCGGGTGAGCATGCGGTAGTCGAGCGGCGGCGGGTTGCGCGTCCCGACGATCTTCTCTGTCTCCTGTTCCATTGCCCGCTCGCAATCGTCGGGATGGATCCGGCTCGCCCAGAGGCCTGGGTCATCGAGCCACTCCTCGGGGGTGTAGCCGAGG
Organism: uncultured Actinomycetes bacterium; assembly: GCA_963840235.1. GTDB lineage: Bacteria > Actinomycetota > Thermoleophilia > Solirubrobacterales > 70-9 > JBBRHQ01. The sequence goes on from CAWIYC010000005.1 coordinate 90,634, forward strand.
ATCTCTTCGACCTGCGGGCTGACGTAGCGCCAGCGGCCACGCTCCCCGAGCTCGGCGGTGTAGACGATCGCCGGCAGCCGCTCGACCAGGACCCGATAGTCCTCCTCGGCCCGTTTGCGGACCCTCATCTCGTCCTCGGCCCGCTGGCGCAGCTCGCGCTCCTTGGCGCGGCTGTCGAGCAGACGCATCGCGACCTCGAGCGTGTGCGCCATCTCGCGCAGCAGGCCGACCTCTGCGCGGCTGAAGACCTGGGGACGGGAACGGGCGACCAGCAGCGACCTGTGGCCGTTGCGGCCGATCGGCGCCGCCACAACGTTGCAGCCGCCGGCGCCCTCGACCACCTTGTCACGCCCGGCCGCCACCGTCATCAGCTCCTCGTCGGAGACATCTCCCTCAGTGAACCCCACGCGGCACTCGACCCTGTCGCCGGTTATCGCGGCGCCATCGGCGCCGAAGGCAGCGGCGGCGTGCACGGCGGCGACCCGCAGGGCCGCCGCCTCATCGGCTTCGGAGGAGATCAGATCGAGAAACTGGGCCAGCTGCTCTGTCGGCCAGCTGCGCTCCCAGGAAGGCTGGTTTTCCACTCGACACCATCGGCATTGCGGCCACTGCCTTTATCGGTGATCCGTCCAGTGCAGGGGAAATCGCTACAGCGCTCTAGGCGGCGAGGCGCTGTGGGCCGCCCCGGGCGACGAGGTGGTACAGGCCGACCACGGTGTGGATGCCGGCGAGGCCGCGGTAGGGCTCATACGGGGCGTAGAACTCCTCGACCTCGGCAATGGTGGCCCGGCGGCCGCCGAGACCCGCCAGGCGCCCGACCAGCTTGATGTAGGCGAGGTCCCCGGCAGGGAGCGAGTCGGGGTCGCCGCGGCCGTGGAGGCCGAGGCACTGCACGGTCCAGGGACCGATGTTCCGGCGCGCCAGCAGGCGGGCGTCGGAGGCGGGATCCGAGGGGTCGCAGCCCCCCCCGGCGACATCGCGGGCGACCTCGCGAAGGGCAATCGCACGGCGGGCCGCGAGGTCGGTGGACTCGAGCTCCGCCGGGGCGCGGCCGGCGATCACCGCGGCGGCGGGGACGTCGCGCAGGGCCTCGGCGCCCTCGCCCAGGTGCGGGCCCCAGCGACGCACGATCCGGCGCTGGATGCGGGCGGCGCGGACCGCCTCGATCAGCTGGTTGGTGACCGCCCAGGCCAGCGCCTCCCAGGGCCAGGGCCGACGCCGGGGGCGCAGATGCGGGCGTCGCCGCAGCAGCGGCCCCAGCAGCGGGTCGCGGTGAAAACGGCGGTGGAAGTCGGAGAGGTCGTCGTCGACGCCGAGGGCGAAGCGCATGCGCTCGACCGCGATCCCCAACGCCTCGCGACCGGCGGGGCGCTCGGCGGCGGGCGAGCCGAGCAGGTCGGGGGTCGCGACCGAAGCCGGCTCGAGCGGATCGGCGCGGAAGCGAACGACCTCAGGCGCCGGCTGCCAGGCGCGAACGAGAACCGGCGCCCCGCCAACGTGCAGCAGGCGGGTCGCCACCCCGCCGGAGACCCGCATCACCCGGTCGCCGCCGCCCGAGGGCAGCCGGAACGGCCACGGCGGACGCACCTCGACCTCGAGCGGCCCACCCGGGGCCCGGTCCGGGCTCACCTTCCGAGCAGGTGCACGTCCACGAGGAAGGAGCGGCTGGCGACGATGTTGGCGGGAGCGGCCTGGCGCCGGGTGACCCGCCTGGAGGAGCGCCTGCGGCTGCCGACGGCGCTGACCGCGCGCACCGCGGCCACCGTCGCCGCCCCCGCGAGGGCGCCACCGGCGGCGGCCAGCGCCGCACTGCGGACCTCGTTGCGAAGGACCGGCGACTTCGGCTGCTCATAGGGAAGCGGCAGCGCCCGGACGGGCTCCTCGGAGCCGGGCTCGGCGTCCTCCTCCGCGATCACCTCTCCGTCGACCTGCGACTGAGCCTCGTAAATGCTCACCGGGCCGACTCTAACGATGGCGATGGAGGGAGAAGAGAGGGATTACGTAAACCCGCGCTAATTGCGGGATCCGGCGCCCCTCCGAACGGGGAGCTATGAGAGCTGCTTCTCGAAAACCCTGTACTTCTTGACCACCTTCCCCCCCATCCCCTCCATCGCCCGATTCATCGCCCGGTTCGTCTCCAGGATCCAGCCCATCTCGCCGCCGCTGATACCCCCTGGGCGGGCCGCCTCCTCGATGTGCTTGAGGTAGAGGCTGGCGGCGACGCCGGTGTGGCGATATTCGTGCTTGACCCCGAGGGCGAAGACACGGCACTGGTCGATCTTGCGGCGGCCGAGGAGGAAGCGGGCCCAGCCGAAGGGCAGCAGGCGGCCGTTCAGCTTTGCCATCACCTGGTTGATGTCGGGCAGGGTGAGGGCGGCGCCGACGACCTCGCCGTCCTTCTCTGCCATCCAGGTCCATTTCTCGTCGATCACCTGCTTCAGGCTCTTGACCTGGAAGGAGACCTCGGCCTCGGTCACCGGGACGAATCCCCAGTTGTCGCCCCAGGCCTCGTTGTAGACGTCCATGAAGCGGTGGACCTCGTTCTCGAGGTCGCGCTTTCGCATGTTGCGAATGGTGATGCCCTCCTCGCGCAGGGCAACCTCCGCGGCCTCGTGGATCGCCGGGTCGAAGCGCTCGCCCTCCTTGAGGCTGCCGAACTGCAGTTCCCACATCAGCAGGTCCATCACCTTGCCGAAGCCCTGGGCCTCGATCAGCCCCCGGTAGTGCGGCGGGTGCCAGGGCTGGAGGATCATCGGCGGCCGCTCGAACCCCTCGATCAGTATCCCCAGCTCATCATTGGTGGTGAAGTCCATCGGCCCGATGATCCGCTCGCGGCCGCGGGAGCGGACCCACTCCGAGGCGCTCCCGAGCAGCGCCGCCGCCACCTCCGGGTCGCCCTCGGACTCGAAGAAGCCGAACATGCCGTCGCTGCCCCCCTGGAAATCGTCCCAGCGCCGGTCGATCTGGGCGGTGATGCGGCCGACCGGGACGCCGTCGCGCTCAGCCAGGAAGTACTCGGCCTCGGCATGCTCGAAGTAGGGGTTGCGGGAGCGGTCGAGGAACTCCATCCGCTCGAAGGTCAGCGGCGCGACCCACTGCCGGTCGTCGCGGCGCAGCCGGAAGGGAAGCTTGACGAAGCGCTTGAGGTCGCGCCTGCCCTCGACGGGTCGGATCGTCACGTCGGCCATCGGCGGCAACGTAGCGCAGAGAAGTCAGAGCCAACTGCCACACTTCCGGAGATGGCCGAGACCGCGCGCACCCCAGTGGACGTCTTCGAGAAGGCCCGGACACATGACCGCCTCGAGCAGCTTCAGGCGGCGAAGGAGGCGGACGTGCTGCCGTACTTCCGCCTGCTGACCTCACAGGCGGGCCCGGTGGTCGAGATGGAGGGCCGGGAGACGATCATGCTCGGCTCCAACAACTACCTCGGCCTGACCACCGACGAGCGCGTCAAGCAGGCCGCCCGCGACGCGCTCGAGGCCTACGGGACCGGCCTCACCGGGTCGAGGCTGCTGAACGGGACGACGCCGCTTCACCTCGAGCTCGAGCGCGAGCTGGCGGAGTGGATGCAGACCGAGGACGCGATCGTCTTCACCACCGGCTACCAGTCCAACGTCGGCTGCATTGGCACCATCCTCGGACCCGGCGACACCGTCGTCTGCGACTCGGGCGACCACGCCTCGATCCTCGACGGCTGCCGCCTATCCGGCGCCAAGCTGCGCCCCTTCCGCCACAACCGCATGGACAAGCTGGAGCGGATGCTGGAGCGCGCCGCGGGCGACGGAGGAGGCGTCATGGTGATCGTCGACGGCGTCTTCTCGATGGAGGGCGACGTCTGCAACCTGCCGCCGATCGTCGAGCTCTGCCAGCGCTACGGCGCCCGCCTGATGGTGGACGAGGCCCACGGCGTCGGCGTTCTCGGCGAGCGCGGGGCAGGTGCGTGCGAGCTCTTCGGCCTCGAGGACTCGGTCGACCTGCGCATGGGCACCTTCTCCAAGAGCCTCGCCTCCTGCGGCGGCTTCATCTCCGGTCCCACCGACGTGGTCGAGTACCTGCGGATCTCCTCGCGCTCGTTCATCTTCAGCGCCTCGGCGGTTCCGGCGGCGATCGGCGCAGCCCTGGGAGCGCTGCGGATCATCCGCTCCGAGGGGCCGCAGCTATTTGAGCGGCTTCTCTCCAACGCCGCCTACCTGCGTGCCGGCCTGCGGGGCCTCGGCCTAGTCGTGGTCGAGCCGGGGACGCTTCCCGACGGGACCGAGGCGACGACCCCCGTGGTCCCGGTGATGGTGGGCGAGGACTGGCGGGCGGTGCTGCTGTGGAAGGCGCTCTTCGACGCCGGCGTCTACACCAATGTCGCCATTCACCCCGCGGTGCCGCCCGGAGGGGCGCTGCTGCGGACCAGCCTGATGGCGACCCACGAGACCGCTCACCTCGATCGCGCCCTGGAGACGATCGAGCGCGTGGTCGCCGACTTCCCCGACCTGCCCCGGACCTAGAGCCGCGGGCATCCGGGCCGGTCAGCTGCTTCGGGTAGCCGGATGACCTACCCCTGACACGCAAGAAGAGCGTGAATCACGCGTAACGGAATTGCTACATCCCCCAATGGGGGGACTTTCGCTCTTGTCCAAATCTGGACAAGACATTTCGCCGCGGAAAAACATGCTCTTAGCGACCGGGGCCGGGCCAATCCGGGCCTTTGGGTTGACCCGCGCGTCAATAAACCAATACGTTGCCGCGCACCGCACGCCCCCGGGGCAGGGAGGTGACGAGAGAGGAACATTGCCCCGGCAGCTCGTTTGGCCTTACGGGGCGCGGTACGAGAGAGATATCCAGTTGATCCGATTCCCTGAAGGGAGGAGTCCCAGTGGACGCAGTTTCGATCGCCCATGCTCCGCAAGCTTCCGTGAGGTCCCCCGCCCGGCAGACGCCGCAGCACATGCAGGCGCTCGCCCACGCCAACCGCGTTCGCCTCGCGAGGGCGGCCCTGAAGCGCTCGATTGCAGCCGACGAGCGCTCCGCCGCCGAGGTCATCCGCGAAGGGCCTTGGGAGACCGACAGCATGACCCTGGCCGAGCTGCTCACCGCCCAGCGCCGCTGGGGCCGCACCCGCGCCCGCAAGTTTCTTCTTTCCCTGGCCCTGAACGAGAACAAGCGCGTCGGCACCCTCACCCACCGCCAGCGGCTGATGCTGGCGACGGAGTTGGAGGCGAAGACGGGCCCGATCGCGATCACCCCCGAGCCCGAGATCGCGCTGGCAAGCTAGGCGCCGACGCGCGGGCGTCGCCGGCAGGGGTCCTCGCTCAAATCTCGGTAACCGCACCCCCGGCCGGGCGAGATTACAAGCCGCTCGGACCCCTGCCGACACCGCCCACGGTTGCGCCCGAAGAACCGCCAGGGCCAGCCGCGGTCAGCCGCGGAGGCGGCCGACCTTGAAGGAGAGGCCGCCCGAGGCCTTCTGAAAGGCCCGGCGCAGGGCGAAAAAGCAGGCCGCGTAGACGGCGGCCCCGATCCCGAGACAGACGGCCAGGATCAGGTGGGCGGCGTAGTAGAGCGTGCCGACGGTGAGGACGAAGGCCGTGCCAGCGATCAGCGTCGTGTGCGAGCGGTAGCCGGCGAAGTGCTCGCGGGCGGAGAGCTCGAGCCCGGCGAGGCAGCCGAGGACGACGCCGAAGGCGATCGCCACCGGGTTGGTGGTGAAGAGACCGACCCCGAGCATGACCAGGGCGACCAGGACGGTCAGCTCCTGCAGCGGAAACGAGCCCCACGGCGCCGGCGGGCGCTGGTCGCGCTGGGAGTCGGCGGACGGTCTCTCCGCAGCGGCAGAGGCACCCCTCTCCGGCAGCTTCGGCTGCCGGTGGGAGCCGGGCGGGCGCCGGCGCCGCTTCTTTCGTGCCTTGGCCACTAACGCGGATATTGGTGCGGGACGCCGGTGCCCGGCGCCCCCTTCATAAGGGGCAACCGGAGGAGAGCCTGACCCTCCACCAGCCCATCAGCATCCCCAGCAGGCCGAAGCGCGGTCGCGAGTGCCAGTGGCGGCAGCCCTTCTCGCCAATGTCCTCGTTGGAGATCCGGACCCACTTCATCTTCCCGGGCTCGGCGATCATCCGCTCCAGCAGCTCGCGGTTGTCGGACTCCGCCCCGGCACAGCGCTCTAGGGCCTGCCGTGCCTCGGCGACCCTGGTCGCAAGTGCGTCGCGCACCTGCTCGAGATCGCCCACGCCGAGGATCCTCGGACCACCGGCCGGGCTCACGTCCCACTCGATCCCCTTGCGGGGGAAGGCCGAGGCGAAGAGCCCTGAGAGCTCGAGCTCGAGCTTGGCTATCTGGCGGCGCAACTCGACCCGGGCGAGCCGCTCGTCGGCGAGCAGCATTGACTCCAGGCTCGCCGCCGATCCAGGCGGGTCCCCCCCCTTGGCGGCTGAGGGAGACGGGGTACCCCCAACGGCGCTACTTCGCTTCAGAAGCTCCGGCATCCGATCCCTTCGGCGGACGATTCGTTCCCGGCCATTCTAAACCCGGTCCCGGCCCGCGATCAAACCGGGCTCACTCGCGCCCGGCGGCCATCACCGTCGCCGCCAGCCACAGCGCCTCCTCGACGGCGATCTGGGGGACTCCGTTGACCTGGATCGCGGCAAGGATGATCAGGTCGCTCTCGGGGTGGACGCCGCGGCCCTCGGCGGTGGCCCCGAACAGCATCCCCAACGGCCGGGCCCGGTCGCAGATCACCAGCGTTCCCTGGGGCAAGGGCCCCGGTCGGCCCTCCAGCTCCTCGCCGGGGGCCGAGTCGCGGATCCCCAGCTCCCCCTCGACTTTGGCGGCATCGAAGGCGCGCAGGGCGACGCCGGTCTCGATGATCGCGATCGTCAGCGCGTCGTCGAGCTGGTTGCGGCTCTTGAAGGCGCCGCTCTTCATCCGCTCGAGCGCGAGCGCCTCCACAGGGGTGCGGGTGCGATCGGGGTCGAGCCCGATCTGGCGGAAGAAGACCCGGTAGGCCCACGGGATCGGCCGCTCGCGCATGTGCACGGCATGGCCACCCATGAAGCGGTCCGAGAGGGTCCTCAGCCGCCCGCGCACCGACTCGGGGCTGCGGCCGGAGGGACCGTCCACCCGGATCGAGGCGAGGCCCAGGCCTGGAAACTCGGCGACGACGTCCGGCGCGACCCAACCCTGCTCAGTCATCGGCCGCGGCCTTGCGCCGCGAGGCCCGCAGCAGCCCCCTGACCCCGGCCTCCAGCTCGCGGGGGCCGAGCTCGCCGATGCCGGCACTCTCCAGGATCCCCCCGGGGTAGGCGTAGACGAAGGTCGGGCAGCCGCCGACCCGGTAGAGGTTGGAGACGGCGCCGTCGTGGTCGTAGCCGACCGGCATCTTCCATCCCCGCTCCCGGACCAGATCTCGGACCGTGTCGCGATCGTCGCGGACGTCGATCGAGAGGAAGTTCACCCGCCCACGGTAGCGCTCGTAGACGGCGCTGAGAACGTCCTGCTGACCCTCGCAGTCGCCGCCCCGGGTGAACCAGAACGAGATCACCAGCGGCCGCCCGAAGTAGTCGCAGACCCGGATCACGTCGGCGCCGGGGACGTCGCAGGCCGGGGTGCGGCGGGCGTCAGGTGGGCACGGATTCTCGGAGGTGGCGCAATCGTCCTGGGCGATGTTGGCGTCGCCCTCGAGCGGGCTGGCCGCGACCGGGACGGCGAACTCGGGCAGGGGAAGGTTGGACCTCTCGGCGTCGAGGCCGAGCGTGCCGGTGTTGCGGGTGGTCAGCAGGTTGACGAAGGCGACGACGACGAGGACGAGAAAGGCGAGGCCGACGAAGAGCGAGTAACGGGCGCCTGGCTTCGGCGCCGGCCCCAGGGTGCGGCGCCCCGCGACCCCGGTGGACGGGCGCTCCCCGCGTTCGCCTCGGCCCCCGTCCGTCATCGGCTCAGCGCCGGGCCGGGCCGGGACGCAGGGCCGCCAGGCGCCGTGGCAGCGGCACGCCGCGGACCTCGAACCCGGACTCGGCCCAGACCAGCGCCGCCGGCAGCACCAGCATCACACCGAGCAGCGCCACGGCGAGGTCGATAACGGTGACGAAGCCGAAGTCGCGCAGCATGCGGATGTCGCTGGCGATCAGGGCGGCGAAGCCGGCGATCGCGGTTGCCCCCGAGGCGAGCACCGCCGCCCCGGTCCGCTCGTAGGCGCGGCGCAGGGCCTCCCCGACGGAGTTGCCGGCGCGCTCCTCGTGGTAGCGGGCGGCGAGGATGACGCTGAACTCGGTCCCGATCGCGATCACCAGGGCGCCCAGCGCCGCCGACATCGGGTTCAGCGGGATCCCGGTCGCCGCCAGGATCAACGAGGACCAACCGGTCGCGAGGACGATCGGCACCAGCGGGACCAACGCCCGCGACAGCGAACGGTAGACCGCGAGCAGGGCGAGGGCGACAGCGACCACCCCTGCCAGGGTCAGCCAGTAGCGGCTCTGGGAAAGGTCCGTAGCGGACTCGGCGACCAGCACCGGCAATCCCGCCAGGCGTACGGTCGTTCCCTCGGGCGGGCCGTTGCCCGCACCGGGGGGATCGACCTCGGCCCGCACCCGGTCGATCAGGGCCTGCTGGTCGTCGAGCGACTGGGCCCTGATGCCGAAGGCGATGTTGGCGAGGTCACCGGCCTTCGGGTCGCGCGAGAGCACGCCCCGCAGGTCGTACGCCGGCAGCTGCTCGATCAGACCCGTGATCTGAGCCCTCGTAACCGCCTTGCCCGGCGGCCCGAGGAAGTCCGAGAGGGCTGGGCCGGGGCAGATCTGCGCCGTGCGACAGCTCGGGAAGCGCCCCCCGAAGCCGTTTGACTCGAGCACCCGCTGTTTGAACTGGCCCATCCAACGCACCAGCGCCGGGTTGGCGATGTCGTCGGTCTGGATGCTGACGTCGAGCTCTCCCGAGACGCCGGTGGTGTCCTGGAGGTCGCTGAGGTTGCGGACCTCGGCAAGGTCCTGGGGCACCAACTCGCGGACGTCGGAGATCGTCTCGGTTCGCGTCCCCGCGACCCACCCGCACAAGGCCAGCGCCAGCCCCAGCAGAAGCACCCGCCCGGGAGAGGCGATCGCCACCGCCACGGCCGAGCGGCCGAAACGCCGCAAAGCCCGTCCCCCCCGCCCCGGGGAGCCCGACTGCGCCGCCCCGGCGCCCGCCCCGGGCCCCCCCGGCTCGCGGCGGATGCCGAGCGCGGCGAACCCCGCCGTCAGCGCCAGCGCGAAGGCGACCGCGATCCCCACCACCAGCATCAGCCCGAACCCCCGCACCATCGGGCTCGGCGAGAGCTGCAGCACGGCGAAGCCGGCGGCGGTAGCGAGACAGGCGGTTCCGATCACGGGCCCGCCCCGGGCGGCTGCGATGCGGGCGGCATCCGCGCCCCCGGCCCCGCCGGCGACGGCCTCGTCGTAGCGCGCCTGGAGCTGGATCGCATAGTCCACGGCGAGCCCGATCAGGACCGGGAGAACCGCGATCGACGCCATCGTCAGCGAGCCGCCGACGGCGCCGAGCAGGGCGAAGGTGATCGCGACGGCGGCCAGCGCAAGCGCCAGCGGCAGCAGTCGCAGGCGGGAGCGGAAGACCAGCAGCAGGGTTAGGGCCATGACGACGAGGGCGGCGCCGAAGAGGACGAGGAGAGCGTCCTCGAGGATCCCGGCGAGGCCGTCGATGACGACCGGCGCCCCGGAGACGACGTAGCTGCCGCCGTCGAGGGCGAAGCAGGGCGCCGGCTGCTTGCCGTCGGCGCAGACCTTGCGCGGGGTGGTGTCGTGAACCGCTTCGCTGATCAGCGCCAGCGCCCGGTGGCGCTCGGAGTCGCTGAGGTCCGGGCGGAGCCGGATGACGATCTGCGCCGCATTGCGGTTGGGGAAGAGGTAGGCGAGCTTCGCCTTCGGGGTGCCGCCGGTCTGGCGCAGGTCGAAGACCACCTGGGAGACGAAGTTGCGGTCGGTGAGCCGGGGCAGGCTTGTGATCCCGTAGGTGGCGGCCGTCTGCAACAGCTGGCGCTGGAAGCCCTGCATCACCTGGCTTGCGGCACGGCCGCCGAAGGCCTGGGCCTGCGCGGTCGGGTAGCCCTGCGACTTCGCCTGCCGGGCGACCGCCAGCGCCACCCGGCGCGCCCGCGCCCTTGCGGCCGCAAAGCGCTTTCCCAACTGCTGGTCGATGCCGATCACGGCCTGGTTGAGGAAGGTGGCCGGGCCGGAGAGGAACTCGACCGGGTGCAGCCTGGCGATCTCGGCGCAGGGGCCGGGGACCGGCTTTGCCGTCTCGGGCGGGTTGCCGGCGAGACAACCCTCGAGGCGCAGCAGCTGCCCGAGGTTCCTGGTCAGGAGCAGCGTCCGCAGATCCCCCTTGGCGAGGACGACGACGGGGTCCTCGCCGAAACGCTTGCGGACCAGCTCGGAGTCCTGGAAAGAGGTCGAGCCGCGGTCGACCAGGGTGTCGCTGCCGGCGTCGGTCGGCAGCCGGGTCGCCGTCAGCGCCGCTGCCAGCCCGACCAGGGCGGCGATCACCAGCACGATCCGCGCGTGGCGAACGGCCCATGCCGCCACCGCCCCGAACCTCTCTCCTGCTCTCACCGGCGGAACACTACGGAGCCATGGTTAATTCGATGCGAACGCGGGTGCTTCGGTCGGATTGGCGCCGGGGTCCTGTCACGGAATTGGGCCCACCACCCCTCGGCTTACGCCGAGTGGCGGTCCCCCCATTCCGCGCCACCCCGGCGAGAATCCATCCGGAGCCTCCCGATCCGCACCGCATTCACCCTGCCCCAGAGAAATCCGGCGCTGACCCCTACGTCGAGCAGCTGCCGCGACGCGGGGCCCGGCCGACTGCGCCGGCGATTGACCGTCTGCAGGCCGCTCCCTCGGGCGGGTGGCGTGGAATGGGGGGTGCCACCCCGAGCACCCTCCGGGGGCGCAGGGGTGGAGGGCCCCATTCCGCGACAGGACCCGCCCGCCGGGGCGGCCAGGACACTCAGTCCATCGCCAGCGGGCCCTGCACGTCTGCGTTGAGGAACTGCGAGACGAACTCGTTCGTGGAATTGAACAGCTCCTCCTTGGGCCCCGACTCGACGATCTTGCCCTTCCACAGCACGGCGATGAAGTCGGCGATTCGCCGGGCGGTGCCGAGGTCGTGGCTGATCACCAGATAGCAGCCGCCGCCCTCCTCGTGGACCTCGCGGATCAACTCGCACAGGAGCGCCGTGCGGACCGGGTCGAGGCCGGAGTCGGGCTCGTCGAACATGACGATCGCCGGGTCGAGGACGAGGGCGCGGGCGAAGCCGGCCCGCTTGCGCATCCCGCCGGAGAGCTCGTTCGGCATCTTGAAGTGGGCCTCGCCGAGGCCGACTTCGCGCAGGCGGCGGGTGCAGATCTCCGAGATCTCCTCCTCGCCCTTGTCGGTGTGTTGGCGCAGGGGGAAGGCCACGTTGTCGAAGATGTTCATCGAGCCGAACAGCGCCCCGTCCTGGAACAGCAGGCCGAACTTCTTGCGGGTCTCGAAGAGCTCGTCGTCGGTCATGTTGGGAATCGACTCGCCGTGTACGAGGACGTCGCCGGAGTCGGGGTAGAGCAGGCCGACGATGTGCTTGATCAGGACGCTCTTGCCGGTGCCCGAGGGGCCGAGGACCATCGAGATCTGGTCGTCGGGGAGGCCCAGGTTGAGGCCGTTGAGAATGCGGGTGCGGCCGAACTGCTTGACCAGGTCGATGATCTCGATCGCGTCGGTGCCGCCGTGGTCGCGCTTCGTGCCGGTGTGCCAGCGGTAGGGGTCCATGTCGTTCGGATCGACGCCGGGGATGACGAAGTCCTTGCCGAGCATGGCGCCGTCCTCGGAGACGAAGCCGCCGGGTGCGTCGCCGCCCTCGGCTCCGGGCGCGATCGGCGGGGTTGCGGCCGCGTCGGCGCGCTTCTCGGCCTCCTCGAAGGCGTACGTGCCGCCGGGCGCGGCCTCTCCCTCGGTTGCGCCGGCCTCCGAGTTGATCGCCTGCTCGGCGCTGCTGTCGCTGGGGGTCTCCGGGTTCTCCTGCAAGTCAGCCTCCTATTGGCGCTCTCGGGTTGGCCCCCCAGAAGACAAGGGTCCCAAGCATCCCGATGATGTGGACTAAGACGATATTGAGGACCATCGATTTCGCCGTCGCCGTGCCCACTCCCACCGGTCCTCCGCTGGCCGTGTAGCCGTAGTAGCAGCCGACCAGCACGATCACGGTAGCCATCGTCATTGCCTTGATCACCGAGAAGAGGAGGTCTGGTGGGTTCTGGAACATCCAGAAGATGAGGAAGTAGCCGCCGGATGAGACGTCCCCGATCTGCTTGACGACGGCCAGCCAGCTGGCGAAGAAGCCGACGCCGACTGCGGCGACGTACATGAACGGCAGCACCATCCAGGCGGCGAGCAGGCGGGTTGCGGCGAGGAAGGTGACCGGCGGGACGCCCATCACCTCGAGGGCGTCTATCTCGTCGGAGATCCGCATCGCGCCGAGCTCGGCGACGATTCCGGTCCCGACCTTGGCGGCCATCATGTAGCCGAAGGCATAGGGGAAGACCTCGCGCAGATCGCACCAGGCGGCGAAGACCCCGGCGTAGGCGGGCGAGCCGACCGAGCGGTTGAAGTAGGCGCCCTCGATCCCGCACTGGAGGCCGAAGATGAAGACGAGGCCCCAGATCACCATGGTCGAGCCGAGGATCAGGACCCCGGCCTGGCGCAGCGTCTCGCCGAAGAACTTGAAGACGCGCCCGGAGAAAACCTGGCCGGCGACCATGACGCAGAAGCGCGAGATCTCGCCGATCGAGTCGAGCCAACCGCGCGGGACCGCCATCCAGCCGGGCATCTACTTGATCGCCTGCAGGTCGGGGTTGGTCGCCAGCAGCGTCTGGGTGAAGACGTAGTTGAACGCGAACACCCCCATGAAGGCGATCACCACCGCCTCGTTGACGGCGCGGCCGACCCCGGCGGCGCCTCCGGACGCAGTCATCCCCTTGTAGGAGCAAACGACGGCGATGATCGCGCCGAACAGCGTGCACTTGACGACCGAGGCCCAGAGGTCGGTGACCGAGGCGTTGTTGAAGAGGGTGGCGAAGAAGCCGCCGAGCGGCTGGTTGTAGAGGAGCTCGGCGCCGATGCCGCCGGTGATCCCGAACAGCAGGGCGTAGACGTCGAGCAGGCCGGTGATCAGCATCAGCGCGAGGAAGCGGGGAACGACCAGGTTCTTGATCGGGTCCACCCCGAGCACCTGCAGCGCGTCCAGCTCCTCGCGGATCTTGCGAGCGCCGAGGTCTGCTGTGATCGCGGTGCCGGCGACGCCGGCGACCACCACCGCGGTGACGAACGGCGCGAACTCGCGGATCGAGGCGAGGATGAAGAAGCCGCCGAGCCGGTCGAGCGCCCCGAACAGCGAGAGGAAGTTGGCCGCCTGAAGCCCGGGCGCGCCGAAGCCGAAGGCGATGCAGGAGATCATCATCGGGAACCAGCAGAGCTGCAGGGCGAAAAGGAACTGGCCGATGAACTCGCCGCCGTAGGGGTAGGGAGGCCGGACCGCGGAGGAGAGCGTCTTCGCGGTCAGGATCATCATCTCGCCAACCTGCTCGAAGAGCGACTTGGCGGGTAGGAATGCCCTGTCGACCGCGGTTCTGACCATCTGCTCCTCCCGACGGGCACGCCGCCGATGCGGCGCTCCACCCGTCTCGGGCACAAGTCTATGCGATGGGTTGGCGGTCCGCCACCCCTCGGCCCGGCGACCGGGGCGGTGCGAATCGGCCGAGGACCCCGTTTGGAGGGGGAGGTCGGCGTGGTATGTTCCCGGCGCCTTGCGGAGGAGCGGTTTACACGCCCGAGGAGCCAGCCTTCGCATCGCCGGGGCGGTTCTCGTAAGCGGCGCGATGGCGGTCTTCCTTGCTGCCTGCGGCGGCGGCGGGGAGAGCCAGTTCTCGAACGAGGCCGCCGGCACCTACCGGGTCGAGGTTGTGGCGGCGAAGTTCCCGGCGCGCCAGCAGCTCGACCAGAACGCCTACCTGCGGATCGGCGTCCGCAACCGCGGCGAGAAGACGCTGCCGGCGATGGCGGTGACGATCACGATCGCCGGCAGGGAGGGCATCGAATCGGCGGCGCCGTTCTCGATCCGCGACCCGCAACCCGGCCTGTCGATTCCAGACCGGCCGGTCTGGATCCTGGCGGACACCTACCCGAGGATCGCCGGCGTCCCCGGCCCCGGCGGGGCCGAGACCTCGAACGACAAGACCTTCAACTTCGGCAAGCTGGAGCCGGGCGATGCCCGGATCGCCGTGTGGAAGCTGGGAGCGGTGAAGGCGGGCGACTACAAGCTCCGCTACCGGATCGAAGCCGGGCTGAGCGGCGAGCAGAAGGCCGTCAACGCAAACGGGGGCGGCATTCCGATCGGGACCTTCGCCGCCCGGATCATCGCCAAGCCCCAGCTGACCCGGATCAACTCCAAGGGGGAGATAGTCCCGGTGCCGGCCGCTGCCACCGCCGCCGGCTCAACCGGCAGCGGGGGAACCACCGCCACCGCCACCAACCCCAACGCCACCTCCGGCCCGGCCGACAGCGGCAGCGGCTCCTACCCGCCGTCCGGATCGCTGCCGCCCTCGGGCTCCGGCAACTAGGCAAGCCGGCGGGCCGGGAGCCCGCGCCTGTCAAGGTGTGCGGCCGATGCCGTCCCGCCTCGCCCCCACCCTCCTGCCGGCAATCCTGGTCTTTGCCGCGCTCGCCGGCGGCTGCGGGTCCTCCGGCTCGGAGGGGACCGGCGGCGGCGGCGGAGCGCAGAGCCCGAACCCTCCGAAGGGGGCGGCCGGGGGCGGCGGTCCGCCGAAGCTGACCAGTATCGGCGACTTCTCCCAGCCCGTCTACGTCGCCCAGCCTCCGGACGAGCGCAACACCCTCTTCGTGGTCGAGAAGACGGGAGCGATCCGCGTGGTCGAGGGCGGCCGGATCCGGCAGCAGCCCTTCCTCGACATCAGCGACCTGGTCTCGGCAGGATCCGAGCAGGGCCTGCTCTCGATGGCCTTCCCGCCTGACTACGCCGACAGCGGCCGCTTCTACGTCGACTACACGAACGCGGACGGCGACACCCGGGTCGTCTCCTACCGGCGGTCCGCCGGGGACCCGCTGCAGGCCGACCCCGCCAGCGCCCGCGTCGTCCTGGCACAGGACCAGCCCTACGAGAACCACAACGGTGGCCAGTTGCAGTTCGGGCCCGAGGGGGACCTCTACATCGGCTTCGGCGACGGCGGCTCTGCCGGCGACCCGCACCGAAACGCACAGAACCCGAACACCCTGCTCGGCAAGATCGTCCGCATCGACCCCGCCGACCCCGGCGCCGGGCCCAGGATCTACGCCCTCGGCCTGCGCAACCCGTGGCGCTTCTCCTTCGACCGACCCACCGGGGCGCTGGCGATCGGCGACGTCGGCCAGGATCGATTCGAGGAGGTCGACTACGTCGCAGATCCCAGGCCGGGGATGAACTTCGGCTGGTCGGCGTTCGAGGCAAACGCGCCCTTCAACACTGACGAGCAGGCGCCGGGAGCAATCCCGCCCGTGCTCAGTTACGGCCGCGCCGAGGGCTGCTCTGTGACCGGCGGCTACGTCGTCCGCGATCCGCGGCTGCCCGCCCTGCGGGGCCGCTACATCTACGGCGACTACTGCGCCGGGCAGCTGCGCGACTTCCTGCCGCCGGCGCGGCCGGGACAGAAGGCGAGCGAGGACCGGGCCCTGGGGCTCGAGGTGCCGCAGCTGACCTCCTTCGGGGAGGACTCGCGCGGGCGGATCTACGCCACCTCTCAGGCGGGACCGGTGTACCGGATCGATCCCTCCGGTTGAGTTCGCCGAAGCCCCGAGGAGGGGTCCCGCGCGATCCGAACCGCCTCCGCGCGGGTTAGGGGGACGGCAGACGCCTATTCTCCCCCGACTCACGATGACCCGGGCCCGGAAAAGAGCAGCGATCGCGCTGGTGGCGCTGGTGGCGCTTGCTCTGGGTGCCCCCGCCGGGGCGGCCGGCGCCGTCAAGCTGCGCCGGATCGGGAACTTCGACCGGCCGGTCTACGTGACCGGGGCGCCGGGGTTCGGCAAGCTGCTGTTCGTCGTCGAGCAGGCCGGCAGGGTCAGGGTTATCCGCAACGGGCGCCGGGTCGGGCACGCCTTCCTCAACATCAGTCGCAGGGTCTCCTACGACGGCGGCGAGCGGGGGTTGCTCTCGATCGCCTTTCCCCCCGACTACCGGCGGACGCGGCGCTTCTACGTCTACTACACGGATAACAGCGGCGACATCCGTGTCGACGAGTTCAAGCGCCGCGGCCCGACCAGGGCGGCGCGAGGATCCCGCCGCACCGTGATCCGGATCCGCCACCGCGCCAACTCGAACCACAACGGTGGCCAGCTGCAGTTCCTCGGCCATCTCCTCTACCTCGGCAGTGGCGATGGCGGCTCCGGCGGTGACCCCCCGAACAACGCCCAGGACAGGGGCAGCCTGCTGGGCAAGATCATCCGCATCGATCCACGCAACCCGCCCGGCCCCCGCGCCTACTCGGTCCCCCGGTCGAACCCGTTCGTCGGCCGGCGCGGGCGCAACGAGATCTTCAGCTTCGGCCTGCGCAACCCGTACCGCTTCTCCTTCGACCGCCGCAGGGCGGGGCGGCCCCGAATCGCGATCGGCGACGTCGGGCAGGGCCGCTTCGAGGAGATCGACTACGAGACGGTGGGCGCTGCCAACGGGGCCAACTTCGGCTGGGACGCCTTCGAGGGGTTCCGCCGCTACACCGACGAGAACAGCGGCACCCCGGATCCCGGCGGGACGACTAAACCGATCTTCGCCTACAGCCACAACAGCGGCGGCTGCGCGGTGATCGGCGGTTACGTCGTCCGCGACCGTCGCCTGCGCGGGACTGCGGGGCCGCTATCTCTACACGGACAACTGCCAGGGAGGGCTGCGGAGCCTGCCCTCCCGGTTGGGCCGGGTGCGACGCAGCCGCAGCCTCGGCGTCTCGGTCGATTCACCCAGCTCTTTCGGCGAGGACAGCCGCGGCCGGCTCTACGTCACCTCCCTCTCCGGGCCCGTCTTCAGACTGGTGCAGCGCCGGTAGGCGCGACCGAGAATGGGACTTTTCTCGTACCAAGGGGCCGGGGAAAGACTGGAAGACTGGCAGGGAGGGGCCGGGGGGACCTCGGAGTTCCGCGCATCGAGATGATCGGCCGAAGCAGAACAACCCTGATCGCGCTCATGGTCCTGGGCGCGCTCGCCGCCGCACTCCCGGTCTCCGCCGGCGCCGCGGTGGAGCTGAAGCCGGTCGGCCAGTTCGAGCGGCCCACCTACGTCGCCGGGACCGCGGGGGCGCCCCGGCTGCTGTTCGTGGTCGAGCAGGCGGGGCGGATCGAGGTCGTCCGGCGTGGCCACCGCCTGCCCCAGCCGTTCCTCGACATCAGCGACCTGGTCGGCTTCGACTGGGGCGAGCGCGGCCTGCTCTCGATGGCCTTCCCTCCCGACTACCGGGCCAGCCGCCGCTTCTACGTCTACTACACCAACCACAACGGCAATCTCTGCGTGGACGAGTTCCTGCGCAGCCGCCACGACCCGACCCGCGCCCTCGCCTCGACCCGGCGGCGGGTGATCACCATCCCCCACCCCAACTTCCCCAACCACAACGGTGGCCAGCTGCAGTTCCTCGGCAACCTGCTCTACCTCGGCACCGGCGACGGCGGCAGCGGCGGCGATCCGCACAACAACGCCCAGGACAAGGCGAGC
Source organism: uncultured Actinomycetes bacterium (assembly GCA_963840235.1). GTDB lineage: Bacteria > Actinomycetota > Thermoleophilia > Solirubrobacterales > 70-9 > JBBRHQ01. The sequence goes on from CAWIYC010000005.1 coordinate 108,392, forward strand.
CTGCTTGGCAAGCTGATCCGGATCGATCCCCGGACCCCCCCGAAGCGGAGAAGCGGCTACTCGGTGCCGCCGTCGAATCCGTTCACGGGCCGCACCGGGCTGGACCCGATATTCAGCTACGGCCTGCGCAACCCCTATCGTTTCTCCTTCGACCTGGTCAGCTCGGCCAGGCCAAGGATCGTGATCGCAGATGTCGGCCAGGGCTCCTACGAAGAGATCGACTACGAAACCGTCGGGGGCGCGTCAGGCGCCAACTTCGGCTGGGACGCCTTCGAGGGCTTCGGCCTCTACAGCGGCGACTGGAGCGGCACCCCGAATCCCGGGGGGACGACCAAACCGATCTTCACCTACGACCACAGCGACGGCCGATGCGCGGTGATCGGCGGCTACGTCGTCCGCGACCCTCGCCTGCGCGGACTGCGAGGGCGCTACGTCTACACCGACGCCTGCGACGGCCGGCTGCGCAGCTTCCGGCCACGGCTTGGCAGGGCGAGCGGCGACCACCCGGTCGGGGCATCGGTCAGCGCCCCGGGCTCCTTCGGCGAGGACGCCTACGGCCGCCTCTACGTCACCTCCCTGCTCGGGCCGGTCTACCGGCTGGTCCAGCGCGGGTGAGGATCCGCCCGGCGCTGGTGGCGGCCGGGTTGGCGCTGCTCGCGATCCCGGCGGCGGCCGCGGCGCGGGGCCCGATCGGCGACGGTGCCGGCGGGGCCCGGCTGAACCGGGTGGGCAGCTTCGACCAGCCGGTCTACGTCGCCGGCGCCCGCGCCTACCCGAAGCTGCTGTTCGTGGTCGAGCGCCCGGGGGCGATCCGGGTCGTCCGCCGTGGCAGGACCCTGGCGCGGCCCTTCCTCGATATCACCGGGCTGGTCGAGAGCGAGTACGTCGAGCGCGGCCTGCTCTCGGTCGCCTTCCCTCCCGACTACCGGGCCAGCCGCCGCTTCTACGTCTACTACACCAACCACAACGGCAATCTCTGCGTGGACGAGTTCCTGCGCAGCCGCCACGACCCGACCCGCGCCCTCGCCTCGACCCGGCGGCGGGTGATCACCATCCCCCACCCCAACTTCCCCAACCACAACGGTGGCCAGCTGCAGTTCCACGGACATGAGCTCTTCATCGGCACGGGTGACGGTGGGCTGGGAGGCGATGTTCTCAACAACGCCCAGAACACCGAGTCGCTCCTCGGCAAGCTGCTGCGGATCGACCCGCGCCGGTCGAACAGCGGCCGGCCCTACCGGGTGCCGGCCTCGAATCCCTTCGTCGGCCGGGCCGGGCGCGACGAGGTATTCAGCTACGGGCTGCGAAACCCCTACCGCTTCAGCATCGAGGACGTCGCCGGTGGGCCGGACCGGATCGTGACCGGGGACGTCGGCCAGAACCGCTTCGAGGAGGTCGACTACGAGACCCTGCCGGGAGCCCGCGGCGCCAACTTCGGCTGGGACGCCTGGGAGGGCTTCGAGCTCTATGACTGCGGCGATCCGGCCTGTCCCCTCGACGGGACTCCCGACCCGGGCGGCACGTCGCCACCGGTGCTCGCCTACGACCACAGCCGCGGATGCGCCGTCACCGGCGGTTACGTGGTCCGCGACCCGGCGCTGGGCTCGCTGCTCGGCCGCTACCTCTACGCCGACTACTGCCAGGGCGACCTGCGGAGCTTCGTCCCCCGCCTCGGCGGCGCCACCGGCGACCTCGCCCTCGGCCTCCACGTTGACCACCTGAGCTCTTTCGGAGAGACGCCGTCGGGGCGGGTCTACGTCTGCTCGCTCGACGGAAACGTCTACCGCCTGGCCCCGCGCTGAGGGCGTTGGCGGCGGCGGGGGCGGTGGGCCTGCGGTGATCCTGCGCAGGAGGATGCTGGGGGGGCTGGCGGCGCTGCTGGCGCTCTCCGTCGCCGGCCCGGCCGCCGGCGCGAACGCGGGCACCGGGGTCGCCCTGGAGAAGGTCGGCACATTCCAGAGCCCCAACTACGTCACCTCCGCGCCCGGCTTCCCGCACCTGCTGTTCGTGGTCGAGCGCAAGGGGCGGATCGCCGTGCTGCGCGACGGCAAGATCCTTCCCCGACCCTTCCTCGACATCTCCCGCCAGGTGACCACCGAGCCGGACAAGCAAGGCCTGATCGGGCTTGCCTTCCCGCCCGATTACGCCGAGAGCCACCGCTTCTACGTCCAGTACGCGGACCGGGCCGGCGACCTGCGGATCGAGGAGTACTCGCGGCGGACGCCGACCTTCGCGCCGCCCTCCTCGCAGCGAACGTTGCTGACGATCCCCGGGGTGGACGGCTACTTCAACCACAACGGCGGGCAGCTTCAGTTCCGCGGCCGCTACCTCTACTCCGCGGTCGGCGACGGCGCCGACCCGGGCGACGTCTACAACTTCGCCCAGAACCTGGAAAGCCTTCGCGGCAAGATCCTCCGGCTCGACCCCCGCCCCTCCAAAGGCGGCATGCCATTCCGGGTGCCCCGCTCCAATCCCTTCGTCGGCGTCCCCGGCCTCGACCTGATCTACAGCTACGGGCTGCGCAACCCGTTCCGCTTCTCTTTCGAGCGGGTCCCCCACGGCCCGGGCCGGATCCTGATCGCCGACGTCGGCCAGGGCCGCTACGAGGAGATCAATGCGACCACGGTCGCCGGCGCCAGGGGAGCAAACTTCGGCTGGGACATCTTCGAAGGGCCATGGCCCTACAGCGCGGTCTGGCCGCCCGACGCCCCCTGCGGCGACCTCTGCCCCAACTCCGGCACTCCCGATCCGGGCGGAACCGTGCCGCCGATCAAGACGCTCACCCACGAGAACTTCTGCGCGGTGATCGGCGGCTACGTGGTTCGCGACCCTGCGCTTCCGTGGCTGCGCGGCCGCTACCTCTACGGCGACTTCTGCTCGGGCAGGATCCGCAGCCTCGTCCCCGTCCTCACCCCCCCAGCCGACGACGACTCCGGCATCGGCGCCGGGCTTCCCAGCGGCCCCCGCGGCTTTCCCTCGCTGACCTCGTTCGGCCTCGACGCGGAGAACCACATCTATGTCACCAGCGGCAACGGCCCTGTCTACCGGCTGGTTCCGCGCGACTCCAACAGGGGCTCGGCAGCGCAGTAGAGTCTGGTCTCCGAGCCGGCGATAAGCAGCAAGCGAGCGAAGGAGAGCGACGGTGGAGAGCGGCACCACGACCGAGGCGAAGACGACGACCGACGGCGGCACAGGCGCGAACGGCAGCGATGCCGCCAGGAGCATCGAGGTCAGCAACCCGGCGACCGGCGAGACGATCGCCACGATCCCGGCGATCGCGCCGGGCGACGTGGCGGGGCTGGCCGAGAAGGGCAGGCTGGCGCAGCCGGGCTGGGCGGCGCTCGGCTTCGAGGGCCGCGCCAGGGTGCTGCGGCGGGCGCAGAAGTGGGTCACCGACAACTCCGAGCGGATCATCCGCACGATCGTTGCCGAGAACGGCAAGACCTTCGAGGACGCGCAGCTGGCGGAGGTCTCCTACGCCGCCGCCGCCTTCGGCTTCTGGGCCAAGAACGCCCCCAAGTACCTCGCCGACGAGAAGGTCCGCTCGAGCTCGCCGTTCGTGCTTGGCCGCAAGCTGATCGTCCGCTATGAGCCGGTCGGGGTGGTCGGCGTCATCGGCCCCTGGAACTACCCGCTCACCAACTCCTTCGGGGATTGCATCCCGGCGCTGGCCGCTGGCAACTCGGTGATCCTGAAGCCGGCGAGCCTGACGCCGATGACCTCGATGCTGATGGCCGAGATGCTGGCCGAGTGCGGATTGCCGGAGGACGTCTTCCAGCTCGCGATCGGCGGCGGCGACGTCGGCAGCGAGCTGATCGACCACGTCGGCTTCATCATGTTCACCGGCTCGACCGAAGTGGGCAAGAAGGTCGCCGAGAGGGCGTCCCGGACCCTGACCCCGATCGGGCTCGAGCTTGGCGGCAAGGACCCGATGATCGTCTGCGCCGACGCCGACGTCGAGCGTGCCGCCAACGCCGCGGTCCACTACTCGATGCAGAACGGCGGCCAGACCTGCATCTCGATCGAGCGCGTCTACGCGGAGGCGCCGATCTACGACGAGCTGGTCTCGCGGATCGAGAAGGTGATGCGCGGCTTGCGGGTCGGCGTCCCAGGCGGGGCCGGAAGCATCGACGTCGGCGCGATCACCTCGCCGCCCCAGGTCGAGTTGATCAACTCCCACGTCTCCGACGCGGTCGCCAAGGGCGCCCGGGTCGTGGTGGGCGGCAAGCGCCGCGAGGGCGCCGGCGACTTCTATGAGCCGACGCTGCTGGTCGACGTCGACCACTCGATGGAGTGCATGACCGAGGAGACCTTCGGCCCGACCCTGCCGGTGATGAAGGTCGCCGACGCCGAGGAAGCGGTGCGGCTGGCAAACGACTCGCCCTACGGGTTGCAGGCATCGGTCTGGACCCGTGACCTCGATAAGGGCGAGCGCTTGGCGCGCCAGGTCGAGGCCGGGGTCTGCTGCGTCAATGACGCCCAGATCAACTACGTCGCGCTGGAGCTGCCGATGGGCGGCTGGAAGAGTTCCGGGCTCGGCACCAGGCACGGTGCGGCCGGGATCCGCAAGTACACCAAGCAGCAGACGATCCTCATCACCCGCTGGGGGCCCAAGCGCGACATGCACATGCTGCCCTACAAGGCGAGGACGACCAAGCTGCTGGGCCGCAGCATCCGCCTGCTCTACGGGCGCGGCAAGCGCGACTGACCCTCAGCCCGCTCGACGAGAGTGATCTGAGTCACCAATACCGTGGCGAATTGAAGTCTCGCGCCTGGCCCTGGTGAACTATTGGAGTCTCGCGCCCGGGCGGGGCGCCTCCCGGCGGGGAGCGCCGCCCTGCATTTGCGCCGGCGGCTGCCAGCGGGCGCACTCGCAGCACTTGCGGGCGATCTCACCGGTGCTGGGGTTGGCGCGGGGCGCATCGAGGATGGAACCGCAGCGCGAGCAGGAGGAAAGATGGGCTCTCATGCCCATGATCGTCGCCGTTGGCGCCGTCCCCGCTGTATCCGAACGGTGAAGCGGGGGTTTCGATGTGGTGAAGGTTGACATCGCGGCGAGGGTAGGCCGCGGCGCTAAAGGGTGGGTGAATTTCGCCTAACTTCTTGCCACAGGGGCGAAACCGTCGGGGATCACCGCTAGCTTGGCTGGCCAGCCAATGGTCCTGTTCGAGCATCGACTGCGGGTGGCCGGATTCGAGACCCGGGCTCTGGAGCTGGACGGCTCGGGGCCGCCCCTGATCCTCCTTCACGGGTGGTCGGACAGCGCCGACACCTGGCGGCCGCTGCTCGATCTGATGCGGCGCGCGGGACGACCGGCAGTCGCCCTCGACATGCCGGGCTACGGCACCGCCTCGGCGCTCGAGCCCGACGAGCCGATCCTGCCCCAGCTCGATCGCTTCCTGAGGGCGGCGCTGGTCCGCTTCACCCAGGGCAAGCCGGCGCTGGTCGCCGGCAACTCCCTCGGGGGCTGCGTGGCCCTGCGGGCGGCGGCGGACCCCGGCGTCCCCATCTCCGGCGTCGTCCCGATCGCTCCCGCCGGGCTCGACATGGCCGGCTGGTTCGGCGTGATCGAGGGAGAGCGGTTGATCCGAACCCTGCTGGCCTCGCCGATACCCGTTCCGCAGGCGATCGTCCGCAGCGCCGTCGGCCAGGTCTATCGCCAGGTCGCCTTCGCCCGACCGCGCCGAATCGACCCAAGGCTGATCTCCTCCTTCACCAGCCACATGTCGAGCGCCGGCGACGTCGCTCGCATCCTCGCCAGTGGCCGCCGGCTGCTGCCGGAGCTCGAGGACCCGTTCGAGCTGGGACGGATCTCCTGCCCGGTGCTGCTGCTCTGGGGGGACAGCGACAGGATGGTCTTCTCCAGCGGAGCCGACCGGCTCCTGCGCGAGGTTCCGGAGGTGCGATTCGAGGTGATCGAAGAGTGCGGCCACTGTCCCCAGCTGGAGGCCCCGAAGCGCCTGGCAGGGTTGATCGAGGGGTTCACGCAGGAGCTTGCCCGGGTGCAGGCAGCTGCTGAGAGCCGACGGCCGGTGGCCGGCGACGGCGCGGTCTGAGCCGGATCCGCCGGTATCATGGCGCGCCCGCCAGCCCCGCATGGTCGGCTCTCCGGCCGGCCGTTCCGCCGCAACCCGAACGGGTTGCGGTTGTTCGTAACGGTGCAGAGCCGGACGCCACGGGAATGATCGAGACTCACTCCGCCACCAGCAAAGGGGACGGCCGCCGGCTTCGGCGCGGCCGCCGCTTGCTGCGCCGGGCGGCGCGGGGGCTGCCGGCGGCGCTCGCGATCGCGGCGATCGGCCCCGCGAGCGCAGCGGCCGGTTCCAAGCCGGCGGTGATGCGGAAGATCGCGAGCTTCGACGACCCGACCTACGTCTCCGGCGCCCCGGGCTTCCCAAATCTGCTTTTCGTGACCGAACGCGGCGGGCGGGTCGAGGTGGTCCGGGACGGGGAGAAGCTCCCCCACCCGTTTCTGGACATCTCCAGCAAGGTCAGGGCCCAGACGATCGAGCAGGGCCTGTTCTCAATCGCCTTCCCTCCCGATTACGAGCAGAGCGGCCACTTCTACGTCCAGTACACCGACCTCAACGACGACCTGCAGATCGACGAGTACAAGCGCTCGCGCGACGCCTTCGCCCCGGCCTCCTCCCGGCGGGCGGTGCTGACGGCACCCGAGCCGCCCGGCTACTCCAACCACAACGGCGGTCAGCTCCAGTTCCGGGGCAACCTCCTCTACAGCGGCATCGGCGACGGCATGGACCCCGGCGACCTCTTCAACTTCGCCCAGAGCCTCGACAGCCTGCGGGGCAAGATCATCCGCATCAATCCGCGCCCCACCAAGGGCGGCAAGCCATACAAGATTCCCCGCACCAACCCCTTCGTCGGCAGGCCCGGCCGCGACGAGATCTTCAGCTACGGGCTGAGAAACCCGTTCCGCTTCTCCTTCGAGCTCCGGAAGAAGGGGCCAGACCGGATCCTGATCGCCGACGTCGGTGAGAACCGCTTCGAGGAGATCGACTACGAGACGATTCCCTTCGCCTGGGGAGGGAACTTCGGCTGGGACGCGCTCGAGGGGGTCGAGCCATACGACTGCGGCCTCCTCTGTCCCAACGGCGACACCCCCGATCCCGGCTACACGCTGAAGCCGATCCTCAACTACCAGCACGGCCCCCGCTGCGCCGTGATCGGCGGCTATATCGTCCGGGACCCGGCCCTTAAGAGCCTCCTCGGGCGCTACCTCTACAGCGACTACTGCGGCGGGCGGATCCGCAGCTTCGTTCCGAAGCTCGGTGGAGCCGTGGACGACAGCTCCCTCGGCGTCAGGATCCCGCCGGGGCCGGTTGGCTCGCTGATGACCTCGTTCGGCACCGATGAGGCCGGCCATATCTATGCCGCCACAACCAACGGGCCCGTCTACCAGCTGGTGCCGCCGCAGCCGGCGAAGTCGAGGCACTGAGACCGTTCCGGGTGGACGATCTGGTCACGGGCCTGACCGACCCTTCGCTAAATTAGGCTGACCATCACGAGCGATCGAGGGACCCGGCCCGTCGACATCGCAGCAACCGGCCCGAATCCCCGCGTTTTTCGCGTGCGGGTGGCGGTGCTACAGCCGGGATCGATGGAGGCGACCGTGAGACTTCCCAAGAAAGAGACTCAGAGCAGGGGCCAGGATGGTTGAGCGCGACTATCTCGCCGCCACCCGCGAGCGCGTCGTCATCTTCGACGGCGGCATGGGCGCCACCCTCGAGCAGTTCGACCTGACCCAGGCCGACTACGGCGGCCTCGAGGGCAAGTGCCACGAGGCGCTCGTACTCAACCGCCCCGACGTGATCGAGGGAGTCCACGCCTCGATGCTGGAGGCGGGCGCCGAGGTGGTCGAGACCGATACCTTCCAGGGAAGCCGGACCAAGCTCGACGAGTGGGGCCTCGGCGAGCACACGCCGGAGATCAACCGCAGGGCCGCCGAGATCGCCCGGGCCGCCGCCGGCGATGGCCGCTTCGTCGCCGGCTCGATCGGGCCGACGGGCTTCCTGCCGGCGTCCGACGACCCGACGCTCGGCGACATCAGCTTCGCGAAGCTGGTCGAGGTCTTCACCGAGCAGGCCACCGGCCTGGTCGAGGGCGGTTCCGACCTGATCATCATCGAGACGGCCCAGGACATCCTCGAGGTCAAGGCCGCGGTCTTCGGCGCCCGCGAAGCGTTCAAGGCGACCGGGCGGACACTGCCGATCCAGACCAGCGTCTCGCTGCTGCCCCAGGGCGGCAAGATGCTGCTCGGCACCGACATCGCCGCCGTTCTGACCACCCTGGCGGCGCTCGACGTAGACGTCATCGGCCTCAACTGCTCGACCGGGCCCGAGGACATGCGCGATGCGATCCGCTACCTGGGCGAGAACTCGCCGCTGCCCGTCCACTGCATCCCCAATGCCGGCCTGCCGCTGCAGGGTCCCGACGGCGAGACGATCTTCCCCGAGAAGCCCGGGCCGCTGGCGGCGACCCTGGGCGAGTTCGTCGAGCGCTACGGAGTCGGGATCGTCGGCGGCTGCTGCGGGACGACCCCCGAGCACATCGCCGCGATCCGCGAGCGGGTCGAGGGCCGCGTCCCGGGCGAACGCCCGGCGCCGGGGCCGATCGAGGTCTCCTCGATGATGACCTCGACGCCGCTGGTGCAGGAGCCGCGGCCGACCCTGGTCGGCGAACGGGTCAACTCGCAGGGCTCACGCAAGGCGAAGGAGCTGCTGCTCGCCGACGATTACGACGGGCTGGTCCAGGTAGCCGAGGACCAGGTCACAGGCGGCGCTCACGTGCTCGACGTCTGCGTCGCGCTGACCGAGCGCTCCGACGAGGACGAGCAGATGCGCCAGGTGGTCGAGCGCGTCTCCCTGACCCAGCCGGCGCCGATCCAGGTGGACTCGACCGAGCCCGACGTGATCAAGGCAGCGCTGGAGCAGATCCCGGGACGGGCGATCGTCAACTCGATCAACCTCGAGGCCGGCCGCGACAAGGCCGACGTCGTCATCCCACTCGCGAGGGAGCACGGCGCGGCGCTGATCGCGCTGGTGATCGACGAGGTCGGGATGGCGAAGACCGCGGATCGCAAGATCGAGATCGCCAAGCGGATCCGCGACCTCGCCTGCACCGAGCACGGCCTCGACCCCGAGGCGCTGATCTTCGACGCGCTCACCTTCACCTTGACGACAGGCGACGACGAGTGGAAGCCCTCGGCGGTGGAGACGATCGAGGGGATCCGCCGGATCAAGGCGGAGCTGCCCGGGGTGAAGACGTCACTCGGCGTCTCCAACGTCTCCTTCGGCGTCTCCCCCCCGGCCCGCGCCGTTCTCAACTCCGTCTTCCTGCATCACTGCGTCGAGGCCGGCCTCGACCTGGCGATGGTCAACCCCAACCACATCACGCCCTACGGGGAGATCGGCGACGCCGAACGCGAGCTCACCGACGATCTCGTCTTCAACCGTCGCGAGGACGCACTCGAGCGCTTCATCGCCCACTTCGAGTCGAAGGGTGAGGAGGAAGTCGACGAGGGTGCCGACCCAACTGAGGGGATGGAGCCCGAGGAGGCGCTTCACTGGCACATCCTGCGGCGAAAGAAGGACGGGGTCGAGGACTGGATCGACCTCTCGGTGGAGAAGATCGGCGCCGTGCCGACGCTCAACGAGGTCTTGCTGCCGGCGATGAAGGAGGTCGGCGACAAGTTCGGTGCCGGCGAGCTGATCCTGCCCTTCGTCCTGCAGTCGGCCGAGGTGATGAAGCGCGCTGTCGCCCGGCTCGAGAACTACCTCGACCGGATCGAGGGCCACACCAAGGGCAAGGTAGTGATCGCGACCGTCTTCGGCGACGTCCACGACATCGGCAAGTCGCTGGTCAACACGATCCTGACCAACAACGGCTACACCGTGATCGACCTCGGCAAGCAGGTGCCGGTGGAGACGATCATCGAGGCCGCGGTCTCGAACGAGGCCGACGCGATCGGGCTCTCGGCGCTGCTGGTCTCCACCTCGAAGCAGATGCCGACCTGCATCGGCGAGCTGCACTCGAGGGGGCTTGAGTTCCCGGTGCTGATCGGCGGCGCCGCAATCAACCGCGACTTCGGCCGCCGGGCGCTGTACCCGGGCGGCAAGGAGTCCGACAAGGTCTATGAGCCGGGAGTCTTCTACTGCAAGGACGCGTTCGCCGGCCTCGACACTATGGACGCGCTGATCGACGGCGAGGCCCGGGCTGCCCTGGTGGAGCGGATCCGGGCCGAGGCGAAGGCGCTGCGGGAGAAGCCGGTCAAGCCCGACGACGGGCCCCCGACCAGCGACGACAGCGTCCGCTCCGCGGCCCGAACCGACGTGCCGATCCCCGAGCCGCCTTTCTGGGGGCCGCGCGAGGTCGAGGTGGACTTCGACGAGGTCTTCCCTCATCTCGATCGCCACGTGCTGTTCAAGCTTCACTGGGGTGGCCGCGGCAAGAAGGGCGAGGAGTGGCGGAAGATCGTCGAGGGGGACGGCACCGAGGAGGGGTTCGCCCCGCGGCTGGAGCGGATGTGGCGCCAGCAGGACTACCTCCACCCCCGGGTGCGAATCGGCTATTTCCCCTGCAACGCCGACGGCAACGAGCTGGTGATCTTCGACCCCGAGGACCCCGGGGTCGAGCTCGAGCGGCTCGTCTTCCCGCGCCAGCCCAGGCACGACCGCATCTGCCTCACCGACTTCTTCAGGCCGATCGACTCGGGAGAGCGCGACGTGGTCGCGCTGCAGGGGGTCACCGTCGGCCCCGAGGTGACCGAGCTGATGGAGAAGCTCGAGTCGGAGGGCGAGTTCGCCGAGCAGCTCTATGTCCACGGCCTCGGGGTGCAGTCGGCCGAGGGGCTGGCCGAGTGGCTCCACTCCAAGGCCCGGAGCGAGCTCGGGATCAAGCCCGGCCAGGGCCGCCGCTACTCCTGGGGATACCCCGCCTGCCCGGACCAATCCGAGCACGAGAAGGTCTGGCGCCTGCTCGGCCTGGAGGAGATCGGCATGACCCTCTCCGACGGTTACGCCGTGATGCCCGAGCAGTCCACGGTGGCGATCATCGCCCACCACCCCCAGGCCGTCTACTTCGGGATGAAGTCGGGCTTCATCCCCGAGGACGGCTCTCCCGATGAGGTGATCGCCGGCTCTGACCGTGGCGCCGGTCTACCCCCGGAGGAGGAGCCGGCCGAAGAGGACGCCGAAGCGGAGGCGGCAGCCGCCGCGGGCTAAGGAGCCGGCCCGGCCTGGCGGCCCGGCCGGAGCGGAGAAGCCGCGGCCCCAAGAGCACTATCCACCGGCGTTGCTGGGGTCTTCGTTGAACGGTTTCAGCACCTATGAGTGCCGAAACCGTTCAGCCAACGATGGCCCGCGCCGGCGGCGGGGCGTCTGGACGGTGGGGCGTCTAGATGATGCGAGCGCCCTCGCGGGCGGGGGGCTTCGATGAGAGCCGCACCGGAGCCGAGGAGAGCGCCTGCACCCGCAGGTCGGACCAGGTCAGGCCCTCGCGCACGAGCGCCGGCAGGCCGAGGGCGACCGCGGTCGCGATCTCGACCGCCTGGAGGATGACGCCGTAGGCGAGCGCGTCGGCGGTGCCGATGCCGAAGCCGGTGTGAAGGACGCTGATCACCGCCAGCTGGAAGACGCCGATGTTCGACGGGGTCGCCGGCACCACGGCGGTGACGTTGACCGCGAACAGCACCGCGGCCGCGGCGCCGATCCCGGCCTGGCCGTCGAGCCCGAGGGCGAACAGCAGCGCCCAGCAGGCGGCGAGCTGGATCGCCCAGGCACCGAGCTGGGCACCGGCTGCGAGCGAGCCGCGCTTGGGGTCGCGGAAGACAGTTAGGCCGCGGCGGACCTGGACCATGGCGCTGCGCATGCCGGCCCCGATCCGTGCCAGGCGCCCGTTGCCGTTGCGGCGCATCAGCGCCGGCGCGATCAGCACCACCAGCAACAGCAGCAGCGGCACCGAGCTGAACCAGAACAGCTTCTGGGTGCCCGAGTGGAAGAGGTCGGTGGTGGAGACGATGATGACGCCGAGCAGGACCAGGGCGAGGATGTTGAGCATCGTCTGCGAGACCAGGGTTCCGAGCAGAACCGGGACGGTCTCCCGCATGCGCCCGGTTCGGCGCGAGAGCGACATCACGCGCGCCGGCTCGCCCAGGCGGGCGGGGAGCGTCGCCGACATCAGCACGCCGATCATCGTCGCCGAGGTGACGTCGCGACGGCGGACCGGGCGGTTGGGCAGGGCAGCGCGGACGATCGCGTACCACGACGCGGCTCGGAAGAAGAGCGAGGCTGACATCAGGGCGCAGGCGATCAGCACCCAGGTGAGGTCTGAGCGGACGATGCTGGCGACGACCTTGTCGACTCCGATCTTGTTCGCCGCCAGGGCTGTGAGGCCGAGGCCGAGGACGGCGGCGACGCCGAGGCCGATGCGACGGGCGGCGCCGCGGCGCTTGCTCCCGTTGCTGGCCGGAACGGGGTCGAGTGAGGGGAGGCGCTCGGCCGGCCGGCGCGAGCGGCCGTCGGCGGAGGCGAAGCCGGTGCTGCGGGCGATGCGCTCGCCGGCCGTCACCGGGGCCGGTGCCTCGATCGCGCGCTCGTACACCGAGTTGACCTGGTCGGCCACGCGGGGCCAGGCGTAGCGCTCGGCGCTGATCCGGGCAGCCTCGCCCATCTCGCGCATGCGGTCGGGCTCGTGCTGGGCGCGCTGAAGCTCCTCGGCCAGGCGCTGGGCGTCGGCAGGCGGCACCAGGACGCCGTCGAGGCCGTCGGTGACGACGTCGCTGTAGCCGGCGATGCCGGAGGCGATCACCGGAGTGCCGGCGGCGAAAGCCTCGGTAAGGACCATGCCGAAGCTCTCGCCCGAGAGGGAGGGCGCGCAGAGCACGTCGGCGCTGTGGAGGGACTGCCACAGCTCCTCCTCGGAGACCCGCCCGCGGGCGTCGATCGAGCTCATCAGCTCCGGGTCCTGCAGGTAGCGGAGGATGTCGGCGTCGTTGGCGCCGATCACGGTCAGCCGGGCGGGGGCGTGGTCGACCAGGGCGCCGAATGCGGTGAGCAGGAAGGGCAGGCCCTTGCGCTCCTCGGGGCGACCGACGAAGAGGATCCGGAACTCGTCGCTTGCGGGCTTGGGGCCGGCGGGCGCGGCGCCGATGTCGACCCCGTTGGGGACGATCTCGTAATGACCGCCGAACCAGCGCCTGCCGGTCCACTCGGCCGCCTCGGAGACGGCGATCTTGCCCGAGAGCTTGCTGACGACGCGCCGGGCGCCGAGCATGCTGGCGGCGTAATTGGGGATCGCCTTCGTCGAGTAGGCATGGAAGGTGCCGACGACCGGGGTCTCGGCGCTGAGCGCCGTGTCCCAGCCGACCAGCGGTGCGATCGGCTCGTGCACGTGGACGACGTCGAAACCGCCCTCGCGCAGGGCGCGCCGGGTCCCGGTGACGCCCTCGGGGAAGAGCGAGAGGTTGGAGACGGCGCCGTTGGCGCCTATGCCGACGGTGCGGCCGACCGGGATCAGGTAGTCGGGGACCTCCCTGGCCTCGGCGGGGCTGCGGTGGAGGGCCTTGCTGAGGCTGTCGGGTGGATCGAGGGGCGCGATGACCCTGACGTGGTCGCCGCGGCCGATGAACTCCTCGGCGAGCGCCTCCACGTGGCGATTCACTCCGCCCCGATAGCTCCACGAATATGGCGAGACTAGAGCGATTCTCACTGTGTGTAAGGGTAGTTGATGTGGCGGTGGCGGATTGTGACGGGGCCCACGCAGGCGGTGCCGCGGGCGGGACCAAGAGAAACCCCTCTCAGGGGTCCCGGTTACCCGTCGTCTGCCGGGTTATTCGCGCCTGAGAGCCCGATTCCGCCCTCTCGGCCCAGACAAAGCCCCCGAACACGAGCAGGTAGGCGGTGCCGACTTCGAGCAGCAGGGCGCCGGAGTCGTTGGCGAAGGTGCCGACGACGGTCGCCGCGGCGGCACCGGCAAAGCCCGCCAGCACCGCCGGAAGGCCGTCGAACCAGGGACGGATCCGGCGCCGCCCGAGGACCACCACCGCGATCGCGATCACGACCGCCGGCAGCACCGGCGAGGAGGCGGCGCGACCGAAGCTGATGGCCGAGAGGCGCAGACGCCGCTCGGCGACGTTTGCGAGATCGTGGAAACCCCCGGCGTCGAGCACGGAGCGGGTCAGGTGGGCGTCGCCGCCGCTGAGGAGGTCGATCAGCGCCAGCAGCGCCAGCGCCAGCAGGGGCGCCGCCAGCGCCAGCAGGGCGAGGGCGCGGCGCCCGGTTGTCACCGCAGCGGCGACCGCCGCCCCCGCGGGGAAGACGATGGCTGCGCCGACGTCGGCACCGAAGCGCCCGGCGGCGAAGACGAAGGCGAAGAGAATTGCGACGGCGAGGAAGGCGACCGCAGCGGCGCGGCGCGTTTGCCTTCCGGCGGCGAAGCCGGCGATGGCGGCGCCGGTGCCGACGATGATCAAGGGGGCGAGGATCGCCTCGAGCTCGTTGCCGATCCCGTAGAAGCGGACGCCGCCGCCGGGGTTGGGCCCGACCAGCGAGAGCGAGGTCAGCGGCGAGCCGGCGATGACGTCGATCGCGCAGGCGACGGTGGTGAGGGCGCAGGCGACGGCCAGGGCCCGGTAGCCGCGGAAGGCGGCGAGGCTGAGGCCCGCCAGCGCCGGCGCGCCGAGCGCCAGCAGCAGCCGCTCGGCGCCGGTGCCGGGGCTCAGGCCGGCGGCGATCAGGAGCGCCAGCGGCAGGTAGGCGACCGAGAGCGCCAGCAGCCGCAGCGCCGTGCGGGCGACGCGGCCGCGGAACAGCGCCGCGGCAAGACCGGCGACGAGGACCCAGACAAGGAGGCTGACTCCCACCACGGAGGTCCGGCGGGAGGGGATCTCGGCCAAGCGGTCGCCGAGCGAGGCGACCTCGTCGAAGTCGGGGCTGCCCCCGGCGCGGATCGCGGTTCCGGTCATCTGCGAGGGAACCGGCTGGCCGAGCCGGCGGAGGATCGTCGGAGCGAGGTCGATCGAGCTGACGTAGCCGTCGATGCGGGTGCTGTCGGAGGAGAGGTTTCCGTCGAACCCGGCCCCGGCGATGCCGACCGCCAGCTGCGAGTGCTCGGCCGGTGGCGGGCGCCCGACCGCGATCAGCAGGTCGCGGCCGCGGAGCCCGCGAGCGAGCGCCGGCAGCCCGGCGGCGGTGGCGTTGATGACGCTGACCGCGGGGCGGCAGGAGCGGCCGCGGCAGGACAGCGGCAGGCGGTTTACGTGGCCACTGCGGTCGGCCGCCAGCAGCGCCGGCAGAGTCAGATCGGGGGCCGCCGCCATCGCCCCGGGCCGGAGCGAGGAGGCGAGCAGACCGGGGACTATCTCGGCCGGCGCCGAATCGGCCCGGGCGACGATCCGGCCCCACTCGGGCACCTGGGTGCCGAGGGTGTCGGTCAGCGGCAGCTCGCCGTCATAGAGCGAGTCGAACACCCGGTTGCCCTGGGTGATGTCGAGGTAGGTTTGGTCGGGCGAGACCTCGCCGAGGCCGGCGCTGAGCAGTCCCGGGGAGATCCGCGGGACTGCCTCGAGGGCGGAGACCGGGGTGCCGTTGGGCAGCAGCGCGACCGTCACCCGCGGCGTCGCACCCGCGACGGCTGGACCCCAGAGGCAGGCTGCGGCCCAGAGCAGCCCGGCGGCGAGCGCTATTTTGGTGAGCACCGTGGCCAGCCGGACTTTCGCGAAATTCACGTTCTTCAAGCTCGATCCCGCCTGGCGGCGCCTCGACGACGACCAGCGTGCCGCCGACAAGCTCGAGTTCCTCGCCGCCTGCGAGGACTTCGGTCTCGACCGCTCGCTGCGCGCCTACTCAACCATAGGCACCCGCAGCGATGTCGACCTGCTGCTGCTGAGCCAGAGCCCGATCCTCGAGGACATCCACAACTTCCACGTGGTCCTCGGCCAGAGCGGCCTCGCCAAATGGGCCACCACCCCCTACTCCTTCCTCTCGATGACCAAGGCCTCCCCCTACTCCGAGGAGGAGTCGGTGCGGCCCGAGATCTGCGTGTCGGCGCGCAAGTACCTCTTCCTCTACCCGATGGTCAAGCAGCGCCGCTGGTTCGGGCTGCCGATGGAGGAGCGCCAGCGGATCATGCGCAGCCACATCGAGGTCGGCCGCCGCTATCCCGAGATCTCGGTCAACACCACCTACTCATTCGGCCTCGACGACCAGGAGTTCGTGGTCGCCTTCGAGGGCGACGACCCAGGCGAGTTCCTCGACCTGGTCCAGGAGCTGCGCCCGACGCAGGCCAGCGAGTACACCGAGCGCGAGACGCCGCTGTTCACCTGCATCGCGATGAGTCTCCGCAAGGCCCTCGACGCCCTCGACGGCATGCCCGTCAGCGCCGCCGAGCCGGCGCGGCTTGCCTGACCTGGAATCCGGCCCGCCTCAGGGAAGGCGGGTCCATTGCGGCGACTTGCCGCCGACGCTGGCGTTGACGCGCTTCAAATGCGAACCGCCGACCTTGACGGTGAAGAAGCGGAAATTGCCGTGGGAGCGCTTGACGAAGACGATGGCGCCGCCGCCGGGCGAGAAGTCGGGATCGGTCTCCTCGCCGGCGTGAGTGGGCACCACCGTGTGCCGGCCGGAGCCGTTGGAGCGCATCAGCATCAGTCGTCCACCGCCGGCGTCGGAGCCGTAGGCGATCCGGCTGCCGTTTGGCGAGAAACTGGGGTCGGTCTCGTCGGCGGCGGCCGAGGTCAGCTGGCTGGTGGACCCCGTGCGGACGTTGACGACCCAGATGTCCTGGTTTCCGCTCGAGTTCCGCTCGAAGGCGACCCTGCGGCCGTTGCGCGAGAATGACGGGTGCTTGGCGCGGCCGATCGTCGTCAGCCTGCGAACGCCGTGGCCGTCTGCCTTCACCAGGTGGAGGTCGCCGTCCTTCGGGTAGACGATCTTGCGTCCGTCGGCGCTGAGCGCCGCCGAGTTGACGCCGTCGCGGTAGAAGGGGTGCAGCAGCGGTGTCTTGTTTCGCCCCCTGCCGTTGTAGCGGAGCATGCGATTGATCAAGCCGCCACTCGGGCCGGAGGAGATGAACTCGGTCACGGCGACGATCCGCTTCCCGTTCTTGCTGGCCCCGAGACCCCGCAGGCTGATGATCTTGTGCGACGGGTCGGGGTCCACCTTTGCCAGGGTCCGCACCCCGCTCCCGTCGGCCCGCATCGAGCGGATCTTGTCGAAGCCGCCGAAGACGATCCTCGTTTGCGTGGAAGGCCGCTTGGCGGCGCCGGTGGGGGCGGCGGCGATTGCGAGGGCGGCTGCGAGGACGATGACCGCAACCCGGCTCGACTTGATCGCGACCTCACGCCCCATATGCCGCAACCCTACTACCGGGGAATCCGGAATCGATCGGGTGAGGACGGATCTCCGGCTCTATGGAATCCGCGTCCATTGCAGACCGCGCGGCCTCACCTTGAGGTGCGCCACCGCCACCTTCGGGTTCTTGCCCGAGGTTCGAACCGTCCGCAGCGAGTAGCGCCGCGGCGAGCGGTCGCCGTTGACCTCCACCAGGCGCAGGTACGCGATCGCGCGCCCGTTGGGCGAGAAGTCCGGATCGAGGGTGAAACGGGGATCGTTCGAGCGAAGGACCGTCCGCTGCTTGCTGCCGTTGGCCTGCATCACCTTGAGCCTGTCGGGGGTCCCGCCCGCACCGCCCTGTCCAAGCTGCATGAAGGCGACCAGGTGGCGGCTCGAGACCACCGGCGAGAGGTTGTACTGGCCGTTGGGCGTCAACCGGATCTCCGAGTGGAAGGGGGTCGTGAACGGCTTGCGAAAGATTCCCACGGTCCCCCCCATCGACGACTGCCGGGCGAAGAAGAGGTTCTTCCCGCTCGGCGCGAAGGCAGGGTCGAAGGCGCGACGCGCATCGTTGGTGAGCTGCTTGCGGTCGCCGCCGCCGGCGTTCATGGACCAGATCTCGTCGTCCTTGCCGTAGGCGATGCGAGTGCCGTCGGCGGAGATCGCCACCTCGCTGTCGGCGACCGTATGCAGCCGCAGCAGCAGCTTCAGCTTGTGGCCCCTCCGCCAGAGGTAGATCCTGCGGATGCTGCCCTGCTTCGGATAGGGCAGCGCCTCGTGGGTGATGATCGCGATCCGGCGGCCGTTCTCGGAGGCCGAGATGTCGTTGGTGTCGCCGGGAATGCGGGCGAAGCAGTGAAGGCCGCGCCCCTGTGGGCTTGCCGCCCAGAGCTTGCCGGAGGCGGCGAAGACAAGACGCGTATGGGCGGCGCCACGGGCGCCGGCGGGTGAAGCCGTGAGCAGGAGGAGGGCGAGGAGGGATGCGACCCCGAGCAGGGTCGCCCCTACCGACTTGATGCAGGAAGTTCTCATACCCCTTGAAACACGGAGCCGCTCCCCGCGATGCGGCCCCGGCGCCCCGCCGAAACGCACATTCGGTCGGAATATCAGACCTGATGCTGCGTTCGGCGCCTATCGCCTACGGGACGCGCGTCCGCTGCAGTCCGATCGGCCGGGCGCGCAAGCCACTCTTGACGATCCTGGGATCACCGGGGCGAATCGGTGTCTGCTCATGAATGCCGGTAACCCCTCGCGCCGCCCATTGTTGCGCCGTCACTTCCCTATCCTTCCGCGTTCGCGATGAGCGCTCCCGGGACAACCGAGAACCCCCTCCGCGTCGCCATCATCGGCGCCGGTCCGTCCGGGTTCTACGCCGCCGAGCACATCCTCAAGGACGAGGGGACCCACGCCCAGGTGGACCTCTTCGACCGCCTCCCCACGCCGTTCGGCCTGGTCCGCGGAGGGGTGGCTCCCGACCATCCGAAGATCAAGTCCGTGATCCGGGTCTACGAGAAGACCGCGGCCCGCGACGGGTTCCGCTTCTTCGGCAACGTCAAGGTCGGCCACGACATCGACGTCGAGGACCTCGAGCGCCTCTACCACGCGATCGTCTTCACCGTCGGCTGCGAGACCGACCGACAGCTCGGGATCCCGGGCGAGGAGAAGCCCGGTAGCCACGCCGCCACCGCCTTCGTCGGCTGGTACAACGCCCACCCCGACTACGCGGACGAGGAGTTCGACCTCAGCTGCGAGCGGGCGGTGGTGATCGGCAACGGCAACGTCGCCATGGACGTCGCCCGGATGCTGGCGCTGACCGACCGCGAGCTGCGCGAGACCGACACCGCCGATCACGCGATCGGGATGCTCGGCGGCAACAAGGTCTCCGAGATCGTCGTCCTCGGCCGCCGGGGGCCGGTCCAGGCCGCCTTCACCAACCCCGAGATCAGGGAGCTGGGCGAGATGCACGACGCCGACGTCGTCGTCGATCCCGCCGAGGTCGAGCTCGACCCGGCCAGCCAGACCTACCTCGACTCCGACGAGGCGGACAAGACGACCCGTGTCAACGTCGAGACGCTGCGCGAGTTCTCCGGGCGCGAGCCCGAGGGCAAGCCGAAGCGGATCGTCCTGCGCTTCCTCTGCTCCCCGGTCGAGATCACCGGCGAGGGCAGGGTCGAGGGTGTGGTCATCGGCCGCAACCGGCTGGTCGAGGATGGCGGCGCCCTGCGCGCCCGCGACACGGGCGAGCGCGAAGAGCTCGACTGCGGCCTCGTCCTGCGCTCGGTCGGCTACACCGGGATCCCGATCGAGGGGGTCCCGTTCGATGACCAGAAGGGCACGATCCTCAACGAGGGCGGCCGCGTCCTCGACTCGCACGACGGCGGCCAGAAAACCGGCCATTACACGGCCGGCTGGATCAAGCGCGGTCCCTCGGGCGTGATCGGGACCAACAAGAAGGACGCGCTGGAGACAGTTCGCCACCTGCTCGACGACGTCGCCTCCGGCACCCTGCTCGAGCCCTCCTCCCCCGAGCCCGCCGCGGTCGAGGAGCTGCTGGCAGAACGCGGGGTCCGCTTCATCAGCTTCGAGGACTGGCAGGCGATCGACGAGGCCGAGGTCGGGCGCGGCGAGCCCCACGGGCGCCCGCGGGTCAAGTTCGTCCGGGTCGAGGAGATGCTCGACGTCCTCGGCCAGCGGGTCGGCTAGCGGTGGCAGACCTGGCCGAGATCCGGGCGATGATCGAGGCTGCGCTCCCCGGCGCCGAGGTCGAGGTGTCCGACCAGACCGGCACCGGTGACCACCTCGAGGCGGCCGTCACCGCGCCCCAGTTCGAGGGACTGTCGCGGATCGACCAGCACCGGCTGGTCAAGGCGGCGGTGAAGGAGCGGATCGACGACGGGGCGATCCACGCCCTGACCCTGAAAACGACACCTCCCGGCGGGTCCTCCGCCGCTCGTCCGGGCGCGCCGGGGTCAACGGGGTAAGATCGGCTTCATGGCCGAGAACGATTTCAAGGACCAGGTCGAGCGGTTGATCGCCGACAACCAGGTGCTGCTGTTCATGAAGGGCACGCCGGAGATGCCCCGCTGCGGCTTCTCAATGCGGGTGGTGCAGATGCTCGACTCGCTCGATGTCGAGTACGGGGCGATCGACGTGCTGCCGGCGCTGGAGCCGCTGCGCGAGGTCACCGGAGAGATCTCCGACTGGCGCACCTTCCCGCAGCTCTACGTCAACGGTGAGCTGCTCGGGGGCGCCGACATCGTCGGCGAGATGTACGAGTCCGGCGAGCTCGCCGAGGCGCTCGGGGTCGAGCAGGCCGAGGCCGTCGCTCCCGCTGCGGCGGAGCCCGCGCAGGGGCCGCCGCTTCAGATCGACAACCCCGCTGGTTGACGAGACGCCCCTCGCTGAGGGTGCCGGCCGCGACCGCCGCGGTCGCGGCCCTGCTTCTCGCTGCCCTGCTGGGCGGCGGATGCGGCGACGGCGGCGCCTCGACGGCCCCGGTCTCCCAGGGTCCCGGCATCGGGCCGCCACGAACCGGGGAGGCCGCGGCCATCCTCGCCTCCAGGGTGCCCGAGGCCGGCCAGCGAGCCACCGTGGCGCGGGTGCTGCGGCTGATCGCCTCCGGCCGGCGCCTCCCCTACGAGCAGGACGGCAGCGTCTTCCAGAACCGCGAGGGGAACCTGCCCGACCTCCCCTCGGGACTGCTCTACCGCGAGTACACGGTCCCCACCCAGGGCAGCCCCGATCGCGGCGCCAGGCGGTTGGTGGTCGGCGACGACGGCAGCGTCTATTACACCAGCGACCACTATTCCAACTTCACCCGCCTCGATGAGTGAGCCCCAGGAAAAACGAACGCTATGAGCGAACCGGCGACAGACGCGTTCGCACTGCTCGAGGCGGACCCCCCGGTGCGCGTCCTCGACGACGACTCCTCCCTGCCGGGCGAGGGCGGCGCCGGCGAGATCCGCGCCCGCGTCTCCGGGTCCGGCATCGCCGACGACGCCAGCCTGTTCTCGGCCCTCGCGGCCGCGCTCTGCTTCCCCTCCTGGTTCGGCGCCAACTGGGACGCGCTCCTGGACTGCCTCCGCGACCTCGGAGCCGGCGGCCAGGCGCCGGCAGCAGTCACCCTCGTCGTCGACGACGCGGCGGCGATGCTGACCGAGGCCCCGCGGACGGGCGCGCTGCTGGTCGAGACCTGGGTCATCGCTGCGCTGTGGTGGGCGCAGCGGGGCGTCCCCTGCCGGCTCTGCCTGATGATCGAGCCCTGACCGCCTCGAGCCCTTCCCCCATCGGGACCCTCGCCCCTACCAGGGGGGCCCTCCGGCGGCTCACTGAACGGTTTCAGCGCCTATGGGTGCTGAAACCGTTCATTCAATGACGTTGACGGGCACCAAGGGGCCGCGCCGGCCGTAGTGGCTCTCGCGGAGGTGGCCGTCCGGACCCGGCCGGATGAGCAGCGGGTATGCCGCTCAGACCGCGGCTTGGTCGGCCGCGTCCTCGCGGACCTGGAAGGAGGAGCCGCAGCCGCAGGCGGCGACGACGTTGGGATTGTTGACCTGGAAACCGGCGCCCTGGAGCCCCTCGACGTAGTCAACCTCGGAGCCGAATACGAACTGGGCGCTGACCTTGTCGACGATCACGGCGACGCCGCGGTCCTCGAAGACGTGGTCGTCCTCCTTGACCTTGTCGAAGGCGAGGGCGTACTGGAAGCCTGAGCAGCCTCCGCCCCGCACGGCCACGCGCAGCGCCTGCTCGTCGCCCTCCGAGGAGCCGAGGAGCTCGTTGATCTTCTCCGCCGCGGTCGGCGTCAGGGTGATTGCTGCGGTCGGTGCCTCGCTCATGGCTTCACATTGTAAAGCACGGTCAAGCCACTCAGCCTGCGCCACCGTCGCCGCTGCCGCTGCCGCTGCCGCTGCCGTAGCGATGGTCGAGGTATTGGCGGATCCTGCGGGAGTCGTGGATCACCTCGTCGCCGTCGACCAGCACCGGCACCCGCTGCTGCCCGGTCAGCTCGACGATCCCGGCCCGGCTCGATCGCTTCAGCGGCACCCGCTCGGTGCGGTGGGAGAGAGAGTGGCGGGCGAGGCTGCGGGCGACGGCGCCGCAGGGGCAGAGGAAGTTGGTCGGGGTCGGGCAGCGGTAGAGCACCAGACGCTCGCCCCCGTCGCCCGCTCGCGACTCCCCGGTCATCCCGGCGTCAGCCGGTCGCCGAGCTGCAGGGCCCGGCCGAGGGCCCGCAGGACGAGGTCGCTGCGGGGTGCCCGGCCGACGCGGTCGCCGAGCTGCTCCATCTGCCAGCGGACCGCCACCTCGAGGGTCTCCTCGTGCGGGCGCGGCTTGAACCCGAGCTCCTTCTTCGCCTTGGTGCAGCGGTAGGTCCACCACTGCGAGGCGGAGATCAGCTCGTCCGGGCTCACCGGCGGCGAGATCCCCACCCAGCCGGCCATCTCGACCGAGGCCATGGTCAGGCCGAAGGGGACCTTCAGCGGCGGAGGCGGGACGTTGGAGATGCGGGCGATGTCGGCAAACAGGCGCTGGAGGGTGAAGTTGCGCCCGCCCAGCAGGTAGCGCTCGCCGGTCTTCCCCTTGCTCTCCGCCAGCAGGTGGCCCTCGGCGACGTCGCGAACGTCGACGACGTTGAGGCCGCCGTCGACGTAGACCGGGATCTGGCGCAGAAGCACCCGCCTGATCAGCCGGTTCGAGGTCCCCCCGGCGGGATCGTCGGGCCCGAGGACGAAGGTCGGGTTGACGACCACCAGATCGAGGCCGTGGGCCGCGACCCGCAGGGCCTCGACCTCGGCCTCGTGCTTGGAGTTGATGTAGGCGATCCCCAGTCGCCCGGCGGTGAACGGCTGCGTCTCGTCGGCGGTGCCGCCAGGCTTGGCCGGACCGACGGCGCCGGCGGAGGAGGTGTGGACGACCCGATCGACGCCCGCGGCGAGCGCCTCCTCCATGACGATCCTGGTGCCGCCGACGTTGACGGCAAAGACGTGCTCGGCCGCTCCGGGGCGCATCGAGGTGGTGCCGGCCACATGGAAGACGCGTTCCGCCCCCTCCATCGCCCTGCGCACGGCGCGGCGGTCGGTGACATCGCCGGTGACGCGCTCGAATTCGACATCGGCCAGGTGGTCGAGCTTCGACTTGCGCCGTGCGAGCAGGCGGAGCTGGTCGCCGCGCCCGGCCAGCGCCCGCACCAGGTGCGAGCCGATGAATCCAGAGCCCCCTGTCACAACCGTCGTCGCCACGGCGGGGGATCCTAGATGGAATCGCCTCTCCGGACGGGCGGGACCCCGGTGTTCTGATAGAACCGGCCTTCTTGAGTCCCAGCCCCCAGACCGCGGTCGTCTGCGACTCGACCACCTATCTTCCGCGCGAGCTGATCGACGCCCACGGCATTGAGGTGATCAGTCTCTACGTCACCCTCGACGGCGAGCAGCGGCGCGAGTCCGAGATCACGGACCTGCCGGCCTTCTACGACGAGCTCCGGGCCTCGGAGTCGGCGGCGACCACCTCCCAGCCCTCAATCGGTGACTTCGTCGCCCTCTACGAGCCGCTGCTGACCGCGGGACGCGACATCGTCTCGATCCACATCTCGGCCGGAATCTCGGGGACGGTGACGGCCGCGGGGCAGGCGAAGGACCGGCTCGAGGCCGAGGGCAAGGGTGGCGAGCGGATCCGGATCTACGACTCGGGCACCTCGGCCGGGGGGCTCGGCCTCTGTGTGCTCGCCGCCGCCGAGGCGGCCGGCGCCGGCGCCGGCGCCGAGGAGGTCCTGGAGCGGGCCCGGGAGACGCGGGAGGGGACGAAGATCTGGTTCGCGGTGGACACACTCGAGTACCTGCGACGCGGCGGGCGCATCGGCGGCGCCAGGGCCTGGATCGGTTCGACGCTGAAGATCAAGCCGATCCTCACCCTCGAGGACGAGATCACCCCGGTTGAGCGGGTGCGGACCCGGGCACGTTCGATCGAGCGGCTCCGCGACTACGCCGCCCAGCGCCACGATTCCCGCGCCGACGCCTGGGTCGTCCAGCACATCCAGGTCCCCGAGTCGGCCGCCTCGCTCGCCGACGACTGCCGCGAGATCTTCGGCTGCGACCCGGTCTTCCTCTCGGAGATCGGACCGGTGCTGGGCGTCCATGTCGGCCCCGGGCTGCTCGGCGTCGGCAGCGCCTACCCCTGGCGCTGACGCGACCGCGACCGGCAGGAACCCTGAGGCAGCCTCAGCTGAAGGTGGATCGCGCTAGCGGCGGCGGCGAAGGGCGAGAATGCCGCCGATGACGAAGCCGGCGACGGCGGCGACGGTGATCAGCTCGGTGCGGTGCTCGCGCACCTGCTTGCGCCAGTCGGTGAGGTCGTTGACCTTGGTGCGCAGCTCCTCGACCGAGGCGCTGAGCTCGCCGCGCTGGGCCTCGAGGTCGCGGCGGATCTCGGCCGAGGTGCGGCCCGGGGCGCCCGCGGTGGAGCGCGGGCGGACCGGCTCCTGCTGGGGCCCGCCTGCCGCGTTCACTGTCCGGTCCTCTCGAGCTGGGGTGCGTCCGGTGCCGGGGGCTCGCTCTGCTCGAGCACGGCGCGGGTGGCTTTGGCGTCCTCGATCGCCTGCGCCGGCACCGGCGGCGATCCTGCCTGGATCGAGCGATAGGCGAGCCAGCCGGCAAGCGCGGCGAGCAGCAGCAGGACCGCGGCGACGATCAGGAAGCCGGGCCAGAGGCTGTCGAAGAAGAGGTCGTCGAGGAGAAAGGAGAGGCCGACCAGGATCAGGATCAGGGCCAAGAAGGCGAAGGTCCCGGCGGCGACCCCGACGGCGGAGCCGCGCAGGAGCTTCGTGACCTTCTCGCTGACCTCGGTCTTGGCCAGCTCGATCTCCTCGCGGACGATCGTCGTCGTGCGCTCGGAGACGTCGAGGAAGAGCTCGCCGACCGTCCGCTTGCTGGGGTCGATCGGGGTGTGCGGGGGCGGCTGCGAAGGGGGAGTGTTCGGGGTCTCGGCCATCGGCGGCTCCTACTCCGGCGGTTCCTCGTTGAAGACGCGGCGCCAGACGATCGCGGCGAGACGGGTCGCGGCGATGCTGGCAAGAGCGCTGACCGCGGCGAGGGTGCCGCTCCAGAGGAGCTTTCTGACGATGTCGTTATCCACTTGCTTCGACCTTCCCGTCCGGGGCCGGGGAGTAAACCATCTCGCCCGCCTCGCGGTCGGGATACCCCGCCCAGCGCTCGAAGAAGCGCCGGTAGACGGCGTAGGCCCAGCGCTCGTCGATCGCATCGGCTGCGCCGTGACCGCCGGCGGCAACGGTCCAGACCCGTACAAGCTCGTTGCCGGCCGCCGCCTCCCGCAGGATCTCCGCCTGGCGCACAGGGACCAGCCAGTCGTCGGCGGAGTGCAGGACGAGCACCGGCACCCGCGCCCCGGAGATCGTGTTGCGGGCCGAGGACCGCTCCCAGATGACCGAGGGGTCGACCCCGTAGTAGGGGGCGGCGAGGTGCTCGATCGGGTCGGAGAAGTCCTCGAAGTCAAGCGGCCAGCGGGAGGCGTGGATGCGGGACCGCAGCATCGCCTGAAGGCCCGCCATCGGGTCGTAGCGGCGGTCGCGGCGGCGCGGACGCGAGATCCTGCGGACCATGTAGTGGGTGTCCGCGGGGGCGGCGATGGCCAGCACGCCGCCCTCGAGCGCCTCCTCGGCGCCCTCGAGATGACACGCCCCCAGCACCGAGGAGCCGCCGAGGGAGATGCCGAGGGCGCCGACCGACGTCGAGCCCGATTCCTTGAGGAAGCGGGCGGCGCAGACGATGTCCTCCCCCTCCTTCCAGCCGGCGGTCGAGGGGGCCCTCGAGAGGTACTGGGTGGCGCCGAAGCTGCGCAGGTCGATGGCGCAGACGTTGAAGCCCCACTCGTAGAAGGCGCGAACCGCGATCTCGCGGACGTAGTCGAACCGGCGCGATGAGAAGAGGCCGTGGACGACGACCAGGCCGGGGCGCGGCTCGGGATGGACGGCGATACTGGTGCCGATGTGCTCGCCGTCGGCGCCGACGAACCACTCATCATTGAACTGGGCCGGATACGAGTAGCCGACGTCGAGTCCCTGGCGGGTCTGGGCGAGGACGAAGCTCGAGAGGTCGCGAAGGCCCTTGCGCGTCTCGCCCCAGGCGCTGGGCTGGAGTTGATGCGGGATCGCCTCCAGCTCCTCGATCAGGGCGCTCATCGAACGCTCCCCGGCGGCAGGCTGCGGCAGCGGCTCACGCTCGCCGCGCTCGAGCAGGGCGCGGCGCACCGGGATCCCCAGGCGCTGCCCGATCAGCCAGGTCGGGATCGCGATCAGCCCGACCGCGACATTCAGTGCCTTGGCCGCCCCGTGAAGGGCGCGGTCCTGGCCGCGGGTTGTCGCCAGCGACTCCCACATCCCGGCGCCCTACCTGGGCTCGAGGCCGTCGCAGATCGTCCCCACGACCAGCTCCTTGGCCTCCTCGTAATCAGCGTCGGAGGCGGGGATCAGCTCGAAGATCCAGCCCGAGAGCAACTGCTCGATCGCCCCGTAGAAGGCCATCGAGGCGAACTGGGGATCGATGTCGGCACGGAACGCCCCCGCCTCCTGGCCGTCGGCGACGATCTTCGCGATCGAGTCGTAGGCGCTGGAGATCTCAGGCAGGTGTGTTCGCCCGAAGGAGTTCGCGGCCCTGGTCACCTCGACGATGATCACCTTCATCAGCTCCGGGTCGTGGCGGTATGAATCGACGATGAAGGCGGCGACCGCGAGCAGCTTGTCCCGGGGGCTGGCGTCGCTGCGGTCGGTCTCCTCGATCGCGGCCAGCAGCAGCGACCAGCGCTCGGTGAATAGCTCGTTCAGAACCTGGTCCTTGGAGTTGAAGTAGTGGTAGACGAGGCCGTAGGCAACCCCGGCCTCGTCGGCGATGTCGGAGACCCGGGTCGAGTGGAAGCCCTGCCGGGCGAAGACGCGGACGGCGGCGTCGAGGATCTGGCGGCGCTTGTCCACCGGCGGTGCCTTCGCCATCAGGCCCGCGCCTCCGCGAGCTGCGGCCAGCGGTAGGCCTCGGGCCTGCGGTTGGCGAGCGAGGGCAGCGACTCGCGAACGCGTTCCTGCGCAGCGAGATCGAGGTCGGCGGCGATGAAGCATTCCTCGTCCGGCGCGGTGGCGAGCACCACTCCCCAGGGGTCGACGATCATCGAGCGGCCGTAGGAGTGGAACGGGGGCGCCTCGCCGAAGTGGTTGGGGGCGACGACGAAGAGCTGGTTCTCGATCGCCCGGGCCCGCAGCAGCACCTGCCAGTGGTCGCGCCCGGTCGCCATCGTGAAGGCCGAGGGGACCGTGACCAGACGGGCGCCGCGGACGGCGAGGATCCGGTAGAGCTCGGGGAAGCGGAGGTCGTAACAGACGCTGAGGCCGGCGATCAGACCCTCGAGCGGGGCGGTGACGATCTCGCTGCCGGCGTCCTCGACCTCGGACTCGCGGTAGGAGACGCCGCCGACCTCGACGTCGAACATGTGGATCTTGCGGTAGGCGGCGAGGTCGGCGCCGTCGGGGCCGATCAGGACCGAGGTGTTGTGACAGCGGCCGTCGTCGCCGAGCTCGGAGATGGAGCCGGCCAAGAGGTGGATTCCCAGCTCCTTCGCCCAGGAGCGGGCGGCGCCGAGGCTGGGCCCGTCAAGCGGCTCGGCTCCGGCGCGCAGCGCCTCTCCGGCCGCCAGCAGGTTCCACTTCTCGGGCAGGGCCACGAGGGTTGCACCGTCCGCTGCTGCGGCCCGGATGAGGCCTTCGGCAACCTCGAGGTTTCGCTCCTTTTGCTCAGTCGAGTTGAGCTGTACGGCCGCGGCGCGCAATGCCAAGTGCTTCCTCTCGTCCTCGCGGCTGGATGCCGCCTACTTCGGATCGGCTGATTGACCAGTCAATCGGACGCGCCCAGTATAGGTCGCTGGCACGACCGGAGCCGCTCCCGCCGGGAGATGCGAGGAGGCTCCCGGGCTCCGCTCAGAGGTTCAATTCGCGAGCGACGAGGCGGTCGAAAACCCGATCCGGCAGGACCTTGGCCAGGCGGGCCTGGATCTTCGCCTCGCGGCCGATCAGGTATCGGGTCTTCGGCCTGGAGGCGGTGAGTGCGTCCTCGATCGCCTCTGCGACCTGCTCCGGGGGGACGCCGCGGGCGGCGACCTTGCGCACGGTCTCGCGGTAGCGCTCGATCGTCGGGCCGTAGAGGCGGTCGTGGTGTTCGGGCGCGCGCTCGGAGAACTGGTCGGCCTCGCCCTGCCCCTTGTCCCAGAGCGGGGTCGCGACCGAGCCCGGCTCGATCAGCGAGACCTCGATGCCCCAGGGACGCAGCTCCTGGCGCAGCGAGTCCCCCACCGCCTCGATCCCGAACTTGGAGGCGTGGTAGGCGCCGGTGAACGGCAGCGCCGTGCGGCCCCCTACCGAGCTGACGAAGACGATCCGCCCGGCGGCGCGGCGGATCGCCGGAAGCATCGCCTGAGTGACCTCGACCTGGCCGATCAGGTTGACCTCGAGCTGGCGGCGGAGGTCGGGGATCGGCAGCGTCTCAAGCGGCCCCGGGACGGCGACGCCGGCGTTGTTGACGAGCCCGTCGAGGCCGGCGGCGCCGAGCTCGGCCTCGATGGCCGAGGCGGCGGCGGCGATCGAAGCCGAGTCGGTGACGTCGATCGTCACCGGTGCAAGGCGCTCGGAGGCAGCCTCCCGCAGCGAGCGCCCGTCCTCCTCGCGGCGGACTCCGGCGAAGACCTTCCAGCCGAGCGAGTCGAGCCGCAGCGCAGCCGCGCGGCCGATGCCGGTCGAGGCTCCCGTGATCAGCGCCGCTGGCACCCTTCCAACGCTAGCCGAATCCCCCGGCCGAACTTCACCTTCCGTGTCCATTGGACACCTGAGGTTGAGCTCGGCCCTCGATCCAGTCCCAGCGGTGGCCGCAGAGCCGGCGGTAGTCGGCCGGGGCGACCTCGATCGTGCCCAGATCACCCCGGCGCGGCGCCGCCAGGATCAGGGGGCCGATCGCGTAGGGGTCGGCGGCGCTGCCGGGTTGCAGGTCGGCGCCGTGATAGTCGAGGCGGAAGCTGTGGCGGCCCGCCGCCAGCTCGATCCTCGCCATCGGCTCGAGCCCGCCCTCGTTGTTGAGGACCGCGCGCTCCGAAGCCACCCGGCGACCGTCCACGTAGAGATCGAGGCCGCCGAAGACGGCGCCGCCAAGCCACAGCTCATAGGTTCCCGAGCCGACGTCGGCGCTCGCCCGCAGGCTGCCGGAGCCGCTCGGGTGGACCGCCCAGGGGATCGGCAGCCGCCAGGAGGGAGGCATCTGCGCTGAGGAGAAATCGATCGTCAGGGGGTGGCCGGCGCGGGCGGCGGTCAGGGTACCGCCCTCCCCCGCCGCGCCGGCAAGGCGCCCGACATCGACGCAGTCCGGGACCGCGCCGGCGTCGAGATCGTCGCCGAGGGAAAGGTGCCCGAGCAGCCGGCCGGCGCCACCCACACGTCTCCAGACGTCGTGATAGGTGCCCGCGTAGGCGAGCTCGAAGCCCGCCGGAGCGCGGCTGGTGGCCGGGCCGCGGCGGACGACGAGCAGGTTGTAGGGGTCGAGCTGATCCGGCTCGATCTGGTCGAGGTCCACGTAGGAGCCGTCGGCAGAGGACCGGCCGCCGACCAGGTAGACCTGACGGCGGCGGAGGTCGGTGGCGCCCTCGGCGTCGAGTTTTCGGAGGAAGTGGCGGGGACCGTAGATCGAGACCTCGGTGCTGAGCGCCGGGCCCTTGCCGGCGAACTCTTCGCCGATCCTCTCCAGCTCGGTGTAGTGAGCGCGGGGGGCAAACCAGGCGCCCTGATAGGCGAGGAAGGCGGACCAGAGGACGGCGGCGGCGATCACCGCTCCAAGGACCGCCGCCCCGGGCCGGAAGCGGGCCCGCCTGCCGAGCATGACCACGCCCAGCAGCGCCGCTGCCAGCAGCGCCGGCGAGATGCTCGCCATCGCCTTGGCGTCAATCCAGGGGGAGCCGGCGATCACGATCGCCACCGCGCCGAGGGTGCCGCCGCCGGCGTAGGCGGCGAAGGGAACACCCTCGCGGCCGGGCAGCCGGGCGCAGACGATGACCGAGCCCAGCGCGCTCAGCAGACAGACCGACGCCAGGACGATCACCGCACCCTCGAGGTGGGGATCGAAGCGGAAGTCGAGCGAGGGCCAGATGCCGGCGGCCTGAAGCGGGCTCAGTGGCCCGACCAGGTTGCCGAGCTCGGTGGACTCGGTGAGCCCTCCCTGGAGCGGGTCGAAGAGGCCGTTGGGAGTGATCAGCACCGGCAGCGCCAGCAGCAGCGAGAGCAGCGCCGCCGGCCCGGCGATCCGCCATGCAGCGGCGGCGCCGCGCAGGCGCCAGTGCAGGACGAAGGCCGGAGTCAGCGTCGGCAGCAGCCAGGCGGCGGCGCCGGGCCCGAGGAGGGCTATCAGCGCCGCCGCCGCGACCGCCAGCGGAACCGTCGCCGCCCGCTGCCACCCCGCCCGCGCTCCAGCCCCCGCCAGGGCCGGGGCCAGCGGCAGCAGGGCGGCGGTGACCAGCTCCTTCACCCCGCCCCAGAGGTAGTAGCCGAGCAGCAGCGAGGAGAGCGAAGCGAGGACGGCGATCACAGCGGCGGTCGCCGGACCGCCGGCCGGCCGCCGCAGCAGCTCGAACAGCGCCAGCGCCATCGTCGCCGCCGCGAACGCCATCGAGGGTTGGATGACGAAGGCGACGTCCTGGCCGGAGATCGTCGCCATCAGCCCAGCCGGGACGAAGCCGCCGATCGGGTAGCTGCCGCCGAGGTTGATCTGCACCACCGCCTCGTGAGTGGAAGGCGGCAGCTGGCCGACTCCGCGCCCGAACTCGAAGATGTGGTCGGTGAGGGCCATCCAGGTGGCGGTGTCGTCGAGCTTGATGTAGCCGGCCCAGGTCGCCTCGCCGAGGACCAGGAAGGGCGAGGCCAGGAGGACGAAGACCAGGGCCCCGGCGCCCGCGCCCCAAGGGGCCGCGGGGCGCTTCAACCGGCCCCTGCCGGCGATCAGGCCGGCGGCGGCGAGGACGATGATCGCCGGGCGGGTCGGCTCGGCGGTTGCGTCGGTGGCGGTCCCGAACTGGGCCAGCACGATCGCGCCCGCCAGCCCAAGTCCCGGGCGCAGGGCCCAGGGGACGGTGAAGCCGGCGATCCGCTCCACCAGCAGCGAGAGGCCGACGGCGACCAGCAGCAGGCCGGCAGGCGCCACCAGCCAGCACCAGAACAGGTCCATGCCCGAATTCTTACTGCCGTACCCTGCAGGCCATGTCGAAGACCGCTTTCGTCACAGGCGGCTCGGGGTTCATCGGCGGCCGCCTGATCACCCGCCTCGTCGCCGACGGCTGGAAGGTGAGGGCACTGGCGCGCTCCGACGCCTCGGCCGCCGCGGTCGAGGCCCTCGGGGCCGAGGCCGTCCGCGGGGACCTCGACGACCGCGACTCGATGGCGGCAGGGGCCGAGGGCTGCGACGTCACCTTCCACCTCGCCGCGCACCTGGGCGAGTGGGGCCCGTGGGAGGAGTTCGAGCGCGGAAACGTCACCGGCACAAGAAACGCGCTTGCAGCCTCCGAGGCCGCCGGGGTGCGGCGCTTCGTCCACTGCGGCACCGAGGCGGCCCTGATGGCCGGCGAGCCACTGGTCAACGTGGACGAGACTGCGCCGCTTCGACCCGACTCGAAGGCGCCCTACCCGGCGACCAAGGCGCGGGCCGAGCAGGCGGTGAGATCGGCCAACCGCGAGGGCTTCGAGACCGTGGTCGTCCGTCCCCGCTTCGTCTGGGGAGAGGGAGACACGACCCTGCTGCCGGTGATGAAGGAGATGATCGAGAAGGGCCGCTTCGCCTGGATCGGCGGCGGCGGCAACCGCACCGACATCACCCATGTGGACAACGTCGTCGAGGGCCTCGTCCTCGCGGCCGAGCGCGGCGCCCCCGGGGAGGCCTACTTCGTCACCGACGGCGAGCCGGTCGTGTTCCGCGAGTTCGTCACCGAGCTGCTCGCGACCAAGGGCGTCGAGCCCCCCGACCGGAGCCTCCCCGGCGCCCTCGCCGGCCCGCTGGCGACCGTCTCAGAAGCTGCCTGGAGGCTGCTGCCCCTGCCGGGCGCCCCTCCGATGAGCCGCTTCACCAGCTGGGTCCTGACCCAGGAGTGCACGATCGACATCTCCAAGGCCCGCCGCGATCTGGGGTATGAGCCGGTGGTCGCACGCGAGCAGGGCCTGGCCGAGATGCGCGCCGCCGCCTGATCGGCCTCCCGCTCGCGGTGGCGTCGAGTGACGCACCGCACACAGAACCGGGGCAGAGGGCGTCAACCTGGGCGGTTGGCCATGAACCCGTTCCGCCGTAACCAAGCTGACGAAACCGCTCGCCGCATGTTCGAGACGCGCACCCATGCCTGGCGCGAGGCCGGGCTCGAGGGCGAGGTCGGCCGCCGCGGCGTCCATCGCGCCCAGGGGCAGTTCGTCATCTTCGCGGTGCTTATTGCCGGAGTGATGGTGCTGTTCAGCCACCGCCAAGAGCTCTTCCCGGGCTACGCATCCCATGCCCGCTACGCGACCGTCGCCGCGCTCGTCTTCCTTGGCTGGGGCCTGGCGCGGGCGCTCGGGCGCGGAATCGCGCCTGTTCTGTTCCGGCGCATGGATCCAGGGACCGCGGGAACCGTTGGCTTCGTCATCCGCCTGCTGACGATCGGTCTTGTCATCATCGTCGCTCTGCGGATCGCCGGGCTGAGGGCGGACACCCTCCTGGTCGGCGGCGCCTTTACGGCCGTCGTCTTCGGGCTCGCGGCACAGCAAACGATCGGCAACCTGTTCGCCGGCATAGTCCTTCAGGGGACGCGGCCGTTCCGGGTGGGCGAGCGCGTGCGCCTGACCGGGGGCCCGATGGCCGGGTCGGTCGAGGGAACGGTCAGCTCGCTCGGCCTCTTCTACACCAACTTCGTCAACGGGGCCGACCGGATGATGATCCCCAACAGCGTTCTCCTGACCCTGGCGGTGGTGCCGCTGCGCGAGCCCCAGCAGGTGGACCTGCGGGCCCGCTTCGGCTCCGACGTCAGCCCGCGGGTGATCCAGGAGAGGCTGGCGAGCAATATCACGGTGCCGACCCGCTACCCGCCACGGATCTCGCTCGAGGAGATCGACCGCGATCAGGTCGTGCTGCGGATCGCGGCGACGCCCGACCAGCCCTCCGACGGCGCCCGGCTGGCCGAGGAGATCCTCGCCGTCGCCCGCGACGGCGGCTGATGAACTCGCGGCGGCGCGCCCGCTAGGGCCGGCGCCGCGGCTGCCGCTCGAGCTCCGCGATCAGCAGCTTGGTGTGCAGGGCAGCGATCAGGTCCTTGAGCGGCTCGGCTCCGGCCTCGATCAGCTCGGCCACCCGCTCGGGCTCCATCTCCCCGGCGAGGCGCTCCGTCAGCACCGCGACCTCCTCCTTGACCAGCTGCTCGAGGGCGCGCTTGTAGCGCAGGGTGTCGTAGACGGTGAAGCCGATCTCCTCGTCGTAGCCCCCGGCGCGGAAGCGGCTGATCGCCTCGATGATCTTGATGTCGGAGGGGGAGTAGCCGCGGCTGGTGGGGCTGAGGATCTCGAGCTGCTCGAGCCGGTCGAGGACCTCCCGGGGGACCCCGTAGGCCTCGCGGACCTCGGCGGCGCTGGTCCGGGTGCGCTCGCCCTCGAGCGCCCGCTCCAGGATCCGGTCCTCGATCTCGACCAGCGCCCGGGCGCGATCCGGGCCCTCGTCGAGGACGGCCTTGATCGCCTTCAGCGGCATGAACCGCTCCTCCTGGAGGCGCTTGATCAGGCGGATCCGCTCGACGAACTCGGGCG
Source organism: uncultured Actinomycetes bacterium (assembly GCA_963840235.1). Classification (GTDB taxonomy): domain Bacteria; phylum Actinomycetota; class Thermoleophilia; order Solirubrobacterales; family 70-9; genus JBBRHQ01. Next base: position 142,583 of record CAWIYC010000005.1, read on the forward strand.
GGTAGTAGGCCATGTTGCGCGAGGTCTTGACCGGCTCCGGCAGCAGGCCTTCGCGCAGGTAGTGCTTGATCGTCGGCGCCGGCACCCCGGAGGCTTCGGCCAGCTCCTTCATCCGCAGCAGCCCACCGGCCCCATTGGCGCCCTTGCCCGCCTCCCGCTTCCTGCTCTTGGCCCTCTGCGTCATCCCATGAACGACGACTGCGGCGCCGCCGATATCCCGGCCGCCGCCCCCGAGGAGATCAGGGCCGCGATCTCCTCCTCGGAGTAGCCCACGCCCCGCAGCGCCTCCTCGGTGTGCTCGCCCAGGGCCGGCGCCGGGCGCTCGGTCCGCCCGGGCGTGCGCGAGAGCTTGATCGGGACCCCCAGCTGCCGCACGGGGCCGATCTCGGGCTGGTCGAGCTCGACCACCATCTCGCGCGCCCTGACCAGGTCGGAGTCGAGGGCCTCGTCGAGGTCGAGGATCGGCTCGATGCAGCAGTCGTGCTCGTCGTTGAAGGCGAGCCACTCGTCGCGGGTGCGGGAGCGGAAGACCTCGGCGATCTCGCGCCAGGAGTCGGAGCCCGGGCGCTCGAACTGTTTCTCGATCAGGTCGGGGCGCCCGGTGCCGTTGCAGAAGGCGGCCCAGAACTTCGGCTCCAGGGCCCCGCAGCTGACCCAGCCGTCGGCGACCTCGTAGGGGAAGTAGCAGACGATCCGGCCCGCCAGCTCGAGATCGCCTCGCTTGGGCACGACCCCGTCGCAGAAATAGCGCCCGGCGACCATCGCCAGCCAGGAGAGGGCGCCGTCGGTCATCGAGACGTCGACGAACTGCCCCTCGCCGGAGCGCCGGCGCTCGTGCAGCGCCGCCATCACCCCGAAAGCCGCCATCAGCCCGCCGCCGCCGAGGTCGGCGATCTGGCCGGCCGACTGCACCGGCGGCCCGCCGGCGGCGCCGGTGAGGCCGAGCAGGCCGATCAGGCCGAGGTAGTTGGTGTCATGGCCGGCACGCTGGGTCAGGGGGCCGTCCTGGCCGTAGCCCGTGATCGCACAGAAGACGATCCCGGGGTTGGCCTCGCGCATGCGCTCGTAGCCGACGCCGAGCCGGTCGAGGACGCCGGGCCGGAAGCCGTCGAGGACGACGTCATGGTCAGCCGCAAGCCGCAGCAGGGCTTCTCGGCCCTGCTGCGTTTTCAGGTCGAGCCGGATCGAGCGCTTGCCCCGGTTCAGCGCAAGGTAGAGCGCCGAGCGGGTGCCGAGGGCCTGCTGCTCGTCGGTGCCGTAGTAGGGCGGCGCCCAGCGCACGTAGTCGCCGGCGCCGGTGTCCTCGACCTTGAGCACCTCGGCGCCGAGGTCGGCGAGCAGCAGCGAGCAGAACCCCCCGGGGAGCAGCCGCGTCAGGTCGAGGACGCGTACGTCGCTCAGGGGCGGTCCGGCCTCCGGCATCAGCGGGCCCCCTCCGCCCTGCGGGCAATCGCGCCGAGGAGATTGCGCCGGATGGCGCCGCTGCCGAGCCGGATCAGGAGCCAGTAGGGGCGGAAACGGCGGCGGCTGACCGCATCGGTCGCCTCGACCCAGGTGTTGGTCTCGAGCCGGGTCGCGCCCTGCGCCCGGCGGAGACGGAAGTCCATCGCCATCTTGACGAAGCCGGGGCGGCTGAAACCGGCGAACGAGCGGGCGCCGTCGACCGGGACCGACTCGCCGCGGAGCAGGCGCCAGGGCTGGCCGATGCCGCCGAAGACGATCTCCCCCGAGCTGCGGCCGTCGAGGTCGGCGAAGCCGATCTCGGTCATCCCGTCGAGGAAGGGCCTGTCCCCCGGCCCGGTGCGACGGGAGATGCCGCGCAGGGTCATCAGCAGGCGGGCGACCGGCATCTCGGCCGGGGTGACGGAGCGGATGGCGGCCTCGACCCGCTCGGGCGAAGCCTCGATCAGGCGTTCGTGGCGCTCGCCGAAATCGTGGGCCGGCATCAGTTGCTCCAGCAGCGGGGCGGCCGCCTCGGCCACCTAGGCCCCCACGCCTGCGACGGCCCGCTTCGGCAGGCCGAGCATCTCGCGCGCCTCGGCGACCGTGGCGGCCCGGCGGCCGACGTCCTCGGCCATCTGCCTTGCCTTGCCGATCAGATCGCCGTTGGAGCGCGCCATCTCGCCGTTGGGCAGGTAGAGGTTGTCCTCCAGCCCGGCGCGGACGTTGCCGCCGAGGACGAGCGAAGCGCCGAGCAGCTTCCACTGGTCGCGGGAGATGCCGATCACCTGCCAGGCATTGGGGCCCTCGGCGCCGTCGGGGATCTGCTCCGACATGAAGGCGACGTTGCGGGCATTGGGGCGGATTCCCCCGTTGACCCCCATCACCAGGGAGATCTGCAGGGGCGGATCGAGCAGCCCCATGTCGATCAGCGGGTCGAGGTTGGCGACGTGGCCGGCGTCGAAGCACTCGTGCTCGGGCTTGATCTGAAGCTCGCGCATCGCGGTCAGGAACTCGATGATCGTGTCGAAGCTGTTCTCGAACACCGCCTTGAAGACGAAGTCCTTGCGCCGGCGCGAGTACTTGGCGTAGTTCATCGAGCTCATGTTGAGCGCGGCGACGTCGGGCTTGAGCTCGCGCAGGTAGGCGATCCGCTTCTCGATCGGGACCCCGATCGCGCCGGTCGAGTAGTTGACGATGACGTCGTCCACCTCGGCCAGGATCGCCTCGGTGATCGCGCGGAAGTCCTCGATCTCATACGAGGGGGTGCCGTCGGTGGTGCGGGCGTGGATGTGAATCTGGCTGGCGCCCTCGTCGACCGCGCGCCGGGCCTCGGCCGCGTACTCCTCCGGCGTGTAGGGGATGGCCGGGCACTGGTCGCGGTTGGCGATCGCGCCCGAGATCGAGCACGAGATCACCACCGGGTCCTCGAAACGGCTCATGGCTGCGCTCCTCTCATCGGCTGGGGCGACTTTCTCGCGCTATCCGCAAGTAACCCGACCCGGCGGGGCTGAGGCGGGTTTCTGCGGCGGGGCTGAAGCCGGTTGCCCCGGCGGGGCTGAGGCGAGTTTTGGTCGCCCCGCGACCGGAACCCGCCTCGGGGCGGCCGGCCGGGCGAGGTGCGCCGCTTCGCAGCGTCCTCATACCGGCATCACTCCGTGCTTTCGCCAGGGCCGCTCGACCCGCTTGTCCTTGGCCATGCGCAGGGCGCGGACGATGGTCGGGCGGGTCTCTCGCGGGTCGATGATGTCGTCGATGGTCGCGTTGCCGGCGGCGATGTAGGGGTCGATCTGGGCGCGAACGGCCTCCAGCATCGTCTCCCTGGTCGCCTCGGGGTCATCGGATGCCTCGATCGCCGAGCGGCCGATGATGTTGACCGCTCCCTCGGGCCCCATGACCGAGATCTCGGCTCCGGGCCAGGCGACGATCAGGTCGGGCTCATACGCCTTGCCGCACATCACGTAGTAGCCGGCGCCGTAGGCCTTGCGCACAACCACCGTCACCTTGGGCACGGTCGCGCGCGAGACGGCGTAGAGCATCTTCGCCCCGTGGCGGATGATCCCGGCGTGCTCGACCTTGGAGCCGACCATGAAGCCGGGGACGTCCTGGAGGAAGACCAGCGGGATGTTGAAGGCGTCGCAGAGGTTGATGAAGCGCGCCGCCTTGTCGGCGGAGTCGTTGTCGAGGATCCCGGCCAACTGCTTCGGCTGGTTGGCGACGATCCCGGCCGGGCGACCGCCGAAGCGGGCGAAGCAGGTGATCAGGGTCCGGGCGAAGCGCGGCTTGATGTCGAAGTACTCCCCGTCATCGACGATCTCGGCGATCACCTCGTACATGTCATAGGGCTTGCGCGAGGAGTCGGGGACGATCTCCAGCAGCCTCTCCGAGGCGCGGTCGTCCGGGTCCGAGGTCTCGCGCATCGGCGGCTTCTCCTCGCAGTTGGAGGGGAAGAATGAGAGGTACTGCTTGACCACCCGGATGCACTCCTCGTCGTCCTTTACCTCGAGGTCCCCCACTCCCGACTTGCGGCAGTGGACCTTGGCGCCGCCCAGGTCCTCCATCGAGATCTCCTCGCCGGTGACGGCCTTGGTCAGGTGGGGGCCGGCCAGCGCCATCGCCCCCTGGCCGACCACCATCGGCACGAAGTCCGAGAGGCCGGGGATGTAGGCCGTGCCGGCGGCGCAGGGGCCGAGCATCGCCGCCACCAGCGGGATCACCCCCGACATCTCGACCTCCTCGCGGAAGAGGTGGCCGGAGCCGGCGAAAAGCGACCCCGCCGCCTCCTGGATGCGGGCGCCGGCGGAGTCGAGCAGCCAGATGAACGGCATCCGCTTCTGCAGCGCCATCTCGCGCAGGCGGGTCACCTTCAGCTCCCCGGTCATCCCCATCGAGCCGGCCATCACGGTGAAGTCGTAGGCGGCGACGCAGCAGGGGCGCCCGTCGACGTCGCCCCAGCCGGTGATGACGCCGTCGGCGGGCGCCTCGACTCCCTCCATCGAGCGCTGGGAGAAGTGCGGGCGGCCGTGGATCCCCATCTCTACGAAGGTGCCCTCGTCCACCAGCAGCGCGATCCGCTCGCGCGCGGTCAGCTTGCCACGCTCGTGTTGGACCTTGATCTTCTCCTCACCGCCGCCAAGCTTCGCCTTCTCGCGGCGCTGGTGAAGCTGCTCGGTCAGCTCGCCGAGCGGCGCCGTCCCCGGCAGCTTCGGCGCGGCGCCGTTGCCGCCCTCGTCGGCCTTCGGGTTGGTCTGATCCTCGGTCGCCAAGTTCCTCTCCTAGCTGTGATCGATGGGGGAAACGCTCGTAGAGTGTTCGAGATGCGCGTCGCTGCCCTGGTCCTGGTGCTGGCCTCGCTGCTCTGCGGTTGCGGCGGCGGCGCGTCGACGGACACCGGCGCCGCCGCAGGGGTCGAGCTGACCTACCACCGAAGCGGTGGGCTCCCGGGGATCGACGAGACCTTGCGAATCCACCGCTCCGGGTCGGCGACGCTCGTTTGGGGCAACTCCCCGATCGGGGAGGGCAAGAAGAGCGCCTCCCGCTTCCGGCTCTCGGCGGCCCAGGCGGAGCGCCTGCGCGCCGCCCTCGAGGAGTCCGGCTTCGGCGATCTCAGGGTCAACAGCGAGCAGTACTGCGCCGACTGCTTCGTCTACGAGCTGGCGACGCCCGCCAACCAGGTCCGCTTCGACCAGGCAACGCTCCCGGCCGGGCTGAAGCCGCTCCTGGCGCAGCTCGACGCGATCGTCAGGGCCCACCGCCCCGCCCCCGCCCACGACATCTGAGCGACTCATCTGCCCTGCCAATCCGGGTCGCGCTTCTCGAAAAAGGCCTTGACGCCCTCGATCGCGTCCTCGGTCGAGAGCTCGATCGTCAGCTGCGCCCGCAGGTAGTCGAGAGCCTCCACCAACGGCATGTCCATCTGGCGCCAGATCGCATCTTTGCCGAGGCGCATCACCAGCGGCGACTTCGAGGCCAGCTTCTGCGCCCACTCGGCGACCGCGTCGTCGAACTCGTCTGCCGCGACGACTCGGTTGACGATCCCCGCCTCGCGCGCCTCCTCGGCAGTGAGCCGCTCGCCGAGGAGCATCATCTCGCTCGCCTTCTTGCGCCCGACGTTGCGGTAGATCAGCGCCATGATCATGAACGGGAAGAGGCCGACGTTTATCTCGGGGGTGCCGAAGCCGGCGCCCTCCCTGGCGATGATCAGGTCGCAGGCGAGGGCGATCCCAAGCGAACCGGCGAGGACGTGGCCGTTGGCGGCGACGATCGAGGGCTTGCCCAATTCCCCCAGCGCCCGGAAGACGTCGACGAACTTCTCGGCGCCGATGTGCTTGTGGACGGTGGGGGTGTCGCCGCCGAAGGCGGCCAGGTTGGCGCCGGCGGAGAAGACCTTCTCGTGCGAGGAGGTGAGGACGACCACCCGGACCTGCTCGTCCTCCCGCGCCTCGCCGAGCGCCCCGAGCAGGTCGGTGAGCAGCTGATCGGAGAGCGCGTTGCGGGTCTCGGGGTCGTCGAGGGTGACCGTCGCGACGTGCCCCTCGACCTCGTAGCGCACCTTCTCGTAGGCCATCGCCCGCAGATTAGCACTGATGAAAGTAGGAAGTGCTACTGTCTACTTTGCTGGAGCAGGAGGACCAACCGCGAGCAGAGGAGAGCACTGTGGCGACCGCGACTACCAACGGCACCTCGGTCATCAAGCCCGACTTCGAGTCGGGGCGCAAGCACTTCATCTTCACCCAGGAGCACGAGGACCTGAGGGAGTCGCTGGAGTCGTGGGTGAAGAAGGAGCTCTATCCCCACCGCAACGAGTGGGAGGACACGTACTGGCCGAGCGAGGTGATGAAGCGCGCCGGCGACCTCGGCTTCCTCGGCCTCTGCTTCCCCGAGGAGTACGGCGGCCAGGGCGGCGACTACTACTACTCGCTGGTCCGGGCCGAGTCGATGAGCTACTCCGCCTCCGGCGGCACCAACATGGGCTTCGCCGTGCAGACCGACATGGTCCTCCCCCCCATCCACCTGCTCGGCACAGAGGAGCAGAAGCAGCGCTATCTTCCGGCCGGGATCAAGGGCGAGAAGATCGGCTGCCTCGGGATCACCGAGCCGGGCGCCGGCTCCGACGTGGCCGGGATCCGCACCACCGCGATCCGCGACGGCGACGAGTACGTGATCAACGGATCGAAGACCTTCATCACCAACGGGCCGCGGGCCGATTTCATCGTCCTCGTCGCCAAGACCGACCCGAAGGCGCGCCACGAGGGGATCACCCTGTTCATCGTCGACCTGCGCGATGAGAGCGGCGAGAAGGTCCCCGGGTTCACCGTCTCCGCCGAGCTGGAGAAGATGGGGATGCACGCCTCCGACACCGGCGAGCTCGCCTTCGAGGACGTCCGCGTCCCCGCCGACGCCGTCCTCGGCGAGGTCGGCAAGGGCTTCTACCACATCAGCTGGGAGCTTCAGGGGGAGCGGCTGGTGGCCGCGTTCGGCTCCCACGCCGGGTGCGAGCGGATGATCGAGAAGACGCTGGAGTACGCGAAGGAGCGCGAGGCGTTCGGCCGCCCGATCGGCAAGTTCCAGGCGATCCGCCACAAGTTCGCCGAGATGGCGACCAAGACCGAGGCGGCGAAGCAGTTCAACTACGCCACCGCCTGGCGCTTCGCCAACGGCGAGTACCCGGTGCGCGAGATCACCATGGCCAAGCTGTTCTCCTCGCGGGTCGCCTGCGAGGTCGCCGACGAGTGCATCCAGATCCTCGGCGGCTACGGCTACATGAAGGAGTACGAGCTCGAGCGCTCCTACCGGGACGTGCGCCTGAACCGGATCGGCGCCGGAACCGACGAGATCATGCTCGACGTCATCGGCCGCTCCTACGGTCTCTAGCCGGCCGGCCGAAACCGCGCAGGCGCTCCCCGCTGGGGTTCCAGCGGCGCCGCTGGGACGCAGCCCGGGTGCCGGCTGAACGGTTTGGCCACCTATAGGTGCTGAAACCGTTCAATCAATGTGCGGAAGCCCCGGACGGTCTCCCGCGGGCGCCGAACCGGGCCGGCCGCGAGCGAGCGCGCCGACTGGTTGCCGATTGCGGATAACGGGTAGATTGCCCGCTCGCCAACGCTGCGGATGCCGGTCGCCTGCGCGGGCCGGGGCCCGCGCGATCGGCGCACCCCCGATGAGACGAGAAAGCGGCAACACGGCAATCGAGGCGATCCTGACGGTGCTGGTCGCCGTCCTGATCCTGGTGCTCGGCTTCTGGCTCGGCACCGGCTCCGACGAGAACTCCAAGACGACCACGGAGACGGTCACCACCGGGCCCTCGACCAATCCACCCCCAATCGGCTCGCAGCCCGATCCTCTGAGCCTGGCCGCGATCAGCCTTGCGACCGAGCCGGGCAGGCCCGCGAACACGGCCGGGATCCCCGGCAGCCAGGCCGCGGCGGTGATCGTCAACGAGTCGGCGAAGTCGCAGGCGGATGCGTCGCAGCGCGCCGCCTACTGGTCGTCCGTGGGCACGATGATCGCGACCCTGCGGGAAATGGAGGCGACCGCCTCGGGCCTCGACACGGCCGCGAAAGCGAAACAGGCCCGGACCACCCTGCAGGCGCTGCAGGCGAACGCCCTGTTCGCGCTCGGAGGGCTGGAGCAGACCCGGGTGGCGGCGGACCCCCCCAAGCTGAGGCAGAGCCTGATCGACGGAGCGAAGGCCGCGATCGGGGAGTCGATCGATCAGGCCAACGGCGCCCAAGGCCCGGCGACCGCCACGGCAGAGAAGGCGGCACAGCAGCTCTCGGCCAACGCGGCCGGCGCCGACAGGGACCTGGCCGGGATGCAGAACCTCTACACCCAGGCCCTCGAAGCAGCTACGGGCGGTGACTACGCGACGGCAAACGACCTGCTGGGGCTGCTGGAGCAGGCGGCGACCAAGCTGCCGTAGAGCGCTCTCCCCACCCTCGATGTCAGATCTCGACCACGTCCGCTCCTACTACGAGGCGCTGAACAGCGGCGACGCCGAGCGCGTCAGCTCCCACTTCACCGAGGACGCCGTCCACTACTACACGCGCCTGGGCCCGCACGAGAGCGGGCGCACGATCGGCGAGCACGCCGCCTGGGCGGTGGAGAACATCGACGGCCAGTGGTACCTCGAGCACGGGATCGAGGGATCGGGCGAGGTCGTGATCGAGTGGACGATGACCTGGCGCGACCCCAGGTCGGGCGACCGGCGGCTCGATCGCGGCACCGAGTGGTTCGGCTTCCGCGACGGGCTGATCTGCGAGGTCCGCGCCTACCATCACGGCGGTCCCAAGAACCCCCAGGGGGACCTGCTGGGCTTCGACCACCAGGGCCGGGGCTACACCATGCTGGAGGACTGGCGGGCGCCGCGCGGCTGAGCGGGTACCGTCCCGGCATGGGTGTGATCAAGGATTCCGGGGCGCGGGCCGTCATGCCCCCGTTCGGAGCGGAGCACGAGGAGCTGCGCGAGACCGTGCGCCGCTTCGTCGGCAGGGAGATCGCCCCCCACGTGGAGGAGTGGGAGGCGGCGCGGGAGTTCCCGCGAGAGCTGTTCGAGCGCTGCGGAGAGCTCGGCTTCCTCGGGCTCAAGTTCCCCGAGGAATACGGAGGCCAGGGGGGCACCCACCTGCACGACGCCGTCTGGGTCGAGGAGCTGGCCCGCTCGGGCGCCTCGGGCGGGGTCGGAGCCGGGCTCAACGCCCACGCCTCGATCGCGATGCCGCCGGTGTTCAACTTCGGCACCGAGGAGCAGCGCCAGCGCTGGATCGTCCCCGGTGTCCGCGGCGAGAAGGTCGGGGCGCTGGGGATCACCGAGCCCGGCGCCGGCTCCGACGTCGCCGGCATCCGCACCCTCGCCCGCCGCGTCGACGGCGGCTACGTCGTCAACGGCGCCAAGACCTTCATCACCAACGGGGTCCGCGCCGACTTCCTCGTCTGCGCCTGCAAGACGACCGAGGAGGGCGGCCACGGCGGCATCTCCTTCCTCGTGCTCGAGCGCGAGATGCCCGGCTACGAGGTGACGCAGAAGCTGGAGAAGTTGGGCTGGCACTCATCCGACACCGGCGAGCTCTCCTTCACCGACGTCGAGGTGCCCGAAGAGAACCTGCTGGGAACGGAGAACGGCGGCTTCGCCCTGATCATGGCCAACTTCGCCTGGGAGCGGCTGCTGATGGCGATCGGCGCGGTCGGCGGGATGCAGCGGGTGATCGAGACGACCGTCGCCTACGCCTCCGAGCGCGAGGCCTTCGGCCGCCCGATCGGCAAGTTCCAGGCGATCCGCCACAAGGTCGCCGAGATGGCGACAAAGGCGGAGGCGGCCCGGGCGATCACCTACAACGCCCTGCGCCTCTTCCATGAGGGCCAGGACTGCATCCGAGAGGTGACGATGGCCAAGCTCGTCACCCAGCGCGGGCTGGTCGAGATCTGCGACGAGGCCCTGCAGATCCACGGCGGCTACGGCTACATGCGCGAGTACGGGATCGAGCGCGCCCTGCGCGACGCCCGCCTCGGCCCGATCGGCGGCGGCACCGACGAGATCATGAAGGAGATCCTCGGCAAGCAGATGGGGTTGTAGGGGTTTGCAGGGATTTCTTGTGTCTTGTCCACCTGATCGGTGGTGGGCGGACACAAAACGGACACATCGGAACGCGCCTGACGAATCGTTTCCTCGGCTGAGATGCGCTCCGTCGGATCGAGTTCGTCGAAGACATGCGCGTAGACGTCGAGCGTCATCGTCGGCGAGTGCCCGGCCTGGCGGGCGACGTCGACGACGCTGCGGCCCTCGTGGATGAGCAGGGAGACGAAGCTGTGACGGAGGTCGTAGGGCCGCACTCCCTCGAGGGGGATCGCGCGGCAAGCCGGCTGCCATGCATCCCTATGCCAAGTCTGCCAGGCCCGGTCGTTCCAGACGCCGCCTTGGAGGTTGGGGAAGACGAGCGCCTCGTCGCTCGGACGCCCGCTCCCCAGCCGCCACTCGAGCAGGTCGGCGGTGAGCGGCGCGAGCAGCCTGACCGTGCGCGAATGACGCGTCTTCGTTGTCTTGACGCCGCCTTGGCCGTCGCTGGCCTTCTCGATCAGCAGCGTCCGATCGCGGACATCGCCCCAAGCGAGGGCGAGCGCCTCCTGCGGGCGAAGGCCGGCGTAGGCGAGGACACTGATCAGCGTGGCGTCTCGCTCGCCGTGGTGCTCCCGGCTGGCAGCCGCGGCGCGTAGCTGCTCCACGACGAGCGGAGCCAGAGGCCGCACCTCCCTGTAGCGCCGAACGCTGGGCTTGCGAACCGACTTCACGGGGTTCTGCCCGATCCGCCGCCACTCGACCGCCCTTTGCAGCACACCTTGGAGAAGGGCCAGAGCGCGGTAGACGGTCGGCTCCCCGACACCGGCGGCTTCGAGCTCCGCCCGGTAGCGCTCGATCACCTCGGGATTGATGCTGTGCAAACGCATCTCACCCAGACGGGGCAACACGTGCCGGTCCCAGAGGCCAGCGTAGCTTCGCTGCGTTCGGATTCCGAGATTTGGCACCGCGTAGAGGCGCCACCACTCCTGCCCGAACTCGGCGAGCGTTTCCTTGCCGCCGGTCAGCAGATCGAGCTCGCCGGTCCGCTTGCGCCGCACGATCTCGGCTTCGAGGGCATCCGCATCGCGCTTTCGGCCGGTAACCTTGGATCGCTCGCGACCGATCTCGTCGCGCCACCGCACGCGCCAAACGACGCCGCCCTTGCGTTCGACCCGCTCAACGCTCACGAGCCGGCTCCTGGATTTGAAGTCCGATCGAGCATGGCTCTCAAGCTACCGCGCGCGGCAGCGCGGCTCGGAGACATCGAGGTCACGTCGACCGCAGTGGGCTCAACCGCCTGCTCGGAGATCCAGCGGTCAAGCTCGGCCGGTCGCACCCGCAGCCGATTGCACAAACGCGCGGCACGAAGTTCACCCCGCGCGATTGCCCGGTAGACGGCCCGCCGTGAAAGGCCGCAGGCGCGAGCGACCTCCTCCGGCGAGAGGAGAGCTTCGACATTTGTTTCCTCGTCGCGCGGGCGCACGTTTCATCTGCATCTGTCGTTGAAGCGAGCCGAATGCGTCGGATTGGCTTCGAGCCCGCGGGCGAGTCAGCGGAATTCGGGTTTGACCGGTTCGCCGGCGCTCGGAGAACCTGGTGCCAAACGCTGCTCGAGGCGAGCGACCACGGCGGCGATGTCGCCGTGCAGGTTACGAGCGCGTTCCAGCGCCTCGACCACCTCGTGATCGTCAAGCGTTCCCGCCCGGAGCCGCCGCGATCGATAGCGGTCAACCTCCCGCTCCACCAATCGACCGAGAAAGACGCCAATCGGGATCGGACCAGAGGCAGCGCGGAACTCGGCCCAGACGGCGTCTGTGACGTGGATCCGCGCCATGTGGTCGCGCTCACGGGATCCGTCTGGTCCCGAGGGCCTCCTCTTGGCCTGACGTCTCCTCTTTCTTCGATTCGCCATCAAGGTCTCTGTCGTATACGCGTTGACCATGCACCACAGGTGCAACTGTGTGAGGGGGTGAGGCGTTGGAGGTGGCTGGACGACCTGGCTTGCCTCGCTGGCTCGCTATTACCCGTTCGCTGGCGATTGATTTCGAGCTGGGGCATCACTGCGAGGTGATGCTGCGTCGGGGTTGTGAAACCGAGGGACGTAGCCCTCCCCCGACCAGCGCGGGAATGAAGTGCCGGCACAGAAAGCCCCAAGCCGGGTTCGGTGCGCAGGGGAGGGACCGGCCCTCCCGCGGATCGAGACCGATGTGGTGCATTGGGTGCGTCGGCCCTCCCGGACCGTTCGGGCTCGTGGCGCAGGGTCCGCGAAGGGTCAAGTCCACGGGGCTTCCGCGCCACTCCGCCTAGTGGCGCCGCTATAGGCTGGGCACGATGAGCGTGGCCGGGAGCGAAACAGTCGCCAAGCGAGTCGCGCCGGCGCCAGAGACCCCGGCCACCTCGCTCGGCCCACCATTCGAGCTCCTCGAGTCGAAGTTGCGCCCGCCCCAGCTACTCCGCGGGCATGTTCCGCGCACCGAGCTCATCAACCTGTTGCGAGAATCGCGCAACGTGCCGATCATCGCCGTCTCGGCCGCCCCCGGCTACGGCAAAACCACCCTGCTGGCGGGGTGGGCCTTGAAATCGCGACGGCGGTTCGCCTGGGTCTCGGTCGACGGCCACGACAACGATCCGATCGTCCTCCTCAGCTACATCGCTGCCGCGCTCGACCGCGCCTGCCCGCTCGATCCGGCCGTGTTCGAGGCACTTGCCTCAGGGAACGCCTCGATAGAGGCCATGATCGTTCCCCGGCTCGGATCCGCCCTGGCGCAGCTCGAGACATCCTTCGTCCTGATTCTGGACGACCTGCATGCGCTCACAAATCCGCAATGCCTCGATGCGATCGACGCACTCATCGACCACATCCCGGAGGGTTCGCAGATGGTGCTGTCCGGGCGAGCCCAGCCTTCCCGCCGAGTCGGAGCTCTGCGCGCACGTGGGCTGCTGCTGGAGATCGGGCCTGACGACCTGCGCATGGGGGCGGAGGACGCGCGCCCTCTGTTCGCCGCCGCCGGCGTTGAGATTTCCGACGCCGGCCTGTCCGATTACCTTCAGCGAACGGAGGGGTGGCCCGCCGGCCTCTATTTGGCTGCGCTCTCGATCCGGGCCGGGGGTGGAGAGATAGATGACGCCGCGACTTTCCGGGGGGACGACAGGTTCATCGCCGACTACCTGCGATCCGAGCTGTTCAGCCGCCTTCCAGCGGACGAGCTTCGCTTCCTGACCCGTACCTCCGTGCTCGAGCGCATGTCGGGACCGCTATGCGACGCCTTGCTCGAGTCGGCCGATTCCGCAGAGGAGCTTGGCGCGCTCGAGCGCTCGAACCTCTTCGTGGTCGCACTGGACCGGCACGGGGGGTGGTATCGCTATCACCATCTCTTCGGGGAGCTGCTGCGTGCCGAGCTGGAGCGAGCAGAGGTGGACCTGGTTCCAGAGCTCCTCGCCCGTGCCTCCGACTGGTGCGGGGCGAACGGCGAGCCGCAGGCGGCCGTCAGTTACGCCCAGGCGGCGGGGGACGTCGACCGGGTCGCCGGGCTCGTCGGCGCGCACGCCCAGTCCGAGTATGAACACGGCCGCGCGGTCACGGCCGAACAATGGTTTTCTTGGCTCGAGGATCGGAGTTCAATGGAGCAGCACCCCGGGGTCGCCGTGCTGGGCGCTTGGCTCAGCGCGATTCGCGGCCGGCCCGACCAATCGGAGCGTTGGGCCGATGTGGCAGAGAGCGGCGCGCGAGTTGCGACTGCGCAGAACGGCGCCTCGATCGAGCCGTGGCTCGCCGTGCTCCGCGCCGCTCAGTGCCGTCACGGGGTGGAGAGGATGGCCGCAGACGCCCAGCTGGCGGCCACGGGCTTTGGGCGCGCGAGTCCCTTTTGGCCGACCGCGGCGGTCCTGCTCGCGCTCTCGCATCAGTTCAGCGGCGATGACGAGCGGGCAGACGACCTGTTGGCCGAGGTCGCGGAGATGGCCGTGGCACTGGAACTCTCGAACCCAGGATCGCTGGCCTTTTCCCTGCGCGCCTTGATCGCAATCGAGCGCCAGGACTGGGTCGCAGCCGAGGAGCTGACGGAAAGGGCTGAGTCGATCGCGCGGCGGGCACGGATGGAGGACTACACGCTAAACGCGGTGGTCTCTGCCGCCTCGGCCCGCTTCGCAATCCACCGGGGCGAGCAGTCGAGGGCCGATCAGCATCTGGCGCGGGCCCAGCGCCTGCGGCCCCAGCTCACGCGCGCGCTGGCTCCCTTCTCGATTCACGTTCGTATCCAGCTTGCTCGCGCCTACGCTGCCCGCGCGGACGTCGCCGGTGCGCGGACGCTGCTCCGCGAAACCAATGACCTGTTGCGGCGAGGACCCGACTTCGGAACCCTGGCAGCGCAGGCGAACGAGCTGAGCTCCCAACTGCAGACGGTTGGGAGGGCTGGGCCGGGAGCCTCATCGCTGACCACAGCCGAGCTGCGGCTGATTCCCTTCCTGCCCACGCACCTCTCATTTCGAGAGGTCGGCGAGCGCCTCTACGTGTCGCACAACACGGTCAGGACCCAGGTCAGATCGATCTACCTGAAGCTCGACGTGACGTCCCGGAGCGCAGCCGTCGGACGGGCACGCGAACTCGGAATTCTCTAGGCGCGTCTCCGACGGCGCTTCACGCAATCTGGATGATGACTTCCCGCCGACGGTGGTGTGTGATTGGCCCATCGGAGGCAGATGACCGAATACGAGGACAGGCTCCGCAGTCTGGCCCTGGGCGACGAGGGCTTCATTCGCTCGGTGCTCGGCATCGAGCAGGACACGGTCGAGGTCTCCAGATTGGCCCCGAAGACGCATGCTCTCGTCCGTCTCGCGGCGTCGCTGGCGATCGACGCTGCCCCCAGCTCCTACCATGCGACTGTCGAGGCGGCGCTCGCCGCCGGCGCGACGATCGACGAGATCGTTGGGACCGTGATCGCCGTGGCCCCGACCGTGGGCCTCGCCCGCATCGTCTCAGCCGCGCCGGAACTGGCGCTGGCGCTCGGCTACGACGTCGACGCAGCTCTTGAGGTGCTGGAAGAGCGCGACGGCTGATGGGAAGAGCGCGCGACCCGACTGCGATTCCCCCGGCTCGGATGGCCCATCGGGTGGGCCGCCGCACCCTGCGCCGGCTACCTAGGTGGTCGTCGCCTTCAACGGCAAGAAAGGGAGGAATGGACATGTCCGAGTCAGCGGACTCGATGGACCCGGGAGAGATGCAGAACGTCGTTCTGGAGCCGACGCGCGGTCTGCGCTACGCCGAGCTCTTCGCTGTCGGCGAGGAGTGGATCACGGTCTACAACTCGATGGGGCTGAGCGAGGCGCCGCCGGAGCTGTGGGACGCCCTCGACGCTGAGGCTGCCGCACAGCAGCTCGAGGCGGGAACCGTGATCAAGAACGGGCCGCACTGGTGGATCGCGGACAGGAGCAACCTGCGGTTCGCGGTGGAGGAGATCTCGGTGGGCGGCATCGGCTTCCGCTTTGTCGCCAGGCTGCCGGCGGCCCTCGCTGCCTCGGGAAAGCTGGTGCCGCCGTTCTACACGGTGGTCGAGGCCAACAAGGTGGGTGAGTTGGTCTACGCGGCCGGTCAGCCGGTCTACGAGCTGCTTTCGCCCGATGGCGATACCTTTGTGATGCAGTCATCGAACCTCGAGCCGAGTGAGTTCGAAACCCTCGGCGAGCAGCTGAACCCCGCGGACAGATGGCGCTTCCGCACGCGCACCCTGGAGGAGGACCTGATGATCGAGATGGGCGGAAAGGTCAGCGTCGTCATGGACGACCTCAGGAACGTCTACAACCGCTGATCAGCACCGAACGACGTGGCGCTCTTGATTCATCCCGATCTCGTCGTGCCGCCTGCCTTCGGGCGCACCTGCAGGGTGATGAAGCCGTTGCCGGTCGGGTAGTACATGCGGCCGCCGTAGCCGGGGACGATCAGCGAGTTGAAGGTCAGCGGCTCGAAGAAGTCCGACTCCGCGAGGACGCGTCCCGTCGCCGCCTCGCGCCAGGTGACCTGCTCCTTGTAGTGGCCGCTGACGACGTCCAGCAGGGCCCCCATCTTGGGAATGTCGCCCTTCATGTTCGAGAGGACGAGGACCCGCCGGTCCTTCGGCCCGATCAGCGGCTGGAAGGTCAGGGTCGTGGCGTCGACCACGAACTCGGTCGTCATTTCGCCGGTCGCCTGATCGAGACGGATCCCCGCCACCTTGCCGACGCCGGCGTCGGCCGAGTAGAGCATCTCGTTCTCGAGGTCGATGCACGTCTTCGGCGGCGCCAGGCTCATCTGCAGCTTCTTCAAAGGCCCGAACGGCGCCACCGAGGTCGTCTTCTCCGGATCGTGCTGGTTGATTGCGACGACGCTCGACGGCACCTTGCCGCCGATGCCGTTGGTCTGGATCACGATCCACTCGCCGATCATCCCGGGAGCGTCGCCGGTGGTCTGACCTTCCTCAAGGTATGGCACCTTCCACGATTGATCGAGCGAGAGCTGCTTGGCGTCCGGGTCCCAGAAGCAGCGGTAGGCGAAGTCGGTGGCGCAGGTGTAGATCGCGATGCGCCCGTCGAAGGTCGTGATCCCGTGAGGGGTCGCAGCCAGCTCCGGCAGCTGCGCCGTGTCGAGCACCTCCAGGGTCTCCCCATCCACGGCGACGAACACCGAGGGCGGCATCTCGATGCCCTTGCGGACCCCCTTGACCATCGCCATTGTCCCCTGGTCGGTCACTCCCGCGGGGCGGGTCTGGTTCTTGAGGATCAGCGTGCCGTCGGGGGCCACCGTGAGGTGCTTGAAATGGGAGTCGCCCGGCGGCGCCTTGCCCGAGGGCAGCACCCCCGTCGTGATGATCTGGCCGGTGTCTGCGTCGAGGAGGGCGATCTGGTTCGACCACGAGGTGACGATCGTCCCGTTGGCGAGGATGTTCAGATTGTTGACGCCGATCCAGTTGCCCGAGGCGTTGGCGTTCTCGAGGTAGGTGCGCCAGTTCTGCCTGCCGGTGGTCGCGTCGACCTTGGCGACATAGGGTCCGGGCGCGACCGGCGGGTGGGCCTCGGGCAGGTTGCCCCCGCAGAGGAACAGCTCGCCCGGCTCGCGGGTGCAGAGGAACGTGGTCCCCTGGTAGGTGTCCTCGCTGCGCCACGCGAACACCTGGTTCGGCTCGGCCATCGATCCGGTGAAGCTCGCGAAGGGGAAGCATCCACTGCGCTCCGCGCCGGAGATCTCGGCGCTGTTCAGGGAGGGGTAATAGCCAGGAGAGGCGACCCCCGCGCTGCCGCGATGCTCTTCCTCGACCAGGGTGTGATCGCCGGGAAGCGGCCCGTTCGCGGCCTTCTCGTTGCCGGTCAGATCGCGACCGGACACGTCACGCGCCGCCGGCCTCGAACGTCGCAATGTCGGTGTAGGAAAGCCGCGGGAGGTACGGGCCCATCACCATCTCCTCGGTCCCGGGCTCGACGATCCGGCTCGGGTCGTGCGCCCAGTCCGGGTTGTTGTGCATGAAGCGGAAGAGAACCATCCCGTAGTCCGGGCGGTTGGACTCGTCGTCGATCCCCTCGCCCTTCGTCCCCCAGTCCATCCAGGCGACACCGTTCTCCTCGGTGGCGTTGGCGGGGCGGTCCTCCGGCCGGCAGATGACAATCGTGTAGTTGCGATCCCCGTCCAGCGGTATCTGCATGTCGGAGAGGCCGTCGGTCCCCATCCCGGAGGGGGGCGCCTCGCTCATCACCAGCGAGCAGTAGCGCGACTCCCAGTCCGTCATCGTCTCCAGCCCCTGCCCATCCTCGCCAGCGTAGGTGTCGGGGTAGAGCGGCATCTTGCCGCGGATCACCAGCACCGGCCCGAACCCCCTCGAGACAAAGGCGATCATGAACAGCGTCTCGGGGTCGCCGCCGAAACCGGTCTCGATGCTCGAGGGAATCTGCGCGCGGACCTGCGGCGGCTTGAAGATGCCGACGATGTTCCACTTGTTGTTGAAGTAGCGCTCGAGCAGCGGCGGATTGCGGGCGGGCGTCGTCTCGGGCTCGAGATCGGGGTCGTTGTCGGGCGCGCTGCACAGCGCGCGCCACTGCTCCACCGGCATCCCCGGATCGACGCCCTTCAGCAGCGGGCGGTTGAACTGATCCCGGACCTCCTCGGCCGAGAGCTCGGTGCCGTCGGCAAGGGTCGCTGTGTACGTCGGCAGACCCACCCCCGCGTCGCCGAGATGGCCGGCGTCGGGAAGGTAGACGCGGTAGACGACCTGGATCTGTCCCTCGGTGCCCGCGTACATCGTGTTCGGCTCACGGTCCGCGGAGTCCGCGGGGGCATCGACGCTGGAGATCCTCAGCGTGTAATCGCGGCTCTCGACCCGCCGGTTCGCGCCGGGGACGAACGGATTCTCGGAGCCGGGGTCGGGACCGAGCTGGTGATCGACGAACTTCTCGCCGGTGGCGGTGAAGCCGCCCATGTCCGGGTCGGAGCGGTAGAGCGCGAACTGGAAGTAGCGGCAGTAGGGGTAGCGCCCGCGGATCGTCAGCACGCTCCCTTCGGGCATCTCCATGATCGCGAACCAGTAGGAGGAGTTGGGGTCGGGATAGAGGTTCGCGTGCTGGTATGGCTTCGGGTTCGGCAGCATCGCCCCATAGTCGCGGCCCCGCGGACCGAGCCAGAGGCCATCGTGGCCGAATTTCTCGTCGGTCTCGAGCACGACCTCCAGGGTCTTGCTGCCGGGGCGTACGGGTGGTGAGGTGTGGTTGGCGATCGAAGGGCCTCCGCTTCCTAGCTCGAGGCCTTGGGTTGGACCTGGTAGATGAACAGCGAGCCGTCGTTGCCCATCGTGTAGAAGCGCCCGCCGTAGCCGGGGTTGATCAGGCTGCCGACCGCCGTCGAGGGGTTGGAGGCGGACTCGGCGATCGTCTTCCCGGTGGCCTCGTCCACCCATAGCACGGTCTCGGAGTAATCGAAACCGGTCGCGATGTTCGCGGTCTTCGTGCTGGGATCGATGTTCTGGCTGACCAGCACTCGCTTGTCCTTGGGGCCGACCATCGTGAAATAGTCGCTCGACCACCAGTCGGGACGGCTCCACTTGACCTTCATCTCTCCCGTCTGCTGGTTCAAATGGATCGCGTAGACGCCCTTGAGGAAGTAGTCGTCGACGAAGATCAGGCTCGTCTGCGGGTCATAGCCGGGAGCGGCCGGCGTTTCGCTCGTGGTGGCGCCCGACTTGACCGGAAAGGACTTGCCCCAGGGGCAAACCTGGTGGACGTCTTTGGGGTTGTCCTGGTTGACCGCGAACAAGCACTGGGGTGTCTTCGTCGATGGGTTGGCGTTGCTGTCGGCGATCACCCAGTCACCCGCGACCACCGGCGAGGCGCCTCCGGTCTGGCCCTTGAGGATCACCTTCGGCTCCCACGACTTGTCCTGGGTCAGCTTCTTGGTCACCGGATTCCAGATCACCCGGACCAGGCTCTTGGCGCCATTCCCGTAGATGTAGATCTTGCCTTTGTGCTTGACGGCCACCGTCCGCGCGGTGACGTTCTGGTCGATCTGGATCGAGTCGAGGTTCTTCAGGGTGGTCGGATCGGCGGCGACGAAGTTGCTCTTCGGGTTGGCGCCGGGGGCGCCCTGACACGACGACATCGCGTTGTTGGTCTGGATCGAACAGCCGACCGCCCGCGTCTGGGACTTGATCAGCAGGGTGCCCTGGGCGTCGGGCGCGACGACCATCCCATCGAAGTTGTGGTCCTTCGCCGGCGTGCCGATGATCGGCTGTTCCTGCGAGGCGAGGATTGAGCCGTCGCTGCGGGCGAGCTTCCAGAAGGTATGACCGGCCCCCGCGACAATCGAACCGTCCTTGATGATCGCCAGGCTGCCGAGGGCGAGCCACTGGCCCGAGACGTTGACGTTGGTCAGGTAGGTTCGCCAGATCTCCTCGCCGGTCGAGGGATTGAACCGCGAGACGTATTGACCGGAGCCGGGGACGATCCCGCCGGCCCACAGGTAGCCGGCGTTGGGACCGTCGAATACGACCAGGCCGATGCCGCCGGGGTAGGTGGTCTCGGACTTGTACTGGAAGACCTGGTTACCGCTCTCGCCGCCGTTGAAGTCCCCGGTGAAGCTCGCACAGGGCATCAGCCCCGACCTGACGTTGTCGGTGTGCTCGGGAGCGCCGATCGCCGGCCAGTAGCCGACGTAGTTGTTCGCCGGGTCCTTGGCCCAGTTCTCGACGCAACTTGTCTCCTGGTCGAACAGCGACTGATCGCCGGTCAACGGCCCGGTGGTCGCGCTCGACGGCAGGATGACGCCGTTGAGGTTGTTTTTCACCGACCCGGTGCCGCCGGCCAGTGTGGGAATCAGGATCGCCAGGAGCAGGACGAGCAGCGCGATCAGTACCGCCCCGACCGGCTTGACGACCCGCCAGATGACGTGCAGGGCGTGCCTCATGGCGCCGCCCCGGCCCCTGCGGTTCCGACGTCGCCCGAGGTCGACGCGGGGCCATCGGACCTCCTGCGCTGCGCGAGAGTCATCGAACCGCTTGCAAGCGCCAGCCAGACGACGAATGCCGTGCTCCAGGCCCAGTGGCCGAGGCCGCCCGTCGCCGCGTTGAGGAGGTTGGCTTCGAAGAAGGGCGTCATGAACCCGCACACGCAGAGCACCCCGGCGATCATCGCGAGAACCCCCAGCCACCTCCCGAGGGCGCCGGTCTGCAGGATCACCTTGGCCACCGCGAAGAAGAAGACCGAGAGCACGCCGCCGCCGAGCGCGATCAGCAGCGATGAGGCCGTGTAGAGGGTGGAGACGGTGGCGGCCTGCCCGGGGCTGGTGCTGAGCCCGGCGGTGGCTAGTAGCGCCAATCCCACCAGAGTGAGGGCGGACCCGGTGACGGCGCCGATCAGGGCGGCGGTGGATCCCCGGCCGCCATCGCCCTCAGCGTCACGGAGAACCGTCCAGAGGCTGCCCAGGAACCAGAGGAAGAGCGCGATCCCGAGCCCGTTAAGGAGCACGACGACTCTGATCGCGCTCAGATGCGCGGCCATGAAGGCCGGGGCGGCCTCGGCGTCGCGGATGTTGGGAAGCACCGGGTCGCCGCCCGGGCTGGTGCCGATGAAGACGACGAAGGCGACCACGAAGAGAAGTGTCGCCAGCAGCCCGCTCGCGGCCCCAAGATGCTCCCAGCTGCGGTTCTTCTCACTAGCCACCGCTGCTGCCCTCCGTGGTCGTCGGCACCGGCGGCTCCGAAGACGCCGGCATCGGCTGCAGGAAGTAGAGCGAACCCGACGACTGGGCCGGATAGACGAAGCGGCCGCCGTAGGTGGGGGCAACCAGCCCGTTGAACCCGATCGGCGGCAGGAAGTCGGACTCTGCGATCGGCTTGCCGGTGGCGGCGTCGCGCCAAACGACCTGCTGGGTGTAGCTGCCGGTGGCGATGTTGCCGAGGCCCGCGTCGGGATTCCACTTTGTGGTCACCAGGATTCGCTTGTCGGCCGGACCGAAGAGCGGCTGGAACTCGAAGCTGCGGTCGTCGACGACGAACTTCGTCGTCATCTTTCCGGTCTTCGGGTCGAGATGGACCCCGGCGATCTTGGCGACTCCTCCGTCGGCCGAGTAGACCATGTTGTTCTCGGGGTCACCCTGCGGCTTCGGCGGTGCGTTGCTGCTCTGCCCGGACTGGAGCTGGCCGAACGGGTAGACGGTTTGGGTGTTGGAGGCGTCATCGACGTTGATGGCGACCAGCGACGAGGCCTTGGTGCTGCTGCCGATGCCGTTCGTCTGGATCACGATCCACTTGCCCATGAAGGTCGGCGCGTCTCCCACGGTCTGGCCCTTTGCCAGATAACTCCGCCACCCACGACTTGTCCTGGCTGAGGGTCTTCGTCGCGGGATCCCAGAAGAAGCGGTAGGCCTTCTTCAGCATCGCCGTGTAGATCGCGATCTTGCCCTTGTAGGGGGCGATGATGGGCGGCGTCGCCGAGTCCTCGGGCGCCACGATCGAGTCGTAGACCTTGAGCGTGTCGGGGTTGATCGCCAGGAAGGGCGAGGGCTTCTGCTCGGACCCGCCGGCGGCCTGCGAGCAAGCCTCCAGCCCGCCGCCGCCTTGCTGGTTGCAGTTCTCAGGCCGGTTCTGGCTGCGGAGGATGATCGTTCCGTCGGGGGCGACGGTCAGCTCCTTGTAGTTGATCGACCGAGGGGTGACCGGCCCCGGGCTGGGCAGGTTTCTCGCCTTGAGAATCGCGCCAGTGTTGCGGTCGAGCAGCACGATCCGGTGGCTCCAGGCGAAGACGATCTTCCCGTTGGAGAGGATGTTGAGGTTGGTGCCGCCGACGAACGTGTTGTTGCTGACGTTCAGGTTCTCGACGTATGTGCGCCACACCTGCTCCCCGGTGATCGGGTCGATCCGGGCCACGAATGGACCAGGCGCCGAGCGCCCGGTGCTGGCGGGCGGAGCGCCGCCCACCACGTAGGTGGCGTTCGGCCCGTCGCTGTTGACGTAGTAGACATTCGGATAGAAGCCGTCTGCCTTGTATGTGTAGACGACGTTCGGCTCGGTCCGGGAGCCGAGGAAGTCGGCACACGGGTAGATGCCGCTGCGCTGGGCGTCGGTGAGCTCGGCGCTGTTCATCGCCGAGAAGTAGCCCGGGGTCGAGATCCCCTCCTGGCAGCGCTGCTCTTTCGCGTAGAGGCTGAGATCTCCGGGAAGAGGGCCGTTCGTCTTCTGCTCGCTCGGGGTGACGTTGCGGGCCGCCCCCTGAAGCGGCGTGAAGTGCGATCCGACGTCGCTGCTGGTCGTCAGGGCCGGGACGAGAATCAGCGCAAGCAGGCCAACGAGGATCAGGAGCCCGGCCAGGAACGGCTTGAGGATGTGCCAGACGCGCTTCACGCGCCCGCCCCTCCTCCGGAGCCTGCCGCCGGAGCCGCGGGGGGTGCTGGCTTGGCTGCGCTGGTGCGGCGGTGCTGCGCGAGCATCAGCGCGGCGCTGGCCAGAAAGACCCAGACGACGAAGGCGATGTAGTGGGCATAGAAGCCGAGCCCGCCGGTCGCCGGGTTGAAGATCCCGCTCTGCGCGTAGGGGGTTACGAAGCCGAACACCGACGCAGCGGCCGCGAGCAGCGCCAGCCAGCCGAGCCACTTCGGCAAGCCTCCCGCTCTGAGGATGACCTCCGCAGCCCCCAGGAAGAACACGGTGAAGGCGGCCCCTCCGAACGCGAATGAGAGAGACGCCGCTCCGTAGAGCGTGGAAACGGTCTCGGCCTGCGGCAGGGTGGTCGCGAGTGTGGAGGTCCCGGTCAGCACCAGGCCCATCAGCGTCAGGGTGACCCCGACGAGGGCGCCGGCCGAGGCGATGGCCGAGCCCCGCGCCGGACCCCCCTCGGCCCCTCGCAGGACCGACCAGAGCGTGCCCAGGAACCAGAGGAAGACGACCAGTCCGATGCCGTTCAGCATCACCTGCGCCCGGATCCCGTTCAGGTGGTCGGCAATGAAGGCGGGGGACGCCTGGGGGTTGGCTATGTTGGGAAGCCGCGGCGTGTTGCCGCCGGTCGGATCGGTGTTGAGGAAGATGAGGAAGGCGGCCACGAACAGCAGGACCGCGAACAGCCCGCTGGCTGCGCCCATCTGCTCCCACTGGCGGCTCCGATCGTTCACCTGAGGCGAGCATTCACGGTCGGCGAGGGCTCCGCATCATCCAGATTGCGTGAAATGAGTCCGCGACCGTGTCAGGCAGGCTTCTATGACCTCAGCACGTTGCGATGGTCTCCGCTTGCTCGAGCAGACGCCGCGATGACACAGCAATCTCGCTGACGGCGGCGCGCTAAGCTCTACGACGGTCACAAAACGGACCATCACCTGGCGACCGCTCGGCCGGGGCCTCGATTCCGACTTGCGCGCAGATCTTCCTCGTCAGTCCGCCAGTCGATCTCGCGGTGGCCGGCACGACGCTCGGGCACCGACGGGACCCCGGCCCAGCGGGCTGTGGTTTCCGCCCTCGTCGATCTGCCGGCACCCCTGAGCGCGCAGATGGCGCTCGAGGTCGCGGCGTTTCACCGAACGACGGTTAGGTCAACCGACTCGGCCTCGCCCTCCTCGGCCGCAGGCTCGGGGCTGAGCAGCAGCTGAAGCGCATCGAGGACGTTCTCGCGTGCCTCCTCGCGGGTGCGTCCTTGGCTCGTGCTCCGGAGTACGACGGGGATCAGCGGTCTCCCAGTACGCCATAACCTCGTAGAGCTTCCGTACCGCAGAGGTGCGCGCCGATCTCCCGCAGCTGCTGGTTGTGGAACCGGTGCAACTCCTCGTCCGGCGCCCCCCAGTCGATCTCGCCGTCCGGCCCAGCAATGAACCCGTCCAGCGACACTCCCATCGAGTAGATCAGCTTGCGCATCAGGGTCCTCCTCGGTTGGCGCCCATTCTTCCGTGATCAATGACCTCGAGCCGCCTCGATGCCACTCCCGGCGCGGCGCTTCAGCCGCTTGCGCCGCGACGGGAGACAAGTGATCGGTAGGCGGCGAAGGCGGGCTTGAGAGAGTAGTCGTCGCGCAGGAGGCCGAAGAAGGACTGGAAGTCCGGGCCGGCACTGTTGTTGTCGCGCAGGCCGAACCAGCGCAGGTCGGTGAGGTTGTATGCGCCGCGGTAGGCGGCGGCGGCGTTGACGATCTGCCGCAGCGCTGTCGCCTGGGCCGGCTCGTCCGGTCGCCCGGGTCCGGTCGGGTAGCCGGTCTCCTCGATCCGCAGTGGCACCGCGGCGCCCAGACCCGCCTTCGGCATGTAGCACTCGCGCACCTGCGCCAGGGCCTCGAGCAGGGCGTCGCCGAGATCGACCACGACCGGCTGCGGCGGGATGAAGGTTCCCGGGTAGGCGTCGAGCCCGACCCAGTCCGTGTATCGGGCCAGCCTGGCGCCGCCCAGCCGCCCGAGCTGCTCCCAGAAGTCGGCGTCGCTGCGGTCGTCGAAGCGCCAGGCGTAGTTGAAGCCGATCGCGCTGCCAGCGGTAGCCGCGCCGCAGCGACTCGCGCTTGGCGGCGATCACTCCGGCGGCGACCGCGCGCACCGCGTGGCGGTAGAAGCCGTCCGAGGTGTTGGGCGAGAAGGTGAGGTTGGCCTCGTTGCCGATCTGAAGGCCGGTGACGTGGCGGATCGGGCCGAAGGTCCGCACCACCTTGCGCACGTAGCGCAGCCACCTGGCGATGTCTCCGTTGCCCGCTTCGCGCGGGTGGTAGCGGACCTGCAGCTCGACGTCGAGTCCGAGCTTCGCGTAGTGCACCGCCATCCGCTTGAACTCGGCGATTCCCTTGTTGCCGTCGGCCATGAACAGCCGGTTGAGACGGACCGCGAGGTAGCGCTTCCCCTTCAGGTCGAGCAGCGCCGCATCGCGCTTCGCCGGAACCTCGGGGACGACCGGCGTCGATTGCCCGGCCCCCGCTTCGCCGGCCAGGCGAGGGCCGATGCCGAAGCGAAGCCGCGGCCCGCCGCTGGGCTGCTCGTTGGCGTAGCTCTCCCTGCAGAGCGGGTCGGGCAGGGTCGGGGCGGGTGTCGCCGAGGGGGGAATCGCGCCGCCGAGGTCCCAGGGGATCGCCGCCGCCGGCGCGACTCCGAATGCGAGCAGAAAGGCGCATGGCAGGGCCCCGGCGATCAGGCGCAGGGCCGTCCTCGCTCCACTTCTGCCTCGCAATCGCCCGTCCACGGTCAGCTTCATTCGCACCCTGTCCCAAACACCGGAATGGGGCGACGGTAGCGGAGGCGGTGCCGCCCCGGGTTATGGTGTCGCCATGATCACGCCGGAGGGGATGGTCGACGCCCTCAACTCGGCCTTCGGGCTCCACCGGGGCCAACGCACCCTGCACGCCAAGGGCACCTTCTGCAGCGGCACCTTCACGCCGACGGAGGAGGCGGGCCGCCTGAGCCGGGCGGCGCACATGCAGGGGCCGGTCGAGGTGATCGCCCGCCTCTCCAACGGCTCCGGCGATCCGGACTCGCCCGACTACTCCCCCGACGTCCGCGGCCTGGCTGTCAGCTTCCAGCTCCCCGACGCCTCGCGCACAGACATCCTCGCCCAGACCTCGCCGCGCTTCCCCGTCCGCACCCCGGACGACTTCATCGCCCTCACCCGCGCGGTGCAGCCCGGCGCCGGCATGCTGTGGAGGTTCCCCGCATTCCTAGCCACGCACCCCGGCGCGGTGACGACGCTGGCCGCCGGAGCGAAAGCGGCCAAGCCGCCGCCGACCTACGCGGCCTGCAGCTTCTACGCCATCCACGCCTACCGCTGGATCGACGCCGAGGGCGGGGCAAGCTACGTCCGCTACCGCTGGCTGCCGGAGGCGAGCGAGCCCGGAATCTCGGCAGGCGAGGCGAAGGACCGGGGGCCGGACTACCTCCAGCGGGACCTGCGCGAGCGTCTCTCCGGCGGCGAGGTCCGCTTCAGGCTCGAGCTACAGGTCGCCGACCCGGGCGACCCCGTGGATGACCCGGCGTCGGTCTGGCCGGACGAGCGCCGGCGGCTGACGGCGGGGACCCTGGCGCTCTCCGGTGTGCTGGAAGGGGACGAGAAGACCGACGCCACCGCGCTCGTCTTCGACCCCGCCCGCGTCACCGACGGGATCGAGCTATCCGGCGATCCGATCCTCCACTACCGGCCGCGGGCGTACTCGGTCTCCCACGAGCGGCGGACGTCGGCCTGAATCAGCGGTGGCCCTTGACCTTGAGGTGGAAGGCGATCTCGCCCTTCAGCCCCTTCGAGTCGGTGGCCTTGATGTAGACGAGCCTGGTCTTGTCGCTGCGCTTGACGTGGTACTTCCAGGAGTAGCTGCCGCTGCCCGATTGCTCGGTGATAACGCAGTCGTCTCATCGCTCGGGGGCCGGGGGCCTCCCGAGGCCGGAATCTACCCGTCGCGTCCGGCGCCCCGATGCGAGTCAGGCGGACGCCAGCGCCCGGGAAGGCTCTGCCTGCCTGGTGGCGGCGGGCTCACCGGCGATCACGACACGGTCCCGGCCGCGGCGCTTGGCCTCATACAGCGCGTCGTCGGCGCTGCGGAAGAGCGCGTGGTGCTCGACCTCCCCGCCCTGGGCGGCGCTGAAGCCGACCGACATCGTCAGCTCGACCCCGCCCGGGTGGCTGGAGGCGACGGTCCCGCGCAGGCGTTCGGCGATTTCCCGCCCCTCGACCGGGTCGGTGCCCGGAAGGACGATCAGGAACTCCTCGCCGCCGAGCCGGTAGATCAGCTCGAACGAGCGCAGGGCCTTGCGCAGTTCGTAGGCGACAGCCCGCAGCACCGCATCGCCGCGCTCGTGGCCGTGATTGTCGTTGACGGCCTTGAAGTGGTCGAGGTCGCAGACGACGAAGCAGACCCAATCCCCGGTCAGGCTCGCCTGCTGCTCGAGCTCGGCGACGCGCGTCTCCAGCCCGGTGCGGTTGAGCAGCCCGGTGAGCGGGTCGAGCACGGCCGCGTCGCGGTAGGTCAGCTCGGCCCCGGTGAGGGCAGAGGTGATCGCCGCCAGGCCGACCAGGAGCGAGAGGGTGACCATCACCAGGGTGGGTTCATCGGCGGTTCCCGCCGGGTCGATCCCGGCAGTCACCGCCACCGTCACCAACCCCGTGAGCGCAGCGTAGGCCCAGATCACGGGCGCGCGGAAGCGGGTCGCCGCCATCCCGACGGGGATCACCAGCCACGGCAGGGCCGGGCTCTGGGGTCCGCCGCTGAGGGCGACGCCCGTGGCGAAAAGGGCGGTGATGAGGCAGAGGCTCTGGGCCGCGACCCGCTCGGGGCGATCGGTGCGCTTCAGCCGCCACTCCAGGGTGGCGAGGTTGGCGACGGCGATCGCGAACAAACCCAGCGTCCACCAGCCCAGCCAGGGACCGGAGACGATCAGCACAAGTCCGCAGGCTCCGGCGGCGATCTCGCGGGCACGGCGCACCCGCGGGCTCGCCTCGGCCACCCGGGCACGGTCAAGCTCGGTCGGGCATAGCCACGATCGTGACTCCATTGGTTGCTTATCGGCGGGCTGGCCGAATGACTGAAGGGGGGGTTCCGGTGGGTTCAAGAAGCTGACGCGCCCGAGGGCCTGCGCTCATCGGCTGTCGCGTGGGCGGCCTCGTGACTGCGGTCGTGCCCGGTGACGGCGCTGATGAATTGCTCGCGCTCGAGCGCCCGCAGCACCGTATCCGTCCGCGCCCGCACCGTCGCCGTGCGGGGGACGTCGCGCAGCAGGGCGATCTCACCAAAGGACTCACCGGGGCCCTGGAGGCCCAGGAGCTCGCCGCCCTCCAGCACCTCGACCTCACCGCTTTCGATCAGGTAGAAGTGGTCGCCGTGATCGCCCTGGGCGATCACCTCCTCGCCGGGCGCCGCCCGCAGGGTGATCAGGGCGTGGGTCAGCCGCTCGAGGGTCGCCACCGGGAGGGGCTCGAAGATCGGGTCGGCTCGGAGCAGGGCGTAACCGGCCTCCGAAACCGGGGCGCCGATCTCGAAACGGCGCAGGGCCCCCCAGCGGATGAGCACGAACAACGGCAGCAGGGCGCCAAGCACGAACAGGGCACCGCGGACGCCGAATAGCGCCAGCGCCACCGGGACGAGGATGGAGCCGAGAGCCATCGCCGCGACCCTCGCCGTCTCCAGGCTCCCCATCACCCGTCCCAGCACC
This sequence comes from uncultured Actinomycetes bacterium, assembly GCA_963840235.1. GTDB lineage: Bacteria > Actinomycetota > Thermoleophilia > Solirubrobacterales > 70-9 > JBBRHQ01. The sequence goes on from CAWIYC010000005.1 coordinate 171,175, forward strand.
TCGTCGGAGCCGAGGCGCTGCAGCAGGGTCCGGGCGGCGACGTCGGTGAGGTTGAAGCCGGCGCCGATCCCCAGCCAGGCGAAATAGGCGACGACCGGAATCGCCCAGGCGCCGGTGAGGGCGGTGGCAAGGCCGGTCATCAGGCAGCCGAGCGCCAGCGCCACCGTGAGCCGGCCGCGCTCGAGCAGGGCCACCAGCACCGCGCTGCTAGCGACCGCGCCCAAACCCCAGAGGGCGTTGAGGAAGCCGACGCTGCCACGGCCAAGATCGAGTAATTGAAGGGCGACGGATACGACGAGCACGTCGGCCGCTCCCTCGAACACGGAGATGAGGACGATCGCAGTTGCGGCGAGGCGCAGGCCGGGCCCGGAGATCAGCGCGCGGGCGCCGCGCGTGGTCTCGGCGATGATGCCGGCGGCGGCGTCAGGGCCGGCGTAGTCGGGGCGGCTGTCGGGGCGCACCCCGGCGATGACCAGGGTCGCGGTGGCGGCGGCGAGGGCCGTCAGTCCGAACACCAGCGCCGGCCCGCTCGCCACCAGCAGGAAGCCGGTGGCGACGGCGCCGAGGAGGAAACCGACGTTGTCGGCAACGCCGCGGGCGACGTTGGCCGCCGAGAGCTCCTGGGGAGTGCGGGCGAGGAAGGGGAAGAAGGCCCCCTCGGCCGGGATGTAGGGGCTGGAGGCGACGGTGAAGACTCCGGCAAGGACGTAGACGACGGCCGCCGGCGCATCGAGCGCGGCGGCGGCCCCGGCGAGGCCGAGCACGACGGCGGTGGTGGCCGTGCACAGCAGCAGCACCAGGCGTCGCGAGTGGCGATCGCCGAGCACCCCGGCGAAAGGGGTGGCGATCACGCCCGGGAACAGACGGATGGCGGCGACGATCCCGACCGCGGTCGAGCCGCCGAGGTCGAAGGCGTAGACACCCAGCGCGATGGCGAAGCCCCAGGTCGCGAACGACATCGCCGCCCAGGAGATGAGCATCCTCCCCAGGTCCGGGTTCGCGAAGGCGGCCCGAGCCGCATGGAGGAGAGCCCTCAGTCGCCCCATCGGGCCAACCCTAGACCCAGAGCCCGGCCCGGTTTGCGGTTGTCAGATGCGAAGGGGGTGTTGTGCCGGGCGGGGCTTCTCGTCGGGGCGCCGTTAGAAGTTGACAAAGTTTTGACGCCAATATCGAGACAGTTCGGTATTCTCAAACCGTGCCCTCGACAATCGCCCCAGCAGCCTCGCTTCGCCCGCTAGTCGACGCGGAGCTGGGCCCCGCCCAGCTCGCGCGCCTCACCGGGCGCTCGGAGCGAACCGCGAGGCGCTGGCTCTCCGGCGAGACCTCGCCCCGAGGCAAGGCTCGCGCCCACGTCGACGAGATCGCCGCCGTGCTGGAGGAGCTCGGCCGCGCCCTCCCCGGCGCCGAGGCCGGGCCCTGGCTCGAGCGTCGGAACCCCGAGCTCGACTTCCGCTCCCCGGCAGAGCTGATCGCGGCCGGCCGTACTCGCGAAGTGCTGGCGCTGCTGGCCGCGATCGGCGAGGGTGCCTACCTCTGAGGACCTGCCCGGGCTGCTCGCCGAGCTCGAGCGGCCCTCCGCCCGACTCCGCGTCTTCCGCGCCGCCGGAGTCGCATACGACCCTCTCTCGACGAGAGGTGCGCGCCTTCACGGTGGGCGCTGGAACCCGCCGGGGCTCGCGACCCTCTACACCAGCCTCGAGCCGCTCACCGTCCGCGCCGAGCTGCTGCGGGTCACCGAGCGCCAGGGAGAGCGCGAGGAGTCCCTCTACCCGCTGGCGCTGGTCGAGCTGACCGTTGAAGCAGACCTCCTCGACCTGGAGCGGGCCGGCGTCCTCTCCGGCCTGGGGATCGAGGAGCCTCTGTCGGTGCTGACCCCGCTCGCCGGCTCGCGCGCGATCGGGCAGGCTGCGGCGTCGCTCGGGATCGGCGCCCTGCGGGTGCCGTCGGTCGCCACCAGAGCCGCGAACGTTGTGCTGTTCACGGAGAATCTCGGAGGGCAAATGATCGTGGAGGCGCTGACCCCGCTGGCGAGCCCGGAAGACTGGCCCCCGGGGTGAGGAAGAGGCTCCTCCGAGCGGTGGCTAGAACCGCGGCAACCGCTGCCGCACCGCGGTTTCGATCTCGACCGCGACCGCGGGCGATTCGGCGATAAGCGCGTTCAGCCTCTCGGCCGGGACCACGAGCAGCAGCATCGGCTCGATCGTGGTCACGGTCGCCAGCCTGACGTAGCCGTAGCCGGCCCCCCAGTCGAGCGCGGCCAGCTCGCCGAAGAAGTCCCCCGGCCCGAGCTCGCGGGTCTCCTCCCCCTCCTCCTCAACCTCGACCCGCGCCCGGCCCTCGAGGATGACGAAGAAATCGCGCCCGGCGCTCCAACGGGTCGTCACCGGCTCACCGGCGGCCGCGGCGCGGATACGGGAGTCGCGGGCCAGGTCCCCCGCCTGCGCTTCGCTGAGACCCTCGAACAGCGGAACCTTCGCGATCGCTCCCAGCTGCTCCTTCCCCGTGGCCCATCCGCCCGCCAGACCCCGGTTGGGGTCCGCCTCGGGCTCCGCCGGCCCCGGTCCGGCGAAGGTGGCGACGTCGGTTTCGAGCTCTGCCACCCGAAGCCAGTCGAGAACCCCGCGGACGTCCGACTCGCCGCTGGTGTGGTTGAGGACGCAGAGCCGGATCGCGTAGCTGCCCCGGAGCCTGGTGGAGGAGACCATGCCGTAGCCGCTGGCGTCGAGGGCGGCGACAAGGCGGCGGTTGAGCTCCTCCAGCTCGGCTTCGGAGCGATCACCGCCGAAACGCCGCCGGAAGCAGATGATCCCGAGCCTCGCCGGACTCAGCAACTCCAGCTCCCCGCTCTCCTCGATCAGGCGCTGGGCGAGAGCGGCGAGGTCGAGGGAGCGGTCGATCGCCTCGCGGAAAGCGTCCGCCCCGAAGGCGCTGACCGACATCCAGACCTTGAGCGAGCGCGCCATCCGCGAGAGCTGCAGGCCACGGTCGGCGAAGTCCACCTCTCCCCCGGCGGCCTCGGTGTCCTTGAGGTAGTGGGGCGAGACGCGGAAGGCGTCGTCGAGCAACCGTCCCTCGCGCACCAGCAGACAGCCGCACTCGAACGGCTGGTAGAGCCACTTGTGGGGGTCGAGTGTGACCGAGTCCGCCTGCTCGATCCCCGCCAGCTGGCGAGAGCCGCGCTCGGTAAGCGCCGCGAAGCCCCCGTAGGCGCCATCGACATGGAGCCAGGCCCCTTCCTGCTCGCAGATCGAGGCAAGCTCCGGCAGGTCATCCACCGCGCCGGTGTTGGTCGATCCGGCGCTGGCGCAGACGGCGAGCGGCGTCAGGCCTGCGTCGCGGTCGGCAGCGATCGCCCCGCGGAGGGCATCTGGACGCAAGCGAAACTCCTCGTCGCTGGGAAGCACCCGCAGCTGGGTGGGCCTGAAGCCGAGGGCCCGGGCGGCACGGGCGATCGAGGAGTGCGCCTGATCGCCGGCGTAGATGATCAGGTCGTCGCGCATCGCCCCGGTCATCGCCTCCCTGGCGCAAGCGAGCGCGGTCAGGTTGGCGGCCGATCCGCCTGAGACCAGCACCCCGGCCGCCCCCGGCGGATAGCGGATCCACTCCTTGAACCAGTCGAGGACGATCACCTCCACCCGCGAGGGCCCCGCCGCCTCCATCCACGAGGAGACCTCGAAGTTGAGCGCGCTGGCGACCAGGTCCCCGAGCATCCCGGGGAAGGTCCCGCCCCCGGGGACGAAGGCGAAGAACCGGGGGTGTCCGTTGACGCAGGAGAAGGGGACGACGTGCTCGCCCAGATCCCCGAGGATTCGCTCGTAGGGCACCGGCGCCGCCGGAGCGGCACCCGGCAGCCGCGCCTTCATTTCCTCTGCCGTCGCCCGGCGCTGGGCCGGGAGGGAGCCCAGATCGTCGAGGAGATCGACGACCATGTCCACGGTTGCGTGGGCCATGCGGCGCATCTCCTCGGCTGAGAGGCCGAGCGGGTTCGCGTCGTGCGTCATCGTCGTCCCATATCTGATCCGCCTGCTCTCGTCGGCGCAGGCATTATCGCCTCAACAAGGGCCTCGATGGATTCAGGGGACCTGCCGGCCCTGCATGTACCTGGGCGCCCTTGGCAGGTCACTTCGTGCGCCGTCCACCGACCAACGTCGAGCGTCAAGGAGGAGACAGCATGGGCACAAGCGCATCACCGGACGCGATCCGGGTTTTTCAGGTGTAGCGCCCGCACGGGGGCGGAAAACGTCACGTCGCGGAGGAGCGCATGGCTCCAAGTCTCGGCAGCTACGTCGGGGGCTCGATTGGCCTGATCGTGATCGCCGCGGCGATGCTCGGCGGCGGCTACTGGCTGCGGCGCTGGATCGCGCCCGCGCTCAGCGGCGCCGTCGCCCGGCTCGGCGAGATCGTCCTCGCTCTCTCGCTGCTGGTCGTGACCCTCGAGCTGATCGGCACTCTCGGTCTGCTCGAGCGGGGGTGGGTGGTCGGTTCCTGCGTGGCCGTCGGGTCAGGCGCGGCCCTTCTCGGCCGCTGGAGATGCCCGCGCGACGTCGCCCCGACGCCGGCGCCGCCGGCCGCTCCCTGGACACTGCTGATCGCCCTCGCCGTCGCCTCCGTGGTCGTCGCGCAGTGGAGCTCCCCCTCGTTACTGAACGTCGGCCAGGGGATCTTCGGTGGGGACGCGACCTGGTACCACCTCCCGTTCGCCGCCCGCTTCGCCCAGCAGCACTCCACCTGGCATCTGCACTTCACCGATCCACTGCGGCTGACCGCGTGGTTCTATCCGGCCGGCTCGGAGCTGCTGCACTCGGTCGGGATCCTGCTCTACCGCTCCGACTGGATCTCGCCGCTTCTCAACCTCGGCTGGCTCGCCCTTGGACTGCTCAGCGGATATTGCATCGGGCGGCCACACGGTGTCGGTCCGTCGACGCTGACCGCCTCTGCCCTGGTCCTGGGTTCGCGCCTGATGCTCGACACGCAGGCCGGAGACGCGGGCAACGACGTAGTGGGCGTGGCCCTGCTGCTGGCGATCACGGCACTGCTGGTCAACGGGCGCGCAGCGGCCTCGCGCGAGCCCGGCGGCGGACTGGTGGATCGGGGGCTGCTGATCCTCGCCGGTCTCGCCTGCGGACTCGCCCTCTCGGTCAAGCTGACGATGCTCCCCCCGGTAGGCGCGATCGGCGTCGGGCTCGTCCTTCTCGCCGGCCGCGGCAAGCGGCTGGCGACCGCTGCCGTCCTGGCCGCAACGGCGGCGCTCACCGGCGGCTACTGGTACCTGCGCAACCTCGCCCACGGGGGCAGCCCCCTGCCACAGGCCGGCGGGCTCGGCCCGCTGCGGCTGCCGCATCCGGACCAGATGTCCCTCTATCCGCGCAACCCTCACAGCCTCTCCGACTACCTGCTCGGCCATCCGAACGTCTTCCGAGCCTGGATCCTGCCCGACCTCGGCCACGCCTTCGGTCCGCTCTTCTGGCTCGTGCTCGGCCTCGCCCTGCTGGCCGCCGTCTATGCCATCGCCGGCTCTCGCGACCGTATCCTCGCAATCGTCGGCGCGGCGGCAATCATCACCACGATCGTCTACGTCTTCCTGCCGCTCTCGGCCGCCGGACCATTGGGGGAGCCCCGGGGCTTCTACTCCAATCTCCGCTACCTGACGCCCGGGCTCGCCTTGGCCCTGGTCCTGATCCCACTGGCGCCGCCTTTGCGCCGGACCCCTGTCCGCGCGGGCGCGACGTTGCTGGTGCTGGCGGCAATCTGCGCGGTCACGACGCTCGCCCCGGCGCCCTGGTACTCCCACTACACCGCGGCCGCCGTGCTGATCACGGCGGCGCTTGTGTGGGTGCCGCTTACGGTGGGCGCCCTGGACCGGGGCTCGGTCGCGATCAGGGGCGCGGCGGTGGCGGTCAGCGTCTCCTTGCTGGCGATGACCTTCGTGCTCGGCCGTGGTCAGGAGGTCCGCCACGCCCGGGTCCATTACACCAGCGAGATCCTCGCCCAGCGCGCGACCCGAAACTCGCTGAAGACATTCGCCTGGGCCCGCGAGCTGGGCCGGCGCCGGATCGCCATCGCCGGGTCCGGCGAGCTCTTCTTCGCCCAGTACTCTCTTCTACGGCGCCGACGCCTCGAACCACGTCCAGTACATCGGCCGGCCGGGTCCGCACGGGGAGTACAGGGTGCCCCCCGGCTGCGCCGTCCTGCGCCGGCAGATCAACGGCGGCCGCTATGACTTCCTCGTGATCAGCCAGTGGGGCGACGATGCGCCCAACCGCGAGAGCTTCCCGATCCGGGCCTGGGTCAAGAACGACCCGGCGCTGGAGCAGATCCGCGTCGAGGACATCCGCCCACAGCCCGTCTGGACCTACCGCATCGACGGCCGGCTCGACCCCGCAGGCTGCGGCGGGCTGGGGGAGCCGATTTCGTGACCCCCGCGCCCCTCAGCCCGAAAGCCGGAACGGCGGGTAGCGGTCGGTGACCAGGACGAAGGCGTAGCCGATCACCCGGTTGTGCCAGCGGATCACGCCCTGGACGAAGTCGAAGACGCCCCGCGGGTAGCGGCCGGTGAAGAGGATCGCGAACCAGGCGCCGATGACGGCGAAGAAGGCGGCGATGTAGAGGAAGAAGAGGACGACGTAGTGCGGGAAAGCGAGCAGCCATTTGACGATCGGCAGGCCGCGGTCGAGGTCGGTGGACACGTCGGGGTATTCGAACTCGAGGTGGACCGACTGCTCCTCGTCGGTCGAGGGGTAGGTGTCGTCCATCAGCGCCATGTAGACGCCGATGCGGTTGCCGAAACGCAGCAGCTCGCGGTTCCAGTCGAACCACCAGCGCGGGTACTTCTCGCGGACGACGATCATCAGCAGGGTCGGGAGGAAGAGGATCCCGGTGCCGGCGGCCGCGAGAGAGTAGTAGTAGGAGCCGCCGCTGCCGCCGCTGCCACCACCGCCGCCGATCGCGGCGAAGATGATCGCGATCGGGATCACGGCGAAGATGCGGAACGCGGTGCTGACACGGTTCAGCTCGCGGTCGGGGTAGTCGACCGAGAACCTAACGGGGTATATGTTTCCATCGTTCATCGTGCCCTCCTCTGGCGTGCCTGGCGCCCGCCTACGGGCAAGGGCGCAGAATGGCGCTTCGGCGGGTCGCAAGGTGCGCGGCCGTAGCGGGTCCTAGGGGGCTTCGGTGCTTTTCCTCGCGCTCCTTCTCCTCGCACTGTTCGGGCTCTTGATCCTCGCCGCGCTGCTCGCGCTCGCAACCTTCGCGCTGATGGTCGCCGTACTGCTAGCCCCGCGCCTTGCGCACCCGCTTCTTGGCATCGGAACCCAGCGCCCGAGCAGTCGAGCTTGAGCCGCTGCGGCTATCCGAGACCGTGGTGGGGTGGCCCAGCTACCACGGCGACCTCCGCCGGCTCGCCGCCGGTTCGGATGAAGTTCCGTCGCAAGCCGGTGCCGTCGAGATTGACCCGGCCGATCGTGCCGGGGAGGGTGTTCGAGACGGTCGTCCAGTAGATGTGGTTGCCCGCGACCGCGAGGCCCGCGATTCCCCGTTGGTCACCGCCCTTACCAACGGTGATGAATCTGCGGCGCACCCCTGTGCCGTCCAGCCTGGCGCGGGAGATCGCCTCCCCACCCGGCATGGACGGGCTCGTCCAGTAGATGTAGCGGCCGTGAACCGCGATTTCGCCTGGGTGGCCGTGGGGGAGGCTGATCAGCTTGGTCTTCACTCCGGTGCCATCGAGGTTGGCGCGGCCAATCGAGTCGACCCCCTCGTCGAAGCCCTCCCGGATGTTGGTGGTCCAGTAGATATGCCGGGAGGTCGCCGCCACTGAAAACGTGCCGGCGTCCTGGTGGGTCGTGAGGAACCGGAGCTGCCGGCGGGTGCCGTCGATCCTGGCGCGACCGATGAGCCTCAATCCGGTGGCTGGCGACGGCCAATAGATATGGCGGGCGCCGACGGCGACGTCGTAGGGCCGGAAGCGATCGGGGAATCGCAGGAAAGACTCGTTTACGCCGCTGCCGTTGAGGCGGGCCCGGCCGATCGTGCCCTTGATCGAATCCGACCAGTAGAGGTGACGGCGGGCGACGTCAAGCCCGTTCGGCGCAACGAGACCGCGGATGAAATTCTTGCCGACGTTGGCGCCCTTGAGGTTTGCCCGGCCGATGGTGCCAGAGTCGCCGTCGGTCCAGTAAATCGCCGCATGGGCCGATGGGGCGAGGGCTGCCAGGCACGCGAACAGGAGCACGGCAACGAATGCCACGGCGGCGAAGCCAGGCGGAAGCGAACGCACCTCGCACTCTCTCTTCATGCCACGAGGGTAGCCGACCATCCTGCCTGCCATTCCCTCCTCGCCGGTCCAGTTGGGAAATTCTTGCAGGCAGCGGCGGCAACCGTGTTGCGGTGCCGGTGATGCAGCCGCCCGCCGCGGACGGCTAGTTTTCTCTCTGAGGCCGGGATGCCGGCAACAACGAAAGGGAGAACCCCATGATCGGCACCATCATCTACCTGTTCTTCATCGGGATCGTCGCCGGCTACCTGGCGCGTCTTCTCGTCCCCGGCCGCCAGGATCTCGGCTTCTGGCGAACGGTCCTGCTGGGGATCATCGGCAGCTTCGTCGGCGGCTTCATCGGCTACCTGATCTTCAACCACGACCTCAGCGACGGCCCGTTCCAGGCCGGCGGGATCTTCGGCTCGATCATCGGCGCCGTGATCGCCCTGCTGATCTACAACAAGGTCGCCACCGGCCACGCCACCAGGTCGCCTGAGCGCGGCTGAGTGGGCAACCGCCGAAGCCGGCCGTCCCCGGTCCCGTGGCGGGGGACGACGACACGGCGCCGTCCCCGGTGGCGGTAGCGTTCCGCCCCCGGATCACCCGACAGATCAAGGAGACAGGCTTCGATGGGACTACTGGACGGCAAGAGCGCGATCGTCACCGGCTCGGCCCGCGGCATCGGCCGCGCCACGGCCGAGCTGTTCGCGACGGAGGGCGCGAAGGTCCTGATCAACGACCTCGACGGCGACGCCGCCGAGCAGGCGGCCTCGGAGATCGACGGCGAGACGGCCGTCTTCGCCGGCGACCTGACCAAGCCCGAGACGGCCGACGGCCTGGTCGCCGCCGCGGTCGACGCCTTCGGCTCGGTTGACATCGCCGTCAACAACGCCGGCTACACCTGGGACGGGGTTGTGCACCGGATGACCGACGAGCAGTTCCAGGCGATGCTCGAGATCCACACCGTCGTCCCCTTCCGGGTGACCCGGGCGCTGGCGCCGCACTGGCGCGAGGCGGCCAAGGCCGAGGCGGCCGAGGGCAAGGAGGTCTTCCGCAAGCTGATCAACGTCTCCTCGATCTCGGGAACGATGGGCAACGCCGGCCAGGCCAACTACTCGGCCGGCAAGGCGGGCGTCGTCGGCCTGACCAAGACCCTGGCCAAGGAGTGGGGGCAGTTCAAGATCAACGTCAACGCGGTCGCCTTCGGCTTCGTCGAGACCCGCCTCACCGTCGCCAAGGAGGCGGGCGAGAAGATGACCGCGCCCGGCGGCGAGGAGATCGAGCTCGGCATCCCCGAGCAGATGCGGGCGATGGCGAAGATGGTGATCCCGCTCGGCCGCGCCGCCCAGCCCGAGGAGGCTGCGGGGCCGGTGCTGTTCCTCGCCTCGGGGCTGGCCGACTACGTTCACGGCCAGGTGCTGAACGTCACCGGCGGCCAGTTCGGCGGCATGTACACCTGAGGCGGCTGCAAAGCGGCGCCGGGCGGTGTCCTCGGCCGGGCGACTTGCTCACGCACGATTCGAGTGCGCTCGCTGCGTCGCCCGGCCTGCGTCCTTGCCTGGCTTGCTTTTCGCCGCCTCCCGGCCGCGAGGCGGTCAGTCCCGCGGCGCTCATCCTCCAGGGGGCGAGAAGCCGTTGCCGCGGGCTTGAAGCGCTACGAGGAAAGTGCGTGGAGCTGCTAGCATGATGGCATGGTGATGAGGAGATTCATGGTCCAGGCGGACGAGGAGTTGATCGAGCGGGCAAAACGGGAGGCGGAGGAGCGCGGCGTATCCCTGGCGCAGTTCGTGCGAGAGGCACTCGAGCACGAGTTGAACGGCGCACCCAGGCGGGAGCTCAGCTTCGTCGGTAAGTACCGCTCGGACCCGGCCGGACCGTCGGCGCGGGAGCTGACCGAGCGCTATCCCCGCCTACCGCCGCGCGGATGGCCCTTGTCCTAGACACCAGCGTTGCCTTCGGGGCGGCTGACGCGACCGAACCCGATCACGAGGCCTGCGCAGAGCTGCTGTCGGGGGGGACCGAAGCCGTGGTGATACCGTCGCCGGTCCTTCCCGAGCTCGACTATCTGGTCGGATCGCGCCTCGACCCGAGCGCGATGGATGAGGTGATCAGGAGCATCGAGTCCGGGTCCCTGCGAGTCGAGGATCTCCATCGTTCGGACTACCCCCGGGTTCGAGAATTGATGACGACGTACTCCGATGCCCCGGTGGGCTTCGTCGACGCCGCTGTGCTGGCGATCGTCGAGCGCCTCGGTGAGCCCAAGCTGGCCACCCTCGACCGTCGCCACTTCACGCTGATGCGCCCGCGCCACGTCGAGTCGCTGCAGCTGCTGCCGGCGCCCTGACCGGGGGCGCGCCGAGGGGGTCCTCGGTCGTGTGCTACCGCCGCTGGGCGGCGCCGTTCGTTGAACGGTAATGGTCGCTATAGCGACCAAATCCGTTCAACCGATGGCTTGCCGCCGGCTGGGCGCGGGCCCACGCTACTCGCGGTCGCGCCGCTCCTCGGCCGGGGGCTCACCGCTCTCGCCGTAGAGGCCGGGCGGCCAGGAGCCGAACCAGTTGTCGCGGGCGCCGTCGATGGTGATCACGGTGCCGGAGAAGAAGTCGCCCGCCGGCGATGCGAGGAATGTGATCAGCCAGGCCATCTCCTCCTCCGTCCCGAGGCGCCCGAGCGGGATCGTCCCGGCGACGTTGTCGACCACCACCTGCGGGTACTTGGTCCTCAGGGTCTCGGTGTCGAACTGGCCGGCTGCGACGGCGCAGGCCCTGATCCCGAACCGGGCCCACTCGACCGAGAGCGTGCGCATCATGTTCTCGACCGCGGCCCGGGCGGCGCCTGAGTGGACCATGCCCGGCATCCCGTGGTGGGGCGAGAGGGTGACGCTGAGGATCTTGCCGCCCTCCTGCGGGATGAAGGCCTTGGTCGCGGCCGCGTGGGTCATCAGCCAGGTGCCCTGGACGTTGAGCTCGATCACGGTGCGAAAGCCCTTGGGCGAGATCGCCTCCGCCGGGCTGAGGAACTGGCCGCCGGCGTTGTTGACGAGGACGTCGATGCGGCCATGGCGCTCGATCACCCCGTCGATGAAGGCGTCGACCCCGTCGGCGTCGCGGATGTCGAGCGCCTCGGAGGAGAAGGCCCCGGGCAATTCCCCGGCTGCCGAGGCCGTTTCCGCCAGCGGCTCCGGGCGGCGCCCGCAGCCGATCACGGTCGCCCCCAGCCCGGCCATCTCCAGCGCCGTCGCCCGCCCGAGCCCGGTGCCGGCCCCCGAGACGATGCACACCTGCCCGTCGAGCAGGCCGGGGGCGAATATCCGCGAAAGAGTGCGTTCAGCCAAGGCCGCGCAAGCCTACCGGCGGCTGTCGCGCCGTTACTGTGAGCCTGAGATGACCATCCACGCCGAGCAGAAGCCTCTGCACGAGCCGCTCGCCGGGGGCAGCGAGGGCGCCACCGTGATCGTCGAGCCGATGGTCGCCGGCCACCTCAACTGGCCCCTGCCGCTGATGGAGAGCCCCGGCGGGAGGTTCCTGACGCCGCGGCTGCTGCGGGTGATGATGACCGGCAAGCCCCCCTACGAGATACCGATCCCGGCCTTCCTCATCCGCCACCCGAGCGCCGGCGCGATCCTCGTCGACACCGGGCTCCACCCCTCGATCGCCAGCGACCCGCAGCAGAACCTGGGCTCGGCCGCCGCCCGGATCGCCAAGCCGAACCTGAAGGCGGGCGAGGATGTCCCTGCCCAGCTACGCGCCCGCGGCCTCGACCCGGCGGAGATCCCGGTGGTGATCATGACCCACCTGCACCTCGACCACACCTCGGCAATCTCGGAGTTCCCGCAGTCCACCTTCGTAGTCTCCGACGCGGAGTGGGCAGATGCGACCAGGGGCGGGCGCCCGGTGCTGCGCGGCTACCGGCCCGAGCACTTCGACTACACCTTCGACTACCGCTCGATCGACTTCGACCGCGGCACGATCAGCTCCTACGCGACCTTCGGCCGTACCTTCGACCTCTTCGGCGACGGCTCGATCCGGCTCGCCTACACCCCCGGGCACAGCGCCGGGCACCAGTCGGTGATCGCGCGCCTCGGCGACCTCGACTTCATCATCGGCGGCGATGCCTTCTACACCCTCGGCCAGCTCACCGGCGCGCCGCTGCCGCCGAGGCCCTTCGACGAGCACAACTTCAAGCGCTCGCTGCAGGAGCTGAAGCTCTTCCACCGCGAGTTCCCGCAGTCGATCATCACCCCGGGCCACGACCCGGCCTTCTACGCCAAGCTCGAGAAGAGCTACTCCTAGCTCAGCCCTCGGGCGAGGCCCGGCCCGGCGTCGGCGAGGGCAGCCCCTCGCGCAGCGAGCGGATGACGCCGCTGCGGCCCTTCTCCTCGAGCGCCGTGTACATCGTCCGCACCCGGTCGAAGATCTCCTCCGAGGCCTCGATCTGGTGCTCGCGGCTGGGCTTCGCCTCGGCCGGAAAGGTGACCGGCTCGCCGTATTGGACGGTGACCTTGGGAAAGCGCAGCCGGCGCCAGCCCCGGACCCCGGCCGAGCCATGGATCGCGATCGGCACCACCGGGACGCCGGACTCGAGGGCGATGCGGCCGATGCCCCGGCGCGGCGTGCCCAGGTTGCGCGAGCGCGAGCGGCCGCCCTCGGCGTAGATCAGCAGGGGGTGGCCCTGCTCGAGGATCGCGTAGGAGGTCTTGAAGGCCTCCTCGTCGGCGTGCCCGCGCCGGACCGGATAGGCGCCGCCGTGGTGGAAGATGAAGGTCAGGCCCCGCGGCCCGAAAAGCTGCGACTTGGCCATGAAGCGGACCTTCCGCCGCAGGTAGACGGCGCAGAAGAAGTGGTCCATCTGGCTGAAGTGGTTGGGGGCGAGCAGGACGGGGCCGGTGGTGGGGACGTTCTCGGTCCCGATCGCGCGGGTGCGGAAGAGAAGCACCGTCGGCAGGGTCAGGATCACCCGCGACAGGTTGTAGACCCAGCCGCCCTGGCGGTCCGCGCGCGCCCGCTCGTGGAACTTCTCGAAGTACGAGGCGGGACGCGAGTCCTTGTATTTCTGCGGCTTGATCTCGGCCATCTGCTGCGGACCCGGCAGGCGTGGACTTGCACCGGCCCCTTGGTTCCTACCCGAACCCCCGGTGTCGGTTACGCCCCCTTGGCCCAGCCACGCGAGCGCTCGAGGGCGCGACCCCATTCGGCCAGCAGCGAGAGCCGCTCGTCCTCGCTCATCGCCGGCTCGTAGGCGGCACGCCGGCGCCACATCTCCGCCACCTGCTCCCGGGTCCAGGCTCCGGTCGCGATCCCGGCCAGGAAGGCGGCGCCGAGGGCGGTCGTCTCCGAGATCTCGGGGACGATCACCGGCGCCCCGAGGACGTCTGCCTGGAACTGCATCAGCCAGCGGTTGGCGACGGCGCCACCGTCGGCCTTGAGCGAGGCCAGTCGCTGCCCCGAGGCGGCCTCCTGGGCGCGGACGGCATCCACGGTCTGGTAGGCGATCGCCTCCAGGGCGGCGCGGGCGAGATGGGCACGGCCGCTGCCGCGGGTGAGGCCGACGATCGTGCCCCGCGCGTAGGGGTCCCAGTGGGGTGAGCCGAGGCCGGTCAGGGCGGGGACGAAGTAGACGCCGTCGTTCCCCCCGAGCGACGCGGCCAGAGCCTCCGACTCCGCGGCCTCCGAGATGATCCCGAGGCCGTCGCGGAGCCACTGCACGGCGGCGCCGGTGACGAAGACCGCGGCCTCGAGGGCGTAGTCGGTCTCATCTCCGAGGCCCCAGGCGACGGTCGTCAGCAGGCCCTCGCCGGGCTGGGGCGCGGCGGTGCCGGTGTTGAGCAGGACGAAGCTGCCGGTGCCGTAGGTGTTCTTGGCCATTCCGGGCGCGTGGCAGGCCTGGCCGAAGAGCGCCGCCTGCTGGTCGCCGGCGATCCCGGCGACCGGGACCGTGCCGCCGAACTCCGAGGTGGTGCCGTAGACGGCCGAGGAGGGAACCGGCTCGGGCAGCCTCGACTGCTCGACTCCGAGCATCGCGCACAGCTCGGGGTCCCAGGCCAGCTTGCGGATGTCGAACAGCATCGTCCGCGAGGCGTTCGAGTAGTCGGTCAGGTGGCGACCGGTGAGCTTGAAGGCGAGCCAGGAGTCGATCGTGCCGAAGACCGCCTCGCGGGCGCCCTCGACATTGCGCAGCAGCCACTCGATCTTGGTCCCTGAGAAGTAGGGGTCGATGACGAGACCGGTGCGATCGCGGACCATCGGCTCGTGCCCCTCGGCCTTGAGCTGATCGCAACGCTCCGCGGTGCGGCGGTCCTGCCAGACGAGTGCGTGGTGGACCGGCTCGCCGCTGTTCGGATCCCAGGCGACGATCGTCTCGCGCTGGTTGGTGATCCCGATCCCGGTCAGCTCGGAGCCCTGGATGCCGGCGTCGGTGATCGCGCCGAGGGCCACCCGCCTGGTCACCTCCCATATCTCCGTCGCGTCGTGCTCGACCCAGCCCGGGCGGGGAAAGTGCTGCTCGAATTCGGAGTAGGAGCGCCCGGCGATCCGCCCCTCGAGGTCGAAGACGAGGCAGGTGGTGCCGGTGGTGCCCTGATCGATGGCGAGGATCATTGGCCGCAGGCTATCCGCGGCGGGGTTGCCGGGCGGTGCCGGGCGGTGTAGGTTCGGCCCGAGTGGAGCGCCGCTCCGGGGAGGGGCTCAGAGATTGATGAAAGGAGCTCCATATGGCGGCAGTAGAGGTCAGGAACTTCGACTCCCCCGACGAGGTTCGCGCCTTCGAGGGCAACGGGCAGGCGAAGGTGGTCAACCTCGCCGGCCAGACGATCGGGCGGGGCACCTTCGAGCCCGGCTGGCGCTGGTCGGAGAACGTCAAGCCGATAGCCGGCACCGACTCGTGCATGGTCTCCCACCTCGCCTACGTCCTCTCGGGCCGGATGAAGGTGATGATGGACGACGGCTCAGAGGGCGAGATCGGCCCCGGAGACGTCTGCGCGATCCCGCCCGGGCACGACGCTGTGGTGGTCGGCGACGAGCCCTGCGAGATGGTCGACTTCGGCGAGTTCGGCGAGTACGCCAAGCCCGGCTGAACGCCGGCCGCGGCGCCCCGCTCAGGCCGGGCGGCGCCGGGAGAGATAGGCGCGGACGAAGTCCCGCAGCTGACGGCCGCGGTGGGCGAAGCCGCCGGCGCTGCGACCGCTGGCGCGGTGCTCGAGGTCGAGCTCGTACTCCCGCAGCCGCGCCCCCGCCCGGACGGCGTCGATCGTGATCCCGATCTCCATCCCGTAGCCGGCGGCGAACGGCAGCGCCGAGCGCAGCACGGCTTCGCTCATCGCCCGCTGGCCGGATATCGGCGCCCTGGTCTCGACCCCGCAGCGCCGCCGGATCGCCCAGCGGGCGAAGCGCAGGGCGAGGCCGAAGCCTCCCCCGACCCGGCGGGCGAAGACGGCGACCGCGAGATCGCATTCGCCCGCCTCGATCGCCTCGACCAGGCGGCCGAGGTTGGCGGCGGATGCTCCTAGGTCGCCGTCGCAGAGAAGGAAGACAGAAGCCGCGGCCGCGGCAGGGTGGCCCAGAGCGGCCTCGGCCGCGGCGGTGACGTTGGCGCCCTTGCCGTGCGGGCGCCCGCGGCTGATGACCTCGGCCCCGCTGGCCAGGGCGACCTCGGCCGTACCGTCCTCCGAAGCGTCGTCGGCGACGATCACGGTGGCGCCGGGGAATGCTGCGCGCAGCGCATCGAGGGTGGCCGCTATCCGGTCGGCCTCGTTGCGGGCGGCGACTATCACCAGGGGGCGTGGGGATTCCGCGGTCAAGGGTGGCTATTGTGCCCCGCCATGGCAGACATTGAAGCCCACATCACAGGCAACGTCTGGAAGATCGAGGTGGCGGTCGGCGACGACGTCTCCGACGGCGACACGGTCGTCATCCTCGAGTCGATGAAGATGGAGATTCCGGTCGAGGCCGAGGACGACGGCAAGGTGACCGAGATCCGCTGTGAAGAGGGCCAGTCGGTCAACGAGGGCGACGTCCTCGTCGTCCTGGAGTAGCTCCCGTGGGTGAGCGTCTGGCCGCGGGCAAGCTCGTCCTCGACGAGCCCGCCGAGGCGGTTGCGCGACTGACGATCTCCAACCCGGAGAAGCGCAACGCGCTCGATCACGACGTCCTCGACGCGCTGGCGGAGGCGATGCCCCGCCTCGACCGGGGAATCGGCATCCGCTGCGTCCTCATCACCGGGGCGCCGCCGGTCTTCTCGGCCGGCTACGACATCGGCTCGATCTCCGAGTCGGCCTTCGAGCGCGACGCCGAGGCACTCGTCGCCCACCCCTTCCAGGAGGCGATCGAGGCCGTCGCCAGCCATCCCTGGCCGACGGTGGCGGCGATCAACGGTCACTGCTACGGCGGCGGCCTGGAGTTGGCGGTGACCTGCGACCTGCGGATCAGCGCCTCCGGGGCGAAGCTTGGAATGCCGCCGGCGAAGCTCGGCCTCGTCTACGGCCATACCGGATTGCGCAAGTTCCTCGACGTCGTCGGGCTGGCGCGGACGAAGGAGCTGTTCCTGACCGGGAGCAGCATGGCCGCGTCGCGGGCCGAGCAGGTCGGCCTCGTCAACATGGTGGTCGCCGACCACGAGCTGGAGCCGGCCTCGATCGAGCTGGCGGCAACGATCGCCGCCAACGCCCCGCTCTCGACCAAGGGCAACAAGCACGCGATCGACATCCTCAACGAGAACCCGGTCCTCAACGAGCAGCAGGAGCAGGGTCTTGTGGCTCTGCGCGAGTCCTGCTTCTCCTCGGAGGACCTGAAGGAGGGCATCCGCGCCTTCGCCGAGAAGCGCAAGCCCGACTGGAGCGGACGCTGAGCACGTCTATGAAACGCAGACGAGAGCAGTTGGCGGCCTCGGATCCGGTGATGGCGACGCTGATAGCCGAGCTCGGCGAGTGGGACGTGAGTCGGCGGCTGCGGCGCCGCGGGGCCGAGGAGGCCGACGCCTACGGGACGCTGCTGCGGGCGATCGTCGGCCAGCAGCTTTCGACCAAGGCGGCAGCGACGATCCATGGCCGCGTCCTGGAGCTGTTCGGGGGTCGCGACCCGACTCCCGAGGAGCTGCTCGACGCCGAGGTGGCGGAGCTCCGCGCCTGCGGGCTGTCCGGACGCAAGGTCGAATACATGCAGGACCTCGCCTCGCACGTCATCAGCGGCGAGCTCGAGCTGGGGCGGCTGGACGAGCTCAGCGACGAGGAGGTGATCGAGGAGATCGTCGCTGTCCACGGCCTCGGCCGCTGGTCGGCGGAGATGTTCCTGATCTTCCACCTCGAGCGTCCCGACGTCTTCTCCGGCGGCGATCTCGGCCTGCGCCGTGGGATCCAGCTCTCCCACGGGATGGAGGAGATGCCCACCCCGGCCGAGGCGGTCGTGATCGCCGAGCGCTGGTCGCCGAACCGCAGCCTCGCCTCGATCTACCTGTGGGAGTCGTGTCGCGCACCGGCTCCTTGAGTTCTGCGAAGACCAGCGAGGTGCCAGCGTCGTTGAGCTCCTCATCGAGGTTGAGAAGCATGTCGGCTGCCGTGGTGTCGACGTCGGTGATGGGCTCGGCCGCGATCAGGATCCAACGGGGACGGGGCTCCTGGCCGGCGATTCGCCGGATCTGATCGCGAAACGTTCTGGCATTCGCAAAGAAGAGCGGGGCATCGAACCGGAAGATCACAAGACCCGGCAGCGTCTCGGCGTCGGGGTGCAGTCTGCGATCGTGCTTTCCCGGCATTCCGGGGACACGACCCAGCGTGGTCTGGTACGGCCACCAGGCGCGCCGGAACAGGTTGAGGATCGAGAGCCCGACCGCGACGGCGATCCCGGGGAGCACCCCGAGCACGGCGACGCCGAGGAAGGCCGTCGTCGAAAGCAGGAACTCGGTGCTGCGCTGATGCCACAACCGCACCGTGCCCGGTATGTCGGCGAGTGAGAGCGATGCTGCGATGACCACGGCTCCCAGGGCTGCCTGGGGCAGGCTTTGCAGCAGCCCGGGCACCAGAACGAGCATGAGGATGATCGCCGCTGCGCCGACAACCCCTGTCAGCTGTGTCCTGGCGCCTGCCTGCTCCGCGACTGCGGTCCGGGAGCCGCTCGTGCTGACCGGGAAGCCCTGGAAGAACCCCGCGGCGACGTTGGCCGTACCGATGCCGATCATCTCCCCGTTGCCGTCGACCTCGCGTCCGCCCCGCGCCGCGAATGCCGATGAGGTGGAGATCGTGTCCGTGAGGGCGACGAGCGAGATCCCGAGCGCCCCGGCGAACAGCAGGGGCAGATCGGATACCGGGTCCGGCAGGGTGAGCGGCGGAAAGCCCTGGGGCAGCTCGCCGACCAGGGCCACCCCGTGATCGCCCAGATCAAAGGCTGCTGCCGCCGCGATCGCGAACACGACCGCTATCAGCACGGCAGGCGCCCGCGGGCGCCATCGTGCGATGCCGAGGATCAGGATCAGGCTCACGGTGCCGACCGCGACTGCCGCGCCGACCGCCTCACCTGATGCGAGGCCGCTGACAAAGCCGCGGGCCTCGTCAATCAGGTTGTCTCCGCTGACCGAGAAGCCGAACAGCTTGGGAAGCTGCCCGACGAGGATGGTCAGCGCGAGGCCGTTCATGTAGCCGATCTGGGTCGGCTTGGAGAGCAAATCGGCGACGAACCCGAGCTTGGCGATCCCGGCGACGATCATGATCGCCCCGACCATGATGGCGAGCATCGAGGCGAGGGCGACGGCTTTCTCAGGGTCTCCGCCAGACCCGATGATCGGCAGAATTGTCGCCGCGATCATAGGTCCCAGGGAGGAGTCGGGGCCGAGCACGAGGATCCGAGAAGGGCCGAACAGCGCGTAGGCCAGAAGGCAGAGGACTGATGTGTAGAGGCCGGTTATCGCCGGCAGGCCGGCAAGCTCGGCGTAGGCCATTCCCTGGGGCACAAGCAGGGTGGAGAGGACCAGGCCGGCAACGATGTCCCGGCGCAGCCATGGTCGGCGATAGCTTGCAACCATCCGGGCGCCTGGAAGGGCTTCGGGGCGGATTCGCGACGTTTCCGACATCGGTTGGCGACCAGACTAATCGCGCCGAGGCCAGGTCCGACGCAATGCTCTCGGCACCGTCAGGCCCGGTTGCCGACGTGTTCAGAGCACCTCGGAGCGGGTTGCCCGCGAAGGGGCGGGAGGCCCTTCCTCCTTCATCCCGCCGCTAGTCACGCCGCCGCGCGATCAACATAAAGCGGCGGCAGAGTGACGCCCAGCGCCAAGCTAGCCAACTCCTGGGAATCCCTGGCGGCCAACCCGGTCAAGTAGCCCGCGGGGGCTGAGCGCCGCAGCGGCGCGTCAGCGGAAGCGGGCGGCAAGCCCGCCGGCGGGACCGCGGCGCGCCGGGACCTGCGAACGCCGGCCCATGGGGGCGTCCGCTGCGGGCTCGGCCCGCTTGCGCCCGGCGCCCGCCGCGGCGTCCCGATCAGAACCGCCGCGACCGGCTGGCCGCGGTGCGGCGTCCTGATCAGTCTTGCCGCGGCCGGTCGGCCGCGGCGGTTGGGCCACTCCCTGGCTCCGAAAGCCGATCACGGCGCGAGCATTGCGAACGGGCGTCAACGTAGCGTTTCCAAATCGTGGGATCCTTGATGGCGGTGTCTGAGTCGCGCATCCGCATCTGGCTGGGGTGGGCCGCTGTCGCGGCGGTTGCGGTCGGCGCCATAATCGGCGCCCTCGTCGTTCGCTCCAATCAGATCAGCGACTTCGAGGACACCGAGCACGGGGAGGCGGTGCGGGCCGCCCGCCAGGCACAGGCGGTGGCCGAGGTCTCGGTCGGCCAACTCGCCAGCGCCGCCGCCTTCTACTCGGCGGAAGGCGGAAACGGCTTCTCGCGCCGCGAGTTCCGGACTCTTGCCAGCTCGCTGCTGAAGGAGCGTTCCCTGAGCGCAACCTCCTACGCCCCGCTGGTCGCTTTCTCCGCCAAGGGCCGCTATCAGCGGCGCTTCAAGCGTCCCATCGTCGAGCGCAGGGGCGGCGCGCTGCGACCGGTCCCGCCCCGCCCGGAGTACTTCCCCGTGACCCACCTGGCGTCGAAGGGGAGGGCCTCGGGCCTGCTCGGGCTTGACGTCGCCTCTGACCCGGCGCGGCTGGCAGCGCTGAGGCGGGCCCGCGACAGCGGCCGGCCCTCGGTGACGCAAGTCACCTCGCTGCTGACGGCTCCGGGCCAGGGAATCGACGTCTACCAACCCGTCTACAGGTCGGGGGCACCCCTGCTGACCCGTGCCCAGCGCCGGGTGGCGCTGACGGGGTTCGCCGTCGGCGTCTTCCGTGCTCCGGACATCGCCACCGCGGCGCTGGCGGCGGCCTCGAGCGGGATCACCCTGCAGCTGCGCGAGGACGGGCGGGTCGTGATCGGCCCCAGGCGGACCCTGGCCGACGCCGCCACGGCTCCGGTGCGGATCGCCGACCGCACCTGGACCCTGGTCCTGAGCGACCAGAACAAGCCGACGTTGGCGCTGCCGGTGGCGATGGCGACGGCAGGGATCCTGCTGGCGGCGCTGATCGCGGGCCTGTTGCTGTTCTGGAGCCGAAGCGAGAGCATCGCCCGCGGGATCGCGGACCGCCGGATCGGGGAGCGGGACCGCGCCGAGGTGGAGCGCCAGCGAACCGAGCGCCGCTACCGGGTCCTGGCCGAGAACTCGATTGACATGATCGGAGTCTTCGACCTCGATGGGACCCTCGTCTACGTCTCGCCCTCCTCGCGGGCTCTGTTCGGCTTCCCGCCGGAGGAGATGATCGGGCACTCGCTCTTCGACTTCATCCACCACGAGGATCTCGAATCCGCCAGGAGCCTGCTCGGAACCCTGCTCGAGGGCCCGCGATCAGTCACCTACCAGTGCCGCTGGCGGCGGAGGGACGGCAGCTACATCTGGATCGAGGCGGCCGCCCGCTCGATCACCGACCCGGTCACCGGCGAGGTCTCCGAGCTGCAGGCGGCGGTCCGCGACATCAGCGAGCGCCAGCGCCTCCAGCAGGAGCTGGAGCGGCTGGCGCAGCAGGACGCGCTCACCGGGCTCGGGAACAGGCGCCGGTTCGAGCAGGAGGTCGAGGCCGAGATGGCGCGCTCACGCCGCCAGCTGACACCCGGGGCGCTGCTGCTGATCGACCTCGACCACTTCAAGTCGGTCAACGACTCGCTCGGGCACCTCGCCGGCGACAGGCTGCTGAAGCAGATCGGGGAGCTCCTCGACGACCGCCTGCGCGAGTCCGACTCCCTGGCGCGGCTGGGAGGGGACGAGTTCGCGATCCTGCTCCCCGACACCGGGCTGCGCCAGGCCCGGCTCGTCGCCGAGTCGCTGACCGCGGCGATCCGCGAGGGAGCGGTGGTCGAGGACCATCCTCCGGTGACCGCGAGCATCGGCGTCGCCACCTTCGACGGCGACCCGAGGCTGGACGTGCACACAATCATCGCCGAGGCCGATCTGGCGATGTACGCGGCCAAGGACGACGGCCGCGACCGGGTCCGCGTCTTCGACATCGGCCGCGACGCCTCGGTGCCGCCGGCGCACCGTCCCAGCCGCCGCACCCGAGAGGTTGATTGAACGGTTTCAGCGCTGATAGGTGCTGAAACCGTTCAGCGAAGGCGGATCCGCCGTCGTCAGTCGAAGTCGCGGCCGGCGCGGTGGCGCAGGGCCAGCACCCGCTGCACCGAGCGCTCGAACCGGGCCCGGTCGAGGTCGCGGGAGCGCAGCTTGCGGCGCAGCGCCCTGTATGCCCTGGCCCCGGTCCGGTAGTCGGTGAACAGGAGCAGGTCGGTGCCCGCCTTGGCGGCGGCCAGCCCGGCCCTGGCGGGGCCGCCGAAGTCGGCGGCCGAGACGGTGCCGAGGGCGTCGGTGATCGAGACGCCGCGGAAGCCGAGCCGGGCCCGCAGCTCGCGGGTCGCGAGCGGGCGGGCGAAGGCGGCCGGCTTGGGCGAGTAGGCGGGGTAGATGGCGGTGCTCAGCATCACCATCGCGCCCCGGATCGCGACGAAGCGCCGGTAGGGCGCCTCGTCCACGTGGCGCAACTCGCGCTTCGAGAGGCGGATCCTCTGGACCGCGAAGTCGGTGTCCCTCCTCGCCGCCCCGAGGCCCGGGAAGTGCTTTGCCGTCGCCGCGACGCCGCGCTTCTGCATCGCGCCGGCGAACGGGACCGCGGTCTCCTTGACCCGCCGCGCACTGCGGCCGAAGCCGCGGTGGGTGTCCGCGGTATCGCTGCCGGGACGGGCGACGTCGAGGACCGGGGCCAGGTTGACGTTGACGCCGACGTTGCGGAGGTTGCCGGCCGTCCTGCGGCCCTGCTTGCGGCTGAAGCGGGTGCCGCGGGCGCCCATCGCGGCGGCCGAGGTGCTCGGGGCACCGTCGATGCGCTTCACCAGGCCCCCCTCCTGGTCGATCATCACCAGCAGCGGGTCGCGCAGGCCCACGGGTCGGGGAACGTGCTGAAGGCGGGCGATAAGGCGCCGCCCGGCGGAGCGGCTGGGGAAGTTGTCGGAGAAGAGGATCACCCCGGCCAGCCGGCCCTCGCGGATCATCTCCTTGACCGCGCCGGGGACATCGGTGCCGGGGAAGCCCACGACCAGCCGCTGGCCGGCGAGGTGCGGGATCGAGAGCCGCTCGGCGGCGGCGAGCCTGGGCGCCGAGCGGTCGGCCGCGGTCGCGATCCCGAGGGCGAAGGCGGCGATCGCGGCGGCGCCGAGGACGGCCAGCGCCAGCCGCCGCCGCCTCATCGCGCGACCCGGCTTCCCTGGTGTCGGGCTCCGATTCAAACTACGCCGATACTACGAGCCGTGCTGATGACCCGGGATCCCAGGCGGCGGGCGCAGTCGGGTTAGCGACAGGCCCGCAACCGCAGGTCGCGGGTGAGGCGACGGCCGTCGAGCAGGGTCAGGCGCATGCGCACGGTCGAGCGCCGGCGCTCGCGCAGGCGCCCGAACGGGACCTTGCGCAGGAACGGCCGCTTCCTGTCGGCGCCGGCGCCCTCGCCGTTGACGAACAGCTCGGTCTCGCGAAGCAGGCCCACGTCGGGGCCCCGCGGGGCGAGCTTGACCGGCGCCACCAGGCAGCCACTGCCCTTCTTCCGCGACGCCTCCGGCCTCAGGTCCAGCTGCGGCAGGGCCCGGCAACCGGCGCCGGCGCAGCCCCGCAGCGACCTCAGCCGTTTCGCCAGGGCGCTCCTCGCATCGGCGTAGTCGGGGTCGGCGTGGAGGCTCTGGAGCTCGTAGGGATCGCTGTAGAGGTCGTACATCTCGGTCGCCCCGGCGCTGGCGCTGCCGAAGTGCTCGGCGTAGAGGTAGCGGCGGGTGCGGACCCCGCGGTAGGTGTTGGTCTCGATCAGCAGCTCGCGGCCGCGCTCGCGGCCCGGATTCGCTGCGAAGGGCTGGAGCGCGCGCCCGTCGACGAGACGTGATGCCCGGGCGCCCGTCGCTTCGAGGATGGTCGGGGCCAGGTCTGCGTTGGTCGCCATCTCCCCCACCCTGGCGCCGGCCGGGAAGCCAGGGCCGCGGATCAGAAGCGGCAGGTGGATCGACTCCTCGTAGAGCTTCACCTTGCCGTTGCGGATCCGGTGCTCGCCGGCGAAGAAGCCGTTGTCGGAGGTGTAGAGGATCAGGGTGTTGCTGAGCTCGCCCGATGCCTTGAGCGCGTCCACCAGCCGGGCCACGCCCTCGTCTATGCCCAGCAGCGACTCGATCCGGCAGCGGTACTCGCGACGGGCGGTGTTGATCTCGGCCGCCGTCATCAGCGGCTGGTTGCGGATCATCGCCGGCTTGTCGGAGACGTCGGCCTCGTTGAAGTTGGGTGGGATCGGCAGCGGCTCGGAGTCGAAGGCGTTGGCGTGGCGCGGGGCCGGCTTGGCCGTGCTGTTGCAGTTGGCCGGTGCCTGTGGATTGGGGTTCGGCCCGCCCCCGTGCGGCGCCAGGTAGGCGAGCCAGAGGAAGAACGGCTGGCCGGGCGCGCGGCGGTCGATGAAGTCAACCGCCTTGGCCGTGAACACGTCGCTGTTGTAGTCGGCCTCGCTGCTGCCATAGGGGACCAGGGTCCCGTTCTCGTTCATCTCCCAGTCGTAGTAGTCATAGGTCTTGGTCGTCCCGTGCCACTCGCTGTAGCCGGGCGGCACCAGCGGCGGGTTGTCGGTCCGGTGGGCCTCGTAGCCGTTGAGGTACTTGCCGATGAGGCCGGTGTAGTAGCCGGAGCGCTGGAGCCAGACCGGGAGCGTGTTGGTCGAGTCGAGCTTGTCGAAGCCGCCGATCGGCGGCTGGTTGCCGAGGACGCCGTGGTTGTGCGCGTACTGGCCGGTGAGCAGGGTCGAGCGCGAGGGGCAGCAGAGCGAGTAGTTGTCAAAGAACTGCTCAAAGGTCGCACCGCGCTCGCCGAGCCTGGCCTCGGTCTGGGGCATGAACCGCATCGAGTCGAGCGTCTGGTCGTCGCTCATGACGACGAGGACGTTCGGGCGTTTGTCCGCCGCCGAGGCTGGCCCCGGTCCCGTCCAGACCAGCCCGATTACAAGCGCTCCAAAGGCAAGCGCCGCGAGGCAGGCAAGATGCGACGATCTTCTGCGCGCTGCACCCTCGTTCTGCATCTTCCCCTCGGTCACTTTCGCGGAATCGGGGTGAGTAAAGCCCTTACCGAGCCTCCCGACAAGGGTCCCCGGGTGTTCCACACCTGGGTGTGTGCCTGAAGCGCCGCAATTTCACGGCCCCCGTCGAGGTCCGGGCTCCCGAGGCCATGGCCGGCCGGGTGGTGCCGGGGCGTTGCGGAGCCGTCCGCGACGCCTCCTAGCCTGGGCGGACTCCACCCCAGGGAAGGAACCTGCATGCCACCGCTTATCAGCTTCGAAGAGGCGCTCGAGCTTGGCGAGCTCTGCGATCACGAGGAGATCGGCGACCTCGTCGAGCGGGCCTGGAAGGTGCGCCGGGAGAACTTCGGCGACTCGACCGACATGTGCTCCCTGGTCAACGCCAAGTCCGGCGGTTGTGCTGAGGACTGCGGCTTCTGCGCCCAGTCGCGCTACGCCGAGGCCGACACGCCGATGCACGCGATGATGGAGCCGGAGCAGATCCTCGAGCACGCAAGGGCGGCCGAGGCCGCCGGCGCCCACCGCTTCTGCATGGTCACCCAGGGCCAGGGGCTCTCGAAGCGCGACTTCGCCAAGATCATTGAAGGCGCCAAGCTCGTCTCCGAGCACACCAATCTCAAGCGCTGCGCCTCTATCGGCCACATGTCGCCCGAGCGGGCGAAGAGTCTGAGGGAGGCCGGGATCCAGCGCGTCCACCACAACGTCGAGTCGGCCCGCTCGCACTACCCCGAGGTCTCCACCTCGGTCCGCTACGAGGGCCGGCTGCGAACGATCCGGGCGGTCAGGGAGGCCGGCCTCGAGACCTGTGTCGGCGGCATCCTCAACCTCGGCGAGAGCAAGCGCCAGCGGGTCGAGATGGCCTTCGAGCTGGCCGAGATCAACCCGACCTCGGTCCCGATCAACCTGCTCAACCCGCGCCTGGGGACGAAGTTCGGCGAGCGCCCGCTGATGGACCCGTGGGAGGTCGTCAAGTGGGTGGCGATCTTCCGCCTGATCATCCCCGGGGCGCTGTTCCGGCTCTGCGGCGGCCGGGTCGAGAACCTGGGCGAGCTGCAGCCGCTGGCGGTCAGGGCCGGGCTCAACGGGGTGATGATGGGCAACTTCCTCACCACCCTGGGCGCCGAGCCCTCCGACGACCGGGCGATGTTCGCCGAGCAGGGGCTGAACGTCGCCCGCCAGTCCGACAACGGCGCCAATCCGCGCCCCGACAACCGCCAAGGCTGGCTCGAGGGCCCGACTCCGGCGACCCCGATGGAGGAGCTGATCGACCACCAGGACGAGGCCAACTTCTGGGATCCCTCGACACAGCTGCGGGTGATCCGGAAGACGCGCAAGCCGCCGCCCTACCCCGGGGCAGGGCGGCGCCAGGGTG
The DNA here is from genome assembly GCA_963840235.1 of uncultured Actinomycetes bacterium. Taxonomy (GTDB): domain Bacteria; phylum Actinomycetota; class Thermoleophilia; order Solirubrobacterales; family 70-9; genus JBBRHQ01. The sequence goes on from CAWIYC010000005.1 coordinate 197,394, forward strand.
AGGAAAGCGGAGCCGAGGAAGCGGCGGCCTGAGGCCGTGACCGACATCGCCGACCGCCTCGAGGAGCTCCGCGCCAGGGGCCTTGATCGGCGGCTTCGGCTGATCAGCGGCCCGCAGGGACCGCGGGTGCTGCTGGACGGGCGCCCGGTGCTGCTGATGTGCTCCAACAACTACCTCGGCCTCGCCGACCATCCCCGGGTGCGCCAGGCCGCGGCCGAAGCGGCGATGCGCTGGGGCGCGGGTGCGGGCGCTTCGCGGTTGATATCGGGGAACATGAAGCCCCACCGCCAGCTCGAGCAGCGCCTTGCCGCTTTCAAGGGGCGCGAGGCGGCCCTGCTGTTCGGCTCCGGCTACCTGGCCAATACCGGCGCGATCGCGGCGCTCGCCCGCAAGGGCGAGGTCGTCTTCTCCGACGAGCTCAACCACGCCAGCATCGTCGACGGCTGCCGCCTCTCGCGGGCGGAGACCTGCGTCTTCCGCCACGGCGACCTCGAGCATCTGGCCTGGGGCCTGCGCCAGGCCAAGGGTCGCGGCTCGCTGATCGTCACCGACGGGGTCTTCTCGATGGACGGTGACCTGGCGCCGCTGGAGGCGCTGGTCGAGCTCGCCCGCAGGCACGACTGCAGGCTGATGGTCGACGAGGCCCACGCCACCGGCGCCATCGGCCCCGGAGGGAGGGGGTCGGCCGCGGCCGCCGGGCTCACCGACGAGGTCGACCTGATCGTCGGCACCCTGGGCAAGGCGCTGGGCGGCTACGGCGCCTACGTCTGCGGTGATCGCGAGATCGTCGAGTACCTGATCAACACGGCGCGGCCGTTCATCTTCTCGACCGCGCCTCCCCCGCCGACGGTGGCGGCGGCGATGGCGGCGCTGGAGCTGCTCGAGTCCCACCCCCACCGGGTGGCGCGACTTCAGTCGAACTCGGCGGCCTTGCGCGACGAACTGGCGAGCGAAGGCATCGAGGTCGGCGGCGAGAGCCAGATCGTCCCGATCGTCGTCGGCGACGCGGCACGGACGATGGAGCTGTGTGAGCGGGCGCTCGAGCACGGGATCTTCGCCCAGGGGATCCGTCCGCCAACGGTCCCGGAGGGCTCCTCCAGGCTGAGGCTGACGGTGATGGCGAGCCATCGCGACGGCGAGCTGCGGCGCGCGGCCCGCCAGATCGCGACCTGCGCCCGGGAGATGGGCATCGATCTGGCGGCCACGGGCGCCGCGGCCAGGTCCGAGGGTGGCGAGCGCCCCGGCCTCGCCGAAGCCGCCTAGTTGCGGGGGATCTTCGTCAGCGGCACCGGCACCGGGGTCGGCAAGACGGTCGTTGCGGCGGTGATCGCCCGCGCCCTGGCCGCCGAGGGAGAGCCGGTGGCCGTGTTCAAGCCGGCCCTGACCGGACTTCGGGAGCCGGGGGAGGCCGACCACGAGATCCTGCGCCGGGCCTCCGGGTCCGGGCAGGGCCTGGAGGAGATCGCCCCCTACCGCTTCGAGCCCCCGCTCTCGCCCCACCTTGCCGCGCAGCTGGCCGGGGTCGCGATCGAGCCGGCGGCGCTGGTCGCGGCCGCGCGGGCGGCGGGGGAGGGAGCCGGCGCGCTCGTCTGCGAGGGCGTCGGGGGGCTGCTGGTGCCGCTGACGCCCGGCTACCTGGTGCGGGACTTCGCCCGCGAGCTCGAGCTGCCGCTGGTGATCGCCGCCCCGCCCGGGCTGGGCACCATCAACCACACCCTGTTGACGGTGGAGGCCGCGCGCGCGGTCGGGCTCGAGGTCTGCTGCGTCGTGCTCACGCCCTGGCCGCGCCGGCCCGCTGAGATCGAGTGCTCCAACCGGGAGACGATCGAGAGCCTGGCCCGGACCAGGGTGGCGGTGCTGGAGGAGATCGACCTCGACCATCCCGCCGGCTGGCCGCCGATCCCGGAAGCGGTCGCGGAGCGGCTCAGGCGCTGAGCGCCTCGCGGGCCGCGACCTCGGAGCCACCCGGGTTGACCGGGGCCTCGGCGGCCTCGAGGGTCACCGGGCGACGCTTGGAGCGGATCGCGGCCACCCCGATCACGGCGCCGAGCAGGGTGACGACGGCGCAGACCCCCATCGCGTGGCTGAGCGCGTAGACGAAGGCATCCTGGGCCGCGGCGCCTGCCTCCCTGGCCTGCGCCGGCGAGAGCCCGGCGAGCGCCTGTCCGGAGGCACCGCTGCCGAGGCCCTCGGCGATCGCGTCGCGCTGGCCCGCCGGAATCCCCGAGCCGGCCAGGAGGGTGCCGAGCCGCTCGGAGGAGAGGCTCTGGAAGATGGCGCCGGTGACGGCGACGCCGAGGCTGCCACCGACCATGCGGAACATCGACAGAACCCCGGAGGCGATCCCGGCCTTCTCCACCGGCACCGCGTTCATCGCCGCGCTCGTCATCGGCGACATCGTCATCGCGATCCCGACGCCGAGGAGCATGAATCCGGGGAGCAGGTCGAGATAGGTGGAATCGGTCGCGATCCCGGTGAAGCTGGCAAGCGAGCCGGTCAGCAGCAGCAGCCCGCCGCCGATCAACCAGCGGGGGCCATAACGGTCGGCGAGCCGGCCGGCGAAGGGGGCGACGATGACGATCATCAAGGTCGAGGGCAGGAAGCGGACGCCCGCCTCGAGCGGGCTGTAGCCGAGGATGTTCTGCATGTAGAGGGCGAGGAAGAAGAAGACGCCGAGCATGCCGAAGGAGATGATCAGCGCGACCACCACCGCGCCGAGGAAGTTGCGGTCCGCTAGCAGCTTGAACTCGACCATCGGCGCCGGGACGCGCAGCTCGACCGCGACGAAGGCGGCTAGAAAGACGACAAAGCCGGCCAGCAGGGCGACGATCTCGGTCGAGCCCCAGCCCCAGCTGTTGCCCTCGACCAGGGCCAGGATCAGCGCGGTCAGCGACGCCGTCAGGGTGGCGACGCCGAGGTAGTCCACCTCGCGACCGACGCTCCAGTCGCGGGACTCACGGACAGCGAACAGCGCCGCCAGAACAGCCCCGGCAGCGACCGGGATGTTGAGGTAGAAGATCGCGCGCCAGGAGACGTGCTCGGTGAGGAAGCCGCCGAGCACCGGCCCGACCGCCAGCGCTAGGGCCGAGACGCCGGCCCAGGTGCCCATCGCCTTGCCCCGCTCGTGCGGCGGGAAGGCGTCGGTGATGATCGAGAGCGTCGCCGGCATCATCAGCGCCGCGCCGGCGCCCTGCACGACCCGGCTGAGGACGAGCGAGGTGGCGTCGGCGGCCAGACCGGCGGTGGCCGAGGAGAGGGCAAAGATGACTACCCCGAAGAGGAACATCCGCCGGCGGCCGAAGATGTCCCCGAGCCGGCCTCCCGTGGCGAGGAGGACGGCGAAGGAGAGGGTGTAGCCGTTGATCGTCCACTCGAGGCCGGAGATCGAGGCGCCGAGGTCACGCTGGATAGAGGGCAGGGCGACGTTGACGACGGTGTTGTCGAGCATGATCATGAACAGCGCGAAGCACATCGCCGCCAGCGTCCACCACTTGCGGTTTTCGTCGGTGATCAGGTGGCGGTAGCGGGTCATCAGCTCTCGAACTCCTTCAGCTTGCGGTAGGTCAGCGCAAGCTCGTCGCGCTCCAACAGCTGATCCAGGGCGGAGTCGAGCTTGCGGCGCTCGGCCGCGGTGAGGCTCTCGGAGAACTCCCGCAGCCCCTCGAGACGGGCGCTGAGGATGCGACCGACCACCTCCTCGCCGGCCCCGGTGATCGCGATCCGGCGGACACGGCGATCATCGGGGTCCTCGACGCGGGTGACGTATCCGCCCTCGACGAGGCCGTCCACGGCGCGGCTGGTCGCGCCCATCGAGAGGCCGATCTGCTCGGCCAGCTCCTTGCCTGGGCAGGCCTCCTCGCCGGCCTCGGGACCGGGCCCGGAGAGGACGAAGAGGGCCTTGCACTGGGTCAGCGTCAGACCGCTCTCCTCCATCGCCCGCAGCTGGCCGCCGCGGTCGAAGACGAAGAGGTGGCGGAGGAAGGCGCCAAGCCGCAGCGCGGTCTCGTCGGCACTCCCCTTCCCGCTTGCCTTCTTCACGGCACCTGTCGCAGTTGCTTGCACGAGAGAAATAGTTGCACAGGCGCAACTATTTCAGTGTGACGGCGCTCACACGACCCGGCCGCCCCGCCGTAGACCCCACCGCCCCGCCGTAGACCCCCCACCCTGCGCCGAGACTTCAATTCGTCACCTCATTGATGACTCAGATCACTCTCGCGCCGGCTGAGGGTTGGGGGCTCCGGTGCGTCGGGGCTCCCATGCGTCGGGGCTCCGGTGCGTCGCGTCGAACGGGTTTCGAGGGGCGGTTCCGGCCGGGGCGGGATCTAGGGTCGGCCGGACGATGTCGGCCAACCCGAGCCAGCTCGACCACGGCCATCTCTGGCACCCGTTCACGCAGCAGCGTGAGTGGTGCGAGCAGGAGCCCCTGATGATCGAGCGGGCCGAGGGCACGACGCTGATCGCGACGGACGGGCGCCGATTCATAGACGGCGTCTCCTCGCTCTGGTGCAACGTGCACGGTCATCGCCACCCCCGCATCGACCAGGCCCTGCGCGACCAGCTCGAGCGGGTTGCCCACTCGACCATGCTCGGGCTCTCGCACCCTGGCGCAGCCGAGCTGGCCGCCCGCCTGGTCGGTATCGCCCCCCACGGTCTCAACCGGGTCTTCTACTCGGACTCCGGCTCGACCGCTACCGAGGTGGCGCTGAAGATGGCCTTCCAGTACTGGCAGCAGCGCGGTGGCCAGCACGTCCGCCGCACCTCCTTCGTCCACCTCCGCGACGCCTATCACGGAGACACGCTCGGCTCCGTCTCGGTCGGGGGCATCGGCCTCTTCCACGCCGCCTACCGGCCGCTGCTGTTCGACGCCCACGCCGCCGAGCCCGGTGACAGCACCGACCTGGAGCGGATCCTCGCCGCCCGCGAGGAGGAGATCGCGGCGGTGATCATCGAGCCCCTGGTCCAGGGCGCCGCCGGGATGCTGGTCCACCCGCCCGGGTACCTGGCCGCGGTTCGCGAGCTCTGCGACCGCTTCGGCGTGCTCCTGATCTGCGACGAGGTCGCAACCGGCTTCGGCCGCACGGGGACGATGTTCGCCTGCCAGCAGGAGGGGGTCGAGCCCGACTTCCTCTGCGTCGCCAAGGGACTGACCGGGGGCTACCTGCCGCTGGCGGCAACTCTGACCACGGAGGAGGTCTACGAGGGGTTCCTCGGCGCCCACGAGGACTTCCGCACCTTCTTCCACGGCCACACCTACACCGGCAACCCGCTGGCCTGCGCCGCCGCGCTGGCGAGTCTCGACGCCTTCGAGAGCGAGCGCACCCTGGAGCGCCTGCAGCCGAAGATCCGCATCCTCGGCGAGCTGCTGGCGGAGGTGGCGAAGATGCCGGGAGTGGCCGAGGTCCGCGGTCGCGGCCTGATGGCGGGAATCGACCTCGGCGAGCACGACCCGGCGCTCCGCCTCGGCCACAGGGTCACCCTCGAGGCGCGCGACCGGGGCGCGATCATCCGCCCGCTGGGCGATGTCGTCGTGCTGATGCCGCCGCTGGCGATCCCCGAGGACGAGCTGCGCCAGCTTGTGGCGATCACCGCCGACTCGATCGAGGCAGCGCAGCGGCAGGTTCGTCGGGGGAGCACCCTCAGGGAAGCGCCATCTTCCCCGGGTCAGGCGCAGGGGGGGCTGGCCGAGGCCGCCTGATCGCCGCCAGCAACAGCGCCGCGGCGGCCCGCATGCCGCGGGCGTTGGGATGCACCGGCGCCGCCGGGAATCCGGGCAGGAGCGGCTCGACCCATCGTCGCCGCGCCGGCCGGCAGGGGTCATGGCCGATGCCGGCCCGATACCAATCGACCAGGGTGGCGCCCCCCGCGCGGGCGACGCGGGCCAGCATCCGGTTCAGCTCCCTGCCCTTCGCCCGCAGCCAGGGAACGTCGGCAACGGCGAAGGGCTGCCGCGGCCAGCAGCCGTCGCCGCTCTCCGGCAGCAGCGGCGGGTAGTTGAGGAGGAAGACCCTGGCCCGCGGCGAGCGGGCATGGATCGCATCGAGGACCCGGCCGACACGGGGGGCGATCGAGGCGATCCGGCGGCTGAGCCGGTCACGGCCGCCGGAAACGTAGTCGCCGCGGCAGGGGTCGTCGTAGGGGTCGAGGGTGAAGCAGTCGCCGAGAACGCCGGAGAAGTCGACGTCGTTGCCACCGATCGTGAGCGAGACAAGCCGCGTCCGGGGGCGGAGTGCCTCGAGCTGCGGCGGGACCGGATCGCCCGGCGAGATGTCCTGGCGCCGAAACATCTCCGCTGTCCGGGCGCCGCTGCAGGTGACGTCGCGAAAGGAGTTCCCGCCGAGCGCGGAGGCGAGAAGGTGGGCGTAGTTGGCGTCGGAGCGAAGGCAGCCGGGCGGGCCGGTCGGGAACGGGATCAGCGGCCCGGCCGAGAAGGAGTCGCCGAGGGCGACGTAGCCGCCGGCCTCCGCGGCGCCGGCCGGCTGCGCCGAGACCGCGACAGCCGCCAGCGCCGCGAGGAGAATCGCTCTGCGCCTCATCCTGGTCCACCTTTCTCTCACACCCGCGCCGCGGCTCGCGGCGCCCGGAGGCGAACCTAGGGCCGACCCGGCGGGGATCGGGCACCTGCGCGCGATGATTTCGACTCCCGCCGCTCCCTCGGCACAGGCCGAGCGGCTCCGGTCATGGACGCGGCTGCCGCCGGCGGATCACAGGGCAGGGCCGCAGAGCCGATACTCGGGTGTGATGGATCTCCGCCACGGCCGTAGTAGGGATGTGAGCCAAACCCTGGTCGCACCCGCCAAGGAGATGCCGGCAGACGCCGATCTCGCTTTCGAGCAGCTCTACCGCTCGAGCCGCGACGACGTCTATGCCTACGTCGCCGGCCTCCTGCGCGACCGCTCGGCCGCCGAGGACGTGACCGCGGCCGCCTTCGAGCGCGCCTACCGCAAGCGCTCCCGCTTCGACCCCCGCCGCGGCAGCCCGCGGGCATGGGTATTCGGGATCGCCCGGAACGCCGCCCTCGACGAGCTGCGGAGGCGCGGCCGCAGGACCGAGCTGACGGCCGAGCCCGCCGATCAGAGCACCCCGGCGCCGGAGCTGGCCGAGGAGCGCGAGCGCCGGCTGGCACTGCGTGTCGCGCTCGGCCGTCTCTCGGCGGGCGAGCGTGAGCTCGTCTCGCTCAAGTTCTTCGCCGGTCTCTCGAATACCGAGATCGCCGCCACTCTGCGGATCAGCGAGAGCAACGCCGGCACCCGCCTTCACCGAGCCGTCGCCAAGCTGAGGGAGGTCCTCAATGAAGCTCCGTAAAGACGATCCCGCCCTCGACCCCGGGATCGAGCGCGAGCTCGAGGCACTCGAGGCCGCGCTCGCCGGGGAGCCGGTGGACCCCGACCTGACCGACCTGGCCGAGCTCGCGACCGGGCTGCGGGAGATGCGGCCCTCGCCGAGCCGGGAATTCGCCGCCGGGCTCGACTCCGCCGCCGCCGCGGGCTTCGGCGGGCACCAGGGCCCTTTCGCCGGACTGACCGCCAGGCTGGGCGGCATCCCGCCGCGGCGGGCGCTGCTGACCGCCGGGGCGGGGGCCTTCGCCGCGATCGTCGTCGCCACCGCCGTCGTCTCGGTCGGCGGCTCGGGAACCGGCGGCGCCCCGGACTCCGGCGGAGATGACGGGGGCGCGGGGCTCTACAGGGCGGTGGCGCCCAGCGAATCACCCGCCCCGCAGGCAGCAGCAGGCTCCGCCGCAACAGGCTCCGGTGCCAGGGCCAACGCCACCGGCACCGCCGCCGAGGCGGCCCAGGCCAGAATCGCCCCCCCGCCCGCTGCGAGCGGTCCCTTCGCCTCGAAGCAGGGCAGGCGCGCGGTCGAGCGCTCGGCCCAGCTCGTCCTCGGCACCGACCCCGAGGGCGTGCACCCGGCCGCGGACCGGGTTTTCGCGACTGTCGGGCGCTACGACGGGATCGTCCTCTCCTCCTCGATCCGCGACGGCGGCTCCGGCGACGCCGGGGCAGACTTCTCGCTGCTGATCCCCAGCGACCGCCTCAGCCCGGCGCTGGCCGATCTCTCAGCGATCGCCGAGGTCCGCTCACGCGAGGAGAGCGCTCAGGACATCACCGCCCCCACCGTGACCGTCGGTGAGCGCCTCCGCGACGCCCGGGCCGAGGTCGAGGGCCTGCTGAAGCAGCTGGCCGGGGCAGACACGGACTCCGAGCGGGCCGCGGTCAAGGCCCAGCTCCGCTTCCAGAGGCAACGGGTGGCCTCCCTCCGGGCCTCGCTCAGCGATCTGCGGCGCCGCGCCAGCTTCTCGCGGGTGTCGGTGCAGCTCCTCACCGGCGACGCCTCGGCCTTCCCGTCCTCGGGCTCCGATCGGTGGACGATCGGCGACGCTGTCAGCGACGCCGGCCGCATCCTCGCGGTCGCGGCCGGGGTGATCCTGGTAGGCCTCGCGGTGCTGGCGCCGATTGCCCTGATCGCTGCGCTGACCTGGCTCGGCCGCCGCGCCTGGGTGCGCGCCGGGCGCGAGCGGGCGCTGGAGCACTGACACCGGCGGGGCAACTCCGCTGAGATTCACCCATTGCCGCCCGCGCGGCGGCCGGACCGGGGGACTCAGTCCGTGTAGGGCTCGAAGTCGGCCTTGCGGGCGCCGCAGACCGGGCAGAACCAGTCGTCGGGAACGTCCTCGAAGGCGGTTCCCGGGGGCACGCCGCCGTCGGGGTCACCCTCGGCGGGATCGAAGATGAAGCCGCACGAGGTGCAGATCCACTGCTGCTGGGCCGAGGCCTCCATGGCGCGGGAGAATAGACGAGCGCCGGGTCGGGAAAGGGGTCCGGGCCGGGGCGGGCCGCGAGCAGATATCGGGCAGGCAGTGGCGGGACAGGCCGTGAAGGAGGCGGGCCGGAGCGGATGTAGGCTGCGCCGATGGGCGAACCACCCCCCGGCCCGGCAGAGGCGTTCAACGACGGCGAGCCCTCCACCCCCCGCCCCGCCGGCTCGGTGATCCTGCTGCGCCGCGGCGGAAAGCACGGCGACCGCGCGCTCGAGGTGCTCCTGCTCCAGCGCAGCCACGAAGCCGCCTTCATGCCCCGGGTCTGGGTCTTCCCCGGTGGGGCCGTCGATCCCGGGGACGGCGATGGCGAGGGGGGGCTGCGTGCATGCGCCGTGCGCGAGCTGGAGGAGGAGGCGGGGATCAGGCTGGAGCCCGGCGCCGAGCTCGTTCTGTTCTCGCGGTGGATCACCCCCGAGTTCGTCAAGACCCGCTTCGACGCCTGGTTCTTCCTTGCCCTGGCGCCGGCCCACTCCCCGCCCCAACCGGACGGCGTCGAGACCGTCGACGCCGCCTGGTACGAACCCCGCGCGGCCCTCGAGGCCCACGCCGCCGACGAGCTGCATCTCGTCTTCCCGACGATCAAGCAACTCGAGCGGCTGCTCGGGTTCGGGACCTCCGAGGAGGCGATCGAGGCATGCCGCGGCGATGCGGTCGAGCCGATCCTGCCGAAGCTCGTCGGTGGCAGCGAGGAGACCCGACTCCTGCTCCCGGGGGACCCCGACTACCCTGGCTGAGGCCCCGCCCCCCGGCCTCCCCGTCCCGGTAGGTTTCAGCCAATGACCCGGACGCTCCCGCAAGAGGTCCGCGACGTGTTCGCGAAGTTCATCACCACCGAGTTCGTCACCGTGGACGCCAAGGGGCAGCCGATCGCCTGGCCGCTGACCCCCTACTACACCGACGGCGCCCCGGTGATCGAGGTCACGACGGGGGTCGGCTACCCGAAGAAGGCCGAGGACGCGAGGCGCAACCCGCGGGTGGCGCTGCTCTTCTCCGACCCCACCGGCTCCGGGATCGAGAACGAGATCCGGGTCCTGGTCCAGGGCACAGCGGTGATCGACGACGCCGACCTGCGGGCAAACCGTGAGCGCTACCGCCGCGAATCGGTCCGGAAGCTGCCGGCGACGCAGGAGATGATGCCGCCGAAGCTGGTCGAGGGCCTGTTCGGCTGGTACTACGAGCGCCTCTACATCCGGGTGCGACCCGAGCGGATCTTCGTCTGGGCCGGCGAGGGAGCCGAGCCGCAGGTCTTCGACTCCCACATGGAGGAGGTCCGCTCCGGCCACATCGAGGAGCCCAAGCAACCCCATGCGCCGCTGCAGAGCGGGGTGCCGGCGTGGGACCCGCGGATCGAGGAGCTGGGCCAGCGCCATCCGACGGCGGCGCTGGCCTGGGTCGCCCCGGACGGCTTCCCCCTGGCGATGCGGGTCGCGGTCCGTCCCGATCGCACCGAGCGGCGGATCGCGGTCGAGGACGTCCCGGCCGGGCTTCCGCTGGAGCCGGGCCGTGCCTGCCTCACCGCCCATGCCCACCACCCGGACTTCAAATGGCAGGAGAACTTCCAGGTCCGCGGCGACCTCGTCGAGGGCGACGAGGGCTGGGCGCTGGTCCCCCGCAGGATCATCGGCGGCTTCGAGCTGCCGAAGGAGAGCGAGTTCGCCCGTTACCGGCGCAACATGGGCAAGTCGGTTCGCTTCTACCGGACCCGGAGGAGGGTGCTGAAGGAGCGCGCGGCGCGAGCCGGCCGCTAGGCGCCTACTCGGCGGGGAAGGGCTCGAGGCCGGCGAACCAGGGCCCGGGGGGATAGGCGTGGATCCCCTCCTCCTCCATCTCCGCCCGCAAGCGGCGGAAGAGCTGGCCGGCGTTTGCCAGCGCCGCCTTGAGCTCGGCTTCGCTTCGCTCGCGCAACTTCCACAGGAACCAGAGCTGGCGGTCGTTGATGCCGAAGTCGATCTCGTTTTCGATCGAGATCACCCAACCGAGGAAGCCGGGGCTGAAGAGCTCGCGCAGGGCCACCGGGTCGTACTCGCTGGGAACGGTGGCGAGGAAGCGCTTGTTGAAGTCGATCGACTCGAACTCGACCTTGCGGCCGAGACGCTGCATCACCTTCTCGCCGGCGCCCTCTATCGATTCGACGTTGAAGGCGGGAACCACCTTCGCCAGGTCGGGCATGTGCGCCTTGGCGAGGATGGCCGCCGGCAGCACCTCCTTGTTGAAGAGGCGCCCCACCTCGCGCTCGTCGGCGTCGCAGCTTGCCCCCCAGAACTCCTGGTTCTCGGCCAGGCAGCCGGTGAGCCTGTTGGTGCCGCCGACGCAGAGCGCGACGGGGCCGTCCTTGGGGTTGATCCCCCCCACCGGCTCGTAGGTGAGGCCGCTGCGCTCGCCGAAGCGGCGGACGGTGTCCGCCCAGGCATCCGACTGGCTCAAGGCGCTGCCTCGCGGCGAGCGGCGAAGTCCCCCGCCGACGTCAATCGTCGATCAGGTCCTCGCGGCCGTCGGCCTCGAGCTGCGCGCGGTAGCGGGGAAATACGGGCTTGGTCAACGGCACCAGCTTGAGGATCTTCGCGTGCGGGCCCTTCGTCTTGATCTCGCCGCGGGCGATGGCCATGGTCACGTTCACCTTGCCGAGCCAGAAGCGGTGGGCCGTGTCGGCCTTCATCCGCATCGTCACCTCCGGCTCCATCTCGGTCTCGCCGAAGTCGACGTCGCCCGGCTGACCCTCCTCGAGGCGCACGGTGATGGTCGAGTCGGGCTCGGAGTAGTCGTACTGGACGATCGTGTTCGCCTTGCGGAACCTGGGACCCAGCTCCTCGTCTTCGGCCAACTCGACGAACATCTTGCCGACCGTGTCGTAGACCTCCTGGGCGTCCTTGAAATACGCCAAAGAACCTCTCCTTCTGCCGTTTCCCGAATCCTACTTTCAGTCCCGCCCTCTAGGATTCCGTGCTCCAGGCAATCTCGACAGGAGCCTCAATGACCATCGCCCTCATCGTCATCGCCGCAATTCTCGTGGTGCTCGTCCTCTACTTCATCGGCAAGCGCAACTCGATCATCGCCTCGCGCAACCGCGTGGACGAATCATGGAGCGGGATCGACGTGCAGCTGAAGCGGCGCCACGACCTCGTTCCCAACCTGGTCGAGACGGTGAAGGGCTACGCCTCGCACGAGAAGGAAGTCTTCGAGAAGGCGACCAAGGCGCGGGCCGAGGCGATGTCTGCGCACGGCCCCGCCCAGGCCGGCGCGGCCGAGGCCAACCTGACCGGCGCCCTCACAGACCTGCGCGCCGTGGCCGAGAACTACCCGCAGCTGCGGGCGACGGAGAACTTCCAGCAACTCAGCCGCCAGCTCTCCGAGCTCGAGGACGAGATCCAGGCCTCGCGCCGGATCTACAACTCGAACGTGCAGTCATACAACACCTCGATCCAGCAGTTCCCGGGCTCGGTCATCGCCAACCAGAGCGGCTTCACCCCGCGCGAGTTCTTCGAGATCGAGAACGCCGCCGAGCGCGAGCCGGTCCAGGTCAGCTTCGGCGACTCGGCGCCGGAAGCTCCGGCGGCTCCAGCGGCCACCGCCGCGCCGGAAGCCTCCCCCGCGCCGGAAGCCCCCGCAGGGCCGGCCCCCCCGAGCCCCCCCGCCGGTGGAGACCCGCCCGAAGCGAACTGAAGCCATTTCCCTCCACCCCTCGGGCAAAAATGGCGTCAGTTCGAGGGGGGTGGGGCGAAGTGCCTAGCGGCCCACGGGCGGCAGGATCTGGAACTTGCGCACTTTCGGATTACTCTCGTTGGCGCTGAGATCGGTGCCTCGGAGGTAGGCGACGTAGCGTCCCGGGCGGGCGCGGAAATGCTTGCGGGCGGCGCCGAAGCGGACGTCGTTGAAGCCGACGTAGCCGGTCCACTGGGACCAGCCCGCGAAGCGGCGGCCACCGCCGGGCTGGAGGCGGAAGTACTCGGCGTCGATGCGCGCCCGCTCGTCGAGGGCGAAGTGCATGGCGGTGCCGCGGTGGCGGAAGGAATTGCGGTCAAGACGGATCGAGCCGACCACGGGCGCCTTCAGGTCGAAGTTGTTACTGGGGATCGGGTCGGGCTCGCTCACCGGGTCGCCCGGTGTCGAGGAGACGACCACCTCTCCCCTGACGAAGGGGTGCAGCTTGCACTCGAACTCGAAGGTCCCGGGGTTGTCGAAGGTGAGCCGATAGCTGTCGCCCAGCTTGTGCTTGGGCAGCGCCGTCGTGGGATCCGAGTCCCAACCCTGGTCGTTGGCGGAGGCGCCGGTGACGGAATGGATCGTGTCGGGGCCGATCCAGTGCCAGGTGACGTGCTCGCCGAGGTCGATGTTGACAACCGGCGGTGACCACTTGAAATCGCCGATCGCGACCCTGCGGTTGGTGGCGCCGGCGCTGGGGACGAAGGTGAGGGTGATAGCCAGGGCCGCCACCAGGACGGCGGGAGCGCGCCGTCTCACGGGTCGACGATGTACCAGCCGTTCATCCCCATATGCAGGTGGGTGAAGACGTGGCAGTGGTAGAACCAGCGCCCGGGGTTGTCCTCGACGAACCCGAGCGAGTAGGAGTCGCCGGGCCCGAGCGTCTGGTTGTCGATTACGCGGCCGTCCGCGTCGGTCCAGCGGTGGCCGTGGACGTGGAAGGTGTGGAAGTCGTTGTCGATCGCGAGGACGTGGAAGGCGACGTCATCGCCGGCCTTGGAGCGGAAGGTCGGGGTGTTGCCGGGGTAGGAGCGCCCGTTGATGCAGGAGAAGGCGGTGTTGAGGTGGGTCGCTACCGGGGCGAAGGAGTGCATGGCGACGATGAACTCGCGGTCGGGCTTGGGCGCCCCCGCCGGGCGGATGATCATCGGCCCGAAGAGGCCCTTGAAGACCGGCAGCGGGTCCATCGGCCCGTGGTCGTGGTAGAGCCAGGTCCCCTCGGTGCCGGGGCGGGCGTCCCAGACGTACTTGAAGGTCCGGTTCTTCTGGACGAAGCCGCCGGGGTCGGTGAACTTGCCCTTGTAGGCGCCGTCCATCTCGACGTCGTAGAAGGCGCCATGGGGGTGCATCGTCACCGGGACGCTGAGGCGGTTCTGGAAGTGGACGACGATCGAGTCGCCGGTCTCGGCCTCGATCAGCGGGCCCGGGATCGTCGCCGGCCCCATCGGCGCGGCGAAGCCGGGCGTGTAGCGGCGGTAGGCGTAGGCGGTGAAGGTCGTCTTACCCCGCACCGGCTTGTTCATCATCTGATCACGGCCGGTGGGGACGATGTTCCACTTCACCGGCTCGGCCCGGATCCAGTATTCGCGGACCGTCGAGCTGGTGGTCGCGGCGAACACCGTCTTCGCCCTGGCACCGCTCTCCGCCTTGGCCTCGGCCGCCGCCACCTTGGGTGGGACCGGTACGCCTGCGGCCAGCTTCGGCACGTCGGCCCCCTTGTCGAGGAAGACCTTCTGCCCGGCCAGGGTGCAGAGGAAGAGGCCTCCCGCCCCCGCGAGGAAATCGCGACGATCGACCGGATCCGGGCCCATGGCCGACTAGGAGGGCTTCTTGACGGTGACCGTCATCTGCATCGTGGCGCGATGCAAGGTGCAGACGAACTTGTAGTTGCCGGGCACCGTGAACTTGCGGATGAACTTGATCCCGATCGAGCCGCTCGGAGGACTTGAACTGTCCCCGCTTGACCGACTTGGGTGCATTGGAGAGGACGACGTTGTGGGTGTTGCCGTTGTACGGGTCCCACTTCCACCGGACGCTCGCACCCTTGTTGATCGTCAGGCTCACGGGGGCGTAGTAGTCGTCGGCGACGGTGACGATCTTGGGCTTCGCCAGGCGCTGCGACGGACCCGAGAAGGCGCCGGAAACCGGCGCCGCGACCGCCACCAGGGCGGTCGCGGCGATGGCAGTCGTCAGGACTCTGCGGATCACGGCAGGCACACCGGCCCCGGGGTGATCTTCAGCGGCTTGTAGCCCTTGAAGGCGGGGTGCGCGTGCTGGGTCCAGCCGCACTCCATCTGCTCCGGGCCGTCGCCCGGGACGGTTGTGTCCGAGCCGACGTAGTTGATCAGGTCGTCGAACTGCTGCTCGGCGTCGCCGAAGCTGTTCCCGGTGCCCGAGGCCGGCGGCGCCGGCGCAGGGCAGGTCGGGTAGAGGCTGGCGAGCGACGCGAACGCCGACGGGTCGAAGGTGGCGCCGGCGCCGTTGCCCTGGAAGCAGTTCCCCGAGCCGGAGCCGTCGACCCAGAAGTCGGCGCCGTCGACCGAGGTGCCGTTCTTGTCGGTGCCGCCCCGACCCATCTTGTTGTCGAGGAAGCGGTTGTTCTTGCTCTCGGCGTCAAAGCCCGTGTTCCCCAACGGATCGGAGAACGCCGCGGCGCCCCACTGGTAGTTGCCGAAGATGTTGTTGTTCTTCACCCTCCAGCCGTCGGCGCCGAAGAGGATCACGCCGATCCCGATCGGGTAGTTGAGCTCGAGATCGCCGGCACTGCCAAGGCCGCCGGATACCGTCTTGACGTTGGAGGCCGGCAGGTAGTAGTTGAAGTTGTTCCAGAAGATGTTGTTGTCCTGGATGATCCCGGTGGCGGCGGGCTCGTAGGGCTCGGAGTCGAGGGTGTTGGGGACGACTCCGGCTCCGTTGTTGAAGAAGTCGTTGTCGTGGATGTTCACGTACTTGGAGTTCGTCCCCGAGTAGCCGAGCACGTTGCGGTAGGCCTGGGTGTGGTCGATCTGGGTCCACTCCGGCTTCTTCTGGTTCGGGGTGGCGCCGATGTACCAGGCCGAGTCGCCCTGGCCGTAGCCGATCGACTGGGTGATGCGGCCGCCGGTGCAGTTGAAGGCGAAGAGTCCGTAGGAGCGGTTGAAGGCAGCGATCATGTCCTTCATCAGGAAGCCGCGGCAAGCCGCCTTCGCGGTGTCGTTCTTCCCGTGCAGGAAGACGCCGTTGGTGGCGTAGCGCGTCACCTTCATGTTCTCGATCGTCAGGTGGTCGGTGCCCTCACCCTCGATGCCGTGGTTGGCGAGGCTTCCGTCGGAGGTCTTGGCGTTCTTGCCGTCGAGGACGACCGCGCCCGGCTTCTTGCCGGTGCCGATGATCCTCAGGCCGTCGTGCTTGGCGCCCGCGACCTTGACCCCCTCGACGTAGCGGCCGGGCTTGACCTTGACCGTGTCGTTGCGGCCCGACTTGTCGACGGCGGACTGGATCGTGCGGTACGTGCAGCCGTGCTTACAGACGACCAAGGTCTTGTGCTTGGCCTTTGCCGAAGCCGTGCCGGACGCGAATGCCGGAACGAGCAACGCCGCTCCCAGCGCGATGGCTACGACAAACCGCTTGCGAGTGCTGCTGACCACTGATCCTCCTCGGTTGGCGCCGCGGTCGTTCCGTGGCGATTCTCGGGTGAGAAACCGGGACAAGGCAAAAAGTTTCTCTCCCTCTTCAAAGGGTCCCTGACCCGGCGCGAGTCTAACGGAGCCGAGCGCCTCGGGGCACCTGGTTGGCTAGCCGTACAGGGCGGCGACCCAGACCGCGCTCAGGGCTTCGGTCAGCGCCTCCGGCGTCCCCTCCCCGCGGCCGAGGTGGACGTAGCAGCAGCGCTCCGTCATCCAGGTGAGCGAGTCGGCGGTGGCCGCGGCCCCGAGCGAGTCGCGGATTCGCCCGGCCTCCTGCTCGAGGCGGATGTGATCGGTGGTGGCGGCGACGAAACGCCCGATCAGCTCCATCCAGAATCCCCGCACCTCCTCGTCAT
This sequence comes from uncultured Actinomycetes bacterium, assembly GCA_963840235.1. Classification (GTDB taxonomy): domain Bacteria; phylum Actinomycetota; class Thermoleophilia; order Solirubrobacterales; family 70-9; genus JBBRHQ01. The sequence goes on from CAWIYC010000005.1 coordinate 213,932, forward strand.
AGGTCGAGACTTCGGTCGCGATCCGCATCAGGCTGGCGTGCTCGGCGTAGACGGCGGCGACGCCGCCGATCGCCTTGCGCACCAGCTCGGCGGGCTCCCCGGTGCCGTGCCACCAGCGCTCGGCCTCGGCATAGAGGATCGCCGTGACATCGCCGACGGCCGCCAGCAGCAGCTCGGACTTGTCGCGGAAGTGGACATAGAAAGCGGTTCGGGAGACCCCCGCCTCGCGGGCGATCTCGTCCACCGTCAGGTCCTTGAAGGAGGAGTCCCCGGCAAGCCTCAGCGCAGCCGCGATCACGGCGCCGCGGGCCTCGTCGCGACGCCGGCGCTGGGTCCGCCTCTGCTCGGTCGCGGTCGCCATCGAGGACCCATCCTAGCGTTCTCTCCGACGCTGCGTCAAACATAACGTTTGACACTCTGTCAGAGAATCGGATAGAGTGCGGCGACCGGCAAGCGAAGAGAGAGGTGTCGAGAGATGGCGGAGACGCTCGAGCAGCTCGCCCAGCAGGGCGACCCCGGGACCCTGGAGACCGAGGCGCAGGCGGCGAAGATCCAGCTGATGAACCCGCAGCAGCTCTACGAGCTGTGGGAGCAGCAGCACTGGGCCTCGCACGAGATCGATTTCAGCCGCGACAAGGACGACTGGGCCAACCTCAGCGACGAGGAGCGCGACTACTTCACCTGGGGGCTGTCCGCCTTCTTCATCGGCGAGGAGCGGGTGGCGACGCAGTTCAGCGGCCTGGTGATGGCCTACGAGGACGAGAGCGAGGAGTCCTTCCTCACCACCCAGCAGGTGGACGAGATCCGCCACACCCAGTTCTTCGACCGCTTCTACCGCGAGGTGATCGAGATCGGGGGCGACGACTGGGAGACCAGGCTGGGCCGCGTCCGGGAGCAGGTCAACGACGCCTTCGTCGAGCTCTTCGACGAGGTTCTCGTCGATGCCAACAAGCGCCTGATCGCGAATCCGGGAGACCTCGACGCCAAGGTCGATTTCATCACCACCTACCACATGGTGATCGAGGGCACGCTGGCGCTGACCGGCCAGTGGACCATCACCGAGTACCTGGAGGAGAACAACCTCCTCCCCGGCTTCGTCGAGGGCTTCAAGAAGGTCTCCCGCGACGAGCACCGCCACGTCGCCTACGGGACCTGGTTCCTGAAGGAGAAGTGCGGCGCCGACCCGGAGATGGGCGAGCGGATGCGGGCGAAGCTGCACGAGCTGATCCCGCTCGCCAGCGGCGTGCTCGTCCCGATCGGCGCCGACCCCAACGACTGGGAGATGCTCGGCTACACCTCGGCCCAGGTGAACGAGTACGCGTTCAAGGCCCTGAGCCGGCGGCTGAAGGCAATCGGCGTGCCCCTGGTCGCCGAGGAGGTGCCGGCGTGAGCCCGGTCAAGGAGGCGACCCTTTGGATCTGCGACAGCTGCGGCTTCATCTACGACCCCGAGGTGGGCGATCCCGACGGCGGCATCCCGGCCGGAACCCCGTTCGAGCAGATCCCCAAGGACTGGTTCTGCCCGGTCTGCGGAGCCCGGACCTCGGACTTCAGGCCGCTGGAGCCGGGCGAGGCCTGAGCCAGTCGGGCGCGGGAGGGATCAGCCGCAGTAGGCGATCGCCCTCAGTGTCGTGATCGCCGGCTTGGTCGTGCCGCCGGCCTGGACCGCCGCCGCCTTCCAACGCTTGCCACTGGCAAACGAGGCGGACGGGTAGGCGAGGGTCAGCTTGGAGATGTCAAAGATGATCGGCGACTGCTTGAAGCCGCCGGCGAGAACAGACTGGCCGCGAGGACAGGGGGCCGAGAGGGCGCTGCCGCGGTTGAACTTGGTCGCATTCGCGGGGTTCTTCACCTTCCCCTTGCCGCTGCGGACCGAGTCCGGCCCGCGGTTGGCGCAGTAGACGTAGGCGGTGTGCTCGGCGGCTCCGAAGACCCCGCTGACCGCCTGCACCTTCCAGGCGTCATTTCCCCTTCGTGCCGACCCGGTGATCGCGTTGCGGGTTCCGGCGGTGCCGCTGATGCCCGGAGGCGGCGTTTGGAAGCCACCGGCAACGGCCTCCTTGCCCGCAGGGCAGGACGCCGTGACGCTGCCCTTGACGTTGGCGCTGGGAATCGTCACGGACTTTGACCGCTCCGCGGTCACGGGAGCACCGGCGCGGCAATAGGCGAAGGCGGTCACCTTGACCTTCCCGGTTTCCGCTCCGTGATCGGCGAGCTGGACCGACGAGCGCCATGTCCGCTGGTCGATCTTGCGCGACTCGAAGACCACACCGAGGGTGATCACGTTCGGCGGCGTCTCCTTGAAGCCGCCGCCGGTGGCGTGGGTGCCCTTCGGGCACTTCGCCTCGAGGCTGGCGGTCGCCAGCGGTCCCTTGATCCTCTTCGACTTCCGCACCACCAGGGCGTCTGCGCTGGGGGCGAGGAGAAGCGCTGCCAGTAGCAGAGCCGAAGCGAGCGTCCAAACCCTGGCCATGCCCGACCCTACACCTCAGGAGCAGTAGGCGATAGCGGTGATCTTGCCGGGCGTTTCCTTGGTGGCGTTGACGCCGACCGCCTTCCAGCCCCGCCCGTTGCGCGAAAGCGCCCCCGGCGCCACCAACTTGGTGCCGCTGCCGGTGAGCTTGGCCGACGCCTTGAAGCCACCGAAGACCAGCGAGCTGTGGTGGGGGCACCTCGCCCTCGCCGTCCCGATGGCGTCGCCGAGCACATCCGCGCTGGCCCCGTGCGCCGACGGACGCGGGCCATCGCCACAGTAGGCGAGCGCGGTGACCGAACCTGCGCCCTTGACGCCGGCGGCCGTGACCGCGAGCGAGCGCGCACCCGTCCTCCTCATCGCCGTGACGAGGGACAGGGGCTGGCTGTCGGTCACGTCGATTTTCCCGCGGTAACCGCCGGCCAGCAACTGGGACCCGCCGGGGCAGGTGGCCGTCGCGGTCGTCACCCTGGAGGCCGGGACCGGCTTCGAGCCGGAGCGAACGATGTAGGAAGGATGCGCGCTGCAGTAGGCGATCGAGCTGATCGAACGGACGGCGTTCGAGTTGTTGCCTGCGCCGAAACGCCAGGCGCGCCCGGCGGCGCTGATCCCGATCGGCAGCGCGCCGCCTGTGCGCGAGAAGTCCGCCGTGAACCCGCCGAAGGCGGGCCGGGTCCCGTGCGGGCAGGGTGCCTTGACCGCGGCGAAGGTCTTGGCCTTGACCGACTTCGAGCGGGTCACGGTACTCGGCGCCGCGGCCATTGCCGATGCGCCCGCCAGGAGGATCCCGAGCATGACTCCGACCGCGAGCCTCGGTCCCACCCTCTGCCTGGTGTCGGGCTCACCGGTCATTCCCTGCGAGCCTACCTCAGCGCAGCGTGCGCCGGGCGGAGTCCGGCTTGCCGAAGGGCACCGAGCCGTTGGCCGAGACCGAGGCCGAATCGAGGCCCTTGAGCGCCTTGCGGCCCTTGGCGCTGAGCGCGATCTTGAGCGTCCTCGAAGCTCCGGCCGCGAGCGTCAGCCCCGTCTGCTTGCCGATCAGCTTGGCGCCCTTACGAGCCTCGATCGAGATTCCGGCGCTCTTCGTCAGCGCCTTCACCTTGACCGTGAGCTTGCCCGAGTTGCGGACCTTGTTCAGGGTCTGCGCCGGGATCGTGACGTCGATCTTCGGACGCGCCACCGGGGTGCCCTTGGACCCGTCGACGACGTATGTCCCGACCATCGGCGGGCCGTGGATCGTGCAGACGAACTTGTAGCTGCCGCCCGGCAGGTACTGCAACCCATCTATCAGGGTCGACTTGCCGGCGCTGATCGTCTTCGAGCGAAACAGAGCCAGGCCGTCGGGGGCCTTCAGCTTGGCCATCACGTTGTGGGAGGAGTCGGCGTCCGCCGGGTTGATCAACCGGGCCGTCTCGCCCTGGTCGGAGGAATAGGTGGACTTGTCGTACTTGCAGCAGACGGCGGAGGCGGTGACATCCTCGGCGGCCAGAGCGACGGCGGCCCAGACGCCGAGTGCGGCCAGCGCCGCCGCGATCGCGGCGATCAGGAACACGGATGAGCGGTTTGCCCGAAGCCCTGCCATCTCGGTCAATGTAACTCGGCAGCTGGCGGTTTGTTGCGGCGGACCCCGAGCTCAGCCCTGGGCGGCGGCGAAGCGCTCGCCGACGTAGTCCCAGTTGACGACGTTCCAGAAGGCGTCGATGTAATCGGGGCGCCGGTTCTGGTAGTTGAGGTAGTAGGCGTGCTCCCAGACGTCGCATCCGAGCAGCGGCGTGGAGCCGTCGGAGACCGGCGAGTCCTGGTTGGCCGTGGAGATGACCGCGAGGCCGGAGCCGTCATGGACGAGCCAGGCCCAGCCGGAGCCGAACTGGCCGACTCCCGCCGCCTTGAACTCCTCCTTGAAGGCGTCGAAGGAGTCCCACTTGCCGCTGATGGCCGCGCCGAGGTCGCCGCCGGGCTCGCCGCCACCGTCGGGGCTCATCATCTGCCAGAAGAGGGAGTGGTTGTAGTGGCCGCCGGCGTTGTTGCGGACGGGACCTTGCTTGTCCGCCGGCAGCGCCGAGAGGTCGCGAAGGACGTCCTCGACATCGGCGTCGGCCCACTCGGTCCCCTCCAGGGCGGCGTTTGCCTTGTCGACGTAGGCCTGGTGGTGCTTGTCGTGATGCACCCTCATCGTGTCCTCGCCGATATGCGGGGCGAGCGCGTCGTAGCCGTAGGGAAGGTCGGGAACCGAGTAAGCCATCCTGAACGTCTCCTCGTGTCGAAAGCTGGTGCTTGGAGCCTAGCGGGGCCGCTCAGAGAGCCTCGGCCGAGACTCTTCGGGTTCGGTGCCGAATGGCGATTTTCGGGAGCAGACGTCCCGCTATTCGCCACTCGGCTGTGGCTCGACCGCGCCGACCGCGTGGAAGCCACCGTCGACGTGGATGATCTCGCCGCTGATCCCGCGCGCCAGCCCGGAGAGCAGGAAAACCGCGGCATCGGCGACCGGCGAGGGGTCGGCGGGGTCCCAGCCGAGCGGCGCCGCCCTCCCCCATTCATCGGTGAGGCTGCTGAAGCCCTCGATGCCGCTGGCCGCCGCAGTCGCCAGCGGGCCGGCCGAGAGCAGATTGACGCGGACGCCGCGCGGTCCCAGCTCCCTTGCCAGGTAGCGGGAGACCGACTCGAGAGCCGCCTTCGAGACACCCATCCAGTCATACGCCGGCCAGGCGACCGAGGCGTCGAAGTCGAGCCCGACGATGCTGCCCGAGGCAGCGGCAACTCCGTCGGACCCGCCGGCCTCGCCGGAGGCACCCTCCATCAGTGGCAGCAGCGCAGTTCCCAGCGCCTTCAGCGAGTAGGCGCTGGTCTCGAAGGCCTGCTTGGCGCTCTCGCGCGGGGCGCTGAGGAAGTTGCCGCCGAGCGCGTCCGGGGGAGCGTAGGCGACCGCGTGCACGGCGCCGTCGAGGGCGCCCCATCGCTCGCCCAGATCGGATGCGAGCGCCTCGAAATCCTCGTCGCGGTTGACGTCGAGCTCGAGCACCTCGGGCGGCTTCGGCAGGCCCTTGGCCGCACGTTCGGTGATCCGGCGCACCCGCCCGAAGCTGGTGAGGATGACCTCGGCGCCCTGCTCCTGCGCGCGCTCGGCGATCGCGTAGGCGATGCTGCGGCGGTTGATCACCCCGGTGACGAGGACCCGCCGGCCTTCGAGGATCAGAGGTAGACCTCCTCGGCCTTGCCGTTGGCGCCCTCCGGCGTATTCGGGTCGCCACGCCTCCAGAGCACCGTGACCCGGGCGCGAACTGCAAGCTCGCCATCCTGGTTGACGATCTTCCAGAGGAAGGTGACGAGGCCGAGGTCCTCGGAGAGCGGCTTCGTTTCCTCCAGGCGACCTTCGACCCGGATCGTGTCCCCGATCCGCACCGGGCGCTTGAAGGCGACGTCGTCCACCCCCCGCAGGGCCACGACCCGGGCGGGATCGATCGGGACCAGGCCGAGGGCATAGGAGAGGATCAGCATCCCGTGCGCGACCCTGCTGCCGAACTGGCTGCTGGCAGCCCACTCGGCGTCGGCGTGCTGGGGGTGCCAGTCGCCGGTCAGGGCCGAGAAGGAGACGAGGTCGGCCTCGGTGATGGTGCGCCCGCGAGTGATGAAGGAGGCGCCTGGGCGCAGGGCGTCGAAGTCGCTGGAGAAGGGAGGGCCGGCGACGCTCATCCGCCGGCGTCCCGCCAGCCCAGCGCCCCGGCGAGGCGGGCGCGGGTCGCCGAGGGAGCGATGACCTCGTCGACGTAGCCGCTGGCCGCCGCGGCCTCGGCGCTGAGGTGCTCCTCCTCGTAGGCGGCCGCGAGCAGGTCGCGCGCTTCGGCGCCCTCGTCCTCCAGCCGCCGGCGGTGGACGATGTCCACAGCCTGCCCGGCAGCCATGATCCCGATCTCGGCGCCGGGCCAGGCGAAGACCGCGTCGGCGCCGAGGTCGCGCGAGTTCATCGTGATCACCGCCCCGCCGTAGGCCTTGCGCAGGACCACCGTCAGCTTCGGCACGGTGGCGCCGGCGAAGGCGCGCAGCAGCGAGGCGCCCTGGCGGATCACGCCCGCCGCCTCCTGGCGGCGGCCGGGCATGAACCCGGGGGTGTCGACGAGGACGACCAGGGGGAGGCCGAAGCGCTGACAGCGCTCGATGAAGGCTGCGGCCTTCTCGGCGGCGGCGGCGTCTATGACGCCGGCGATCCGGCGCGGCTGGTTCGCGATCAGCCCCAGCGGGCGGCCCTCGATCCGGCAGAGCGCGGTGACCATGTTCGGCGCCCATCTCGGCGAGACCTCGAGCAGGCGGCCGTCATCGACGATTCCGGCGGCGACGTCGCGGACGTCATAGACCTTGCGCGGAGAGGCGGGCACCGGAGCCGAGGGGTCCCCGTCGGGGGTGGCCCCGCGGGCGAAGGGGAGCGGGTCTCCGAGCCGCGAGGGGAGCATCCCGAGCAGGTCGCGGACGAGGACGGCCGCGTCCTCCTCGGTGGGGACCGCGAACTGCGCGACTCCGTTGCGACCCTGCACCCTGGGCCCGCCGAGGTCCTCCATCCCGACCTCCTCGCCGAGAGCGGCCTTGACCACGCCGGGGCCGGTGAGGAACATCCGGCCCTCGCCGGTCATGACGACGAAGTCGGTCAGAGCCGGCGAGTAGGCGCCGCCGCCGGCTGAGACCCCGGAGACGACGGACACCTGCGGGACAAGGCGCGAGAGCTCGACGCTGCGGCGGAAGATGCGGCCGTAGCCGGCCAGCGCCGCGTGGCCCTCCTGGAGCCTGGCGCCGCCGGACTCGACGAAGCCGACGACCGGAGCTCCGGCGCGCTGCGCCAGCTCCATCACCCGCACGATCGAGTCGGCGTGGGCCTCGCCGAGGCTGCCGCCGAGATAGGTGGGGTCCTCGGCGTAGCAGAAGACCGGGCGACCGCCGAGCCTGGCGGCGCCGGCGAGGACCCCGTCGTCCGGGCGGGCCCGGTCGGCGATCCGCGTCGATACGACGCCGGTGCGGATCAGCTCCAGCGAGCCGGGGTCGGCGAGAAGCTCGAGGCGGCGCAGGGGGCTGCCGGCCTCGCGCCGGTCGCGGGAACCCCCGGGCCTGGCGACGGCGACGCTCACGGGCCCTCCAGCACCAGCACCGCGTTGTGACCGCCGAAGCCGAAGGAGTTGGAGATGCCGAGGGCGGGGCGGCCGTTGCCGTTGGCCAGCGGCTTCGACTGATTGGGGACGTAGTCGAGATCGAGGCCCTCGTCAGGAACCTCGTAGTTGATCGTCGGCGGGGCGATCCGGTCGCGCAGGGCGAGGATCGTCGCGATCGCCTCGACCGCGCCGGCCGCACCGAGCAGGTGGCCGACGGTCGACTTGGTCGAGCTCACCGGCAGCCTCATCGCGTCCTCTCCCAGCGCCGCCTTCAGGGCCTCGGTCTCGGCCCGGTCGTTGAGCTGGGTCGAGGTGCCGTGGGCGTTGACGTAGTCGAGGTCCGCGGGGGCCACCCCGGCGTCGGTGAGGGCAAGCTCGATCGCCCTGCGGGCGCCGCGGCCCGAGGGCTCGGGGGCGGTGATGTGGTGGGCGTCGGAGGTGGCGCCGTAGCCGATTATCCGCCCGAGGATGGCGGCGCCGCGCCGGCGTGCTGTCTCCTCGTCCTCGAGCACCAGCACCCCCGCCGCCTCGCCCATGACGAAGCCGTCCCGAAGCTTGTCGAATGGACGCGAGATCCCGCTCGGCGAGGTCGCCTCCATCTTCGCGAAGGCCGCTGTCGCAAGCTCGGTCAGGGCCGACTCGGTGCCGCCGGTGACGACCGCGTCGGCATCGCCGTAGGCGATCATCCGGGTCGCGGTGCCGACGGCGTGGGCGCCCGAGGCGCAGGCCGAAACGGTGCCGAAAGACGGTCCATGCAGGCCGTAGCGCATCGTGATCACGCCGGCGGGGGCGTTGGCCATCATCAGCGGCACCGCCAGCGGCGAGATCCGCTCGGCGCCGCGCTCGCGCAGGACGTCGTGCTCGGACTCGATCGTGTTCATGCCGCCGATCCCGGTGCCGATGATGCAGCCGACCCGGTCGCCGTCGTAGGGCAGCTCCTCGCTCCAGCCGGCCTGCGCAGTCGCCTCTCCCGCCGCGGTCAGGGCCAGCTGGGTGGCGCGGTCCGAACGCCTCACCTCCTTGACGGTGAGGTGCTCGCGGGGCTCGAACTCGTCGGCGCGCCCGAAGCCGTCGGAGATGCCCGACTCACCGGCGCTCCAGCGCTCGTGCAGGGTCTCGGCGCCAACGCCAAGCGGCGTCACCGCACCGACCCCGGTGATGACGACGGTGCGGCTCACGGCAGGCGTGACACCACCAGATCGACGGCCTGGCCGACGGTCTTGATGCCCTCGACGTCCTCGCCCTTGAGCTCGACGCCGTACTCGTCCTCGACGATCTGCGCAAGCTCGACGATGTCGAGCGAATCGATGTCTATCGCCTCGAACTCGGCATCGAGGTTGATCTCGGCCGGGTCGGCGCCGAACTCCTCGAGGGCGGCGAACACCCGATCCTGCACCGCTTCCCTGGTCACTGTCTCGGTCATACCTGGTTCCTTTCGGTTCTCATGCGGTCATGCCGCCGTCCACTGTCAGGGTCACTCCGGTCACGTAGGCGGCCCCCGGAGAGGCCAGGAAGCGCGCGCAGGCGGCCACCTCCTCGGTCGTCCCCGGCCTCCCGGCCGGGATCCGCTCCAGCACCTCGGGGCCGAGGATGCCCTCGGTCAACTCGGTCTCGACGAGCCCCGGCGCGATCGCATTGACCGTCACCGAGCGCTTCGCCACCTCGGAGGCGACTGTCTTGGTGAGGCCGATCAGGCCCGCCTTGGAGGCAGCGTAGTTTGCCTGCCCGGGGTTTGCCCGGGGGCCGACCACCGAGGCGACGTTGATGACCCTGCCGAAGCGGGCCCGGATCATCGGCCGCAGAGCGCGGCGTGTGGTGCGGAATGCGGCGGAGAGGTTGGTCTCGATCACCCGGTCCCAGCTCTCGTCGTCGATCATCGGCGAGAGCGAATCGGCGCGGGTGCCGGCGTTGTTGACGAGGACCATCACCGGGCCGTGGGCCTGCTCGAGCTGGGAGAAGAGGCCGTCCACAGCCTCGGGGTCGGTGACATCGGCTTGTATCGCCGTCGCCGAGCCACCGCGTTCGGAGATCTCCGAGGCGATGGCCTCGGCCCCCTCGCTGTCGGCGCGGTAGTTGACGCCGACCGCCCAGCCGTCGGCGGCGAGCCCGCGGGCGATCGCGGCGCCGATCCCGCGTGAGGCGCCGGTGACGAGGGCGCTGCCGGTGGGCCTGGCCTCTGCCTCGGTCATCAGGGCGCCCCCCAGGTGAGCAGGCCGGCGCCCCAGGAGAAGCCGCCGCCGAAAGCGCTGAAGAGGACGGTGTCGCCGTCGTTGAGGCGGCCCGCGGCCTCGGCCTCGGCAAGGGCGATCGGCACAGTCGCGGCCGAGGTGTTTCCGAAACGGCTGATGGTCTCCACCACCCGCTCTCCGGGAAGCCCCAGCTTCTCCCCGACCGCGGCCAGGATGCGGGCGTTGGCCTGGTGGTAGACGAAGAGATCGACATCGGCGATCCCGATGCCTCCCCGGTCGAGCACCTCGGTGGTGCACTCGCAGAGGCGCCTGACCGCCTCGCGGAAGGTGTCGTGGCCCTTCATCACGATCGTCTGCTCTGCGTGGGTCGCCTTGACGTAGCCGTCGTCGTCGGCGTCGGCGCCGAGGACGATCGGCCCGATCGAGCCGCCTCCCTGCGAGGGCACCAGCAGCACGCCCCCGGCGCCGTCGGCGAAGATCGCCGCGGTGCCGCGGTCGGCAGAGTCGGTGAAGCGGCTCATCACCTCGGAACCGACGATCAGCACCCGCTCGGCCCGCCCCGCCTCGATCTGGCCGCTGCCCAGGGCCATCGCCGACATGAAGCCGTTGCAGGCGGCGCCGATGTCCATCCCGCCGGCGTTGACCGCGCCGAGGCGGCCGGCGACGACCGGGCCCGCGTTGGGGGTGAGGTCGTCGGCGGCGCTGGTCCCGACCAGGACCAGGTCGAGCGTGGAGGCCTCGACACCGGCCCGCTCCAGCACCTTGCGCCCGGCATCCACCGCGAGCGAGGCCACGGTCTCCCCCTCGCTGACGATGTGGCGTTCGCGAACCCCGGTGCGGGTGACGATCCAGTCCTCGGTGACTCCGATCCGCTCGGCCACCTCGGCGTTGGAGACGACCCGGGCCGGGACGCTCTTGGCGACGGCGGCGACCGCCGCGGTCCTGACCGCGCGCCCGATCCCCGGAGCGGGAGCCGGCCTGGTCGTCGCCGTGGGACTAGACACCGGCCAGCGCCTCCTCCACCGGCGCGCTCGCCTCGATCCCGTCGAGGGTGCGGCGGGCGAGCCTGCTCAGCACCTTGCCCGGGCCGGTCTCGACGAAGCGGGTCGCCCCCATCTCCTGCAGGGCCGTCATCACCTCGAGCCAGCGGACCGGGTCGGTGAGGGAGCGGGCCAGCTCCTCGCCGGGATCGGTGAAGGGCCTCGCGGTGACGCAGGAGAAGACCGGCACCGAGGGCTCGGAGAACTCGACCCCGGAAAGGACGCGGCTGAACTCGCGGGCCGCGGGCGCCATCTCCGGCGAGTGGAAGGCGCCGCTGACGGCGAGTGGCATCGCCCGCAGTCCGCGCGCGCGGAGGTCTTCCTCGGCGGCGCCGAGCGCCTCGGTCCGCCCCGAGAGCACCACCTGGGTTGGGGAGTTGTCGTTGGCGAGGATCAGGTCGTGGGCCGCGGCGATCTCCTCGACCGCCCCCCGTGGCTCTCCGAGAACGGCGACCATGCCGCCGTCCCCGGCAGCTTCGGCGGCCTCCTGCATCAGCCGCCCGCGCTCGGCGATCAGGCGGACGCCGTCTGCGGCCGAGAGGCTCCCGGCGGCGACCAGAGCGGCGATCTCGCCGAGCGAATGACCCCCCATTGCAAGCGGATCGAGATCGTCGCCGATCGCCTTCCAACCTGCCATCGCCGCGCAGAAGATCGCGGGCTGCGTGTAGCGGGTCCCCTCCTCGGTGCGCTCGAACGGATCGGCGCCGGCGGCGTCGGTGGCAAGGGGCAGCAGGTCGGGCCAGAAAGCCTCGACCGTGCGCCGCATATCGGCGGTCTGGCTTCCCTGGCCCGGGAAGAGGACCGCGTCGGTCGACTGGGGGTCACGCATTGCTGGCGAACATAGCCCCGCGGGAGGCCGACAAGTACGCACAGCAGGCACCAGACCCCCCGAATGGGGGGGTCAGTCTGATCTGCCTGGGGGTGCCGGAGGCGCCTTCGAGGTCAGTTTCAGGCGCTCGGCCCTCTGCACCGCTTCAACGCGGTTGCGCACCCCGAGCTTGCGGTACAGGGCGCTGGTGTGGTCCTTGACGGTGTGCGGGGAGAGGAAGAGGCGGTCGGCGATCTCCTTGTTGGTCGCGCCCCCGGCCATCAGCGAGAGCACCTCCCGCTCGCGCGAGGAGAGCTCGGTGGCCGGGTCATCGGAGCGGGTGGCGAAGACGGTCATCCCCTTGCCGACCATCCGCACCGCGCGGGCGACGTCCGGCGCGCTCCAGTCCTTGAGCACGAAGCCCGAGGCGCCGGCGGCGCTGGCCGCCTCGGGCGAGATCGAGCCGGCCCCGGAGATCAGCAGCACCTTGGTCCGCGGAGATTCGCGGCGGAGCGTCTCACAGAGCTCGGCGCCCGACTCCTCGCCGAGGAAGAGATCGACGAGGGCGACGTGGGGATCGAGCTTTCGGGCGACCTCGAGCGCGCGTTCGGCGTTGGGAGCGGCGACGCATCGCTCTACCCAGCTCTGCTCCGAGAGCAGAACGCGGAACCCCCACTGCACGACCTCGTGGTCGTCGACGATCAGCACCCTCAGCCGCTCCTCGTCAGCCATCGCCGCCCTCCGTCGCCAGCGGCACCAGCAGCCGCACCCGCCACTCGCCCTCGGCCGGGGCGCCGAACTCGACCATGCCGCCGCACTGGAGGGCCTCGAGTGCCGCCAGCCGCAGCCCCATCCCGGTTCCGAGCATCCGCTCGGAACCCTCGACGCCGTCGTTTCGCACCTCGAGGTGGAAGGTGGCATCGTCGGTCCCCACCCCGACCCAGACCCGGCTGGGCTCGGCGTGCTTGGCGCAGTTGCGCAGGGCCTCGGCGAGGACAGATTGCGCCAGCGGCTCGAGCCCGGCGGGAACCTCCGCGCCCTGCTCCCAGTCGACCTCGATCGGCAGCCGCTGGTAGTAGCGCCCGAGCCGCTCGAGCTCCTCGCCCAGGGTCGCGCCGGTGTCGAGCGGGGGCGGCGCCAGCGGCCGGGAAATGGCGTCGCGGAGGTCGGCTAGGGCGTGCTGGATCTCCTCAGCGCAGCGGTCAAGCTCGGTGCGGCTCAGCTCCCGCCCGGAGCCAAGGACCAGGGAGACCCCGAACAGGCGCTGCACGACCCGCTCGTGCAGGTCGCGAGCGAGGTCGAGCCGGGTCGAGAGGATCCGGGCCCGCACCTGCTGGGTAACCCCGATGCGGGCGCTGGCGGCGAGCGCGGCGGCCTTGCCGATCGCCATCATCGTCTGCCGCTCGAACTCGGTCATGGTGAACTCGCGGCCGCCGCGGTCGGCGAAGATCACGCCGAGCCAGTGCCCGGCGGCGGAGACCGGGGTGCAGCTCATGGTCGAGAAGCCCTCGAAGCCGACGTAGCGCTCCGGCACCTCGCCCTCGAGCCCGGGCACCTCGACCACCCGGTCCTCCAACAGCGCCCGCTGGGCTATCGGGGTCTCGTCCAGGGTGCCGTAGATCTGCGACATGATCCCGACCTCGACCCCGTGGCTGCCGACGGGGACGACGAGCTTGCGGGCGTCGTCGTAGAGGAGCAGGCCGGCGCGGTCCATCGATGCCAGGCGGCAGACCGCTTCGCAGAGGCGGTCATAGAACTGGCTGCCACCAAGCTCCCACTCGTCGTCGAACTCGGGCACCAGCCCGGCGATGACGTCGAGCGCCTCGGTCTCGGGCGCGGCAGAGGGGTCGTGCGTGTCCATTCCCCATATGAAACCGCGCCGGCGCTCCCGGCGCAGGTAGCTTTGTCAGGTGATGAGCGAGACCGAGCGCTTCGTCGACCTCTCCGCCCCGATCGAGGCCAGCCCCGAGGGGACGCCGGAGTTCCTCGGCACCGCCATCGACTACTTCGATCACGCCGCCGGCGCTGCCGAGGTCGAGGCCCTGTTCGGCGTCCCGCCGAGGCTGCTGCGCGACGGCGAAGGCTGGACCCGCGAGACGATCACCCTCGGCACCCACAACACGACCCACGTCGACGCCCCCTACCACTACAACTCGCGGATCAAGGGGCGCCCGGCGCAGACGATCGAGCAGCTGCCGCTGGAGCTCTTCTTTGGACCGGGAGTGGTGGTGGACGCAACCTCGAAGGAGGACGGCGAGGCGCTGACCGCGGAGGAGATGGAGGCCGGGATCGAAGCTGCCGGCCACCGCCTGCGCGAGGGCGACATCGTCCTCGTGCACAGCGGCCGCGACGCCTTCTACGGGGCCGACGACTACATCGCCCGCGGCCCCGGAGTCACCGCCGAGGCGACGCACTGGCTGTTCGATCGCGGCGTCAGGGTGATGGGCATCGACGCCTGGGGGTGGGACCGCCCGCTCCATCTCCAGGCCACCGAGGCGCTCGAGCAGGACCGGCCGGGGATCTTCTGGGAGGCGCACCAAGCCGACCTCCCCTACTGCCAGATCGAGCGCCTCGTCAACCTCGGCGCGCTTCCACCGACCGGCTTCCGGGTCGCCTGCTTCCCGCTGCCGATTCGCGGCGCCAGCGCCGCTCCGGCGCGCGTCGTCGGCATCGTCGGCTGACCGCCGAGACGGATAGGCCCTCGCCGAGACTGATGTTTCCTCTCACCATGAGAGGAAATTGAAGTTTCGCGTCGGGGCGGGCCGCCGGCACGTCTTACCGGCCCGCCAAGATGTGCGGCGCGGGTCTGTGAACTGGAACTCCTCCACCGTCGCGGCATTGCTCGCCACCGTCGCCATCGGCGCTTTGGTGGCGCTCCAGCCGCCGGTCAACTCGGAGCTGGGCAGGCGCACCAGCGACCTCGGCGCCGCCTTCGTCAGCGTCAGCGTCACCTTTCTCATCCTCGGCGTGATCCTGGTCGCTTTCGGCGATCCGGGTTCGCTTTCGAAACTGCGCGAGGTCCCGGCGATCTACCTCTCGGGGGGCGTCTACGGAGCCGCCTTCGTCGCCGTCTCGCTGATCACGGTGCGCCAGCTCGGCGCCGGGACGACGATCGCCGTGCTGGTCGCGGCGCAACTGGTCGTCGCGGCCGCGCTCGACCAGTTCGGGGTGCTCGGACTCGACCAGGTCTCGCTGTCGCCGCTGCGGCTGGTCGGGATCGCGACCCTGATCCTCGGCACCGTGCTGGTCACGGTCAGGTAGGCGCGGCGCAGGACGGCTTTCGGGGGGAACGGTTCTGAGAGAATCCGGCACCGTGAATGGGGGGGCGAGGAGACTCTGGACCCGGCCGGGCGCGGCAGCGTTGCTGGGAGCGCTGGCGCTGACGCTGCTCTGCGCTGCGCCGGCCGGGGCACAGCCGTCGAGCGCGGCCGAGAGGCTGATCGCGGCCTACTCCCCGATCCAGATGCTGCGCTCCCAGGAGGACGGGGTCTGCGACAACGGCGAGGAGCAGTTCCAGCCGATGGCGGTCGGCGTCGTCCTCGGCAACCCCGAGGTGCAGCTGAAGCTGTTCGAGAACGGGGAGATGAAGACGATCAAGACGGCCCCGACCGCCGCCGACATCGCCGGCCTCGACGGCAACTACTACCTCAACCTGCCGGGAGATCCGCTCAACGCCGGTTGCAAGTACGCCGAGGACTTCGACGCGCTGAGGAGCGCCGGGAAAACGCCGCCGATCACCTACGCCCACATCGCCCGCGAGACCGGCCACCGCGGCTTCGTCGTCCAGTACTGGTTCTTCTATTACTTCAACCAGTTCAACGATCTCCACGAGGGCGATTGGGAGGGGATGCAGATCTCCTTCGACGCCCCCGACGCGGCGCAGGCGCTGAAGCGGGGCCCGAGCAGGATCGCCGTCTTCCAGCACGGCGGCGGCGAGGTCGTCGACTGGGGCGACGACGAGGTCGAGAAGGAGGGGACCCACCCGGTCGTCTATCCGGCCGCGGGCTCGCACGCGACCTTCTTCGAGTCGGCGGTCTTTGTCGAGAACGGGCAGGGGGGCGCCGGCCTCGGCTGCGACAACACCTCCGACCCCTTGCGGCGGCTGGTTCCGCGACCGGTGCAGATCCCGACCTATGCCGCCGTCGGCAGCCCGGCGCAGTGGCTCACATACGAGGGCCACTGGGGCCAGCGCGAGAAGGGCTTCAACACCGGCCCCACCGGCCCCACCACCAAGACCCAGTGGCTCGAGCCCTTCACCTGGATGGACGGTTTGCGCTCGGCCAGCCCGAAGCTTCCCGGGGGCGCCCTCGTCGGCCCGGCAGTCACCAGCGCCTTCTGCGGCACCGTCGCCGCCGTCTCGGAGCTCGTCAACCTCGAGGCCCAATCGCGTTTCGGGCTGTTCGTGCTGCTGGCGATCGCGGCCCTGCTGCTCGCAGTGCCGGTGTTGATCACCACCTGGCGCCCGGCCGACCCGGTGCCGCTGCGCCGGCGCCGTGCCTTCGGCCAGCTGGTCCGCGCCGCCCGCCAACTCTACGGGCGCGAGTGGCGCGTCTTCATCCCGATCGCTCTGACCACTCTGGCGGTGCTGGCCGCGGTCCAGGGAATCGCCTGGCTGGCCGCCAGGGCGGTGGGCGAGACCGAGGTCGGGGGCCTGCTCGGGCCCGCCGGCGCCCACGCACCGATCAAGGACCTGATCACCTGGATCGCCCAGCCGCTCGGCTTCGCCGTGGGCGCCGGCGCGGTGATCGCCCACCTCTGCCTGCTCGACCGCGACGCAGAGAGCGGCGTCGTCGCCTCCTACCGGTTCATGTTCAGCCGCTTCTGGCGGCTCGTCTTCGGCCAGCTGGCGGTGACCGTGCTGACCTCGTTGATCGCGCTGACGATCATCGGCATCCCGATCGCGATCCGCAAGTACGTCGACTGGCAGTTCGTCCAGCAGGAGATCCTGTTCGGGGACCGCTCGATCCGCGAGGCACTGCGCGGCAGCTCGGACGCGGTCCGCGGCCGGTGGTGGTGGACGGCGCGGGTTGTGGCCTTCTTCTGGGTGATCGGTGTCGCCGTCGGGCCGGCGCTGACCTTCGCCCTGATCTTCGCCAACTTCTCGCTGATCGTGATCAACCTGATCGGCTCGGTCGTCTACGCGGTGCTGGTCCCCTACGTCGCCTCCGGGCGCACCCTGCTGTACTTCGACCTCGAGGAGCGGCTCAGGGGCGCGGCGCCGGTGCCGAGGCGGGACTGGCGGCGCCTGTGGACGCGGCGCCTGCCGAGCCCCCAGCCCGGCTAGGAGCGGCTGGGAC
The DNA here is from genome assembly GCA_963840235.1 of uncultured Actinomycetes bacterium. Lineage (GTDB taxonomy): Bacteria > Actinomycetota > Thermoleophilia > Solirubrobacterales > 70-9 > JBBRHQ01. The sequence continues at coordinate 230,870 of CAWIYC010000005.1, forward strand.
CGCGACAGCTCTTCATCGGTTGGGCCGATGAAGAGAGCGCCACCGGCCCAGGCCGCTCACTCCTGGCGGCGGTGGGAGACCATCGCCGTCGCCTGCGCCACCGGCTTGACGGCGACGTAGTCGACGTTCACGTGCGCCGGCCGCTCGAGGGCGAAGGCGATCACCTCGGCGACGTCCACGGCGGTGAGCGGGTCGATGCCTCTGTAGACGTCGCGGGCCCGCTGCTCGTCGCCCTCGAAGCGGACCAGCGAGAACTCGGTCTCGACCATGCCGGGAGCGATCTCGGTCACCCGGACCGGGCGCCCCAGCAACTCCAGCCGGAGGGTGCGGACAACCGCGTTGACGGCGTGCTTGGCCGCCGTGTAGCCGCCCCCGCCGGGATAGACCTCGACCCCGGCCACGGAGCCGACGACGGCGATGTGCCCCCGCGGGCTGCGCTCGATCCTCTCCAGCAACGCCTGGGTGACGCGGACGACGCCGAGGACGTTGGCCTCATACATCTCGCGCCAGACGTCGAGGTCCGCCTCGGCGACATTCTCGAGGTCCAGAGCTCCCCCGGCGCAGTGGACGATCGCGTCGAGATCACCGATCTCCGCGGCCATCGCATCGACCGACTCCGGATCGGTGACGTCGAGGGCGATCGCCGTGCCGCCCACCTCCCGAGCCAGTTCCCGGCAGCGGTCGACCCGCCTCGCCGCGGCGATCGTCCCGAAGCCGCGGGCGGCGAGCAGACGGACGGTCGCCGCGCCGATGCCGCTGCTGGCTCCGGTGACGAGGGCGATCGGCGACATGTATCGGGGCGCCCGGATTTGAACCGGGGACCTCACCGACCCGAACGGTGCGCGCTACCAGGCTGCGCCACGCCCCGAGAGCCGCGGATTATCTCAGAGCGGAGGGCTCCTTCGCGCCGCCGAGATCAACCTTTCCGGTGATATGGACGGCATGGGGTGAAGTTCGGCCCCGCGGGGAGGCTAGGAGACGGCGGCGATCGCCCGCTCGATCTGGCCCAGGGTGGGCGAATCCTGGAGCGTCTTGGTGCCGCCGGGGCCGCTGACGATCGCCGAAGGCTCGGCACGGAGGCCGAGGCCGCGGGCGGTCTCGTCCTGGGCCTCCAGCTGCTTCGTGATCGAGCCGCCCACGCCTCCGCCGGCTGCGAAGTCGTCCTTCCACTCGGGCACGTCGAGCTCGCCGATCGAGTTGGCGATCGACTCCAGCAGGTTGCCGGTCACACCGACCCGCTCGGCCTCGGCCTGGTTGCGGAAGAGCAGGTAGACGTACTGCCACTGGTAGCCCTGCTCGCCGGCGGCCTCGGCGGCGATGAAGCCCTCCTGGACCGGGCGGACCGAGAAAGAGTAATGACGGTAGATCAGCTGCACGTCGCCGGAGCGGACGCTGTCGTCCACCAGCGCCGGCACCGTCGCCAGGAACTGCTGGTCGCAGCCCTTGCACTGGACGTCATTGAATACCTGGATCGAGACCGGCGCGTCGGAGGAGCCAAGGCGGTCGCCGGCCTGCGGGAGGCCGCCGAATATCCGCTGGGCGTCGTCTATCCCACTCAGCTCGATCACCGAGGGGTCTGCCTTCTGGGTGGCGATGTTGACGATCGCGGCCGAGAGCGCGACCAGCCCGATCGCCAGGACGGCGGCGACGAACCAGCGGCCGCGCCGGGCCTCGGTCCCGTGGACGGCGGCCTCCATCTAGCCCGCCACCGCGGTGTAGTAGCGGACGGCAAGCCCCGTCAGCAGCGTCCTGAACCCCTCCTCGACCGTGACCCCCTCCGCCTCGGCGAAGCGTTCCAGACCCTGCTGCTCGATGGCGACGCTGCGGCCCACGACCTCCTCGACGAGCTCGGGGTGCTGGTCGCAGAAGTAGGCCCCCATCGAGTAGAGGTCGGTGTCCATCAGCGACTCGATGAAGGAGTCGCCGCCGGCCACCGCTCCCGCGGCTGAGTCTGCGTCGGCCATCGCCACATCGTAGATTGAGGCCGTGGCCGACCGCGACCAGATCATTTCCTTCTGCGACGAGCTGCTCGAAATCGATGGCTACGACGATTACGGCCCCAACGGCCTCCAGGTCCCCGGCGCCCACGAGGTCGAGAGGGTTATCACGGGGGTATCGGGCCATCGCGAGCTGATCGAGCGTGCCGCCGGCCGCGGCGGGCAGCTGCTGCTCGTCCACCACGGCCTCTTCTGGGAGTTCCTGCCGCGGGCCCTTTCCGAGCAGATGGCGGAGCGACTGCGGATCGCCCTCGACGCCCGCCTCTCCGTCGCCGCCTACCACCTGCCGCTGGACGCCCACCGCGAGATCGGCAACAACGTCCTGCTCTGCGAGGAGCTCGGCTTCGAGCTCGACCCGAGCCGGTTCGCCGAGGTCAGGGGAAGGCAGATCGGGGCGATAGGCCACGACCGGGAGGGAGTCGCACCCGGGGAGCTGTTCGAGCGTGTCGGGCGGGCCCTCGGCCGTGAGCCCCTGGTCTTCGACTCCGGCCCCGAAACGGTGCGGAGGTTCGGCGTCGTCAGCGGCGCTGGCGCATCGGAGATCCACGAGGCGATCGAACTCGGACTCGACGCCTTCATCACCGGGGAGCCGGCCGAGCACGTGATGGCGGATGCCGCCGAGGGCGGGGTTCATTTCATCGCCGCCGGGCACTACGCGACCGAGACGGTCGGGATCCGGCGCCTGGGCGACCTCGTCGCCGAGCGCTTCGGGGTCGAGCACGAGTTCATCGACGTCCCCAACCCGGTCTGATGCCGCCCTGGCGAGACTTCAATTTTCTCTCATGGTGAGAGGAAATTGCACTCTCGGTGACTGGCGGCCTCCGCTCCCCGCGCCCGGCCCCGGCGGCCCACCCCGTCCGGCGCCCAATCCCCGCAATTTGCGGCGAATTTGATTGACACATCCGCCTCCGCAGGTACATTTCCCCCTACAAACTGAACCGAGGAAGGGAAGGTCCTCTGTGGCCAATCATCTGACGCCCACCGAACTCGCTGACGAGCTTCACATGAAGCGCAAGGACGTCATCGACAAGTGCATGCAGATGGGCGTTCCGATCTTCCACGGCCGCATCGACCGGGCATTGTTCGAGACCTCGCTGAGGAGCTTCGCCGAGCCCGGGAAGAGCCAGCCCTCGACCGTCTGAGGCGGCCGCCCGCGGGCGGCGCCCGGCAGCAAATAGACTCCTCCTCCGGAGGCCGGTATCGCCCCCGGCGACGGACCGGTACCACGAGCGAGGAGAGAGATGGAGCAAGCCACAGCCCCCGCCGCCGGCAGCGCCGCGGCTGAGCACGGAACCGGGTCGAAGACGATCGCGGACCTGTTGCCGCTGGCGGCGCGGCGCTACGGCGACGCCCCGGCGGTCATGTTCAAGGACGACACCGGCGATGCCTGGGTCAGGCGCTCGTTCAACCAGGTCCTCGAGACCTCCCGCTCGCTCTCGCTCGGCCTCATCGACCTCGGGGTCGAGCCCGGCGACAAGGTCGCGATTCTCGCCAACACCCGGCCCGAGTGGACCTACTTCGACTTCGCCGCGCTCTCGGCCGGGGCGACCGTCGTTCCCATCTACCAGACGAACTCCCCCGAGGAGTGCCAGTACGTGCTCGAGAACTCCGACGCCAAGGTCGTGATCGTCGAGGACGACGAGCAGATGGAGAAGATCCGCGAGATCCGCGAGAAGGTACCGAAGCTCGAGCAGGTGATCCGGATGACCGGCTCCAGCGATGACGCGGTCTCATTCGATCAGCTGACCGCCCGCGGCGCCGGCGTCGCCGAGTCGCGCTGGGAGGAGCGTTGGAACGCGGTCGCCCCCGACGACATCTGCACCTTCATCTACACCTCCGGCACCACTGGGCCGCCGAAGGGATGCATCATCAGCCACGGCAACTACCGGGCGATGCTCGACATGGTGGTCGAGCGAGGCGCCCTGGGGATGGGCGAGGAGGGACCGGACGAGGAGGAGATCAGCTACCTGTTCCTGCCGCTGGCGCACTCCTTCGCCCTGCTGATCCAGCTGGCCAACGTCGAGCTGGGGACGACGATCGCCTACTGGGAGCGGGACCCGCTGAAGATCGTCCCCAACCTCTCCGAGGTCCGCCCCACGTACTTCCCTTCGGTGCCGAGGATCTTCGAGAAGATCTACACGGCGGCCAACGCCGCAGCCGAGAAGGAGGGCGGTCTGAAGAAGGCCGTCTTCAACTGGGCGATCGGAGTCGGGCGCCGCATGCGCGAGGCCGAGCGAGCAGGCCACGAGCCCGGCCTGCTCCTGCGCAAGCAGTACGAGTTCGCAGACAAGCAGGTCCTGTCGAAGGTCCGGGGCCTTTTCGGCGGGCGCCTGCGGCTGGCGACCAGCGGCGCAGCGCCGATCAACCCCGAGATCCTCAGCTTCTTCGACGCCGCGGGCGTCCTCGTGCTCGAGGGCTGGGGCATGACCGAGACCTCGACCGCGGCGACGATCTCGACCCCCGACGACTTCAAGATCGGGACCATCGGCAAGCCGTTCCCGGGCTGCGAGGTGAGGATCGCCGACGACGGCGAGATCCTGGTCAAGGGCCCGAACGTGTTCAAGGGCTACTACAAGAACGAGGAGGCCACCCGCGAGACGCTGGTGGACGGCTGGCTCCATACCGGCGACATCGGCGAGATCGACCCCGACGGCTTCTTCCGGATCACCGGGCGCAAGAAGGACATCATCATCACCGCCGGTGGCAAGAACATCACCCCGGCCAACCTCGAGGCCGAGATCAAGCAGCACCCGCTGGTCTCGCAGTGCGTGGTGATCGGCGACCGCCGTCCCTACCTGGTGGCCCTGGTGACTCTCGACCCCGAGGAGGCCGTCACCTACGCCACCGAGCACGGCCTCCCCCCCGACCCGGCCGCGCTGGCGGAGAACCCCGAGGTGAAGGCCGACATCGAGGCTCATGTGGAGAGGATCAACGAGCGCTTCGCCCGAGTCGAGCAGGTGAAGAAGATCAAGGTCCTCCCCGCCGACCTCTCGCAGGAGGGCGGCGAGCTGACGCCGACGCTGAAGGTCAAGCGCGCGGTCGTCGCCTCCAAGTACGCCGACGAGATCGACTCGCTCTACTCGGCGGCCGGCTGAGCCACCTCAGCGGGCGCTGACGCCGCCGCTGGGGGCGCTGGATCCGCCGCCCGGATTCCCGGAGCCCGTGCGCACGCCCTCGACGCCCTGGGGAGTCGGGACCCGCCGGATCCCGCGGTAGCCGACCTCGAGCTCGACCCAGCCGCCCCAGACCCGCCAGGCGCGGATGCTCACCGGGCTGCGGGCGCCGCAGACGTCGACCACCGCCCGCACACCGGCGCCGCCGAGCCGGCGCCGGCAGCCGTTCCTCCCGATCCGCTCACGCACCTCCAACTGCTCGTCGCCGGCGCCGAGATGGACCGAGACCCTCTCGCTGCCACTGCGGAAGACCTCGGCCGACTCGAACCAGCTCATCTCGGGGCCGACGGTGAAGCGCGCCACGCAGGTCTGCTCGCGGCAGGGCCGGGCGGACCGCGCAGCAGCGATCGGGGCCGGAACCAGGACGGCGGCGACGGTTAGGACAAGCAGGCAGGGTCCGGCGATGCGGACAGCGGGGGCCACCCAGTCTGATTTGCGGCCGGATCCGCGGTTCCTACAAGCGGTTCGGATCCTGCAAGCCGGCTCTCAGGGACAGCGGGCGGGCTTCGGGTCGAAACGGTCGCGGCTGAGCTTGTCTCTGCCTGGGCCACAATCGATTCGCAGGTCCCGGGTCGAGTCGCGGGCCTTGACCTGTCCTTACCGCGGCCGCCGAAGAAGCGGTCACGGCCGTTGGTGCCGTCGAGGATGGAGTCTCCCCCGTCGAGCAGGTCGTCTCCATCGCCGCCGCTCATTGTGTCGCTTCCGTAGAGACCCAACAGGCGGTCCTTGCCGGGACCCCCGATCAGGTTGTCGGACCCGAGCAAGCCCACGAGGAGATCATTGCCGGGGCCACCGTTGATCCTCGTCCTCGGAGGGTCAGCGACGATCACCCCGAGGCCCAGAAGCCTGAAACCCGGGACGACCATGTCATTCCCGTCCCCGGTGTTGACTTTGATCCGAGGAGGCGCGCTGAATCCGCAGAATGCCTTGTAAGCAGCAAGGTTGATGCAGGGAGGGGTCGGGATCATCCCCTTGCCATCCTCGACGGTGATGCCGCCGAGATCGGTGTCGAACTCGATGAAGACCTGGTTGTTCTCACCGGGATCCGAGGTCACGCTGATCGTGTTTCCCGCCTGCTGAACGCCGGTGAAGGCTGACGCTGCCGCCGGAAGTCCCAGCGTGATGGCGACCGCGAGCGCCGCGATCCCCCTGATTGCAGGCCCCCTCGTCGCAAACGAGCGTTGGCGGATCCGCAATCGGGACCTCAGGGGCAGCGACTCGGGTTCGGGTCGAACCGGTCGCGCTTGAGGTTGTCGCGGCCGGTGCCGCAGCTGATCCGGATGTCGCGGGTGAAGTCCTTGGCCCTGATCCTGTCCGCGCCGGGGCCGGCCCAGTATGAGTCACGGCCCGCATTCAAGCCTGTGCTCGGGCCCCCGAGAGGCTTGTCGAGGGCGTCATTGCCAGGTCCTCCGAACAACTTGTCGGGCCCGTCGAAGCCGATCATCCGGTCGTTGCCGGTCCCGCCGGAGATCTGGTCGGGACCGAAGCCGCCCGTGGCCGTGTCGTTCCCGCGACCCAGGTCAAGAATGACCGGGGAGGGCTGGGGGTCGAGGAGGGAGCCGAAGACGATCAGGACGAGCCCCTCGCTGACGATGTCGTTGCGGTCGCCGGACTGGACGATGAACCGCCGCTCGCCACCGAAGAACGGGCATTGGGCGCTTCCCATCACGAGGACGCACGGGGGCGTAACCGTGATTCCCTCGCTGTCCTCGACGGTCGCGGCCGCGGTGTCGATGTCGAGGTCGACCCTGATGTGGTTGGCCTCGCCGGGATCGGAGATGGCGCGGACGGTGCTGCCGTTCGCCTGGACCGCGGTCGCCGCGGGGGCGGTCGCGGGCATGGCCAGCGCCGCGAACAGCGCCAGCAGCGACACAACTCCTCCCCGGATCGCGGAGACCGGACTCTTCATCTTGGCGACCGTAGCCGCTAAGGCAGTCGGAAGCGGGACCGGCGCGGCCCCCCCTCGCCGCCGGAGAGCCTCAGGAGGCCTCGCCGGACTGACGCAACAGCGCCGACGTCGTCTGCTCGAGCACGCGGCGCCAGGCCGAAGCCTGCTCCGGCTCCTCGTCGGAGACCTGCTTGATCACCTTGCGCACTCGCCGGGCGGAGATCTCGATGTCGTGGCGCTCGGCGATCTCCTGATAGCGCTTGTAGTCCTTGGCCAGGGCGACGGTGACCGACTCGAAGCCGTGGCGGGCAATCGCCAGCCGCTGCGAGTAGTCCATCACCGAGGTTCCGAACATCAACTCGTCGTTGGGCTCGGGCTCGATCAGGAGGATGTCGACGCCGGGATACTTCTCCTGCCAGAAGGCGACCGCCTGGTGCAGACGGGCGTGGGCGATCAGCTTGAAGGTCTGGTTTGCGATCGCCGGCAGGCCCATGTCGGAGACCCGGCGCACCCGGGTGCCGAGAAAGGTCGGGATCTGACGCTTGAAGTCGTTGACGTAGGGGACGAGGGGGTTGACGACGACGATGAACTTTGCCCCACGCTCGACCGCGATGTCGACGTTGGTGGTCGAGCGGATGCCGCCGTCGATCAGCTGCCGTCCCTTGAGCTCTACCGGCTCGTAGACGACCGGCAACGCGGTCGAGCACTCGACCCCCTTCGAGATAGGCACGTCGGCCCACTCGCCCTCGCCGATGATGATCCGCTCGCAGGTGTCGAGGTCGGTGGCGGTGAGGTAGAGCTCGCGCTCGAGCAGGCGGAAGTCGTTGACCCGGTCGGGATCGGAGAGCACCTCCTCGACGTAGCGACCGATCCCCTTGCCGGAGTAGATGCCGGTGGGGAGCCCCTCGGCCAGACCGACGCCGACGTCCATCAGCGAGATCTCGGCCAGGTTGGAGAGCAGCTTGCGGGCGGTGCCGACAAGGCGCAGTGGCATCACCGCCGCCTTCTCGACGTAGGCCCGGTAGTTGGGGCGCAACAGGGTCCCGAGGTCAACGTCCTCGATCGGCGAGGGCAGGCGCTTGTTCAGCACCCGCATCATCTCCTCCGGGGTGACCCCGTTGGCGAGCATGCTGGCGACGAACGAGCCGGCGCTGGTGCCGACGTAGATGTCGAACTCGTTGACCGTGCGGTTGACGGCGAGCAGGTCGAAGGCGCGCAGGGCGCCGATCTCGTAGACCCCGCCGGTGAACCCCCCGCCGCCGAGAACCAGCGCGGTCTTCGAACGGCGCCTTCTTGTCCGAGAGGTCTTCCGGCCCTGGCCGGAGGACGTCTCGAGCTTGACGACCTTGCCCATGGACAGCGAATTATCGCATGCTGGCCGGGCAGCCAGGGTTCCTCAAATGGTCAGATCGGCCGGGCGTTGCCGGGGAGCGCTACCCTCGACCGCTTGCGTGTTCCGAGTCACATGCGCTCTCTGACCGGCACGGCGCTCGTGGCGCTTGCAACATCCGCCACTATTTTCTGCCCGGCGGCCTCTGCCTCCGCATCGGGGGCGCCGATGGCGCCACTGCCCAATCCCGACCGCCCCGCCGCCACGCCCGTGCAGAGCGGGGCCCTGGCCTCCGGCAGGCTCGGCAGGAGAGAGCTGTGCCGGGGGCTGCGCAGGCGCCTGCTCCGTGGAGGCGGGCGCAGCGGCGGCGTCTTCGTCCTGGCCGCCGGCAGCGGCGGGGCGGTCTGCGCGCACGAGGCGCGGACCCGCCGGCCGCTGGCCTCGAACATGAAGGTCTTCACCACGGCCACCGCCCTCGGCCGCTTCGGTCCCGACGCCCGTCTCCCGACCCGGGTCTTCAGCACCGGGAAGATCGACCGCAAGGGAGTCCTCCACGGAGACCTCTACCTCAAGGGCGGCGGAGACCCGGCGCTGGGTTCGCCGCCGTTCTACGACACCTTCCTCGGCGGCCTCGGCACCGACCTGTTCAAGCTGACCAGGCAGGTCCGCGTCGCCGGGATCAGGCGCGTCGAGGGGCGGCTGTACGCCGACGACTCGGTCTTCGACCGGCTCCGCGGCGTCGCCGACTCGGGCTACGGGACGAGCCCCTATATCGGCCCCCTCTCAGGGCTCGCCTTCAACTCCGGGTTTGCGACCTCGAGCGCCCGCGGCTTCGCCGCCAACCCGGCCAGGGTCGCCGCGACCAAGCTCGCCAACTCGCTGCGAAGCCACCGGATCAGGGTCAAGGCGCGGGTGGCGATCGGCAAGGTCCCCCGCCGGGCGGCGTCGCTCGTCGGGGTCATCCGCTCGCCGAGAATGTCACGGCTGACCAACGAGACCGACGTCGAGTCCAACAACTTCTTCGCGGAGACGCTGCTGAAGGGCATCGGCGCCCGCTTCGGCGACGGCGGCAGCACCCTCGACGGGGCCGAGGTGGTGGAGAATTTCGCCCGCAATCACGACTCCGCCGTGCACGCGGTGGACGGCTCGGGGCTGACCCGCAGCAACCGGGCCTCGCCGGCCGCGGTGGTGCGGCTGCTGCGCACGGTCCGTGCGGAAGACTTCGGCGGCGCCTTCGTCCGCTCGCTCGCGATCGCCGGGCGCGAGGGAACGGTCGCCGACCGCATGCGCGGCAGTGCCGCCGCCGGGCGCTGCCGGACCAAGACCGGGACCATCAGCGGCGTCAGCAACCTCTCCGGCTACTGCTTCAACCGCTCGGGCAAGGTGATGGTGTTCTCGATCCTGATGGCAGCGGTCCACGACCTCAACCTCGCCCACCTCGAGCAGGATCGGATGGCGGCGCTGATCGCCCGCTACTGAGGGGCGAACGCGAACAGGAGCCAGACAGTCCTCTCCGCGTGACGGATCGGACCTGACCCCATCGCCCGAACCGACGGCGCCGGCCGCCGAAACTTCAGTCGATCACCCATATGGTGTCGCAGATCACTCTCGCGAGGCGAGGAGCTGCCGCAGGCCGGCCTCGTCGAGGATCTCGACCCCCAGCCCTTCGGCCTTGGCCAGCTTCGATCCGGGGCTCTCACCGGCCACCACGAAGTCGGTCTTCTTCGAGACCGAGCTGGTGACCTTGCCGCCGGCGGCGCGGACCAGCGCGGTCGCCTCCTCCCTGGTCAGGCCCTCGAGCGTCCCGGTCAGGACCACGGTCCTGCCCTCGAGCGGCCCACCGCCGCTGCGACGCTCGGAGTCATCCTGCTCCATCCGCAGGCCCTTCTCGCGCAGCTTCCCGATCAGCTCCCAGGTGGGGTCGTCGGCCAGCGACTCGGCGATCTGCTGGCCCATCACCGCCCCCACCCCCTCGACCTCCTCGAGCTGCTCGGGGTCGGCCGCGCGCAGGGCATCGATCGAGCCGAAGTGATCGGCCAGCGCCTCGGCGGTGACGTAGCCGACCCCCGGCAGGCCGAGGGCATAGAGGACCCGGGTGAAGGGGCGCGAGCGCGAGGCCTCGATCGCCGCCACCAGGTTCCGGGCCGAGACCTCGCCGAACCCCTCCAGGTCGGCCAGCTTCTCTTCTGTCAGCTCGTAGACGTCGGCGACGTCGGAGATCAGCCCCTCCTCGAGGAAGCGCAGCGCCTGCTTCTCGCCGAGGCCGTCGATGTCCATCGCGCTCTTGCTGACAAAGTGCTTGACGTGCTGGAAGGACTGGCCCGGGCAACCCGCCCGGTTGGGGCAGATCGTGAAGACGCCGTCGCCGGGCTTGACCGTCGCCGTTCCGCACGCAGGGCATTTCTTCGGCGGCTTCGGCCGCCGGGTCCGCTTCGGCCGCCGCTGGAGCAGCGGCGAGACGACCTGGGGAATGACGTCGCCTGCCCGCATCACCACCACCTCGTCACCCTCGCGGACGTCCTTGCGGGCGAGGTCCTCCTCGTTGTGCAGGGTGGCCGTCGAAACGGTGACACCGCCGACGTGGACCGGCTCCAGCATTGCGAACGGCAGCAGGTGTCCGGTGCGCCCGACGTTCCAGACGACCTTGCGCAGCTTCGTCGTCGCCGTCGTCGGCGGGAACTTCCAGGCGATCGCCCAGCGCGGCTCGCGCCCGGCCACGCCCAGCTCTCGCCACAGCGCCCGCTCGTCCACCTTGACGACGACGCCGTCGATCTCGAAGTCGAGCGCCTCGCGGCGCTCCTGCCACCAGAGGCAGCGCTTGACGACCTCGTCGATGTCTGGGTGATGTCCGGTGTCGGGATTGACCTTGAAGCCGTGCTCGCGGAGCCAGGCGACCTCGTCGCCGTGGGTGGCGATGTCGAGGCCCTCGGTGGCGCCGAGGCCGTAGCACCAGACCGAGAGCGGGCGCTCGGCGGCCAGGGCCGGGTCCAGCTGGCGGATCGAACCGGCCGCCGAGTTGCGCGGGTTGGCGAAGGTCGGCTCCCCGGCCGCGGCGCGGCGCTCGTTTAGCTCAGCGAAGGCGGCGATCGGCAGGTAGACCTCGCCTCGCACCTCGACCAGCGGCGGCGCCTTCTCGACCCGCAGCGGGATCGCCCGGATCGTCCGCAGGTTGTGGGTGACGTCCTCGCCGACCCTGCCGTCGCCGCGGGTGGCGCCGCGCACGAAGACCCCGTCACGGTAGGTGAGCGAGATCGCCAGGCCGTCGATCTTCGGCTCGGTCGTGTAGCTGAACTGCGAGGCGGTGATGTCGAGCCGTTTCAGGTGGTTGCGGATCCGCGCCTCCCAGGCGCGCAGCTCCTCCTCGTCGCGGGCGTTGCCGAGGGAGAGCATCGGCTCGGCGTGCTCGACGCGCTCGAAGTGCTCCAGCGGGGCCGCGCCGACACGTTGGGTGGGCGAATCGGGGGTCCGGAGCTCGGAGTTGTCGGCCTCGATCCCGCGCAGCTCGTCGAGCAGCGCGTCGTAGGTGTCGTCGTCGATCTCGGGATCGTCCTCGGTGTAGTAGAGGCGATTGTGGTGCTCGATCACACGCCGCAGCTCTGCCGCGCGCCTGGCGGGGGCCCTGCCGCTCACCGCTCGCCGGCGGGGGCCGTCGTTGCCGATGCCGACCTCAGCATCGACTCGAGGTCCCGGCCGCGCAACCCGCCAATTCCGCCGTGATCGGTGAGGTCGAAATGGACCGGCGTGACCGAGATGTTGCCGTTGGCGATCGCCGAGAGATCGGAGCCCTCCTCGTCCCTGTAGGAGGGCTCGAAGCCGTAGATCTGGTAGCGGCTGCGACCCGAGCCCTCGTCGGCGCCGACCAGCTTCAGCTCGTCGTTGTAGAGGCGCTTGCCGAGATGGGTGACCTCGACCGCCTGCGGCTCGCCGGCGGGGCAGTTGACGTTGATCAGCGTCCCCTCCGGCATCGGCTCGGAGATCAGCCTCTGAACCAGTTGCGCGGTGAACGAGGCGGCGATGCCGAACTCGAACACGCGCCCGAAGCGGAAGTCCATCTCCCGCTTCGAGGATTGCTGGGAGACAGCCACCGCCGGCAGCCCGAGGATGATGCCCTCAAAGGCGGCCGCGACCGTGCCCGAGTAGGTGATGTCGTCGCCGAGGTTGGCGCCGTGATTGATCCCGGAAACGATCAAGTCCGGCTTTTCCCCGAGCAGACCGAGGTCAGCGAAGCGGACGCAGTCAACCGGCGTCCCGTCGGTGGCGAAGCCGCTCGAGCCGTCGCCGAAGGAGACCTCCTCGACCGTCAGCGGCGAGCGGGTGGTGATGCTGCGGGCGGTGGCGCTGCGGTTCGAGTCGGGGGCAATCACGTGGACGTCGACGCCCTCGATCCGGCGCAGCTCGCGGCGCAGGGCGTGAAGGCCCTGGGCGCCTATGCCGTCGTCATTGGTGAGCAGCACCCTCATCGCGTTCGATTCTACGGTGGGGATATCCGGCTTTTCAGTAGGCGACGGCAGCGAGGTAGAGGCCGTGCGCGGGTGCCGTTTCCCCTGCATCCTGGCGGGGCCGGCCGCCGAGCAGCCCCTCGAAGCCGGGAACCCTGCGGCGCCCCCCTCCGACCTCGAGCATGGTGCCGACCAGGATCCTGACCATGTTGTGCATGAAGGCGTCGGCCTCGATCCAGTAGGAGAGGACTTCGGCGGACTCCTCGATCCACTCCGAGCGCAGGACCTCACGCTCGAAGCGGACGTGGTCGTTCCGGGCCGGGGTGAAGGCGGTGAAGTCGTGGCTCCCGGGGAGGACGGCCGCGCACCCGGCCATCGCCTCGAGATCGATCCGGTGCGGCCACCAAAGTGCCCGGCCGCGCTCGAATGGGCTCGGTGCCCGGCGGTGGAAGACGCGGTAGCAGTAGGTGCGCGAGCGGGCGTCGCGACGGGCGTCGAAGTCATCGGCGGCCTCCTCGGCCCGCAGCACGCCGATGTCATCCGGCCCGACACCGTTGAGCCGGCGGGCGAGATCGCCGGGCACCTCGGCCCCGGTACGGAAGCCGGCGACCTGGCCCCAGGCGTGGACGCCGGCGTCGGTCCGCCCGGCGACCGTCAGCGACACCGGCTCCGGAAGAACCCTCGCCAGGGCCGCCTCCAACTCACCCTGGACGGTGCGCATGCCCGGCTGCGCCGCCCAGCCGCGAAAGCCGGCGCCGTCGTATTCGATCTCGAGGCGGACGGTGGTCATCGGAGCGGCCCCCACGCTAGCGATCCCGCCAATACGCTCATTTCCGGGCCCGGGTCTGTCACGATGGAGGGGCCGCGGGGCCCTGCGGCAAACCAGCGGCCGAGAGGAGTCACCGGTGTCGAACATGACCGAGAACCAGCGCGCCGGGCTCGAGCGAGCGAATTACGACAGCAGCACCGAGAGGATCCGCCACGGATCGGAGAAGGGGGCGACGATCTACGTCATCCTCGCCGCGATCCTCGGAGTGGCACTCTGCGCAGCGGCGCTGAGCACGATCGAGGGCTGGTGGCAGTGGCTGGTGCTGGGGGTGATCGTCTTCACGACGATCGGCATCATGGTCGCGGTCAGCCCCAAACGCCAGGCCTGACGGCGGCGAGGGCTCAGCTGCGTTCCGGTTCGGCTCAGACCAGCTCCAGGTAGACCATCTCGGTCGAGTCCGAGCGGCGCGGGCCGAGCTTGACGATGCGGGTGTAGCCCCCGGCGCGCTCGGCGTAGCGGGGGGCGACCTCCTCGAACAGCTTGTGGACGGCGAACTTGTCGTTGTGGAGCGTCGCCAGGGCCTGGCGACGGGCGTGGAGGTCGCCGCGCTTGGCCAGGGTGATCAACTGCTCGACCTCCGGCTTGACCGCCTTCGCCTTGGCCTGGGTCGTCTTGATCCTCTCGTGCTCGATCAGCTGCTTCGAGAGGTTCGCCATCAGGGACTTGCGATGCGCCGCGGGGCGGCTGAGCTTGTTGCGCTTGCGACCGTGACGCATTGGCTTCCCTCCGGTTGCGCGCTCCGCCGACTCAGTCCTGGCGAAGGTCGAGGCCGCGCGAGTGCAGGGTCTCGATCACTTCCTCGATCGACTTGGAGCCGAAGTTCGGGATCGCGTTCAGCTCCGACTCAGACTTGCGCACGAGGTCGCCGACGGTCTGGATGCCGGCGCGCTTGAGGCAGTTGTAGGAGCGGACTCCGAGCTCGAGCTCCTCGATCAGGATCTCATCGAGGCCGTCGCTGCTACCTGAGGCGCCGTTTTCCGCCAGCGGGTCGGCGGTCATCGCTGCCACCGCCTCGCGCGTGGTCAGCTCCTCGACCCGGTCGGCGTCGGTGAAGATCGCCAGGCTCTTGATCAGGATCTCGGAGGCCTCACGCAGCGCCGCCGCCGGCTCGATCGAGCCGTCGGTCTCGAGCTCCAGCGTGAGCTTGTCGAAGTCGGTGCGCTGGCCGACTCGGGCCGAGTCCACGGCGTAGGAGGCACGCCTGATCGGCGAGAAGATCGAGTCGATCGGGATCACCCCGATCGGCTGCTCCTCGGTCTTGTTCTCCTCCGCCGGCGAATAGCCGCGGCCACGGCCGATCGTCAGGTAGATCTCGAGCTTTGTCTTCTTCTCCAGCGTCGCGATCGGAGCCTCGGGGTTGAGGATCTCGACGCCCGAGGGAAGGTCGATGTCCTTCGCCTTGACCTCGCCCGGGCCGGTCGCCACCAGCGGGGCCTCGATCTCGTCGGCATCGGTGTGCATGCGGACGACGATCTCCTTCAGGTTGAGGACGACGTCGGTGACATCCTCCTTGACCCCCGGCACGGTCGAGAACTCGTGGGCGACGCCCTCGATGCGGACGCTGGTGATGGCGGCGCCGCCGAGCGAGGAGAGCAGCACCCGCCGGAGGCTGTTGCCGAAGGTGTAGCCGAAGCCCTTGTCGAGGGGCTCGATGGTGAAGGTGCCGTGGGTATCGTCGGCTGAGTCGGCGTTGATTCGGGGGACCTGGAAGTCAGTGGGCATGGGTTCCTTCGGTATTCGTGTTCAGGAAATGACCCGGGCTACTTGGAGTAGAGCTCGACGATCAGCTGCTCCTGAACAGGGGCAGAGATCTCGGAGCGCTCCGGGTAGCGCAGGATCTTCGCGGTGAGCGCGTCGTGATCGGCCTGAAGCCAGGCCGGTACGGTCGAGACAAGCTCCGTCGCCTGCCGAATCGTGTCGGTGGCGGCCGAGCTCGGCTTGATCGAGATGATGTCCTCCGGGCGCACCTGGCAGGAGGGGATGTCCACGCGGCGGCCGTTGATCATCCAGTGGCCGTGACGGATCAGCTGGCGCGCCTGGCGCCGTGAGGCGGCGAATCCGAGCCGGACGAGGACGTTGTCGAAGCGGGACTCGAGCAGCCGCAGCAGGTTCTCGCCGGTGACGCCGTCCTGGCGGGAAGCCTTGTCGTAGTACTCGCGGAACTGTTTCTCGAGGATCTGGTAGTAGCGGCGGGTCTTCTGCTTCTCGCGCAGCTGAACCCGGTACTCGGACTGGCGCATACGGCCGCGGCCGTGCTCGCCCGGCGGGTAGGAGCGGCGCTCGACACCGCATTTGTCGCTGAAGCAACGCTCGCCCTTGAGGAAGAGCTTCTGCCCTTCGCGGCGGCACTGCTTGCACTGGGGGGAGGTATCGCGAGCCATCTACAGACCCCTGTTCCGGTGCGCTCCGCTCGCGCAGAGCCAGAAATAGACGCTCGCTCCGCGCACCTTCACACCCTCCGCCGCTTCTTCGGACGGCAGCCGTTGTGCGCCTGGGGGGAGACGTCCTTGACCGTGGTCACATCGAGGCCCGCAGCCTGGAGCGAGCGGATCGCGGTCTCGCGACCGGAGCCGGCGCCCTTGGCGAACACCTCGACCTTCTCGAGGCCGTGCTCCATGCCCTTCTTCGCAGCCGAGTCGGCGGTGACCTGGGCGGCGAACGGGGTCGATTTGCGCGAGCCCTTGAAGCCGGCGCTGCCCGCCGACTCCCAGGCGATCACGTTGCCCTCGGTGTCGGTGAGCGTGACGATGGTGTTGTTGAAGGAGGTCTTGATGTGCGCCTGCCCGTAGGTGATGTGCTTCTTCACCCGGCGGCGCGCGCGACCCTTGGCTGGTTTCTTCGCTGCCATCTCTCTCCTACTTCGCGGTCGGCGCCTTGCGCTTGCCGGCGACGCTCATCCGGCGCGGGCCCTTGCGGCCGCGCGCGTTGGTCTTGGTTCGCTGGCCCCGGACCGGCAGGCCGCGCCGGTGGCGCAGGCCGCGGTAGGAGCCGATCTCCATCAGCCGCTTGACATTCTGCGAGCGCTCGCGGCGCAGGTCGCCCTCGACCTCACGCGACTCGACCGCCTCGCGCAGCTTCACCACCTCGTCCTCTGTCAGATCCTTGACAGAGGTGTCGGGATCGATCTTGGTCTCGGCGAGGATCTCCGCCGCGGTGGAGCGGCCGATCCCGAAGACGTAGGTGAGGCCGATCTCGACCCGCTTGTTGACGGGGATGTTGATGCCGGCGATCCGAGCCACGCCTAACCCTGCCTCTGCTTATGGCGCGGGTTCGAGCAGATCACCAGAACCGCGCCTCCGCGACGGATGATCTTGCACTTTTCGCACATCGGTTTTACGGACGCTCGGACTTTCATCGCCCTCGGATTCGTATCGAAAAAGGAAGCCAGGCAGCTCCAGGAGTTGAGCCGCAGGCACGTTCAAACCGGCCCTCGGGCCGACCGGGGAGGATAGCAGGGCAGCGCTGCCCCGGGCGTGGCTGAGATGAGGGCAATCAGTCCTCGTGCCAGGGCGTGAGGATCCGCGGGCCGCCGGCCGTGACCGCGACCGTGAACTCGAAATGGGCGGCAAGGGAGCCGTCCTGGGAGTAGACCGACCAGCCGTCGTCGTCTATACGCACCAGGGGGCCGCCGGCGTTGACCATCGGCTCGATCGCGAACACCATCCCATCCTCCAGCTCCGGGCCCTTGCCGGGCTCGCCGAAGTTGGGGATCTGGGGGTCCTCGTGCATGTCGCGGCCGATCCCGTGGCCGACCAGGGTGCGGATCACCGAAAAGCCGTCGAGCTCGACCCGGCGCTGGATCGCCGCGGAGACGTCGCCGAGATGGTTTCCGGTGCGCATCTGCGCGGCGCCCTCGAACAGCGAGGCCCTGGTCGTCTCCAGCAGGCTGCGGGCCTCGGGGGCGATCGACCCGATCGGGACCGTGATCGCGGCGTCGGCGACCCAGCCGTCCTTGACCACGCCGACGTCGATCGAGAGGATGTCGCCGCGCTTGAGCTCCCCCGGCCCGGGGATCCCGTGCACGACCATCGAGTTGGGAGAGGCGCAGATCGAGCCGGGGAAGCCGCGGTATCCCTTGAACGCGGGCTCTGCATCCTGGGAGAGGATGAAGCGCTCTGCCGCCTGGTCGAGGTCGAGGGTGCTGGCCCCGGGCCTGGCCTTCGACTCCAGCATCCGCAGGCAGCGGACGAGGATCTCGCCGGCCGCAGCCATCCTTTCCACCTGCTCGGGGGTCTTTCGAACGATCATCCGGTACACGCTGGTCGGCCTCCTGAGGCTCGCCGGAGGAGTCAGGCTAGCGACTTCTGGGGGACTTGCGGCCGACCGTGATGTGGAACCTGATCTCCTGAAAGCCGGAAATCGGCGGGTTGGTGGAGAAGGTCAACTCGTGGTGACCCGGAGGCAGAGGCCTGATCCGCAGCCACCATCCGTAGGAGGCCACCCGGGTGGAGGATTGCCCGACCAGCGACGGCTCGAGGAGCTCCGCAATGTTTCCGGGCTCCAGGTCGATCGAGTAGACCTCGGAGCGCCTGAAGGATCTGGCGACGCTGCCGGTCAGCGAGTGGCCGTCGAGAATTGCCTTCGGATCAGCCGAGGCGGGATCGGACCGGGCCCGGAGCCTCGACAACAGCTCCCCGTCGGACTCGCCAGGCGAGGGCAGGGCGACGGCGGCGCCGACCGAACCGAGCAGGCGGGTGCCCCGTCGCAGGTGACAGCTGACCTCCTTGGGTGTCCCCGTGGCCGGGGTTGAGTTCAAGTAGAAGACCCCGTCGATGCGCTCTCCGCAAATGTCGGTGAGTATCGGCTTGGAACTGCTTCCGAGGGACCAGCCCATGTATCGCTGCTGCCAGCTCAGAAGCGATGCTCCCCATGCGTTTGAGCTTGCCGGGAGCACCGGCCTCCTCTTTGCCGCAGCAGCGGTTGGCAGCAGCGCCAGCGCGGCGATCAACACAGCGATCGCAGCGTGAGCGCGCCTCCAGCGGGACCGGGTCAGATCTCCTCTTCCATCCTCAGCGTCGCCAGCAGCGCCCTGATCCGGTCGCTGACGTCCTCGGGCGGGTGGGCGCCGTCGACCCGCCGCAGCAGTCCCTTGCCGTCGTAGTAGTCGATCAGCGGCTCGGTCTTCTCCCGGTAGGTGTCGAGGCGCTTGTGGACTACCTCAGGCTTGTCGTCATCGCGGATCGTCAGCCGGCTGCCGTCGATGTCGCAGACGCCCTCGGCCTTGGGCGGGTCGAACTCGACGTGGAAGACGTGGCCGCTCTTGGCGCAGGTGCGCCGGCCGGAGAGCCGCCGCACGACCTCATCGTCGGAGACGTCGATCAGCAGGGCGACGGTGAGCTCGCGGCCGAGCCGCTCGATCTCGACGTCGAGAGCCTCGGCCTGGGCGACGTTTCGCGGGAACCCGTCGAGGATGAAGCCGTCGGCGGCCTCATCGGAGCCGAGCGCCTCGACGATGATCCCGATCACGATCTCGTCCGGGGCGAGGTCGCCGCGGTCCATGTACTCCTTCGCCGTTCGGCCCAGCTCGGTCTTCTGCTCCACCGCGGCCCGGAGGATGTTGCCGGTGGCGTAATAGGGCAGGCGGAAGTCCTCCTGAAGGCGCTCACCCTGAGTGCCCTTGCCCGAACCAGGCGGGCCAAGAAGTACGAGGTTCAGCTCCGACATGACCCGCGGCGCGAGCCTACTTGAGGAAGCCTTCGTAGTTGCGCATCATCAGCTGCGCCTCGAGCTGCTTGACGGTGTCCAGGGCGACGCCGATCACGATCAGGATCGAAGTTCCGCCGAAGAAGAAGTTGGCCGAGGTCTGGCTGATCAGGATCGTCGGCAGCGCCGCCACCGCGCCCAGGTAGAGCGCCCCCGGGAAGGTCAGCCGGGAGAGGATGCGGTCGAGATACTCGGCGGTCGGCCGGCCCGGTCTCACCCCGGGGATGAAGCCCCCGTATTTCTTCAGGTTGTCGGCCTGGTCCACAGGATTGAAGGTCACAGCCGTGTAGAAGTAGGTGAAGACGATGATGAAGAAGACCTCCCCGACCACGTAGGCCCAGCTGTTGGGGGAGAAGAAGGCGGCGAAGTCGAGCGCGGCCGGCGTGTTCAGCAGCTGCCCGATGGTCGGCGGGAAGGCCATGATCGAGGCGGCGAAGATCACCGGGATCACCCCGGCCATGTTGACCCGCAGCGGCAGGTAGGTCGACCCGCCCGAGGTCATCTTGCGCCCGACGACGCGCTTCGCGTACTGGACCGGAATCCGGCGCTGGCCCTCCTGGACGAAGACGATCGCGACGATCACCGCGAGGGCGATGAACGGCATCATCACCACGAATACCTGGTCGGGATTGCTCCACCACTGGGTGATCCCGTTCGGCAGACCCGAGGCGATCGAGGCGAAGATCATCAGCGAGATGCCGTTGCCGATTCCGCGCTGGGTGATCAGCTCGCCCAGCCACATCAGCAGGGTCGTCCCCGCCGTCAGGCAGATGACGATGAGGAAGACGTTGGCGAAGGTGGTCTTGCCGATGACGCTGGCGCCGGCCTGGTTGCCGAAGGAGCGGAAGAGGAAGACGTAGCCAAGCGACTGGGCGAAGGCGAGCCCGACCGTCAGGTAGCGGGTGTACTGGGTGATCTTCTGCTGGCCGACCTCGCCCTCCTTCTGCAGCTTCTCCAGCGAGGGGACGACCACCGTCAGCAGCTGCAGGATGATCGAGGCGGTGATGTAGGGCATGATCCCGAGCGCGAACAGCGACAGCCGCGAGAGGCTCCCGCCCGAGAACAGGTTGAGGAAGCCGAGGATGTTGGAGCCGGCGAAGTTGCTCTGGATCTCCTTGACCGCGTTTACGTCGACGCCGGGCGAGGGGATGTAGGCGCCGAGGCGGTACAGGGCCAACATCGCCGCGGTGAAGGCGATCTTCTTGCGGATGTCGGCAACGCTGAAGGCGTTGAGAATCGTCCGCAGCAACTAGCGGCTCCTCCTCGGAATCACCCGACACGTCCTCAGCTGCGCTTCCGGGCGTGTCAGGGTTGCGGGCAGGCTGGTATCGATCAACTCGCAGGTGCCGCCTGCGGCCTCGATCTTCTCCTTGGCGGCGGCGCTGAAGCCGTGGGCGCGGACGGTGAGCTTCTTCGAAAGATCGCCGCGGGCGAGGATCTTGACCGGGTCGGGGCGCTTGGCAAGGCCCTTCTCCCTGAGGGTCTCCGGGCTCACCTCGGCCCCGGCATCGAAGCGCTCCTCGAGGTCGGCCAGGTTGACCGGCTGGGTGCGGCTGCGGAAGTTCTCGAACGGCATCGACTTCTTCATGTGCGGGCCGCGCAGCTTGCGCATCCTCATGTGGATCGGGTTCTGGCCGCCCTCGTAGGCGACCTTGCGCTTCGAGCCAGAGCGGGCGCCGGCCCCCTTGTGGCCGCGGCCGGAGGTCTTGCCTGTGCCCGAGCCCTCGCCGCGGCCGATCCGCTTGCGCGGCCGGCGCGAGCCCGGCTTCGGCTTGATGTTGTGCAGCCCGATCTCCTCCGAGCGGGGTGTCTCGGCCATCAGGAGCCCTTCCCGATCTCGACCAGGTGCTCGACCACGCGCAGTTGACCCCGCAGCTGCGGGGAGTCCGGGCGCTCGACCCGGGAGCCGGGCTTGCGCAGCCCGAGGGCGCGCAGGGTCGCCCGCTGGTTGGGCTTGGTGCCGGCCGAGGAGCGGACCTGGGTGATCGAGACGGTGCTCACGAGCTCTCGTCCTCGTCCTCGGACGAAGTCTCCTCCGTGGCAGCGGCCTCGGCCACGACGGCGACCGGCTCGGCTGCCCCGGTGCCCGCCTCCGTGTCCTCGGAAGCGGCGGGCTTCCCTGCCTCGCGCTTCGCGCGCTCGGTCCTCTCGGCGTCGATTCCCAGCACCTGGTCGACGGTCAGGCCGCGCAGCTTGGCGACCTCCTCCGGGCGGCGCAGGCGGATCAGGCCGTCCATCGTCGCCTTCACCAGGTTGATCGGGTTCTGGGTGCCGATGCTCTTGGTCAGCACGTCGCGGACCCCGCCAAGCTCGAGCACCGCCCGCACCCCGCCGCCGGCGATCACGCCGGTACCGGGGCTGGCCGGGCGCAGGACGACGTGGCCGGCGCCGTAGCGCCCGATGATCTTGTGGGTGATCGTCTGCCCGTACTTGGGGACGCGGATCAGGTTCTTGCGGGCATCCTCGACCGCCTTCTGGATCGCCAGCGGGACCTCACGGGCCTTGCCGTAGCCGATCCCGACCACCGACTCCTCGTCGCCGACGGCGACCAGCGCGGTGAACGAGAACCGGCGCCCGCCCTTGACCACCTTGGCGACGCGGTTGATCTCGATCACCCGCTCCTGGAGGTCGAGCCCCTTGGGGCTGACCATCTCGATCTTTCCTGTGCTCAATCCCTTCATGACAGGCGGCTCACGGTAGCGGAAGCGGTCATTGGGAACGGGCTCATCAGAGCTTCAATCCCCCCTCCCGGGCGCCCTCGGCGAGGGCCTTGACGCGGCCGTGGTACTGGTAGCCGCCGCGATCGAAGACGCAGGTCTCAACTCCGGCCTTCTTCGCCCGCTCCGCCAGCAGCTCGCCGGCGCGCTTGGCCTGCTCGCCCCGCTTCAGCTTGCGCAGCTCCGGCTCGGTCCAGTTGACCGCGGCCACGGTGTGGCCCTGGCGGTCGTCGATCAGCTGCGCGAAGACGCCGCGGTTGGAGCGGTACACCGAGAGCCTCGGCCGCTCAGGCGTCCCCGAGACCTTGGCCCGGACCCGGCGGCGGCGGCGCAGGCGCCTCTGCTGCTTGGTGAGGACCGTCATGCGCGCTTGCCGACCTTCCGGGCCACGTGCTCACCGCTGTAGCGGATCCCCTTGCCCTTGTAGGGCTCAGGCGGGCGTCGCTTGCGGATGTCGGCGGCGACCTGGCCGACCAGCTGCTTGTCGATGCCGCGGACGATCACCTCCGTCGGCTGCGGCACCTCGAACTCGATTCCCTCGGGAGCCTCGACCACGACGGGGTGCGAGTAGCCGAGCGCGAGCTCGAGGTTGCGGCCCTTGAGCTGGGCGCGGTAGCCGACTCCCTGGATCTCCAGGCGCTTCTCGAAGCCGTCGGTGACCCCCTCGACCATGTTCGCGATCAGGCTGCGGGTGAGACCGTGAAGCGCCCGGTGCTCGCCGCGATCGGTCGGCCGGGCGACGGTAAGCGTGCCCTCGGCCTGCTCCACCGTCATCTCGGCTGAGACGGACTGGGCGAGCTCGCCCTTCGGTCCCTTGACCGAGACCCGCCCAGGGGTAAGCGCGACGTCGACGCTGTCGGGAACGGTGATGGGCTTTCTTCCGATGCGGCTCATGATCCGATCACCAGATGTAGGCGACGACCTCGCCCCCGACTCCCTTGGCCTTCGCCTCGTGGCCGGTCATCACGCCGGTCGAGGTGCTGACGATCGCGGTTCCTGTTCCGCCGTAGACGCGGGGGACCTTCTTGCTGTCCACGTAGCGCCGGCGGCCGGGGCGCGAGACGCGCTCGAGGCCCGTGATCACGGGCTCGCGGTCGTCGGTGTACTTCAGCTGCACCTTGATCACGTCGCCGACCCGCGCCGGCTCGGAGCTGAAGTCGGTGATGTAGCCCTGCTCCTTGAGGATCCGCGACATCTCCAGCTTCAACCGCGAGGAGGGGATCTCCACCTCGTCGTGGCCGGAGCTCATAGCGTTGCGGATCCGGGTCAGGTAATCGGCTATCGGGTCGGTAAGCATTCCTCTACCAGCTGGACTTGGTCATTCCGGGGATGTAGCCCTCGTGCGCCGCCTCGCGCAGGCAGATCCGGCAGAGGCCGAACTTGCGGTAATAGGCGCGTGGGCGCCCGCAGCGGCGACAACGATGGTAGCCCCGGGTCTTGAACTTGGGCTTGCGCTGCTGACGTACTTTCTGGGAAGTCTTGGCCATATCTCGTTTCTCGTCTCGGTTCTCTGGTCCCTAATCGCCGTCCCCGGAGCTTTCCTCCGCGGCCTCTCCTTCTGCCCCCGCCCCTGCCTCTTCCTCCTCGCCCTCCTCGGGCTTCTCCGGCTTGGCGTAGGCCTCGGGGTTCTCCTCCTTGAGCTGCTCCAGCGCCGCCTGCTCGGCCTCCGCCCGCAGGCGGGCCTCCTCCTTGCGGCGCTCCTCCTCAGCCTCGGCCTCCTCGTCGACCGAGCCGGGGCGGCCCTCCTGAGCGAACGGCATGCCCAGGGCCAGCAACAGCTCGAACGCCTCCTCGTCGGTGGCGGCACTGGTGGTGATGGTTATGTCGAGGCCACGCACCTCGTCGATCGAGTCGTAGTCGATCTCGGGGAAGATCAGCTGCTCGCGCACGCCCATCGAGTAATTGCCGCGGCCGTCGAAGGAGCGCGGGTTGAGCCCGCGGAAGTCCCGGATCCGCGGCACCGCGATCGAGCAGAGCCTGTCGAGGAACTCCCACATCCGCGCCCGGCGCAGGGTGACCGAGATTCCCACCGGCATCCCCTCGCGCACCTTGAACGAGGCGATCGACTTGCGCGCCCGGCGGATGTTCGGGTGCTGACCGGCGATCGTCGCCAGCTGCTCCGTCGCCGCCTCGAAGATCTTCGAGTCCTGCTTGCCCTCGCCGAGGCCCATGTTCAGGGTGATCTTCTCCAGGCGCGGGGCCTGCATCGTGGTCGAGTAGCCGAACTTCTCGATCAGCTGAGGCAGGATCTCCTCGCGGTAGCGATCGCGCAACCGCGGCGGGGGCGCCGGCTGCTGTGCCTGGGGTGTCGCCGTGGCTTCCATCGTCCTAGTCGATCGCGGATCCGCTGCGCTTGGCGTAGCGCTCGCGCTCGCCGGCATCGTTGCGCCGCATGCCCACCCGCGTCGGCTTGTTGTCCTTGGGGTCGAGCAGCATCACGTTGGAGACGTGGATCGGGCCCTCCTTCTCGACGATCCCCCCGACCTCGGCTCCCTTCTGGGTGTCTTTGACCGAGCGCGGCCGCTGGTGGCGCTTGACCATGTTCAGGTGCTCGACGTAGACCTTCTGCTTCTGGGGATCGGTGCGGACGACGCGCCCGCTCTTGCCGGCGTCCTTGCCGCTGATCACGATCACCTGGTCGTCGGTCCTGATCCGCATGCTCTTCGCCATCAGAGGACCTCCGGGGCGAGCGAGACAATTTTCATGAAGTTGCGGTCGCGCAACTCGCGGGCGACCGGTCCGAAGATGCGGGTGCCGCGCGGGTTGTTCTGAGGGTCGATCAGGACCGCGGCATTCTCGTCGAAGGCGATGTAGGTCCCGTCGGAGCGGCCGAACTGCTTGCGGGTGCGGACGACCACGGCCTGCACCACCTCGCCCTTGCGTACGCCGCCCTGCGGGCTCGCCTGCTTGACGGTGGCGGTGATCACATCGCCGACGCCGGCGTAGCGGCGGTGCGAGCCGCCCTTGACCCGGATGCAGAGGATCTCCCGGGCACCAGAGTTGTCGGCGACGCGAAGTCTTGTCTCCTGCTGGATCACGGTTACTTGGCCTTCTCGACGACCTCGACCAGGCGCCAGCGCTTGGTCCGCGAGAGCGGCCGCGTCTCGACCACGCGGACGATGTCGCCCTCGCCGGCCTCGTTGCGCTCGTCATGGGCGTGCAGGGTGCGCGAGCGGCGCACGACCTTCTCGTAGGTGGGGTGGCGGCGGGCGATGTCGATCCGCACCGTGATCGTCTTGTCCGCCCGGTCGGAGACGACGACGCCCTGCCGGGTCTTGGCCGGGTTGGCCTGCTTCTCAGCGGGAGGGGTGCCGTCGGCGGGCTCGCGCTCCTTGCCACGCTGCGAAGACCGATAGCGGCGCCGCGCGGCAGCCTCGGCCCGGCGGACCTCCAGGCGCGCAGCTGCACGCTCCTCGGGGCTGCGCTCCGGCGTCGCCTCGCCGGACTGGCGCGACCGCTCGAGTCGCGCGCGCTCCTTCCAGGGGAGGTCCATATCACTGCCTGACACGTCCTCGGAATTACCACCTGACACGTCCTCCGCTTCGCGTCCGGGCGTGTCAGGGTCCGCGGCAGGCTGAGCTTCCGCCTCTTCGGGGGGCGCTTCTTCAGCCACGGGCTCCTCGGCGGGCTCGGGCGCCTCTTCCGCGGGTGGCGTGGGGTTGGGCTCCTCGCCCGCAGGCTCGGGCTCAGGTGATTCGGCCGCGGCTTCGGACTTCGGCTCTTCTTCAGTTGTCTCTTCTGTCTTCTCTTCTTCGCTCATCTCAGCGACTCAGTTCCTTCTGCAGGTCTATTCCGCGCTCACGCGCGATCGTCAACAGGCGCGCGACCTCGCGCCGGGCATCGCCGATCCGGGCCGTATTCTCCAACTCGCCGGTGGCATGGCGGAAGCGCAGGTTGAACGCCTCCTGGTGGGCGTCGTGGAGCTTTGCGATCAGCTCATCGTCCTTGAGGTTGTGGGCCTCGGAGGCCTTCATCACTCTGCCGCCCCCTCGCGGTGGACGAACTTGGTCTTGACCGGAAGCTTGTGGCCGGCGAGGCGCAGCGCCTCCTTGGCCAGGTCCTCGGGGACGCCGGCAAGCTCGAACATCACCCTCCCCGGCTTGACTACGGCGACCCAACCTTCGGGGTTGCCCTTGCCCGAGCCCATCCGCGTCTCCGCAGGCTTCTTGGTGTAGGGCTTGTCGGGGAAGATGTTGATCCAGACCTTGCCGCCGCGCTTGATCTTGCGGGTCATGGCGATACGGGCGGCCTCGATCTGGCGGTTGGTGACCCAGCCCCGCTCGACCGACTTCAGGCCGTACTCGCCGAAGGAGACCTGGGTGCCCCCCTTGGCGTTGCCTCGCATGCGGCCACGCATCTGCTTGCGGTGCTTGACGCGCTTCGGCATCAGCATCAGCGCCCACCTCCCCCGCGACGGCCCCTGCGTTCGCCGCTCTGGGGCTCGGCGCCGTCGGTCGGGACCTGGTCGGAGGCGAATCCCTCGGGCATGACCTCGCCCTTGTTGATCCAGCACTTGACACCGATCCGCCCGGTGGTGGTGCGAGCCTCGAAGAAGCCGTAGTCGATGTCAGCCCGCAGCGTGTGCAACGGCACTCGGCCGTCGGAATAGCCCTCGGTCCGAGCCATCTCGGCACCGCCGAGGCGGCCGGAGACCTGGACCTTGACTCCCTTGGCGCCGGAGCGCATGGCCGAGGTCAGCGCCCGCTTCATCGCCCGGCGGAAGGCAACCCGGTTCTGAAGCTGCTCGGCGATCGACTGGGCGACCAGCTTGGCGTCTAGCTCGGGGCGTTTGACCTCGCGGATGTTGACCTTGACCGGCTTGCCGGTGATCTTGTGCAGGTCCTTGCGCAGTGCGTCCACCTCGCTGCCCGACTTGCCGATGACGATGCCCGGGCGGGCGGTGTGGATGTCCACGGCGACCTCGCCACGGCGCTCAATGGTGATGTCGGAGAGCCCGGCGTGGGAGAGCTTGGTCTCGATGTGGTCGCGGATGTTGAGGTCCTCGAGCAGGGTGTCGGCGAAGCCCTTCTCGTCGTACCAGTTCGACTTCCAGTCGTGGATGTAGCCGACGCGGAAACCCTCGGGGTGGATCTTCTGTCCCATGCTTGCCTCAGTCCTCCGGCGTCAGCGCCACCGAGATGTGGCTGGTGCGCTTGTTGATGGTCGTTGCCCGGCCCAGTGCGCGCGGCCGGTAGCGGCGCAGCGTCGGGCCCTCGTCGACGGTGATCTCGGCGACCGTCATCTCGTCGGAGATCAGCTCGAAGTTGTTCTCCGCGTTCGAGGCGGCGGAGTCGATCAGCTTCTGGATGTCACGGGCGGCGTGGCGAGGCGAGAACCGAAGCAGCGCCCGCGCCTTCTCGATATGCAGGCCGCGCACCTGGTCGGCGACGAGCCGCGCCTTGCGCGGGGCGACCCGGACGTAGCGCGCGCTCGCCCTCACCACCACAGGAGCCGGCTCCGCTTCCTTCTTGCCGATGGCGCTCGGCGTTTTGGCCTTCTCAGCCATCTCTACTCAGCCGACTTTCCGGTTCCGGAGTGCGAGCGGAAGGTGCGCGTCGGCGCGAACTCGCCCAGCTTGTTGCCGACCATCGACTCGGAGATGAAGACGGGGACGTGCTTGCGGCCGTCGTGGACGGCGATCGTGTGCCCGACCATCTCCGGGAAGATGGTGGAGGTCCGCGACCAGGTCTTGACCATCTGCTTCTGGCCGGACTCGTTCATCGCGTTGACCCGCGCCATCAGCCGCTCCTCGGCCCAGGGGCCCTTCTTGGTCGACCTACCCATTCGCGATCACCTCTTCTTCTTTCCGCGCCGGCGGCCGCGAACGATGTAGCGGTTCGACTGCTTGCCCTTCTTGCGGGTGCGGTAGCCGAGGGTCGGCTTGCCCCACGGCGTCACCGGGTGCCCGCCTGGGGTGTGGTGGGCCTCGCCGCCGCCGTGCGGGTGGTCCACCGGGTTCATCGCGACCCCGCGGGTCTGGGGGCGCTTTCCCTTGTGGCGGTTGCGCCCGGCCTTGCCGATCTTGATGTTCTGGTGCTCGGGGTTCGAGAGCGAGCCGACGGTGGCGCGGCACTCGGCGCGGACCATCCGCATCTCCGAGGAGGGCAGGCGCAGGGTGACCATCTCGCCTTCCTTCGCCGCAACCTGGATCGCCGTCCCGGCGGCGCGGCCGAGCTTGCCGCCCTGGCCCGGGATCATCTCGACGTTGTGGACGATGGTGCCGGTCGGCATCTCGCGCAGCGCCAGCGCGTTGCCGGGCTTGATGTCGGCCCCGGGGCCGGAGCGAACCTCGTCGCCCACCTCGATCTGGGCCGGGGCGAGGATGTAGGACTTCTGCCCGTCCGCGTAGTGGATCAGGGCGATGTAGCAGCTGCGGTTGGGGTCGTACTCGATCGTCGCCACCTTCGCCGGCACCCCGTCCTTGAGGCGCTTGAAGTCGATCTTGCGGTAGCGGCGCTTGGCCCCGCCGCCGCGGTGGCGGCTGGTGATGCGGCCCTTCTTGTTGCGCCCGCCGCTCTTGCGCAGGCCCTCGGTGAGCTTGCGCTCGGGCTCGGAGGCAGTCACCTGCTCGCGAATCGGGTAGGTGGCGAAGCGTCGCCCCGGGCTGGTCGGCTTTGTCCGTCGGTTGGCCATGGCTAGTCGGTCGCCGCCCCTTCGAACAGCTCGATCCGCTCGCCCGGCGCCAGTTGGACGACGGCCTTCTTCCACGACCGGGTGCGGCCGCGGTGAAGTCCGCGGCGCTTGGGCTTGGAGTGCACCTTCGAGGTGCGGACCCCCGCAACCTCGACCTCGAAGATCTCCTCGACGGCGCGGGCGATCTGGGTCTTGTGGGCGCGGTCGTTGACCCTGAAGGTGTACTTGCCCTCGGCGATCAGGGCGTAACTCTTCTCCGAGATCACCGGACGGATGACGACGGTGCGGGGATTCACGACTTCACCCCCGCCCGGGACTCGAGCACCTTCAGCGCTTCCTGGGAGATCACGATCGAGGCGGCCGCGATCACGTCGGCGACCCCGACCGAGCCGACTTCGGCCACCTCGACCCGCTCGATGTTGCGAAAACTCTTCAGCGCGCCGGTCTCCTCGGTCGCGATCACGACCAGTGTCGGCAGGCGCGCGCCCCACTTCTCGAGCGCCTGTGCCGCCTGCTTGGTCGAG
Source organism: uncultured Actinomycetes bacterium (assembly GCA_963840235.1). Taxonomy (GTDB): domain Bacteria; phylum Actinomycetota; class Thermoleophilia; order Solirubrobacterales; family 70-9; genus JBBRHQ01. The sequence goes on from CAWIYC010000005.1 coordinate 260,103, forward strand.
GGAGAGTCGAAGCCGGCGGCGTCAAGGATTGCAACGCTGCCGCGCTCGGCGTGGACCGAGAGGGCAGAACGAAGCGCCCGGCGGCGGGCCTTGCGGTTGACCTTGACCGTGTAGTGGCGCGGCTTCGGGCCGAAGGCGACGCCGCCCCCGGTGCGGTGGGGGACGCTGAGGGCGCCGGCCCGGGCGCGGCCGGTCCCCTTCTGGCGCCAGGCCTTCGCGGTGGTCATCGAGACCTGGCCGCGGGTCAGGGTCGAAGCGGTGCCACGCCGGCGCGAGGCGAGGTCGGCGCGGGCCGCCTCGTCGATCAGCGACTGGTGAAACGGCTCCGCGAAGACGTCCTTCGGCAGGTCGGCCTTGGTTGTCTTGCCGAGCACGGCGGCCTTGCTAGCCATCGTCTCTGACCTCGACGATCGCGTTGCGCGAACCGGGAACCGAGCCCCTGATCAGCAACAGGTTGCGCTCAGCGTCGATGTCGGCGACCTCGAGGCCGCGCTGCGTCACCCGCTTGCCGCCCATCTGTCCCGGCATCTTCATTCCCTTGAAAACCCGGGCGGGCCAGGCGCTGGCCCCGATCGAGCCGGGGGCGCGGACGTTGTGGGAGCCGTGGCTGACCGGGCCGCGGCTGAAGTTGTGACGCTTGATCCCGCCCTGGAAGCCCTTGCCGATCGAGACCCCCGAGACCTTGACCCGCTGGCCGGGCTCGAACGAGGTCACCGTGACCTCCTGTCCCACCTTGGGGCCGGCGTCCCCGCCCTCGGCCTCGGCCGGCGGAATCTCGGCGTCGCGGAACTCGACCAAGTGGCGCATCGGCGGCGCCCCGGCCTTCGCCAGGTGCCCCAGCTCGGCCCTGGTCAGCTTGCCCTCTTTGGCCTCGCCGAAGGCGAGCTGGACAGCGTCATAGCCGTCGCGGTCGGCCTTGCGGATGGCGGTGATCGGGCAGGGCCCCGCCTCGATCACGGTCACCGGGAGGACGGTGCCGTCGTCGCGGAAGATCTGGGTCATGCCGAGCTTCTTGCCGATGATCGCCGACATCAGGCCCAGTTCCCGGCAATGCTCCGCTCGCGCGGAATCAGATTTAGACGCTCGCTCCGCATTGCCTAGAGTCTGATCTCGATGTCGACGCCGGCCGGCAGCGAGTCGAGGCGCTGCAGCGAGTCGACCGTCTTCGGGCTCGGCTGGTGGATGTCGATCAGGCGCTTGTGGGTGCGGATCTCGAAGTGCTCGCGCGAGTCCTTGTCCTTGAACGGGGAGCGGATCACGCAATAGACGTTCTTCTCGGTCGGCAGCGGCACCGGCCCCGACACCGTGGCACCGGTGCGCTCGGCCGTTTCCACGATCTCGCGGGCAGCGCGATCGATCGCGTCGTGGTCGTACGCCTTGAGGCGAATCCGGATTTTTTGGGCCGCTATTGCTGACACTTCCTGAAGCTTCTTCCTTGGTCTTTCTCGCGCAACCGGGGCGCCGCCCCGGTTGGTGGGGCGCCGCCCCGGTCGTATGTCCTTTGCAGTTTTCTCGCCGCCACCCTGGCGGCGAAAGGGCGGGCACAAAGCCCGCCCTCGGGTCGCTACTCGATGACTTCGGAGACGACCCCGGAGCCGACGGTGCGGCCACCCTCGCGGATGGCGAACCGCAGCCCCTGGTCCATGGCGATCGGCTGGATCAGCTCGATCGCCATCTCGACGTTGTCACCCGGCATCACCATCTCCGTCCCCTCGGGGAGGTCGGCGACGCCGGTCACGTCGGTGGTGCGGAAATAGAACTGAGGCCGGTACCCAGTGAAGAACGGGGTGTGGCGGCCACCCTCTTCCTTCTTCAGGCAGTAGACCTCGGCCTTGAACTTGGTGTGCGGCGTGATCGAGCCGGGCTTGCAGAGAACCTGGCCGCGCTCGATCTCCTCACGCTTGGTGCCGCGGAGCAGGCATCCGACGTTGTCGCCGGCCTGTCCCTCGTCGAGGATCTTGCGGAACATTTCAACGCCCGTGACGACCGTCTTGGTCGTGTCCTTGATGCCGACGATCTCGACCTCGTCGCCGGTGTTGACGATCCCCTGCTCGATCCGCCCGGTCGCGACCGTGCCGCGGCCGGTGATCGAGAAGATGTCCTCGATCGGCATCAGGAACGGCTTGTCGAGGTCGCGAACCGGCTCCGGGATGTAGGAGTCGAGCGCGTCGGCGAGCTCGAAGATCGCGGCCTTCGCGTCCTCGTCGCCCTCCAGCGCCTTCAGCGCCGAGCCCTTGATGATCGGGGTCTCGTCCCCGGGGAACTCGTACTCGTTGAGAAGATCCTTGACCTCCTCCTCGACCAGCTCGATCAACTCCTCGTCGTCGACCTGGTCGATCTTGTTGAGGAAGACGACCACGTGCGGGACGTTGACCTGGCGGGCGAGGAGGATGTGCTCGCGAGTCTGCGGCATGACTCCGTCAGCGGCCGAGACGACCAGGATCGCGCCATCCATCTGGGCGGCCCCGGTGATCATGTTCTTGACGTAATCGGCGTGGCCGGGACAGTCGACGTGCGCGTAGTGGCGGTTGTCGGTCTCGTACTCGACATGCGAGGTCGCAATCGTGATCCCGCGCTCCTTCTCCTCGGGCGCGTTGTCGATCTCGTCGAAGGTCTTGGCCTCGGTCCCGCCCTTCTCGGAGAGGGTCTTGGTGATCGCGGCCGTAAGCGTTGTCTTGCCATGGTCGATGTGACCGATGGTGCCGACGTTCACGTGCGGCTTGTCGCGCTCGAACTTCTCCTTGGACATCTCTCTCCTTGGGCCTTTCTTGGTTTCTCGTCTTGGTGTCTGGTTCAGGTGTTAATTGTTTGGCGGCCTGGCAGGGGCATTTTGTGTTGCCCGCAGGCGAACCTGGGAAATATAGCTAGTTGGGGCCTGTCTACGCTCGGGCGTCGCGTGCCCTCAGGAGGCGGCACCCACCGGCTCGCCCGCCCGGTGCTCGACAATCTCTTCCGCGATGCTGTTCGGAACCTCTTCGTAGCGCTCGAACTGCATCGTGTAGGTGGCGCGGCCCTGGGTCGATGATCGCAGGTCGGTGGCGTAGCCGAACATCTCGCCCAGCGGCACGAACGCCTGCACCGCGAGAGCGTTGCCGCGCTGCTCCTGGCCCTGGACCTTTCCGCGGCGCCGCGAGAGGTCGCCGATGACGTCGCCGAGGAAGTCCTCGGGCGTGACGACCTCGACCGCCATCACCGGCTCGAGCAGGACCGGCTTGGCCTTGCGGGCAGCCTCCTGGACCGCCATCGAGCCGGCGATCTTGAACGCCATCTCGGAGGAGTCGACGTCGTGGTAGGAGCCGTCGATCAGCTCGATTCGGACGTCCACCATCGGATAGCCGGCCTTGACCCCGTTCTCGAGCGCCTCCTCCATCCCCTGCTCGGCCGGACCGATGAACTCGCCCGGGATCGCCCCGCCCTTGATCTTGTTGACGAAGTCGAAGCCCTCCCCCGGCGCCGGCTCGAGGTTGATGACGACGTGGCCGAACTGGCCGCGGCCGCCGGTCTGGCGGACGAAGCGGCCCTGGACCTTCTCGACCCGCTGACGGATCGTCTCGCGATATGCGACCTGGGGGCGGCCGACGTTCGCGTCGACCTTGAACTCGCGCAGCATCCGGTCGACGATCACCTCGAGGTGGAGCTCGCCCATGCCGTGGATAAGAGTCTGTCCGGTCTCCTCGTCGGACTCGATGCGGAAGGTCGGGTCCTCCTCGCCGAGGCGGGCGAGCGCCGCGCCCATCTTCTCCTGGTCGACCTTGGTCTTCGGCTCGATCGCGACGGCGATCACGGGCTCCGGGAAGGTGATGTCCTCGAGCATGATCGGCGCGTCCGGCGCCGCCAGGGTGTCACCGGTCGAGGTCTGCTTGAGACCGACGCCGGCGCAGATGTCGCCTGCGTAGCACTCCTCGATCTCCTCGCGGTGGTTGGCGTGCATCATCAGCAGCCGGCCGATCCGCTCGGTCTTGCCGGTGGAGACGTTGAGGACCCGGCCACCGGCCGTCAGCTTTCCGGAATACACGCGGAAGTAGGTGAGCTTGCCGACATAGGGGTCCGCCATCACCTTGAAGGCGAGCGCGGCGAAGGGAGCGTCGTCGTCGGCGGGACGCTCGTCCTCGGTCGGCTCGTCCTCGGACTTTGAAGCCGGCACCAACCCGGTCACCGGCGGAACCTCGAGCGGCGAGGGCAATAGCTCGACGATCGCGTCGAGCAGCGGCTGGACGCCCTTGTTCTTGAATGACGAGCCGCAGAGGACCGGCGTCACCTTGATGTCGAGTGACGCACGGTGCAGGGACTTCGCGATCCGCTCGTGGGGGATCTCCTCCTCGGCGAGATAGGCCTCCATCAGCTCGTCGTCGTACTCGGCGCAGGCCTCGATCAGGTCGGTGCGGTACTTGTGCGCCTGCTCGCGCATCTCCTCGGGGATCTCGCCGGTCTCGAACTCGGTCCCGAGCTCGTCCTTCCAGACCATCGCCTTCATCTCGATCAGGTCGACGACGCCGGTGAACTCGGCCTCCTGGCCGATCGGCAGCTGGATCGGCAGGGGATGGGCGCCGAGCCGGTCGATCATCGTCTGCACGGAGTTGTAGAAGTCGGCGCCGGTCCGGTCCATCTTGTTGATGTAGGCGATTCGCGGGACCTTGTACTTGTCGGCCTGGCGCCAGACCGTCTCCGATTGCGGCTCGACCCCGGCGACCGAGTCGAAGACCGCGATCGCGCCGTCGAGGACGCGAAGGCTGCGCTCGACCTCGACCGTGAAGTCGACGTGGCCGGGGGTGTCGATGATGTTGATCCGATGGCCGTCCCACTCGCAGGCGGTGGCAGCCGACGTGATCGTGATCCCGCGCTCCTGCTCCTGCTCCATCCAATCCATGACGGCTGCGCCCTCGTGGACCTCCCCCATCTTGTGGGTGCGGCCGGTGTAGTAGAGAATTCGCTCCGTCGTCGTCGTCTTACCGGCGTCGATGTGCGCCATGATCCCGATGTTGCGTGTTTTCTCTAGTGGAAAGTTGCGAGGCATGGTTCGGCGTAAAGTGTCCGTTGGTGGGCAGGGATTAGGAGAGAGGTGGCGTCTTGCTGAGACCCGGTTTTGCGCATAAAAAAGGCCCTGACGGGCCTCGCGCGACCTTTTCTCGGCGAGATCCGGGACAGACGACTATGTCGAGCGGCTATCCATTGGTCGGAAAACAGCTCCGGGCGACCCCGACCGGCACACCGTTCCGTGCCTGGGAATCGTGCCTGAGCGACGCGCGATGATAGCAGAGCCATGAGCCCACTCAGGAGGCGAGGAGAACGGCGCAGGGAGCGTGAGCGGGCCGAGCGCCGGGCCCGGACCGACGAGCTCTCGGCCAGGCTGAGGGGGGAAAGGAAGGGGGGCCCCGAGGAGGGGCCGAGGCGGAAGGATTCCGCGGCGAAGGCGGCGCCCACCGAAGGGGCAAAGCCGAAGGAGAAGGGTGCGGCCACCGACAGGCCCAAGCCCGGGGCGGAGTCGGGGCCGAAGCCGTCGGCCGATGCGGCGAGGGAGAAGCGGCGGGCACAGCGGAGCGCCACCCGCAGGTCCGGCAAGGCAGAGAAGCCGGCGAAGAGGCGGCCCAGGCAGCGTGCCCGGCGCAAGGCCAGGGCGGCCCGGATGAAGGCCGGGCGCTCCTCGGCGACTCTCGCCAGGCGCGGCGCCTCGAGCTTCGACAGAGCCCGGCGCACCTGGCGCCGCGGGCTTCGGGCCACTCATGTCAGGGCGAGGAAGGCCGGTCCCGCCCTGGCGCGGGCCGCTCGCCGCGCCTGGGCACTGATCGCCCCGGCGATCGCCCTCGTCTTCGCCCTCGCCGGCCGCCTCGAGCGGCTTCTGCGGGGGACGCTGCGGCAGGTTTCCAGGGCCGTCGGCGGCGGGGTCCGCCGGCTCGACCGCCTGCTGACGCCGGTGCGGGGAATCTTCCTCGTCACCGTCGCCTCCGCCGCCTGCCTGGTGCTCTCCCAGTTCGTCTACTACCGCGGGGTCGAGATCGGCCAGCCCGGCTACGGCCCGGTCTCCGCCATCGCCTCGGCGCCACAGGTGGACCTGCAGAGGGCCGGGGAGGCCCACTCCTACGTCCTGATCCCGCTCGCCGCCTTCGCGATCGCGATGGCCGCTGTCGCCGTCTTCGCCAGGCGGCGCCGGGCCGGCGAGCTGGTCGCGCTGGTCGGCCTCGCCGGGATCGCCGTGACCCTGCTGGTCGACATGCCCAGCGGCCTCGACGCCAGCCTCGCCGGGGCCCGCTTCTCCGGTGCTCACGCGGTGCTGAGGGAGGGCTTCTACGCCCAGCTCGCGGCCAGCGCCGGGCTGCTGATCTGTGGCGTCGCCCTCTGGCTCAACATGCGCACGCTGCGTTTCGGAGCGAGGAAGCGGGCCCGTCGCAGCCGGCGGCGACGGAAGCCGAAATCCGGCAAGGCGCCGTCTCTGGCTGGGAGCGGCACATGAGCCGAGGACCGCGGTTCGAGCGCCTGCTGCCCTTCGCCTGCCTGGCCGGAGGGGTGCTGCTGATCGCCTCAGAGTTCATGGACACCTTCCGCTTCGACGCGGTGGACGAGACCACCGGCGCGGTCGGGGCCGTGGCCACGGTTGCCGACCGCCACCAGTACGCGATGCTCGTCCTGGGGCTGTTCGCGATCGTCGCGCTCGCAGTCGCGATTGCCTACGGCTCGAAGCCGGCCGCGGTCGCGGTCGCGGTCGCGGGCGTCGCCGCGATTCTGCTGTTTGTCCTCATCGACGTGCCCGACGCCGGCCAAGTCGGGACCTTCAGCGACGCGGGGCAGTCGTTCGTCGACGCCAAGGCCGTGCCCCAGGGGGGCTTCTGGCTCGAGTTGATCGGGGCGCTCGTCCTCGCTGCCTGCGGCGGCGCGATGGCGACACTGACCCCGGCCCAGTTGCGGGCGCTGCGCCCGGGGTCGCGCTCAGGGACGAAGCGGGGGAAGGCCGGCCCGGGCGGGAAGAAGCGGGCGCCGCGCCTGCGCAAGACCTCCGAGGAGGCCGGGCGAAGCTAGGCCGGGATGGCGGCTACCAGCGGTAGTGGGCGAACGCCTTGTTCGCCTGGGCCATGCGGTAGATGTCGTCCTTGCGCTTCCAGGCGCTGCCCTGCTGCTTGGTCGCGTCGAGGATCTCGTTCGCGAGGCGCTCGGCCATCGAGTACTCGCGGCGATGGCGGGCGAAGTCGACCAGCCAGCGGACGGCGAGGGTGCGGGCGCGGCGCGCCGGGACCTCGACCGGGACCTGGTAGGTGGCGCCCCCGACGCGGCGGGAGCGGACCTCGAGCACCGGGGTGAGCTGCTTGATGGCGTTGTCGAGGGTCTCGACCGGGTCCTCACCGGAACGCTCGCCGACCAGCGCCAGCGCGTCGTAGACGATCTCCTCGGCACGCGACTTCTTGCCGTGGCTCATAACCTTGTTGATGACCTGCTGGACCAGCCTGCTGCGGTGGCGGGAATCGGGCTCGATCGGCCGGATCTGGGCGGCGCTGCGGCGCGGCATCGCTAGCGCTTCACCCCGTAGAGGGAGCGCGCCTGCTTGCGGTCCGAGACCCCGGCGGCGTCGAGGGTGCCGCGGACGACCTTGTAGCGGACGCCGGGAAGGTCCTTGACGCGACCGCCCCTGACGAGCACGACCGAGTGCTCTTGGAGGTTGTGGCCCTCGCCCGGGATGTAGGTCGTGACCTCCATCCCGTTGGTCAGCCGCACGCGGGCGATCTTGCGAAGCGCCGAGTTCGGCTTCTTCGGCGTGACCGTGGCGACACGGGTGCAGACACCGCGCCGCTGCGGAGCGGAAACGCGCTTCTTGCGGCCCTGCCCCGATTTCAAGCCGGGCGTGGTGACTTTCTTCTTCGGGCGCTTGCGGCCCTTCCTGACGAGTTGGTTCGTGTTCGGCACGGCGGGGAATGGTAGCGGGCGGCGGCAGGCCGTGAGACCCGCCGCCGCCCACCGTCCGCTCGGAATCAGCTACCGGAGCCGCCCGACCCCTCGCTGTCGCCCTCGATGACGACGAGCTCGTAGTTCTGGTCGAGGCGGACGTCGACGGTCTGGCCATCGGGCCTGCTCACCTCGACCTCCCAGGTGGCGCCGTTCTCGCCGTCGCGTTCGACCGAGTTGGCGGTGCCGGCGGTGATCGCCAGCGCGGCCCGCTCCGCCCCTGCCGCTCCGGGCCCGCCGGCGTTCTCGCCACCGTCGGAGCCGACAGCTCCGGCCACGGCGGCACCTCCGGCCCCGAGGGCCGCGAGCGCGCCGGCGATCAGTGCGATCTTCTTGACTCTGTTCACTGCTCTCTCCTGTGTCTGGATTGCGATTCACACACAAGGTGCCGGGCGCCGATGAGGCGGAAATGAAAGGCCGGTGGAGGAGAGGACAACCGGATGAGCTATTCACCGACCATCACTCATCTAGGCTTGGGGCGATGGCCCAGAGACCGATCCTCGCCGTCGACGTCGACGGCGTCATCAGCCTCTTCGGCTTCGAGGACCCTCCCGATCGCAGCCTCGCCCGCTTCGAGCTGATCGACGGCATGGTCCACTGCATCTCGCTCGGCGCCGGCGAGCGCCTGCAGCGGCTCTCCGAGCATTACGAGCTGATCTGGGCGACCGGCTGGGAGGATCGCGCCAATGACACCCTGCCGGGTATCCTCGGCCTGCCGCAGCTCCCCGTCGTCAACTTCGGCGGCGCCGCCCAGTTCGGCAGCGCCCACTGGAAGCTGGGGGCGCTCGCCGAGGCGGCCGAAGGCCGGGCGCTGGCCTGGGTGGACGACTCTCTCGACGAGAGCTGTTACGAGTGGGCGAGGTCGCGCCCCGAGCCGACGCTGCTGGTCCCGACCGAGGCGAGGCTTGGACTGGAGGAGGCCCATGCCGAGGCGCTCTCCGCCTGGGCCCGGGGGCTGGTGCGCGAGTCGCGCGAGGGTCGGGCGGAAGGTTAGACTGAAGCCGGTGGAGGGTTTCTGGCCCATCTTCTTTCTGATCGTGGTCCTCAAGATCCCAGTGCTCGGGTCGATCTGGCTCGTCTGGTGGGCCGCCCAGCCGGCACCCGGTGGCGACGGCGCCGAGGACTCCGACGGCGGCTTTCGCCGCTGGCGCCCGCAGCCGCGGCGGCCCAGGGGGCCCCGGCGCGGTCCCCACGGAAGCGGTGCCGCCAAGGCGCTACCGCCCTGCCCGCCCGGCAGCCGCACGCGGGTGCTGACCCCGCCGGCGCCGGCACGCGCCGGCTTCGCCCACGCCCGCGGCGCGGCCCAGCCGGCCCGCGAGCGCTCCGGGCACTGATCATCGGCCCGAAGTCCGGGGACCTCAGCGGCGGGCGCCGCGGCGGCGCTCGCGGCGCACCTCGCGCATGTAAGGGTGGAAGTCGACCTGGATCGTGTGCCGCTTCGAGGCAACGTAGCGACGGGCCATCCTCTGTTGGGAGCGCTCGATCTCTTTGCGCATCCGCTCGGCCGGGGGCAGGGCGGACTTGCCCTCGATCAGGTCGGCGACCCACTGCGACTGCTCCTCGGCGATCGGCATGATCGCCCCCAGCGGCTGGATCAGGCCGATGAAGTAGATGCCGGGGTGCTCGACGGAGACGACCCTGCGGTAGAGGGCGACCTTGTTGTCGGTGGCCGACAGCACCGAGGCGTCGAGGAAGGGGAAGGTGATCCTGTAGCCGGTGCAGTAGATGACCAGGTCGATCTCCTCCTCGCTGCCGTCGACGAAGCGGACCCTGTGGCCGTCGAAGCGCTCGATGTTCGGCTTCACGGTTATGTCGCCGTGGCCGATCCGGGGCAGGAGCTCCGAGGAAACCGTCGGGTGGGCCTCGAGCAGCTTGTGATCGGGTTGGGGCAGGCCGTAGGAGGTGACGTCGCCGGTAGCCGTCTTCAGCGCCGAGAGGAAGAAGCGCCGCTGTAGCGCCAGCGGCAGCCTCGAGAGCGCCTCCGACCCGGTCTCGTCGGTCGGCATCCCGCGAAGGTACTTGGGGATGACGTAGGCCCCCCGCCGCATCGCCAGGAAGGTGGCGTCGGCGACTCGCGAGGACTCCACCGCGACATCCGTGGCCGAGTTGCCGATGCCCAACACCAGCACCCGCTTGCCGCGGAGCACGTCGGCTTCGCGGTAGTAATGGACGTGCATCTGTTCGCCGAGGAACTCATCGGAGCCGGGGAACGGCGGCTCGGGCCAGCGCGGGTCCCAGTGGTGGCCGTTGGCGACCAGCACCGCGCCGTAGCGCTCGCTCTGGCGCCGGCCCCGGTCGTCCTCGATGGTCACCTCCCACTCCTCGCCGACCGGTTCAACACTCAGCACCTCGGAGCGAAAGCGGATCCGGTCGCGGAATCCGAAATGGTCGACGTAGTCGTCGAAGTAGCGGGCGATCTGGAAGTGGTCGGGGTAATCGGGATAGTCGTCGGGCATCGGATAGCTGGCATAGGACATCTGCCTGCGGGAGGTGTTGATGTGCAGCGAGCGGTACGCCGAGGACATCTCGTTGTCGTTCTCGTAGCGCCAGTTGCCGCCGACGTCCGAGCCCTTCTCGAAGCAGTCGAAGGCGATGCCGCGCTCCGCCAGCACCTGGCATGAGGCGATCCCCGAGGACCCCGCCCCGATGACGCAGACCTTCTGCCCCTCGCGAAGCCGGCTCACGGCCTGAAATCTAGCCGAGACTGGCTGCCCAGCCAGCTTCGCCGGCAGTCCCCCTCCACTGACGACGGACCGGTGACTGTGGGAAGGGGGCCGCCGCCCCTCTGAACGGTTTGTAACTGCGCAGCAGTTTGAGTGAGGAGGGGCGCCGGCCCCCTAATCGGAGCCGCCGCCGTCCGTCGTCGACTCGATCTCCTGCGCCAGCTCCTCCAGCTCCTCGGCGAAGGAGGGGCCGAAGCTCTCGAGGTCGGCATCTCCGCCGCCCTCGAGGCCGAGCTCGGCGGCGAGCTCGTCCTCGTCGAGAAGGCCCTCCTCGCTGGGGGGCTCGATCGGCTCGGAGGGCTCGATCGCCAGGGTGCGGTAGTGCTTGAGCCCGGTCGCTGCCGGGATCAGCTTGCCGATGATCACGTTCTCCTTCAACCCGACCAGGCGGTCGCGCTTGCCCTCGAGGGCCGCGTCGGTGAGGACCTTGGTCGTCTCCTGGAAGGAAGCGGCCGAGAGGAACGACTCGGTGGCGAGCGAGGCCTTGGTGATGCCGAGAATCCTCTCCTTGGCCTTGGCCGGCGTGCCGCCGTCCTCCTTGACCTGCTTGTTCAAGCGCTTCAGGGCCTGGCGATCCTCGAGCTGACCGGGGAGCAACGCGGTCGAGCCCTTCGACTCGACCTCGACCTTGCGCAGCATCTGCCGCACGATCAGCTCGATGTGCTTGTCGTTGATGTCCACCCCCTGCTGGCGATAGACGTGCTGCACCTCGCGCACCAGGTACACCTCGGTCTCGGTGCGGCCGCGGATCTCCAGCAGGTCGGCCGGGAAGAGCGAGCCCTCGTTCAGCTGCTCGCCTACCTCGACCTTCTCGCCGTGGGCGACGTGCAGCCGCGAGCGGGCCGGGAACGTGTATGAAGTCTCCTCGCCGCCGGCATCGGTGATCGTCACCTTGACCGCCTTGTCGGTCTCCTCGACCGCGACCTTGCCTGCGGTCTCGGCCAGCTGGGCCAGGCCCTTGGGCTTCCGCGCCTCGAACAGCTCGACCACGCGCGGCAGGCCCTGGGTGATGTCCTGGCCGGCGACGCCTCCGGTGTGGAAGGTGCGCATGGTCAGCTGCGTCCCGGGCTCGCCGATCGACTGGGCGGCGATGATCCCGACCGCGTCGCCGATGTCGACCGTCGCTCCGGTCGCGGGGGCGACCCCGTAACAGGAGCGGCAGATCCCCGACTCGGCCTCGCACTTCAGGGCCGAGCGGACCGGCACCACCTCCTCTTCCTCGAGCGTCTCGGCGAGCTCCTCGAGCTTGTCGGCGTCGATCTCCTCGTTTCGCTTCAACAGCTCGCGACCGCGCTTGGTCTCGAACTTCTTCGCCGCCAGCCTGCCCATCAGGTAGTCGTTGATCGAGCCGTCCTCCTTGCGGATCGGCATCTCGATGTGGTCCTTGGTCTTGCAGTCCTCGATCCGCACGATCACGTCCTGGGCCACGTCCACCAGGCGCCGGGTGAGGTAGCCGGAGTCGGCCGTGCGCAGCGCCGTGTCGGCGAGGCCCTTGCGGGCGCCGTGGGTGGATATGAAGTACTCCAGAACCGAGAGGCCCTCCATGAAGTTGGCCTTGATCGGGCGCTCGATGATCTCGCCCTTCGGGTTGGCCATGAGGCCGCGCATTCCCGCCAGCTGGCGGATCTGCTTGAACGACCCGCGCGCCCCCGAGTTGGCCATCATGTAGATCGGGTTGAGCTCGTCGAGGTTGTCCTCCATCGCCTTGCCGACGACGTCGGTGGCCTCGTTCCAGCGACTGGTGACCGCCTCGCGGCGCTCCTCCTGGGTGATGTAGCCGTCGTTGTACTGCCCCGCGATCTCGGCCGCCTGGGCCTCGTAGCGCTCGAGAATCTCCTCCTTCTCGGGCGGCGAGACGACGTTGTTCTTGGAGATCGTGATCCCCGCCTGGGTGGCGAAGTGGAACCCGAGGTCCTTGAAAGCGTCCAGCACCAGCGATATCGCCGGTGCCCCGTAGGTGTCGACCAGGTCGGAGACCGTGTCGTTGACGTCGCGCTTCTTCAGCGAGTGGTTGACGAACTCGTAGCTCTCGGGCTTCCACTCCTCGCCGAGGGCGTCCGCGAGGGCGCGCTCGATGCGGTCGTTGAAGATGATCCGCCCGACCGTGGTCAAGAAGTGCTCGTGGCCCGCCCGGCGGTACTCGGCGTGGTCGTGGAGGCGAACGGAGCCGCTCTCGTAGGCAAGCTCGGCCTCCTGGGCGGAGCGGAAGGCCTTCGGCCGCGCGCCCCCCTTGCCGGTTCCCTTGCCCTTCTTCAGCTGCTCGTCGAGTTCAGCCAGCTCCTCGCCGGGAGGCCCATAGGTGAGGTAATAGATGCCGAGGACCATGTCCTGGGTCGGCGTCGCCAGGGGCGAGCCGTGCGCGGGCGAGAGGATGTTGTTCGACGACAGCATCAGGATCCGCGCCTCGGCCTGCGCCTCGGCGGAGAGCGGCACGTGCACGGCCATCTGGTCGCCGTCGAAGTCGGCGTTGAAGGCGTGGCAGACCAACGGATGGACCTGGATCGCCTTGCCCTCGACAAGGATCGGCTCGAAGGCCTGGATCCCGAGGCGGTGCAGCGTCGGCGCCCGGTTGAGCAGCACCGGGTGCTCGTGGATGACCTCCTCGAGCACGTCCCAGACCTCGGGGATCTCGGACTCGACCATCTTCTTCGCCGCCTTGATGTTCTGGACGGCCTTGCGTTCGACCAGGCGGGCCATGATGAACGGCTTGAACAGCTCCAGCGCCATCAGCTTCGGCAGCCCGCACTGGTGCAGCCTCAGGCTCGGGCCCGAGACGATCACCGAGCGGCCGGAGTAGTCGACGCGCTTGCCGAGCAGGTTCTGGCGGAAGCGACCCTGCTTGCCCTTGAGCATGTCCGAGAGCGACTTCAGCGGGCGGTTGCCCGGCCCGGTGACGGGCCGGCCGCGACGGCCGTTGTCGAAGAGTGCGTCGACGGCCTCCTGCAGCATGCGCTTCTCGTTGTTGACGATGATCTCCGGGGCGCCGAGGTCGAGCAGCCGCTTGAGGCGGTTGTTGCGGTTGATCACGCGGCGGTAGAGATCGTTGAGGTCGGAGGTGGCGAAGCGGCCGCCGTCGAGCTGGACCATCGGCCGCAACTCCGGCGGGATCACCGGGACGCAGTCGAGGATCATCCACTCGGGCCTGTTGGTGGAGTTGAGGAAGGCGGAGGCGACCCGCAGTCGCTTCACCGCGCGGGCCTGCTTCTGGCCCTTGGAGGAGTTGATCGTCAGCTCCAGCTCCTCGCACTCGGCCTCGAGGTCGATCTGCTCCAGCAGGTCGCGCACGGCCTCGGCGCCCATGCCGCCGCGGAAGTACTCGCCCCAGCCGAACGGTGAGCCGAAGCGGTCCTTGAGCTCGCGGAAGACGGTCTCGTCGTTGACGACCTCCTTCGGCTTCATCTCCTGGAAGATCTTCCAGACCTCCTGCATCCGCTCGATCGCCTCGTCGATGTAGGCCTCGGTGTCGGAGATCTCGGCCTCGAAGGTCTTCTTCAGCTCCTTGGTCAGCTTCGTCCGCTCGTCGTCCTTGAGCTTGCGCGCCTGGGCGGGGGTCAGCTTCAGGCCCTCGGCCCAGATGTAGTCGTCGTCGGAGAACTTGTCCTGGGTGCCGTCCTCGAGGTAGGCGAGGCGGCGCTCGAGCGACTCGTTCAGCTCCTGGGTGCGCTTCTGGCGCTCGGCCTCGTACTCCTCGACGACCTTGTTGACTTCCTTCTCGAGCTTGCCGATGTCCTTGGCCCGGGCCTCCTCGTCGACCCAGGTGACCATCGAGGCGGCGAAGTAGAGGACCTTCTCCAGCTCCTTCGGGGCCATGTCGATCAGATAGCCGATGCGGCTGGGGACGCCCTTGAAGAACCAGATGTGCGAGACGGGAGCGGCGAGGTCGACATGCCCCATGCGCTCGCGGCGGACCTTCGACCGGGTCACCTCGACACCGCAGCGCTCGCAGACGATGCCCTTGTATCGGACCCGCTTGTACTTGCCGCAGTAGCACTCCCAGTCCTTGGTCGGGCCGAAGATGCGCTCGCAGAAGAGCCCATCCTTCTCGGGCTTCAGCGTGCGGTAATTGATCGTCTCGGGCTTGGTGACCTCGCCCCAGCTCCAGGAGCGGATCTTCTTCGAGGAGGCGAGGCCGATCTCGATTGCGTCGAAGTTGTTGATGTCAATCACGTGGATTCAGTCCGTTCTGTTCGTAAATCGCGAGTCGTCGGGAAACTCCGCCGCCCCTACTTCTTAGTCGCCTCTTCGGCTTCGGGGGCGTCCTTGGAGTCGCCGTCGGTGGTCTCTGCGACCTTCTCGTCGGCGGCGCCGTTGGAGGAGTCGGCGCGGACCCCGGTCAGGTCCATGCCCAGCTCCTCGGCAGCCTTCAGCAGATCGTCCTCCTCCTCGGACATCTCGACCTCGCCTCCCTCGGAGACGACGTTGGCGTCGAGCGAGAGACTCTGTATCTCCTTCAGCAGCACCTTGAAGGACTCCGGGATAGAGGGCTCGGGGATGTTCTCGCCCTTGACGATCGCCTCGTACGCCTTGACCCGGCCGACCGTGTCGTCGGACTTGACCGTGAGCATCTCCTGCAGGGTGTAGGCGGCCCCGTATGCCTCCAGGGCCCAGACCTCCATCTCGCCGAAGCGCTGACCGCCGAACTGCGCCTTGCCGCCCAGGGGCTGCTGGGTTACCAGCGAGTAGGGCCCGGTCGAGCGGGCGTGGATCTTGTCGTCGACCAGGTGCAGCAGCTTGAGGATGTACATCTGGCCGACTGTGACCTTGCCCTCGTAGGGCTCGCCGGTGCGGCCGTTGTAGAGCTGCACGGTGCCGGCGCAGCGCGATCCCGCCCGCTGGCGCTTGTCGACACCGAAATCGATCCCGCGATCGGCGTTCTCGTCGGACCAGCTGACCAGCGCCTCGTCGACGTCCTCGACCGTGGCGCCGTCGAAGACCGAGGTGGCGACGTAGACACGCCCGTTGCCCTCGGGGGAGTGCGCCTGCTTGAAGGCGTCGGAGCCGTCGTCGTACCAACCATTGGCCGCGACCCAGCCGAGGTGAGTCTCGAGGATCTGTCCGATGTTCATCCGGCTCGGCACGCCGAGCGGGTTGAGGATGACGTCAACCGGGGTGCCGTCCTCGAGGTGGGGCATGTCCTCCTCGGGGACGATTTTCGAGATCACGCCCTTGTTGCCGTGGCGGCCGGCGAGCTTGTCGCCCTCGGCGATCTTGCGCTTGGTCGCGACATAGACGCGGACCAGGTCGTTGACCCCCGGCGGCAGGTCGTCGCCGTCGTCGCGGCTGAAGGTGAGGACGTCAATCACGACCCCGCCCTCGCCGTGGGGCACCTTGAGCGAGGTGTCGCGAACCTCGCGCGCCTTCTCCTTGAAGATCGCGCGGATCAGCTTCTCCTCGGCGGTCAGCTCGGTCTCGCCCTTGGGCGTCACCTTCCCGACCAGCAGGTCGCCCGACTGCACCTCGGCGCCGATGCGGACGATGCCGCGCTCGTCGAGGTTGCGAAGGCTCTCCTCGGAGCGGTTGGGGATGTCGCGGGTGATCTCCTCGTCGCCGAGCTTGGTCGTGCGGGCGTCGATTTCGTACTCCTCGATGTGGATCGAGGTCAGCTCGTCGTCCTTGACCAGCCGCTCGGAGAGGATGATCGCGTCCTCGAAGTTGTAGCCCTCCCAGGACATGAAGGCGACCAGGCAGTTCTTGCCCAGGGCGATCTCGCCGCCGGCGGTCGAAGAGCCGTCGGCGAGGACGTCGCCCTTCTTCACCTTCTGGCCGACCGAGACGATCGGCCGCTGGTGAATGATCGTGCCCTGGTTGGAGCGCATGAACTTGTTGAGCTTGTACTCGTCCTTCTTCGTTGCGTGGCTGACGACGATCCGCTCGGAATCGACGTAGGCGACATCGCCGGCGTTCTCGGCCAGGGTGACGTCGCCGGTGTCGACTGCCGCGCGCCGCTCCATCCCGGTGCCGATCAGGGGCGGGTCGGGCTTTACCAGCGGCACCGCCTGGCGCTGCATGTTGGAGCCCATCAGCGCCCGGTTGGCGTCGTCGTGCTCGAGGAAGGGGATCAGCGCCGTCGCCACCGACCAGATCTGGGTCGGGGAGACGTCCATCAGGTCGACGTCCTTGGGCGCGGCCGAGGAGTACTCGTCCTCGCTCGCACGGCACAGCACCTGCGGTCCCTTCAGCTTGCTCGTCTTGGAGTCGATCTCGGCGCTCGCCTGGGCGATGATCATGTCCTCTTCCTGGGTCGCGTCGAGGTGGACGATCTCGTCGGTGACGACGCCGTCCTTGACGATCCGGTACGGCGTCGTGACGAATCCGTGCTCGGAGATCTGCGCGTAGGAGGAGAGCGAGCCGATCAGGCCGATGTTCGGGCCCTCAGGGGTCTCGATCGGGCACATCCGGCCATAGTGGGTCGGGTGCACGTCGCGAACCTCGATCGGGGCGCGCTCGCGGGTGAGGCCGCCGGCGCCGAGCGCCGAGAGGCGGCGTCGGTGGGTGAGCCCGGCCAGCGAGTTGGTCTGGTCCATGAACTGCGACAGCTGCGAGGAGCCGAAGAACTCCTTCATCGCGGCCACCACGGGGCGGATGTTGATGATCGTCTGCGGCGTGATCGCGTCGGAGTCCTCGGTCGTCAGGCGCTCGCGGACGACGCGCTCCATCCGGTAAAGGCCGATGCGGAAGGCCTCCTGGATCAGCTCGCCGACCGTGCGCAGGCGACGGTTGCCGAAGTGCTCGTACTCGTCGAGGTGGTCGTAGACGGGCTCACGCGGGTAGGTGAGCGCCTCGGCCGCGTAGTCCTTGATCGGATTCTCCTCGTCGATCTCCTCGGAGATCCCGAGCAGCTTCGGCAGGCTCACCAGCTCCCTGACCAGGGCGACGATGTCGTCGTGGGTGAGGACCCGGGTGTCGAGGTCGATGTCGAGGTCGAGGCGGGCGTTGAGCTTGTAGCGGCCGACCCGGGTGAGGTCGTAGCGCTTGGGATCGAAGAAGAGCTGCTCGAGCAGGTTCTTGGCGGCGTCCACCGAGGGCGGCTCGCCGGGGCGCTGCTTCTTGAACAGCTCGATCAGCGCGCCCTCTTCGGTCTTGGTCTGCTCGGTGTCGGCCTCGATCGTGTGCCTGATGTAGACCGAGTCGCCGAACATCTTCAGCAGCTCGGCGTCCTCGACGTAGCCCATCGCGCGCAGCAGCACGGTCACCGGCAGCTTGCGCTTGCGGTCGATGCGGACGTAGACGCGGCCCTTCTTGTCGATCTCGAGCTCGAGCCAAGAGCCGCGCGCAGGCATCAGGTTGGCGATGAAGACCTGCTTCTCGGGGTCCTTGGGCGCCATCACGTAGGCGCCAGGCGAGCGCACCAGCTGGGTGACGACGACGCGCTCGGTGCCGTTGATGATGAAGGTGCCGCGATCGGTCATCCAGGGGAAGTCGCCCATGAAGACAGACTGCTCCCGGATCTCGCCGGTCTCCTTGTTCTGGAAGGCGACGGTCGCGCTCAGCGGCCGCGAGTAGGTCATGTCCTTCTCGCGGCACTCCTCGATCGTGTGCGCGGGATCCTCGAACTTGAACTCGCCGAAGACGATCGCCAGATTCCCCGTGTAGTCCTCGATCGGGGATATGTCATCGATGGTTTCCCGAAGAAGGCCCTTCTTCGGGTCGGTCAGCCCCTCGAAGGAGCGACGTTGAATATCGATCAGATGCGGTACTTCGAGCGGATTCTGGAGGCGGGAGAAATTTTTGCGGGTTACGGGGGCAGCGTTGGTACGTGCCAAGTCGGCGACTCCTCAAGTGGTCAGAGGGACGTAAGGATTGGGGCGCAAATTCGAGGCGAGGGCACAACGGCGCGCGACCGTAAAAAATACCACACGGCCGCACCCGTCCTCAAGGGTCGGGGGTCCGCTGCGCCAAATCGCCCGAATTGCGGGATCTTTGGGTACTACTTGAGCTCGACGGTGGCGCCTGCTTCCTCGAGCTCGGCCTTGAGCTTCTCGGCCTCGTCGCGCTCGACGCCCTCCTTGATTGCATTCGGCGCCTCGTCGACCACGGCCTTGGCCTCCTTCAGCCCGAGGCCGGTGGCGGCCCGCACGACCTTGATCACCGGGACCTTCTGGCCACCAATCTCGGTCAGGACCACGTCGACGGTCGCGGACTCCTCCTCGCCGCCGGCGGCGCCGTCGCCCGCCGCCGCGGCGGCGGGAGCTGCGGCCGCAACCGCGGTCGCGGACACACCGAACTCCTCCTCCAGCGCCTTGATGCGCTCGGAGAGCTCGAGGACCGAGATGCCCTTGAGCTCCTCGATCCAGTCTTCTGTCGTCACTTTCGCCATCTCTGATTACTCCTCTTCGTTTGAAGCTTGGGGTTCCTCTGAAGTCTCTTCATCACTGCCCGACACCTCCTCAGCAGAACCACCTGACACGTCCTCAGCTTCGCTTCCGGGCGTGTCGGGGTCGCTGGCAGGCTCGGCCTCAGGTGCGGCCTCGGGATCGCTGCCCTCCGCCTCTGCCTCGGCCGGCGCTGACTCCCCTTCCGCGGGTGGCGCGGAGGTGGGCTCCTCGCCCGCAGCTTGCGAGGACGAGGAGTCCTCCTCCGCGACAGGACCCGCGGCCGGGGCGTCCGAGCCCTCCGGCTGGGCAGCCTCGCCGCTGACCAGGCCCTGGTCGGCGATCTGCTGCAGGGCGATTGCGAGGCCGGAGACCATCGAGCCGAGGCCGCGGACGAGGCCGGTCAGGGGGCTGGCGACGACGCCGGCGAACTGGCCGTTGAGGACGTCCCGCGAGGGCAGGCGGGCGATCGAGGCGAAGGTCTCCTGGTCGAGGGCGAGGCCTTCCATGAAGCCGCCCTTGAAGGCGAGGACATCGTGCTCGCGGTTGAAGTTGGAGATCGCCTTCGCCGCCATCGCCGTGTCGCCGCTGACGAAGGTGAGGGCGGTGGGCCCCTCGAGCAACTCCTTCAGCTCCTCGCGCCCGGCCTTGTCGGCGGCGAGCTTGGTCAGCCGGTTCTTGACGATGCGGAAGCTGGCATCGGCATCGCGCAGATTGCCGCGCAGCGCCGCGGCCTCCGGAACGCTGATGCCGCGGTAATCGATCGCGAAGATCGCCTCGGAGCCCTCTATCTGGGCGGCGATGTCGTCGATGACGGCTGCTTTTTCGTCCCGGTTCAAGTCCGTGTCCTGTGATCTCGGCCCGAGCCACGAAAAAACCCGCTCGCAGGCGGGCTCAGCGACGCTCGGTCTCTCTGGCTCCACCTGCACCGGGCTTGCGGGCCTGCGGCCCCGCCGGTGGTCTCTGGCAGGTCGCGCAGTGTAGAGGAATCGGCTCTGCCGGGCTTGACCCCGCGCCGGTTGGCCGGCCAACCGGCTGCTTGACCCGTCGCGGTGCGCCCGGGCTAGTTGGCCCCGTCGCGAAGGGCGACGATGCCGCCGATCGTCCCCAGATAGGCGGTGCCGTCGGGGCCCAGCGCCAGACCGGCGTAGTTGTTGTTGAACAGCAGGCCCGAGCCGGCGTACTTCTGCCAGGCGGTCTTGCCGTTGCTGAACCTCAGCGCCGCCCAGTAGTAGCCCTGGGAGCCGCTCGCGTCCGGCGGACGCGTGTAGGCGTAGATCAGGCCGGTCTTGGTCGAGAGCTTCGGCACCACCGTCGGCGCCCGCAGCTCGGTGTTGGTCCAGACCTTCTTGCAGCCGTTGCCGTTCTGCTTGATGTCGACGCGGGCGAACCCGGGCTGGGTGACGGCGCCGGTGTTGGGACCGAACGGGTCCTGGTAGCCGTAGTTGTTCTCGACCACGAGCGAGCGACCGGCGGTCATCAGGGAGTTCTCGGTGGCGCTGGTGTTCTTCGGGAAGACGGGGACCTCGCAGACGATCCGCTTCTGCCCCTTCTCGAGGTTCAGCGCCGTGCGGTAGACGACCACGTTCATCGGCTCGGCGTTGTCGGTGATCGCGACGTAGCCGCCGTTCATGATCGTCGGCGTGGTGCCGGTGCCGGCGTCGACCTGGCTCGGCTTGACGATGCCGGAGTTCTTGTAGCCGGCCTTCCAGACGATCACCGGCCCGCCCTTCTTGCCGGCCTTGAACCGGTACATGCGCTTGTCGGAGGCGATGTAGACGCCGCCCTTCTTGATCGCGAACGAGTTCTCGATCTCCTCGCCGAGCTTGATCACCTTGATCGCGCCGGTCTGGCGGTTGATCGTCCCCACCTTGCCGTTCTTCTTCGAGACGAACCAGACCAGCCCGGAGAAGTCGGGGAGCGCCGAGGTGACCCGCTCAGTGTTCTCCTCGAGCACGCCGCTGAGGTCGAAGTCGCGCTTTCTCACCAGGCTCTGGCCGTCGTCGGACTGGCCGATGACGAAGATGTGGTCGGTCTTGGTCGGGACCCAGATCTGGTCCTTGCCGTCGAGGAAGAAGTAGCCGCCGCCAGTGAAGTTCTGGTAGGTCTGGGTTCCGGGCGGGTCCGGCGCCTGCGGCAAGTCGTAGGTGGCGATCGTCGCCAGCGTGTCCGGGTCGATGATCCGCGCCTGCGGCGGCGCTCCCGCGGAGGGGCAGACGGAGACGATGCGCCCACGGGTGTCGAAAGTCATCGAGCCGCAGAGTGAGGGAGGCTTCGCCTCCGATGTGGCGACCAGGCTCTTGCCCAGCGGGCCACCGATCCTGTAGGCGTCGGTCATCCATGGGTCGTTGTGGATGTTGTTGAACGGGTTCCGCCCCATGTAGGGGTTGGTGGGAGGCTTCGCCGGGTCGGCGATCTGCTGGGGGCTGACGGCGGAACCCTGGAAGTCGGGAAGCGATGGCGCCGGCGCGGCCGAGGGGATCGGGGCGGCTGCCGAACTGGCGGCCAAAACCCCAGCGGCAGTGACCGCGAGCGAGGCGGCCACGGGAAATCGACGGCCCAAACGACTCAATGCCAATGACATCCTGCGCTCCTCTCGTCCTTGCTTGGGGCGCGATCCCTAGCTCCCTACGCGCAAGCTATCAGCGCTGGGATCAGATCCGCACCGAGCCGTCGCCCTCGATCGTCCAGTGGGGGTTGTGGGCGACCTCCCAGGGGTGGCCGTCGGGGTCGATGAAGACTCCCGAGTAGCCGCCCCAGAAGGTCTGACCCGGCGCGCGCGTGATCGACGCCCCCGCCGCGCGGGCCTCCTCGATCACGGCGTCGACCTCTGCCGGAGAGCGGACGTTGTGTGCGAGGGCGACCCCGCCCCACCCGGGCAAGTCCTCGACGCCGCTGTCGGCTGCAAGGGAATCGCGGCTCCAAAGGGCCAGCACCATGCCGCCGGCCTGGAAGAAGGCGACGTCGGCTCCGGGGTCACCGCTCGCCTTCCAGCCCAGGGCCCCGTAGAAAGAGCGGGCGCGGTCGAGGTCGGCTACGCCGAGAGTGACAAGGCTGAGGCGCTGCTCCACGCGGCTAGGCGGGAACGGCCTCGGCGTCGCCCGAGCCCTCAGCCGTTTCGGCCTCAACGGCCGGAGCCTCGGCCGGGGAGGGTTCCGCCACAGCCTCCGAGGGGGCGCCGGTGTCGCGCTCGCCGGCCTTGGTCGAGTCGACGCGTATTCCCGGACCCATCGTCGTCGCCAGGGTGACCGTGATGATGTAGCGGCCCTTGGCCGCCGCCGGCTTTGCCCGGTTGATCTCCTCGATCACGGCGTTGTAGTTTTCGAGCAGGGACGAGGGGTCGAAGCTGGCCTTGCCGATCGCCAGGTGGACGACGGCCTGGCGATCGGTCCGGTACTCGACCTTGCCCGACTTCGACTCCGAGACGGCCTTCTCGACATCGTCGGTGACGGTGCCGACCTTGGGGTTGGGCATCTTGCCCTGGGGCCCGAGGATGCGGCCGAGCTTGCCGACCGTCGGCATCATGTCAGGGGTCGCGATCGCGACGTCGAAGTCGGTCCAGCCATCCTCGACCCGCTTGGCGAGGTCGTCTGCGCCGACGAAGTCCGCGCCGGCGGCCTCGGCGTCGCGGGCCTTCTCTCCCTGAGCGAAGACTGCGATGGTGACGTCCTTGCCGAGCCCGTGCGGAAGCGCGAGGGTCCCGCGCAGCTGCTCCTCGGCGTGGCGCACGTTGACCCCGAGTCGCACGTGCAGCTCGACGGTCTCGTCGAAGCCGGCGCTGGCGGTCTCCTTCAGCAGCGCCACGGCCTCGGCCGGGGGATAGGCGCGATCGCGGTCGATCTTCGCGTACTGCTCGCGGTATCGCTTGCCGTGGGCCATGCCGCTCAGCCCTCCACGACCACGCCCATCGAGCGCGCGGTGCCGGCGATGATCTTCGAGGCGGCGTCGAGGTCGTTGGCGTTGAGGTCGGGCATCTTGCGTTCGGCTATCTGGCGCACCTGGTTCATGGTGATCGTGCCGACCTTGTTGATGTGGGGCTCGCCCGAGCCCTTGTCGATCCCGATCGCCTCCTTGATCAGGACCGCCGCCGGCGGAGTCTTGGTGATGAAGGTGAAGGTGCGGTCCTCGAAGACCGTGATCTCGACCGGGATGATCGTGCCGCCCTCGGACTGGGTCTGGGCGTTGAACGCCTTGCAGAACTCCATGATGTTGACCCCGTGCTGGCCCAGGGCAGGGCCGACCGGGGGCGCGGGGTTCGCGGCCCCCGCCGGGATCTGCAGCTTGATCTGTGTCAGGACTTTCTTCGCCATCGGCTTGAGCCTAGACCTTCTTCACTTGGTCATATCCCACTTCGACCGGGGTCTCGCGGCCGAAGATCGAGACCAGGACCTTGAGCTTGGCCGCGTCCTCGTTGATCTCGGCGATCTCTCCGGAGAAATCCGAGAGGGGGCCGGAGATCACCTTGACCGACTCGCCGATCGAGAACTGTGCCTGGGTCCGCGGCCGCTCGGCCGTCTCACGGTGCAGGAGGCGGTCCACCTCGGGCTTGGAGAGAGGCACCGGCTTGTTGCGCGAACCGACAAAGCCGGTGACGCCGGGAGTGTTCTTGACCAGGCCCCAGGCGTCGTCGGTCATCTCCATGTTGACGAGGACGTAGCCGGGCATGGTCCGCTTCTCGGTCTGGACCTTCTGCCCGTCCTTCATCTCGGAGACCTGCTCGGTGGGCACGACGACCTGGCGCACATAGCGGTCCTGGGCCATCGTCTGAACCCGGTGCTCGAGATTGTGCTTGACCTTGTTCTCGTGCCCGGAATAGGTGTTGATCACGTACCAGCGATACATGTAAGTCCGTTTCGTCTCTAGAGGATTCGCTTGATGAGGAAGTTGAAGAGCGCGTCGAGGGCGCCAAGGTAGGCGGCGGCGACGGCGACGAAGATGATCGTCACCGCGGTGGCCTGAACAAGGGTGTCACGATCGGGCCATTGGACCTTCTTCAGCTCGGCCCAGCAGGAGGCGAGGAAGCCGAACACCCCGCCGCGCTGGCGCTCCGCGGCCGCCTGCTTCTGCTTGCGGGCGAGCGCCTCCTTCTCCTGGCGCTTCTGCTCGGACCGGCGCCGCTTGTCGGCCTCCTTGAGCTGCTTGGACTCGGCACGGCGGTCGGTCCGCGACGGCGCCTTGGGGGCATCCGGGGTCTCCAGCTCGGACTCGGGAACGCCGGCGGCGATCCCGGCCTCGACCGCCTCGATCTCGGCGATGTCTCCCGACTTCGGAACCTGCGTGTCGTGCTGGGCCTCTGACTGGGCTTCGAAGCTGGAGGTCCCGCCGGCCTTCGCCTGCTGCGCCTCGCGGGCGCGCCGCTCGGCCTTGCGCTGTGCGCGCGTCTTCGCCATCAGCGCCTATCGGGTTTCCTTGTGCGGGGTGTGATGCCCGCACCAGCGGCAGTACTTGCGTAGCTCGACCCGGTCCGGCGAGTTCCGTCGGGACTTGTTCGTCTGGTAGTTGCGGCGCTTGCACTCCTCACACGCAAGCGTCACTGCGATTCGCACATCTCCGCGGGCCATTTCTCCTCGAATCTAAGCCGTTACAGAAAGAAAACCCCGGGCGCGGGGCGCGAGGCGTGCCAAGGATAGCGGGGTCCCGGCTCCCGTGGGGGGTCCCGGAGGCGCCTGCTAAAGGCCGAGCGTCTTGGCGATGATGTTGCGCTGGATCTCGGAGGTGCCGCCGTAGATGGTCGAGACAAGGCTGGTGCGGACGAGCCGCTCCATGTCGTACTCGGATGAGTAACCGTAGCCGCCCATCAGCTGCATCCCCTCGAGCGAGACCCGCTTCGCCACCTCGGTCACAAACAGCTTCACCATCGAGGCCTCCTTCGGCAGCATTCGGCCGGGGTCCTCGTCGGTCATCGAGGCGACCCAGTGGGTCATCAGCCGAGCGGCCTCGAGCTCGGTGGCCATGTCGGCGAGGCGGTGCTGGAGGGCCTGGAAGGAGCCGATCGGGCGGCCGAACTGGCGCCGCTCCTTGACATAGGCGAGAGCGTCATCGAAAGCGCGCTGGGCGATTCCGAGCATCGTCGCCGCCAGGATCAGCCGCTCGACGTTGAGCCCCGCCATCAGCTGCATCCATGCCTGGTCCACCTCTCCGAGCACCGAGGAGGCCGGCGCCTCACAATCGGTGAAGTAGAGGTGGTTGGTCTCGCGGCCGCCCATCGTCTCGATCGGCTTGACCTCCATCCCTTCGGCATCGCTGGGGACCCAGATCATCGTCAGCCCGGCGTGCTTGTTCTCGCCCTTGGTCGTGCGGCAAACGACGAGGATGTGGTCGGAGATGTGTGCGTTGGAGCAGAAGACCTTCTGGCCGTTGATGACGTAACCGCCGTTGACGGGCTCCGCCGCCGTGGTCAGCGAGCCGACGTCGGAGCCGGCCTCGGGCTCGGTCATCGCGATCGCCTCCACCGAGCCGGCGGCGATCCCGCCGAGGATCTCCGCCTTCTGCTCCTCGGCGCCGAAGCGCTCAGTCGCTCCGGCGACGATCAGGGTCGTCGCATAGCCGCCGATCGGCGCCAACCCGCGCGAGGTCTCCTCCATGAACAAACAGGCGTCGAGCATCGACCCGCCCGAGCCGCCGTAGCTCTCGTCGATGGTCACCCCGAGCCAGCCCAGCTCAGCCATCTTCGCGTAGAGGTCTTGGTTGTGGAGCTCGGTGTGGCCCTTGGTCAGCTGCTCGCGCTTATCCGGGGTGCCGCACTCACGCTCGCAGAAGTCGCGGATCGCCGAGACGAAATGCTGCTGCTCATCGCTGAGGGTGAAGTCCACGGGCGGGCAGCCTAGCGATCGCGTCGAAAGCCCGGAACCGGACTCGAACCGGTGACCCCTTCCTTACCATGGAAGTGCTCTACCAACTGAGCTATCCGGGCGCAGCCGTCAACTCTAGCGGCGGCTCTCGGGCCGCGGGGGAT
This sequence comes from uncultured Actinomycetes bacterium, assembly GCA_963840235.1. Taxonomy (GTDB): domain Bacteria; phylum Actinomycetota; class Thermoleophilia; order Solirubrobacterales; family 70-9; genus JBBRHQ01. The sequence continues at coordinate 286,022 of CAWIYC010000005.1, forward strand.
GCTTCGAATCGCGCTGCAGTGTCCGGGCGACCGCCTTCTCGTTCTCCTCGGTCATGGCGATCTTGAAGACCGCGAGCAGCGACTCCGTGGCCAGGGGGCGCAGCCGTTCGAGCGCGTCACGGACCTTGGGCCAGTCCTCCTCGGGCCGCCCGGCCTCGTCGAAGGGCTCCCAGACGGACTCGACGAAGAGCTTGACGAAAATGCGGGCGACGCCGCGCGCGTGGCGGTGCATCTTCTCGACCACCTCGAGCCCGGCTTCCGGCCCGATGCCGAGCTCGGCCAGCTCCAGCCGGGCGCGGCGCAGGCGAGGGCTGACGACCTCGTAGCGCCCGCGACCGAGCGGGCGCAGCAAGCCGATCCGCTCCGCCCGCACCAGCAGCTCGGGGTTGGGGTCGGCGACGCCGTCGGCCAGCTCGGACATGTGGACGACCTCGGGCTCCTCGTCCTCGAACGGGGTCCGCAGCGTCCTGGTGAAGTCGAGCACTGCCTCGCTCGACTCGCCCACGCCTTCCAGCAGGCGCCTGATCGCCTCCAGGTTCAGCCCTTCGGCCTGGAGGTCGCGGATCAGGTCGATCCTGGCAACGTGGCCCTCGTCGTAGTAGCCGGTGCGGCCGCGCACCTCGGGCGCCGGCAGCAGCCCGCGGGACTGGTGGGCGCGGATGTTGCGCACCGTCATACCGGTGCGATGCGCCAACTCGTCGATCGTCATCGAGGTCTCAGTGAGTTCAGTCACACCAACCAGGGTAGCCGGTATGTGACATGGATCGGTGTTACCTTGCTTGCAACCTCATGAGCGCCTCGGCCAGCCATCATCGCGTCGTCGTCATCGGCGCCGGCTTTGCCGGGATCGGCCTCGGGATCCGGATGCTGCGCGAGGGGATAGACGACTTCGTCGTGCTCGAGAAGGCGGACGACGTCGGCGGCACCTGGGAGGCGAACACCTACCCCGGGGTCCAGTGCGACATCCCCTCCCACCTCTACTCGTTCTCGTTCATGCCCAACCCCGGCTGGACCCGGACTTTCTCAGGGGGGGCCGAGATCTGGGACTACCTGCGGCGCTGTGCCCGCGATGGCGGCGTCGCCCCCCACCTGCGACTCGGCTGCGAGCTGCTCGGGGCCGAGTGGGACGAGGAGCAGACGCGCTGGCGCCTGGAGACCTCCGACGGGCCCCTCAGCGCCACCGTCCTCGTCGCCGCCACCGGCCCGCTCTCGGAGCCGGCGATCCCCCAGATCCCGGGGCTCGGCTCCTTCGAGGGGGCGCTGTTTCACTCCGCCCGCTGGGACCACGGCCAGGACCTGCGCGGCAAGCGGGTCGCCGTGGTCGGCACCGGCGCCTCGGCAATCCAGATCGTTCCCCGGATCCAGCCCGAGGTGGCCCATCTGCACGTCTTCCAGAGAACTCCGCCCTGGGTGATGCCGCACCGCGACCGGCGGATACCGCGAGCCGAGAGGCTTCTCTATCAGCGCTTTCCGCCGGCGCAGCGGCTCAGCCGTGGCTGGTCCTACCTGCTCCGCGAGTCGATGGTCCCGGCGCTGATCGGAAACCCCGACCGGCTGAAGCGGATCGAGCGGATCAGCCGCGCCCATCTGCGGCGCCAGGTCCCCGATCCCCAACTCTGTGCCCGGCTCGAGCCCTCCTACCGCCTCGGCTGCAAGCGGATCCTGCCCTCGGGCGAGTGGTACCCGGCGCTGCAGCAACCCAACGTCGAGCTGGTCACCGGCGGGGTTTCGGAGATGCGCCCCGGGGGCCCGGTCGGCGCCGACGGGACGATGCGGGAGGTCGACGCGGTGGTGCTGGCGACAGGGTTCAACGTCTCCCACCCGGAGTTCGGCCACCGTCTAATCGGGCCCGGCGGGACCGTGGGACAGGCCTGGGAGAGCGACGGGGCGCAGGCCTATCTCGGGGCGGCGATCGCCGGCTTCCCCAACCTCTTCACCCTGCTCGGGCCGAACACGGGCCTCGGCCACAACTCGATCGTCTACATGATCGAGTCCCAGCTCAACTACCTGCTCGACGCCCTGCGGCTGATGGAGGCACGGCAGATCGAGCGGATCGAGGTTCGCCCCGAGGTTCAGAACGCCTACAACGCCGACCTCCAGCGCCGCCTCGCGGGGGCCGTCTGGAGCAGCGGCGGCTGCGTCAACTGGTACATCGACGAGGACGGCCGCAACGTCGCCATCTGGCCGCGCCAGACCTGGAGCTTCAGGCGCCTGACCCGGCGCTTCGACCCCGGCAGCTACCGGCTGGGGCCGGCCCCGCCCGCCGCCGCCTCCGCCAGGGAGGCGGAGAAGGCGTCGACCTCCTCGGGGGCCGTGTCCCAGGAGCACATCAGCCGCACTGTTCCGGAGGGCTCGTCCCAGACATAGAAGGCGCGGTTGCCGTCGGCGTCGAACTCGAGGCGCTCGATCGCCGCGGCTGGGAGACGGGCGAAGACTCCGTTGGCCTGCACCGGCTGGGCCAGCTCGATTCCCTCGATCCGCTCGAGCGCAGCGCCGAGGCGGGCTGCCATCTCGTTCGAGTGCGAGGCGTTTCGCAGCCACAGGTCCCCACCCAGCAGCGTCTCAAGCTGGACGCCGACGAAGCGCATCTTCGAGGCCAGCTGCATCAGCTGCTTGCGGACGAACGCGGCCCCGTCGGCGAGCCCGTCGGCGAGGAAGACGACGGCCTCGCCGAACAGCAGGCCGTTCTTGGTGCCGCCGAAGGAGAGCAGGTCGACGCCGGCGTCGGTCGTCAGCTCCCGCAGCGGGACCCCCAGGGCCGCAGCGGCGTTGCAGATCCGCGCCCCGTCGACATGAAGGAGGAGGTCACGCCGGTGGGCGGACTCTGCCAACGCCCGCACCTCGTCCTGGTCATAGACGGTGCCGAGCTCGGTCGAGTTGGCGAGCGAGACGACGCGGGGTTGGGATGCGTGGTCGTCGCCGACCCGCTCCCAGGGGAAGGCGGAGTCGAGAAGCTCGGGCGTGAGCTTGCCGTCGGGGGTTTCCACGGTGATCAGCTTCACCCCGGCGATCTTCTCCGGCGCGCCGCACTCGTCCACGTTGAGATGGGCGGTGGCGGGGCAGATGACCGCCTGCCAGGTCTTGGTCACGGCGGCGATCGCGACCACGTTGGCGCCGCTGCCGTTGAAGACCGGAAAGGCCTTCGCGGCGGGGCCGAAGTGCTCGCGGAAACACTCCTGCGCCGCGGCGGTCCAGCGGTCGGCGCCGTAGGCGGGGGCGTGGCCCCCGTTGGCGGCGGCGATCGCCTCGAGGACCTCCGGATGGACGCCCGAGTAGTTGTCGCTGGCGAAGCCGCGGGCGGGGCTCACGGGTGCAGCGAGAGGCGCTGTCCGTTCATCCGCCCGCCCTCGTCGGAGCAGAGGAAGGCGATCGCCTCTGCCAGGTGCTCGGCAGGGGTGAAGGTCCTATACGTCTTGTCCGGGTTGGCCTCCCGCATCTGCGGGGTGAGGATGGCGTTGACGACGACGATGTTGGCGGTCGCGTCGGAGCCCTCGAAGCCGTCGGCGTAGGCCAGCGTCCAGGCCTCGGCCGCCGCCTTGGCGGCAGCGTAGACCGCGTTGTCATTGGAGGGGTGCTGGGCCTGCTTGGCCGAGACCAGGACAAAGCGGCCGTGGTCGCTCGCAGAGAGCGCGCTGTGAAAGCCGCGGGTCGTGTGCTGGACGGTGCGGATCAGGAGGTCGTGCAGCAGCGCCCAGTCAGAGAGCGGCTCCTCGTGCAGCGGCTGACCGCCCTTCCAACCGCCGACCAGGTGGACGAGCCCGTCGACCCTGCCGAAGCGCCCGCTCAACTCCTCGCACCAGCCGCGGGCGGCGTCCGGGTCGAGGAGGTCGACGACGCGGCCGTCCCAGCGTTCCTGGGGAATGCCGGCGTCAGCCGGGATCGCGTCGAGGCGATCCTGGGAGATGTCGGTGGCGGCGATCGTCGCCCCGGCGGCGGCCAGGTGGGCGCAGACGACCGGCCCGAGCCCGCCGCCGGCGCCCGCGACTGCGATGACCCGCCCCGACAGCGTCTGCTCACGCTCGGCCAAGATCAGCTTCCCCTGGCGAGCTCCGCGCTTGCCTCCACCCTGGGGCGTCGCTGCAGGCTTGGCTCCAACTTCGGCTTCAGCTGGGAATAGAAGAGGCTGAGCGGGAACTCGTCGTCGCGGACGAGATCCACCAGCTCCTTCGGCTCATCGACTTCGGGCAGGTCGCGGCCGGCGCTGTCCCAGACCGAGCTCTCGGTGGCCGGAACGTACTCCGAGACGAGGTCGTGGGCGGCGATCCACTGGGAAAGCTTGGAGCGGTCGATGCCGGAGTGATACAGCGCCTGCACCCTCTCGCGCAGCGCGGTGACGCCGTCGGCGACCCGGTCCCAGTCGATGGCCAGGGCGTTGTCGGTCCAGTTGAGATAGCCCTCCTTGTGGAGGTTGGCGAACAGCAGCTGGCCGCCGAGGCCGTCGTAGTTGCGGACGCGGCTGCCGGTGACCGGGAAGCGGAAGAGGCGGTCGAAGAGGATCGCGTACTGGACGTAGCGGGCGAAGGCGAAGCCCTCGCGCTCGAGCTTGACCGCCTCGCCGAAGGCGGTCAGGTCGCAGCGCAACTCTTCCAGCGAGTACATCCAGTAGGGGCTGCGCTGGCGGATCATGAACGGGTCGAAGGGGAGGTCGCCGTGCATGTGGGTGCGGTCGTGGATCAGGTCCCAGGTGATGTAGGCGTTCTGGGAGAGCTCGGGAGAGCTCAGCAGGCAGGCCGCGTCCGGGGGCAGGTTGAGGTGCAGGATCTCGGCAGCGGCGCCGCATACGCGGCGGAAGCGCTCGGCCTCGCGGTCGCAGAAGATCGCGCCGAAATGCGCCGGCGGGCGCTCGTGCACGGAGAAGGTCTCGGGGAAGAGGACCGCACACTCCGAGTCGTAGCCGTCGGTGTAGTCGATCAGCTCGACCGGGACGAACTTGGCGTTGTCGTAGCCGCCCGACTCGAGCTCGGCGACGAAATCCGGCCACGGCGTGCGGGTCAGCAGGGCCTCGAAGCAGGTGTCGCGCGAGGCGTTCTGCTTATACATCGGGAAGACGACCAGGTGCTCGACTCCGTCCTCGCGATGCCGCTCGGGGTGAAGGGCGTCGGTGGAGGCGTAGAAGTCCGGCTTGGCGAAGTCCGATGCCTCCCAGGCGGCGAGGTCGCCTTCCAGGGCCGCGAAGTAGTCGGCCTGATGGGGGAATCGCGGCGCCAGCGCCTCCACCTCCGTGGCGATCGCCGCCGTCAGCTCGGCGGTGCCAGCGCGGTCGTGCTTGGAGAGGTCGACCGAGCCATCGGGCTCCTGGGTGAGGCGGAGCGCGGCGACGGCGGCCTTGAGCGCGCGCCAGTGGGGGTCGGCGACGAGATCATCGTCGGATCGGGGCGCTGCCTGTGGCGCCCCGAACGCCGCCCCGGCGGCCCAGTAGACGAGGTTGAGCCAGAGGTCGGTGTGGTCGAGGTCATCGATGCAGTCGTCCCCGAAGAGGTCGGAGTCGGCGAGGACCGCGACCCGGCCGGCTCCGTGCTCGGTCACCGCCGCCAGCGCCGCGCTCGGGGGGTCGGCGGACCCGTGGGTACGGGCGATCGCCCGGCCGCCGTTGCCGAGGGCGATGGTGCCGGCGCGGTAGAAGCAGGCCTCGTGGACACGGGCGAGGAGGTCTGGGGCGGCGCCGTTGGCGGGGGCGAGATCGGCGAGGACCCAGGCGGGGGCCTCGCGGTGATGCTCGTAATCCTGCACGGTCGCGTTCTCGACCGCGAGGCCGAAGCGGGCGAGCAGGTCGTTGAGGTTGTTGCCGTACTTGTCCTGCTCGGTCTCGCCGAGGACGATGAGGCCGCCTCCGGCGCTGACGAAGCGCTCGATCGCGTCGATCTCGGAGCCCTCGAGCCGGGGCGAGCCGCCGTCCAGGGTGTGCTCCCATTTCGGGTCGGAAGGGTGGGCGATGACGAGGACGTCGGCGCCGGCGAGGGTCTCGGAATCAAGCGGGCCGTCGGCGATCGCGGCGACTTCGAAATCGCGCGAGGCCAGCACCGAGGCGGCGTTGGCCAGAGAGGAGTCGGCCGGGTGCGCGGGCTGGATCTCCGCCGCGATCTCGGGGCGGATCGTCCAGGCCTCGGAGTGCGACTCGTCGAAGAGGACACGGGCAATCTTGGGCTGGGTAAGCATTGACTGAAGGCTAGAAGGGGCTCAGGACATAGTCAATCCCCGATTCCAGGATATTTCGCGCAATAATCCAACGTATGGACGACGTTGATCGACGGATTCTTGCATTACTGGTCGAGAACGGCCGCCGCAGCTATGAGGACATCGCCTCCCGCGTCCGACTCTCGGCGCCCTCGGTCAAGCGCCGCATCGACCGCCTCCGCACCACCGGCGAGCTCGAGGGCTTCACCGCGGTCGTCGATCACGGCGCCATGGGCTGGAGCACCGAAGCGCTGATCGAGCTCTTCTACGAGCCCGGCACCCAGCTCGACGAGGTTGCCAGGACCCTGCGCTCCCACCCCGAGGTGGTCGAGGCCTGGAGCGTCACCGGCGAGGCCGACGCGATCGCCCGCGTCCGCACCTCCGACAACGCCGACCTCGAGCGCCTGATCATCGACCTCCAGCAGACCGCCCCGGTGGTTCGGACCCGCTCGCAGGTGGTGATGTCGAGGCTGGTGAGCCGGGGATAGCGGCGAGCTTCAGCCTGCTAACAGCGGACACGCTTTGCCGCCCGGGTGCCTCGCTGAACGGTTGCGGTCGATTTGCTGAGCGGTTGCAGTACCCATGGGTGATCAAACCGTTCAGCGAGGCTCTCTAGAATCGCCCGTTGCTCCCGGGGGAGCGCCGGAGTTGGAGAGCCGGGGCAGACTGTAAATCTGTTGGCTATGCCTGAGTGAGTTCGAATCTCTCCTCCCCCATCTCCTTCACGCAATGCCGAGAGTGCAATTTCCTCTCATATTGAGAGGAAATTGAAGTCTCGCGAGGGCAGGGCCGGGCTCAGCCGGCTTCGCGCAGCATCTGCGCCTCGGGCAGACGCTTGAGCTTCTTCAGGGTGTTGTTCTCGATCTGGCGGATGCGCTCGCGGGTGACGCCGAAGGCGCGGCCGACCTCCTCCAGCGTCAGCGGCTCCATTCCCGAGAGGCCGTAGCGGAGCTCGATCACCTGGCGCTCGCGCTCGGGCAGGGCGTCCAGCGCTCGGCGCACCCCCTCCTTCTGCAGGTGCTCGGAGGCCTCCTCGAAAGGCTCGGAGACGGCGTCGTCGGCGACGAAGTCGCCCAGCTCCGACTCCTCCTCGTCGCCTACCGGCTTCTCCAGGGAGACCGGCAGCTGGGCGACGCGGAGGATGTCGCGGACGTCGCGCACCGACCAGCGCAGCTCTTCGGCGATCTCGGCCGCCTCGGGCTCACGGCCGAGGCGCTGGACCAGCTGGCGCTCGACATGGGCGACGCGGTTTAGCTTCTCCACCATGTGCACCGGGATCCTGATCGTGCGCGCCTTGTCGGCGATCGCCCGGGTCACGGCCTGGCGGATCCACCAGGTGGCGTATGTCGAGAACTTGTAGCCGCGGCGGTAGTCGAACTTCTCCACCGCCCGAATCAGGCCAAGCGAGCCCTCCTGGATCAGGTCGAGGAAGCTGAGGCCGCGTCCAAGATATCCCTTGGCGATCGAGACGACCAGGCGCAGGTTGGCCTCGACCATCTGCCGCTTGGCGATCATGTCACCGCGCTCGATCCGCTTCGCCAGCTCGATCTCCTGGCTCGCGGTCAGCAGCTCGACCCGCCCGATCGAGCGCAGGTAGAGGCGCAGCGAATCGAGGCTCGGCTCCACGGTCAGGTCGAGCTCCGGCTTCTTCCCGGCTCCGTTGGAGGAGGGCTCCCCCGCCTTCTGCTCCTTGTAGGCACTGACGCCGTCCTCGGCGATCACGTCCACGCCGTGCTCGATCAGGTGCGTGTGCAGGTGCGAGACCTGCTCCTTCGTCACCTCAACCTCTTCCAGCGTCGCGGCGATCTGCTCGAAGGTCAGGTACCCCTGCTCGCGGCCGAGGGCGACGATCTTCCGCAACTCTTCGGAGTCAGCAAAAGGCTGCTCCTCCGAGCCCTGATCCAGCCCCTCCGCCACGGTTTCTAGCTGCTCGATATCTCTGCCTTCCGCGCACTTCTGCGCTGACCGGGGGCCGGCTCCTCACCTCCGACCGCGGCGAAGTATACGCGGCGCGGGGGTAGGGCGAGGGGCGAATAATGGCCTGCAATCCAGACCAATCGGTGCGATCTTCTGCCGTTCGCTGCTTCCCGGCGGGCCCGGTTGCTTACCCTTCAGGAGCGATGCTCCCCGAGACATCCACCCTCTCCGCGACCACACCGGACGTCCAGGCCTCGACCCCGGCGACCCAGGTCAGCCTCTCGCGGGTCGGCGTCACCGGGGTCGAGAAGGTGATCCGCGTCCAGGTCAACGGCACCGAGCACCTCTACTTCGCCGAGATGGAGTGCTTCGTCGACCTCAACCCGCAGCAGGCCGGCGTCCACATGTCGCGCTTCGAGGAGGTCGTCGGGAAGGCGATCAACGAGGTAGTCCTCAGCGAAGCCCCCTTCCACGCCGAGACCCTCGCCGCCCACATCGCCGAGCGCGTGCGCGAGAGCCAGCGCGGCCTGCGCTCGGAGGTCTCGGTCGCTGCCCGTTACCCGGAGACGGTCCCGGCGCCTGTCTCCGGCCAGCAGACGCAGGAGATCTACACCCTGTTCGGCACCGCGGTCTCCTCCGAGCGGGGCACCCGCACCCTCACCGGGGTCCAGGCCCAGGGAATGACCGCCTGCCCCTGCGCCCAGGAGATGGTCGCCGGCGTCGCCCGCGAACGCCTGGCCCAGCGGGGCTTCGACGACGAGCAGATCTCAGACGCCCTCGAGGCGGTCCCGATCGCGACCCACAACCAGCGCGGCATCGGCACCCTCTGGGTCGGTTGCCCGGAGGGCTGCGAGGCCGACATCGACGCCCGCGAGCTGTTGCGGATCGTCGAGCAGTCGATGAGCTCCGAGATCTACGAGCTGATGAAGCGCCCGGACGAGCTGGCCGTTGTCGAGAAGGCCCACTCGCAGCCGCGCTTCGTCGAGGACTGCGTCAGGGAGATGATCCGGCGGGTGGTCGAGGTGCATCCCGACCTCGACGCCGGCGCCTTCGTCATGGCCCGCCAGGAGAACCTGGAGACGATCCACCGCCACAACGTCGTCGCCGAGCGCTACGGCTCGCTCGAGGACCTGCGCTCGGAGCTGGCCAGCGGCGAGCACCAGCGCCACCACCTGACCATGCGCGAGTGGCTGGAGGCGCCGATCTGCGGGGGCCCCGCCTAGGGGTTGCCCTGTGCCAGCCCCTCCGGCGCCGCTCCTGATCAGGAGCGCTGAACGCCGGAGCCGCGCGCTGCCTGTGCCTCCTCGATCCGCTTGCGCAGCCCGAAGAAGTAGTCGAAGCCGCTGATCAGGGTTGCGGCGACCGCGAGATAGACGAGGACGTCCACCCACAGGGGCGAGGGGTCGAAGGCGATCAGGGCGAACACGGCCGCGATCTGCAGCACCGTCTTGACCTTTCCCATCCAGCTGGCCGAGATCACTATGCCGCGGTCGGCCGCCACGGCGCGCAGTGCCGTGACCGCGAACTCGCGGGCGATGATCACCATCGCGACCCAGGCGGCGAGGCGGCCGAGCGAGACCAGGGAGACGAGGGCGGCGGTGATCAGCAGCTTGTCGGCCACCGGGTCCATCAGCTTGCCGAAGGTCGTGATCGACCCCCGCGAGCGGGCGATGTAGCCGTCGAGCCCGTCGGTCAGCGCAGCCAGGGCGAAGACGCCGGCGGCGAGCGTGTCCCCGTTGGGCGTCTCCCCCAGCAGCGCCACGACGACGACCGGCACCGCCAGGATGCGCAGCATCGTCAGGACGTTGGGGATATTTATCGGGAACACCTTGCCCTCCCCTCAGCCCTTCCCCGCCGGTTCCGGAGCCTCGCGGGCCGCGGCGTCGCGCCTGGCGAAGTAGTCCTCGCCCTCGATGCTGATCCGGGGGACGACCCTGTCCAGCGCCGGCGGCAGCCACCAGGCGCGGTCGCCGAGCAGGACCATCAGCGCCGGCACCAGCAGGCAGCGGACGATGGTGGCGTCGATCGCGATCGCGACCGCGAGGCCGACCCCGAACTCCTTGACCACGGGGTTGCCGTTGAGGACGAAGCTGCTGAAGACGAAGACCATTATCAGCGCCGCCGAGGTGATCACCCGGCCGGTGTTGGCGAGGCCCTCGATCACCGCCCGCTTGGCGTCGCCATGCTCGGTGTAGTGCTCGCGGATCTGGGTCAGGAGGAAGACCTCGTAGTCCATCGAGAGGCCGAAGAGGATCGCGAACATCAGCAGGGGCACGTAGCTGACGATCGGGATCGAGTGGTCGAGCCCGATCAACGACGCTCCCCAGCCCTTCTGGAAGACGGCGGTCACGATCCCGTAGGCGGCGGCCACCGAGAGCAGGTTCATGAAGGCGGCCTTCAACGGCACGAAGATCGAGCGGAAGGCGAAGAAGAGGACGATGAAACTGAGGCCGACGACGATCAGGATCATCAGCGGCAGCTGGTCCGAGATCTCGTTGGCGAGATCGATATAGCCGGCGGTCTGCCCGCCGACATAGGCGGTCAGGTCGGTGCCCGCCAGCGCCTGCGGGATCACCGTCTCACGGAGGTTGTTGACAAGGTCCACGGTGGCGTCGGCCGAGGGCGAGGATTTCGAGATCGCGGTGAACACCGCCGCAGTACCCTTCTTGTCGAGGCTCGCTGCAGAGACGGCCTCGACGTCGGGCTGCTTCGAGATGTCCTTCTGCAGGGTCGTCAGCCGCGGGTCGGTGGCCGGATCCTCGGCCTGCTTGCGCTGCTGGTCCAGCTTCTGCTGCTGCGCCGCCGTTTCCTGGTCGGCCTGCTGCTCGGCCTCTGAGGGCGACAGTCCCGCCGCCTCCCCCTCGGCGGCGATCTGCTGCTTCTGGGCATCGAGCTTCTGCTGGGAGGAGTTGACCTCGTCTAGGTTCTTCTGGTCGGGCTCGGCGGGTGTCCCGAACTTGACCGCGATCAGCAGCGGCCCGTTGTAGCCCTCGCCGAACCCGGTGGAGAGGCCGTCATAGGATTGGCGCGCGGTGGTCGAGGTCGGCAGGGCGCTGTTGTCCTGCTGGCCCAGCTCGAGGTCGCGGATCGGAAGGGCCAGGACGACCAGGATCGCACCGGCGACGATCGCCGAGGGGAGCGGCCGACCGGCGACCCATCGCGCCCACCGCTCCCAACCGTGGGGCTCAGTGTCGTCGGGGTGGCTGCGCCCCAGCTGGACCCGGAGCGAGTTGATGTGCGGTCCCAGCGCCCCCAGCATCGCCGGCAGCAGGGTGACCGCGGCCACCACCGCGACCAAGACCGCGACCGCCGCGGTCAGGCCGAGCGCGGTCACCAGCGGAATCCCGGCGACGAACAACGAGCAGAGCGCGATCATCACGGTGAAGCCGGCAAAGACGACCGCACCGCCCGCGGTGGCGGTTGCCCGTGCCACCGACTCCATCATCTCCATCCCGTCACGCAACTGCAGCTTGTGGCGGGTGACGATGAACAGCGCGTAGTCGATGCCGACGCCGAGGCCGATCATCGTCGCCAGCGTCGAGGCCACGCTCGGCACCTCCATCACGTTCTCGAGCAGGCGGATGATCGAGAGGGCACAGGCGAGCCCGAGCACCGCCGAGATGATCGGCATCGCCATCGCGGTCGCCGTGCCGAAGGCGAAGAGGAGGATGATCACCGCGGCCGTGAGCCCGATCGCCTCACTGATCTCGGTCGAGGGCTTCGACAGTTGCTGGCCGACGTAACCGCCGACCGAGACCTCGATCCCGGCCGCCTCGGCCGGATTGGCGGCGTCGAGGACCGCCTGCGCCTCCTCCTCGTCGAGGTCCCCGGGGCCGACGTCGAGCGTCACCGGGATGTAGCCGATCTTCTCGTCCTTTGAGAGGAAGTCCGACCCGGCGGCCGACAGAGGGCTGACCGCGCTGTTGACGTCGGGGTCCTTGTTCAGGTTGGCGACCGTCTGCGAGACCGCCTTGCTGTTGGCGGCGTCGGTGAGCTTGCCGCTGGTCGCTTCCAGCACCAGTGGGTTGCTGCCGTAGGCCTGGTCGGGCAGCTTGTCCTCGAGCAGGTTGGTGGCCGCGGTCGACCCCGTCCCCGGAAGGGTGAGGTTGTCGTTGGTCTTGTCCCCCGAAGCCTGTCCGAGCAGTACCAGCGCCAACGCCGCGAACACCCACAGAGCGATCACCGGGTAGTGGTGCCGCGAGCAGAACCGCCCGACGGCGTACAGGGGGCCGGTCACGGGAGGTCTAGGTTAACCCCTCGTCCAGCGCCGAGAAACGGCTCAGGACTCGGACTTCTCCGAGTCCTGGACGGCGGTCGGGTCGGCGCCGCTGACGGTGTCCTTGAAGCCGCGAATCCCCTTGCCGAGGGAGCGGCCGACGTCCGGCAGCTTCTTCGGGCCGAGGACGAGCAGGGCGACGATCAGGACGATCAGCACTTCCATCGGTCCGATGTTGGGAATCACGATCCGGTCCTTTCGATGACTTGACCACCCCAACCGTAGCGTGGATCGCCGGGTGGCTCGTCTTCTGGTGTTCAGCGTGCCGCTGCTGAAACCCTTCCGGCGGCGCCCGGTTTCGGCGCTGGGGACAAACCGGCCTCGAACGCCGCCGGCACCGAGTCCGCCGGGCGGGCGCCGAGCGCCTGGCGCAATACGACCAGGTGCTGGCCCTCGTTCAGCATGATCTCGGTCGCCGTCCTCAGCAGCTCCGGGCTCTCCAGCTTGCGGTGCGCCTGGTCGTAGGCAACCACCAGCATGTTCTCCAACCCGATCGCGAATTCGAGGAAGTCGGCCTGGTTGCGGATCGCGCCCAACCCCTCGACGTCGGCGACCGTGGGCGGGTCCGGCACGGTTCCGCCGAGCTTGCGAAGCGCCCTGGCGAGCGCGTCGGCGTGCTCGCGCTCCTGCTCGCGGAGCAACCTCGCTGCGTCGGCCACCGGCTTCTCGAGCAGGCCGCTGCCGTAGCCGGTCGCGTAGGCGAGCACGGCGGTCTGCTCGACCGCGATCGCGCTCTCCAGGACCGAGATGTCGTCCTCCGTGTCGGCGAAGGCGGTGCCGACCCGCAGCAGCGTGGGTATGGCGGATGCCGCGGCCACCGCACCGGCGCCAATCAGGCCGCGGCGGACGGCGTCGCGGCGGGTTGCCTCGTTGGGGGGGATGCCGCCGGTGGAGGCTTCGCCGTCTGTCACGGTCACGGCCGCAGCGCTGACGCCGTCGTCCCGGCCCGGAGCCCGGCCTGGGAGAGGGCGCCGGGGTCACCGGCGACGAAGGCATCGGGAGCCTGGGGGCGCCCAAGCTCTCCCGCCAGCACCGCCAGGTGCTCGGCCTCGTCGGCGGCAATCTCGGCGGCGGTCGCGCGCAGGTCGCTCCTCGAGAGCCTCGGGATGGCCTCGACATAGGCGGCGATGAGGACGTTCTCGAGGTCGGCGGCGAAGGCGAGCGCCTCGCGCGGGCTCTTCATCCGCGGGTAGTCGAGCGGCAGCGACCTGGCGCCCGCGTTCCCGCCCCGCAGCTTGATCGCCCTGGCGAGCGCGTCGGCGTGCTCCTGCTCCTGGGTGAGGAAGGTTCGGCAGGTCGCCAGATCCCCCCCGTCGAGCGGCTTCGTGGCGCGCCAGTAGGCCTCGACCGCGGTCAGCTCGAGGGCGAGGGCGTGGCCGAGCAGGGCGAGATCGGTGTCCTGGTCGGAGACGGCGCCGCCGTCACCGCTCCCGCAGGCGGAGATGAAGGCAGCGGAGCCGGCGCCGATGACCAGGCCGCTACCGGTCAGGAAGCCGCGGCGCGAGACCGGGTCGCCGATGATCTGCGCTGGAACGTTTCTTTGCCTTCCACCAGGGACCGTCATGCCAGGATCATCCCCGACAACCGAATCCGAGAGGCTCGCCCAGCTGCAAGTGCTGGCCGCCGAGGTGCATGAGTGCCGCCGATGCCCGCGGCTGGTGGAGTGGCGCCAGCGCTGCGCCGCCGATCCTCCCCGCCGCTTCGCCGGGGAGGTTTACTGGGCGAGGCCCCTGGAGGGGTTCGGCGACCCCGGCGCCCGGGTCCTCGTCCTGGGCCTGGCGCCGGCGGCACACGGCGGCAACCGCACCGGGCGCTTCTTCACCGGCGATCGCTCCGGCGACTGGCTGTTCGCAGCCATGCACCGGGCCGGCTACGCCAACCGGGCCCTCTCCGAGCGCCGCGACGACGGGCTGCGCCTGCGCGACGCCTACGTCACCGCGGTCAACCGCTGCCCGCCGCCGCAGAACCGCCCGACCACCGCGGAGCGCGACAACTGCCTCCCCTATCTCGGGCGCGAGCTCGATCTGCTGGCCAGGGCGCGGGTGATCGTCGCCCTCGGCAGCTTCGCCTGGGACGGCGTGCTGCGGGCGGTTAGTGCGGCAGGCGGGGAGATTCCGCGTCCAAAGCCGCGCTTCGGGCACGGGGCCGAGGCGAAGGCGGGACGCTGGACGCTGCTCGGCTGCTACCACCCGAGCCAGCAGAACACCTTCACCGGGCGCCTGACCGAGGAGATGCTGGACGCCGTCTTCGCCCGGGCGCGAGAGCTCGCCGGATAGGGTGGCGCAGCGATGAAGCCGGCTCTCAGATCACTCGCAGTGGCGCTCGCCGCAGCCGCGCTGATTGCCGGCTGCGGCTCCTCGGGCAACGATACGACGAGCGCGCCTGAGCCAATCAAGCGCGCCGGCGCCTCCGGGGCGCCGATCGGGTCCTCGGTGAAGAGGTGCCCGACGGCCGGGGTCCTGACCGGGCTTCGGGTGAGCGGGGTGGGTTGCGAGGCGGGAGTTGCGGTGATGTCCTCGTGGAACTTCCCCCGCTGCCGCCCGGCGAAGGGCGAGTCGCGCTCCGCCTGCAGCGTCCGCCGCTATCGCTGCCTATCGGTCAGGACCGACCGCGGCACCGCGGTCAACTGCTCCCGCCCCGGGCGCTCGATCTCCTTCCTGTGGAAGCCGTGAGCATCGACCCCCGCCCCGCCTCGGCCTCGGAGTCGCTGCTTGTCAAGTGGATGGGGATCACCGACGCCAACTCGGCCGGCTTCGTCCACGGCGGGATGGTGATGAAGCTCTGCGACGAGGCCGCCGGGATCGCAGCGCTCCGCCACTGCGGCGTGCGGATCGTGACCGCGGCAATGGACCGGATGACCTTCCTGCACCCGGTCCACGTCGGCGAGCTGGTCACCTGCCGGGCCAAGGTCAACGCCGCCTGGCGGACCTCGATGGAGGTTGGCGTCCGGGTCGAGGCCGAGAACGCCCGCACCGGCGAAACGCATCACACCTCGACCGCCTACCTGACCATGGTCGCCCTCGACGAGGAGGGGCGGCCGAGCCCGGTGCCGCGGCTGCTTGCCGAGACGCCGGACGAGATCCGCCGCCAGAAGGAGGCGGAGCTGCGGCGCGCCAACCGGCTGGCCGAGCGCGAAGAGATACGCGCCGGTCGCGGCGACTGAGGCCTGGAGACAGGGCCGAGTCGAGCGCCGGTTCCCTGAACGGATTCAGCCCCCAGGGGTGGTGCCAGCATTCAGCCAGCCCGGCTCTGGGTCAGCGGCGTGGGAATCCGGGGGCGCCTGTTACCGACTCAGCGAACCCCGACGCGGTGGGCGATGCGGTCGCTGGGATCGAAGAACAGCAGCAGCCAAATGAACGGCGCGATATGGGGATCTATCGCCGCCACAGGGATCGAGACGAGGAAGACGGCGCAGGCCCAGAGGCCGCCGTTGCGGTTGGATCGGATCTCCTCAGAGCGACCTTCGGCGGTGAGGCCGGCGCGGACCGCGTAGGTGGTCATCAGGGCGCCGGTCAGCGTCACCAGTGCGAGATTCGACGCGTAGACGATCACGCCGGCGGCGTCGTCGCCGTACTCGCCGAGCACCTGGCTCGAGAAGGGGATGGCGACCATCCAGAAGAGATAGACGAGGTTGATCGTCATCAGGCGGCTGTCGAAGCCGGTCACCTCGGTGAAGAAGCGATGGTGGATGACCCAGAAGCGACCGATCACGGCGAAGCTGATCGCAAAGGCGTAAAGGTCCCCGTTCTGATGGAAGATCTCGTGCCAGAGCTGGCTATTGGACGTGACGCCATGGGGCACCTCGATCTGCAGCACGAGAAGGGTGATGGCGATCGCGAAGACGCCGTCGCTGAAGGCGACGATTCGCGAGAACTCGAGCTCGTGCTCGTCGCGCTTGCGCTGGGGAATGCCGCGGCCCGCCATCCCTGGATCATCGACGCCGGCCTCGACGGAACCGGCGCGACGCCCGCCCGCCCCCACCTACAATGCCGGAGCCCGCCGACGTAGCTCAGCTGGTAGAGCACTTCACTCGTAATGAAGGGGTCCCCGGTTCGAGTCCGGGCGTCGGCTTCGGACTCGTGGCAGACTGGATCTGGTCTTCTGATGTCGGTCGCACGCCGCCAAGCGCTGATCAACGCTCCCCCGAACAGGATCTGGGAACTGGTCGGGGACCCCGGCTGCCACCCCGAGTGGTGGCCGCGGGTGATCGAGGTCCGCGGTGAGCGCTTCGACGAGGGCGACAACTACGCCCAGGTGACCAGGGATCTGAGCGGCCGGTTGGAGACGACACTGACGATTGAGCGGCTCGACGACATGCACGAGATCCACATGCGCTGCACCAACACGGGCACCTACACACGCTGGCTGCTGACCGAGGCCCAGGGCGACACCTTCGTCGACGTCGAGTTCGGGATGGACCCGGTCAGCGCCCGCTACCGGATCTTCGACGCGGTCCTCGGCAAGCTCTACTTCAGCCGCTGGCTGGAGCAGTCGTTGACGGCACTGGAGGAGGCCGCCGGATCACCCGGCGCAGACGACGAGAGTTGAGAATCCTCTCACTATGAGAGGAAAATGCACTCTCGCGGACGGGGCGGGGGCTCAGGCCTCGTCGTTGAACTTGTAGCCGACGCCGCGCACGGTTACGACCAGCTCGGGGCGCTGGGCGTCGCGCTCGACCTTCTGGCGCAGGTTGGAGATGTGGACGTCGCAGGCGCGCTCGTCGCCGTCGAACTCGGTCTGCCACAGCTCCTCCATGATCTGGGCGCGGCGGAAGACCTCGCCGGGACGCGCCGCCAGCAGCCGCAGCAGCTGGAACTCGGAGCGGGTCAGGTTGACCTGTTCGCCGCGCACGGTGACCAGGTGGCGGGCGAGGTCGATCGAGACCGGGCCGGCCTCGATCCGGCTCTCGTGCGCCAGCGGCGAGCGGTCGAGCTCCTGGCGGCGCAGCTGGGCGCGAACGCGGCCGAGCAGCTCGCGCACCGAGAACGGCTTGGTCACGTAGTCGTCGGCGCCGACCTCGAGGCCGACGACCTTGTCGACCTCGGCGTCCTTGGCCGTGAGAATGATGATCGGCACCGCGCTGCGGGCGCGGACGTCGCGGCAGATGTCGAGGCCCGAGGGCCCGGGCATCATGATGTCGAGGATCAGCAGGTCGAAGGGCATGCCGTCGTCGCCGATCTTCTCCATCGCGTCGTTGCCGTCGACTGCGCCGATCACCTCGAAGCCCTCTTGGTCAAGGGCGTAGCCGACCGAGTCACGAACCGAGGGCTCGTCGTCGGCGATCAGAATCCGTCCACTGCTCATATGTCGGCTCCGTTCAGGCTCATGCGACCGGTGTCGGGCTGGGTTGTGCGACGGGCAGGCGCACCCAGAAGGTGCTGCCCTCGCCCTCGACCGACGCCGCTCCGATCCTGCCGCCCATGACGCTGACCATCCTGCGGGCGATCGCCAGACCCAGCCCGAACCCCTCCTGCTGGCGCGACTCGGAGCGCCTGTAGAAGCGCTCGAAGACCCTCTCAATTTCGGCAGCGGGGATACCGGTGCCGGTGTCGATGACTTCCAATACGACCTCCGTCTCGCCGTCGCGGCGGCCGCGAACGGTAACGGCGCCGGGGGTGGGCGTGTTTTTGTAGGCATTGGTCAAGAGGCCGATCAGCACCTGCCGCAGCAGCGTCGGGTCGCCCTTCGCCGCCAGGTCGGGCTCGAGGTCCACGCTCAACTCGATCCCCGGCTGGACCCCGACAGCTGCGGTGACGTCGGCGACCGCGGCCTCGACGTCGACGACGTCCTCCTCGCCGGCGCCAAGCGCCTCGACCCGGGCCAGGGTCAGCAGCGACTCGGTCAGGCGGCTCATCCGCTCGGCGTCCTGGGAGAGCCGCTCGAGGAAGTGCTCGCGAGCCTCAGGGTCGTCCTTGGCGCCGGTCTGAAGCACCTCGATCGCGCCCGAGATCCCGGCCAGCGGGTTGCGCAGCTCGTGGGCGGCGTTGGAGACGAAGTCGCGCTCGGCGAACTCGCGGCGCATCTCGTCGGTGCGGTCGCGAACCACTGCCAGCACGGCCCCCTCCTCGGGAAGGTCGCGGGCCTGGATCGCGTAGGCGCGATCGCCGATCCGCAGAGCCGGGTGGGCGGAGAAGCCGACGTCGGACGCCCGCCGCAGCTGCGGCACCATCGCCTCCGGCGCCCGGCCGTCGGAGTCGACCAGCTTCGCCGCGGCGCTGTTGGAGAAGCGGACGGCTCCATCGTCATCGACGACCATGACCGCATCGGTGAGGCCGTCGAAGATCGCCGTCAGCTTGTCGCGGTCCGCCGTCAGCACCCCGAAGCTCTCCTCAAGCGAGGCCCGCATCGAGTCCAGTGCCCGCGCCAGGTCGCCGATCTCGTCTCGGCCGGAGGTGTCGAGCGAGACGTCGAATGACCCCGCCGCCATCTCCTCCGCGCCCGAGGCAAGCCGCTTCACCCTGTGTGCGATCACGGTGGCGACGAGGAAGCCGGCGAGAACGCCAACGAGGACGGCGATCCCCAGCGCCCGCAGGCTGTCGCTGCGTAGCCGAGTGATCACGCTCGAGAGCACCTGGGAGCGCGACGAGCGCCCCAGCAGGGCCCCAGAGATGCCGCCCTCGCTGAAGACCGGGACCGCGACAACGGTCACCTCGCCCCCGGGCAGGGTCCCGGTGTAGCGGCCGCCATCCAGCGCCATCCGGACCGCACTGCGGCGCACCGAGATCGGAGCCAGCGCGGCGCCCGGCGGGATCGGCGCGACCAGCTTCCCCGAGCGATCGAAGTACCAGGCGATGAAGCCGCCGCCCTTGGACCCGGCGATCACGTCGGCGACGTCGCCCTTTGCCTCCCCGACGCTGTCGGCGACGGTGATCGTGCGCCCGACGGCGAGGTCGGTGGCGCGGTCGGCGAGCGCCCTCTCGCTGGAGTCGCTGACCAGCAGGTAGACCGCGGTGGCGGTGATCAGGCCGACCAGGGCGAAGGCGCCGGCGAGCCACAACCGCATGCCGATGCGAGGGGGCCCCTTGCCTGGAGATCTGATCCGTAGTCCTCGCCGCATTAGTGGTTCCTAACACAAAGCTAACCGAGCCACGGGCGAACCCGTGCCGGCGGCAACCAGGGTTCGTGGCAGAATCGGCCGGTGCGAACGCTTGTCTTCATCCCGGCGTGGAACGAGGAGGCCTCGATCGCGACCGTCATCTCCGGGTTGCGCGAGAGCCTCCCCGACGCCGACGTCCTCGTCATCGACGACGGCTCCACCGACGCCACCGCCGAGCGCGCCCGCGAGGCGGGCGCGACTGTCGCCCCGCTGCCCTTCAACCAGGGCCTCGGCGCCGCGCTTCAGACCGGGTACCTCTACGCATTGCGCGAGGGCTATGACTTCTGCGCCCACCTCGACGCCGACGGCCAACACCCGCCGTTCGAGGTCGCCCGCCTGCTCGACGAGGTGCGCGAAGACAGGGCCGACCTCGTGATCGGCTCCCGCTACAGCGACCCCTCGGCCGCGGGCAGCGAGGACTACCGGCCGACGATCTCGCGGCGGATCGGCTCCGGCGTCTTCCGCTTCTTCCTCACCGTCATCACCCAGCACCGCTTCACCGACACGACCAGTGGCATGCGGGCGGCGAACCGGCGGGTGATGGCGCTGTTCGGGGATCGCTACTCGCCCGACTTCGCAGAGATCGAGTCGCTTCAGCGGGCGGTTCGCCAGGGCCTGCGGGTGGAGGAGGTCCCCGTGCGGATGCTGCCACGCAGCGGCGGGGACACGTTCCTGACACCGCTGCGATCGGCCTTCTTCATCTTCAAGGGGCTGATCGTCCTCATGGTCGGCCAGTTCCGGCCGAAGAGCCCGGAGTACGGGGACCGGTGAGCCCGCTTCTCGCCGCCTCCACCAGCCCGACCGTCCACCTGACCCCGCAGGCGCGGATCCTGGCGGCGGTGATCGCCATTGTCTTCATGGCGATGATCCTGGAGATGATCCGGCGCCACCGGCTGCAGGAGCGCTACAGCGTGATCTGGTTCGTCGCCGGCCTGGGGATGCTGGCCGGCGCCGCCTTCCCCGGCCTGCTCGAGGTGGTCGCCGACGCGATGGGCGTACGCGACACAAACGTCGCCCTGTTCTCACTCGTCCTCCTGCTCCTGCTCGGCCTGGCGCTCAACTTCAGCGTCATCGTCTCGCGCCAGTCCGAGCAGATCACGAGGCTGGCGCAGGAGCGGGCCCTGGAGCGGGCCACGGAGCAGGGGCCGGAGCCGAGCGCCAACGGGGAGAGCCGGGACCCGGGCTCAGGCGGCCGGGGCGAGCAGCGCCTCGAGTCGGAAGAAGAGCGCCTCGAGGGCTAGCTCCTCGGAGACGTTGAGGTCGAGCCGGCGGCGGCTCTCGGCCACCAGCTCGACCGCCGCCCGGGCGCGGGCGGGGTCGAGGCCCTCCGCCGAGCCTCGCAGGCGTTCGAGCCGATCGCAGTTGAAGACGACGTCCTCGGCGCCGGCCGAGACCGCGACCAGGTCGCGCAACCAGGCCGCGCAGAGCTCGAGGCCGAGGTCGAGCACCTCGGTCCGCCGCCGGCGGCCCGCCCGGCGCGCCTCGTCGGCGGCCTCCCTTGCCGAGCGCCGCACCCCCATCTCCTTCTCGGCATCGAGCGCCTCGCGTACCGTTGCCTCGGCCTCCTCTCCGGCGACCTCGGCGGAGGCGAGCAGACCGCTCCAGGGTGCCGATCCGACCTCGCCGGCCAGGGCCGCACCGGCGCAGGACTCGGCCTCGGAGCGGATCCCGGCCCCCGCCTCAGAGAGCAGATACCGTGCCCGCTCGAGATCGCCGGCCGACAGGTTCGCCGCCGCCGCGATCCGGTCGGGCTCACCAAGGCCCTCGAGCGCCTGCGCCAGCGCTGCCGCCGGCAGGGCGGCGAAGGCGACGGGCTGGCAGCGCGAGGCGATCGTCTCCAGCAGCGCCTCGGGCTCGGAGCTGAGCAGGATCAGGTGGGCGTAGGCGGGCGGCTCCTCGAGCGTCTTCAGCAGCGCGTTCTGGCTCTCGTCACGCATCGCCTCGGCGGCCTCGATCACGAACATCCGGCGCCCGCCCTCGAACGGCCGCAGGGCGACCGCCCGGATCACCTGCTCGCGGACGTCGTCCACCAGGTGCTGGGTCCCGCGCGGAGCCAGCCAGACGAGATCCGGGTGGGGCGAGGGCCGCTGCAGGACGCGGCGCCGGGCACCGGCGGGATCGTCGCAGGCGCCGGCGATGATCTCGGCGGCGAAGGCGCGGGCGGCAGCCGCCTTGCCCGATCCGCGCGGACCGCGGAAGAGGTAGGCGTGGGAGGGTCCCGAGGCAAGCGCGGCGGCCAGCGCCACCCGCGCCCGCGGCTGGTGCTCGGTCGCCTCGGCGAGCGTCGCCGGCACGCTCCCGCCGTCCCCGCTCACGAGCCGCCCCCTTCTCCCTCTTCCTGCTTGGACCGCACCGCCTCCATCACCCGGGCCTGGACCTCCTCCACGCTTCCCTCGCCGTCGACGACCGCGAACCGGTCGGCGGCGACCTTGGCGATCTCCTCGTAGGCCTCGGCGACCTCGCGCTGGAAGGAGAGCCCCTCGGTCTCGAAGCGGTCCTCGCCGCCGGCGCGGGCCAGCCCCGCCTCGGGCTCGAGCCGGATCAGCACCGTCAGGTCCGGCCAGAGGCCCTCCGTCGCGGTGTCGCAGAGGCCGATGGCGAGGCCGGCGCCGAGCCCGCGCGCCGCCCCCTGGTAGGCGACGCTGGAGTCGGAGAAGCGGTCGGAGACGACGTCGCGGCCGCTCTCCAGCGCCGGGCGGACAACGCGGCTGACCAGGTCGGCGCGGGCGGCGCAGAAGAGCATCAGCTCCGCCAGCGGGTCGAGCTCGAGGGCGGGGTCGGCGAGCAGCTCCCGGATCCGCTCGGCCGAGTCGGTCCCGCCCGGCTCGCGGATCAGCAGCGTCTGCGGCCCGAGCGCCTCGGCCAGCAGCTTCGCCTGGGTGCTCTTGCCCGAACCGTCGATCCCCTCGAGTGAGACGAACACGAGGGAGTCGCTAGCCGCCGGCCAAGGTTCTAGGACTTGGCCGCGCTGCCGGTCTTGCGTGCCCGCTTGCGGCGGCGGGTTCCGGGGTCGGGCGGGGCCTTGGGCGCCTTGCCTGTGGCGGCATCGGAGTCGGCGCTCTCGCCGTTGGCCTCGGCCTTCTCCTTCATCTCCTTCTTGGCCGCCCGGGCTGCCTCGCGCTCGGCCCGCTTCTCGCGCATCTCCACCATCGAGGGGCAGTCGTCGTTGAGGCAGAGCTTCCAGGGGCGGCCGCGAAAGCCCTTCACCGTCAGCCTCGGCATCTCACCGCAGATCGAGCAGTGGTCCTCGAGGCGCCAGAGCTCGTACCCCCGGCCGGGCAGCGGACCCGAGACCTTGCAGGAGTCGGGCGAGTCGGGCTCCTCCCGATTCCAGCCCTCGCAGCCGTACATCCGCTTGCCGCCCTTGAGCTCGATGATCCGCAGCCTGTTGGGCGAGTCGTCTTCGTGCGCGCGGCCCGCCTCCTCGCAGACCTTGCAGGGCCCGAGGAACTTGTCCTCGTCCATTCCGGCCCAGACGACCTTGGCCAGGTCCTCCCGTCTCTCCTCGATCTCGGTCGTCGTCTGGTGCAGGAGCTGGCGGCTGTCGCCGACGACACCGTCCCTGGTCATCTCGCCGGCGGCGATCTGGTCCATCTCCGCCTCCAGCTTCGCCGTCATCTCCGGGGTCGCCATCTCCGGCACGTATTTCCTGAACGCCTCGTACATCGCGATCCCGGTCTCCGAAGGGACCGGCGGGTTGCCGTAGACGTAGCCGCGGTCATAGAGCTTCTGGATGATGTCGGCGCGGGTGGCCTTGGTGCCGAGGCCCCGCTCCTCCATCAGCTCGACCAGCTTGCCCTGCGAGTAGCGCGAGGGTGGCTGCGTCTCCTTGTCCGCCATCCATGGCTCGCCGTCGAGCGCCAGCTCGTCGCCCTCGGAAAGCGGCGGGATCTCCTCGTCGGGGGAGCGGGCGTAGGTGTAGACGCCGGCGTAGCCGGGCTCGACCACGACCGAGCCGCGGACGAAGTAGGTCTCAGAGCCGGCGGCGATGTCGGCCCGGGTGGACTCGGTGATCATCGGCGCCGAGAAGGTGGCGAGGAAGCGACGCACGACCAGCTCGTAGACCCGGCGCTTGGGGCCCTCGAGGGCGTTCGGGTAGAGCGCCTGGGTCGGGTAGATCGGTGGGTGGTCGGTCGTCTCCTTCTTGCCCCGGGTCGGAGTCAGCTGCGGCGCATCGAGCAGCCCGGCGGCGGCGGAGAAGTCGGGGATCCGCACCAGCGAGGTGACCAGCTCGCGCACCGGCAGCGAAGGCGGGTAGACGGTGTTGTCGGTTCGCGGGTAGGAGATGAAGCCGTCCATGTAGAGGTCCTCGGCGATCCGCATCGCCGCGGCCGGGGTGATGCCGAGGCGGCTCGAAGCGTCTGTGGTGAAGGCCGTGGTGTTGAAGGGGGCCGGGGGCTTGCGGGTGTTGCGGCGCGAGGTGACCGATTTCACCCTGCCCGGGCTGGAAGTGCCGGCGACCGCGCCGTCGGCCCCGGCCTTCTCCCAGAACTTGTCGGTCTCGTGGTGCGCCTCGAAGGAGCCCTCGGGGCCGGAGAACTTGGCGAACACCTCCCAGTAGGGCTTGGCGACGTGGGCGCGGCGCTCCATCTCGCGCTCGACCAGGAGGCCGAGGGTCGGGCTCTGGACCCGGCCGACCGAGAGGAAGTTGGAGCCGAAGCGGCGGGTCGCCAGGGAGACGGCGCGGGTCAGGGTCGCGCCCCAGAGCAGGTCTATGTACTGGCGGGCGGCGCCGGCGTTGGCGAGCGGGTAGGAGAGCTCGTCGAGGTTGGAGAAGGCGCGCTCGATCTCCTCCTTGGTCAGGGCCGAGTAGCGGGCGCGCTTGATCCGCAGAGTGCCGGCGTCGGCCTCCTCCCGGGCGCCGAGACCGGGGTTGGCGTCGAGCATCTCCTCCAGGGCCTCGAGGCCGATCAGCTCGCCCTCGCGGTCGAAGTCGGTCGCGATGATCAGCTCGTCGGCCTCCTTGGCCACCTTCTTGATCGCCTTGACGACGTTCTTGTCGGTCGGCTCCTTGATCAGCTCGGCGTCGATCAGGTCGTGCAGGTCGGTCTCCTGCCAGTTCGAGTAGCCCTCGGGGAAGGCGGGGTTGAGCACGTGCCCCTTGAGGCCGATCGTGCGGTGCTCCCCGGCCGAATCCGACCAGGTGTAGTAGGGGACCTTGTAGGACTTCTCCTCGGAGGGGCTGCCGCCGAGGATCTGGGCGATCTTCTTGGCGCTGTTGTTCTTCTCGGTGACTATCAGTCGCATGGGGCGGCGAGGGTAGCAGGGGCCAAACCCGGCCCCGGGAAGCGTGAAAGCTGCCCTGCGGGCACTTCAGGGTGGCCGACGAGCGATTGTGGACGTGCGTAGGATCGTCGCTCGATGCGGACTCTGGTCACAGGCGGGGCGGGCTTCATCGGCTCGAATCTGGTCGACGAGCTGCTCTCCCGCGGCGACGAGGTGACGGTCATCGACGATCTCTCGACCGGCCGCCGGGAGAACCTCGATGCGGCCCTGGAAGCCGGCGCCGAGCTGGTCGAAGGCGACATCCGCGACGCCGACTGCGTGGCGCCTCTGTTCGATCGGGTCAGGCCGGAGGCGGTCTTCCACCTGGCGGCCCAGATCGACGTCCGCAAGTCGGTCGCCGACCCGGCCTTCGACGCCTCGATCAACGTCGGCGGGACCGCCAACCTGCTCGAGGCCGCGCGCAACGCCGAGGCGCCCCGGTTCGTCTTCATCTCCACCGGAGGGGCGATCTACGGCGAGGGCGAGGGCAGGACGCTGCCCCTGCCCGAGGACACCGCGATCGAGCCGCTCTCCCCCTACGGCCAGAGCAAGTTCGCCGCCGAGGGCTACGTGGCCCTGTACGAGCGCCTCTACGACCTCTCCGGGGTCAGCCTGCGGCTCGGCAACGTCTACGGCCCGCGCCAGGACCCGCTGGGCGAGGCGGGCGTGATCGCCATCTTCTGCGGCCGCCTGCGCGCCGGCGAGCGCCCGATCGTCTTCGGCGACGGCCTTCAGACCCGCGACTACATATACGTGGGGGACATCGTCTCGGCCGCGCTGGCGGCGGCCGACAGCGACGTCACCGGATCCCTGAACATCGGCACCGGGGTCGAGACCACGGTGCTCGACCTGGTCGAGGGACTACGCGACCTCAGCGGCGAGAGCGGATTCGAGGCGCAGCTCGCCCCTGCCCGCCGCGGCGAGGTGCAGCGGATCTCGATCGACCCTTCCCGCGCCGCCGAGGCATTCGGCTGGACCCCGCGGATCGGCCTCGAGGAGGGCCTGCGCCTGACCCTCGACTCGCTCTAGCCGCCCCCGCGGCGCGCGCCACGCCGATGGGTGGTGACGACCAAACGACGGACGCGCTCCAACCGTCGCGATCAGAGCTCGTCCTCACTAACCTTCCGCAGATGCCCGCCCAGGCCTATGCCGGCAAGCCCTGCGTGTGCCAGTTCCGCAAGGGGATCTGCGACCAGTCATGCGTGCGGGACATGCTCGAGACCCCCTTCTACATCGCCTGCCTGAAGCTGAGCGGGCGCCGCTGCCTGGTCGTCGGCGCCGGCGAGATCGGCCTCGAGAAGGTCGAGGGACTGCTCGCCTGCGACGCCGACGTCACCGTGATCGCACCCGACGCCCACCGGGCGATCGCCGAGCTCGCCGAGGAGGGCTCGATCCACTGGGAGCGGCGGCCCTACGCCGGCGAGGCCGACCTCGAGGGCGCCTTCATGGTGATCGCGGCGACCGACCAGAGCGAGGTCAACATCGACGTCTTCGACGACGCCGAGCGCCGGGCGATGCTGGTCAACGTCGTCGACGTACCGCCGCTGTGCAACTTCATCCTCCCGGCGATCGTCCGCAGCGGTCCGCTGGCGATCGCGATCTCGACCGCGGGGGCCTCGCCGGCGCTGGCGAAGCGGATGAAGCGGGAGATCGCGGAGATGTTCGGCGAGCCCTACGCCCGCCTCGCCGTGATCCTCAACGAAGCCCGCGGCTGGGCCAAGGGAACGCTGCCGACCTACCAGGACCGCAAGCAGTTCTTCGAGGAGATCGTCAACGGCGATCCCGACCCGGTGACGCTGGTCCGCGGCGGCCGCGAGCCGGAGCTGCTGGAGCTGATCGAGGCCGCCAAGGAGCGGCACTCGGCCGCGCTGGCAGGCTGAATCGCGAGTCGGGTCCCGAACGCTGCCGGCCCGGGCCGGTATCGCTCAGGCAGCAGGGAGGGCGTAGAGCGCGATCGTGGTGAAGTGGATCGCGGCGGCGGCGATCACGAACAGGTGGAAGACCTCGTGATAGCCGAAAACGGCGGGGTTGGGGTCGGGGCGCTGGGTCGCATAGATGACCGCGCCGGCCGTGTAGAGGGCGCCGCCGGTGGCCAGCAGCAGGGCGCCGGTGAGGCCCATCGCGCTCAGCAGGGAGGGGAAGGCGGCGACAGCGACCCAGCCGAGCGCGAGGTAGACGAGGGCGTGGACCCACTTCGGCGACTCGATCCAGACCATCTCCATGATCGCCCCGGCGAGGGCGCCGACCCAGACCACGGCGAGGATCGCGTACGCAAGGGGGCCGTGGAGGACCAGCAGCGCGAACGGAGTGTAGGTGCCGGCGATCAGCAGGAAGATCATCGAGTGGTCGAGGCGGCGCATCCAGCGCCGGGCGCTGGGCCGCTTCCAGTTGACCCGGTGATAGAGGGCGCTCGTCCCGAACAGGGCCGAGAGGCTGACGGCGTAGATCGCCACCGCCAGCGTCGCCCTCGGCGTCTTCGCGTAGAGGATCAGGGCCGCGCCCAGCCCCAGCGAGACGAAGAAGGCCCACTCGTGCGAGACGCCCCGCAGCCGCGGCTTGACCGCGGCAATCGCCTCGGCGGCGACGTCCTTGGCGGCCACCGCGCCCTCGACCGCGGCCTCGCGGGCGGCGATTGCGCGCTCGCCCATCGCCTCGCGGGCGTCGCCCATGGCTTCGCGGGCGGCCCCGGCGCGTTCCGATGCCGCCTCGCGGGCGGCCCCGGCGCGCTCCGAGGCCGCTTCGCGGGCGGCGCTGATGCGCTCGCCGGCGCGCTCGGCGCCCCGCTTGAAGTCGTCGACCATGGCGGTAAAGACTACATAGCCCAAATCGCGGGATGTTTCCCGCCTGCAACCGCTATATGTGGGTGTCGAGGCAGGATTCCTGCCCTATCCCTAGTAGAATTCAGCGTGTGCGTTGCCCCAGTTGCACGTTCGAGGAGAGCAAGGTCAAGGAGAGCCGCAGGGCTGAGGAGGGAGCATCGGTGCGCCGGCGCCGCGAGTGCTCGAGCTGCGGCCATCGCTTCACCACTTATGAGCGCTACCAGCGCGGCCCCCTCTACGTCCGCAAGCGGGGCGGTGAGCGCCAGCCCTTCGACCGCGCCAAGCTGCGCGGGGGGCTGGCGCGCGCGGCCCACAAGCGCCCCGTCGGCGGGGCCGAGGTCGACGCCCTGGTCGAGCGGATCGAGGTCGAGGTCGAGCGCGCCGGGGGCGAGCTGGAGGCGGCGCGGATCGGCGAGATGTGCCTCGAGGGCCTGCGCCGGATCGACCGCGTCTCCTACCTTCAGTTCGCCGCCGTCTACAAGCAGCTCGACGTCGAGCAGGTGCAGGCGGAGCTTGCGCAGCTCGACTCCGAGCCGGGCCCGGACACCGGGCCGCCGTCCGAGAATTCCCCGCTCGTTGCGCCGATCGCCGCCGCCGGTTCCATCCGACTCGAGAGCGATCCTGGGTAATTACCCCCTGAAGCCTGCTGAGAGGAGAGAAGTAGATGCCGAGGACCGCTGAGAGCACCACCGCTACGACCCGCCGGGGGATCGCGGTCGAGCGACGATTCAGCTCTCCCGGAGTACACCCGTTCGACCAGGTCGAGTGGGAGATCCGCGACGCAGTCATCGGCGATCCCGAGGATCCCGCCTTCGAGCAGCGGGGGGTCGAGTTCCCCAAGAGCTGGTCGCAGAACGCGACCAACATCGTTGCCCAGAAGTACTTCCGCGGCAAGCTCGGCTCCGAGCAGCGCGAGTCCTCGGTCAAGCAGATGATCGGCCGCGTCGCCGGCACGATCGCCGGCTGGGGCCGCGAGGGCGGCTACTTCGCCACCCCCGAGGACGCCGACACCTTCGAGATGGAGCTGACCGCGATCCTGCTCAACCAGAAGGCCGCCTTCAACTCGCCGGTCTGGTTCAACGTCGGCTTCGAGGAGACGCCGCAGTGCTCGGCCTGCTTCATCCTCAGCGTCGACGACACGATCGAGTCGATCCTCGGCTGGAACACCAAGGAGGGGATGATCTTCCGCGGCGGGTCGGGGTCGGGGATCAACCTCTCCAACATCCGCGGCTCGGTCGAACACCTATCCAAGGGCGGTCTCGCCTCGGGCCCGGTCAGCTTCATGCGCGGTGCCGACGCCTGGGCCGGCACGATCAAGTCCGGCGGCAAGACCCGCCGCGCGGCGAAGATGGTCGTGCTCGACGTCGACCACCCCGACATCGAGGACTTCGTCTGGTGCAAGGCGCGCGAGGAGGAGAAGGCCGCCGCCCTGCGCGACGCCGGCTTCGACATGTCGATCGACGGCGAGGGCTTCACCTCGATCCAGTACCAGAACGCCAACAACTCGGTCCGGGTTACCGATCGGTTCATGCAGGCCGTGGCCGACGGCGACGACTGGGATCTGATCGCCCGGGTCGGCGGCAAGCCGACGAAGACGCTCGACGCGCGCGACCTGATGAACCAGATCGCCGAGGCCGCCTGGCGCTGCGCCGACCCCGGCGTCCAGTACGACACCACCATCAACCGCTGGCACACCTGCCCCGAGTCGGGGCGGATCAACGCCTCGAACCCGTGCAGCGAGTACATGCACGTGGACGACTCGGCCTGCAACCTGGCCTCGCTCAACCTGATGAAGTTCCGTCGCGAGGACGGCACGTTCGAGGTCGAGGAGTTCGAGCACGCGGTCGACATCGTCTTCCTCGCGCAGGAGATCATCGTCGGCTTCTCCAGCTACCCGACGGAGGGGATCGGCGCCAACGCCGTCGCCTTCCGCCAGCTTGGCCTCGGCTACGCCAACCTCGGCGCCCTGCTGATGTCCGACGGTCTGCCCTACGACTCCGACGAGGGCCGGGCGGTGGCGGCCGCGATCACGGCGCTGATGACCGGGCGCGCCTACCGCGAGTCGGCGCAGATCGCCGCCGAGGCGACCGGGCCCTATGACGCCTACGAGAAGAACCGCGAGCCCCACAACGCGGTGATGAGGATGCACCGAGACGCCTCCTATGAGCTCGACGACGAGCTGGTCGAGGAGGGCCTGCTGGCGGCGGCGCGGCGCGCCTGGGACGAGGCGGTCGAGCTCGGCGAGGCCCACGGCTACCGCAACGCCCAGGCGACGGTGCTGGCGCCGACCGGGACGATCAGCTTCCTCATGGACTGCGACACGACCGGGATCGAGCCCGACTTCTCCCTGGTCAAGTTCAAGGAGCTGGTCGGTGGCGGCAAGATGACGATCGTCAACCGCTCGGTGCCGCTGGCGCTGCGCACGCTCGGCTACGACCAGCCGCGAGATCGAGCAGATCGACGCCCACGTCGCCGAGAACGCGACCATCATCGGCGCCCCCGGGCTGAAGGAAGAGCACTTGGCGGTATTCGACGTAGCGGTTGGCGAGCGGGCGATCTCACACACCGGCCACATCGACATGATGGCGGCGACCCAGCCGTTCATTTCGGGCGCGATCTCGAAGACCGTCAACCTGCCCGAGTCGGCCACCGTCGCCGACATCGCCGACGCCTACACCCGCGGCTGGAAGGGCGGGTTGAAGGCGCTGGCGATCTACCGAGACGGCTCGAAGACAGCGCAGGCGCTGCGCACCGACGCCCAGGAGAAGAAGCCCGAGGCCGAGGCTGAGCCGGTCGGCCCGGTGCGGCGGAAGATGCCGCGTGAGCGCGAGTCGATCACCCACAAGTTCTCTCTCGGCGGCCACGAGGGCTACATCACCGCCGGCAAGTACGAGGACGGCACCGTCGGCGAGATCTTCCTCACCGATATCGGCAAGGAGGGCTCGACCCTGCGGGGGATGATGAACGCCTACGCCACCGCGATCTCGATCGGGCTCCAGTACGGCGTCCCGCTCGAGGTCTTCGTGAAGAAGTTCAGCTACATGCGCTTCGACCCCGAGGGAATCACCCAAAACCCGGAGATCCCCTTCGCCAAGTCGATGCCCGACTACATCATGCGCTGGCTCGCCAGCCGCTTCATCGACGACCTCGACGAGCTCGAGGACCTCGGCATCCTCACCCCCGAGGTGCGGGCCCGCAAGGAGGCCGACCTGGCCGCCGCCGAGACCGGAAACGGCAACGGAACAAACGGTCAGGGCCACGAGCACTCCAGCGGCGGCAGCGGCAACGGAGAGGCCAAGGCCAAGCCGGGCGAGTCGGTGCCCGCAGCCGCGGCCCTCACCGACACCCCGCCGGTGATCCCGGCGAAGCTCTCGGGCCAGGACCTGGGTCCCGCCTGCGAGCAGTGCGGCGGGATGATGCAGCGCACCGGCTCCTGCTACACCTGCCCCAGCTGCGGCAACAACACCGGCTGCGGCTGAGTCGAGCACGGGTTCCCGTCGATACCCGATAGCGGGAATTGACGCGGAAGCGCCGCCTTATGAGAATCGTTGACAGCTTGATGTCAGCCGGCAAGGGGAGGGAACCGATGAGCGGCGCTTCGGATCGTCGCCTGCGCGCCTTCTGGGCGATCGCGACGACGACTGTTGCGCTCGGGTCGATCGGGGTCGCCTCCGCGCTCGGGGCGTTCACCGTCAACGACGAGCAGAAGTTCCTCCCCTACAACGTGTTCGGCAACGTCACCGCGAGCTGTCCGCACAACCAGCACATTGGCTTCGGCGGCTTCAAGACCGATACCAAGGTCAACTTCGGCGGTGACCATCTCCTCTGGCCGGCCTCGATGGGTCCGGTGGGCAACGACACCAACAAGTGGTCGACCGTCGCCGCAAGCCCCTCGCTTGGTGGCGGCAGGCTGAACTCGATCGCTTATTGCAAGGCCGGCAAGGAGCCGAAGGTGGTGGAAGCGCACCAAGCTCGTTCTGCAGAGCGCCTCCAACGATGAGTACCGCAGGGTCGAGGCGACCTGTCCGCAGGGCACGAGTCTGATCGGGGGCGGCTGGTCGGCGCGTGCCCCCAGCCCGCTGTACGGCTCCGACGACAGCCGCGGGTCGACATCATGGGGCTGCAGAGGACCTCCAACCGCACCTGGCAGGTTTCCGTCGTCAACTACCGGACGACCAAGCAGTCGGTGACAGCGATCGCGATCTGCGGCAAGGGCAGTGCGCCGAAGACCTCGGTGGCGACGGAGATGATCCCCGTGCACACCTCGAAGACGGCGACGGCGACCTGTCCGGGAAACAGCGAGGTCGTCTTCGGCGGATTCCAGGGCGACTACGACAACTTCTCCGGCCGCAACGCCTTCATCTTCAGCTTCTATCGCTCCTCGAAGCGTGCGATCAGCGTCCGCGGCGGCGAGAACGGCGTCGCCGGCCTCAACAAGGCGAGCAAGCTCCAGGCGTTCGCCTACTGCCGCTAGACGCAACCCCAGGATCTGCTGTTCAGAGAGCCTCGAGGTAGCGCTCGGCGACCATGCGGTCGAAGGCGTGGGTGTCGTCCTCGCTCTCGCTGTAGCGTCCGGGGGTGTGGCCGCGCGAGGCGACGCCCTTCTGGGTCAGCTCGCAGACCCGCCAGTCCTCGCGGTTGACCTGATCCCAGAACTCGACCGCGTCGGAGGGATCGAAGCCGTCGGCGGCGATCGCGGAGGCCTCGAACAGCCACTCGCAGGTGACGGTCGTCCGGCCGGGCCCATGTGGCCAGATGGTGTGCAGCATGACGTAGTCGGGGTGGAACGAGATCAGGGCGTTGGGGAAGAGGGAGACGTAGAGGACGGTGCGGAGCTCATTCGCCGAGAGCCCGGTGATCGGCTCGCGGCCGCCGCCCCCCGGCCGAGCCATTGTCTCGGCGCCCTCGTTCAACTCCAGGGTGCCGCCGCACCAGAGGCCGTCCCCGTCGAAGGCCTCGCCGCTGTCGTAGCTCGATAGCGCGTTCAGCTCGGGATGCACCCCCGGGCAGTGAAGGCACTCGTTGTAGTTCTCGGCGATCGCCTTCCAGTTGGCCTCGACCTCGTAGCGGCGCTCCGCCGCCGGGCGGAGCTCGCCGACCCGGTAGCGCTCGAGCCGCTCCGCAAGGTCGCCCACGTGCTCGGTCGGGTCCGGCGCCTCGCCGCTCGGATCGACCATCACCAGACCACCGATCACCGCGGTCCGGATCGGTCGCAGCCCGTTGCAGGCGGGATCGAAGTCCTCGAGGTTCTCTGTGTACGGGGCCGCCTTCAGGCCTCCGTCGAACCCGTAGGCCCAGGCGTGGTATGGGCAGCGGATCAGCCGTTGCGCCCGGCCCGCCCCCTCGAGCAGGCGAGAGCCACGGTGGCGGCAGACGTTGAAGAAGGCTCGGGCGGCGCCGTCTTCGCCGCAGATCGCGAAGAAGGAATCGGGCCCGAGCTCGCGGGCGACGAAGGCCCCGGGCTCGGCGACGGCGGACTGATGGGCGAGGCAGATCCAGCCGCCGAAGATGCCCTCGACCTCCCACTCGAGGACGCGGGAGTCGGTGAAGGCGGCGGCCGGCAGCATGCGCGCACGCCGCAGGGGCTTGACCGTTTCCTCGACCTCGGCGCGACGCAGGGGCGGGGACAGCGCAAGGTGGCCGTTCGCGACCCCCGCAGCTTCCCCGGAAGGCGCCTCTCCTGCGGTCATCTCGCGGCGGTTTTCGATGAGATCGCCAATGCCCGAACGGGGCGATCCTAGCGGGGGCGCCCACCCGTGCGAACCTGAACGGTGGAGAAACGGCCAGTATTTGGTGCCGGCGGGGCGCCCGGGAATAGGCTCGGGCCAATGAGGGCTCGGATCCTTGCGGGAACGCTTGTGTGCGCCCTGTTGCTGTTTGCGCTATCCGCCGCCTCGGCCGCGGCCGGAAAGCACCGGCACGGCCCCGAGCGCTGCAACCGGGAGAAGGTTCTCTGCAAGCGGCCCTTCAACCGGGTGGTGCTGGCCGGCGCCCACAATGCGATGTCTGCCCTCGACCTCGGCTGGAAGATCCCCAACCAGACGATCGCGATCCCGGATCAGCTCAGCTTCGGGATCAGGGCGTTGCTGTTCGACACCCACTATGGCCGCCTGCAGCCGGACGGGACCGTGCGCACCGACGACGACGGCAAGGTGACCACGGGGATACGCGGCCTCTACCTCTGCCACGTCCTCTGCGAGATCGGCGCCTCCCCCCTGATCCCTGTGCTTCGCTCGATCGCCAGGTACCTAGAGCGCCACCCGGCCAACGTGCTCCTGATCGACAACGAGGACTACATCGCGCCGGCCGACTTCGCCGCCGCGATGCGGCTGAGCGGCCTCCGCTGGCACGTCTACCGCGGCCAGCCGGGGCCGAGGTGGCCGAGGCTGCGGAAGATGATCTCCAAACGCCAGCAGGTGGTGGTCCTGGCGGAGCACGACGCGGGCACGATCCCCTGGTATCACCGCGCCTACGACGGGATCATGCAGGAGACGCCGTATTCCTTCGCCACCCCGAACCTCCTGATCGACCCGGCGAACTGGCCCTCGAGCTGCCAGCCCAACCGGGGCGGGACCAACGGATCGCTCTTCCTCATCAACCACTGGTCGCCCTCGACTCCACCGGCCGTGCCCGACCCGGCGGCCTCGGCGGCGGTCAATGCCAAGGACGTGATCCTCGGCAGGACGGCCGAATGCGAGCAGGTCCGGGGCCGCCTGCCTTCGGTCATAGCCGCCGATCAGGTCACCTACGGAGGGCTGGTGGCGGCGGTGCACGAGCTCAACGTGGCCGGCAGCTAACCGACGGGCACATCCGGAGGGCCGCCAGGCGAGCGGCCAAGCCGCTCGAAATGTGTGGGGGATTACGGATCGCCAACCTCCGCTGCGGTCCTACGATCGGTGCGATGAGGCAGCGCAGGGGCAAACCTCTACCGAGCACGACCAACCATCGACGGCGGACGACAGCGGCGGTTGCGGTAGCGGCTGCGGCCCTGCTGCTCGCCACCGCCTCCATCTCCTCGCCGCCCGCCGCGGCTTCCGGTCAATCGCGCGAGCCCGGCATCCGTGTCGGCATCGGGATAGCCGGCGTCCGCATCGGCATGACCAGAGGCCAGGTGCGTCGGGTCCTCGGGCAGCCGCGGAGCGTCGAGGTGAAGAAGAACTCCGCCTTCGGGCCCGGCCACCCCGTCATCTACGGCTACGGTGGTCTCGGCGTGCTGTTCTGGAAGGGCGCGCCGCGCAACCCGAGCGCCAGCAAGCCGCCGGACCGCCGTCTGCGGGTCGCATCCGTCAACACCACCCGACCCTCGTTGCGCACCCGTCGCGGCATCGGCGTTGGCTCGCGGGAGGGGCAGGTCCGCCGCAAAGTGGCAGGCGTGCGCTGCGAGACGCTGAGCTTCAACGGCGACCGCTTCCGCAATTGCCACACCGGGCGATACGACTGCAAGCAGCAACCCTGGGTGCTCGGCGATCTTCCCTGCCACATCAGCGCCTTCGTGCTGAACCGCAGGCACGGGCGGGTGAAGCGGGTCCAGGTCGGCTGGCTCGGCTCCCCCGCCGGATCGCTGTGATGGGGTCGTCTGCCATAGGGTGCGCCCCTGTGAAGCTACTCAGAATCACCCTCCTCGCCCTCGCCGGCCTCCTCCTCGCTAGCTCGAGCGCACCGGCCCTGGCGGCGTCGGCGCCACGGGGCGCGGCAGGCGCCAAGGTTCACATCACAGGCACCGCCTATGCCTTCGACAACCAGGACCCGATCGCCGGGGCGACGATCCGGGTGGCCGAGCTGCCGGGGGCGAAGGCGACCAGCGCGGCCGACGGCACCTACGACCTCGTCGTCCCCGACGGCGCCAGGGTCACCCCCTATATCGAGGCCGCCGGCTTCCACGGCATCTTCCTGCAGACCTTCGTCGCCGCCGGCAAGGACATCGAGCGGGTCAACTTCCAGGTTCCGTCGGTGGGCATCTACCACGGGCTGGCGGCGCTGCTCGGCGTCAAGCTGAACTCCGACGACAACCCCTCTCGCTGCGTCGTCGTCTCCACCTTCAGCACCGTCAACGTCCGTGACCTCAGCTTCGAGGACTTCGTCGGCTACGGCGCCCACGGCGTCGCCGGCGCCACCGCCGGCGCCTCGCCGAGCCTGCCGGACCCGATCTACTTCAACTCGTCGGTGATCCCCGACAAGACCCTGACCGAGTCCTCGATCGACGGCGGCGTGATCTGGCTCGACGTCCCGGGCGGCGTCTACAGGTTCACGGCCCAGCACGCGAGCGCCAGGTTCTCGAGCTTCGTCGCCACCTGCAAGGCGGGCCGCCTGGTCAACGCCAACCCGCCCCAGGGCCTATACCAGCTGAAGCCGGGCGAGAAGCCGGACGAGCGGGTCGACGCGTCGATCGCATCGTCCCGTCTGCGCTCCGCCGGGAACGGCGCGAAGGCGCTGCGTCTGAAGATCCGCGCAGGCGAATATGTCCTCGCCGGGGGTCGAGGTGCTCCGCGGTGGCAAGGTCGTCGCCCAGACTCACCCGGCCCGCTACCGGCGGGGCGCGCGGACGATCAGGCTCCCCCTCCGCCACAGGCTCGACGGCGGCTCGGGCACCCTGAGGCTGACGCTCAGCGATCCCGCCGGCAACACCAGGGTCCTGAAGCGGACGCTGAACCCGCCGTCCTAACCGAGGTCAGAGCACCTCGAGATAGCGGGAACACTCCGGTCGGACGGGCGTCTCTTCGACTTCCCGATCCTGGCGCCGGGACGCGACCACTAGGACCTCTGGACCTGCTCGCAGCCGACGGTCACGTCGTGGCTGTCCACGACGGCCTCATCGCGGCCTGGTCCGCAATCGACCCGGTCCCGGACTCCGTCCTTCGCGTTGACCAGGTCCCTGCCCCCGCCGGCGAATACGTGGTCCCTGCCCCCGCCCCCGTGAATCCGGTCGCCGCCGCCCGAGGTGTCAACGAGATCACGACCCGGTCCCGCACTGACGCAATCGGCGTCGCGCCCGGTGAAGATGTCGTCATTCCCCCCGAGCGCGACCGCCTGGTCTGGGCCTGGGAGAGCACGGATCAGGTCATTCGCCTCGGTGCCCTGCCGTAGCCGTGCCGGCCGGCCGTTGCAAAGACCCACCTCGTGCTTGAGCAGCACAGTGATGTCATTCGACCCGGCGTTGGCGACCGCCAGATCAGGCGTGAAGTAGCGGTTGAAGGTCCAGTTTGTGATCGCGACGGGATGCTTCCCCGTCGGGTAGCTGGGCCCGCGGCGCAGTGTGCCATCGCCGTTGTTGAGGAGAACGGTGACACTGTCGGAGCCCGAGTTCACCACCGCAAGGTCGGTCCCCGGCTGGTTGTCGGCGTTGATCGCGATTAGGTCGGTTGGCGCGTCGCCGACCCGGTAGGTGCCGGTCTCCTCGAGGCCGAGGGGATCCGTCTCCCTGAGCAGGGTGACGTCGTCGGAGCCCTTGTTGGCGACGGCGATCCTGTACTGGTAATCCCCGCGGGCCGCGCCGAAGTTCGCCTCGATGATCGCCGAGGGCTGGCGCCCGACCGGGGTCGTCGACTCCCCGGCGAACAGCCCCGGGCCGGGATAGTTGTAGCCGAACAACGAGGTCACCGAGTCGGAGCCCTTGTTGGCGACCCAGGTCACGAGCGCGGTGTTGTAGTTGGCGGTGATCGCCGAGGGCGAGTCGCCGACCGGAGCGGTCCCGACCAGCTCGTAGCCGTTCGGGCCGTTGCTGAAGATCGAGATGTCATCTGAGCCCCGGTTGGCGACGACCAGGTCCATCCCGCCTCCGTTGAAGGGGTCCAGGCTCGAGTAGACAGCGGCGGAGGGCCGGGCTCCGGTCTGAAGAGAGGCGCCCGGGGAGAGGCTCGAGTAGGGCCCGTTGAACAACCTCATCCGGTCGCTGGAGGTGTCGACCAAAGCAAGGGGGCCCGAGTAGCCGGGGCGTCCTGCGAAGGCGGTCGGGGCGACCGGGGAATCGAAGGCCCGCTTCAGCTTCACCCTGCCGGCCAGCTCCTTGTAGAAGGCGAGCCGGCCTCTTCCCCGCTCGGCGACCAGCAGCGGACCAGAGCCGTCATCGTCGGCCAAGACGTCGGCCGGCCCCTTGCCGACCGCGAAGGGGCTCAGCCTCGCGGGCTCGAAGAGGGGCGCCGGGCGCGCCGCCGCCGTCCCCGCGCAGGAAAGAAGGACGGCGCACGCGAAAAGAGCCGCCGGGAATGCTCCGCGCCTTCTGTGATGCCGGGCGGTGGACTGGGAAATGTGGTCCATCAAGCGCTTGAACACGTAGTAACCCGTGAATACTCGGTTCCCGGGCGCATCGAATGCCTCCGCGGGCGGTTTATTCAGTCGTAATGCGTGCCCAGAAGGCGGCTTGCACGCCGAACGAAGGTTCGCTATACTTTCTGAAGTATTCGGCCGGCTTGCGGCCTACCTCGGAAGGAGCACCATTGGCAAGGACCAGAGGCGCTGCCGAGCAGCGCACCGATACGCGCCGCCGGCGCGGCGCACACATAGACGACGTAAGCGGCTCCAGCGCACGGGCGGAGAGGCGCACCGATGCCCATCTCGTGCCGGACCAGACCACCGACAGCTTCCAGCTCTTCCTCAACCAGGCGAGCCGCTACCCGCTGCTCACAGCCGCCCAGGAGATCGATCTGGCCAAGCGGATCGAGCGCGGCGACCTCGAGGCGAAGGAGCTTGCTGATCAACTCCAACCTGCGGCTGGTGGTCCGCTTCGCGACCCGCTACCAGGGACACGGGCTGCCGCTCAACGACCTCGTGCAGGAGGCGATGATCGGGCTGATCCGCGCGGCGGAGAAGTTCGACTGGCGCCGCGGCTACAAGTTCTCCACCTACGCGGTTCTGTGGATAAAGCAGTCGATGCAGCGCGGGCTCGACAACAGCGGCCGGGCGGTGCGGATCCCGGCCCACATCGCCCAGCGCGAGCGCACCGTCAACCGGACAGCGAACGAGCTCAGCACCGAGCTCAACCGCGAGCCGACCGAAGAGGAGATCGCCAAGAAGGCAAAGCTTCCGCTGGAGGAGGTGATGGCGGTCCAGGACCTGGCCCGCGTCACCTCCAGCCTCGACGCTCCCGTCGGCGACAGCGAGACCACCCTCGGCGAACTGCGGGCGCAGAGCGACGGCCGCTCCGACGAGGAGGTCATCGACCGCGAGCGCGAGGAGGCCGTGAGCACGGCCCTGGCGACCCTGCCCGAGGGCGAGCGCCGCGTGCTCGAGGTCCGCTTCGGCACCGGCGGCGAGGTCGCGGGCACGCTCCGCGACGCCGCCCGCGCAGCCGGCGTCACCCAGGAGCAGGCCCGCAGGCTCGAGGCGCAGGGGCTGCAGCGCCTCGCCGCGAACGAGTCGTTGTCCGGCTGGCGCGAAGCGGCCTGATCTCCCGCCATGTTCGAGGGCATCTACCGCACCGTCGACCGGCCCAAGCGCCACCAGGAGGTGCTGGAGCGGCTCGAGACCGGGACCCCGGTTCACCGCATCGCTACCGACCTCGGGATCACCCGGGGATCGGTGCGCCAGATCATCGAGCGGCTGCGCGCCGACGGCACCCTGCCAGAGGATTTCACGCCGGCCGACTCCCGCTGAGCCGGCGGCACCGCCGCCCGGCTAGCCGAGGACCAGTTCGGCGACGCTGCGGACGGTGTTGACGTCGCCGGAGACGAGCAGGGTCGTCACCACCGACTCGCGCCACTTCTCGAGGTCGTGGCGGATCTTCTCGGGCGGCCCGATCAGCGAGAGCTGATCGATCAGCTCGGCCGGGATCCTGGCGCCGGCCTCGTCCTTGCGGCCGCCGAGGTAGAGGTCCTGGACCTCGGCGATCGCCTCGCCGTAGCCCATGCGAATGGGGACGTTGGCGTGGAAGTTGGCCCCCTTGGCCCCCATGCCGCCGAAGTACAGCGCGTAGAAGGGGCGGACGGCGTCGATCGCGGCGTCGACGTCGTCGGAGACGATCAGCGGCACCGTCGCCGCCACCTCGAAGTCCTCGGCGCTTCGCCGGGCGCCCTGGCGGGCGAAGCCCTCCGCCAGCGGGCCGGTGTAGAGGTCCTGGTGGGCGGGCGAGAACAGCATCGGCAGCCAGCCGTCGCACAGCTCGGCGCAGAGGGCGATGTTCTTCGGCCCCTCCGCCCCGAGGAAGATCGGGATCTCCTCACGCAGGGGGTGGATCGAGGACTTCAGCGGCTTGCCCAGCCCGGTCCCGCCGGGCAGCGGCAGCGGGTAGTGAGGGCCATCGCTGGTGACCGGCTCCCGGCGAGCCCAGATGTCGCGGAGAATGCCGATGTACTCGCGGGTTCGCGCAAGCGGCTTCGCGAACGGCATCCCGTACCAGCCCTCGACCACCTGGGGTCCGGAGACGCCGAGACCGAGGATGAAGCGCCCGCCGGAGAGGTGGTCCAGCGTCATCGCCGCCATTGCCGTAGCCGCCGGCTGGCGGGCCGAGATCTGGGATATCGCCGTCCCCAGCCGAACCCGCTCGGTCTCGGAGCCCCACCAGGCGAGCGGGGTGAGGCCGTCGGAGCCGTAGGCCTCGGCGGTCCAGATCGAGTCGAAGCCGAGCCTCTCGGCCTCGGCGATCGCCTCGGTCACCCCGGGCGGCGGGCCACCGGCCCAGTAGCCGGTGTTGAGGCCGAGCTTCAGGTCCCCGGCGATGGCGCCCTCCTCAGCTCTCGCGGGCGACGCTGAGGACGAGCTTGCCGTTGTTCTCGCCGCTGAACAGCTTCAGCAGCGCCTGGGGAAAGTTCTCGATCCCCTCGACGACGTCCTCGCGCGTCTTCACTTTGCCTTCAGCCACCCAGCCCGCCATCTCCTCGGCCCCCTCCGCGTAGCGGCCGAAGTAATCGGGAAAGACGAACCCGGTCATCGAGGCGTGGTTGACGAGCAGCGACATGTAGTTGGACGGCCCCTGCATCGGCCCGGTGTTGTTGTACTGGGAGATCGCGCCGCAGATCACGACCCGCGCGTGGCGGTTCAGCAGCGCCAGCGCCGCGTCGAGGATGTCGCCGCCGACGTTGTCGAAGTAGACGTCGATGCCGTCCGGGCAGGCACCGGCGAGCGCCTTGCCGAAATCGTCGGCCTTGTAGTCGACCGCCGCATCGAAGCCGACCTCCTCGCTCAGGTAGCGGCACTTCTCCTCTCCGCCGGCGATGCCGACCGTTCGGCAGCCCTTGATCTTCGCGATCTGTCCGACGACCGCGCCCACGGCGCCGGCGGCCGCCGAGACCACCACCGTCTCGCCCTCCTTCGGCTGTCCGATGTCGAGAAGACCGAAGTAGGCCGTCAACCCCGGCATCCCGAGGGTGCCGAGGAAAGTCGGAAGGGGCGCCAGGCTGGAATCGACCTTGACCACGCCGCCGCCGTTGCTGATCGCGTATTCCTGGACGCCGAAGAGGCCAGTGACGGTGTCGCCGTCGCTGAAATCAGGATGCTTGGACTCGACTACCCGGCCGATTGCGAGCGCCCGCATGACCTCGCCTATCGCGACCGGGGGGACGTAGGAGCGGCCTTCGTTGACCCAACCCCGCATCGCCGGGTCGAGCGAGATGTAGGCGACCTCGACCAGGAACTCGCCATCTCCGGGCTCGCCGACCGGCTCGGAGGCGTATTCCCAGTCGCTGTCCTTGGGGAGCCCGACCGGACGGGCGGCGAGCCTGTAGAGGTGGTTGGTGGCACTCACCTCCCCACCTTTTCACACGGCGTCCCTCGCGAGCCGGGCACCGGTGTCCGGCTTCAGCCGGTAGCCGACCCCCCGCACCGTCTCGATGCTCTCGACCCCGAATGGCCGGTCCACCTTCTCCCGCAGGTAGCGGACGTAGACGTCGACGATGTTGGAGCGGTTCTCATAGTCGTAATCCCAGGCTTGCTCGAGCAGCTGAAAGCGGCTCAGCACATCCCCCGGCCGCCTCATGAAGGCCTCCAGCAGGGCGAACTCCTTTGCCGAGAGGTCGATCTCCTTGCCGCCGCGGGTCACTCGCCGGGCCGCCGGGTCGAGGCGGAGGCCGGAGACCTCGAGCACGGTCGGCTTCTCGATTCCGCCCCGGCGAGCCAGGGCCCGCAGCCGGGCCAGCAGCTCGGCGAAGGAGAACGGCTTGATCAGATAGTCGTCGGCTCCGCCGTCGAGGCCTGCGATCCGGTCCTCAACGGCGTCGCGCGCGGTCAGCATCAGCACCGGCGCCCAGACACCCTCCTGCCGCAGGCGCCGGCAGGTCTCGAACCCGTCGATCCCCGGCAGCATCACGTCAAGGACGATCGCGTCGTACTCGGTCGAGCCGGCCATCCAGAGAGCGTCCTCTCCCCTTGTGGCCACATCGGCGGCGAGCCCCTCTTCGCGCATCCCGCGGCGGATCAGGCTCGCCATCTTGACCTCGTCTTCGACGATGAGGACACGCATGGTCAGGAGATCGTCCCACCGGCGGGCAGCGCGATCCAGACATCGGCGCCTCCCCCTTCGCGGTTGGCGGCGTGGGCACTTCCCCCGTGGGCTTCGGCCACGGCCTCGACGATCGCCAGCCCGAGTCCGCTGCCACCGCGGGAGCGTGCCACGTCGCCGCGGGTGAAGCGCTCGAAGGCGGTCTCGAGCAGCGCCGGCGGGAAGCCGGGACCTTCGTCGGTGACGTGGATCTGGACGCCGTCTTCAACCCCGGCGGCGGCGAGACCGATCGCGCCGCGGCCATGGAGGAGCGCGTTCTCGAGCATGTTCGAGAGGGCCTGCTCGATCCGAAGCCGGTCCGCCCGGATCACCGGCCGATTGCCGGACTCAACCGTGATCGGTCGGCCCTGGGAGGCGCTGCGCTCAGCGAACCGCTCCCTCAGACTCTCGAGCAGGTCGGGAACGGCGACCTCGCCGAGGCGAACCGGGAGGCGGCCCTCGTCGGCGCGGGCGACGACGAGCAGGTCGTCGGCGAGCCGGGCCAGCCGGTCGGCCTCCTCGGCGGCCGAGCGAATCGCCGCCTCGAGCTGCTCAGGGGTGCGGCCCCCGCGCCTCGCCAGCTCCAGCTCCGCTTTGAGGACCGCCAGCGGCGTGCGCAGCTCGTGGCTCGCGTCGGAGACGAAAGTCCGCTCGCGCTCGAACGCCTGCTCAAGCCGGGAGAGCATCTCGTTCAAGGTTTCCCCGAGGCGGGCGACCTCGTCACGGCTGGGGGGAACCGGCAGGCGCCGGCCGGGCTCCGATGCCGAGATCTCCGCCGCCCGGCGCCGCATCGCCTCCACCGGCCTCAGGGCGCTGGCGGCGACCCCGTAGCCGGCCAGGGAAGCCAGCAGCAGCGCCACCGGTCCGCCGATGAGGAGCAAATTGCGAAGGCTCGCGAGCGAGTCGTTGCGATCGTCGAGGGCGACTCCGGCGACGATCACCAGGCTCCGAGCGCCGACGCGCACCGGCGAGGCCCGGATCCTGGACGGCTCCTCGAGGTGCCCGACGGGGCCACGATCAAAGGTGATCTCCTCCCGGCTTGCCTG
This sequence comes from uncultured Actinomycetes bacterium, assembly GCA_963840235.1. Lineage (GTDB taxonomy): Bacteria > Actinomycetota > Thermoleophilia > Solirubrobacterales > 70-9 > JBBRHQ01. The sequence goes on from CAWIYC010000005.1 coordinate 329,022, forward strand.
CGCGAGCTGGGAGCGATCGAGCAGGCCCGCAAACCGCACGGTGGGCGTGGCGGCGACCACCCGGCCGGCTGCCGAGAGGACCTGAGCGAACCCCTCCTCCTGCTGTTGGAACAGCAGGCTGCGCCCGCCCTCGTTCCGGCCCCTGTCCGCCTGCCGGACCAGGGCGGCGATGTCGTGCGACCTGGTGCTCAGACCCTGATCGATGGTGCCGTCGAGGTCGGAGCGGAAGCGCAGGTAGAGGAAGGAGCCGACCGCCGCCAGCACCAAAGCCATCACCAGGGCGAAGGCGAGCGTCAACCGCAGCCGTATCGGCAGCCGCCTCATCCGATCGTCACTCTAGCCCCGGTCACGCGAGCGACGGTACAGTCGATGGATGAGAGTCCGATGAGAGCTGGCGGATAGTCAGGGCGGACCCGAGAATCGGCGCCAGCTAGCGGAAGACCCCGGTGTGCCCGAGCGAGTAGCGGCCCGGCTGGGGGTAGACGCAGAGGCCGTGCGGGCCGCTGCCTACGGGGATGCGGGCGAGCAACCGGCCGTTGCGGGTGCTGATCGCGTAGACCTCTGCGTTGTAGCGACCGGAGAGCCAGAGCACCTTGCCGTCTGCTGAGACGCCGCCCATGTCGGGGCTGCCGCCACCGGGGAGGCGCCACTTGTGGACCACGCTGCGCTTGGCGAATGAGATCACCGAGATCGAGCCCTCGTCGCGGTTGGAGACATAGAGAAAGCGCGAGTCGCGGCTGGCGTAGAGGCCGTGGGCGCCGGCTCCGGTCGGGATGAATCCGATCCTGCGAAAGGTGCGGGAATCGATCAGCCAGACGCCGCCGGACATCATGTCGGCGACGTAGAAGACCCGCCCATCGGGCGAGAGCTTGACGTCCTGGGGCATCGCCCCCGATCTCAGGGAGACGGACGAGACGAGCTTCTCCCTGGCGACGTCGACCTTGATCAGCTTGGCGCCGAACTCGCAGCTCGCGACCAGGTAGCTGCCATCGGCGGTGAAGTCCATGTGGTCCACTCCGGGGCACGGCACCGGCAGCGAGTGGTGCAGCCGCATCGAGTGGGCGTCGCGGAAGTCGAGCTGCTGCAGCCGCTCCGCGACCACGATCGCGTAGCGCCCGTTGGGGGTGAAGTAGAGGTTGTAGGGGTCGGTGACCGGGACCGGCTTGCCCGGCTTGCCGGTGGCCGGGTCGACCGGGGTGAGGCTGTTGCCCTGGTCGTTGTCGACCCAGAGGGTCTTGAGGTCGTAGGAGGGGGTCACATGCTGCGGCAGGGCGCCGACCGGGAATTCGTCGACCACCTTGTAGGCGCGGGGGTCGATGACGCTGACTGTGTTGCTCTCGCTGTTGGGGACGTAGACCCGCGAGGGGAAGGCGCGGACGGGCGGCGCAAGCCTCCCCGGCCGGTCGGCCGCGTAGACGTCGTGTGGATTGAGCAGAGGGGGCACGCCGTTGTGGCTCGGGGCAGCGGGCTTCGGTTTCGCGGACGGCGACGTCGTCCCGGCCACCGCCGATCGGCTGCTCGTCCCTGACGAGGTGCCCTCACCGCCCGAGCCGCAGCCGGCGAGCACGGCGATCGCAAATGCGGTCGCGGCAACGATCAAGAGGGGCTTGAGAAACCCGGCCATGCCGCCCGATGGTGCGGCCCGGACCTGAATACCTCCTGAATTCGCATTGGGAACACCCGGCGGCGGTCAGGATTCCCTTAGGTGCGAAGGCGACGATTGCCAGATGCGGCGGAGACTTTTTGGCGGAGCGGTGCTTGCGGGCACCGCGGTGCTAGCAGTCCTCCTCGTCTCGCCATGGTCGGGTGGCGGGCCGGGCTCGCGGCCTCCGGCCTCGAGCAGGTCGGGTCCGGGCGCGACATCGGCACCGCCTCAGCGGCCACTTCGGCTGACGACCCGGATCTCGGGGATGAGCCTGCCGGCTCCAGTCTCGGGAGAGGCGGTCGCCGCCCGCAGGTCGAGCCTGCTGGTGATCGGCGGTCTCGACGGCGGCGGCGTCTCGACCTCGTCCGTTCTCGAATTCGAACCAGGCGCGGGGACGATCCGCTCGGCCGGATCCCTGGCAGAACCGGTGCACGACGCCGCCTCGGCCGTAGCGGGCGCGGGCGCATTGGTGTTCGGCGGCGGCTCGGCGGCGACGATCGACAGGGTCGAGCGCTTGACCGGCGGCCGGACCGCCCAGATCGTCGGCCAACTGCCGGGGGCCCGATCGGACCTCTCGGCGATCACAGTCGCGGGATCGGTATTCGTCCTCGGCGGCTACGACGGAGCCGCGCCGGTCTCCCCAGTGCTCGAGACCCACGACGGGCGCAGCTTCACAACGGTCGCCAACCTGCCGGTGCCCGTCCGGTACGCGTCGGTGACGGCGCGGGGGCAGACGCTATTCGTCCTCGGCGGAGAGCTGGCAGACGGCACCGACAGCGCCGACATCCAGGCCGTCGACCTCGCCACCGGAAAGGCGAGGGTGGTCGGCCGTCTCCCCGCGGGCCTCTCACATTCCGCGGCGGTCGAGCTCGGGGGCCGCACCTTCCTTCTCGGCGGGCGGCTCGACGGCCAGACCACCGATCAGGTCCTCCGTTTCGACCCGACCCGCGCCCGCGCCGAGCGCGTCGCGCACCTGCCGACCCCGGTCCAGAACGCCGCCGCCGGTGCGGTGGCGGGGACCGGATATCTGGTGGGCGGCCTAGATCCAGCGGGCTCGCCGCTGTCGTCGATCGTCGCCGTGCGGCTCAGCCGGCCTGCTCGTCGGGAGCCCTCGCCTTGATCTCCGCCGCCCGGTGCTCGAGCTCGTCGGCGTCGAGCACCGCCCATCCGACGCGCTCGACGAGATGGCCCGAGAAGTGGTCGGACTCGAGATCCGTGAGCGCTATCCGCTCGCGGTAGACCACTGTCCTGGCCCGATCGTCCGGCGCGTCCGTGAGTACGACTATCTGCGGCATTCTCGCCTCCTTCGGTTGAGGTTTCCAGGAAGCGTGCGCGCCCGTGATTGGCCGCAGGTCAAGAGACGGTAAATCCTGGGTGAAATCCGCTCTCCGTTCAGGAGAACTTCAGGTCGAGGGCCCGATCATCGGGGTGTGCTTCCCCAACGTCCGCGACAAGGATGGCGCTGGATCACGACGGGAGCGGCGGCTGTTGCTCTGATCGCGCTGATGGTCGTCCCCGACAGCGACGGCGCCGCCCCGCACATCACCCCCTCACACCCGCCGCGGTTCTCTCACGTCGCCGTCCTCGTGCTCGAGAACCACGAGTACCGCAGCGTCATCGGGAGTCCCGGCTCGCCCTACCTAACCGCGCTGGCGCGCCGCTCAGCGCTCGCCACCGGCTACTACGGCATCAGCCACCCCTCGCTGCCCAACTACCTGGCGATGACCGGGGGCTCGACCTTCGGCGTCAGCGGCGACTGCGCCTCATGCACGGTCGAGGGCAAGAGCGTCTTCGACCAGCTGAGCGAGGCCGGCATCTCCTGGAAGGCCTACTTCCAGCCGGCGTCGCACCGGGTCAACCCGTTCCTGCACTACGAGGGAAACCTAAGCGACGCCGACGCCGCCGGCGTGGTCCCGTTCCGGAGCCTATGGAGGGACATCAGCAATCGTTCCCTGCCCCGCTTCTCCTGGCTCGGGCTCAGCCTCTGCCACGACGGCCACAGCTGCCCGGCCGGCATCAGCGACAACTACCTCTCGCACCTGGTCCCGTCGGTCCTGCGGGCGCTCGGTCCCCGCGGGATCCTGTTCGTCACCTGGGACGAGGGGACATCGAAGGCCGGCGCATCCGCCCGGCCCGGGGGCGGGCATGTGGCGTTGATCGCAGCTGGTGGTGGCGCCCGTGACGGCGCCCGCTCCAGCGGCCCCGCCAACCATTACACGCTCCTGCACACGATCGAGAGCTCCTTCGGCCTGCCGCCGCTTGGCAACGCAGCGAGCGCCCCGACCTCGCCCCTGCAACGCCTGCTCAGCTAGACGTTGCCTGGGCGGCGCCGCCGGGCTGCGGCTCGCGCGCCGCCCTGGCGCGGCGGCGGTGGTCCTCGAAGCGCAGCAGAGGCACCTGCCAGATCGCCTCGGCGACGATCGCCCGGCTCATCTTCGACTCGCCGACGCGGCGATCGCGAAAGACGATCGGAACCTCGTCGACCCTGAAACCAGCTGCGATCGCGCGCTGTGTCATCTCGACCTGGAAGACGTAGCCGTGGGCGCCGATCGAGTCGAGATCGACCGACTCGAGGACCTCGCGGCGAAAGCACTTGAAGCCGCCGGTGAGGTCGCGGACCTCGAGGCCAAGCACGGCGCGCGCGTAGGCGCTGCCTCCGCGACTGATCGCGCGACGCGCCAATCCCCAGTCGCTGACCCCGCCGCCATTCACGTAGCGGGAGCCGATCACCAGATCCGCTCCCGCCGAAGCTGCGATCAGGCGGGGCAGGTCGGCGGGATCGTGGGAGAAATCGGAGTCCATCTCCAGGACCAGCTCGGCGCCGCCGGCGAGGGCGCGGCGGAAGCCGGCGATGTAGGCGGTGCCAAGACCCTCCTTGCTGCTGCGGTGCAGCACCGCGACGTCCTCGTGACGGGCCGCCAGCCGGTCGGCGATCTCCCCGGTGCCGTCCGGAGATCCGTCATCGACGATCAGAATCCGCCGCGATCGGGGCAGGTTGCCTCTCGCCGCCTCGACGATCGCCTCGATGTTGCCGGCCTCGTTGTAGGTCGGCAGCACCAGCCAGGCGGAGGGTGCGGGATAGGGGCATACGCCGATTCTGCGTCGGCTCCTGAAAGCTCGGATAAGGCCGGCCTGAGCCCAACCTAATTCCTCCCGCTCACGAGAACGTCCACAACTTGTTGCCGATGAAGTTGAACGGCATCGCGATCGCGACGGCGATCGCCTGGGCCGGGAGCTCGCTCATGCCGGCCCCGACGACGAGGAGCTCGAGCGCGACCAGGTTGATCATCAGCGAGGCGACGCTGACGGCGAGGAACCGGGCCGCCTGGAACGTCGACCCTGCCTTCCCCGGGCCCGAAGGTCCAGATGCGGTTGAGGACGTAGTTGTTGGTGACGGCGACACAGAAGGCCCCGATAGCCGCCGGCGTGTGGTGCGATGCCGGCGCCGTTGACCAGAAGGTCGAAGACGACGAGGTTGATCAGGTAGCCGGTGCCGCCGACGACGCCGAACTTGAGCAGTTGCAGCCAGGTCGCCCGGCTGCCTGGCGGCGGTGCCGATGCGCCCAGCGAGCTCCGACGCGGTCATGAACTCGTCCCCGGCAGCCGGTTGGCGAGGTGCCCGAGGCGGGCCTCTCCGGCGCCGCCGTCGACAAGGACCGCGTTGACTCCGAATCCCGTGCGCAGCCGGTCGAGCCGGCTGAAATGAAGGGTGCGCGCCTGGCGCGCGACGAAGCGGATCAGGGTCAGGCGCCCGACCCTCACCCGGCCGACCCGGTGGAAGTCGGCCGGTAGCCCAGAGAGCGAGCCGGCGCGAACGGCTTGGCGACGACGTCGATCTCCCTGGCGCGGACCCGGCCGGAGTAAGACACGCTGCACGTCGTTGCGGAGGTAGAACTCGAGCGGGTCGGCGGCGAGCTTCCAGGCTGACGACGGCGCGGTCGTGCCCGGAGGTGTCGATCTTGGCGGCAAGGTCGCGCCAATCGGGCCGCTGCAGGCTTGGGGTCCGGGCGACATGGACGTCGAAGGCGAGCCAGTAGGCGCAGAGAACGATCGCGAGCGCGAGCCCGGCGAGGCGCAGGCGGGGAGCGGCGAGACCGACACCGACGACCGCGAGCAGGGGAACCAGCGCGGGCAGCAGGTTGCGGGCGATTACGTAGTCCTTGCCGGCGAACGCCGCGGCGACGGCGAGCAGCACTGTTCCGCCGCCGACAATGACTCCGACGGCCGCCCCCCGTCTCCCCGCTCGCCCGGCCGCCAGCATTGCCAGCCCGAGCCCGAGCAGGGCGATCAGCTCCGGGGACCATGGCATACCCGTTGCGGGGCTTGTGGCCGATCACCTGGCCGGTCTCGCCGATCATGAAGCTGGCGGCGGTGTCCAGCGCCCGGTCGGCAGCGGGCTGTTGGAGATCCAGCCGATGTGGTGGGGGTTGACCTGGGCGAGGGCCAGCGGGGTCAGCAGCAGACCCGTCGCCGCGATCCCCGCGACGGCCATCAGGACCCCGAGTCGGAGCCTGGTCGCGACCAGCAGCCAGGCGGCCTCGATCGCGACCGGAAAGGCGGCGAAATAGTGGCTCGACAGCGCCAGCGCCGAGAACAGCGACCACAGCAGCCAGGTCCCAGGCCTCGCCGCTGCGGCGGGCGCGGAGGAAGAAGAGCAGGGAGGCGGCGCAGAGCAGGACCAGCAGGGCGTAGGAGCGAGCCTCCTGCGAGTACCAGATCAGCATTGGGTTGAGCGCCACCAGCGCGGCTGTGATCAGGCCGGCCCTGCGGCTCAGCAGGTCCTTGCCGATCAGGTAGGCGAGCGGGATGGTCGCCGCCCCGAACAGCGCCGAGAGCGAGCGCAGCCCCGCTTCGCCCGTGCCGAAGAGCTTCGACCAGCCCCAGGCGAGGACGTAGTAGAGGGGCGGATTCGACTCACTCGCCCTGACCTCGCGCAACATGTGGATGAAGCTTCCGGGCAGGACCCGTGCGGCGGTGATCACCTCGTCGTGGTGATAACTCTGCAGGCCGAGGGTTGAGAAACGGACCGCGATCCCCACGCCGGTTATCCCCAGAAGCGCCCACAAAACCATGGAATCGGCGCGCGGCAGCCACCGTGCCGACGCCGGCGCGGCAAGAGCGTGTCCTTGGGGGGCAGCGGTCGCGGTTTCCACCACCCTGAACGTTGCAGACAGCGTCTAACCGGCGCGTCAAATGGCGGTTAAGAGAGTCTAAAAGGCTGCATTTCGCACTCTCGTCGTTTGCTCACGGAGTGCAGGCGTTCTTCGGCATCGGGTGGTTGGGGCCATACGATTGGGGCAGGGCTGCGGCGCTGTCGCCCCAGGCCGGGTTGGGGCGACTGTCGAGCTGGTAGGTGAGGCGGGCTCCCCGCGCCAGCGCGCACCAGGTGGTCCACGGCCGGCCGTAGGCATGACCGTTGAAGCGCATGCCCTCGATGTATGGGTTCTTGGCCGAGGCGGCGGTGGCGGTTATCAGGACCCGCTTGCCGCCGTGGAGACGGATCGTTGCGTGGCGGAACAGGGGGCTGCCGATCGCGAGCAGGCCGACCCCGGGCACCTCGGGATAGAGGCCGAGGGCCCCGAAGACGTACCAGGAGCCGAGCTCGCCGAGGTCGTCGTTGCCCGGGTAACCCGCGGGAGAGGTGTTGTAGAGGCGGAGGATCGCCCTGCGGACGGCTGACTGCGTCTTGAACGGCCGCCGGGACCAGTCATAGAGCCAGGGGACGTTGAGGTTCGGCTCGTTTCCGAGCAGCGCATGGCTGGTGTGGGTGGCACCGACGCTGCCGTTGAGCCGCCGCAGGAAGTAGTCGAGACGCCGGGTCGCGACCGTCCTGTTGCCCATCGCCCGGAAGAGGCCGGCGGGGTCGTGCGGAACCATCCAGGTGTACTGGAACGAGTTCCCCTCGACGAAGCCACCCCCGCGGAGGTTGTCGTAGTGGCGGTAGAAGGCACCGCTGGAGAAACGCGGCTCGACCTTGCGGCTGTGGGGATTGAATAGGTTGCGCCAGTTGCCGGCTCGGCGGATGAATTGGCGGTAAACCGATCGATTGCCGGTGAAGCGGGCGGCGAACTGCGAGATCGCGAAATCATCGGTGGCGTATTCGAGCGTGGCCGCCGCCGAGGCCCAGACCGAGTCCGGCCTGCCGTAGATCGAGTTGGCGTTGCGGCGGTTGACATCGAGGTCGTAGGGCACGTAGCCGAGGGCGCCGTAGCGGTCCAGGCCCTGGCGCTCGAGATAGTGGTCGCCCGTGGTACGGCAGGGCTCGGCTGCGCCGCGGACCATCGCCGCCAGGGCGGGGCCCGGATCGAAGCCGGAGGCGCCGAAGGCGGCCGCCGAGGCGATGATCGGGTCGGCCGGATCGCCGACCATCATCATGCTCTGGCCGTTGGCGTACGACCAACGGGGAAGGCAGCCGCTCTGGTCCGCGTCGGCGAGCATCGAATTGACGATGTCGGCCGCGCGCTGGGGCTCCAGGATCGCCAGCAGCTGGATCTGGCTGCGGTAGATGTCCCAGCCGGAGAAGTCCGCATATTGGGTGCGCCCACCGGTGTCGTGGACACGGCCGTCCATGCCGGGGTAGCGTCCGTCGGTGTCGTTGAAGGTGCGCGGAGCCAGCAGCGCGTGGTAGAGCGCCGTGTAGAAGGTCCTGAGGTTGTGGGTCTTGCCGCCGCTCACCCCGATCCGCTCCAGGACTCCTTCCCAGCGCTTGGAGGCGCCGGCAGCGACTCGGGCGAAGTCGAAGGAGCGGTTCTCGGAGGCGAGGTTGTGCCTGGCGCCGGCGACGCTGACGAAGGAGAGCCCGACCCGCACCTTGACCACCCTGTTATCGGTGGTGTCGAAGGTCGCGTAGGCTCCCGCCTGGGCGGTTTTGGCCGGCACCGTCGAGGGGTGCTTGTGGTCGCTGGCCGCATTCGCGTGCCTGTGAAGCGCCTGGCGCCTCCAGGCGCCAAAGGTGACGAAGTTGCGGTTGAACCGGGCGGAGAAGTAGACCCTGTAGCGGGGGCGCTGGGCGCAGAAGTAGCCGCTGGAGGCGACCCCGGTGATCTCGCGCCGGGCCGGGTGGAGATGGACCGCGGCGAAGTCGTCGGCGCGGGCGCTGCCGCCGGCGTTGACGAGGACGCTGGCGTGGCGGCTGCGGGGGAAGGTGAAGCGGGCGAGCCCGGTTCTCGTCGTCGCCGTCAGCTCGGCGTTGATCGAGTCCGGCCTGGCCGGGTTGAGGCGGACCCCGTAGTAGCCCGGGGAGGCGTGTTCGTGGGCGTGGACGAAGCCGGGTCGGAACTTGGCGCCGAGCCCTGCGACCCCGTGTGGGGCGGGAGAGCCGGTGATCCTCTCGGTCGTCGGGACGAAGGGGAAGATCGCCGTAGAGGGCGCAGCCGGCGCCGCTGAGGTGGGTGAGGCTGAACCCCTTGAGGTGGTGGTCCCGGTAGTCGTAGCCGCCGGAATGGCGGTCCGAGGGCGAGGTATCGGGGCTCCACTGGACCATGCCGAAGGGGACAGCCGCGCCGGGGAAGTCGTGTCCTCCGCCAAACGTCCTCGGGCCCGGCTGGGTTCCGGCGAAGGGCACGACGTAGCGGCTCGGACCGCTCGCCTGCGCCGTCGCGGCGTCGCCGCGACGGAAAGGAGCAGTATCGCGAAGAGGGATTGGGCCGCGCGTCGCATCTCGGCGACGGAACCGTAGAGGCAGTTCCTTAAGTTCGACCGGCGGCGATGATCTTAGGCTCGAATCTTCGATGGACGCCAAGGAATGGATCGACGGCTACGCTGAACGGCTCGGTCTCGAGCCTCCCACCGCCGAAGAGTTCGCGGCGATACTCGACCTTGCGGCGGAGGCGGCGCACGCCTCCGAGCGGGTCGCCGCCCCGGTCGCCTGCTGGCTCAGCGCCAGGGCCGGGATGCCCCTGCCCGAGTCGATCGAGGCAGCGCGGGGGCTCTCAGGTGGAGGCGACGGGCAGGACTGAGGGCGAAGTACGCTGCCGGCGGTGAGGCCCGGCCCCTACATCCGCTACGTCGCAATCGGCGACAGCACCACCGAGGGGCTCGAGGACCCGCTGCCAATCGGGCGGTACCGGGGCTGGGCGGACCGCCTCGCCGAGCGCCTGGCCGAGCTCGATCCCGCGCTCGAGTACGCGAACCTGGCGGTCAGGGGCCGTCTGGCGGGACAGGTGCGAGAGCAGCAGCTCGGCCCGGCGGTGGCGCTCGAGCCGGACCTGGCCTCGGTCGTCGCCGGCCTCAACGACGTCCTCCGCCCCGGATTCGACGTCGATCGCGTCGCCGGGGAGATCGAGGAGATGCAGGCTGCCCTGGGCGCCGCCGGCGCGACGGTGCTCACCTTCACCATGGCCGACCCGACGCCGGTGATCCCGATCACCAGGCCCCTGCGGGGACGGCTGCTCGCCTTCAACGAGGCCCTGCGCGAGGCAGCGGGGCGCACGGGCGCGGTGCTGATCGACTTCGCCCGTCACCCGGTCACCTCCGACCCTCGGCTCTGGAGCGCTGACCGGCTCCACGCGAACCCGGCCGGCCACGAGCGGATCGCGGCGGCGGCGGCCCACGCGCTCGGGCTTCCCGGCAGCGACGGGAGCTGGGCCGAGCCGCTTCCGCCGGCATCGCCGCGGGGGCGGATCGAGGTCCTCCGCGGCGAGCTGGCCTGGGCCGGCCGGTACCTCCTCCCCTGGCTTGGCCGCAGGATTCGCGGGCGCTCCTCGGGTGACGGGGTGGAGCCGAAGCGGCCCGCCCCAACGCCGGTGACAGCAGAATCCCAATTATGACCGCGACACCCCGGCCGGCGCCGCTGGAGGGAGTCCTGGAGACGGCCCTCTACCACGAGCCCGCCGAGGCCGAGGCGATGCTGCACTTCTACCGCAACCTGCTCGGCCTGCCGGTCGTCGCCGGGTGGGAGGACGGGACGGCGCTGCGGGTCGGAGCCGGGGTGATCCTGCTCTTCGACCGCAGGAAGCTCGCCCATCGCGAGGGGCCGATCGCCGAACACGCCACCACCGGCCCCACCCATGTCGCCCTGCTCGCCTCGCCCGATGACTACCGGGGGTGGCGCGATCGCCTCGGAGCAGCGGGAGTCGAGGTCGTCCACGAGCAGGAGTGGAGCGGGGGTCGGCACTCGTTCTACTTTCGCGACCCCGCCGGCAACCTGATCGAGATCGTCGGCGGCGACATCTGGCCGCCTGCGGCGGCCTCCGCGGTGGGCGAATGAGCTGGCAGCCCGAGATCGATGAGCTGCGGCGGCGAGAGGCGCTCGCGCGCGAGCTCGGCGGCGCCGAGCGGGTCGAGCGCCAGCGCGCCAGCGGCCGGCTCACCGTGCGCGAGAGGATCGGGCGCCTGCTCGACGAGGACAGCTTCGACGAGACCGGGGCGATCGCCGGGGTCGGCAGCTACGGAGAGGGCGGCGAGTTGGAGGCGTTCACCCCCGCAAACATGGTGATCGGGCGCGGCCGCATCGACGGCCGGCGGGTGGCGATCCAGGGCGACGACTTCACAGTTCGCGGCGGCGCCGCCGACGCCGCGATCTGGCGCAAGATGGTCTACGCCGAGCAGCTGGCGGCCGAGATGCGGATTCCCCTGGTGCGGCTTGTGGACGGCACCGGCGGCGGCGGCAGCGTCAAGTCGCTCGAGCAGATGGGCTTCACCTACGTCCCCCAGGTCCCCGGCTGGGAGGTTGCGGTCTCCAATCTCTCGCGGGTGCCGGTCGTCGCTGCCGCGCTCGGGCCCTGCGCGGGGTTGGGGGCGGCGCGCGTGGTCGCCTCGCACTTCAGCGTCATCGTCCGCGACACCGCCCAGCTGTTCGTCGCCGGGCCGCCGGTGGTGGCAATGGCGGGGATGGGCGAGGCGCCCGACAAGGAGGAGCTGGGCGGGGCGCGGATGCAGACCGCCGCCGGGGCCGTCGACAACGACGCCGCCAACGAGGAGGACGCCCTGGCGCAGTTGCGCCGCTTCCTCTCCTATCTCCCCGGCAGCGTCTGGGAGGCGCCGCCGTGCCTGGCCGCCACCGACCCGGCCGACCGCCGCGAGGAGGAATTGCTGGAGATCGTCCCCCGCGACCCGCGCAAGACCTACGCCATGCGCCGCATCCTCGAGCTGGTCCTCGACCACGGCTCGGTGTTCGAGGTCGGCCGCCGCTTCGGGCGGCCGCTGATCACGGCGCTGGCCCGGCTCGACGGGCGCCCGGTCGGGGTCCTCGCATCCGACCCCAAGGCCTACGGCGGTGGGCTGGACGCCGATGCCTCGGAGAAGCTGACCCGGTTCGTCGACCTCTGCGACCAGTTCCGCCTGCCGGTGGTGAACCTCGTGGACCAGCCCGGCTTCGTCGTCGGAACCGCCGCTGAGAAGAGGGGGACGATCCGCCGCGGCACCCGCGCCTACGTCGCCGTCTACCAGGCGAGCGTGCCCTGGGTCTCGATCCTCGTCCGCAAGGTCTACGGGATCGCCGGGTCTGCCGCCGGCGACGCCTCGCGGCTGAACCTTCGCTACGCCTGGCCCTCGGGCAACTGGGGCTCGCTGCCGTTGGCGGGCGGCCTCGAGGCCGCCTACCGCCGCGAGCTCGAGGCTGCCGAGGACCCGGTGGCCCTGCGGGCGGAGATCGAAAAGCGGCTGACCTCGGTCACCTCCCCGTTCCGAACCGCCGAGCGCTTCTTCGTCGAGGAGATCATCGACCCGCGCGACACCCGGCGCATCCTCTGCGATTGGGCCGAGCGGGCGCACGAACTGTTACGCCAGGAGCTCCCCGGCGGGCCCAAGGCGCGCGGCCTGCGGCCCTAGCGGATTCTTGCCAAACGACCCGGAGAGGAACAGCATGGACGCATCTGGCGAGCAGAGCGAGGCCGGCAAGATCATCGTCATCGGCCGGGTCCGTTGCCGGCCCGAGCAGCGCCGGGAGCTGATCGCGTTGCTGGAGGAGATGCAGGAGCGCTCGCGCCGGGAGGAGGGTTGCCTCAGTTACGGCTTCCACGAGGCGATCGAGTCCCCCAACTCCTTCGTCGCGGTCGAGGAGTGGGCTTCGCGCGAGGCGCTCGACCGCCACTTCGCCCAGCCCCACCTGGCGGAATTCGCCTCGAAGCTGCCGGCCGCGATCGACGGCGTCCCCTCGGTGGCGCTGAACGAGGTGGCCGGCGTCTCCCCCTTCCCCGGCGCCGGCTAGAACGGCCGCGTCCCGCAGCGGAAGAAGTAGGGAAGCTCTCTGGGGATGGCGTGGACAACCAGGCTCACGGGGCCGTGAACCCGCCGGTAGACGCCCTGGCGCGCCCAGCATCCGGGCGGGAAACGGACCCGGCGCTGCCTCGCGCCCTCGGTGATCACCGGCGCCACCAGCACGTTCGACCCCAGCATCCACTCCTGCTCCTCGCGAGCCGCGCCGCGGTCACCCGGGAACGCCAGCCATAGAGGGCGAGTGGGAGGAATTCCGTCTTGCCGCCCGAGGCGCCAGGCGCGGCGGATCAATGGCACGGCGCGGCGGTGCAGGCGGGCCATCTCGCGCCAGCGCCGGTAGGTCGTCTCGTCGTAGTCCCAGGGCATCCGCACCCCGGCCTGGGCGTCGTTGTGGACGCGGAAGTAGGGGGTCAGCGCCGCCCACTGCGACCAGCGCGTGAAGAGCTCGGCGTCGGTCGGGCCGGTCAGCAGGTCGATGTAGCCGCCGATGTCCGTGTCGAAGCCGAAGGCCCCGCCGACCGCGCGGTTGAGCATGTCGGGTGCCAGCGAGGCGAGTCCGCTGGCGGCGCTCCAGTCGGCGGTCTCGTCCCCGGGGAAGTTCCCCATCTCGTATGCCGCGCTCCCGGGGCGCCCGCTGTAGCCGGACCGGGTGAAGAACCAGATCCTCGGGTGATGGTGGCGCCTGGCATAGGAGTCGAGGATCCGCCGCGAAGTCCGGTGGTAGAGGACCGGATAGCGGTTGTGCATGGCCGGCCCCTTGCGCCCGTCGGAGAAGCGCATGCCGTCCAGGGTCTGCTCGCCGAAATCCTGCATGAAGCCGTCGGCACCGAGGCGGAGCATTTGGGCGAGTCGCTTCCGCCACCAGTGGCGGGTCGCGCGCTTGGTGAAGTCGAGGACAACCGCCGGGGCGCCATTTGCGTCGAAGAAGGCGGGGCGGCCACGGGCGGTGGTCGCGACCAGGCGCTTGCGGATCACCTGGTCGAAGTCGCCGGGAGGCTGGGTCTTCAGCGGGTCGTTGGAGACGAAGGAGCGAACGTAGAGCACCGCCCTGATGCCCATCCGGTGCAGGCGGGTGGTGGTGCGACGGACGAAGGCCGGGTCGCCGAGCAGCGCCCAGCCCTCGAACGCATAGGCCGTGATCGGAGGTCTACGAACAGAGATCTGGGCGAGGTCGCTCTCGATCTTCTGGCGGTAGGTCTGAGCGGTCTCGGAGCCGTCGGTTCGGATCGTGCGCGAGAGTGTCGGGCCGTGGGCCCATCGCGGTGGCAGCAGGTGACGGCCAGTGATCGCGCTCAGCTTCGCGGCCGCGCGCACGGGGCGGGCCACGGCGACCGTGTAGTCGAGCCGGGCGGCGTCGACGTCCACCTGCCAGCGGCTTCGCCGCTCGCCGGCCATCCGCCAGCGGCTCAGCTGGGGTTGGTTGAGGAGGAACCCGTAGCCGTGGGAGGAGGCGAACTGGGGCTGGAAGTAATAGGCGCCGCTCGAGCCGCTGGGGAACATGTAGTGCTCGAGGCCCCCGGAGACGTTGCCGAGGTCGAAGCCGCCGATCTGATCGACCGTGTAGTCGGTGCCGGCGGCGACGAAGCCCGGGAGCGCGGGGGCCACGGCGATCGCCGCCGGCCCGCCCAGGTTCTCCTGTGAGATCCACCCCTGGAGCGCCTTGCCCTTCTGGTCGAGCCCCCAGTGCTGGCCCCCGAAGCCGTGGAACGCCTCCCCCGGAGCGCTGCCGAAGGAGTCGGCCATTGCGATCACCCCCCGGCTCGGATCGGTCCGGGCGCTGACCCTTATCGACCCGCCCCTGTCCTCCCGGACGGTTACGAGGAGCCTGCGCCCGTCCGGGTCGTTGGTGGCGACCTCGAGCCTGACGCCACCCCTGGTGCGCTCGAGTGCGGTCACCCGCCGGGCCTGGTAGGCGGTTCCGCCGCGGCGTGCGAAGAGGAGGTCTCCGGGCCAGAACGACCCGTTCCACTGGGCCCTGGTCTCGTGTCCGACGATGAATCCGAGCGGCGCGTAGACCGCGTCCCTGCCGGGTTCCTCCTGGCCCAGCGGCGGCGGATCGTAGGACGTGGGGATCCTGACGCCGCGCCCCCGCCGGCCACCCGCCTCGGCCAGAACCGTCCGGCCCGCGGAGTTACGGAAGCTGATCCGAAACGGTCGGAAATCGACAACCGCGCGAGCGGAGACCGTCACCACCCGAGCCCGATTGGGGCCGACACTCACATCCGCCGGCGCCGAGGAAACCCAGAGCAGCGTCGCCGCGCCGCTCACAATGGCCGCTTTGAGGAGCGCGCTGGGCATCTCCGGCGGGACCCTATCCCCCGCGAGCTACGAGAGGCTCGACCGGGCGATCTGGCCGGCGGGAAAGGAGATCCGCAGGCGGGCGCCGCCACCCTCGGCGTTCTCGGCGCTGACGGTGGCGCCGTGGGCTTCGGCGATCTCGCGCACTATTGCCAGCCCCAGACCCGATCCCCGCATCCCGCGCGCCTCTCTGGCGCGGTGGAAGCGGTCGAAGACGTACTGCAGGTCGTCCTCGGGAATGCCCGGCCCGTGGTCGCGGACGACCAGCTCGTCGTCGTGCAGCGCGACCTCGACCAGGCCCCCTGGCCGGCTCCACTTGGCGGCATTGTCGAGGAGGTTGGTGACCGCCCGGCCGAGGCGCTCGGCATCGCCGCGGACGGAGCAGGGGTCGAGCCCGGCCGAGAAGTGAATACCCGGCGCGTGCAGGCGGGCCCTGCTGATCGCCTCGGCGACGACCGTCTCGAGCGCCACCTCCTCGCTCATCGGCTGGCGCTCGCCGCGCCGGGCGAGCTCGACCACGTCCTCGACCAGCAGGGTCAGCTCGTCCACCTGCCCGACCAGGTCGGCGCTCATTTCGCGCCGGTCCTCGGCGCCCAGGTCGGGCCTGCGGAGCAGGACCTCGAGATTGGTCTTGACCGATGCAAGGGGGGTGCGCAGCTCATGCGAGGCGTCGGAGATCAGCCGCCGCTGGGCGACGACCGAGGACTCGAGGGCGTCCAGGGTCGAGTTGTAGGTTCGGGCGAGGCGGCCGAGCTCGTCGTCGCCGCCCTCGGGCAAGCGCCGGCTGAGGTCGGCTTCTCCGGCGACGGACTCGGTCTCCTCGGTGAAGCGCCGCACCGGCGCCAGCGAGGCGCGCGAGACGGCGCCGCCGAGCACCGCGGCGAGGACGATTCCGGCGACCGTGATCGCGACAAGGATCAGGACGAGGTCCGAGAGGACGCTGTCGACTTCGTTCAGCGGGCGCGCGACCTGGACGGCGCCGCCGCCGGGCAGCGGCGCGGTGAGGATCCGCAGATGATCGCCGGCGACGGTCTCGTCGTCGATCCGGCCCCCGCCGTTGCCCCTGGCGATCTCGCGGTCCGCGGGGCTCACGGGTAGGCGGGGCCCCGATCCGGGGCCCCGGATCGCGCGCCCACCGGGGCTGATGAACTGGGTCACGCCGGTGGCCCCGCCGAAGCGGGCCGCGTCGGGGTTGGGCGGAGGGATCGAGCCCTGCGGCGGCAGCGGCGGGCGCGGCCCGCCCGGCGGCCGCGACCCGGTCCAGCCGGCCGTCAGGCCCTGGGCCGCGGCGGCGCGATCTCGGAGCGAGGAATCGATCTCCCCTCGCAGCTTCGAGCGCACCGCGACATAGGCCCCGACCGAGGCCAGGGCGATCGCGACCGCCACCGCCAGGGCCGACGCCAGCGCCAGCCGGCGACTGATCGTCACGGAGCCTCGCGCAGGACGTATCCGACGCCGCGCACCGTCTGGACCAGGCGCCGCTCGCCCCCGGCCTCGAGCTTGCGCCGCAGGTAGCCGATGTAGACGCCGAGTGAGTTGGAGGTCTCGCCGAAGTCGTAACCCCAGACGCGCTCGTTGATCAGCGATCGCGACAGCACCTGCCCCGGGTTGCGCATGAACAGCTCCAGCAGCGAGAACTCGGTCCTGGTCAGCTCGACCTGCCGGCCGTCGATTGTCACCCGCCGGGCGCCGATGTCAACGGAGATCGGCCCGAAGCTGAGGCGCTCGCTGCCGGAGCCCTCGCCCGGGCCGCGGCGCAGCAGCGCCCGCAGCCGGGCCAGAAGCTCCTCGAGGGCGAAGGGCTTGACCAGGTAGTCGTCGGCCCCGGCGTCGAGCCCGGCGACCCGGTCGCTGACCGTCTCGCGGGCGGTCAACATCAGCACCGGGGTCGTGTCCCCGGCGGCCCGCAGCCGGCGGCATACCTCGAGGCCGTCTATTCCAGGCATCAGCACGTCGAGCAGGATCGCGTCGGCCCGAGAGGTCTGGAGCGTGGAGATCGCCTCCTCGCCGCTGGCCGCCTCGCTCACCCCGTAACCCTCGAGCGCGAGGGCACGGCGGATCGCCGAGCGCAGCGGTTGCTCGTCGTCGACTATCAGCACCTGCATGCCCGTAGCATCGGCCATCAGCCGAAGAATCCCGTAAGAGTCGGCCGCGCTGACTAGCCTGGCGGGGATGGCGATCGCCGACGGCTACGACGGCTTCCTCTTCGACCTCGACGGTGTCGTCTGGCTGGGCGAGGACCCGATCCCCGGGGCGGCGGAGGGAGTCGCCTCGCTGATCGCCGCCGGCAAGGAGGTCGCCTTCCTCACCAACAACCCGCGGGCGACGGCCGAAGACTACGCGGCCCGCCTCCGCGGCGACGGGATCGATGCCGGCCCCGGGCGCATCGTCACCGCCGGCGCCGTGACCGCCGCCCTGGCCGCCGCCTCGCCCGCCGCCGGGCGGGGGGCCTTCGTCATCGGCACCGACTCCTTCAAGCGGGAAGTCGAGGGCGCAGGGGCGGCCGTGCTCGACGGCGAGGAGGGTGAGGGGGCCGGGGTCGTCGTCGTCTCGGGGCACATGGGCTTCGACTACGCGGAGCTTCGGATCGCGACCACGGCGCTGCTCTCCGGGGCGGAGCTGTTGGCGACCAACCGCGACCCGACGATGCCGATGCCCGAGGGGCCCTGGCCGGGGACAGGCTCGATCCTGGCGGCGGTCGAGACCGCGTCTGGATGCTCGGCGACGGTCGGCGGCAAGCCGCAGCGCCACATCTTCGAACGGGCTCGAGAGCTTGTCGGGGGCACGAGGGTGGCGATGGTCGGAGACCGGCTCGACTCCGACGTCGCGGGCGCGGCCGCGGCAGGGCTCGAGACCATTCTCGTCCTCACCGGCGCCACCTCCCGCGAGCAGGCCGAGCGCTCCGGGGTGGTGCCAGGTCAGATCCTCAATAGCGTCGCCGACCTGAGCGTCTGATGGGATCGCGAGCGGGAATCACCGCAGTGCTCGCCGCCGTGGCCGCAGTGGCGCTGGCGGCGAGCGCTTCCCCTGCGCGCGCGGCCGATCGCGACTGCTCAGACTTCGCCAGCCAGAGGGCGGCGCAGAACTACTTCATCGCCAAGGGTGGGCCCCGGCGCGACCCCGACCGCCTCGACTCCGACGGCGACGGCACCGCCTGCGAGACCCTCCCCTGCCCGTGCAAGTACGGCCACGGGAACGGCGGCGGCCACAGGGGGCAGAGGATCAAGGCGCGGATCGTCCACGTCGTCGACGGCGACACCATAAGAGTGCGGGCGAAGGGCACACGCCGGCGCTATTACGACGTGCGGGTGATCGGGATCGACACCCCGGAGAAGTACGGGGGCCGCGAGTGCGGCTCCGCCGGGGCGTCGCGGTCCATGCGCCACCTGGCGCCGGTCGGCGTGCGGGTGGAGCTGGTCACCGACCCGACCCAGGATCTCTTCGATCGCTACAGCCGCCTGCTGGCCTACGTGGTGCGGCGCAGCAACGGCCGTGACCTCGGCCGCACCCAGATCGCCCGAGGGTGGGCCAAGGTCTATGTCTTCGAGCGCCCGTTCAAGCGAGTCCACCGCTACCGCCGCTCAGCCCACCGCGCCCGCCGCGCCGATCGCGGCGTCTGGGGGCGCTGCGGCGGCGACTTCCATCACCCTCAGTAGGGGACCGAGATCCGCACCAGAACCCTGCCTGCGCAGAAGAGCCGGGCCGAGCGATCCTCGTAGCGAACCAGCCGCAGGGTCCCCGGCTTCGAGCACTCGACCCGGGCCGCGGGGGAGGCCGCCGCCGACCCCGCGGCCCACAGGACCACGGCGGCCAAGGTGATCGCCAGCGCTCGACGTGCCATGGGACCCCAAGGACCGGGCGAACCCTTCCTCTCCCCCATCCGGAATCTCCCTTCCCGTGGGTCGAGTGGCGAGTCGAGTGGCGAAAAACGGGACCTTGCCTCCCGAAATTCGCCACTCGACGCCGGCCGGGAGCCTGTGGGGTCGATGCCGGCGCTCAGCAGGGACGTTCGACGAGGTCGGCTGAGGAGATCAGCCAGCGGTCGCCTGAGCGGACCAGGGAGTAGCTGCCGCTGAAGTCGGTGCAGCCATTGACCAGCGAGTCGGTGCGCAGCGAGTCGACCTGCACGGTCGCGGTGGTATCGGTCACCTCGACGAGGGTGGCGTCCAGCTGCGCGTCGATGAGGAGGTCGGCGATCCGCTCCGAGACCCAGATCGTCTTGCCGCCGAGGCTGTCGAGGAGCTCCGGCGTGAGGTCGTCAGCCGCCGCCAGGAAGCGGCCCTGCTCGAGCAGGTCGAAATGCGCCCGCAGCGACTCGACCGGGTCCAGGGCGGTCGCGGGGGCCTGACCGGCCGTCGGACCGGTCCGGCCGCCATCGTCGCCTCCGTTGATGACGACCACCGCGACCAATCCGGCGAGAAGGCCGAGGACGATTGCGACGACGACGGCGACCAGGCCCCGCCCGGGGCGCCGCGACCCCGGCTGCCGCGGTGGCGGAGGCCGGAGCGGCGCCGGTTCCGGCGCGGGCGGGGGTGGAGTCGGTCTCTGGGACGGCGGCAAAGCCTCTGTCTCCTCCGCGTGAGGCTGGCGCTCGGTCGCGGGCTCTACCCTTGTCCCCTTCTCAGTCGGCGGATCGAGGCCCTCCCCCTCGCTCTCGGCACCGGTGAGCTGCTCGGTCTGGTCGGCGTGCACCGGCCTCGGAAGCTGCTCGGCTCCGCAGGAGCGGCAGTAGCGGTCGCCGGGCCCGATCGGCCCCCCGCACTCCGAGCAACGGTCGAGCCCGGTCCCCGCATCCCTCTCGCCGCTCCCGCTCGCTGGCATCGCCAGAATCAGGGTATCGGCGCGGCGAGAACCGACATCGGCCCAGCAGGAACCCCGCGCCGACTGACGTCGTTCGCCGGAGTGTTCGCGGCGACGATGCTGGCGATGCTGGCCGTGGGCGCGGTCCTGCCCGTCCTTCCCCACTACGTCCGCGGGCCGCTGGGCTCGGGAGACGTCGTCGTCGGGGTGGTGATCGGCTGCTACGCGATCACCGGGCTCGTCTTCCGGCCGCTCGCCGGGCGGATCGCCGACACGCGCGGTCGCCGGCGGGCGGTCGTCCTCGGCTCGCTGCTGGCCGCCGCCGCAGGGCTGCTCTACCTGGTGCCGGCCGGTGTCCCCGGGCTGATCGCCGCCCGTCTGATCCTCGGCGCCGGCGAGGGCACGGTGTTCACCGCCGGCTCGGCCTGGATCGTCGATCTGGCGCCGCCGGGGCGGCGCGGGCGGGTGATCGGCCTCTACGGGCTCGCCGTCTGGAGCGGGCTCAGCATCGGGCCGCTGATCGGGTCGCTGCTCCTCCATGCCGCCGACTACCAGCTCGTCTGGATCTTCGCCGCCGCCGCGCCGATGCTGGGCGGCCTGATCGCGCTGCGGCTCCCAGAGCCCTTCGTCCCGCCCGACGAGGCCGAGCTGCGGCCGCTGATCGCGGCCGAGTCGATCCGGCCCGGCTCGGCGCTTGCGTTCGCATCCGTCGGCTACGCGACCGTGGCGGCGTTCGTCGTCCTCCACCTCGACGCCCGCGGAATCGGGCACGGGGCGGTCGTCTTCGGCGCGTTCGCGGCGATGGTCGTCCTCACAAGGCTGATCGGGGGCGACCTCCCGGACCGGGTCGGCCCGGCCCGCTGTGCGGCCGGCGCGGCTACGGTCGAGTCGATTGGCCTGGCGACGATCGCGGTCGCCCAGAGTCTGCCGGTGGCGATCGCCGGCGCCCTGGCGATGGGCGCCGCCTTCTCATTGCTCTACCCGTCGCTTTCTCTGATCGTCGTCGGCAGGGTGCCCGAGCACAGGCGCGGCGCCGCCCTCGGAACCTTCACCGCCTTCTTCGACGCCGGGGTCGGGTTGGGGGCACCGCTGGCGGGCGTCGCGGCGGCCGTTGCCGGCTACGAGGGAGCGTTCCTGCTCGCCGCGGCGTTCGCCCTGGTCGCCGCTGTCACGATCACATTCGCGATCTCGACCCGCGGGCGCGCACTGGTGGCCGAGCTCAACGCTCGCTGACGAGCAGCGTCTGCAACGCCCGGCCGATCCGACCCCGCTCGTCGAGCAGCAGGGAATCGGAGGTGCCCACCCCTTCGGGCTGCGGCAGCGTGACCGCGTCGAGACAGACCCACTCCCCGCGCGGAAGGCGCTCGAGATGGACCGAGAGGTCGACGTTGACGAACACGAACCGGCGCCAGTCGAGGGCCGAGCTGACGCCGTTGCCGGAGTCGGCCACGACCAGGACTCGCTGCAGCGGGGTCGGCTCCTCCCCAGCCACCAGCGGCTCCCGCATCCTCATCCAGACGGTGGCGGGACCCGGCTCGGTGAAGCCGCCGCTGAGGAACCGGTACTCGATCGCCGTGTGGTAGCCGACCTCCTCGCCGGTGGGGAAGTACTCGCTCTCTACGCCCTCCTCCGGGCCCGGCATCCCCTGGCGGGCCGGCGCCGGCTCGATCTCGACGGGGAAGCCCCGCAACCTCCAGGCGCGCGCCCGCATCAGTTCCAGCCCAGCGGTATCGGACAGCGAAGCCTCGATCAACTCGACCCGGCGGCCGGGGCGGAGGACCTCGGCGCTGACACGCAGTGCCGCAATCGGCACCGGGCGCAGGATCTCGAAGGTGATCCGCCCGACATGGCCGCCTCCCCCGCCGAGCCGCTCGATCTCGCGACCAAGCAGGCCCGCGGGCGGTCCGGCATGCTGGAAGCCCGGGTCCCAGGGCCCGCGGGTCGAAGCGGTGGCCAGGTAGGTCTCACCGTCGGACTCGTAGAAGGCGCCGGGCATCGGCCGATCCTAGTCAGCGCCGCCGGGTCGGCTCCGTCCTCTGCTTCAACGGAATCCATGCCTCGTCCGGCCGGCAGAGCTCAGCAGAGATCGCCGAAGTGCTGAACCCAGACGTAGGCGCGGCTGTAGCGGCCGAGCCGGCCGATGTCGAGGCCGACGCCCAGGCCGTCGTAGCCGCGGGCGAGGATGTTCTGGCGGTGCTCGGGGGAGCCCATCCAGGCGCGGAAGATCGAGCGGACCGTGCCGTAGCTGCCGCTGCCCCAGGCGATGTTCTCGCCGGCCCGCCAGCAGCGCGCCCGCAGGTAGCCGACGCGACGCATCCAGTAGGTGAAGTCGCGCCCGCAGGCGTAGTGACTGAAGCTGTCGCAGCGAATGATGTCGCCCGCCTTGTGCCCGGCGGATTGGTCGAGGTGGCGGTCGTCCCCGAGGCGGGCGAGGCCGACGTGGCGGCGGGCGAAGTTGGTCATGCAGCGCATGGAGTGCTCCTGGACGGCCACAGGATCGGTGCGGTCGCGCTGGTGCTTGCAGGCTGAGGAGGGCGCCATCAGGCGGCTGATCTCGAGCGCCTGGGCCGATCCTGCCGCGGCGACGAGGATCGTGGTCGCGAGCGCAGCGACGATTGCCGGCTTCCGGATCACCCTCGCCTTCTCGCCAGCAGTCGGGCCCCGCACAAGCGTCCAGGGACCGCCTGGACGTTTGTATGAGGGGAGCACCGGGTGCGAGCGGTCCTGCTCCGGCCGCGGCCCGTAACGGTCAGGTCATAACCTGGACTACCGGTTAGATCGAGAAGGAGCGAGATGAGCCAGAAGACAGAGAAGGTCACCAAGTCCGACGCCGAGTGGCGCGCCGAGTTGACGCCCGAGCAGTACGAGGTCACCCGCAGGGCGGGCACCGAGCGCGCCTTCACCGGCCCCTTCGTCGACAACAAGGCCGAGGGGATCTACCGCTGCGTCTGCTGCGGCAACGAGCTTTTCGCCTCGGGGACGAAGTTCGACTCGGGCACCGGCTGGCCCAGCTTCACCGAGCCGGCCAACCTAGAGAACGTCGAGCTGCGGCCCGACAAGAGCCACTTCATGCGCCGCACCGAGGTTGTCTGCCGCAACTGCGACGCCCATCTCGGCCACGTCTTCGACGATGGCCCCGGCCCAACCGGCCAGCGCTACTGCATCAACGGCTGCGCCCTAGATTTTTCCGAAGGAAAATAGCTGCGCCGCCTCCTCGGCTCCGCCTGAACACCTGCGCCGCACGTCCTCCGCTCCCGCGAGGCCCGACTCTCAGAGTCAAATGATGCTGTCGGGCCTCGCTCCCGCGTCCGGGCGTGCGGCGGTATCGGGCGGGATGCCCGCAACGCCAGCCTGCCCGCGGCCAAGCCGCCCCCGGACGCGGAGCGAGAGCCCGCAGATGACCGGTGTCTCTGGGTGCGGGCTCTCGCGGAGCGGAGGAGGCGGCGCGGTTGTTCAGGCGCGCCGTTGTTCAGACGCCGTTGCCGGAGGCGCCGCCTGCGCCGAGGTAACTGAAGCGGACGGCCAGGGCGACCGCCTCGGTGCGGGTGTCCACTTCGAGCTTGGCGATCGCGTTGCGGACGTGGGTGTGGACCGTCGCCGGGCTGAGTGAGAGGCGGTCGGCGATTTCCTTCACCCGCAGCCCCTCCGCCAGCAGCTCGAGGATCTGGCGCTCGCGCGGGGAGAGGTCGAGCAGCTTCTCCACCTCGGAGGGCTTGCCGCCGGCAAAGTCGCCGCCGAGGAAGGTGCCGCCGTTGGTGACCGCCTCGACCGCCCTGGCGATGTCCTCGGCAGGGGCCGACTTGAGCACGTAGCCGGAGGCCCCGGCGCGCAGCGCCAGCGCCAGCAGGTCGGGCTGGGCGTGGGCGGTGAAGATGATGACCTTGGTCATCGGCTTGACCCGGAGGACTTCCTTGGTCGCCTCGATCCCATCGCGCTTGGGAAGTTCGACGTCGATGATGAGGACGTCGGGCTCGAGCTCGGAGACCGTCTCCACCACGTCGCGCCCGTCGCTCGCCTCGCCGACGATCTCGACCGCGCTCGAGTTGGCCATGCGAGCTTTGATCGCATCGCGGACGATTTCGTGGTCGTCGCAGAGAACGACGCGCTTTGCATCGCGCACGTTCATTCTGGGGCGATTCTTTCAGGGGCGCCGTAGGGATGCAAAGAACTGGGTAGCGTGAAACTGCCGTCGCGCTCCTGCCGGTTCTCGATCAGCGCGATCAGGGTGCGTCCCACGGCAACCGCGGTGCCGTTGAGTGTGTGGGGGTGAACGGGCGCCTCGCCCTCGGCCGGGCGGTACCGACAATTGAGTCTGCGGGCCTGGTAGTCGGTCGTGTTCGAGCAGGAGGTCAGCTCCCGGTAGCGGTCCTGGCTCGGTATCCAGGCCTCGCAGTCGTACTTCTTTGCGGCGGACGCGCCGAGGTCGCCGACGGCGACGCTTACGACCCGGTAGGGCAGCTCGAGCTCGGAGAGGATTCGCTCCTCGATCGCCAGCAGGCGCTCGTGCTCGTCGCCCGAGGCCCCCGGCTCGACGAACGAGAACATCTCGACCTTGTCGAACTGGTGGACGCGGAAGATCCCCCGGGTGTCCCTGCCGGCGGCACCGGCCTCGCGCCGGAAGCAGGGCGAGAACCCCGCGTAGCGCAGCGGCAATGTCCCCGGGTCGAGTATCCGGTCGCCGTGAAGCGCGGCCAGCGGCACCTCGGAGGTGCCGACGAGGAAGAGCTCGTCACGGGGAACCTCGTAGATCATCTCCCGCTCGCCGGGGAAGAAGCCGGTCCCGAACAGGGCTTCCTCCCTGACCAGCGCAGGGGGTACCACGGGCTCGTGCCCCTCGGCGCGCAGCAGCTCCATCGCGTAGCGGACCAGGGCCAGCTCGACCATCACCAGGTCGCCCATCAGGTAGGTGAAGCGCGAGCCCGAGACCCGGGCTGCGGACTCCATGTCGATCAGCCCGAGGGCGGTGCCGATCTCGAGATGATCGCGCGGCTCGAAGTCGAACGCGGGGCGCTCTCCGACCTCGCGCAAGACGGCCGCGTCCTCCTCGGTGAGGCCGTCGGGAGCCTCGGGGTCCGGGAGGTTGGGAAGCGTCGCCGCGAGCTCGTCGCGGGCGCTCTCGACCTCGGCCAGCTCGGCCTCGAGCTGCTTGATCCTGCCGGAGAGCTCGCGCATCTCGGCGATCCCATCTGCGGCGTCCCCCCCGGCGCGCTTGGTCTCGGCGATCGTCTCGGAGGCGGTGTTCCGCCGCGCCCTTCCGCTCTCGATCTCCGGCAGCAGCTCGCGGCGGCGCGCGTCGAGCCGCAGCAACTCGTCGAGGTCGTCGGCCACCCCCCGCCGGGCCAATGCCTCTCGGGCGGCCTCGGGATCGGAGCGGATCAGCTTCAGGTCGAGCACGGCCGGGCCTCCTCCGGGTGCCGGGTGTAATCGCGCCGGCTATGGCCGGCGATGCTCATCAGGGCTTCGGCTCGCCGGGCTTCGGCGGTTCCGCCGCGTCCTGCCCGGCGTACTCGGCGACGAAGCGCGCCACCTGCCTGGCCTCATCGCCGACGACGATGTTCTGAGGCATGATCGCCCCCGAGTAGCCGCCGTTGCGGATCGCGTAGAGGGAGGTGGCAACAGTCTCGGTGCGCTGGTTGAGGTTGGGCCCCTGGGTCCGCTCGCCGCGGTTGCCGGTGCCCTGCGAACCGGCGGCGCTGAGCGTGTGGCAACCCGAGCAGTGGGTGGCGAACAGGACCGCGCCGCCGTAGTTGGAGTCGTCCTTGGAGACCGAGATCCCCTCCTCGCCGAATCCGCAGGCAGCGAGGCCGAGGGCGGCGGCGGCGACGGCCAGGGCTGTGATCGGGACTGGGCGCACGACGCGGGCATCATATTGTCTGGCGCCGATCCCGATGGCCCCGCCCGACCCCGCCCAATTCCGTGCCGCAATGGGCATGCTGCCGACCGGCGTGACCGTGGTCACCGCGTCCGGCGCCGACGCTCCCGCCGGGGCCACGGCCAACGCGGTCTGCTCGCTATCGCTCGAGCCGATGCTGATGCTGGCCTGCCTCGACCGTGGCTCGCGCACCCTGCTCGCGGTGCAGGCGGCGAACCACTTCGGGGTAAACGTCCTCGGCGCCGGCCAGGAGTCGGTGGCGCGCGCCTTCAGTTCGAAGGCGCCGGTCGCCGACAAATGGGACGGAATCGAGTGGAGCCATCGAGACGGACTGCCGGCAATCGCCGGGGCGATCGCCTTCGTCGGCTGCGAGTTGCGGGACGTGATCGCCGGGGGCGACCACGTGATCGTCACCGGCGAGGTCGGCCACGTCGAGGCCGGCGACGGCGAGCCGCTGATCTTCCACCGCGGTTCCTACCGCCCCCTGGAATAACCGCGCCGCCTCCTCCGCTCCGCCTGAACACCTGCGCCGCACGTCCTCCGCTCCCGCGAGGCCCGACACTCAGAGTCAAATGATGCTGTCGGGCCTCGCTCCCGCGTCCGGGCGTGCGGCGGTATCGGGCGGGATGCCCGCAACGCCAGCCTGCCCGCGGCCAAGCCGCCCCCGGACGCGGAGCGAGAGCCCGCTGATGACCGGTGATTCTGGGTGCGGGCTCTCGCGGAGCGGAGGAGGCGGCGCAGTTGTTGTTCTAGAAGTGGCCGCTGGTGCCCGCGGCCCGCAGCGCCAGGAAGAAGATGACGCCGCAGCTGACGGCCATGATCCCCATCTCGCGGCGGACGATGGCGAGGGCGAGGGCGCGCTGGCGTTGCTCGGGAAGGGATTCGAAGTCGAGGCCGCCCAGCTCCTGGTTCGCCGCCCCGGCGCGAGCCCCCTCGGCCAGCAGGGAAACCGGCAGCGGCAGAATGCCGTAGAGGTAGTGGAGGTCGTCGGGCGGCTTGTGCCCGGTGAGGACGAGCAGGGCGCCCAGCATCACCTGGATGAAGACGGCGACCTGGGCCGCGCGCAGCAGATACCAGAAGGGGACCGAGGCCTGGTCGCGGAGCCAGCAGACCCCTCCGAGAAGGCCGGCAGCGAGGTTGAGAGCGAGCACGCTGACGCCGACGATGAGATGCAGCTCGGCCATTCCGTTATATCCGCCCGAAAGAGTCGGGATTCCGCTTACTGATGCGGAATATCACTATGTAGCAAGTTGCCACAAAGTCGGTGTATAACAGTCGCGCGTTGCTTCGGAGCTACTTCCCGATCCTTGTCTTTGGCGCTCTGGGCCTCATCGTGGGAGGCGCGTTCACAATGCTCAACCACGTCGTCGGAGCGAAGCGGCCGAAGAAGAAGACCGAGGCGACCGAGCGCCAGACCGACCCCTATGAGTGCGGGC
Organism: uncultured Actinomycetes bacterium; assembly: GCA_963840235.1. GTDB lineage: Bacteria > Actinomycetota > Thermoleophilia > Solirubrobacterales > 70-9 > JBBRHQ01. Next base: position 356,230 of record CAWIYC010000005.1, read on the forward strand.
TCCCCTCTGAGGTCTCGAAGACGTTCCGTTTCGGGGTCAGCTTCTACCTGGTGGCGATGCTGTTCATCCTCTTCGACATCGAGGTCGTCTTCCTCTACCCGGTGGGGGTGATCCTCAAGGGGGCAGACAGCGTCTTCGTCCTCGGCGAGGTGATCGTCTTCGTCGTGCTGCTGTTCGTGGCGCTGGCCTACGTCTGGCGCAAGGGAGCGCTGGATTGGAGGTAGAGCGGCGCAAGATCCGCGCTCTGGCGCCGCTGGAGCAGCCGAGCTCCCCCGATGAGTTGCGGGCGCGGCAGCTGCGGGCCCGCGACATGCTCCGGGGGTCGATCGATCCGGAGGACCTCGAGGCCTACGTCGAGGACAGGGTGGCGACCACCTCGCTGGAGAAGATCCAGAGCTGGGCCCGCGCGAACTCGGTCTTCCCGATGACGTTCGGGCTCGCCTGCTGCGCGATGGAGATGATCTCGGTGGTCACGGCCCGAACCGACCTCGCCCGCTTCGGGGCCGAGGCGCTGCGGGCCTCGCCACGCCAGGCGGACCTGATCATCCTCTCGGGGCGCACCTCGATCAAGATGGCGCCGATCATCCGCCGGCTCTACGACCAGATGCTGGAGCCGAAATGGGCGATCTCGATGGGCGCCTGCTCCTCCAGCGGCGGCATGTTCTCCAACTATGCGGTTGTCCAGGGCGCCGACAAATTCATGCCGGTGGACGTCCACGTTCCCGGCTGCCCCCCGCGTCCCGAGGCGCTGCTGTACGGGTTCAACAAGCTCCAGCGCAAGATCCTCGGCAACCCCGACCCGGGCTGGCGCCGCCGATACAACGCCGAGGGCACGGAGGAATGGGCGCGCGGAGGGGTCGCAAGCAGGCCCAGCCCCGAGGCGCTCGAGGCCTACGCGGCCGCGAGGGGGACGGTCGGTGCCTGACGCTCCCGGCCTAGAGATGATCCGCTCCGAGATCAACGACCACCACCCCGGCGCGATCCTCGAGACCAGCTTCGACCACGGGCAGGCGGCGCTGATCACCGACCCCGGGCAGATCGTCGAGGTCCTGGGCTGGCTCCGCGATACGCCCGGCCAGGAATACACCTTCCTCTCCAGCGTCCACGCGGCCGACTACCTCCCGGCCGAGCCCCGCTTCGGGGTCCACTACGAGCTTCTCAACCGCGACAGGGTCGAGCGCATCCGGGTCCGTGCGGCGCTGGCAGACCCTGGGGGAGGGGCGCTTCCGGAGATCGACTCCTGCGTCGAGCTGTTCCCGACCGCTGATTTTGGAGAGCGCGAGGCCTACGATTTCTTCGGGATCGTCTTCCGCGGCCACCCCGACCTGCGTCGGATCCTGATGCCCGAGGACTACGTCGGCTGGCCCCAGCGGCGCGACTTCCCGGTCGGCGGCGAGCCGGTCACATTCACCCACAATGAGCCGGGGGCGCCAGTTCAGTGAGCACCCTGGAGGCCGCCGCGGCGGAGGTCGAGGGATCGGTACCGGGGGCGAGCGTCTCGCTCGAGCCCGAGACCGAGCTGATGACGATCAACATGGGCCCGCACCACCCCGCCACCCACGGGGTGCTGAGGCTGATGGTCGAGCTCGAGGGCGAGGTGGTCCGCGACCTGCGGCCGGTGATCGGCTACGTCCACACCGGGATCGAGAAGTCCTGCGAGGCGCACTCCTACTGGAAGGTGATCCCGTTCGTCGAGCGCATGGACTACCTCGCCTACTTCTTCAACATGGAGGCCTTCTGCGGCGCAGTCGAGCGCATGATCGAGCTCGAGATACCCGACCGCGCCAAGTACCTGCGGGTGATCCACATGGAGCTCAACCGCCTCCACTCGCACCTCGTCTGGCTCGGCACCAGCGCCCTCGACGTCGGCGCGATCTCGATGCTCTGGTACGCCTTCCGCGAGCGCGACACGATCCTCGACCTGTTCGAGATGTCCACCGGGCAGCGGATGCACACCCGCTACTTCCAGGTCGGCGGCGTGATCGAGGACATCCCGCTCGGCTTCGAAAAGAAGCTGCGCGAGTTCCTCGGCGAGATGCCGACCCGGGTCGACCAGTACGAGGCCCTGCTCGACCGCAACGAGATCTTCCTGCAGCGGACCAAGGGGGTCGGCACGGTCTCGCGCGAGCGCCTGCTCGAGCTGGGCGTGACCGGGCCGCTGCTGCGGGCCAGCGGCGAGCCCTGGGACCTGCGCAAGGTCTTCGACTACCTCGCCTACCCCGACCTGGAGTTCGGGATCCCGGTCGGCACCGTCGGCGACTGCTACGACCGCTTCAGGGTGCGGATGGCGGAGATGCGGGAATCGGTGAGGATCATCGAGCAGGCCCTCGACGGGCTTCCCGAGGGCCCCCACATCGCCGACGACCGCAAGTACGTGCTGCCGCCGCGCTCGGAGCTCTCGACCTCGATGGAGGCCCTGATCCACCACTTCAAGCTGGTCACCGAGGGCTACCGGGTGCCACCGGGGGAGATCTACCGCGCAATCGAGGGGCCCCGCGGCGAACTGGGCTGCTATCTGCTGGCCGACGGCTCCTCGAAGCCGGCCAGGGTCCACTTCCGCGACCCCTCCTTCGTCAACCTCCAGGCGCTGCGCGACATGTCTGTCGGCGGCTACGTCGCCGACCTGATCACCAACCTTGCGATGCTCGACCCGATCCTCGGCGGAATCGACCGATGAGCGAGCCCGAGGTGCGCGACATCGCCACCCCGGGGACCGGGTCCGAGGACGTGGCCCCGGGGGCGGGCGGCCCCGGGCGCGGGCCCGAGGCGCCGCTGCGCCCCGACGGCAGCCCCGGGCTGCCGCTTGACGCGGCGCTGGTGGACGGGAGATTCCCGGGCCGCGAGCCTGAGCGGGTGCCGGAGCTGCACGAGGTGGACTGCCCGCCGGAGCTTCAGCAGCGGATCGAGGAGCTGATGTCGCGCTACCCCGACCGCCACTCTGCCTCGATCCCGGCCCTGTGGGCGGTGCAGCGCCTCTACGGCTGGTGCACCCCGGAGGGGATCCGCCAGGCCGCCGCGGTGATGCGGGTCACCCCCGCCTACCTGGAGTCGGTTGCGAGCTTCTACGACCTGCTGCATACCGAGCCGGCGGGGAGCCAGCGGGTGCTCGTCTGCACCAACATCTCCTGCTGGATGCGCGGCGGCGACGAGCTGCTGGATGCGTTCTGCGAGGCGGGGGGATGCGACCGCGCCGGAGCCGGCCACGGCGGCTCGGTCTCGGCCGACGGCGAGATCTACGTCTCCGGATTCGAGTGCCTCGGAGCCTGCGACCTGGCCCCGATGGCCTCGATCAACGAGCGCTTCTTCGGCCCGCTCGAGGCCACCGACGCCGCCGCCGCGGTCGAGCAGCTGCGCTCGGGGACAGAGGTCCTGCCGCAGAAGGCGCTGGAGCGCCGCCCGCTCGCCGGCGGGCCGCAGGGCGACCCGGACCCGCGCGTGGCCGGGAAGAAGGGTCCGAACCAGTGAGCGCGACCGAGACCCGGATGCTGCTGCGGAACGCCGAGGAGCCCGGCCTCGACACGATCGAGGTCTACAAGCGGCACGGCGGCTACAGCGCCATGGAGATGGCCTACCGGGAGCTGGAGCCGGACGAGATCGTCAGCGAGCTTGAGGAATCGGGGCTCCGCGGACGGGGTGGCGCCGGCTTCTCGATGGGCAAGAAGGCCTCCTTCCTGCCACGCGGGGAGATGCAGAAGTACCTCTGCTGCAACGCTGACGAGTCCGAGCCCGGCGCCTTCAAGGATCGCGAGCTGATGCAGCGCAACCCCCACCAGCTGATCGAGGGGATCGCGATCGCCGCGCTCGCCGCCGGCGTCGGCCACGCCTTCATCTTCATCCGCGGCGAGTACGACCAGCAGGGCGACATCCTCGACGCCGCCGTCGCCGAGGCCTATGAGGCCGGCTACCTCGGCACGGACATCCTCGGTTCCCACCACGACCTCGAGCTGGTAGTCCACCGCGGTGCCGGCGCTTACATCTGCGGCGAGGAGACGGCGCTGCTCGACGCGCTCGAGGGCAAGCGGGGCAACCCGCGGCTGAAGCCCCCCTTTCCCGCGGTCGAGGGGCTATACGGCGGGCCGACGCTGATCAACAACGTCGAGACGCTCTCCAACGTCCCCCACATCGTCGCCAACGGCGCCGAGTGGTTCAAGGGCTTCGGCACCGAGCAGTCGCCGGGGACCAAGGTCGTCTCGGTCTCGGGCTGCGTCCAGCGGCCCGGCAACTACGAGGTCGAGCTCGGGATCCCGACCCGCGAGATCATCTTCGGCCTCGCCGGGGGTCCCGAGGAGGGGCACGAGGTCAAGGCCTTCTACCCGGGGGGCTCCTCCTCGCCGGTGCTCGAGAGCAGCGACCTCGACCTCCCCTACAGCTTCGAGGCGATGGCCGAGGCCGGCTCGATGCTGGGATCGGGCTCGATCATCGTCGCCGACGACCGCATCTCGATCCCCCATATGGCGCTGCGGACGGCGCGCTTCTACCAGCATGAGTCGTGCGGCAAGTGCACGCCCTGCCGGGAGGGGACGAACTGGACGGTGAAGATGCTCGAGCGCGTCGCCCGCGGCGAGGCGACGCCGATGGACCTCGACATCGTCGCCTCCGTCCAGGAGAACATCATCGGCCACTGCCTCTGCGTCCTCGGCGACTCGATGGCGATGCCCGTCGGCGCCATGGTCCGCAAGTTCCGCGACGAGTTCGAAGATCTGATGAACACCGCCGCCTCCTCCCAGGGAGCGTCAGCGACCGGTGATCCCAGCTCTGCTGGGATTCGTCCGGGGGCGGCAGGCCGCGCCAGCCCGAAGGTGGCGGCTTGAAGAAGGCGGAGCGCAAGATCACCCTGATCGTCGACGGGCGTGAGATCGAGGCGCTCGATGGCGAGATGCTGGTGGATGCGGCCAAGCACGGAGACGTCGAGATCCCGGTCTTCTGTTACGAGCCGAAGCTGGGTGAGCCGGTCGGGGCCTGCCGCATGTGCATGGTCGAGATCGAGGGGATGCCGAAGCTGCAGACGGCCTGCTCGACCCCGGTCCGCGACGGCATGGTCGTCTACACCCAGAACGAGCAGGTGAAGGGAGCCCAGAACGCGGTCGTCGAGTTCCTCCTCGTCAACCACCCGCTCGACTGTCCCGTTTGCGACAAGGGCGGCGAATGCCCGCTCCAGGACATCTCGATGGGGTGGGGTCCTGGCCGCAGCCGGTTCACCGACCCCAAGCGCCATTTCGAGAAGCCGATCCCGCTCTCGCCGCTGATCGGGATCGACCGTGAGCGCTGCATCCTCTGCTACCGCTGCGTCCGCTTCAGCCAGGAGGTGGCCGAGGACGCGCAGCTTCAGCTGCTCGAGCGCGGCAACGGCTCCTACGTCGGCACCTTCGACGAGCGCCCCTACATCGCGCCCTTCCACGGCAACATCACCGAGCTCTGCCCGGTCGGGGCACTGACCTCCTATACCTACCGCTTCCGCGCCCGCCCCTGGGACATCGAGCAGGCGGGCTCGGTCTGCACCCTCTGCCCGAGCCAGTGCAACGTCAGCTTCACCGTCCGCGACGAGGAGGTGAAGCGGGTAATGGTCCGCGACAACCCCGAGGTCGACGACGGCTGGCTCTGCGACAAGGGCCGCTACGGCTTCGAGATGCTCGGCGGCGAGGCCAGGGTGCGGGGGCCGGTCCTGCGCGCCGGCGGCAACCCCGCCGGGGCGAGCTGGCCCGAGGCGATCGAGCAGGCCGCGGCCGCGCTGCGCGCCGCCGGGGCGAGGACCGCGGCAATCGTCGGCGACGCATCCAACGAGGAGGGCTACCTGGTGCAGCGGATCATGCGCCAGGGGCTCGGCTCGGCCCACATCGACTCGCGCCCGGGTGGCGGGCCCGAACGCGAGGAGCTGGTCAAGCTGGCCGACCCGGCGATCTCGGCCCGGGTCAGCGACATCGACCACGCCGACGCCGTCCTCGTGATCGGCGCCGACCCCCTGCACTCCTCCCCGATACTCGACCTGAGGATCCGCAAGGCCGTGCGGCGCAGCGGCACGAGGCTTGCCGTCGCGACCGACCGCCCGACCGCCCTCGACGGCGGCGCCGCAGCCGTCGCCCGCTACGCCCCCGGCGCTGCCGGCGCCTTTCTTGCCGAGCTGGGAGCCGTCCTGGCCACCGGCGGCGAGGGCCCGGACCCGGCCGCGGAGGTCGCCGCGGCCCTCACCGGGGCCGAGGACGTGGTCGTCGTCTGGGGCGAGCGAATCGGCCGGGGCGATTCGGGGGCGGCTGCGATCGAGGGCCTGCTCGGGCTGGCCGAGGGGCTGGGGATGAGCTCCAAGGATGGCTCCGGGCTGCTCGAGGTCCCCGACGTCGCCAACGCCCGCGGCCTGCGCGAAGTCGGCTGCCTCCCCGACGCCGGGCCGGGACTGACCGGGACGGAGGGTGGGATGGGGACTGCGGGCGTCCGCGAGGCGCTCGAGTCGGGAGAGCTGGAGGCCGTGATCCTCTTCGGCGTCGATCCTCTGCGCGACCTCGCCGACAGCGCCGGCTGGAAGCGGGCGCTCACCAACGCCGACGTGGTCATCGCCTTCTCGATGCTCGACAACGAGACCACCGCCCAGGCTGACATCGTCTTCCCGCTCGAGAGCCACGCCGAGAAGGACGGCACGGTCACCCACCCCGACGGGCGCCTTCAGCGGGTACGGCCGAGCGCCTCGCGGCCGGGCGACGTGCGCCCCGCCTGGCAGGTCCTGGCTGAGCTGGCGGCCTCCCTCGGCCACGAGACCGGGATCGAATCGGCGCCGGACGCTCTTTCAGCGATGGCAGAGGCAGTCCCGTTCTATTCCGGGATCAGCGATGCCGAGATAGGCGGGCGCGGGATTCGGTGGCAGGACAGAGCGCAGGCCGTCGGGGGCCTCCCCCTCGGAGCACCTCCGCGCGAGGCGCCGGATCTCGATCCACCGGGGGGCGGGGTCGGGGACCCGTCTCCGAAAGCACAGTCTTCCCTCGCCGGGCCCCCGACCCCGCCATCCGAGGGATCTGGCGGTGAGCTCCGGCTCGGCACCTATCGCGATCTCTGGGCCGGGCCCGTTACTGAGCTGAACCCGGCGTTGCGATTCCTGAAGCCGGGTCAGACGGTCGAGGTCTCTCCCGGAGATGCGGAGCGGCTTGGGCTCTCGCAGGGCGATGAGGTTTTCGTGGGCTCGAACGGGGCGAAGGTCGCCGCGCGGGTGGCGATTCGGGAGCGGATGGTTGACGGGGCCTGCTTCCTGATCGAGGGGACGGTTGAGGGGAACGCGAACTCGCTGCTGAATGGCGGGGCGGAAGTGGTCGAGATCGCCAAGGTGGGCGGGCCGTGACCCTGCCGCTGGCCGACACCGGGGTCGCCGAGGCGACCTGGGTCCTGATCGTCAAGTCGATCGTGATCTTCGCGGTGATCTTCGCCATCCTGCCGGTGTTGACCGTGGTCGAGCGCAAGCTGATCGGCCGCTTCCAGCACCGCTACGGGCCCAACCGGGTCGGCCCCTACGGACTCTTCCAGCCGCTCGCCGATGTCGGCAAGCTTCTCTCCAAGCAGGCTTTCCGCCCCGAGGGCGCGATCCCGGTGCTGTTCGTGCTGGGGCCGCTGCTGCCGGTGCTCTCCGGCATCCTGGCGCTGGCGATCCTGCCCTTCGGGGACATCCAGGGCGACGTCGGCTTCTACGGGATCGACGTCTCGATCGGGATCCTCTACTTCTTCGCGGTCGGCTCGATCGCCTTCTACGGGATGCTGCTGGGCGGCTGGGCCTCGGGCTCGAAGTACAGCTTTCTCGGGGCGATGCGCTCGGCGGCCCAGCTGATCTCCTACGAGGTCGCGATGGGGCTCTCGCTGCTCGGGGTGATCATGATGGCCGGCTCGCTCTCGCTGGTGGACATCGTCAAGGCGCAGAACCAGATCTGGTTCATCCTGCCCCAGCTCCTCGGCTTCGTCATCTTCATGGTCGCCGGCTTCGCCGAGACCAACCGCGCCCCGTTCGACCTCCCCGAAGCAGACGCCGAGCTGGTGCAGGGGTTCATGACCGAGTACGGGGGCATGCGCTTCGGCTCCTTCCTGCTGGTCGAGTACCTCGAGATCATGGTCGTCTCCGGGATCGCCGCGGCGATGTTCCTCGGGGGCTGGATGGGCCCGGGACCGTCCTGGCTGGACCCGATCTGGATGCTGGCGAAGATGCTGACCCTGGTCTTCTTCTTCATCTGGATCCGGGCGACCCTGCCGCGCCTGCGCTACGACCAGCTGATGCGGCTGGGCTGGAAGGTGCTGCTTCCTCTGGCGACCCTGAACGTGCTGGTGACGGCTGTGCTGGTGGTGGTGGCGTGAACGAGCGCTTCCCCTACCTCGCCGACGAAAGCGTGATCGAGGTCCAGCGCGGCCCCGAGCCGGGCGGCGCCGGCGGGGCCTACCGGGCCTTCGGGGAGACGCTGCGGGGGTTGAAGACGACCATGGCGCGTCTGATCGAGGGACCGCTGACGATCCAGTACCCGGAGGAGAAGACCCCGGTGTACCCGCGCTTCCGCGGCCGGCACAAGCTGCACCGCTTCGAGGAGGGGGGCCTCGAGAAGTGCGTCGGCTGCTCCCTCTGCGCGGCCGCCTGCCCGGCCGACTGCATCCGGGTCGTCGCCGCCGAGAACGACCCCTCCGACCGGGTCTCGGCCGGCGAGCGTTACGCCTCCGTCTACGAGATCAACCTCTCGCGCTGCATCTTCTGCGGCTACTGCGAGATCGCCTGTCCGTTCGACGCGATCACGATGGGCCACGACTACGAGATGTCCGACTACGACCGCACCGACCTGATCTTCACCAAGGAGATGCTGCTGGCCGAACCGATCGAGCGCACTCCCCTACGCAGGGAAGGCGGGTAGCGTGAGCGCATGGCGGAAGAGCTGCTCAGCACCTTCAGCGCCGGCTACGAGCAGTCGTCGGCAGCCTTCAACGAAGGGGACCTCGATAGGGCTCTTTCGGGGATGCCGGAGGATCTCGAATGGCACGCCGTCAGCGAGGACCCGGAGCAATCCGTGCTCCGCGGCCCGGCGGAGATCAAGGGCTTCTTTCAGGGTTTTCGCAACGTCTTTGACGAGTGGCGAGTCGAGCCGCTCTCCTTCGAGCAGCTTTCCGACGCCTCGATCCTCGTCCACCACATCATCCGCGGAACCAGTCGCGGCGCAGGGGTACCGGTCGAGACGGAGACGTGGGAGGTCTGGGAGTTCGAGGAGATGGAGCCCGTCCGGGTGCGCCAGTTCCTATCCCGAGACGAGGCGCTGGCAGCAGCCGAAGACTGAGCTCGGCCGGAGGTCAGAGGCCTGATGGAGGAGGTCGTCTTCTTCGGGGCGGCGATCGGGGCGCTGGGTGGAGCGATCGCGGTGGTCGGTCTGCGCAACCCCTTCTACAGCGTTCTCGCCCTGATCGTCCACCTGATCTCGCTCGCCGTCCTCTTCCTGCTGCTGCACTCCGAGTTCATCGCCGCGGCCCAGGTCGTCGTCTACGCCGGCGCGGTGATGGTCCTCTACGTCTTCGTAGCCGCCTACGTCGGCGGCATCGAGGAGCCCGTCTGGGAGCCGATCCCCGGCCAGCGCCTGCTGGCGCCGCTGCTGGGCGCCGCGCTCTTCGTCGAGCTCTCGATCGCTGTCCTCGGCTCCTCGCTGAAGGCGCTCGGCACCGACGGCCCCCAGATAGCCGACGGCTTCGGCGCCCCCTCGCGGATAGGCACCCTGATGCTCGAGCGCTACCTGATCCCCTTCGAAGCCGCCTCCCTCCTCCTCCTCATAGCCGCAGTGGGCGCTGTAGTCCTCGCCGCCAGGCGAGAGACCTCCGAGGATGGCCGCGAACGAGGGGCGCCGGGGGACTCCCCGCCGGGCACTCAGCGCGCCGCGCCGGGCGGCTCGGGGATCGCGGGAGCGGCCGACCGCGGCGTCGCGCCCGCCGGGGAGGCGCCCGGCCCCCCATCCCGGCACCCCCGGAGGAACGCCCGCCTGATGCCCGTCGAGTGGTACATAGTCCTCTCGGCCCTGCTGTTTGCGATCGGAGCCGGCGGCGTGCTGATCCGCCGCAGCCCGGTGGTGATCCTCCTCTGCCTGGAGCTGATGCTGAACGCCGGCAACCTGGCGCTGGTCGCCTTCAGCCGCATGACCGGAAATGAGTCGGGGCAGGTCTTCGCCCTGATCGTGATGGTCGTAGCGGCCTGCGAGGTCGTCGTCGGCCTCGGGCTGATCGTCGCCATCTTCCGCCGGCGCCTGCCGCTCAACGTCGATGAGCTGAGGGAGCTGAAGGGATGAGCGTCACGGCCTGGGCCTGGCTCGTCCTCGCCTTCCCCCTCGCCGGCTCGATCGTCACCGGGCTCGGGTTCCGCGCCTTCCCGGCGCGTGTCGCAGGCATCGTCGGCACCGCCTCGATCGCCCTTGCCTTCGCCTGCGCGGTCGGCGCCCTGCTGACGATGCTCGGCGACCCGGCGGAGTCGCGAACCTTCACCTCGACGGCGTGGGACTACGCCAACGCAGCCGGGCTCGACATCAAGCTCGGGATCCTGGTCGACCCGCTGTCGCTGTTCATGGTCCTGGTGGTGACCGGGGTCTCGACCCTGATCCACCTCTACTCCTTCGGCTACATGCAGTCCGACCGCGGCTATCACCGCTTCTTCAGCTATCTCAACTTCTTCGTCTTCTCGATGCTGCTGCTGGTCCTCGCCGGAAACTTCGTCCTGCTGATCGTCGGCTGGGCCTTCGTCGGCTTCGCCTCCTACGCCCTGATCAGCTTCTGGTACCGCCGCACCACCGCCACCGGGGCCGGGATGAAGGCCTTCGTCATCAACGTCGTCGGCGACATCGGCCTCACCCTGGCGGCCTTCCTCATCTTCCGCGAGATCGGCTCCTTCGACTACGGCACCGTCTTCGCCAAGGCGCCCGAGGTCTTCACAACCAACGAGTGGACCGTGGTCGCGATCTGCCTGCTGCTGCTGCTCGGCGCCTTCGCCAAGTCGGCCCAGCTGCCGCTCCACACCTGGCTCCCGGACGCGATGGAGGGCCCTACACCGGTCTCCTCGCTGATCCACGCCGCGACCATGGTCACCGCCGGCGTCTACCTGATCGCCCGCACCCACGTTCTCTTCGGCCTCGCCCCCACCGCCGCCGACGTCGCCGCCTTCATCGGCCTGGCGACGCTGCTGATCGCCGGCACGATCGCGCTGGTGATGACCGACCTCAAGCGGGCGATCGCCTACTCGACCATGAGCCAGATCGGCTACATGGTCGTCGGCGTCTCGATCGGCGCCTTCAGCGCCGGCATGTTCCACCTGATGACCCACGCCTTCTTCAAGGCTCTGCTGTTCATGGCAGCCGGCTCGATCATCGCCGCCATGGCGAACCGCCAGAACATCGACGAGATGAGCGGCTTCGGCAAGGCGCTGCGCTTCACCTCGATCCTGTTCGTGATCGGCGGGCTGGCGCTGGCCGCCTTCCCCTTCACCTCGGGTTTCTTCTCCAAGGACGAGATCCTCGGCTACGCCGCCGCACGCGGCGGCTTCTACTGGATCTTCACCATCGGCGGCTACGCCGGGGCGCTGCTGACCGCCGTCTACACCTTCCGCCTGGTCTTCAGGGTGCTGCCCGGACGACCCTGCAAGGAGGCGCAGGAGTTGATCGACACGGGCCACGTCCACCACGCCGAGCCCGAGAACCCGGCTACCGGTGAGAAGGAGGACACCGACGTCGGCTTCCCGGGCGAGACCCATCACATCGCCGAGCAGTCGGCCTCGATGCGGTGGGCGATGGCGGCGCTCGGCTTCCTCGCACTGGTCGGCGGGCTGGTGCAGATACCCGGGGTGGACGACGTCATCACCAGGTTCCTCGAGCCGGTCTTCGCCGACTCGCCGCTGGCCGCGATCCACCCCACCGTGCTCGCCGAGTGGGAGGGGCTGGGGGTCGGTGGAGTGATCTCGATCCTCGGGATCTACATCGCCCACTGGTTCTACGTCGCCCACCCCGAGACCCCCGCGATCCTGCAGAAGCGGCTGCGGCCGCTGTACGAGCTGTTCGTGCACAAGTGGTACTTCGACGAGGCGATCGACATCCTCATCGTCCGTCCGGCCCTGGCGGTCGGGCGCTTCGCCAGCCGCACCTTCGAGCGAGTCGTCGTCGACGGCATCGTCAACGGCGCCACCGACGTCGTCCGCGGCGCCGGCGGGATAGTCCGCGGCGCCCAGTCAGGCTTCGTGCGCAGCTACGCGCTGCTGCTGATCGGCGGCTTCGCCGGACTCGGCCTCTACTTCCTGATCGTGAGCAGCTGATGCTGAGCTTCCTTCTCTGGGCGCCGGTTGCCTTCGGGGCCGTCGGCCTGTTCCTGCCGAAGCGGGCCGTCGGCTGGTGGGCGCTGCTTGGGACCCTGGTCACGATCGGGATCTCGGTCGCGCTGGTCGCCGACTTCGACTCCGGTGCAGGGCTCCAGCACGCCGTCGACGTCGCCTGGATCTCCGGCCTCGGGGTCGACTACAGCCTCGGCGTCGACGGCCTCAACCTGTTCCTGGTACTGATGACCGCTGTCGTCTTCGCCGGCGGCACCGCCTTCGCCGCGATGCGCGAGCAGGAGCGCCCGCAGCTCTTCTTCTTCCTCCTGCTGTTGGCCGAGACGGCGATCCTCGGCGCCTTCCTCTCCCAGGACCTGCTGATGTTCGTCCTCTTCTTCGACCTGATGCTGATCCCGTTCTACTTCCTCTTCGGGGCCTGGGGATCGGACCGAGAGGACGGCCCCAGCGCCTGGTCGGCGACCCTGAAGATGATCGTCTACACCCTCGTCGGCTCGCTGCTGATGCTGGTCGCCGCGATCGCCACCGCGATCATCTCCGCCGACGGCGGCCACATCACCTTCTCCATCGCCGATCTCCAGCAGCACCCGCTGGCCGACGGCAGCCAGCGCTGGATCTTCTGGTTCTTCGCCGCCGCCTTCCTGATCAAGATGCCGGCCTTCCTCGTCCACGGCTGGATGCCCGACGCCTACCGCGCGGCACCGCTGCCGGTGCTGATCGTCTTCGCCGCGGTCCTCTCCAAGGTCGCCGCCTACGGTTTTCTGAAGATCGTCCTGCCGCTCTACCCAGCGGCGACGGTCCAGTTCCAGGAGGTCGTCCTGGTGATCGCCGTCGCCTCGATCCTCTACGGCTCGGTGATGGCCTTCACCCAGGACGACGTGCGGCTGATCGCCGGCTTCTCCTCGGTCGCCCAGCTCGGGTTCATCACCGTCGGCATCTTCGCCCTGCGCCCCGACGGCGCCGACGGCTCGATCCTGCAGATGGTCAACCACGCGATCGTGGTCGCGCCGCTGATCCTGATCATCGCCCTGCTGGGGGAGCGCAGCGGCACCGAGGACCTGACGAGGATGGGCGGGATGGCGAGGCGCGCCCCGGTTCTGGCGGCGCTCTTCCTGATCGTCACCCTGGCGACCCTGGCGATGCCCGGGTCCTCGAACTTCATCGGCGAGTTCTTCATCCTCAACGGCCTCTTCCAGGCCAAGATCGTCTACGCGATCGTCGCCATCACCGGGGTCGCGATGGCCGCCTACTACGCCCTTCGCCTCTACCAGCGGACGATGCACAACCGCCTGCCCGAGGGGATCGCCTCGCGTGAGATCTCCCTGCGCGAGGGCCTCATCCTGGTGCCGCTGGTGCTCTGCATCCTCGGGTTGGCGCTCTACCCGAACCTGATCCTCAGCCGCAGCGAGGGCTCGACCGCGGCGGCGGTGGGCGCGACCGCCGCCTCGAAGCAGACCGCAGGCGCCGGCTACCCCGACAAGGGCTGGACCGGATATGCGCCGCTCAGCGGAGCCGGCGAGCAATGATCGCCGCCTTCGACGCCCCCCACATCGACTACGCGGGACTCTCCCCGGTGATCGCGCTGACGGCGGGGATCTGCATCGTCCTGATGACCGCGATCGTCGGGGTCCTGCGGCGGATCGCGCCGGAGCTGACGCTGATGGCGCTGGCGGCGACCGCGGGGCTGCTGATCTGGCAGTGGAACGACCCCCAGGACCTCGTTTCCGGGGCGCTGCGCCTCGACGACCTGGCGATCTCGATCTCGCTGATCTGCGTCCTCGCCGCCGCGATCACGGTGCTGCTCTCGATCCGCGAGCCGGCGGTGGAGGACGCCGGCTCGGGCGAGTACCACGCGCTGCTGCTCGGCTCGCTGCTGGGGATGGTTCTGCTGGCCCAGGCGCAGAACCTGATCACCTTCTTCGTCGCCCTCGAGACCCTCTCGATCCCGCTGTATGTGCTCTGCGCCACCAACATACGGCGGGAGGGGTCGCTGGAGTCCGGGCTCAAGTACCTGATCATCGGCTCGCTCGGTTCGGCCACCCTTCTTTACGGGATGGCCTTCATCTACGGCGGCTCGGGCGCTGTCGACTTCACCGGGATCGCCAGCGGCATCGGCAAGCAGGGCGTGCTCGGCGACCCGCTGATCCTGGTCGGGATCGCGCTGGCCGCGGTGGGACTCGCCTTCAAGACCTCGATCGCCCCCTTCCACCAGTGGACGCCGGACGTCTACCAGGGCGCACCGACCCCGGTCACGGCCTTCATGGCGGTGGCCACCAAGGCCGCCGCCTTCGCCGTCTTCATCCGCTTCTTCGATGTCGCCCTCGCCCCCTCGGTCGACGACTGGGACATCGCCCTTGCGGTCCTGGCGGCGGCAACGATCGTCGTCGGCAACGTCGGCGCGATCGCACAGACATCGCTGAAGAGGATGCTCGGCTACTCGGGCGTCGCCCAGGCCGGCTACATGCTCGGCGGCCTCGTCGTCGCCTCCGAGGAGGGGGTGAACGCGCTCGTCTTCTACCTCGCCGCCTACACCCTGATGAACCTCGCGGCGTTCGCGGTGATCGTCGCCCGCGAGCGTGAGAGCGGGCACGGCGACGAGATCAGCGCGATCGAGGGAATCGGCCGCGCGCGCCCGATGCTCGCCTGGCCGCTGACGATCTCGATGCTCGGCCTCGCCGGCCTGCCGGCAACGGCGGGCTTCATCGGCAAGCTCTACCTGATCGAGGCCCTGGTCTCCGGCGACTTCACCTGGCTCGCGGTCTTCATCGCGGTCGGCACGATGATCTCGCTCGTCTACTACCTGCGTGTGGTCGCCGCGGTCTGGGCGCGACCTTCGGAGCAGTCGGCAGCCGCCGACGCCCTCCCGGCGATCGCGGGTGCCGCACCCGAGGCTGACGCGATCGACCCCGACGCCGGCAGGCGTGCCTACCTCGTCGGCCCGGCGCTGCTCGCGGCGGCGGCGACGGTCGTCTTCGGGATCGTCCCCGAGCCCCTGGTCCGCTTCGCCGAGCACGCCGGCGCCTCGCTCGCTCCCTTCCTCTAGGCGTCGGCGCACCGCCGCCCGGCAGCCCATGCCGCTGGCTTAAGGGTTTCACCACCCATGAGTGCTGAAACCCTTCAATGGAGCCTCGGCGGAATTGGCGCGGAGCACTTGGAGGCTCAGGCGCCCCGCTTCACCCCCCGCTGGCGGCTTCGCCCCCGTTGGAGGTTCGCGGCTCGAGGATGACCAGCGGGATCTCCCGCTCAGTTCGATCCTGGTATCCCTCATAGCCGCTGTAGAGCGCGACCACCTGCGGCCAGAGGCGGGTGCGCTCCTCGGAATCGGCAACCCGAGCGTGCACGGGCCGGTGCTCGGTGCCGATCTGGACCGTGGTGTCGGGATTGGCCCGCAGGTTGTGGAACCAGGCGGGGTTCTTGGGATACCCACCCTTGGAGGCGACGATGACGACGTCATCGCCGTCGGCGAGGTAGGTCAGCGGCGACGTTCGATGGGCGCCGCTCTTGGCTCCGACGTGGTCGAGCAGCAGCGTCGGCGGGGCGCCGGGAAGGTGGTGGCCGATCCGCCCTCCCGTCACCCGGTAGAGGGTCGTGTGCAGGCCCATGACGCGACGGAGAACGGGCCAGAGACGGTCTGTGACGCTTGTCGGTTCCATGGGACGACCCCAAGGGTCCCACATGAGAGGCTTCGGGCATGCTCCAGCACGTCTCGATCGAGGTCCCGGGCGCCGAGGCCGAGCGCACGGTCGGGTTCTGGGCACTGCTCGGGTTCGTCCCGGTGGAACCGCCCGAGGCGCTCGCCGGCTACGTCACCTGGCTCGAGCGCGCCGGTACGCAGATCCACCTGATCCACACCGATCAGGCGAGCGTCCCGGTCCTTGGGCACGTCGCCGTCGTCGTCCCCGACTTCCAGCAGGCGTTCGACCGGGTCGCCGAGGCCGGCTATGAGATCGAGGAGTCGAGGCAACTCTGGGGCGAGCGCCGTGCGTTCGCGATCGCCCCCGCAGGGCACCGGGTCGAGCTGATGGCGGGGCCGCCGCCGCGAAGCGTCTGAGCGCACCGGCGTGGCTCGTCATCGGAGCTGGCTACGATCCGCCCCGTGCGCTACCCGGTAGAGGCCTTCACATCTGAGGAGCGGGCGCTGCTCGCTCCCCATTTCACCAACCTCGACCGGCCCGTGTTCGCGCTCGTCAACCTGCCGGAGACGGTCAAGGGGGCGCTGTTCGCCCGCTACTCGCGCTACTCGGGCGGGGTCCGGCGCCTCTTCCTCGAGGAGTTCGCGGCCGACGTCGGCGACGGCGGCCGCCCCTTCGATGGCGCCGAGGGGGAACGGGCCGCGAAGCTCTATGAGCGTGTCTTCCTCGGTTACGGCGACGACTCGATCGCCCAGGTCGGTGGCGCCCACATCGCCTGCGAGTGGGTCTCCAACATCCTCACCAAGCTGCTCCAACGGGGGCGCCTGGCCGCCTACCTGGAGCAGTCCACGCGCTACATCCCCTATGACCGCCCGCTCCCCGACGGTGGCTACCGCTATTACCGGGACGAGGATCTGGGGCCGCAGTTCGCGACAGCCATGGACGAGCTCTTCGGCGTCTACTCGGCCTCGCTGAAGCAGGTCGAGACCTGGGCCGCGGAGCAGTGGCCGCGAGGGGACGCCGAGCCCGAGGGGCCGTGGCGGGGCTCGATCCGGGCCAAGGCATTGGACCTGATGCGGGGCCTGCTGCCGGCGGCGACGCTCAGCCACGTCGGCATCTACGCCTCCGGGCAGGCCTACGAGCAGATGCTGCTGCGGCTGATGGCCTCGCCGCTGCCGGAGGCGCGCGAGTTCGGGGCGATGATCCTTGACGAGCTCCAGCAGGTGATGCCGAGCTTCGTCTCCCGGGTGGACCGCCCCGACCGCGGTGGCGAGTGGGTCTCCTTCCTCCGGGCCCGCCGGGAGGCGACGGAGGAGTGGGTCTCCCGCCTTGGCCTCGACCGCCGCGGCTCGGCCGAGAGCTTCCCCACCGTGGAGCTGGTCAACGTGGAGGGCACCGAGGAGGACCTGCTTGCATCCTGCCTGTTCGAGGCCGCCGCCGCGCCCGAGAGCGAGATCCGGGCCCGGATCGACGTCCTCGACCGCGCCGAGCGGGCGCAGCTGCTGGCGGCGATGGTCGGCGAGCGCGCCAACCGCCGCCACCGGCCCGGCCGCGGGTTCGAGGCCCTGCGCTACCGCTTCGAGATCGTCTCCGACTACGGCGGCTTCCGCGACCTCCAGCGCCACCGGATGCTGACCTGCCAGTGGCAGCGTCTCAGCCCCGACCTCGGCGCCGGCGTCCCCGAGGAGCTGGTCGCCGCCGGCGTCGCCGATTCCTACCGGCAGGCGCTCGAGACCTCCCGCGAGGAGTACGAGCGCCTGGCCGGGGCGGGGTTGGCGGAGGCCGCCCCATACGCCCTCTGCCTCGGCTACAGGATCCGCTACGTCCTCGACCTCAACGCCCGCGAGGCGATGCACCTGATCGAGCTGCGCTCCGGACGCGAGGGCCACCCCACCTACCGGGCCGTGGCGCAGGCGATGCACGAGCGGATCGCCGCCGTCCACCCGGCGGTCGCCGAAGCGATGAGCCACGTCGACACCACCCGCGAGCCGCGCCTGGAGCGGATCCTCAGCGAGATCCGCACCCAGCGCAAGCGGATCGAGGCGGCCGAGCGCACCGCCGAAGGGGCGCCAACCGGCCTCAGCCCCCTCGGCTGAGCCCGGACCCGACGCCCCCGGGGCCGGGTCTTCCCGGCGAACGGGACCTTGCCTGCGCCGACGAATGTGGACATTTGGGCGCTACTGCGCCTAGGATCCCGTGAATGAGGAGATTCCGGGTGGTCATGGTGGCCACCGTCCTCGCCGGCTCGCTGATCGCGCCTTCGGCCATTCTGGCCGAGCAACCGGCGCCTGGAGAGACCGCCGTGGACGGCGCTGTCGCCGTGCCGCAGCAGAACCCTGCGCCCCCGGAGCAGGCGGCGGGCGAGGGGAAAGCGGCACCGGCGGAGGCTGCCGTGGCCGACGCGGTGCCCGTGGCGGCGCCGAGCGCGGCAGCGACCCTCCGCGCCTCGGCCGAGAAGGGAGGCGGCGCCCCCGCATCGGCCTCGGCCGCCGCTGCCTCGGTCGCGATACAGGACTACTACTTCAGCCCAAAGAAGGTGACGATCGACACCGGCGAGTCGGTCAAATGGACCAACAAGGGAAAGGTCCCCGAGGGTCACACCGCCACCGGGGACTCGTTCGACTCGGGCGTGCTGAAGAAGGGTCAGAGCTACACCCACAAGTTCACCAAGGCCGGCAGCTTCGACTACATCTGCACCCTGCACCCGAACATGACCGGCACCGTGGTCGTCAAGGCGGCATCGGGCGGAGGCGGTAATGACAACGGCGGCTCAAGCGACGGCGGCACCGGCGGCGGGACGGGCACCTCCGGCACCTCGTCGGGCCTGGGCGGGACCGGCAGCACCTCCTCGCTGCCGATCACGGGCCAGGACCTGCGGCTGCTGCTGGTCCTCGGGGTCAACCTGCTTCTCGCCGGCACGCTGCTGCTGTTGCGCTCCCGCTGCTCGGGCTCCGGCTGACTCCTCCGACGATCGGCCAGCACGGTGGCTGGCACGGGCACGGGCACGGGCACTACGATGGCGCCGTGATCGCCCGCGCCGCCAGGACCCTGACGATCCCGCTCGCCGCCGCCCTCGGCGCCGTGGCGATTCTCGCCCTGGCTCAGACTGCCGACGCCGCCCGCTGGAAGCCGAAGCCGACGACGGCGCCCTGGCAATGGCAGTTGCAGGGGAAGATCGACACATCGGTGCCCGCACCCGTCTACGAGGTGGACGGCTTCGACGTCGGCAAGAGCGTCGTGCGCAAGCTCCACTCGAAGGGCCGCAAGGTGATCTGCTACCTCGACGTCGGGTCCTGGGAGAACTACCGCCCCGACCGCAACGCCTTCCCGGGGTCGGTGATCGGCAAGCGCTACGAGGGCTACCCGAACGAGCGCTGGCTTGACATCCGGCGGATCGACCTCCTCGCCAAGCCGCTGAAGGCGCGCTTCGACATCTGCAAGCGCAAGCGCTTCGACGCCGTCGAGCCCGACAACGACAACGGATACACCAACGACACCGGCTTCCCCCTGACCGCGGCCGACCAGCTCCGCTTCAACCGCTGGGTTGCGAAGCAGGTCCACAGGCGGGGGATGTCGGTGGCGCTGAAGAACGACCCCGAGCAGGCGGCGACCCTGTCGCGCAACTTCGACTTCGCGGTGGTCGAGGAGTGCTTCACATACCACGAGTGCGGCCGCTTCTCGCCCTTCATCGAGCGCGGCAAGGCAGTGTTCGAGGCCGAGTACGAGATCAGCCCGGCCAAGTTCTGCGAGAGGGCCGCGGCCCTGCGCTTCAGCGCCATCCGCAAGAGCTACGACCTCTTCGCCAGGCCCTGGCTCACCTGCCCTCCCTGAGCGCCAGGCCCTCGGCCGCCGAATAGGATTGCTCCACCCTTAAGGAGGAGAGCGCGTGGCCGAGACCCCAGAACTCGACGTCCTGCTTCACACAGAGCAGACCTTCCCCCCGCCACCGGAGTTCGCGGCGCAGGCCAACGCCTCCGATCCCGGCGTCTACGAGCGGGCCGACGCCGACCCTGAGACATGGTGGGCCTCCTGGGCGGAGAAGCTGGAGTGGATCGAGCCCTGGGACCAGGTGCTCGACTGGTCCGATCCCCCCTTCGCCAAGTGGTTTGCGGGCGGCAAGCTCAACGTCTGTGCCAACTGCCTCGACCGCCATGTCGAAGCAGGCCGGGGCGAGAGGGTGGCCTTCCACTGGGAGGCCGAGAACGCCGAGGCCCTCGGCGAAGACGGGCGGCGGGCGATCACCTACGCCGACCAGCTCGAGCAGACCCAGCGCTTTGCCAACGCCCTGCGGGACCTCGGTGTCGCCAAGGGCGATGTGGTCGGCGTCTTCATGCCGATGATCCCCGAGGCGGTCACGGCGATGCTCGCCTGCGCCCGCATCGGCGCCGTCCACAACGTCGTCTTCGGCGGTTTCTCGGCAGAGTCGGTGCGCGAGCGGATGGAGGTCTCCGAGGCCAAGGTCCTGGTCACCGCCGACGCCACCCTTCGCCGCGGCGAGCCGGTGCCGATGAAGCCGGCCGTGGACGGGGTCCTCGGATCGCTGCCGAAGATGGAGCACGTCGTCGTCGTCGACCGCTGCGGGACCGACCCGCCGATGCACGAGGGTCGCGACGTCTTCTGGCACGAGGCCTGTGCCGCGGCCGATCCCGAATGCGCTCCGGAGCCGATGGACGCCGAGGACCCCCTGTTCATCCTCTACACCTCCGGCTCGACCGCGAAGCCGAAGGGGATCGTCCACACCACCGGGGGCTACCTGACCCAGGTCAGCGCCACCCACAAGCTCGTCTTCGACCTGAAGGAGGACTCGGACGTCTACTGGTGCGGGGCCGACATCGGCTGGGTCACCGGCCACTCCTACATCGTCTACGGCCCGCTCGCCAACGGCGCCACCTCGATCCTCTACGAGGGCGCCCCCAACTACCCGGCCGAGGACCGCTGGTGGGAGATCATCGAGCGCTACCGGGCGACGATCTTCTACACCGCCCCGACCGCCATCCGCGCCTGCATGAAGTGGGGCGATCAGCACCCGGCCGGTCATGACCTCTCCTCGCTGCGGCTGCTGGGAACGGTGGGCGAGCCGATCAACCCACGTGCCTGGCTCTGGTACCACGAGCACATCGGCGGCGGCCGCTGCCCGATCGTCGACACCTGGTGGCAGACGGAGACCGGGGCGATCATGATCGCCCCGCTGCCGGGGCTGACGACGACCAAGCCGGGGTCGGCGACGGTGCCGCTGCCGGGGATCCGGGCGGCCATCCTCGACTCAGTGGGCAACGAGATCGCCGAGGGCGGCGGGACCCTGGTCCTGACCCACCCGTGGCCCTCGATGGCCCGCACCCTCTACGGCGAGCGCGAGCGGTTCGTCGAGACCTACTGGGACCGCTACGGGCGCGACGTCTACCTGGTCGGCGACGCCGCCCGCCGCGACGAGGACGGCTACTTCTGGATCGTCGGCCGGATCGACGACGTCATCAACGTCTCCGGGCACCGGCTCTCGACGATGGAGGTCGAGTCGGCGCTGGTCTCGCACCCCAAGGTCGCCGAGGCGGCCGTGATCGCCCAGCCCGACGAACTCACCGGGGAGGCGATCGTCGCCTTCGTCACTCCCCAGGGCGACGAGGCGGGCGGCCCCGAGCTCGAGGCCGAGCTCCGCGACCACGTCGCCGAGAAGATCGGCAAGCTGGCGCGGCCGAAGCGGATGTTCTTCGCCGACGACCTGCCGAAGACGCGCTCGGGAAAGATCATGCGGCGGCTGCTGCGCGACGTCGCCGCCGGGAACCAGCTCGGCGACGTGACCACGCTGCGCGACCCGGGCGTGGTCGATCAGCTGAAGCAGCAGGTGGCGAAGGGGGCCTAGGCGCGGCTACTGGCGCCGCTTGCGCTTGCGGCGCTCGCCGCGCTCACGCGGCGGGTTGGCCGGCTCGGCCGGGGTCGTCTCCGAGCCGCTGGTCTCGACCGCTTCGTCCTCGCCGGAGGGAGGACGGGGGCCGCCGAAGAGGCCGCCGCCGCGGGCGCCGCGCTCCCCCACCTCCCAGGGGATCGCCTTGCCGGCGTCCCAGGCGGGTGGACGGGAACCGGCCGGGATCTTGTCGATGAAGATCAGGCCGACGAAGACGAACCAGCACATGATCGCCAGCAGGGCCACCGGGAAGATCAGGAACATCGAGGCGCCGAGCGCCATCGCCAGGGTCCCGGCGAAGCGGGTGACGAGGCCGACCCGGTAGGACTGGAGCGGTATGTAGATCATCGCCACCATCAACCCCAGAACGGCCGGTATCAGCAGGGCGGAGGCGATCTTCCGGGTCGAGTCGTCGTCGATCAGGTTCTGGGCGAGCTTGGCCGAGCCGGCGCCGGCGTTGATGAAGTCGGTGGATATGCCGCGCGAAGCTGCCCAGGCGATGATCCCCTGCACCGCCAGGATCGCCGGGCCGATGAAGGCGAAGGCGACCATCTCCGAGCGAACCCGCTCGCTGCGCGCCTGGGCGGCGCGGAAGAGGTAATAGAGCGGAAACGCCATCGCCATGAACCCGATCGAGCGGATGATCGTGGCCAGCAGCAGGGTGCCGGAGTGCTCGTCGAAGGAGAGGAGCTGAAGGTTCTGGGGACCGCTGGTCTTGACCCCGGTCCCCTGCTCGATCAGGACCGAGGCGATGTAGCAGCCCAGCCCGGCGAAGGCCGCGATCGCGGCTGGGGTCGCGAGCCTGCGCTCGCGCTCGACCACCTGGTCGGGACCCATCAGCCGCTCGACCCGTTCCGCCCGGAGATGGCCCGCGGGGGCTCCGGTGCCTTCCCGCTCAGCTCGCCCGCGCGCACCGGGTAGTACTCGTAGTCCTCGGGCTCGGCGATGCGGGAGATGCGGTCACCGACGGCGAGGACGACGTCGAGGAACGGGGCCGCCAGGCCGATCACCTTCTCGACCCGGTGCCGGGTCCGCTGCTGCCCAGGGGTCAGCGGCAAGCCGGCTCAGCCCCGCTCGTGGAAGTAGAACTGGGGAAGCGCTCCCTCGATGACCTCCTGGGTCATCCGCTGGGCGACTGCGAGGTTTCCGGTGCGGACGGCGATGTCGTCGATCGTAACGATGCCGGCGAGCCGATCGTCGAGGACGACCGGGAGCCTGCGGATCCTGTGCTGAACCATCAGGGCGGCCGCCTCGTCGAGCTCCATGTCGGGCTCGCCGGTGACGAGCGGCCGCGAGGCGCTGTCGTCTATGACCGCGTCTGCCCCGGCCTCCTCGGCCAGCACCCTGACCGCGAGGTCGCGGTCGGTGACCATCGC
This sequence comes from uncultured Actinomycetes bacterium, assembly GCA_963840235.1. Classification (GTDB taxonomy): domain Bacteria; phylum Actinomycetota; class Thermoleophilia; order Solirubrobacterales; family 70-9; genus JBBRHQ01. The sequence continues at coordinate 379,429 of CAWIYC010000005.1, forward strand.
CGTCGGCGTCCCCTCGGGGTCGACGATGACGACCGAGCCGACCGCGTGGTCGCGCATCAGCTGCGCGACCTCGAGGGCGCTCGACCCGGGCTCGGCCGTGACCACGGCCGCGGTCATGATCTCGCTCAGCTGCACGCCCCTACGGTATCGCCCGGCGAGGGGCGGCGGCAACGCTTGCGTAGGATCCGAGCCGTGGCCACGCCCAACCAAACGGGCCCGATCGCCGTCTATGGCGCAACGGGCTACACCGGCCGGCTGGTATGCGCCGAGTTGGCGCGCCGCGGCGCCGGCTTCGTCGCTGCCGGCCGCAACCCGGCCAAGCTCGAGGCGCTCTCGGGGAGCCTCGGCGGCGTCCCCACGCGCGCGGTTGCGACCGACGACGGCGCCGGATTGCGCTCGCTGCTCGATCCCTGCGCCGCGGTGATCGCCTGCGCCGGCCCGTTCTGCGCCCACGGCGAACCGATCGTCGCCGCGGCGGCCGACACCGGGACCCACTACGTGGACACCACCGGCGAGCAGCCGTTCATGAGGCTCGTCTTCGACCGCTATGGCATCCCGGCCGAGCGGACCGGGGCCGCGCTGGTGAGCGCGATGGGCTTCGACTACGCGCCGGGCGACATGATCGCTGCGTTGACCGCCGAGGGAATGGGCCCGCTGGAGGAGATCACGCTTGCGTACTCGGTGCAGAGCTTCCGGATGACGAGGGGGACGACCCTCTCCGGGATGGAGATGGTCTCCGCCGGGGACCTCGAGTACGCCGACGGGCGGCTGCGGCCGGCAGACCGAAGCGTCGGCCGCGGCAGCTTCCGCTTTCCCCGGCCGGTCGGGCTCGAGCCGATGGTCCGCTACCCCTCCGGCGAGCCGATCACGGTTCCCCGCCACGTCGAGACGCGACGGGTGCGGACGATGCTGACGGCGGCGACGCTGGCGCCGCGGCGGGCGGCGCCGCTGATGCCGGCGCTGATGCCGGCGATCGCCGCGGCGATGCGGACCCCGCTGAAGCGCCTGGCAGAGGGACTCGTGAATCGCCTCCCGGAGGGCCCCGACCCCGAGGCCCGGCGCTCTGCCCATTGGATGATCGTCTGCGAGGCGCGCGCCGACGGCGCCACCCGGCGCGGGGTCGTCTCCGGCACCGACGTCTACGGCCTGACCGCAGCCACGACCGTCGAGGGGGCGCTCCGGCTGGCCACGGAGGGCTACGAGCGCAGCGGCGCCCTGGCGCCGTCGCAGGCCTTCGACCCGGCCGGGTTCCTCGACGCGCTCGCGGACTTCGGCGTCGCCCTTGAGGTGGATCCCTCCGCAGGGCAGCCGGCGGCGGCCTGATGGCGGTCGGCGAGAAGAGTCTGCCGACGGTCCCCCTGGAAGCGGGCATCGGGCCCGAGAACCCGCCATGCCCCGCCTGCCGGGAGCCGCTCTTCGGCTGGGCGATGGTGCGGCCGGCGGGGCTGCCGGTGAGGCGCTGCGAGCGATGCGGCCTGGCCGTCAAGGGCGGGCCCGCCGAGCGGGAGGAAGCGGCTGCCGCGGCCGCCGCTGCGGCCGACCGAGGGCACCGCGGCCAACCGTCGCAGCCTCCAGGCCTGGATCGGCAGTTCCGGCTGGGCCGCGCTGGAGCCGGAGCGGCGCTTCCTCTTCACCGCCGAGTCCCTGCGCCTGCTCGGGCACCCCGGGGCCCGGGTGCGCCCCGCCGTCGGCGCCATGTGGCAGACCCTGCTCAACAGCTTCACCTTCGGCCACAACGTCGCCCTCGGCCGGCTCGGCAGGGCGACCGCGACGCCGGCAGAGAAGCCCTGGCAGCGCCGCCTCGACCTCGGTATCAGCCTGCTGGCTACACCGCTGGCGCTCCCGGCGGCGCTGATCGCCGAGCTGGTGGCGGCCGCCGCTGGGCGTGGCGGCCGCCTGACGATCTCCTGAGCCGCAGCTGCATCCACGGGTGGAATCGGCCCTCTATCGGGAAGGATGCGACCCGTCGGCCCCCACGGCTCCCCCCTCGTCGCCGAGCAGCCCGCCGATAAGGGCGGAGAGCTCCACGACGGCTGTGAGATGGGGGAGCCCGTCTCCGCCGACCTCGACGACCTCGCTTCCGTGCAGGCGGGGTGAGAGCTGATCGGCGGCGACGCGGAGCGGCTCCGGGGTCGTCCCTGAGACGACGATCCTGGTGGGAGCCCCAACCGCGCCCAGCTCTGCCGGTCGCAGCGACCAGGACGGGACCGCCCCAAGCTCGGCGAAGAAACTCAGCGGGCGCTCGCGGGCGGCAGCCGAGGCCTCCGCCGGGATCCGCCCGGCGCCGGGGCCGAGGTAGGGCAGTCCTCCCGCCAGGTAGAGGTCGACCGCCTTCTCGGGGCCACCGTCACGTATCGCCTCCTCGATCGCGAGGCGGTCGGTCGAGAGGCCCTCGGTGGCCCCCGGAACGAAGGCGAGCAGGGGCGGTTCGATCAGGACGGCGCCGTCGGCGAGCTGCGGGCGGCGCAGCAGCAGGTCGAGCGCGACGACGGCGCCCAGGCCCGCTCCGCAGAGCAGCGCGGGCCCGGCGCCGAGGGCCCCGAGCAGGGCCGCGGCGTCCTCCGAGTGCTCCTCGATCGTCGTCCGGGCATAGGGCTCCGGCGCCCCCGAGCCACCCCAGCCGCGGCGGTCGTAGGAGATCGAGTGAGCGCCATCGCCGAGGGCGTCGGCCAAGGGCCGCCAGACCCCGGCGCCGGTGGCGGTTTCGTGGATGAGGAGGAGATCGGGACCCGACCCCCGTTCCCAGTGCGCCAGGTCGACCCCGTGCGCGTGCGGCACTGCGGCTAGGAGAGCCCCTCGCGCGCCTCGCGGACCAGGGTCACGGCCTCCGGGAAGAGGATGCGGATGGCGTCACGGACCTGAACCGCCTGCTCGTCGCTGGAGCCGGAGAGCTCGAGCCGGTGGATCGCGGCGACGGTCATGTCGACGGCGAGCTTGATCGCGTTGTCCGCCCAGGCAACCCTCTGCGAGGACTGCATCTGCTCGGCCATCTCCTCCATCCGGGCGCGGAACTCGTCCGGGTCGCCGAAGAGGTTGAAGGGAGAACCTTCCATGCGCCAGAGGATAGACGGGCCCGGGCGCGAGCGGACCAGGATTCTTGACTTTGCTCGTTACCGCCGTGCGCCCGCCGCACCTAGCTTCGAAGGATGCGATCTCAGAGGGGATCTGCCACGGTCGAGCAGGCCGGGCTGGCGGCGCTGATCGCCCTGCTGGTGCTGGCCGGCATCGCCTCGGTGGCCGCAGGCGGGGGGATCGACTCCGGCCGCGAGCTCGCCGGCACGATCGCCCGGCGGATCGCCTGCGCACCGCGGCTGCCGGACGCCTGCCGCCACCACCCCCTGGTCCCCGCCTACGGCTGGCCGCTGGCCAGACTGGTCCGGGCGCTGGCGCCGACCCCGACCGTGAAGACAGGGCCCTCGGGCCTGCCGCTGGTCCCGGTGGACTTCCGCCGCTGCCGCCGGGAGAGCTGCGCGGTGCCGCTACCGGGTCCTGCGGGAATCCACCTGACCGCCTCCGGTCGGCGGACCACAGCCTTCACCGAGGTTTCCGACCGCCGCCGCTCGGGCGGCCCCGTCCGCGTCACCTACTGGCTCTACCGGCCTGGCATCGGCTGGCATGGGGTGGTCCGGGTCGCCGGTCGCGGAGACGTCGTCGCGGCTTCTCATGTGCGGGTGCTGTTGCGGGACGACCCCAACCTGGTGCCGCTGGAAACACTTCCGGGTCGCGACTACTACGACTTCCCACCCGACGAGGAGCCGCCCTGGCGGTGGCGGGTGGAGAGCCACTACCCGGGCTGGTCGAGCTAGCGAGGGTTGACAGCCACCTGGCGGGGTCAGAGGATGGCGGCACCGAGACGGCGTCGAAAGGAGTGGGAATGAATGGCGCGACATACACGGTCGAAGGAGTGGACGTGGGCACCTACGAGCCCGACATGATCGATGGCACCCAGGTCGGTGAGTCCCACCAGATCGATCCGGGACGGTCGGCGGCGAGCAAACTCGATGTCTCGCTGTGGCGCTCGGACCCGGCGACTTACGACTACGACTTCGATGGGGACGAGGCTTTCCAGGTGATCGAGGGAGCCGCCACCGTCGAGCTTCCAGAGACCGGTGAGACGATCGAGCTGCGACCGGGTGACGTCGCCCACTTCCGGGCCGGTACCAAGTCTGTCTGGACGATAACCGAGCCGTTCAAGAAGTTCGTCGTCATCTCCAGCTGAGTTGGGAGTCACGCTGGGGGCCATCTGTATTACTAGTGGCTCTACCCGCCGGGCCTTGGATGGGACCGGATCACCCGCATCTCCGGGGCTGCCGATATCGCCAAAGCGCGATACTGCCAGCGGCTGGGCCGTGGCTGGTCGGCGGCCGCTATCCGGTCTGGTCGAGTTGAGGCGCCCGGGGCTCGGCCCGCCCCTGGTCCGCGGCAGCATCGGACTCGGCGTCACGCATCAGGCCGCGCCAGTCAGTGGTACCGAAGACGATCAGGATCGCGCCGAAGCCGAGCACCACAGACCAGGCCGCCATCGCGATCTGGGTCCCGACCGAGAAGGAGAGGACTGCCGAGCGGGACGGGCCCTCGAGGGTGGCGACAAGGAGGGCCTGCTGCGCCCCGGCCCCGCCGGGGGTGAGCGGGACGATCGTCGCGATCGCCTGGACGCTCATCACCAGCATCACGTTGGCGATCGAACCGCCGATCTGAAACGCCTCGAGGAAGAACCAGAAGGCCGCGAACCGGCAGAGCCAGCCGATCCCCTGCCAGGCCGCCACCTGGCTCAGGTAGCGCCGCGGCTCCCTCAGGACCGCGACCCCCTGCTTGATTCGCTGCCAGAACTCCTCGGCACGGCGGGCGAGCAGGGCGAAGGCGATCACCGACCCGACCCCGACCACGGTGATCGCGAAGATGAGCAGCTGAGGGTTGTTCGCCCAGAAGGCGATGTCGAAGGCGGGCAGGTTCGTGAGCTCCGGTGGCCGCGGCAGCAGCCCCTGGGTGAGGGCGTAGAGCAGGACGAGCAGGCCCGCGGCGGTGTCGAACACCGACTGGACGAAGAAGGAGGAGGTCACGGCCGGGTAGGACGAGTGCGGGATCTGCTTCTTGACCAGGAAGATCTTGGTCACGTCGCCGGCCCGCGCCGGGATGATCGCGTTGATGCCGGCGCCGGCCAGGTAGGAGGCGGCGACGCGGACGAACGAGATCGGGGTCCCCGGGTAGGCGGCGCGCAGCACGTTGTGCCAGGCGCGGGCGCGGGAGACCTGCATCGCCGTCAGCATCAGCAGCGCCAGCGCGAAGGGCAGTGGGCGGACGTCGGCGAGGTTGGCGAAGAAGGCGCCGGCGGCGTCGGTGAAGGAGCGGAAGCTCGAGGAGAGGTCGGCCGCGATCAAAGTCGGTCGGCCTTCCGCCCTTGAGTTCGAGCCGCTGGTGACCCCCGCCGGATCCACCCACCGAGGCGTGGTGCAGGCCTCACCAGAGAGCCTCGTGCTCCTCCATCACGCCGAGGCCCTCGGCCAGCTCGATCCCGTCCAGGGAGCCGCTGAACGTGCCGAATCTGTGCAGATAGCGGGAGCGGAAGAGGAGCAGATTGTCGTCTCGTGCGCGCTCGGCTTCGTTGTCGAAACGCAGCTCCTCGCCGCCGGCGAAGCGGATTGCGGCCAGCCCGTCGAAGCCGACCGGGGCGGGCTCGACTGGCTCACCGCCGACCCAGACCGCGCGCTCGCTGTGGATGGGGGGGTCGTTGATCCCGGTGACCAGGTTCCAGGCGACGCGTCGCCCGTCGCCGGCAAGGCCGACGCCCGCCGACCAGCGCCAGCTCGTTCGGCGGGCGTGGTAGCCGGCCGATTCGTCGTCAACTCCGAACGCCTCCACTTCGTAGCGGCGTCCCCCGGCCTCGATCGTGCCGCCGACCGTCATCCCCGCCCGCTTCCGTGTCCAGCCCCAGGCTGCGCCGCTGCGGCAGATCGACTCCACGGGCGCCGCGTCGCCGAAGCGGAGCCGGACCCTCACGTCGCCGGCGCTGACCTCGAGGTCGGGACCGTCGATCACGACCTCCCGCCCCCCGGGACGCATTCGGGTGTGATCAAAGATCCGTCCCGACTCGCGGTCATAGACCGCCCAGAAGCACTGGGACAGGGGGCCGATCCGGACTTTCGCCGCGCACAGCATCACCTCGGGCGCGAAGACGCCGAGGTAGCGCCAGCGCTTGCGCATCGCCCCGTGACTGCGTATCGGCATCGATCCCGGGGGCAGCGGCAGGACGGGACGCCCCGGCCCGGGACCGCGCCAGGGGAGCTGATCCAGGACGGCATCCGGCTCGCCCGCGCTCATCACGGCGAAGCTACACTAGCCAGCCTTGTCCGAGGCCAAGACAGAAATTGTCGTGCCCACCGCCGCCCACGACCCTGCCGACGAGGCAATGTGTATGCGCGCCCGCGAGCGCTTCACCGCCGACCGCAACCACGCCTTCCGCCGCCGGCGCAAGCGCCATGGCGCCATGCCGACCCTGATCATCATCGGCGGGCTCAAGTGCGGGACGACGAGCATCCACCACTACCTCGGCCTTCACCCCGAGGTCCAGATGTCGAAGCCGAAGGAGCTCAACTTCTTCGTCTCCGAGCTCAACTGGGACCTCGGCCTCGACTGGTACGCGAGCCGCTTCGACGACCGCTTCGCCGTGCGCGGCGAATCCTCGCCCCACTACACCAACCTGCCCCTCTACACAGGCGTCGCCGAGCGGATCCACCAGCACTGCCCCGACGCCCGCCTCGTCTACATGGTCCGCGATCCGATCAAGCGGATCCTCTCCCACTGGGTGCACTCGACCGGAGCCGGGTATGAGACCCGCGAGCTGGAGCCGACCCTGTCAGCGCCCGGTACTCCCTACGTCAATCGCTCGATGTACTGGATGCAACTCCAGCCCTACCTGAACCTGTTCGAACGCGAGCAGATCGAGGTGATCACCCAGGAGGAGCTTCAGCGCGAGCGCGAGGAGACCATGCGCAGGGCCTTCCGCTTCGCCGGCGTCGACGAGAGCTTCCGCTCGGAGCAGTTCGACCGCGAGTGGGAGAAGTCGAGCGCCAAGCAGGGCGACCGCTACCAGTTCATGGAGCGCCTGATCAAGCTCCCCGGCTTCCGCTCCTTCGACCGCAACTTCGATCGCCTGCCGGAGTCGATGCGCTGGATCGTCGAGAAGATCGTCCACGATCCGGAGGCCGCGCCGGCCCCCAAGCCGAAGCTCCCCGACGATGTCTTCGAGACGCTGCGCGGGCGCTTCGGCGAGGACGTCGGTGCCCTGCAGCAGTTCGCCGGCCGCGAGTTCGCCGGCTGGAACGACTACATCTAGCGCCCGGCAGCTCCGCCCCCTTAGTCTCCCGGCCATGCGGATCGCGGTCGCAGCGGACGAGCGGGTCGGGATCGCCGAGGCGGTCGTCGCCGAACTCGAGCGCCGGGGACATGACGTCATCCCGCACGGGGCGCTGAGCGCCGAGGAGCGCGACGACTGGGCCTGGGCCTCGGCGGCCGCCGCCCGGGACGTGGCAGAAGGCCGCGCCGAGCAGGCGGTTGTGTGCTGCTGGACCGGAACAGGAGCGTCGATCGCCGCCAACAAGGTTTCGGGGGTGCGGGCGGCGCTCTGCGCCGATGCCCCCACCGCCGCCGGGGCAAGGCGCTGGAACGACGCCAACGCGCTGGCCCTGAGCCTGCGCTCGACCTCAGAGGCGGAGTTGGGGGAGATCCTCGACGCCTGGCTCGGCGGCGAGCCGAGCAGCGAGGACGACGACCGCGCCAACGTCGCCCACCTGGACGAGATCGGGCGGGGCTGAACGGTGCGGATCCTCCTGCCCGAGCCGGGCGAAACGACGATCGAGGACCTGCTCGCCGGCTACCGCCCGTTCGAGAACCCCCGCGAGAAGCGCCCGTTCGTCGCGGTCAACTTCGCCACCACGCTGGACGGGCGGGCGGCGATCGACGGGCGCTCCGGCAAGATCGGCTCGGACGCGGACACCGAGATGCTGCAGCGGCTTCGGACCCGCTTCGACGCGGTCATGGTCGGCGCCGGGACCGTGCGGGCCGAGCGCTACGGGCGGATCGTCTCCAACCCCCAATGGCGGGCCCACCGGGAGCGGATCGGCCTCCCACACGACCCGCTGGCGGTGATCGTCAGCGGCCGCCTCGACCTGCCCTGGGACGCTCCCATCTTCACCGCCGGTGGTGGCCGCGTCCTCGTCTTCACCGCCTCCGACGCCGACCCGCCCGAGACCGAAACCTCGATGCGGGTGGTCCGGCGCAGCGAGTGGGGCGACCTCGCGGGTGCGCTGCGCTACTTGAGGAAGGAGCGTGGCATCAAGGCGCTGCTGTGCGAGGGAGGACCGGGGCTGCACGGCGAGCTCGAGGCCGCCGGGCTGGTGGACGAGCTCTTCCTCACGATCGCGCCCAAGCTCTCCGGGGGCGAGGGGCCGCACATTCTCGAGGGCGATCTGCCCGAGGTTGCAGGTCTCGATCTGGTCTGGCTGCTCGAGCGCGAGGGCGAGCTGTTCGGCCGCTACCGGCGCCGCTGAGCCGGCCCCGGTAGCGTTCCCCCTCCACCACCAGAGAGGACGGCGCCAGCCATGGACTTCACCCCCAGCCCCCAGGTCGAGTCGCTACGTGAGCGGGTCGTCGCCTTCATCGAGGAGCACGTCTACCCCAATGAGCGCGAGGCGGCCGAGGCACTCGATACCGAGGTCGTCGTGGGGTCGGACGTCGCCTACCCGGAGATTCTGGCCGAGCTGCGCGAGCGGGCGAAATCCGAGGGGCTCTGGAACCTGTTCATGCCCGACGAGCGCTACGGCCCCGGGCTGACCAACTGGGAGTACGGCCTGCTCTGCGAGGAGATGGGCCGCAGCCCGGTCGCCGCGCCGATGGCCTTCAACTGCGCCGCTCCCGACACCGGCAACTCCGAGATCCTCGCCGAGCACGGCACCGATGAGCAGAAGGAGGCCTGGCTGGCGCCGCTGCTCGATGGACAGATCCGTTCCTGCTTCTCGATGACCGAGCCCGAGGTCGCCGGCTCGGATCCGACGACGTTGCAGACGCGGGCTGTGCGCGAGGGCGAGGAGTGGGTGATCAACGGCCACAAGTGGTTCACCTCGGGCGCCGTCGGCGCCTCGCTGGCGATCGCGATGGTCGTCACCGACCCGGAGGCCGCGCCCTACGCGCGCGCCTCGATGATCCTGGTCCCCACCGACACCCCGGGATTCAACCTGGTCCGCCCGGTGCCGGTTATGGGCCACGACGGGGGGCCCGGGCACTGCGAGATCCGCTACCAGGACTGCCGCGTCCCCGTCTCGAACCTGCTCGGCCCCGAGGGCGGCGGCTTCGCCATCGCCCAGGACCGGCTCGGCCCGGGCCGCATCCACCACTGCATGCGGGCGATCGGGACGGCGGAGCGCGCGATCGAGATGATGTGCCGTCGCGCCAACTCCCGGGAGGCCTTCGGCGGCCCGCTCGCCGACAAGCAGTTCGTCCAGGACTTCATCGCACGCTCGCGGATGGAGGTGGACCAGGCGAGACTTCTGACCCTCTATGCCGCCTGGAAGATGGACACCGCCGGCAAGCGCGCCGCCCGCCAGGAGATCTCGATGATCAAGGTGGTCGCCGCCAACGTCGTCATGGACATCCTCGACCGGGCGATTCAGGTGCACGGCGCCCTGGGGATGACCGACGACACACCGCTGGCGATGATGTGGCGCTACAGCCGCATGCTGCGGATCGCCGACGGCCCCGACGAGGTCCACAAGATGGTGATCGCGCGCCGCGAGCTCGGGCGCTGGGCGAAGGAGCAGGAGACCGAGGAGCAGGCGGAGGCGGCTAAGGCCTGAGGCGCGCCGCCGCCTCATCCGCGGCCCCGGCGAGCCGCTCCACGATCTTTGCGAACTGCTCGAAGCCCTCGTCGGCCTTGCCGTACTGGCCCGCGGCGTAGCGGGCGAAGACGCCCTCGAGGATGATCGCCAGCTTCCAGTAGCCGAGGGCGACGAAGAAGTCGAGCTGACCCAGGTCGCGCCCGGAGCGCTCGGTGTAGCGGGCCGCGAGCTGCTTGCGGGTGGGAAAGCCGGGGGCCATCGTCGCCGGCTCGAACAGGGGCACGAACTCGTCGCCCGGCTGCGACCAGTAGACCATCAGCAGGCCGACGTCGGCGAGCGGGTCGCCGAGCGTGCAGAGCTCCCAGTCCACCACCGCGGCAACCTCCCCGCCCGGCGAGAGAATCATGTTGTCGAGGCGGTAGTCCCCGTGGACAATCGCCGCTGAGCCCTGCTCCGGGATGCGGGCGGAGAGCCGGGCGTGGACCTCGTCGACGAGCGCCAGCTCGCGGGTCTTCGATTTCTCCCATTGCCCGTGCCAGCGGTGAAGCTGGCGAGCGACATAGTCCGACTTCTTCCCCAGCTCGCCCAGGCCGACATCGTCGGGGACGACCTCGTGGATCGCGACCAGCGTGTCGATCACGCGCTCACCTATTGCACGGCGGTCGGCGGGGTCGGGGAACAGGTCGGCCTCGGCGATCGAGCGCAGCACCGGGCCTTCGACGAACTCCATCACATAGAAGGGGGCTCCGTTGACGGCGTCGTCCTCGCAGAGCCCGACCACCGGCGGCACCGGGACCGGCGTCCGTTGGAGCGCTGAGATCACCCGGTGCTCGCGCCCCATGTCGTGGGCTGAGCCGAGTCGCTTTCCCAGCGGCGGGCGGCGAAGCGCCCAGCGGTGCCCGGCTGCGTCGGTGACACCGTAGGTGAGGTTCGACCGCCCGCCCGAGACCCGCTCGAAGGAGAGCGGCGGCTCGGCCCCGGAGACGTTGGCGGCGAACCAGCCCTCGACGCCGGCCCGGTCGATCCCTTCCGGCGCCTCTGTCCCGATAGCCTCGTCGCCCATCTCGCGCAAGCATATGGCCGCAGCAGACACCGATAGAGCCCTGCTGATCGATTTCGGCGGCGTCCTGACGACGCCGGTCTGGGACAGCTTCTCGGCCTTCTGCCTTCAGAACGGGCTCGAAGAGGGGGCGGTCAAACGCCTCTTCCGAGAGGACCCTGAGGCGCTGGCAGACCTGCGTGCGCTGGAGACCGGGGCGATTCCAGAGGTGGAGTTCGAGCGTCGCTTCGGCGCCCGCCTCGGGCTCGAGGACAGCTCGCAGCTGATCGACAGCATGTTCGCGGGAATGGTCCCGGTCGAGGCCATGACCGCCGCCGTCCGGGCGGCGCGCGCCGCCGGCGTCCCCACCGGGCTGGTCTCGAACTCCTGGAGCGTGGGCCACTACGATCGCGGCCTGCTGGCCGAGCTCTTCGACGCGGTCGTGATCTCGGCCGAGGTGCGGATGCACAAGCCCCAGCCCGAGATCTACATGCTGGCGGCCGAGCGCGTCAGAAGGCCGCCGCAGAGCTGCCTCTTCGTCGACGACCTGCGCGAGAACTGCGACGGCGCCGCCGCGGTGGGGATGGTCCCGCTGCTCCATCGCGAGCCGGACGAGACGATCGAGGTGCTGGAGCGGTTGCTGAGGATGCCGCTGCGCTGATGCCCTAGCCGGAGGCGATCAGGACGACCCCGAGGAGGGCCAGGGCGACGCCGAACTGCTGGACCCGGGCCAGGCGCTCGCCCAGCACGACCCTGGCGAGAAGGACCGTGACGATCGGGAACAGCGAGCCGCCGACGGCTACCAGCGAGAGCAGGCCGATACTGCTGGCCACCGAGATCAGGGTGTTGGCGGCAGCGTCAAGGCAGCCGATCACCAGCAGCCCCGGCAGAGCCATGGCGGCGAGGCCGTGACGCGGCGGGCGCACGATCAGCGCCAGGCCGATCGCCACCGACCCCCCCAGGCGAGTCCAGGTCGCCGCCCATAGCGCGTCCTCGGAGGCGGCGCGGTCGATGGCGACGAAGAACAGCCCGAAGCCGAGGCCGGCGAGGGTGGCCAGGATCAGGGCGCGGGGGGAAATCGAGACGGCATGCGGGACCTCCGCCTCGCGCACCGCCATCGCGATACCGCACAGGGCCGCCGCCAACCCGGCGATCTGGACCCCGCTCGGCGACTCTCCCCGGATCAGGCCGACCGCGACCGGGACCACCACCCCCATCGAGACCAGCGGCGAGATGATGCTGACCGGACCGATCGCCATCGCCGTGTAGAAGAGGGTGATCGCGGCGGCCCCGCAGATGCCGCCGATGACCGCGATCGCGGCCTCCTGCGGCGGCAGCGAGCCTCCCGAGGCCAGGGCCACGGCCGCGATCAGGACGAGGCCGGTCGGGTAGCTGACGGCGACCACCCACAGCACCGGAGTGCGGCGCGAGGCCTGCCCGCCGAGGAAATCGGAGACACCCCAGGCGAGGCTGGCGGCGAGGGACAGCGCGATTGCAACGGTCTCCTGCGTCACGGAGCGCCGCTACTGTAGGGCTGAGGGCGTTGTCTTGAACGCTACGCTTGCCAACAGGCTCAGGATCGGCTTCGCAATCACCTTCGCCCTGCTGGCGGCGGTGGCGGTGATCGGAGTCGGCAACGTGCTCGAATTGCGTCACAACTTCGAGCAGCGGACCGAGCGCTCGTTCGAGCGCCAGATCAACGATCCGGCGACGGCCGGCGCCGAGGCCGCCTACAGGGCCGCGCTCGACCGCAAGGTGACCGAGGACACCCGCCGCACGACGATCCTCTTCGCCGCGCTCCTGGTCGCCTGCCTGCTGACCGCCGGATTCGTCTTCGACCGCCTGATCGCATCGATCCAGCGGCCCCTGCAACGGCTGGTGGACGCGGCCGGCAAGCTCGCAAGCGGCGACCTGAGGGCGCGGGTCAGCGTCGGCGGCCCCTCGGAGACGGCGGCGCTGGGGGTCGCCTTCAACGAGATGGCGGACGAGCTGCAGTCGGCCTACCGGCGCCTGGAGGAAAGCCGCGAACGCCTCTCGGTCACCCTCGAGAGCCTCTCCGACGGGGTCATCACCCTGGATGAGTCCGGCACCGTCACCGACGCCAACCCGGCCGCGCGTCGACTGGTTCCCTGGGCCGACGTCGGCACCCCGATCCGCGAGCTGCTGGCGAGCATGGCCGACAGGCGCTCGATCGAGCGCCTGCTGGCCGGGGGTGAGCCGAGGGAGCTCCACCTCGGCGAGGGCGAGGCCACCCTTGCGATCACCGCCTCCAAGCTCGGCGCCCAGGAGGGGGGAACCGTGCTCTCGGTCCGGGACATCTCCCAGCGCGCCCGCCTGGAGCGGATGAAGGACGAGTTCGTGCTGACGGCGTCGCACGAGCTGCGGAGCCCGCTGACCTCGGTCCAGGGCTTCGCCGAGCTGCTGATGCTCGAGCGCGAGCGGCTCAGCCCGAAGCAGGCGGAGACGGTCGAGATCATCCTCGACAACACCAGGCACCTGGTGCGGTTGCTGAATGACCTTCTCGACCTGGCGCGCAGCGACGCGGGCAGACTGACGATCAGCCCGGTGCCGACCGAGGTCGAGCCGCTCGTCTCCGAGGCGGCGCGCTCGATGCGGGCGCAGACCGAGGCCCGCGGGCAGCAGCTCGCCCTCGAGGTCGAGGCGGGACTGCCGAGGGTTTCGGTCGAGCCGGACCGGATCCGCCAGGTGCTGGTCAACCTGCTCGCCAACGCGAATGAGTACTGCCCCGAGGGCGCCTCGATCAAGGTGACGGCCATGCGCGGGGCCGACGGGGTGGTGATCGCCGTCTCCGACAACGGCCCCGGGATCTCGGCTCAGCAGCGCGAGCACATCTTCGATCGCTTCGTCCGCGGCGAGGCGGGACTGACCCAGCGGGTGAGCGGCAGTGGCCTCGGCCTGGCAATCTCGAAGTCACTGGTCGAGCTGCACGGCGGCTCGCTCGACGTCGACTCCGCCCCCGGCCGCGGCTCGACCTTCCGCATCGTTCTCCCGGCGCTCGCCGATCGGAGCGGACGCAAGGGGGGGCGGAAGCTGCTGGAGAGCCGTTGATGGCGCGGATCCTGGTCGCCGACGACTCCGAGACGATCCTTCTGCTGATGCGGACGAGACTGGAGATGGAGGGCTACGAGGTGATCACCGCGGCCGACGGCGCCGAGGCCACGGACGAGCTCTGGCGGCGAGGCCCCGGAGAGGGACCGGACCTGATGCTGCTCGACGCGATGATGCCGGGCAAGTCCGGGCTCGATGTCCTGCGCGAGGTGCGGGCGGCCGGCAGCGAGATCCCGGTGCTGATCGTCAGCGCCCACGGCGAGACGGCGAGCGCGGCGCGGGCCGGCGAGGCGAGCGCCAGCGGCTTCCTCGGCAAGCCGATCGACTTCAGCGAGCTGCTGCGCCGGGTTGCCGAGCTCCTCGGCGAGAGCGGCTAGCTGCGGGCGACCTCGAGCCGGATCTCACGGCCCTTGAGCTTGGTCCCGTCGAGGAACTCGACCGCCCGCTCGGCGTGCTCGGAGTCGAGCTCGACGAAGGAGAAGCGGTGGAGCACGCGGACGTCGCGGATCGCCTCGTCGGGAACCACCGCTCCCTCGCGCAGGATGAACCGCAGGTCCTGCTCGGTGATGCCGCTGCGCTCGCCGCGATTGACGAACAGCTTCTGGGTGCCGTCAGCCGGGGCCGGCTTGCCCTCCCGCTCGCGGGGGGCGCCGCGCTCGCGCCGGCGCGGTCTGGGGGCATGCTCGAGGCGTTCCTCGGGCGCCTCCCACTCGCCGATCGAGGTCTTGACGTCGCGCTCGATCCGGTCGATCTCGTTGCGCTGACTCGGCGTCACCAGGGTGATCGCCCGTCCGGTGCGGCCGACCCGCCCGGTGCGCCCGATCCGGTGCACATAGACCTCCGAGGAGTCGGGGACGTCATAGTTGATGACGTGGGTGACATGCTCGATGTCGAGACCCCTGGCGGCGATGTCGGTGGCGACCAGGAGTCGCACACGGTGGTCCTTGAAGGCGATCATCACCCCGTCGCGCGAGCCCTGGCTCATGTCGCCGTGGAGCGCCTTGACGTCGAGTCCCTTCTCCTTCAGGGTCCTCTCCAGCCGCGAGGCGCCGATCTTGGTGCGGCAGAAGATGATCGCCTGCTCGGGTTCCTCGGCCCGGAGCAGCTCGATCAGCCTCGGCGCCTTCTCGCGGGCCCCGACCTCGATGAAGGCCTGCGAGATCGCGTCGACGGTGAGCTGCTTCGGGGTGATGCTGATCGTCACCGGGTCGTACATGTAGCCCTCGGCGAGGCGCTGGACCGGCGGTGGCATCGTCGCCGAGAACAGCGCCGTCTGGCGGCCGCTCGGGCACATCCGCAGGATCTTCTCGACGTCCTCGATGAAGCCGAGGTCGAGCATCTCGTCGGCCTCGTCGAGAACGACGTAGCGGGCTGCGGTGAGCACCAGCGAGCGCCGCGACATCAGGTCCATCATGCGGCCGACGGTGGCGACGACGACGTGGGCGCCGGCACGCAGCTGGGCCTGCTGGGAGCGAATCGGTGCGCCGCCGAAGACGGCGACGATCTCCACCGGGAGGTGCTCGGCGTAGGCGCGCATGGCCTGTGTCACCTGGATGCAGAGCTCGCGCGTCGGCGTCAGCACGATCCCCTGCACCTCCTCGTTGGCCGGATCGAGGTACTGGAGCAGGGGCAGGCCGAAGGCGGCGGTTTTTCCGGTCCCGGTCTGGGCCTGGCCGATGACGTCGTGCCCGGCGAGGAGCTCGGGGATCGCCTGCTCCTGAA
Source organism: uncultured Actinomycetes bacterium (assembly GCA_963840235.1). Lineage (GTDB taxonomy): Bacteria > Actinomycetota > Thermoleophilia > Solirubrobacterales > 70-9 > JBBRHQ01. The sequence continues at coordinate 395,089 of CAWIYC010000005.1, forward strand.
TCGGGGTGGGCTCGGTGTAGCCGAGCTCGTCGAGCACCTGCTGGATCTCCGAGGAGAGCCCGAGATCGCGGAATTCGGTCACGACGCCGGGTCCAGGAGGAGCTTGCCGGTCGTCCTCCGCCCCGCCAGCTCCCGGTGCGCCCGCTGCGCCTCCGAGAGCGGGTAGACGCCGCCGATGACCGCCTTCAGCTCTCCCGCCGCTGCGGCTCCGTAGACCTCCTCCAGCCCCTCCCGCAGGAGATCGAGCCTGGAGAAGAGATGGACCAGCCAGAAGCCGACGACGGCTCTGCTGTTTCGCATCAGGTGGCCCGTCTTCACCTGGTTCTCCTCGCGGGAGGCGATCCCGAAGGTGACCAGCCGCCCGAACGGCGCCAGCGAGCGCAGACTCTGCTCGAAGGCGTCGCCCCCGGACATCTCGAGGACGACGTCCACCGGGTCGCCGCTGTTGGCCTCGAGAATCTCCCCACGCAGATCCTCGGCCCGCGAGTCAGCTGCTGCGTCGGCGCCCAGCTCGAGGGTCATCTCGCGCTTCTCCGGGCTCGACGCGAGTGCGATCACCCTGCCCGCGCCCATCCGCTTGGCCAGCTGCACCGCGAGGCTGCCGGTGCCGCCCGCGGCGGCGTGGACGACAACGCTCTCGCCGGGTTGGAGGTCCGCCGAGATGCGAAGGATGCTGCGCGCGGTCAGTCCCTGAAGCAGCAGCGCCGCCGCCTGGTCGTCGTCGACGGAGTCCGGAACCGGGATCAGGGCAGCGTCGGGAACAACGACCTTCTCGGCGTAGCCCCCGTTCATCAACAGCGCCGCAACTCGCCGGCCCTCGGGCGTTGTGCCGCTTACCTCGCCGCCTGGGATCAGCGGCAACTGCTGGTCGGCGAGGTAATCGTTGCGGGTGACGTGGGTGTCGGCGAAGTTGACACCGGAGCGCGAAACCGACACCAGGGTGTGGCCTTCGGGCACCTCGGGGTCGGGAAGCTCGGTGTGCTGGAGCACCTCCGGACCTCCGAACTCGCTCATCTGGATAGCCTTCACGGCCGCCTAGTTTCCCCTAGCGGCGCTGCGAGTGTCGCCCGACCCCTGCCTGGAGGACATGTGTCTCTGACCGTCGTCGGATCGATCGCTTTCGATTCCGTCAAGACCCCGTTCGGGGAGCGCGAGCGAATGCTCGGCGGCTCCGCCGTCCATTTCTCCCTGGCCGCGAGCTTCTTCACCGAGGTTCGCGTCGTCGGGCCGGTCGGCGAGGATTTCGGCAGCGAGCAGTTCGCCGTGCTCGAGAGCCGCGGGGTCAGGACCGACGACATCGAGAGGGTGCCGGGCGGGCGTACCTTCTTCTGGCAGGGGCACTACGACTTCGACCTCAACACTGCCCACACCGACGACACCCAGCTGAACGTCTTTGGCGATTTCGCCCCGAAGCTCTCGAGGGATTCGCGAAACGCCGAGATGCTGTTCCTGGCAAACATCCAGCCCGACCTCCAGCGCCAGGTGCGGGATCAGTGCGACGGCGCCGGGTTCGCCGCGCTTGACTCGATGAACCTCTGGATCGAGACCGCGAAGGACTCGCTGCTGGCGGCGATCGGCGAGGTCGACTGCGTCATCGTCAACGATGCCGAGATTCGCGAGCTGACCGGGGAGCCGAATCTTGCGCGCGCCGCGCGCTCGGTGATGTCTCTCGGCCCGCGGGCGGTGGTAGCGAAGCAGGGCGAGTACGGGGCGGCCCTGTTCACGCCGGAGGGCTTCTTCGCGCTGCCGGGCCTGCCGCTGGAGGACGTGCGCGACCCGACCGGCGCCGGGGACAGCTTCGCCGGGGGCTTCCTCGGCTACCTGCAGGGATGCGAGGGCGAGGTCGACGACACCGCCCTACGACGCGCCATGGGTTACGGCACCGTGCTCGCCTCGTTCAACGTCGAGGAGTTCGGAACCGAGCGCATTGTGCGCCTTACCCGCGAGGAGATCGAGGACCGCTTCGGCGAGCTGCGGATGATGACGCAGTTCGAGCCGCTGCCGGCGTAGCCGCCGACTCAGGAGCGGATCGCCAGTAAGCCAACGGCGAGCAGCGGCACGGCGACCGAGAGAGCGCGCAGCGCGCCATCGAGGGGAGCCTGCAGGCGCTCTCGGTCGAGCGGGCGCGAGCTTCCGTCAGCGAGGCGTTGCACGCCGTCGATCGCAACGGTGTGCCGCCGCAGCTCCCGCACCGGGGTCGAGAGCCGCCGCTGAGCGACACTGAGCCAGAAGCAGACGAGAACCGTCGCGGCGGCGGCGACAGCCTCGCCCGCCGAGTCCACCCCGAGGGCATTGACCCACCAGCCGGTCAGCGCCGGGAATGCCCCCCAGGCGGCAGCGAACCAGAAATCAGTGTGGAAGCGCCCGCCAAACAGCTCGAGGTTGTAGGCCGGGACGAGGAAGCAGCCGGCTGCGACCAGCGGGACCAGGGTCGGCGAGACCACGATCGCGCCGGCGACCCCGATCGCCAGCGCGGCGAACAGACCCAATGCCGCGATCGCCTTCAGCGCGCGATCCGAGAGCGCGGTGCCGAGCGGCCGCCCGCCGAGCTCGTCGAGCGCGTGGGCTCCGAGGCCGACGGCGCAGAAGAAGGCGAGCAGCGCCCAGCCAAGCCGGCTCCAGTGGAGCTGCGGGGCTGCTGCTGCCCCGATGGCGACGTAGCTGAGGTGCCAGAGGGTGTAGGGCGGGTGCAGGATCGTGATTACGTCGCGCCAGCCCCCCGGCGCAAGCGCGTAGAAGGCGGGGCGCTCAGCTTCCACGCCTGGTCCCCCAGATGATGACGCCGGCGCCGAGGCTCATCGGCCTCCAACGCACGTCGCCGATGCCGGCCTCCTCCCAGATCCCGAGCTGGCGCTCCAGCGGGAAGCGCTCATAGAAGCCCTCGATGCTGGGCCCGAGGAAGCTCCCGACACGCTGCCAGTCCTGCGAGGCGATGCGGCCGAGCAGCGGCAGCCCGACCCTGGTGTAGGCGCGCCACGGGGCCCGGAACGGGCGAGCCGGGAGGTGGAACTCGAGGCAGGCGACGCGGCCGCCGCCGCGGACCACCCGCGCCAGCTCCCGCATCGTCGCCGCGGGATCGTCGACATAGCGCAGCAGGTAGGTGAAGGTGAGATGGTCGAACTCCCCCGCGGCGAACGGGAGCGACTCGGCCTCGCCGCGGACCAACTCGATCCGCCGAGCGAGCGCCGGTTCGGCCTCGAGCTTCGAGCGCGCCCGCGACAGCATCTCAGCGCTCTGGTCGAGGCCGACGACCCTGCAGCCGTAGCGATGGACCAGTTCCCGCGCGACCAGTCCGGTGCCGGTGGCGACGTCGAGGACCCGCTCGTTGGGACCCGCCTCGACCGTCGCGACCATGGCCCTGCGCCAGCGAGGATCCTGGAAGAAGGACAGCGCCGCACCAAGCTCGTCGTAGCGCGCCGGGAGGCCCTCGAACAGCTCGAGCGCGTTCCGCTTTCGCTCTGATCTCGCCGCAGACAAGGAAGACAGCGTCCCAAATAGCCTCTATGGCCGGCGCCGGCAAGCTGCGATACTGGCGCCTTCGCAGACTTAGGAAGAGGAGAGGCGATGGCAACCGAACAGCGGGCCAAGGACGTTTCGGTGGACGGTGCCGGCGGATCCAGCAAGGACTCGCTGACTGTCACCGACAATCGCACCGGCAAGAACTACGAGCTGCCGATCACCGACGGCACCGTGAAGACGATGGACCTGAGGCAGATCAAGGTCTCCGAGGAGGACTTCGGGTTGATGGGCTACGACCCGGCATTCACCAACACCGCCTCCTGCCGCTCGGCGATCACCTACATCGACGGCGAGGCCGGGATCCTCCAGCACCGCGGCTACCCGATCGAGCAGCTCTGCGAACAATCCACCTTCCTCGAGGTCGCCTATCTGCTCGTCTACGGCGAGCTGCCGACCCAGTCCCAGCTCGACCTCTGGACCCACGACGTCACCCACCACACCTTCGTCCACGAGGACATCAAGAAGTTCCTCGAGGGCTTCCGCTACGACGCCCACCCGATGGGGATGCTGCTGGCCTCGGTGGGCGCGCTCTCGACCTTCTACCCGGACGCGAAGAAGCTCGACGACCCCGAGGAGCGCTACCTGGCGACGATCCGGCTGATCGCGAAGATGCCGACGCTGGCGGCCTTCGCCTACCGCCACAACATGGGCCTGCCCTACGTCTACCCCGACAACGACCTCGCCTACCCCGAGAACTTCCTCGCGATGCTGTTCAGGATGACCGAGACCAAGTACCGGCCGGACGAGCGGCTGGCCCGGGCGCTTGACGTCCTCTTCATCCTCCACGCCGACCATGAGCAGAACTGCTCGACCAACGCCGTGCGCGCGGTCGGCTCCTCCGACGTCGACCCCTACTCGGCGGTGGCGGCGGGGATCGCCGCCCTCTACGGGCCCCTCCACGGCGGCGCCAACGAGGCGGTGCTGCGGATGCTGCGCCGGATCGAGACGGTCGAGAACATCCCCGACTTCCTCGAAGGCGTGAAGAACCGCGAGGAGCGCCTGATGGGCTTCGGCCACCGTGTCTATAAGAACTACGACCCGCGGGCGAGGATCATCAAGAAGCACATGGACGGCGTGATGGAGGCGACCGCCTACAACCCCCTGGTCGAGATCGCCTCTGAGCTCGAGAAGCGCGCCCTCGAGGACGAGTTCTTCACCTCGCGCAAGCTCTACCCGAACGTGGACTTCTACTCCGGGATCATCTACGAGGCGCTGCGAATCCCGACCGAGATGTTCACGGTGATCTTCGCCATCCCCCGGACTGCCGGTTGGATAGCCCAGTGGCTGGAGATGAATGACGACGGCGAGCAGAAGATCGCCCGGCCGCGTCAGATCTACACCGGCGACCGCGACGTCGACTACGTGCCGATCTCCGAGCGCAGCGGGTCTGAGACGATCGAGGCCCCGCCGGCCCGCCGGCCCGCCGGCTGAGCGGCCCAGGGCACCTGGGCGCGGGCGCTAAGGTGCCCCCGTGTCCGCCTGGAAACTGACGGTCCGGCACGGCCCCGATGTCAGCCGCCATCGTTTTGATGACCTCGATGCCGCGCTCGAGCAGGCCCACCGCCGGGTCGAGGAGCTGAGGGCCGAGGGGCCACTGGAGAGGGTTTCGATGCTGCGTGATTTCGAACCCTCGGCGCAGGTCCAGGCGCGCCTGGAGATCTCCGGCAAGGGGCTGCTGCACCCTCCGACCGCGGGCGTCGACCTCCGCGGCGACGGCAGCCTGATCGCCTTCTCGGGATCGATGGCGCGCGAGAAGCTGACGGCCGAGGGCGACGAGACCCCATTCGACCTGGTCCGCAGGGCGCTCGAACCGGCAACGTCATGAGCGGGCAGTTCGAGGTCCCAGAGGGAAGCGTCGCCGTCGGGCGCCGGGTGAAGCTGCCGCGCGGAGCCGAGCCCCCCCTCGTCGTCTTCATCAACGGGGTCCAACAGAACCTCGGCGCCGACTACGAGATTCATGGTCGCGAGGTCGTCTTCTCGCGGCCGATCCTGAAGGAGCAGAAGCTCGGCGGAATCCGCTGGCTCTCGATGCTGGTCGGCGTCGCCGGCACCTACCGCAAGCACGAGACGGTCGACCTTCAGTTCACCCGCGCCGGCAAGACCGAGCTCCTCTCCGACCTCTCGGTCCTGCCGGACTGACCGCCGCGAGCTCGGGTCGCGAGCTCGGGCGGCGGCGAGTGGGGCGGCGAACCAGTCCGGTGACCGTTGATTGAAGGGTTTCAGCACCCAGGGGTGGCGAAACCCTTCAGGGAAGGGGAATCCTGGCTCATTCCGTGCCGGCCCGGCAGCGACTCTGAGCAGACTCAACCGACCCCACTGCGCTCAGTTGAACACGTAGAGCAGGAGGAAGGCGACGAGGGCGAAGGTGGCGCCGGCGGCGATCATGCCCTTGTCCTCGGCGACGATGGCCGCGGTCGAGCGGTCGTCGGCGCGGTCGTAGATCAGGTAGAGGTAGCGGAAGATGCCGTAGACGACGGGCGGGATCGTCAGCATCATCTCGCTCCCGATCAGGGGCGAGTTGACGGTGTAGATGGCGTAGCTGATGACGGTGCCGGTTGTGACCAGGGAGACCATCTGGTCGAGGAAGGGCAGGGAGTAGTGCTCGAGCACGGGCCTGGAGCTGGTGCCCTCGTGCAATTCCGAGACGGCCTCCTGGCGGCGCTTGGTGAAGCCGAGAAAGAGAGCGAGCATCCCGGTGCAGAGGATCAGCCACTCGGAGGCGTGGGCGTCGACCGCCTCGGCTCCGGCGACCACCCGCAGGATGAAGAGCCCGGCCAGGGTCATGACGTCGATGATCACGACCTGTTTCAGCCCGTAGCTGTAGGCGAGCTGGGCGACGCCGTAGCCGGCGACCATCAGGCCCACCTTCCAGTTGACGGTGGCGAAGGCGAGGCCGAGGGCGCCGGCCGCGAGGACGGCGGCGAGGACCATTGCGCTTGACTCCGAAAGCTCGCCGGCGGCGATCGGGCGGAAGCGCTTCTTCGGATGTCTGCGGTCGAGCTCGACGTCATTGAGGTCGTTGACGAAGTAACCGGCGCTGGAGACCGCGCAGAAGGCGACGAAGGTCAGGGTCGCCAAGAGGACCGCGTGGGCGTCGTTGAACTGCCCCGAGAAGAGGAGGCCGGCGAAGACGAGGACATTCTTGATCCACTCGTGCGGGCGAGCGGTCTTAAGCGCCGCCATCGGGGGCGAGCGGTGGGGCCTGGGCAGGCCGCCCGCTCCGGCCCCCGGCGAGTGCTCGCGCTCGCTGCCGCCGGGCTCGACGGTCGGGTGTTCCTCGGTGATCGTTTCCATGGCGGAAGGCCGGCGGGCAGCGCCATGCGCCCGGCCGGCGGGGGTCAAGGCGGTCGCGAAAGGGTAGCGCCGACGCCTACCCGAAAAGCACGCCGGGGTTCATGATCCCGGCCGGGTCCACTGCGGACTTCGCTCCCCGCAGGGCGGCGGCGAAGGCTGCCGGCCGCTGCCGCTCGTAAAAAGGGCGGTGGTCGCGGCCGACCGCGTGGTGGTGCGTGATCGTCCCGCCCGCACCGACGAGAGCCTCGGAGACGGCCGCCTTGACCTCGTCCCACTGCTCGACCTCGCCGCCACGCACCGCCGGGGCGATGACCGTGAAATATGGGGCGGGGCCATCGGGATACACGTGAGTGAAACGGCAGCTGACGCGGGGCGAACCGGGCCCCTCGGCCCGCGCCCCCGAGGCCTCCGCCACGGCGCTTCGGGCCACCCCCATCACCTCGGCGTGGAAGCCCTCGAAACGGTCCCAGGTGATCGCCGTCTCGAAGGTCTCCGTGAGCACCCCGCAGGCGACCATCGAGTCGCGCAGGTAGGGGATGTGGAGGAAGGCCGAGCGCCATGAGTCCACCGCCCCGCCCGAATCCCCCTCGCCCGAACCCATCCCCGCCCCTTCGGGCCCACCCCCGGAACCTCTGCGATCTCCCTCCCCCACTCTGACCTCGCCACCGTGCGCCCGGGCGATCTCCAGCGCCTGCTCCATCAACCACCCGACCTCATGCCGGGCGGACTCGAATCCGAGCACGAGCACCGCTTCGCCGCCGGCCCCGGCGAACATCTCCGCCTCGAGTTCGTCGAGCAGGCGGCAGTTCGACGGGTGCAGGCCGGACTGGGAGATCTCCCGCACCGCCGCCGCGCCGGCGCCGAAGCCGGCGAACCCGACCGCGCGCGAGAGCTTGAAGCGAGGACGCTCGCGGACCCGGACCCAAGCCTCCGAGACGACCCCCAGGATTCCCTCGGAGCCGAGCAGCATCCGGTCCGGGGAGGGGCCGGCGCCGGAGCCCGGCAGCCGCCTGCTTTCCCACTTTCCCCGCGGCGTCACCGCCCGCACCGAGGAGACAAGGTCGTCTATGTGAGTCTCGAGCGTGGCGAAATGCCCTCCGGCGCGGGTCGCGATCCAGCCGCCCAGCGTCGAGTACTCGAACGACTGCGGATAATGGCGCAGCGTGAGGCCGTGCTCCCGCAACTGCTGCTCGAGCACCGGTCCTGTCGCGCCGGCCTGGATCCGGGCCGCGAGCGAGACCGGATCGACCTCCAGCACGCGGTCGAGCCGGCGCAGGTCGAGGGCAACAACGGCAGCTTCCTCGCCGAGGCGCGCCTCGACCCCGCCGACGACGCTGGTACCGCCGCCGAACGGCACCACCGCCGCCCCCTGCTCCTCGCACCAGGCGAGCACGACCTCGATCTCCGACTCGTCGCGGGGGAAGGCGACCAGGTCGGGGGGGTTCGGGAACTCGCCGCGGAAGCCGCGGACGACGTCGCGGTAGGCCTTTCCGAGAGCGTGCGAAACGCGCTCGTAGCGCTCGTCGCTGAACAACCCGTCGAGGGCCCCGGGAGCCTTCAGCCGCGGCGGTCGCAGCTCGACCTCGCCCAGCGGGACCGGCTCCTCCACCGGGGGGCCGCCGAAGCCGAGGCGCTCCCGGACCGAGGCCGCGGTCGCCTCCAGCTCCGCCCGTGAGGGCTGCTGGTCCTCCCAGCCCCAGCCCCAGTGCTTGAGCCGCCGCTCCGGCCCTACCAGTGCACGCCCTTCATCAGGTGGGCGAAGGCGATCTGCTCGGTCGAAGCCTCCTTCTCGATCTCCTTCGTCCCCTTCTCGCCCTTGGCGGCCTTCGAGTCGGGGAAGAGCTTGTAGGCGGTGTTGAGCACTGCGTCCGAGGCCTTCGGCGCCACCGCGTAGAGCAGCTCGCCGAAATTGCCGAGCCGCGTCGCCACCTTCTTCGGCTTGTTGATCATCGCGTCGGTGATCATCTCCGCCGCCTCGTCGGGCGTGATCGTCGGGAAGGCGTCGTACATCTTCGTCGGAGCGATCATCGGGGTCCGCACCAGCGGCATGTGGATGGTGGTGATCTGGACGCCGTCGTCTACGACCTCCGAGGCGATGCAGCGGCTGAAGGCGTCGAGCGCGGCCTTGGAGGCGACGTAGGCCGAGAACCGGGGGGTGTTGGTCTGCACCCCGATCGAGCTGATGTTGATGATGTGGCCCGTCTTGCGCGCGGTCATGCTCGGCAGCAGGCTGAGGATCAGCCGCAGCGAGCCGAAGTAGTTGAGCTGCATCGTCCGCTCGTAGTCGTGGAAGCGGTCATAGGCCAGCTTGACCGAGCGCCTGATCGAGCGCCCGGCGTTGTTGACGAGGACGTCCACGTGCCCGTGTTGCTCGAGAACCTCCTGAGCCATTCGCTCGACGTCGTCGACGTCGGCGAGGTCGGCGCGGTGGATGTGGGCGACCCCGCCCTCGTGCTCGATCTGGGCCTTGGTCTCCTCCAGCTTCTCCGGGGTACGGGCGACCAGCAGCACCGTCGCCCCGGCACGGGCGCACCTGATCGCGGCCGCTTTGCCGATGCCCGAGGAGGCGCCGGTGATCAGCACCACCTTGCCCCCGACCGCCCCGGAAAGGGAGCGGTCCTTGAACAGGTCCGGATCGAGGTTCCGCTCCCAGTAGTCCCAGAGCTTGTCGGCGTATGTCTCCAGCGGCGGCACCGAGATGCCGCTTCCCTCGAGCGCCTCGAGCGTGTTGGTGCAGTCAAAGCGGGTCGGATAGTTGACGTAGGTGAGGACCGACTCGGGGATCCCGAGGTCGCTGAGGACCTGGTTGCGGATCCGCTTCACCGGCGGCAGCATCATCAGCCCGCCGCGGACGGCCGGCGGGACCACGTCGAGCATCTTCGGGTCGAGCCGCATCGACATCTGCGGGGCGTTGGCCGAGCGCGAGAAGAGGTTGATCACCTGGCCGGCGCTCTTGGGGCTGGGGTCGGTGAGCGAGAAAGCCTTGCCGTCGAGCCCCGGCTCGTGCGCGATATGGTCGATCGCCCTGGCGACGAAGTCCACCGGCACCAGGTTGATCTCCTTCCCCTCGACCCCGACCGTCGGCATCCACTGCGGCAGGGTGTTGCGCAGGCGCTGGATCAGCTTGAAGAAGTAATAGGGGCCGTCGATCTTGTCCATCTCGCCGGTCTCGGATTCGCCGACGACGATGCCCGGCCGGTAAACCCGCCAGGGCCGCGAGCACTCCTCGCGCACGACCCGCTCGGACTCGTGCTTGGTGCGGAAGTAGGGGTTGGTGTCGAGGTTCTCCGCCTCGTCGAACATGTCCTCGCGCCAGGTCCCCTTGTAGAGGCCGGCTGCGGCGATCGAGCTGATCATGTGGAAGCAGCCCGCCTCGATCGCCTCGGCCAGCTCGACCGCGTGGCGGGTCCCCTCGATGTTTGCCACCTGCTGGCTCTGGGCGTCGGCGGTCATGTCGTAGATCGCCGCCAGGTGGAAGAAGTGGTCGACCTTGCCCTTGAGCTCGGAGACCTCGGCCTCGGAGACCCCGAGCCGCGGCTCGGAGAGGTCCCCGACGACGGCGACGACCCGGTCGTCGTCCACCCCCCAGCGGTTGCGAAGCTCCTCGAGGCGGCCACGGGAGCCCTCGCGCACGAGGACGTAGATGGTCCCCTCGCGTTGGAGGAGGAGTTCGACCAGGTGGCGGCCGATGAATCCGGTCGCTCCGGTCACGAAGTAATTCATCTCTCCTCCTCGGTTTTCGCTGCGACTGAGTAGCCGGATTTTGGGGAAATCCGGGACGGTCCGCACCCTACACTCTGCTCAGTGGCACTTCACCTCGATCCGTTCGAGCAGGGACCGCTTCCGGGGGAGCGGAGTGCGAGGGCGGCCGACGTCGCCCCCGACTGGAGGGTCGCCCGGCACGGGATCGAGGTGATCGCCCATGGCGCCGTCGTCTGCCCGGGGTGCTCGGCGCCACTGACCCTGGGGGCCCCGGTGCGGGCTGCCGGCGAGCTCAGCTGCGGCTTCTGCGGCCACGCCGGACGCGCCCGCGAGTTCCTCGTCCGCGACGTCTTCGACACGGTCGCGAACGAGGCCTACATGATCGCCCGCCTGCCCGCCTGAAAACGCTCTCCCAGGCAGGCTCGCCGGCCTCGGCGGTCGCATAGACTGACTCGGGGATGGCCCGGACAGCCACTGTCGAGATCCAGATGCCGGCGATGGGCGAGTCGGTAACCGAGGGGACCGTTCTCGAGTGGCACGTCGCCGAGGGCGACACCGTCGCCGAGGGGGACACCGTGGTCGAGGTCTCGACCGACAAGGTGGACGCCGAGGTTCCGGCGCCGGCCGCGGGGACTATCACCAAGCTGCTGGTCGCAGTGGACGACGTGGTCGAGGTCGGGTCGGCGCTGGCCGAGATGGAGCCCGGAGAGGCGGGAGCCGAGGAGGCAGGAGCCCTGGCCGAGGGGAACGGCGCCGGGGCGCCCGTCGCCGCCGAGGAGGCCCCGGCGGAGACCGGCAGCGGCGAGACCCTCGACATCACGATGCCCGAGATGGGCGAGTCGGTGACCGAGGGGACCGTTCTCGAGTGGCACGTCGCCGAGGGCGACACCGTCGCCGAGGGCGACACCGTGGTCGAGGTCTCGACCGACAAGGTGGACGCCGAGGTTCCGGCGCCGGCCGCGGGGACTATCACCAGGCTCGCGGTTCAGCCCGACGACGTGGTCGAGGTCGGCGCCCTGCTGGCCGAGATGGAGACCGGGGCGGCGCCGGCGGCGGGGGCCGAGCAGAGGGCAAGGGCCGCCGCGCCGGCCTCGCAGCTGACGCCCGGGGCGACTTTGGGAGCGCCGGCCGCGGACGGGGTCAAGGCGACGCCGGTCGCGCGGCGGGTCGCCGCCGCCAGCGGAGTCGACCTGGGCAGGGTCAGCGGATCCGGGGCCGGCGGCAAGGTGACCAAGGAAGACGTGCTTGCCGCCGCCGACGGAAAGGGGGCTACGGCCGCTCCGCAGGCACCGGGCGAGGCGAAGCCGCTGCGGGGGCCGGCGGCGATGCTGGCGCAGGCGATGGACGAGAGCCGCGAGGTCCCGACCGCGACCTCCTTCCGGACGATCTCCGTGGACACCCTCGACGCCAAGCGCAAGGCGCTCAACGGTGTCCTCAAGGAGCGCGGGATGAAGGTCTCCTTCACCCACCTCGTTGCCTGGGCGATCGTGCAGGCGGCGCGGGAGTGGCCGGTGATGGTCCGCACCTTCGAGCAGCGCGAGGGCAAGCCGTTCGCGGTCGAGGGCGGCCCCGTCAACCTCGGCATCGCCGTGGACGTCGAGCGCAAGGACGGCTCACGCAGCCTGATGGTGCCGGCGATCAAGGGCGCCGACGGGCTCGACTTCAGCGGCTTCCACAGCCACTACGAGGACCTGATCACGAAGACGCGCGAGAACAAGCTCACCGCCGACGACTTCAAGGGCACCAACATCTCCCTCACCAATCCCGGCGGGATCGGCACGATCGCCTCGGTCCCGAGGCTGATGTCGGGCCAGAGCGCGATCATCGCGACAGGCTCGATCGCCTATCCGTCGGAGTGGGCCAACGCCTCCTCCGACCGGATCAAGTCGCTCGGGGTCTCGAAGGTGATGACGATGACCTCGACCTACGACCACCGGGTGATCCAGGGAGCCGAGTCCGGCTCCTTCCTGCGCCGGATCGAGCAGTTGCTCCAGGGCGAGGACGGCTTCTACGAGGAGGTGGCCCGCTCGATCGGGGTCGAGGAGGCCGTCATCACCAAGGCCCACCCCGCCTCCGCCTCGGCCGCCCCGCTGGCGGCAGCACCGGCCCCCTCGGCGACCGTGGCCCAACCCACCGAGGAGCTGCTGGGGGCGGTGCAGGCGGCGACCTCGCTGCTCAAGGCCTACCGCACCCACGGCCACCTCGCAGCCCACCTCGACCCGCTCGGCCGCGAGCCCCGCGGCGACCCCGCGATCCAGCCCGAGAACCTCAACCTGACGCCGGAGCTGATGTCGCAGATCCCGGCCTCGATCCTGCGGATCGGGGTTCCCGGTGAGACCCTGCTGGAGGCGCTGCCGCGGATGCGCAACGCCTACTGCGGCACGGTCGGCTACCAGTTCGAGCACCTCTCCTCGCACCAGCAGCGGATGTGGCTGAGGGAGATGATCGAGACCGGCGCCAACCGCCAGCCGCTCTCGACGGAGGAGAAGCAGCGACTGCTGAAGCGCTTGGTCGACGTGTTCGAGTTCGAGCGCTTCATCGAGAAGGCCTACCTCGGCCAGAAGATGTTCTCGATCGAGGGGATCGACGTTGTCGTGCCGATGCTCGACGAGGTCGTCACCCTGGCGCTGCGCGGCGGCGCCCGCGAGGTCGTCTTCGGGATGGCCCACCGCGGCCGGCTCAGCGTCCTCGCCCACAACCTCGGGCGACCGGTGGAGGGGATCTTCGCCGAGTTCGAGGGCTCGAAGGCGATCGAGTCGGTGAAGGCGGTGGCGGCGATCCCCCACGGCGGCACCGGCGACGTCAAGTACCACTACGGCCACGACGGCGTCTACGAGACCTACGCGGGCGAGAAGATCGACGTCCGCCTCTACCCCAACCCGAGCCACCTCGAGTTCGTCGATCCGGTCGTCCTCGGGGCCACCCGCTACGAGCAGGGCGTGATCGAGGGCGCGACCCTCAGCCACGACCCCAAGCGCGCCGTCCCGGTCCTGCTGCACGGCGACGCCGCCTTCCCCGGACAGGGGGTCGTCGCGGAGACCTTCAACCTGCAGGCGCTGAGGGGCTACACCACCGGGGGCACGATCCACGTCATCCAGAACAACCAGGTGGGCTTCACCACCGACCCCGAGGACTCCCGCTCGACTCCGTATGCGGCCGACATGGCGAAGGGCTTCAACGTCCCCATCGTCCACGTCAACGCCGACGACGTCGAGGCCTGCTCGTCGGCGGTGCGCCTGGCGATGGCCTACCGTGAGCGCTGGGGCCGCGACATCGTCATCGACGTCATCGGCTATCGCCGCTACGGGCACAACGAGACCGACGAGCCCGCCTACACGCAGCCGCAGATGGCGGCGAAGATCAAGGCCCACCCGCCGGTCTCGGAGATCTACGCGGAGAAGCTGATCGCGGAGGGGGTCGTCAGCGCCGAGGAGGTCGAGCGAGAGCAGGGGGAGCGCCGCGAGGCGCTGAGCTCGACCCTGAAGGGGTTGCGAGAGAAGATGGAGCTTGGCGAATACGAGGACCCGACGGTGACCACCACCGGCACCGGAGAGCTCGACCGCACCGCCAGCCCGCCGGTGGCGACCGCCGTCGCCGAGGAGAAGTTGCGGTCCTTGAACGAGCGCCTGATCGAGGTGCCGGAGAGCTTCACCATCCACCGCAAGCTGCGCAAGCCGCTGGCGAAGCGGCTGCGGGCGATCGACGAGGGCGGGATCGAGTTCGGGCTCGGCGAGAGCCTCGCCTTCGCCTCGCTCCTGACCGAAGGGGTCCACATCCGCCTTACCGGCCAGGACACCGAACGCGGCACCTTCTCCCACCGCCACCTCGTCCTCCACGACGAGAAGACCGGGCTCGAGTACTGCCCGATGCAGAACCTCGAGGACGCAACCGCGCCCTTCGAGCTCTACAACAGCCCGCTGTCGGAGACCGCCTGCCTCGGCTTCGAGTACGGCTACTCGGCCGCCAACTCCAGCTCGCTGGTTCTCTGGGAGGCCCAGTTCGGCGATTTCGCCAACGCGGCTCAGGTGATAATCGACAGCTTCATCGTCTCCGGCGAGGCCAAGTGGGGCCAGACCAGCCGCCTCACCCTGCTGCTCCCTCACGGCTACGAGGGCTCTGGGCCGGAGCACTCGAGCGCGCGGATCGAGCGCTTTCTCGCGCTCGGCGCCGAGGGCAACATCCGTATCGCCAACCCGACGACGCCGGCCCAGTACTTCCACCTGCTGCGGCGCCAGGCACTGGTGCGAAAGGCGCGACCGCTGATCGTCTTCACCCCCAAGGGCCTGCTGCGGCTGCCCCGGGCGGCCTCCTCACTGAAGGAGCTGACCGACGGCGAGTTCCACTACATCCTCGACGACCCGACTGCCGCCGAGCGGCGCGCCGGCATCGAGCGCCTGGTCCTCTGCACCGGCAAGATCTACTACGACATCGACGCCAGCGAGCGCCGCGGATCGGCCGAGAAGGTCGCCGTCGCTCGGGTCGAGTACCTCTACCCCTTCGCCGCCGATCAGCTCCGGGCCCTGATCGCCTCCTACCCGAACCTGAAGGAGGTCGTCTGGGTGCAGGAGGAGCCGCGCAACATGGGCGCCTGGAAGGTGATGTCGCGACGCATCCCCCACCTGCTGCCGGAGGGCATCAAGCTCGGCTACATCGGCCGCCCCGGCCGCGCCAGCCCCGGCGAGGGCTACTCGATCGCCCACGCCCGCGAGCAGGAGCGGATCGTTCTGACGGCGCTCTCGGTCGAGGCGGAGGCTCAGCGGGCGTAGTTTTCCCGGGCGGCTTCGGCGCCCCGGCGAACTCCGCCCTGCTGAGAAGAGCGAGGGCTCAGATCACCGCCGCACGCCGGATCCGGGCGGCGGTGAGGGTCTGGCCGCAGTCCGGGCAGCTGCGGAGCCTCGACCAGGAGAGGTGCATGCCGCCGCAGGAGCCGCAGCGGTAGTGCCTCTCGAGGCCGACCAGCTTGCGGCTGTCGGCGGAGCGGATGCCATTGAGCTGTAGGAGCGTCGCGTTCATGCAGAGCATCATCGTCGCCGCCGCCGGCGTCGCCTATGGCCCGGAGTACAGGATCGCGGCGGCTCGCTTGGACACGTTGGCGGGTATCTTGGATCGGCATGGCATGGAGCTCGAAAGCGCTGCGAAAGCCGGTGCCTGGACGTTTGTTCGCCTGGGTGAAGGTGCTCTCCTGGATCGAGTTGGTGGTGTTCGCGGCGCTGCTGTTCTTCTGGCTGGCGCCGGGATTCGAGGACGAAACATCGATCTTCGGCCTCGCCCACGGGCTCGGCTTCGTCGCTCTCTGCCTGGTGATCTGGGCGTGCGTGCTGCGCCGCGAGGCCCCCTACACGCTGCTGGCGGCGACGCTGACCCCGGTGGGGCCGGTCGGGAGCGTGGTCGCGATCGAGCTGATCGAGCGCAAGCGCTGGGGGGTCGCGGGCCCCGATGAAATATCTGCGGAACCGGGGTTGACGGCGACGGTGCCGGCGCGTGTAGAATCCCCTCGATAGAGGGATCGACTCAGATGCCTCGTGTAGGGAGAATCACAAGTTCTTCATAAAGCTCGCTCCGGGGGATTTGCTCCCCGGGGTGAACGCGTCGGCATCCCTCCCTGGCTACCGACGCGCTGGCGTGGCGAGGGCCGTGCGGACCCCCTGCCTCCCGCGGCCCCGTCACGCCCCTTCTTTCCCGCTGGGTCCGCCCGACCCCCGGTCTCCCTCCTCTCGCCGCCGCGACCCGGCAAATACCGGGGGCGATCGCGCTGCCGTCAGGCGTCCCGCAGCCCCCGCAGCACGGTCTGCAGGATCCCGCCGTTGCGCAGGTAGCGGATCTCGTTCGGGGTGTCGAGGCGGACCGTAGCCACGAAGCTGACCGGGTCGGCGCCGTCCCGAGCCGCCGTCACCTCGACCGTCTTCGCTTCGCCCTGGCGGAGGTCGCCGACGTCGAACCTCTCCTCGCCGGTGAGACCGAGATAGGCCACCGACTCGCCGTCGGGGAACTGCAGCGGCACCACCCCCATCCCGATCAGGTTGGAGCGGTGGATGCGCTCGAAACTCTCGGCGATCACGGCGCGGACGCCGAGCAGCTTGGTCCCCTTCGCCGCCCAGTCGCGCGAGGAGCCCGAGCCGTACTCCCTGCCGGCGAGGACGACCAGCGGCACGCCCTCGGCTGCGTAGTCCATCGCCGCCTCGTAGATCGTCGTCTCATTGCCGTCGGGCCAGTGCCGGGTGAAGCCGCCGGCCTTCTCGACCAGTTGGTTGCGGAGGCGGATGTTGGCGAAGGTGCCTCGGATCATCACCTCGTGGTTGCCGCGGCGCGAGCCGTAGGAGTTGAAGTCACGGGGCTCGACCCCCTGCTCGATCAGCCAGCGACCGGCGGGGCTGTCCTTCTTGATCGCACCGGCCGGAGAGATGTGGTCGGTGGTGATCGAGTCGCCGAGGACCGCGAGGACCCGGGCGCCGGCGACCGGCTCGACCGGCTCGGGCTCGGCCGGCATTCCCTCGAAGAAGGAGGGGCGGCGGACATAGGTCGAGTCGGGCCAGTCGTAGCGGTCCCCCTCGGGGACCTCGACCGCGTTCCAGCTCTCGTCGCCCGCGAACACCTCTCCGTAGTTCCTGGTGTACATCTCGGAGCGGATCGAGCGCCCGACCACCTCGCGGATCTCGGCGGCGTCGGGCCAGATGTCGCGCAAATAGACGGGTTCGCCGTCGGAGCCGGTGCCGAGCGGGTCGCCCACGAGGTCTATGTCCATGCGGCCGGCGAGCGCGTAGGCGACGACCAGCGGCGGCGAGGCAAGGTAGTTTGCCTTGACGTCCTGGTTGATCCGCCCCTCGAAGTTGCGGTTGCCGGAGAGCACCGCGCAGACCGCCAGGTCCTTCTCGTCTATTGCGGCAGAGATCTCCGGCGCCAGCGGGCCCGAGTTGCCGATGCAGGTGGTACAGCCGTAGCCGACGAGGTTGAACTGGAGCGCGTCCAGGTACTTCGTCAGGTCGGCCTTCTCGAGGTAGTCGGTGACCACGGTCGAGCCCGGCGCCAGCGACGTCTTCACCCAGGGCTTTCGCTCGAGACCGCGCTCGATCGCGTTTCGAGCCAGCAGGCCGGCGCCGATCATCACGCTGGGGTTCGAGGTGTTGGTGCAACTGGTGATCGCGGCGATGACGACACGGCCGTGATCGAGCTCGAAGCCGGTGCCGTCGGCCAGCGTGACCGCGATCGCGTCGCCGCTCCCCGGCTCGGCGGTGGCGGTGGGGCCGGCGCCGGTGACCGCCGGCCGCGGCCTGCCACGCTCGTCGTCGTGGCCCTCGGCCGGGGGGTCCGAGGCCGGGAAGGACTCCCGGTTGGCCTCGTCGATCCCGTTGCCGGCCATCCGTTCCGCCGCATCGGGGTCGAACTCCCGCATCGCCTCCAGGAATGCCTCCCTGGCGCTGGCCAGCGGAACCCTGTCCTGGGGGCGCTTGGGGCCGGCGATACTGGGCTCGACGTCCCCCAGGTCGAGCTCGAGGATGTCGGAGAAGGTCGGGTCCTCGGAGTCGGAGTCGTGGAACATTCCCTGCTCGCGAGCGTAAGCATCGACCAGCTCGATCGTCTCCGTCGGGCGCCCGGTGAACTCGAGGTAGCGCAGGGTCTCGGCGTCCACCGGGAAGATCGCGCAGGTCGAGCCGAACTCCGGCGACATGTTGCCGATCGTCGCCCGGTCGGCGAGGCCGAGGGTCGCCAGCCCCGGCCCGAAGAACTCGACGAACTTGGAGACGACGCCCTTTTCGCGCAGCATCTCGGTCACGGTGAGGACGAGGTCGGTCGCGGTGGCGCCCTCGGGAAGCTCCCCAGACAGCCTGAAGCCGATGACCTGGGGCAGAAGCATCGAAACCGGCTGGCCCAGCATCGCCGCCTCGGCCTCGATCCCGCCGACGCCCCAGCCCAGCACCCCGAGGCCGTTGACCATCGTCGTGTGCGAGTCGGTCCCGACCAGGGTGTCGGGGTAGGCGGCGAGGGCGCCACCGGACTCACGGCTGTAGACGACCTGCGAGATGTACTCCAGGTTGACCTGATGGCAGATCCCGGTCGCGGGCGGGACCACGCGGAAGTTGTCGAAGGCGTGCTGGCCCCACTTGAGGAAGGAGTAGCGCTCTCGGTTGCGCTCGAACTCGCGCTCGGCGTTGGTGGCGAAGGCGCGGGCATTGCCGAAAGCGTCCACCTGGACCGAGTGGTCGATGACGAGGTCGACGTCCACCAGCGGGTTGATCGCCGCCGGGTCGCCCCCGATCTCGTCCATAGCGTCGCGCATCGCGGCCAGGTCGACGACGGCCGGGACGCCGGTGAAGTCCTGCATCAGGACCCGCGCAGGCTGGTAGGGGATCTCGGCGCTGGGCTCGGCCTTGGCGTCCCAGCTGGCGATCGCCTCGACGTCGGCCGCAGTCACCGCCTCGCCGTCCTCGAGCCGCAGAACGTTCTCCAGCAGCACCTTGATCGAGTAGGGCAGCCTGGCGACGTCGAAGCGCTCCTGCAGCACATCGAGGCGGTGGATCTCGTAGCTGCGGCCGCCGACCTCGAGGCTCGAGCGGGCGCCGAAGGAGTCGCTGCTCACCGCAGTCCTCTCATCGCTCGGCTGGCCTCATCTCTTCCCGGTCTGGCCCGAGGCAACGCTGGCAGCGGCCTTCTGGGCGGAGCCGCCGGAGGCACCTCGCGTCGCCAACCTCGGCGCGGTCAGGGCCAGGTGGGCGAGTGCCCGCTGCTGGGGCGGGGCAACCGTCACCTCGACGCTGTCGCGCTCGATCGCACGCACCACCGCAGCGCCGACAGCGGCCGGGGTCGAGGTTCCGAGTCCCGCCGGCGCCCTTGCGCCGGCGTCGGCGAACATTCCGGCGTCGCGGATGAAGCCCGGGGCAACGATCGAGGAACCGACTCCGCTGCCGTGCAAGTCGGTGCGGAGGCCGAAGGAGAAGCCCCTCAGCCCGAACTTGGTCGCGTTGTATACGGCCGAGCGGGGGCTCGGCGCCTTGCCGGAGAGCGAGGCGACGAAGACAAGGTGGCCGACGCCGCGCCCGAGCATCCGCGGCACCAGGGCATGGGCGAGCAGCATCGGCGCCTCGAGGTTGACGCGGAGCGCCCGCTCGATCTCGTTTGCGGCGAGGTCCTCCATCCGTCCCGTCGCCGGCAGTCCGGCGTTGGCGACGAGAATGTCGATGTCGCCGGCCTCGGCGGCGAGGGTGATCGCGGCCCCCGGCTCGGCCAGGTCGGCCGGGATCGCCCGGTGCTCCCCACCAGGCAGCGCCTCCACCATCTCAGCCAGCGCCTCGACCTTGCGGCTGCTGAGAACCAACCTTGCCCCCCGGGCCGCGAGAGCCGTGGCGATGGCGCGGCCGAGGCCCCCGGTTGCTCCGGTCAGAAGCGCTGTTCGACTGCTTGGATCCACGTCTTTGAACCTACCACCGGGCGGGGGCCGGTCCCCGCTCAGGAGATGTCGCGGCGCTGGGAGATTGCCGCGGCGAGCGCCGCGACCATCGCTGCGTAACCGAAGTAGGTGAGCGCCGCCGGCAGGGGATCGAGCAGCTTGAAGCCGACGTCTCCGCTGCTCTCGCCCCCGAGCGCGGACCAAAGGCCGCCGAGGCTGTAGGTGTCATAGCCGTCAATCAGGAGGGAGAGGAGCGGATCGACGACGATCAGCATCACGGGGACGACGACGATTGCGGCCAGCTGGTTGGTGAGCAGCGCCCCGAGCCCGACCCCCAGCATCGCCGAGATCGCGATGTAGGCGGTGGTACGCGCGGCGATACCCGCCAGCTCGGCTCCGCTGACGCCCAGCGATCCCAGTGATTCGCCGTCGGCCGAGAGCCACGGCAAGGCGATCGCCAGCATCAGCAGCGCGCTGACGCCGGCCACGATGACTCCGGCGAGAGCACCGGCCAGCAACTTCGCGAGCAAGACCCGGCGACGGTCCGGCGACGCCAGGAAGGTCGAGGTGATCGTCCCGTGCCGGTACTCCCCCGCCGAGCTGACGATTCCCAGCAGGAGTGTCAGCAGTGCGCCGATGCCGAAGGTCGAGAGCAACGACCGCGCGTCTTCCTCCGTGCCAACGGTCTCGGTCGCGAGATCCGCAACCGTGAAGAGCGCCGTGAGCGCCACGGCCAGCAGGGCCAGTGACCAGAAGGAACGCGCGGTTCGCAACTTCAGGAACTCGGCCGCGATCAAGTCGATCATTCGGCACCCTCGATGCCGCCTGGCCCGGCATCGCTCGTCATCTCCAGGAATACGTCCTCCAGGGACGGCTGCTCGGCGCTGGTGAGCTGATGTAGGACGATCCCCTCCCGGGCGGCCAGCTCGCCTACCTCCTCGGGACTCACCCGCCGCACCACCAGCAGGTCCGTACCGGAAGCCTCGACAGCGCCCCCGGCGCCCCGCAGCGCCTCTGCGAGTCGCTCGGCCTGGGGGCTTCGAACCCGCACCGCCCCGCCACCATCGCCTCGCGACGTCAGCTCCTCGAGCGTCGAGTGCGCCCGCAGCCGCCCCTTGTGAATCACTACGACCTCGTCGACGGTCTGCGCGACCTCGGCGAGCACGTGGCTGGAGACCAGAACCGTCCGCCCCTCCGCCGCCAGCGAGCGCAGGAAGTCGCGCAACCACCGAATCCCCTGCGGGTCGAGCCCGTTGGCAGGCTCGTCGAGCACCAGCACCTGGGGATCGCCGAGCAGGGCGCCGGCGAGGTTGAGTCTCTGCTTCATCCCGGTGGAGTAGCCCTTGACGCGCCTGCCGCCGGCCGACTCGAGCTCGACCAGGGCCAGCATCTCGTCAACGCGTCCGACTGGGATGGCGGCGGCTCGGGCCAGGACCCGCAGATGGTTGCGACCCTTGCGACCCGGGTGGAACCCCGAGGTGTCGAGCACCGCTCCGACCGTTGCCGTCGGATTCTCGAGCCGGGTGTACTCGCGGCCGTCAATGGTGGCGCTGCCGGAGTTCGGTCGGGCCAGGCCGAGCAGCATCCGCAGGGTGGTCGTCTTCCCGGCGCCGTTGGGGCCGAGGAAGCCGAGCACCGATCCGGGCGCCACCGAGAAGCTGAGGTCGTCCACGGCCACCGTGACGCCGTAGCGCTTGCTCAAGGATTGGATCTCGATCATCGGCGCGCACCCAATCACAGATGTAGGCTCGCGGTGCCAACCCCGATCGAAGGGAGCCGAAGTGAAGCTCTACGTCTGCTGGGGGACTTTCCAGACGATCCGCCCCGGCGGCCACCCCTGCGCCAACGCCCACAAGGCCCTGCTCGAGGCCGGCTACGAGCCCGAGGTGACCAAGGTCCACGGGCTCGGGGTGGGTCCCCTGAAGTGGATGACCGAGGGGCGCAAGGAGGTGAAGGAGCTGACCGGCCAGCCAGCGGTGCCGGTGCTGGTCACCGACGAAGGCGAGGCGATCGCCGATTCGAAGGCGATCATCGAGTGGGCCGAGAAGCACCCGGCGAAGCCCGCAGCTGCGGCCTGAGCGGCGCATGCGGGTAGCGATTGCAGGCGGCCACGGCCAGATCGCCCTGCGCCTGACACGCCTTCTGGGCGCGGGGGACGACGAGGTGATCGGCCTGATCAGGAACCCCGCACACGAGGAGGAGGTCCGCGCCGCGGGCGCCGAGCCTGTCGTCTGCGACCTCGAGGGCGGGTGCGACGTCGCCGAGGCGATCGGCGAGGCGGGTGCGGTCGTCTTCGCCGCGGGCGCCGGCCCCGGCAGCGGCGGGGGGCGAAAGCGCACGATGGACCTGGGCGGCGCGCTGAGACTGATCGAGGCGGCGAGGGAGCGTGGGATTGAGCGCTATGTGATGGTCAGCGCGATGGGCGCGGCGGATCCCCCGGCGGAGGGCGGCGACGTGTTCGGCGAATACCTCCGGGCAAAGGCCGAGGCCGACCGCGCCCTGCGGGAGAGCGGCCTCGGGTTCACGATCGTCCGGCCGGGGATGCTGACCGACGACGAGGGCAGCGGCCGGGTCAGCCTGGGAGAGCGACTGGAGCCGGGCTCGATCAGCCGCGACGACGTCGCCGCCGTCCTGGCAGAGGTGCTGCGAGCCCCTGGCACGATCGGCGCCAGCTTCGACGCAATCGCCGGGGAGACCCCGATCGCCGAGGCCGTTTCCTCGATCTCGGCCGGCTGACTCGCGCCTGGCCTGCCGGGACCGGGCGGTGCGGTGGATTCGACCTCCCAGGCATGGCTTTGTGCGATCCCGCACTATATGTGTGCCCTTTGTTAGCGAACGACCAGGGAATCGTCTACAGTGCCGCGAACTGAATAACCGGTAATGCCGAGTCCCGGGCCACCAAGAGCCCGGGAGCGGGGGAACCAACGAAGCATGGGGCGAACCCACCACGGTGGGAGCGCAGGCTCCTTTAGCGCCAGCCCGACAGCTAACCCCGCAGGCCGACAAAGGAGATCGGGTTGTCTTCGAGCATCAGAAAGATCAAGGCGGGGTTGGCGGCAACCACCGCGGCGCTGGCCGTGCTGGCGCTCGCCCCGGCCGGCGCTTCGGCTGCCTGCGGCAGCTCAGGCGGGGTCAACCCGAGCGGCGACACGGCGTGTGCGCCGGTCGGCAAGGCGCGGCTGGTGAGCGGCAAGGCGATCGCTCCCGCCAACGCCCCGGCCCGGATCAAGGCCGTGATCGCCGCCGCCAACAAGATTCGCAACAAGCCCTACATCTGGGGCGGCGGTCATGCCCGCTGGGAGGACAACGGCTACGACTGCTCCGGCTCGGTCAGCTACGCCCTCCACGGCGGCGGCTTCCTCTCCAGCCCGTTGCCCTCGGGCCCGCTCGAGAGCTGGGGCAAGCGCGGCGGCGGGCGCTGGATCAGCGTCTTCGCCAACTCCGGCCACGCATACGCGGTGATCGCCGGCCTGCGCTGGGACACCTCGATGACCCCTGGCAACGGCCCCGGCTGGAGCAAGCAGATGCGCCCCTCCAGCGGCTACATCGCCCGTCACCCGGTCGGTTACTAGGACGAAAGCATTCTGCGGAAGGCCCGGATCGCCGCAAGGCGTCCGGGCCTTCTCTCGTTCGGGCGCGAGGATCGCGAAGCGGACTCGCCCACCGCTCGCGCACAGCTTCCGGCTCCTATAGCGTTGTGCCGGGGAGCAGTCAGGTGGCTGCACCTCCGGAAGTGGAGGAGGAGACGACGGCACCAACCACGGCAAACGAGGAGCCCCGGGCGGCTGAGCCCCCGGGGGGCCCGGACGCGCCCTCGTCGGTACCCGACATCCGCCTCAGCGGCCTGACCAAACGCTACGGCGAGGTGGTGGCGGTTGACCAGATTGACCTCGAGATAGCCGAGGGGGAGTTCTTCACCATGCTCGGCCCCTCCGGCTCGGGCAAGACGACCACGCTGCGGATGATCGCCGGTTTCGAGGAGCCGACCTCGGGAACCGTCGAACTCGCCGGCAACGATGTCGTCGGCCTGCCGCCGTATGACCGCGCTGTCAACACCGTCTTTCAGGACTACGCCCTGTTCCCGCACATGACCGTCGGCGAGAACGTCTCCTACGGGCTGCGGGTGGCGAGGGTCGCAAAGGACGAGAGGGCCAGCCGCCGCGACGAGGCGCTGGAGATGGTGCGCCTCTCCGGCTACGGCGAGCGCAAGCCGAGCGAGCTCTCCGGCGGCCAGCGCCAGCGGGTGGCGCTGGCGCGGGCGATCGTAAACAGACCCAAGGTGCTGCTGCTCGACGAGCCGCTGGGCGCCCTCGACCTGAAGTTGCGTGAGCAGATGCAGACCGAGCTGAAGACGATTCAGGGGGAGGTTGGCATCACCTTCGTCTACGTCACCCACGACCAGGACGAGGCGCTGACCATGAGTGACAGGATCGCCGTCTTCAACGAGGGGAGGGTCGAGCAGGTGAGCCCGCCGACCGAGCTCTACGAGCACCCGGAGAACGCCTTCGTCGCCGGCTTCGTCGGTGTCTCGAACCTGCTCGAGCGCGAGGGGGCCCGCGTCACCATCCGTCCCGAGAAGATCAAAATCCTCGACCCGAGCGAGAGCAGCGACGGGCTGCGGAGCGAGCGCGGGCGCATCGTCGACGTCGCCTACGTCGGCATGGTCACCCGCTACACGGTCGCTTTGGAGGCGGGGGGAGAGCTTCAAGTGGTCCGCCAGAATCAGGAGACGACGTCGGCTGACGCCATCTCCGAGAGCGGGCGAGAGGTTGTAGTCGGATGGAGGCCGGAGCACACCGTCCCCGTCCGGGAAGAAACGACGAACGAGGAGGAATCACCGTGAGGAAGTCGGAGGCCCACCCGGCACGGGTGGCATGGCTGTGCATAGGCGGTCTCGTCGCTTTCATGCTGGCGCTGGCCGGTTGCGGCAGCAGCAGCAGCGACACGACCGGATCCACCAGCGGCGAGTTGCAGAAGGTGGGCAAGGGAGAGGGTCAGCTCGACCTGGTCGCCTGGCCCGGCTACGTCGCCGACCCGTGGATGTCGGACTTCACCAAGCAGACCGGCTGCAAGGTCAGCGTCAAGGAGGCCGGAACCTCCTCGGAGATGGTCTCGCTGATGCGGACGGGCCAGTACGACGGCGTCTCGGCGTCGGGCAACGCCTCGCTGCAGCTGGTATCGGGCGGCGACGTCGACCCGGTCAACACCGACCTGGTGCCCAACTACAAGACGATCTTCTCCGACCTCAAGGACCAGCCCTACAACACGGTCGACGGGGTCAACTACGGGATTCCGCACGGGCGGGGAGCAAACCTGCTGATGTGGAACTCCAACGATGTCAAGCCGGCGCCGACTTCCTGGGACGTGATTCTCGACCCGAAGAAGGCGTCGAAGTACAAGGGCAAGATCAGCGCCTATGACGACTACATCTACATCGCCGATGCAGCCGTCTACCTCAAGTACCACGACAAGAGCCTGGGGATCGAGAACCCCTACGAGCTCAACCAGAAGCAGTTCGACGCAGCGGTCAACCTGCTCAAGGAGCAGAAGCCGAACGTCGGCGAGTACTGGTCGAGCGCGACGAAGCAGATCTCCTCGTTCGCGAACAACGACTCAGAGGTCGGCACCACCTGGCAGTACTCATACTTCGTCCTGAAGGGCGAGGGACACCCGGTGGCGGCGAGCCCGGCGAGCCAGGGGTTCGTGCCGAAGGAGGGCGCGACCGGCTGGTCGGACACCTGGATGATCAGCTCCAGCGCCAAGCATCCGAACTGCATGTACAAGTGGATGGACTTCATCGTCTCGCCGAGCGCGAACGCCGAAGTCGCCCAGTACTTCGGAGAAGCCCCGGCGCAGAGCAAGTCGTGCGAGTCATCGACTCTCACGGCGGCCGCGAAGGCGATCGGTTCGACGCCCAATCCCGGCTTCTGCAACGACTACCACGCAGCGGACCCGAGCTTCTGGAAGCGGGTCTACTACTGGATCACTCCGGTCGCGGACTGCGGCAACGGCAACTCCGATTGCAAGGACAACAACGCCTGGATCCAGGCTTGGACGGACATCAAGGGGTGATCGCAGCACCTCGCCCCGGATGACCGTGAGGACCGATGGAAGCGGCTGACGCGACAGCGCCAGCCCCGAAGAGGTCGGCGGGCCACAGGCTCGCCGGCCTCTTCCACGGTCGTCCCCGGCTACAGGTGGGGACGCTGCTGGCCGGGCCGCTCGGCTGGCTGGTGGTCGGATACATCGGTTCGTTGCTCGTCCTTCTCGTCGCCGCCTTCTGGAGCGTCGACTCGCTCAGCGGCGAGACGGTCCGCAGCCTCACCACCGATAACTTCAAGACCCTGGCCGACGACTCGGTCTACCGCGAGGTCGCCCAGCGCACCGTGCTGGTCGCGGCGGCGGTGACCCTGACCGACGCCCTGCTCGCCTTCCCGATCGCCTTCTACATGGCGAAGGTCGCGAAGCCGCGAGTGCGCGGACTGCTGATCGTCGCGGTTCTGATGCCGCTCTGGTCCTTCTACCTGGTCAAGGTCTACGCCTGGCAGACGATGCTCTCCACGAACGGCGTCGTCAACTGGGCGCTCGACCCGATCGGCCTCAGCGGGCCCGGGTTCGGGACCACGGCGGTCTGGCTCGTCGAGAGCTACCTCTGGCTCCCATACATGATCCTGCCCATCTACGCGGGCCTCGAGCGGATACCCGACTCGCTCTTCTCGGCGTCGGAGGACCTCGGCGCCGGCCCGGGGACCACCTTCCGCCGGGTCATCCTGCCGATGGCCTTCCCGGCCGTCGTCGCTGGATCGATCTTCACCTTCTCGCTGACCCTCGGGGACTTCATCACCCCCTCGATCGTCTCCCCGGGCACCCAGTTCATCGGCAACGTCGTCTACGACAACATCACGACGAACCTGCCGCTGGCCTCAGCTTTCGCCACCGTCCCGATCGCGGTGATGGTGATCTACCTTCTGATAGCGCGGCGACTGGGCGCCTTCGAGCACATCTGATGAGGCTCTCGCGCCGCGCACAGCTGCTGCTTCGCCTCGGGGTCGGGCTGACCCTCGCCTTCATCTACGTGCCGCTGATCGTGATCGCGATCTACGCCTTCAACGGCGGCACAACGCTCGCCTGGCCGCCGTCGTCGTTCACGACCCACTGGTTCGGGGTCGCGATCCGCGACAGCGGCGCGCAGGAGGCGCTCCTGACCTCGCTCAAGGTCGGCGCGGCGGCGACCGCGATCGCCCTCGTCCTCGGGACGCTGGCCTCGATCGCCGTCGCCCGCCACCGCTTCTTCGGCCGCGAGACCGTCAGCTTCCTGGTCATCCTGCCGATCGCGTTGCCCGGCATCGTCACCGGGATCGCGCTCAGCGACACGTTCACCCAGATCTGGGGCATCAGCCTCAGCCTGCTGACCGTGATCATCGGCCACGCCACCTTCTGCATCGTCGTCGTCTACAACAACGTCGTCGCCCGCCTGCGGCGGGTCTCCGGCTCCTTCGAGGAGGCGTCCGCCGACCTCGGCGCCCACACCTGGCAGACGTTCCGCTTCGTCACCCTGCCCAGCATGCAGACGGCGCTGGTCGCCGGGGCGCTGCTCGCATTCGCGCTCTCTTTCGACGAGATCATCGTCACCCTGTTCACGATCGGCGCCGGGCAGGAGACGCTGCCGATCTGGATCTTCGACAACCTCTTCCGCACGACGCAGCCGGCGATCGTCAACGTGGTCGCGGTCCTCGCGGTGATGATCTCGATCATCCCCGTCTACCTGGCCCATCGCCTGACCCGAGATGAGGGCGGCGCCGGGGGCAGGGGCGCCGCCGGCGCCGACGTCAAGGCCGAGGCGGCGGCGATGACCTGACCGGGCACGAAATCGGGATCCGGTCAGTCGCGCGGAGGGAGCACGGGCACTGCTGAGCCGGCGCGGGCCGGCTGGCAACGGCGGGCGTTGGGATCGCCGTGGTCGCGGAAGGCGATCGAGGCTCCCCCGCCGCAGTCGATCACCGCGTCCGGCCCCCTGTCGCGGGCGTCGAGAACGTCGCGCCCACCGCGGCCGTAGAGGCGGTCCACCCCCGGCTGGCCGAGGATGCTGTTCGAGCCGCGATCGCCGACCAGCACGTCGAAGTCGAAGGATCCCTCCAGGTCCTCGTTCGAGCGCGCCAACCTGACCGGGCGGCAGCCGGGTATCGCCTTGATGAATGCGACCCTGCGGGAGAGGGAGGCGAAGAGGACGCCCGGGTGCGCCGGGGTCTCGGCGAAGGAGGCGTTGTCGCGGCCGCCGCCACCGACCAGGGCACCGCCGACGCATCCGCCACCGGCGGCGAGCAGGTCCCCTCCGCCGCCCCCGAGGAGGCGATCGGGTCCCGTCGGCCCGCCGATCAGGCCGTCCGAGCCGGACCCGCCGATCAGGTTGTCGGCGCCCGGGCCGGCCTCGAACAGGTCGTTCTCCGAGCCGCCGCGAAGGACGTCGTCGCCGGGACCGGCGGCAGCGCGAACACTCCCGACCGCGGACAGCTCGCCGGCGATCCGCAGCCGGTCGTCGCCTGGGCCGAGGTCGGCGAGCACCCGCCGGACCGGCGGTGGCACAAGGCAGGACACGTTGCCGGGCCCGAGGCGCTCGCACCCCGGCCCGATCGCCAGGGGCTTCGCCGAGCGCACAGCGAAGGAGCCCGCGACCGGGTCGAAGGCGAGGCTGACCCGATCGGCCCCGCCGCCGCCGAGAAGCGCCAGGCCGCCCCCGCCTGCGGGCGAAGGATCCACCTGGACGTAGGCGTGGGCGTTGACCGGCGGCTCGTCGCCGCACGAGTCCAGGAATTCGAAACCGCGACAACGATCGCTGCCGGAATCGCCGCCGGCGACGTCTGCCCCGCCGCCGCCGCGGAGGCGGTCGTCGCCCGGGCCGCCATCGATCAGGTTCTCCGAGCCGTCGCCGGAGAGCACGTCGTCGAAGGCGGACCCCTCGATCCCCTCGAACCCCGCGATCGTGTCGCGCCCGTCGCCGCGGGCGCGGCCGCGGCGCAACGAGACCCAGACGCCCCCGTGGTCATGTGAGACAGCCGACGCGAAAGAGGCCATGTCGCCGCTCCCGGCTCCACCCCACATCCAGTCCCAGCCGTAGTCGCCGCTGACGAGGTCGCCATCGCCGGGCCCGCCGTTGACGGAGTCGATCCCGAGCCCGCCCGCCGCCTCATCGCCCTCGCCCCCGCCGCCGAGCACCCTGTCGTCGCCGAGATCCCCGGTGGCGATGTCGCCGTCGCCGTCGCCGCCATTGAGGTGGTCGTTGCCGCGGGCGCCCAGCAGCCGGTCCGATCCCTCCCCACCGAGCAGAACGTCGCTGCCGGTCCCCCCCGCGATCCAGTCGTTGCCGCCTCCGCCGCAAACGGTGTCGGAGCCGTTGACGGCGGAGACGACGTCATCGCCGGCGTCGGCGTAGATCACGTCGGCGCGACGGGTTCCCTCGATCGTCTCCGCGGCGGCCGTGCCGATGATCGTCGCCGGGCGGCCGCCGCAGAAAGGCCCCGGCGGCCGGTCCCCGGCATCGGCGGCGCCGGGGAGCGCCGCCGCCATCGCGGCTATGCCCAGAACACGGGCGACCTTCCTCCTACCTGGGAGCCGCTGGAACGCCAGGCGGCAATCCTATGCCGCCTGGCCTGAACCCCCCGGGTCTGCAGTGATCGCTTCTGTTCTAGCCCGCGGTTCCAGCCAGCTCGAGCCCGAGCGCGTCTTCCACCGGGACGTAGGAAACGCCGAGCGCATCGGCCACGGCGGGGTGGGTTACCTCCCCGGCGGCGACGTTGACCCCGGGCCGCAGTCCCGGATCCTTGCGGATCGCCTGCTCCAGCCCGAGATCGGCGAGGGCGATCGCGTACGGCATCGTCGCGTTGGTGAGGGCGTTGGTGGCCGTGATCGGCACCGCCCCCGGCATGTTGGCGACGCAGTAGTGGGTGATCCCCTCGACCTCGTAGGTGGGGTCGCGGTGGGTGGTCGGCTGCGAGGTCTCGAAGCAGCCGCCCTGGTCGATGGCGACGTCGACGAGGACCGCTCCCGGCCGCATCATCTCCAGCTGATCGCGGCGGACGACATAGGGGGCCCGGGCGCCGTGGACGAGGACCGCGCCGATCACGAGGTCGGCCCGCGGCAGCATCTCCTCCACCGCCAGCGTCGTCGAGTAGACGGTCGAGCAACGCCCGCCGAAGGAGACGTCGAGCTCACGCAGGCGGTCCACCGACTTGTCGAAGACGAAGACGTCGGCCTCCATCCCGATCGCGATGAAGGCCGCATTCATGCCGACGACGCCGCCACCGATCACCATCACCGTGGCGGCGGCGACCCCGGGGACGCCGCCGAGCAGGATCCCGCGCCCGCCGAGGGGTTTCTCGAGCATGAAGGCGCCGGCCTGGGTGGCGATCTTGCCGGCGATCTCGCTCATCGGGGCCAGCAGCGGCAGCCGGCCACGGGCGTCCTCGACCGTCTCGTAGGCGATGCAGGTGGCCCCGGATCCCTGCAGCCCGCGGGTCTGCTCGGGGTCGGGAGCAAGGTGCAGGTAGGTGAACAACAGCTGCTCGGAGCGGAGCATCTCGATCTCGCTCGGCTGAAGCTCCTTGACGTGGACGATCATCTCGGCCTCGCCGAAGACCGAGGCCGCGTCGGGAGCGATGCGCGCGCCCTGCGCCTGGTACTCGGCGTCGGGGATGGCGCTGCCCTCTCCGGCCCCGGCCTCGATCGACACCTGGTGCCCACGATCGACCATCTCCCGGACCCCGGCCGGCGTGATCGCGACCCTGTACTCGTCCTCCTTGATCTCCTTGACCACTCCGACCTTCATTCGACGCTCTCCTCCTTGACGTCCAATTGGAAGCGACAACCACGGCTCTCCAGCTCGGCGAACATCTCCCCCGGGTCGATGCAGCGCTCAGGCGGCAGCGCCCCCCGGGCGCCGATCCGGCCGCGCGCGATCAGCCGCACCGCCGCCGCGGACGGCGAGGCGGTGGAGACTATTCCCCCGCCCATTCCCCACCCCGCGTGCGGCGGCGTCACCGACCGCATCCTCACCGAGCGGCCACCGCCGGCGGCGTCGATGACGTGGACCGAGATTGTCTTCGGGGACTGGCGCACCGCCTCGCGCCCGGCCTCGCGCACCTCGTCCGGCGCGGCGCCGGTCAGCTCGCGCAGCTTCTCCAGCAGTGGCGGTGAGAGCGAGAGCCGGAAGCTGCATTCCCGGCAGCCGAAGCTCTCGCCGAAGGTGCGCAACTCGGAGTGCAGCGTGTAGATGGTTTCGGCGACTCCGATCTGCTCGCCGAAATCCACCTCGCCGCCGTCGCTGAGCGGCTCGACCTCGGCCGGCTCGCCGTCGCGCAGGACCACCGGCGGCAGGGTGAGCTCGTCGATCAGCGTCTCCAGCGCATAGGGAAGGCTGAGACCCGGCGGGGGGTCGAGGTCGCGGCTGGCCGCGGAGACGTCGATCGAGGAGACGGTGTCGAGCTCGGCGACCGCCCGGGCCGCCATCAGGTTGGTCTTGCCGGGGCTCGAGCCGATGCCCAGGACCGCCAGCAGGCCCGCCGCCTCGAACTCGTCGCCCAGCGCCATCTGCTCGCCCGTGAGGTGGTAGAGGCCGCCGAGGTCGAGGTAGTGGCTGCCGGCTTCGAGGCAGGCGCGCATGGCGTCGAGGTTGATCCGGTAGCTGGCCGAGTTGACCAGCGCACCGCAGCCGGCGATCTCTCCGGCCAGGCCCGCGCGGGCGTCCGCCTCGCGGGCGCTCGCCTTGCCGCCGCCGTGCTCCGCCGCGATCCGCTCGGCGACATCACCACGGAGGTCGAGCAGCAGGATCGAGTCGACTTCGTCGGAGTCGGCGAGGTCCCTGACGATCGCCGGAGCAATCGTCCCCGCAGCCCCAAGCACCGCGACCCTCACCGCGACCACCCCCGCCCGGTTCCGCCGCTCCGCCTCTGTCTCTCCGCTCTCAACCCACCAGCTCCCTTGCTCTCAATGCCAGCCAGAACTCGATCCGGTCGTGCGCGGTCGAGAGGTCCCGCCCGGTCAGCTCCTCCACCTTACGCATCCGGTAGCGCAGCGTATGGCGGTGGCAATAGACCTCGCGTGCCGCCCGCTCCCACTGGCCGTTCTGCTCGATGAAGGCTTCGAGCGAACGCAGCAGCTCACCGCCGTACTCGGCGTCGCCTTCGTCGATCGGCCCGAGCACGCTCTGGCAGTAGAGCTTCAGCGCCTCGTCGTCGGACACTGAGAGCAGCAGGGTGAAGGCGCCGAGGTCCCGCCATGACGCCACCTCGGGCGCCTTGCCGTTGGCGAGCGCGGTCGCCTCGAGCGCGCAGCGGGCCTCGTGGAAGCAGCGCCGCAGCGCCTCCGGCGGAGCCGGCCGGCTCGCCGCCGCTCGCACCGCGCCGCGCTCCTCCGCCAGCGCTGCCCGGGCCTTAGCCGCGACCTCGATCGGGTCGCGCCCGCCGGCGTCGATCAGCGCGCACAGCAGCTCCCTTCCCTGACTGGCGTGCGGCGCGACCACGGCGGGGCAGCCGGCGGCGGCCAGGGCCGCCTCGAGCGAGGGCTCGGCCGCCGAGGCGTCATCGAGCGAGAAAACGAGCACTGCGGCGCTGGGGCCGACCCCGAAGGGCTCGAGCCTGCGCTTCAGCTCGGCCTCCTCGAGCCGCCCCGAGAGCGCCGCCGCCAGCACGTCGCCGGCCAGGCGCCGCTCGGTCTCGCGGGCGACGCGGCGGCGCATCAGCTCCAGCGCCACCACCGCCACCGCCTGCTGCAGGATCATCTGCTCGAAGTCGCCGAGGCCGCCGGAGTCGCGGACGATCGCGACCCAGGCCAGCGGCGGCCCGCCCCCGGGCGAGACGACCGGGTGCGCCAGCGCCCGCCCCGCGACCGAGGGGTGCGAGGGGATGAAGGGGTGGCCGTCTGCGAGGTGCGCCAGCGCCTGCGCACTGATGTCGTCGGCGGCCTCCTCGGAGAGCTCGCGGCGGAAGCCCCTGCCGGCCAGCGGCTCGCCGCGGCCGTCGAGGATGGTGACGGTGCCGCCAACCGCGGAGGAGATGGTCGCGGCGATCTCCTCCAACCCGCGCTCCTCGAGCACCAGCCGCTCGAGCCGGCGCTGCACCGCGATCCCCCGCTGGAGGACCTCGTACTGCTCGTTGACCAGGCGCGAGAAGGCCTTCTCGGTGATCGCGATGAACGGCATCGAGTAGGGGACCGCGAACAACGGGAACTCCTGCTTGCGGGCCTCGTCCACCAGCGCCTTCGGCAGCTTCTTGTGGCTGAAGCCGGTGCCGAATCCGAGCCCGGCGAGGTTGTGGCGGACGAGCAGGCTGATGTAGGCCCGCTGCTTGGCGGCGCCCGTCAGCGGGATCCCGGTGGTCAGCATCAGCTCGCCACCGGAGAGCCAGGGGGTCGGGTCCTCGAGCTCGGAGATGTGGACCCAGCGGACCGGGCTCTCCGCGCCAGGCTCCCCGGCCGCCAGCTCGAGTCCCAACTCGTCGAGCAGCCCGTTGACCGTGAGCATCGAGGGCCTCCGGCTCGATCCTGTGTCGAGGGCCGGCTAGATCCGCTTCGACGCCGCGGTGAGGACCTTGTGCAGCACGTCGTGGATCTCCTCGAACTGCTCGGTGTCTGCGATCAGCGGCGGCGCCAGCTGGATCACCGGGTCGCCGCGGTCGTCGGCCCGGCAGATCAGGCCGCGTCGGTACAGCTCACCGGAGAGGAAGCCACGCAGGAGGTCCTCGGCCTCCTCGTCGCTGAAGGTCTCCTTGGTGTCCTGGTCCTTGACCAGCTCCAGAGCCTGGAAATAGCCGGCGCCCCGAACGTCGCCGACGATCGGGATGTCGCCCAGGCTCTCCAGCATCTGCCTGAACTCGGCCTCCTTGGCGAGGACGTGCCCACAGAGGTCCTCGCGCTCGATGATGTCGAGGTTGGCCATCGCCATCGCGGCCGCGACCGGGTGCCCGGCGAAGGTGAAGCCGTGGGCGAAGGACTCCGAGCCCTCCATGAAGGGCTCGGCGACGGCGTCGGATGCGATCAGCGCCCCCATCGGAGCGTATGCCGAGGTCAGCGCCTTGGCGGTGGTGATGATGTCCGGCTGGTAGGAGAACCGTTCAGAGCCGAAGTAGTGGCCGAGGCGCCCCCATGAGCAGATCACCTCGTCGGAGATCAGGAGCACGTCGTGGCGGTCGCAGATCTCCCGCACATGCTGGAAGTAGCCGTCGGGTGGGACGAAGCAGCCGCCGGCGTTCTGGACCGGCTCGAGGATCACGGCGCCGACCGTCTCCGGGCCCTCGAACATGATCCGCTCCTCGATCGCACTCGAGGCCCACAGGGGGTGGCGGTCATCCGGCCAGCGATAGAGGTTCGTGTTGGGGACGTGGCAGCCGCCGGGGGTCAAAGGCTCGAACTGTGAGCGAAGCTCGGTGATCCCGGTGGCCGAGAGGGCGCCGAGGGAGGTGCCGTGGTAGGCGATCTCGCGGGCGATCACCTTGGTCTTCTGGCCGTTGCCGCGCAGGCGATGGTAGTTGCGGGTGAGCTTCAGCGCCGACTCGACCGCCTCCGAGCCGCCGGAGGTGAAGAAGACGCGATTGAGGTCTCCCGGGGCGAGCGTCGCGATCCTCGCCGCCAGCTCGATCGCGCGCGGGTGGGCATAGCTCCAGAGGACGTAGAAGTCCAGCTCCTCGACCTGGCGGGCGGCGGCCTCTCCGATCTCGCTGCGGCCGTGGCCGGCGTTGACGCAGAACAGCCCGGAGAGCCCGTCGAGGTAGCGGTTGCCGTTCTCGTCGTAGACGTAGCAGCCGTCTCCTCGGGAGATGATCGGGATCTCGTGGTCGGCGGTGTAGGTGCCCATCCGCGAGAAGTGCATCCACAGATGCCGCCTTGCCATCTCTTGCAGGCTGGTGTCGGTCTGACCGGTCTTCTGCTGTGCGATCGCCATTTCCGCTCTCCGTCCGCGCTCGGGTTTGCTTCTACTAAGTGGACAACGCTAGAGCCGAATCGTCGCGCTTGCAAGTGATTTTTGGGTCAAGCCCCCAATCTGCCCTTGTACAAGATGGACAAAGTGGGTCCTGCACCTTTTTCCATCCCCCACTTGCGAATAGTGTTGCGGCCGCATAGGTTCGCGTCCAGTCGCCGCCGCCGTGGCAGCGGGATGACCAAGGAGGAGACGCATGGAGAGTGCTTCTGCAGCCGAGCCGCCCCGCCAGGCCGGGGTCGCCAGCGAGGGCGACAAGGGGCTGAAGTCCGGCGCCCTCGGCTTCCTCTCCAACGTCGTCATCGGCGTCGCCTCGACCGCGCCCGGCTACAGCCTCGCCGCGGTCCTCGGCTTCGTCGCGATCGAGGTCGGCTTCCAATCGCCGGCGATCCTCTGGCTTGCCTTCATCCCGATGCTGTTCATCTCCGCCGCCTACTACTACATGAACCGTGCCGACCCCGATTGCGGCACCTCGTTCACCTGGCTCACCTCGACCGTGGGGCCGCGGACCGGTTGGATGACGGGCTGGGCGATCATCATGGCCGACCTCTTCGTCATGGCCAACCTGTCCCAGATCGCCGGCCTCTACACGTTCCTCCTGTTCGACTGGCAGTCCGCTGCCGACTCGGTCGCCGCGGTGACCGCGGTCGGCGTGCTCTGGATCGTCGTCATGACCTGGATCTGCGTCGTCGGGATCGAGCTCTCGGCCAGGACCCAGTTCTTCCTGCTCGGGGCCGAGGTCCTCACCCTGGCCCTGTTCTCGGTCGTCGCCCTGATCAAGGTCTACGCCACCGACGTCACCGGCTCCGTGCTGCCGTCGCTTTCCTGGTTCAACCCGCTCGACATCTCCAGCGGCAGCGCCCTGGCGGCGGGACTGACCCTGGCGATCTTCATCTACTGGGGGTGGGATACGACCGTCACCGTCAACGAGGAGAGCGAGAACTCCTCCGAGACGCCCGGGAGGGCGGCGGTCACGGCCACCGTCATCCTCGTCCTCATCTACGTGGTCGTCGCCGTCGCCGCCCAGTCCTACGCTGGAATCGGCGAGCTGAAGCAGAATCCCGATGACGTCCTCAGCGCTCTCGGCACCG
Organism: uncultured Actinomycetes bacterium; assembly: GCA_963840235.1. Classification (GTDB taxonomy): domain Bacteria; phylum Actinomycetota; class Thermoleophilia; order Solirubrobacterales; family 70-9; genus JBBRHQ01. The sequence goes on from CAWIYC010000005.1 coordinate 431,042, forward strand.
ACGTCTTCGGCTCCCCGCTCGACAAGATCCTGATCATCGCCGTGCTGACATCGGCCTCGGCCTCGACCCAGACGACGATCCTGCCGAGCTCGCGGACCTCGCTCTCGATGGCTTTCGCAAAGGCGATACCGAAACACTTCGGCCACGTCCACGAGCGCTTCCAGACGCCCGACTACTCGACCATCTGGTTCGGCGTCGGCTCGATCGTCTGGTACGTGGGGCTGACCCTGATCAGCGAGAACATCCTCTTCGACTCGATCGCGGCACTCGGCCTGATGATCGCCTTCTACTACGCGCTGACCGGCTTCGCGGCGCCGATCTACTACCGTCACGAGCTGTTCAGGGGCTCGGGCGCGGTGCGAACCGTCGGCGTCGGGGTCTTCGGCGGGGTGGCGCTGCTCGGCCTCGGCTTCTTCGTCGCCGACATCTGGAGCACGCAGGGCAATGCCTGGACCGCGCTGTTCGACAAGTCCAGCTTCGCCAACCTCGTCGCCACCGTCTGCGCCTGGGTGGGAACCGCCGGGGTGATCATCGGCACGATCACCGCCTTCGCCCGCCAGCGCTCGCTCAAGAACCTGATCCTGGTCGGCGTCGCCAGCACGATCGGAGGCCTGGTGCTCGCCTGGGCCTTCTTCAAGAGCGCGATCGACCTCTCCGATCCCGCCAACTCGGAGTCCGGCGATTCCTGGTTCGGGCTGGGGCCACCGTTTATTATCGGGATCGGCTCGCTGCTCGTCGGCGTGGTTCTGATGCTGATCTGGGAGCGGACCAACCCGGAGTTCTTCAAGCGCAAGTGGAAGACCGCCGCGCCGGGGTCTCTCGACGCGGAGCCGGAGCCGGTCGCCGGCGGCGCTCCGCTGCCGGGGGAGCCGGTTCCGGGCAAGCACGACCATGGTGAGGTGAGCTAGATGGCCGGAGAAATCGTCCTCGGCTACGACGAGAGCGAGGTCTCGGACGTCGCGCTCGCCGCGGCGGTCGACCTCGCCCGCGATCTGAAGACCAAGCTCGTGGTCGTCTTCGGCTACGACCCGGCACGGATCGGCGGTGAGGTCCGCGACCTCGATCAGGCGCTCGAGAAGCGGGGAGAGGAGGCGATCCGGAAGGCCGAGGAGAAGGCGAGGGCCGCGGGCGTCGAGGCGGAGACCCTGATCATCAAGAACAGGCCGTCGGCTGCCCTGTCCGAGGTTGCCGCGGAACGGGGAGCGCGATTGATCGTCGTCGGCGGATACAGCGAGCGCCCCGTGACCGGGGCGATTCTCGGCTCGACCCCGCACAAGCTGCTTCACATCTCGGAGGTTCCGGTGATGGTCGTCCCAGTCCACGGGTAGAGCGGGTTCACGCGCAGGGCCAGCTCGCGAGTGAACCCGGCAGATGGATCAAATTCCAGCATCGGGCTGAAGAGCCCCGAGACACGGCTTCTGATCGGCGGCGAGCAGGTCGCGGGATCCGGCGAGCCGCTGGCGGTCGAGAACCCCGCCACCGAGGAAACCTTCGCCACCCTCGCCACCGCCTCGCCCGAGCAGGTCGGGGCGGCGATCGCCACCGCCCGCGACGCAGCCCGCGGCTGGCAGCGGACCCCGGCGATCGAGCGCGGCGAGATGCTGCACGAGGTGGCGCGACGGTTGCGCTCGCGCCAGAAGGAGCTGGCGACGGCGATGACCGCCGAGGGCGGCAAGCCGCTGAACGAGAACAGCGACGAGGTCGAGTGGTGCGCCGCCGCCTTCGACTACTACGCCGAGATCGGCCGCGACTCGGCAGGGCGGGTGATCCCCTCGATCGAGGCGACCCAGCTCTCGATGGTGGTCAAGGACCCAGTCGGCGTGGTCGGCTGCATCGTCCCCTGGAACTACCCGCTGCTGCTGCTGACCTGGAAGCTCGCCCCGGCCCTGGCGGCGGGGAACACCACGGTCTGCAAGCCCTCCGAGCTGACCCCGATTTCGACCCTGATGCTGGCGGGCTGCCTCGACCACCTGCCGGCTGGTGCAGTCAACCTGATCGCCGGGGCCGGCGAGGTCGGCGCCGCGATCACCGCCGACGAAGGGATCGACTGCGTCGCCTTCACCGGCTCGGTCGAGACCGGCAAGCGGGTCGCGCTCGCCTGCGCCGAGCGGGTCGCCAGGGTCAACCTCGAGATGGGCGGCAAGGACCCGTTCATCGTCTGCGCCGACATCGGCGCCGAGGGCGTCGGGGTCGCCGCCCGCGGCGGCGCCTGGGCCGCCTACCTCAACGCCGGCCAGGTCTGCACCTCGGCCGAGCGCTTCTACGTGGCCGCCGACGTCTTCGACGACTACCTCAACGCCTTCGTCGAGCACACCGACTCGCTGATCGTCGGCGACCCCGCTGCGGCCGGCACCGACGTCGGCCCGATGGTCTCGGCGGCCCAGCGCCGGAAGGTGGTGGATCAGGTCGAGGCCGCCGTCGCGGCGGGGGCGGAGTTGGTGACCGGCGGCGGCGACGGCGGTCACGAGCGCGGCCATTTCTACTCGCCCGCGGTGATCACCGGCGCCCCCGCCGAGACCGACCTGCTGCGGGAGGAGACCTTCGGCCCGGTGGCCCCGATCGTCCCGGTCTCCTCGCTCGACGAGGCGATCGAGCTCGCCAACGGAACCCGCTTTGGCCTCGGCGCCAACATCTACACCTCGGACCTGAAGACGATGGTCCGCTGCATGCGCGAGATCAAAGCCGGGACGGTCTGGTTCAACGACCCGCTGACCGACAACGACGCCGGCCCCTTCGGCGGCTTCAAGCAATCCGGAATGGGCCGGGAGTTGGGCCGCGAAGGCCTCGAGGCCTTCCAGGAGACCAAGCACGTCCACGTCGAGACGGAGATCGCCGCGAAGGAGTGGTGGTACCCCTACGGCGGGGGCTGAGCCGCCCCCGATCCGCGGAGCGGGGCGCTCGCCGGTCCATCTGCCCGACCCGCCCAGCGGGGACTTGGGGCTCGCTGAAGGGTTTCATCACCCATAGGTGCTGAAACCGTTCAATGAGCAGGATGGGGAGGCTTAGGTGACCGGCGTCAGAGGGGGAGGCGGGGGATCGCCTTTTCCAGCCAGTCGCGGGCGGCGTCGATGGTCGGGCCGTCGATCGAGTGGCCGATCGGGGCCTCGCGGTAGGTGAGGTCGAGGCCGGCCGGCTCGAGCAGGTCACGGGCGGCGCGGGCGAACCCGACCCCGATAACCGGGTCGGCGCTGCCGTGGGAGATCAGTACCGGCATCCCCACGCGGGAGACGAGGTCGGGCTCCCAGCCCTCCACCTGAGGAATGAAGCCGGAGAGGGCGAGGATCCCGGCAGGCCGAGGCCGGCCGGGGCCGAGGCCTTGCGCGTAGGACATCACCGTCCCCTGCGAGAAGCCGCCGAGGACCGTCCGCTCGGCCGCGACCCCCGCCCAGGCGCCAAGCTCCGCCAGCCACTCTCCCAGCCCCGCATAGCTGACGGCGAAGGTCTCGGGATCCGGGAACCCGACCCGCTCGACCACGTACCAGTGGTTCCCGGGCTGGCCGGGGAACCGGAACGGGGCCCGGGGCGAGGCGCAGGCGAGCCGGCCCTCCGGGTCGAGCAGGTCGAAGAGGCCGACCAGGTCCTGCTCGCTCGTGCCGCGGCCATGCAGCATGACCAGCATTCCATCGGGGCGCTCGAGCCGGGCCGGGCGGCCCGCGGTAACCAGCGACTGGGGAGGTTCGGTCACCCCGTCATTGTGCCTTCCGCCGGGCGGCGACGGTCCGCGGCAGGCATAGACTCGGCCGTGATGTCCGAACAGGACTCGACTCCGTACGTGGACGCAATCCTCTCCTACGCGAGCCGCGACCCGGGCCGCCTCCACGTGCCCGGGCACAAGGGGGGGCCGGGCGCGGACCCGGCGCTGCGCGCCCTGGCCGGCGACACTGCCCTGCTGCATGACGTGCCGGCACTGATCGAGGGGATCGACGTCGGGCCGGAGCCGACGCCGTTCCAGGAGGCCCAGCGGCTGGCGGCCGGCGCCTGGGGAGCGCGACGAACCTGGTTCCTGATCAATGGCGCCTCCCAGGGCAATCAGGCCATGTGCCTCGCCCTGGCCCACTCGGGTGGAGAGCTGGTGATCCAGCGCAACGTCCACTCCTCGGTCATCGACGGCCTGATTCTCTCGGGATTGCGTCCCTCGTTCGTCGCTCCCGATCTCGACCCCGAGCTCGGTGTTGCCCATTGCATGACCCCGGAGGCGCTCGATCAGACGCTCGCCGCCACTCCCGGTGCGGTGGCCGCGGTCGCCGTCTCCCCCACCTACTTCGGGGCCTGCGCCGACGTCCGAGCCCTGGCCGAGGTGGCCCACGGGCGCGGTGTCCCGCTGGTCGTGGACGAGGCCTGGGGAGCGCACCTCCGCTTCCACCCGGAGCTGCCGCCCGACGCGATCTCCAGCGGTGCCGACCTGGTGATCTCCTCCACCCACAAGATCGTCGGCAGCCTTACCCAGGCGGCGATGCTCCACCTCGCCTCTGAGCGGATCGACGAAAGCGTCGTGGACCGCTGCGTCAGCCTGATCGAATCCACCAGCCCCAGCGGCCTTCTCTGCGGATCGCTCGACGCCGGCCGGCGCCAGGCCCACGTCCACGGCGAGGAGCTGCTGGCCGAGACAATCGGGTGCCTGGAGGAGACCCGGGAGGCGATCCGCGGAATCCCCGGCCTCGACGTGCTCGACGAGCGCATGGTCGGCAGCGCGGGCGTTGCCGGCTGGGACCCGCTGCGCTTGGCGGTTGACGTTCGCGGCACCGGCTCCAGCGGCTACCGGCTGGCCGAGCTCGTGCGCGACGACGACGACGTCAACTTCGAGCTCTTCGCCGAGAACGTCGCCGTCGCCGCCTTCGGCATGGGGGCGCCAGCGGCGCCCCAGTCGGAGCGCCTGGTGGCGGCGCTGCGCCGCGCCGTCGAGCAGATCGGCGGCGGGCCCCCGGCCGAGCACCCCGAGTTCGCTCCGCCGCCCCCCTGGGGCGAGCTGGCGATGACGCCGCGCGAGGCCTTCCTCGGGCCGCAGCAGGTGGTGCCGTTCGACGCGGCGGTGGGCCGGGTGGCGGCCGAGCCGCTGGCCGCGTACCCGCCCGGGATCCCCAACGTGCTGCCGGGCGAGCGACTGTCACGGGAGGCGCTCGAGTACGTCACCGAGAGCGTCGCCCACGGAGGTTACGTGCGGGGCGCCACCGACCGCGAGCTGAAGACGCTGCGGGTCGTCAGCGAGTGATGACGAGCTTCTCGAGATGCTCGGTGAGCGCCCCCGGCGCATCGTCCCAATCGACGAAACGCCGGGTGACCGGGTTCGGATCGAGCCTGCCGTCGGCGATCAGGGCGAGAACCTCGGGCATCGCCGGGGCGGCGTGGACGCGACCGGTGCGGAAGGTGATGCCCTTCGTGTACATCTCCAGCAGCGGCACCGGCGTCTCCCGCTCGTAGTAGATGCCGACGCTGGTGCAGACGCCGTCGGGCTCGGTCGAGCGCAGGGCGCAGGCGAGGCCTTCGTGGCTGGCGCTGGCATCGACAGTGATCGGGTAGGGGCCGAGGCGCTCGGGAGGGTCCCCCTCGACCACGTTCGCCCCCAGCTCCCGGGCAAGGTCCGCCGAGCCCGGGCGCCCGCCGACGTAGTCGACCCGCTCGGCCCCCAGCGCGGCGGCGATCGCCGCCGCGTAGAGGTCGATCGATCCCGCGCCGGCGCAGACGAGAACCGCGGAGCCCGGGCGCTCGGCCAGCTGCGGGCCCACCGTGCGCCAGGCGTCGGAGATGTTGTCGCTGACGCTGGCCGCCGCCGCCGGCTCGACCCCGCCTGGCAAGGTCACCATCATCGGCTCGGCATAGGGGACGCGCACCCGGTCCGAGAGGAAACCGCCCCACTCGCCGCCGATCGGCAGGCCGTACATGGCCATCGGCGGGGTCTCGGTGCAGGTGGCAGAGCGTCCCTCGCGGCAGGCCGGGCACTGGCCGCAGAAGATCTGGAAGGCGACGCTGACCAGGTCCCCCGGGACATGGCCGGAGACCGAGTCACCCACCTCGACCACCTCGGCGACGCACTCGTGCCCGAAGGCGAACGGGCCCTTGTACGGGGTCCTGCCTGCGATCAGGGCGGTGTCGAGGTCGCAGGTCGCCACCGCAACGGGCCGCACGATCGCCTCCCGGTCGCCCTCGAGCTTAGGTTCAGGCGCTTCGCGCCACTCCAGGCCCCCGGGCCCGACAAAGGTCAGCTCATGCATGGGACCCGATGCGGCCAGCCGAGCGGCATTCTCAATGCCCACTCCTCTTCGTTCTTGGAACCGTGCCTGACCGATCCTATGCTCCGCGCGGCTGCCCCGAGCTAGTCGCCGCGAGGCATCTCGAGCAGTTCAATACGGTGGTCATCCGGGTCGCAATCGGATCTCACTTCCAGCGTGCTGGATAGAGAGGGAAGCGGGGGATGTCTACCCACGCGCCCAGCTAAAGAGGTCGCGCTAAGTGGCCGAGACTTAGTGGGTGAAGGAAGACTCACTAGACCCCGAACCGGACCCTGTTCACCGAAGACCGTGGTTGCCCCTGGTCGGCAAACTCGCGCTCCTGGGGCTGCTCCTGTTCTTCCTCACAGCCGCCGTAATCGACACCTCATCCGGCTGGCCGTTGTCGCTGGCCGCACTTGCCGGACTGCTCTTCGGCGGGCTGGTTTACTGGAGCACACGCTGACCCCACCCGACACGGGGCGGAAGAGTCGCGGAAATCTGAGGCCCCCCCTTCCGGGACAGGTGGACGCGGCCCATCCGAGCGGCCTAGCGTCTGCGCCGAGCCGTCACGCCGCCGTCCGCCCACGCTCGACGCAAAGGGGCGCGGTCTGTCGGGTCGCCTCGCCGGACTAGTCGCCGGGGGAATCTCAAGAATTTCGCAACGGTGACCGTCCGGGTGCCGAAAGGAGGCCAGCACCACGCCCTTACTGATTAGGCGGAAGCCGCTTCCGGGTCGGGACGAACGAGGACTGTGTCGGCGACCGGAATGATTTCGTCAATCGGCAAGTCGGCCCGCGAGGCATGGTCCCGGATCGCCTCTGGGCTGGTCGCTTGATAGATGCAAACCGTCCCGACCGTGCCGCCGCCTTCTTCCAAGACATAGCTGCGAATCCAGCGAATGTCGTCAGACATTTCTTCGTCGCCAACCTGTCTGGAACGTTCGGCAGCCGCTTCCAAGTCGCCCCCTGACTTCCAGCCGCTCCGACGAAGGATTACGTAGGTGTCCATGATGTGTTCTCTCTCCTTTTTAGGAACCGTGCCTCACCGATCCTATGACCCGCAAGGCCGACCGTTCAACCTAGTCGGCGGGAGGAATCTCAACAATTTCACAAAGGGACCCGTCCGCATCGCAATCGGAACTCACTTCCAGCGTGCCCCTACTCCCGGCGCCGGCGGCTTTGATGGGCTCCCGGGAGCCGTGGCGCTAGCGGCCCGCGGACCCGTGTGAGATGCTGCGCGGGCCATTCCTTTGACGGAGCGGAGGGCGAATGATGACTATTGGCGCTGATGAGGATGCGATCCGGGCAGTAGTGAGCGATTACATCGAGGGTTGGTTCGACGGGGATGCGGGGCGCATGGAACGGGCGCTGCACCCGGAACTCGTGAAGCGCTGCCGCGGGATTGAGGGTGATGACCCGGACGCCCTGGAGACTCTCTCAGCCGCTGAGATGATCGACGCCACCGCAGACGGCGAAGGCCGACGCGAGGACGCAGCCGACCGGCGGATCGAAATAAAGATCGAGTAGCTAAGCGGCGACATCGCGAGCGTAACGTGCCTTTGCCATTGCTTCGTCGACCTGCTGCAGCTGATTCGCATGCCCGAAGGCTGGAGGATCGTGAACGCGGTTTGGCGGTTGCGATAACTGCTCCCGCCGTTTGTCTGCGCCAGCCATGACTGCCATTGCCTTCCTCTCCTGGCGCGAGGCCTCAAAGCCGCCGGGCTGTCGGAGTAGGCGCGGGCGAGGTTTCTCAGACCCGGCTAACCGCTGGGAATCTCAAGTAGTTCAACACGGTAATCGTCCGGGTCGCGGACGAAGCAGAGCCGGGACCCTCCCTCGCGGACCGTGTAGGGCGGGCGCTCGGGCTCGATCCCCAGCTCGGCCAGCCGCTCGAGGGTTGCGTCGAGATCGTCGACCGAGACCGCGATGTGCCCGTAGCCGGTGCCGATCTCGTACGGCTCCTCGCGACCGACGTTGTAGGTGAGCTCGAGCCTGGGGCCGTCGTCCGGCAGCCCCATGAAGACGTTGATCGCCTCGTCGCGGATCGGCATCCGGCCGATCTCCTCGAAGCCGAGCTTCTCGTAGAAGGAAACCGACCGGTCGATGTCGAGAATCCGGTAGCAAGTGTGGATCAGCTCGGAGATGAGTTGACCATATAGCCTCAGACCGCGATGAGCGACGCCTTCCGGACCCTCGCCGAGCTGCCGATCGTGATCGAGGGATACGAGCTCTCCGGCCACGACCGGGACTTCCCCGGCGGCTTCACCAGGCCATCGACCACCGTGCGGCTGCGGGGCGGCGGCACCGACGGCATCGGCGAGGACGTCGTCTACGACGTGCTCGACCACATCGCCCACCGCGACACCGGGCCGGTGCACGATCTGACCGCGCCGGCCACCCTGGGCGAGGCCTGCGAGCTGCTTGGCGAGCTCGACCTCTTCGGGGAGGCGCCGCCTGAGCGCGATGCCTCACGCCATTACCGGCGCTGGGCCTATGAGAGCGCCGCGCTCGACCTAGCCCTGCGTCAGGCGGGGATTCCGCTTCACGAGGCGCTGAGGCGCGGGCCGCAGCCTCTCCGGTTCGTTTGCTCGACCCGCCTGACCTCGTTCACCGACGGCGGCGGATCCAGCACCGAGCCGATCCGCAAGCGTCTGGCCAAGTACCCCGCGCTCGAGTTCAAGCTCGATCCCGAGAACGACTGGGACGCAGAGCTGATCGCCGAGCTGGGAGAGCTGGCACCGGTGCGAGTGCTCGACCTCAAGGGGCACTACCGCGGCACGCCGGTTGACGTCGAGACCGATCCCGACCTCTACCGGGCGGTCGCCGATGCCTTCCCCGGCGCCTACCTCGAGGACCCTGACATCAACGACGAGACGCGACCGGTGCTAGAGCCCCACATGGACCGGGTCACCTGGGACGCGCCACTGCACTCGCTCGCCGACATCACCGGGCTGGAGCGGGCGCCGAAGGCAATCAACTCCAAGCCCTCGCGCTTCGGCTCGCTGCGAGAGCTGCTCTCGATCTACGAGCACTGCGAGCGTGAGGGGATCGCCGTCTACGGCGGCGGCCAGGGTGAGGTCGGCCCCGGTCGCGGTCAGATCCAGTACCTGGCCTCGCTCTTCCATCCCGACACCCCGAACGATGTCGCCCCGTCCGGTTACAACGACCCGGCGGTCCCCGGCGGCATGCCCTCCAGCCCGATGGAGCCGGCGCCCTCGGCGACCGGTTTCCGCTGGGCCGAGTAGGGTGCCGCCCATGGCAGAGAGCGCATTCGTCCGGGCCCTGAGTGAGCAGGTCGGCAATGAGTTTGCCGCCTCGCAGCAGTACATCGCGATCGCCGTCCACTACGACGCCGAGACACTGCCTCAGCTCGCCACCTTCTTCTACCGGCAGGCGGTCGAGGAGCGCAACCACGCGATGATGATCATCCAGTACCTGCTCGACGCCGACCACGACGTCGAGATGCCCGGAGTCGAGAGGCCGCGGTTCGACTTCGCCGACACTGTCGCCCCGGTCAGCCTCGCGCTCGAGCAGGAGAAGCGCGTCTCCGAGCAGATCGCCAACCTGGCCCGGCTTGCCCGCGAGGAGGGCAACTACCAGGGCGAGCAGTTCATGCAGTGGTTCATCAAGGAGCAGGTCGAGGAGGTCTCCTCGATGTCGGCGCTGCTGAAGATCGTCGAGCGCGCCTCCGAGAACCCGCTGATGGCCGAGGAGTACCTCTCCCGCGAGAAGGTCGGCGACGAGGGCGCCGACCCGACCGCGCCCACCGCCGCCGGCGGCGCCCTCTAGCGTCCGGCCTCAGCCGAGCCGGGTCGGCCCCGGGCGCAGCCGCCTGATGCGGCGCAACTCGTCGACGTCCTCGGAACGGTCGCCCGAGCTTCTGGACTCGATTACGGTAGCTGTCAGACAGGCCTCGGTCACGCCGCCGGCCCTTCCCGGGATCCGGGCTCCCGGCGACGCGGTGACCCGGTAGGCACCGGCGCCGGGGCGGGCACAGATCGCGCCGGCCAGCCGCGCCCCCGACCAGAGCAGGCCGGCGTAGTCGTCGAGGCCGTAACCGCCCGGCAATCCCCGCTCGACCGCGGTCAGGTAGGCGAGGCGCCGCTCGGGCTCCTCGTGGTAGTGGGCGCAGAGGCTGCCCGGGATCAGGCCGAGCCCGGCGGCAGTCCTCGCCGTGCCCGACGACTTGGTGACGCCGGCCTCGAACCAGCACATCGCGCCGGCGCTCTGCCCGGCGAGGAGGTTCCGCGCTCCCAGGCGATTCGCAGGATCGCGGCGAGGTCGTGTGCCTCCCAGACCGCGAGCAGGTTGATTGGACCGTTGGAGCTGATCCGGGGCCTTCGAGTCGCCACGGTGTACATGTCAGGCACGCGGCGCCGCTGGCCAGGGGTCGGGCCGTGCTCTTCAATGAACGGTTTCAGCACTCCCAGGTGCTGAAACCGTTCAGGGAATCCTTGCGGCCTAGGCGCTGCCGGTGTCTGCGGCTCAGGCGATGCGTTGCCTTCGGCTCAGGCGATGCGTTGCCTTCGGGTCAGGCGATGCCGGTTGATTCGAGCGCGCGCCGGACGCGCGGGACCCACCAGTTGATTTCTTCCCGGGCCCAGGCCTGCTCGGCCGGGTCGGGATGGACGAGGGCGCTGTTGCCGAGGATCCAGCCGTACTGGACGAGGCCGGAGATCAGCCCCAGCTCGAGCGCGCGGGGGTCGTCCCGCGCCCCCATCGCCCGGCGGAAGTCCTCGACGATCTGCTCGTGGCTTGCCTCGATCCGCCAGCGGCAATGCATCATGTACCAGGCCAGCTCGTAGGCGGGGTGGGCGTTGGCGGCGAGCCCCCAGTCGATCGCGATCACCCGCTCGCCGTCGATCCCGAGCTGCTCGTCACGGAGGTCGCCGTGGATCAGGGTGGTGCCGCAGCGCTCGAATTCGGCGACGAAGCCAGACGGGTCGCGGGCGATCGCCAGGACCGCCTCGCCGACGTCCTCATCGACGGCATCGGCGAAGGTCTCCCAGGTCGTCTCCAGCTGTTTCGGGAGCAGGTCCACCCCGTCGCGCTCCTGCTCGGTTATGCGGGGGCCGCAGATCAGCGCCCGGTCGATGAAGCTTGCGGCTGCGGGCACCTCCTCCCCCCAGAACTCGTGCCAGACCCCGGCCATTGCCTCCAGCGTCCGGGCGCTCTGCTCCCGCGTTATCGGGCCCTCGGTGCCGAAGAGGTGCTCGGAGACGTCATCCATCGCGATCCACCAGGCGTCGTCGTCGAACTCGACCGCGCGCGTGGCCGGGTCGAGGCAGGCGGGGAAACGACCCATGGCGCCGTCGCTGAAGAGGATCCCCTCCCTCCCCTCGTCGCCTGTGTGGCGGGCGAGCCAGTCGCCGCCGGGGACGATCCGCTTCAGGATCAGCTTCCTGCCGTCCCTGAGCCGAGCCGACTCCAGCCGGGAGCCCGACCAACCGGTCGAGTCGAGCACGGCCTGCTCGCGAACCGCCCCGAAGCGCTCCAGCAGCGCCGCCGGCGCCAGCGGCGTGCTGCCGCTCCCCGGGACGAGCGCCGGGTCGCGAGGCGGGGCCGAGTAGATCCAGTGGCCGGCGATCGAGTCGCCGCTGTAGCGAAGGTACTGGCGTTGACGAACCCCGCTGCCGTCCTCACCGAGGCGCTCGACCCAGAGGGCGAGCCCGCCGGCGAACTCGCTCGCGTCCCAATCGAGGACTCGGCCAGCTCCGGGATAGAGCCGCTCCATCTCAGCGGCGATCTCCACCCGACCCCGCCGCCTCACCCGCCGCCCCTGAACGCTCGCGTTTAGGGTGGCCCCCTCCGCGTATAGCGGCGCCAGCGCCTCGAACTCGCCCGAGGCGATCGCCCCCCGCAGCGCCCCCGGGATCGGGGTCAAGGGGCCTCCGCGGAGGCGATACGGACCGAGGCTTTCAGGAGCAGCTCGCCTCCGGAGCCGAACTCCTCCTCGGCGCGCTCGGTGAAGAGCTCGCGGATCTGCCTCTGCACCTCCGGCTCCTGAGCCTGGATCCGGGCTGCGGTGCGAACGCTGCCGGCGAGCAGGTTCGCCCACAGCGACTCGCCGCTCGGGACCGGCCACTCGAACTCGAGGTGGCGCATTGCGAAGCCGCGATCGAGACCGGCGCCGGCCAACAGGGCGCGTGCCTCGGCCTCGTCGGCGAACCGGGTCGGGTCGGGGGCGCCGGCCGGCAGGGCACCCTTGCGCAGCTCCCCGACCTCGGCCAGCGTCTCCCGCGCCAGCCCGTACCAGCGGTTGCGCTCGTCCTCGTCCCAGATCGAGAAGGCGACCCGCCCGCCCGGACGCAGCACCCGCGCGAACTCCGCCGCCGCCCGCTCGGGCTGGGGCAGGTGGTTGAGGACGAAGTTGGCGACGACGACGTCGAAGCCGCCCGGCTCGAACGGCATCTCCTCCGCGTCGCCGAGGATGAACTCGATCCCCGGGTTGTCGCGCCTGGCGACCGCGATCATGCCCTCGGCGATGTCGATCCCGACCGGCTCGGCCCCGCGCTCGAGCGCCGCCGCGGCGACGTATCCGGGGCCCGTGGCGACGTCGAGGACCTGCTCCCCGCGCGCGACCCCGGCAGCGTCGAGCAACGGCCCCACGACCCGTGTCGTGAGCGCACCCGTGAGCGACGCGTAGGACTCGGCCTTCCGCCCCCATCCCTCGGCCTCGAACCGCTTGAACTCCTCGGCGCCAGCGCTCACGCGCGGATCGTACGGCCTCTCCGGCGGGGGCTAGGCCATCTCGCGGGAGATGATCAACCGCTGGATCTCGTTCGTCCCCTCGTAGATCTGGGTGATCTTGGCGTCACGCATCATCCGCTCAACCGGGTACTCGCTGACGTAGCCGTAGCCGCCGAGGACCTGGACCGCTTCCGTCGTCACCCACATCGCCGTGTCGGAGGCGATCAGCTTCGCCATCGAGGACCACTTGGCAAGGTCCAGCTCGTTGCGGTCGGCGGCGGAGGAGGCGCGATAGAGCAGCTCGCGGGCGGCGGCGGTGCGGGCCTCCATCTCGGCCAGCTTGAAGGCGATCCCCTGGTGCTCGTGGATCGGCTTGCCGAAGGTGACCCTCTCCTTGGCGTAGGCGTTGGCGTAGTCGGTCGCGCCCTGGGCGAGGCCGACCGCCTGGGCGCCGGCGCCGAGCCGGGTCCGCTGAAGCACCCCGAGGGCGACCCCGAGGCCCTTGCCGACCTCGCCGACGACGTTCTCTGGGGGAACCCGAACGTCTTCGAGCACGGGCGATCCGGTGGGCGAGCCCTTGATACCCATCTTCTTCTCGAGGCCGCCGATCGAGAACCCCGGCGTGTCAGCGTCGACGACGAAGGCGGTGGTGCGACGGTTCTCGCGGTCGGTCGATGCCATGACCACGTAGAAGTCGGCAATTCCCGCGTTGCTGATCCAGTTCTTGGTCCCGTTGATCACCCACTCCTCGCCGTCGAGCTTGGCGCCGGTCCGCATCGAGGCGGGGTCCGAGCCGGCCTCCGGCTCGGAGAGGGCGAAGGCCGGGGACCACTCGCCGCTCGCGCACTTCGGCAGGTAGCGCTGCTTCAGCTCCTCGGAGCCGAACAGCTGGATCGGCAGGGTGCCGAGATCCTGGACCATCAGGATCAGGGCCGAGGAGGCGCAGGCCTTGGCGATCTCCTCGATCGCGATGCTCAGCATCAGCGTGCCGGTGCCGGTGCCGCCGTACTCCTCTCCGAAAGGGAGGCCGAGGATGTCGTTCTCGGCGAGCAGCTCGCGGATGTCCTGCGGATACTCGCCGCTCGCGTCGATGTCGTGGGCGCGCGGCGCCACCCTCTCCTCGACGATCTGGCGGATCGTCTCGCGGAGGTCGAGGAACTCCTGGGGAATCGAGTAGCTGTCGGATTCTGTCGCGGTCGTCATGGGCCGCAGGCTACCCGGGCCGGCGACTACGGGTGTGGAGGCCGATCAACTCGCGCCGGAGCCAGCGGGCTGACCCTGCGCGTGGGCGAGATCGGAAGGGGCGTCCAAGAGTTAATCCGATTTCCAGTATGGGCGTTACGTTTCTCCGCCGGCGAGGTAGAAGTTGGGCGAGGAGCACGGCCATCACGTCGGCGGTGCGAACCACTTCGCCCTGCTCAACCACCCGGCCGTCTTATGAGCGCATAGGGTCTGGCTGCGGTAGCCGGGACCGGGCCGCCGATCTGCTCGAAGCCGTCTAGCTGCAGCCCACCAGACGCAGGCCTCCGTTCGCCTCGGTGATGACACCGGTCCCGGGCGCGTAGGTCTTGAGCTCGAACTCGGCCGGTTTCGGCGTGGTCGCGTGCTCGCGGATCCTGATCACGTGACGGTAGGTGCGCCCGCCGATGTGCTTGGTCAGGCCGGAGGCCACGACCCGGTCCTTCTCGACCGCGACCCCCGGGATGTTCTCGGCGTAGAAGGTGACGCCAATCTTCGGGTGCGCCGGCATCAGCACGCCCGGCTGCCCGACCTCGCGGCCCACCCGCCACTGGCCGGAGTGGCCGACGAGCTTGCCGTTGCGGTACTCGTTGACGTCCTCGCCGAAGTAGTAGACGGTTCCCGCCCTGTCCTGGGCGAAGTAGTCGATCGTCTTCTCGATCAGCCGGCCGCTTTGGAGATCGGTGACGCTGTCCTTGACGACCGCGGTCCTGACCGTGTGGCCGCCCAGGGTGAACGGCTTGGTCCGGCCCTGCAGGACCCGAACGACCCGCAGGCGCTGTCCCCCGTCGTTGCCGGCGAGGACACAGCGGTCGAACTTGGTGATCGGCAGGTAGTGGTTGCTGATCCTGGCCGAGCCGGGACCGAACGAGCTTGCCGGGCGCGCCGACGCCGCGGTGGTGCCGGCGCTGCCGCCGCAGGCAGCAAGGACCAGAGGGACCGCAACCTGGCAGGCGATGAGGGGGGCAGTCCGTAGCTTCAATCTGGCGAACATCGTCTTCCTTTCACTGACGCGACCGCGTCGCTCACGGTTCGCTGGATGGGACCCGACTACAGCGAGCGAAGATGAGGATTGGATGAGGCGACGGCGAGCCGGCTGATGCGTTTAGGCTCCCCGCATGGGCCAGCTCTCCGGCAAGACGATGATCGTCTCGGGCGGCAGCCGCGGCATCGGGCTCGCGATCGCTGTCCGCGCCGCTCGCGATGGAGCCAACGTCGCCCTCCTCGCCAAGACCGCTGAGCCCCATCCGAAGCTGCCGGGGACGATCTACACCGCGGCAGAGGAGATCGAGGAAGCCGGAGGGGCGGCGCTGCCGATCGTCGGCGACGTCCGCGACGACGACTCCGTCGCCTCCGCCGTCGCCGAGACGGTCGCGAAGTTCGGCGGCATCGACATCTGCCTCAACAACGCCAGCGCGATCGACCTCCGCCCCACCGATCAGATGGAGATGAAGCGCTACGACTTGATGCAGGACATCAACTGCCGCGGCACCTTTCTCCTGAGCAAGACCTGCATCCCGCATCTGCGCCAGGCCGAGAACCCCCACATCCTCACCCTCTCGCCGCCGATCAACCTCAACCCGAGATGGGCCGGCGGCCACCTCGCCTACACGATCGCCAAGTACGGGATGAGTCTCTGCACTCTGGGGCTGGCCGAGGAGCTGCGCGGTGACGGGATCGCCGCAAACTCGCTCTGGCCGCGAACGATCATCGCCACCGCCGCGGTCCAGAACCTGCTCGGCGGCGACGAGGCAATGGCTCACTCGCGCCGGCCCGAGATCATGGCCGACGCCGCCGCCGCGATCTTCGCCCGCCCGAGCGGCGAGGCGACCGGCAACTTCTACATCGACGACGAGGTGCTCGCCGAGGAGGGCGTCACCGACCTCTCCGAGTACGGCTACGGGGCCGAGGAGGCCAACCTCCAGCCCGACATCTTCCTCGACTAGACGGTTGGCTCCGGACTCGATCCCCCAGCGGCGGCCCGGATCCGCAGCGCCGGCAGCACGTCCTCACTGAACTGCTCGAGGAAGCGACGCTGGTCGGAACCCGGCGCGTGCAGGAGCAGGTCCTCGAAGCCGAGGTCGAGGTATGCCCCGATCCGATCGACCACCTCGGCCGGGTCGTCGGAGACGATGAAGCGTGTGTGGGCGCGGTCGGCGTTTGCGTCGGCCACGCGCTCCATCTCGATCGGGTCCTCGATCCCCTCCTTCTGCTCGGGCGTCAGCGCCAGGGCCGCCCACCACTCGCACGCCCTGCGGGCGTAGTCGGGGTCGCGGTCGTAGGAAACCTTGATCTCGATCATGCGGCGGAACCCCGCCGGATCGCGCCCGGCAGCCGCCGCGCCCTCGGAGACCTTTCCCAGGAGCGTGACGTAGAGCTCGGGGTCCTTGCCGCTGGTGCAGATGAAGCCGTCGCCGACGCGGCCGGCGAGCTTGGCCGCAAGCGGCCCGGAGGCGGCGACGAAGATCGGCACCGGCTCCGAGGGCCGGTCGTAAATGGTCGCCCCGGAGGTCTCGTAGAAGTCGCCGCTGAAATCGACACGCTCCTCGGCGAAGAGCCGGCGGATCAGGGCGATCGCCTCGGCCAACCGCTGCCGGCGCTCCTTGCGTCCGGGAAACTCTTCGCCGGTGGCCGGCGTCTCGTTCATCGCCTCGCCCGACCCGACACCGAGGAAGACGCGGCCCGGGTTGAGCGCGCCCAGGGTGCCGAAGGCCTGGGCGATGATCGAGGGGTGGTAGCGCAGCGTCGGGGTGAGCACGCTCGTGCCGAGCACGGCGCTGCTGGTCGCCTCCCCGGCCGCCCCGAGCCAGGCCAGCGCCGACGAGGCGTGCCCGCCGTGGTGGCGCCAGGGCTGGAAGTGATCGGAGGTGGCGACCAGCTCCATGCCGCGGCCCTCCGCCTCGACCGCGAGCTCGAGCAGCTCCCGCGGGGGGAACTGTTCGGCCGATGCCTTGTAGCCGATCCTTACGCTCAAGATCCCGGGCAGGTTATTCCGAGCCGGCGGCGGCTCCATCCGGTCGCAGCCGCGGAGGCGCCGAGCGGTAGCTCGGCGGGGTCGCCGAGAGGCCGATCGGGTTGCGGGTCAGATCAACCGTGGTGCCGTCTCCGCGGGGGATGCTGACGATCGGGTCGAGGCCGAGCTCCGCCGCGAGGCGAAAGGCTCCGGCGAGGTCGTTGACGACCCCGGCCGGCACCCTGGCCCCGGTCAGGGCCTCGGCCCATTCGGCCGCCGGTCGCTGCGCGAGCCGCTGCTCGAGCTCCTCGCGCAGCTCGGCGCGGTGCCCGACCCTGGCGTCGTTCGTCGCGAAGCGGGGGTCGCGGGCAAGCTCCGGGGCGTCGAGCACCTCGCACAGGGTCGCGAACTGGCGATCGGTTCCGACCGCGACCACCATCTCGCCCTCGGCCGAGCGCAGCAGCTCGTAGGGGGCGATGCTCGGGTGGGCGTTGCCCATCCGAGCCGGGACCTCGCCGGCGATGGTGAAGCCGGAGGCCTGGTTGACCAGGCCGGCCAGCAGCGAGGAGAGAAGGTCAACCTCGACCCGCTGGCCCTTGCCTGTTGCCTCGCGGTAGCGCAGGGCCGTGAGGATGCCGACAGTTGAGAACAGCCCGGCGAGCACGTCCACAAGGGCCACGCCCACCTTCTGCGGCTCGCCTCCTGGACTGCCGGTGATGCTCATCAGGCCCCCCAGCGCCTGGACCAGCAGGTCGTATCCCGGGAGATCGGCTCCGGCGCCGCGACCGAAGCCCGTGATCGAGCAGTAGATCAGGGCCGGGTCGGCCTCGCTCAGCTCCTCGTAGGAGAGCCCGAAGCGGTCCATCACCCCCGGGCGGAAATTCTCGACGACGACATCGGCCTCGGCCGCAAGGCCGCGGGCGCGCTCCCGGTCGCCCGCGTCGGCGAGGTCGAGAAGGAGACTCTCCTTGTTGCGGTTGACCGACTGGAAGTAGGTCGCGTCGCCGCCCTGATCGAATGGCGGGCCCCAGGCGCGGGTGTCGTCGCCACCCCCGGGGCGCTCGACCTTGGTCACGCTTGCACCAAGGTCGGCCAACATCATCGTCGCGAACGGGCCCGCGAGCACGCGGGAGAAGTCGAGGATGCGGAGGCCGTCGAGCGCGGCTGGACTCTCCATCGCCGGGATGATCGCAGGGGGCCTAGGCGGCAACCGCGGCCGGGTGGGCCACGTCGCGGCGGCGGCGCAGGTAACGGCGGAGCTCGTCGGCCCCCCAGACGATGAACGGGAACGGCAACAGGATGACCAGCTCGGCCGGACCCAGCGCCGCCATGCCCAGCATGTCCTGGAACGGCGGCACGTAGATCAGGACGGCGGCGAGGGCGAGCTCGAAGGCGACGCCCCAGAGCAGCAGCCGGTTGCTGAAGACCCCGACCGAGAACAGCGAGGCGTGCTCGGTGCGGGAGGCGAAGGCGGTCCCGATCTGGGCCACGACCATCGAGAGGAAGGTCATCGTCGTCGCCTGCAGGTAGGCGTGGTGAAGCGGCGTTCCCTCGCCAACCGGGTCGCCTGGATGCCATCCGGCCCGGAGCAGAACGTAGAAGTAGGCTCCCATCTGGAGCGCGGCGGCGATCAGGCCGAGGAACAGCCAGGCGCGCAGCAGCATCGCCCGGGTGATGATCCCCTGCCTGCGCGATCGCGGCGGGCGGTCCATGATCCCCGGCTCGGCGGGTTCGCGGCCGAGGGCCAGCGCCGGCAGGGTTTCGGTGCCGACGTCGAAGGCGAGCAGCTGCAGGACGGTGAGGGGGAGCGGAACGGCGCCACCGGCGAGGCCAAAGACGACGAACGGCGTCACCTCGGGGGTGGCGTGGGCGAATATGTAGACGATGAACTTGCGGATGTTGTCGTAGATCCGCCGCCCGCCGGCGACCGCCTTGACGATAGTGGCGAAGTTGTCGTCGGTCAGGACCATCGTCGCCGCCTCGCGGGCCACGTCGGTCCCCGACCTGCCCATCGCCACGCCGATGTCGGCGCGCCGGAGGGCGGGGGCGTCGTTGACGCCGTCACCGGTCATCGAGACGACGTGACCCTCGGCGCGGAGGGCATCGGCGATTCGCAGCTTCGCCTCCGGAGTGGTTCTGGCGAAGATCAGCTCGCGGCCGCCGCGCAGCAGGTCCTCGAGCTCGGACTCGCTCATCTCGTCGAGCTCGGACTCGGTGACGACGATCAACCCGTCGCGCGCGATACCGATGCTCCGCGCAATCGCAGCAGCCGTGAGGCCGTGATCGCCGGTGACTATGAGGATGCGGATCCCGGCGCGATGGCAGGCGGCGACCGCCCCGGCGACCTCCGGCCGGGGAGGATCGAACATCGCGACCAGGCCGAGGAGGACCAGATCCCTTTCGGCATCCTCACGCCGCGTCGGTGATTCGCTGTCTTCAAGCTGCCGTCGCGCCACCGCCAGCACCCGCAGGCCCATGCCGGCGTAGGTCTCCACCATCCGATCGACCCGCAGCCGCCCGGCGGTATCCAGTGGGAAGGACCGCCCGTCCGATTCGGCGATTCGGGCGCAGCGCGGCAGCAACGCCTCGGGGGCTCCCTTGGTGTTGACCCAGCGCGAGCCGCCGGTCGCGTCGACCGTGGACATCAACTTCAGGGTCGGGTCGAAATGGAACTCGCGGATCCGGTGGCGCCCCTGGCCGGGCTGAGAAGCCTCGGCGCCGAGGTCCCGGGCCGCGAGCATCATCGCGACCTCGGTGGGGTCTCCGCTCGGCTGGCCGCCCTCGCCGAGGCGCGCGTTGGTGCACGCGGCCATCGCCCCGGCCAGCGCGATCGTGACCGGTGACCGCGAGCGCTGCCCGTCCTCCGACGCTCCGGCGCTGAGATCGTGCTCCTGCCCTCCGGCCCAGATCCGGGTGACCGTCATCCGGTTCTCGGTCAGGGTCCCGGTCTTGTCGGTACAGATGACGTCGGTGGATCCAAGCGTCTCGACCGCGCTCAGGCGCTTGACCACTGCCCCGCTGCGAACCAGCTCGCGCACCCCCACGGCCAGCGCCAGCGTGATCACCGGCAGCAGCCCCTCGGGCACGTTGCCGACGATCAGGCCGATGGCGAGGACGAAGGCGTCGTGCACCGGCAGACCGCCGAGCGTCGCGATCGGGATGAAGGCGATGCCGCAGATGACAGCGATGGCGGCGATCACCCAGGCCACCCTGCGCACTTCCGCTTCGAGCGGACTCTGCTCGCTCTCGACCCGCTCCGACAGCGCGGCGATCCTCCCCAGCTCCGTTCGCATTCCGGTGGCGTAGACGACTCCCCGGGCCTCACCGCCGGTGCAGCTGGTGCCGCTGAAGACCAGGTCCCGGGCCTGGATCAGCGGGCGGTCCGTATCGGCGAACTCGGCCGAGCGCATGACCGTGGTCGATTCGCCGGTGAGCGTCGAGGCGTCCACCTCGACCGCACCCTCGATCAGGCGGGCGTCGGCCGAGATCCGCGCCCCCTCCTCGATCAGCAGTATGTCCCCGGGGACCAGGCAGGCCGCCTCGATCTGCTCAACCTCCCCGTCCCGCAGCACGGTGGCGTGCGGTGGAAGGAAGCGGCGAAGGGCCTCGACGGCACGCTCTGCCTGCAGCTCCTGGGCGAAGGCAAATCCCGCGTTGACGACGATTACCACGACGACGGCGATCGCCACCGGCACGATCCCGGCGACCGCTGCGAGCCCGGCCGCCGCCCACAGCAGCAGCGCCAGCGGGTGGGTGAACTGCCGCGCCAGCTCGCCCGGCCAGCGTCGTTGCTTGCGACTCTGAAGCTCGTTGGGCCCGTACCTGAGCAGGCGGCGCTCGGCCTCCCTGCCCCCCAATCCCTCACGCGAAGCACGCAGATCGCGCAGCAGCAGGTCAACGTGCTCGTTGGGGTCCACCTGGAGGCGTCGATCCGTCGCTGCCCCGGCAGCGGAATCGCCACCAGGGGCGCTCATCCGCCCGGGCTCCAAGCAGTACCGTTGTCCTCCGGGCCGCAGCGCCCGGGACTTCGCCGAACGGAGGTCGGATGGCCGAGCAGAGCACCGAGAGCAGCAAACCCCGTGTCGTCATCGCCGGTGGCGGGGTCGCCGCGATCGAGGCGATGCTGGCCCTGCGGGACCTGCTTGGAGACGGCGTCGAGATCGAGCTCTACGCCCCCCGCGCCGAGTTCCTCTACCGCCCGCTTGCCGTCGGCGAGCCCTTCGGAGCGGCGGAGATCCTCCACTTCGACCTGGAAGAGCTGGCCGCCCTCCGCGGAGCCCGATTCGTCCTCGCCAGCGTCGTTGAGGTTCAAGACGAGCCCCGTCTGGTCAGGCTCCAGGGCGGAGCCGAGGCTCCCTTCGATCACCTCGTGATCGCCTGCGGGACCAAGTCGCTGGTCGGGGTCGAGGGCGCGGCGACGTTCTGGGGGGTGTCCGACGAGCTCGCGGTGACCGGGGTGATCCGCGATCTCGAGGCGGGGGAGGCGAAGAGCGTGGCGTTCACGATGCCGGCCGGGTTCGGATGGCCGTTCCCCCTCTACGAGCTGGCGCTGCTGACGCGGGCGCGTCTGAGGAGATCCGGGGTCGAGGGCGTCGCGCTGACCGTCGTCACCCCCGAAGTGGCGCCCCTGGGGGTATTCGGGGTGCGGGCGAGCGAGGAGGTTGGAGCGCTCCTGGCCGAATCCGAGATCGAGGTCGTCACAGCGAGGCGCCCGCTCAAGTACGAGGGGGGCAGGCTGCAGACCGTCCCAGGCGAGGAGATCGAGGCCGACGCCGTGATCAGCATGCCCCGCCTGGAGGGCCGCCGGATCCGCGGCGTCCCGGCCGACGAGGCCGGCTTCATCCCGGTCGACCTCCACGGGCGGGTCGCCGGCCTCGCCGCTGTATACGCCGTCGGAGACATCACCGCCTTCCCGGTCAAGCAGGGCGGAATTGCGACCCAGCAGGCCGACGGCGTGGCCGAGCTGATCGCCCATGAGCTCGGCGCCCCGGTCGAGCCGACGCCGTTCACACCGGTGCTTCGCGGAGCCCTGATGACGGGCGAGAGGCGGAAGTACCTGAGCGGTGAGCTGACCGGCGGACATGGCGAGACGTCGCTGATGACCGAGCGAATGCTCTGGTGGCCGCCTGGAAAGGTGGCCGGGAAGTACATAGCCCCATTTCTCGCATCGCTCGCCGATTCGGAGCTCCAACCTCCCCGCCCGGCCGGCATGGACCCGGTTGAGATCGAGCTGGGCAGCGGGGCAGGCATTCTCGCCGTCGAGGACCCGGGGCAGGCCGGCCCTGCGGATCAGTGATCTGTCCGGCGACCTGGCTCCCGTCAACAGCCACAATCCCGGATCAGTCGAGGCAGAATCTCTCGATCAGCTCGAGGTACTCGGCGAGATGTTCGATCGTCAGCGAGCGACTCACCGCCTGAGCCCGGGCGCCGATTCCCAGCTCCTCTCGACGGCGCTGGTCGTCCAGGAGCTGCCGCATGACGGTCGCGAATCGGGCATCCTCGCCCGGATCGATCAGAACACCGGATACGCCGTCGACGATCTGATCCTCGATGCCTCCGATGCGTCGCGCCAGCACCGCCTTGCCCTTCAGCATCGCCTCGGCGACAGACAGCCCGAACGCCTCCCGAGCGGCGTTGTCGACAATCAGGTCGGCCCGCCGCTGCAGCGCGTTGACCATGATTGCGTTCTCCTCGAGGTCGTGGCGGGGGAGTTGCACGAGATGAATGCGGGCCCTGGCCTCCTCAGCGAGTCCATCGCGAACAACCCTGAGCTCATCCAGAACGTCGCCCTCCTCGGTACCCACGGCACTCGTCCCGATCTCCGGCCCGGCGATGACGAGATGGGCCGGGGAGTCGCCCATCTCCCTCGCGAACAGGTCCAGTAGCTCGCGCTGACCCTTCAGCCGCTCCCATCCCGAGACCTGCACCACCAGCGGCGTCTCCGCCGGGAGGGGGCCGTCCTGATCGATCTCGCCGGTGGCAGTGAGTCGGTAGGGGGAGCCGTCGGAGCGTTCGAATACGGGAGGGGTCTCCAAGCCGGAATCAGCCAGCCCGATCTGATCGAGGATCGCCAACACCACCTCGGGGCGGATGCTCTGGTTCTTCGGTGAGAACGGATCCACGGTGGGATGGAGCACCCCGACCCGATCGGGAGGGATCATCTCCCAGGCGTATTCGCGTCGGGAGAACACCGAGGCATCCGCGTCGGCGACCATCGGCCAGAGGAACTCCCAAGCTTCCCTTGCCCACGCGTTCGGCTCGTCGACGCCGAGGTGGCAACGCCAGATCACCTTGGCACCCGCTTCCTTCATCGGCCCGACGAGCCCCGGGAGGTCGTGGAGGAAGACGACGTCCCCGGGCCGGATCCGCCCTGAGAGAAGCTCGGCGTGCTCGGCGGCCACCAGTTCGATCACCTGGCGCTCATCGTCACCCAGCGGCCCGCCGTCGCCCTCGGAACCGTAGAGACGGTGATAGATGCGCCGGCTCACCGTCCGAAAGCCATGATCGGCGGCAGCTCCAAGCCAGTGGGCGTCGAGTCCGCTGTCGCGGGTGTAGCCAAGCAGCGAGCGCAGCATCTCGTCGACGCCGCTTCCGTTTCCGTCCCCGCTCGCGTAGCTGATGTGCCAGATGGCGCGGCCCGCGAAGCCGCTGTCGGCCCGCTCGATTGCCCGCTCCGCGCGCCGGAAGCCGACCGGCTGGATCGAGGCAAAGTGCTCACGGGACCGTCTTGGGACGGGCATTTCCTGCACGGATGTAGTGCTGGTAATCGCTTCGGTCATCGGGCGGCACCTCCGCTCGTTCACTCCACCAAGTCCGGCTGAGCAAACCAACAGTAGAAGGGTGCCACAAGTGTGCGGGAAAACCCGGTTTGCCGGGCTTCGCCAAGGTGGTGTCCTATGTGCCATATGGGACGAGATCGTGATCACACCCGCAAGCCCGGCACGGCGGTGACTGGAGCGTGAGCTCGATCCAGGTCGGGGAGCCGGCGACGCGGCCGGGTCGTTTCGCCAACCGGCGTGAGGCGGGTCGCAGGCTGGCGCAGCGGTTGACGCGGTTGCGCGAGCAACGCCCGGTGGTGATCGCGCTTCCCCGGGGCGGCGTTCCGGTGGCATTCGAGATCGCCGCCGCGCTGCAAGCGCCGCTGGACGTGCTCGCCGTCCGCAAGCTCGGCGCCCCGAACAATCCCGAGCTGGGCATCGGCGCGGTGGCCGAGGACGGAACAGGCGTGATCGACCGGGACACCGCCGCGATGCTCGGAATCACCGATACCCAGCTCGAGGAGATCGTCGCCCGCGAGGAGGCCGAGCTGCGCCGGCGAGTCCGGGTCTATCGCGGCGGCCTGCCGCCGGTTGACGTCAACGGCCGAACCGTGGTCGTCGTCGACGACGGGATCGCAACGGGTGGCACCGACACCGCCGCCCTGCGCGCCCTCGCCAAGCAGGGGCCCGGGCGCCTGATCCTCGCGGTGCCGGTCTGCGCCGAGAGCTCGGCCCGCCAGCTCGGCGGGGAGGCGGACGAGGTGGTCTGCCTCGAGTCCCCCTCCCCGATGCACAGCGTCGGCCACTTCTACGACGACTTCACCCAGGTGTCCGACGACGAGGTGATGGCCCTGCTCGCCGTCGCCGGCCGGTCCGCAGCGGCGACCGACCAGGAGGTGGCGATACCGGCGGGATCGGCCGTCGTAGCCGGCAACTTCCGCCTACCCGACCGGGCCTCGGGGCTGGTGCTGTTCGCTCACGGCTCCGGGTCGAGCCGCAGGAGCCCGCGGAGCATCGACGTGGCAGCCGGGCTCAACCGGCGGGGCCTGGGGACATTGCTGTTCGATCTGCTGACCGAGGCGGAATCCACCAACAGGGAGAAGGTCTTCGACATCCCGCTGCTGACGGACCGCCTGGTCGCGGCGACCCGCTGGGCGCGGTCGCGCCCAGAGCTCAGCCACCTCCCGATCGGATACTTCGGCGCAAGCACCGGCGCGGCCGCAGCATTGTGCGCCGCGGCCGAGCTACCCAACAGCATCGGCGCCGTCGTATCGCGGGGGGGCCGGGCGGACCTGGCCGACCGCTTCTTGGACCGGGTCGAGGCGCCGACCCTGCTGATCGTCGGCAGCAACGATTCCGAGGTCCTGACGCTCAACCGGGAGGCGCTGGAGCGGCTCGGCGGGCCTTCCCGGCTGGCGCTGGTCGAGGGGGCCGGGCACGTGTTCGAGGAGCCGGGGGCGCTCGAGGCGGTCACCGACCTCGCCGGAGAGTGGTTCGAGGAGCACCTCGCCGGGAGTCGGTGAGCAGCAATGAGAGAGGCGCTGACCCCCCTCGCCCCCTCCCCAGAGGCAGACGCCCGCGCAGTCGAGGCCGTTCGCCGGGGCGCGCTGGAGATGGACGGGGGACAGCACGACTTCGACTCGCTGCTCGATCTGGTCGGCGACGCCCGTCTCGTCCTCATCGGCGAGGCGAGTCACGGAACTCACGAGTTCTACCGCGAGCGCGCCCGCCTGACCAGGCGGCTGGTCGAGGAGAAGGGGTTCGGCGCGGTTGCCGTCGAGGCTGACTGGCCCGACGCCTACCGGGTCAATCGCTACGTCCGCGGCGGACGAGACGACGGGGACGCGGAGGAGGCGCTGCGCGGCTTCCGCCGCTTTCCGGCGTGGATGTGGCGAAACGCCGAGGTGCTCGACTTCGTCGGCTGGCTTCGGGCCCACAACGACCGCCGCCCCGAGCCGACGCCCGCCGTCGGCTTCTACGGACTCGACCTCTACAGCCTCTACGCCTCGATCGAGGCTGTCGTCGCCTACCTCGAGCAGGTCGATCCGCCGGCGGCGGAGCGGGCCCGCCGGCGTTACGCCTGTTTCGAGCGCTTCAGCGGCGAGAGCCAGACCTATGGCTACTCGGCCAGCCTCGGACTGAGCGAGTCATGCCGTCAGGGCGTCATCGAGCAATTGCTGGAGATCCAGCAGCAGGCCGACGTCTACGCCCGGCTCGACGGACTGGCAGCGGAGGACGAGCACTTCTACGCCGAGCAGAACGCCCGCCTCGTCGCCAGCGCCGAGGAGTACTACCGCTCGATGTTCATCCGCAGCGCCTCCTCGTGGAACCTCCGCGACCAGCACATGGCGGACACGCTGGGGCGCCTGACGGCGCACCTCGACCGCCACAACCACCACACCCGGGTGGTCGTCTGGGAGCACAACTCCCACATCGGCGACGCGCGGATGACCGAGATGGGCCTCCGCGGCGAGCTCAACCTCGGACAGCTCGTGCGCCTGCGCGACCCCGAGAACGCCGTCCTGATCGGACTCACCACCGATCACGGCACTGTCACCGCGGCCTCCGGCTGGGACGGGCCCTGCGAGCTCAAGCGAGTCCGGCCGGCGCTGCCGGGCAGCTTCGAGGCCCTCTTCCACCAGTCGGGCCTCGGGCGTTTCGTGCTGCCGCTGAAGTCGGGGGCGGTCGCGGCGGAGCTCGGCCGGCCCAGGCTCGAACGGGCGATCGGCGTCATCTACCGACCCGAGACCGAGCGGGCCAGCCACTATTTTGGCGCCAGGCTCGCAGGGCAGTTCGACGCCGTCATCCACATCGACGAGACCCGTGCCCTGGAACCCCTCGAGCGCGGCAGCATCTGGGAGATGGCGGAGCCGCCCGAGACCTACCCGACGGCGATCTGAGTCTGAGCGCCGGCTCAGGCCGGAGAGCCGGCGGCGTTCTCGGCCCCGCCGTCGAGGCCGAGGGGGTCCACGCCGGCCTTCCGCGGCAGCACCAGGACGCAACACGGGGCCGATCGCATCACCTCGGCCGAAACGCTGCCGAGCAGGGTGCGCCGGACCGGGCCATAGGCGCGCGAGCCGAGCACCAGCAGGTCGAGATCCGCTGCGGTGCCGAGCAGCTCAGCCGGCGGGTCACCGTGCAACAGGGACTGCTTGGCCTCCACCCCTGCGGGCGGCTCGGAGACCGCCTGGTCAAGGGCCGTCTGCAGCTCGTGCTCGCGCGGGCCCTCGAGCTCCTCCTTGCTCAGCATCGAGAGGACTGCGCCGACGAGGTCGGTGCGAAGCGGCGGCGCCACCGCGATCGCGTCCAGCCTCCCGTGCACGCGGGCGGCCAGCCCCCTGGCGGCGACGACGGCGGCCTCGGTCTCGGGGGACTCGTTGACGCCGACGCCGATCCGCTGCAGCTTGTGCTCCTCCCGCTTGGCGTAGCCGGACGGAGCGATCGCGATCGGGCATTCCGAGCCCGAGAGCATCGTCGTCCCGAGGCTGCCGAGCAGAACCTGGCCGACCGGGCCGCGGTGGGCGGACCCGAGCACGACCGCGACCGGGTTCTCGGTCTCGATCAGGCCGTTGAGGGCACGGCCGGCGGACTCGTCGAAGAGAGTGGCGGTCTCGACCTCGAATCCGGAGAGCGCCTCCCTGGCCCTGGCGAACAGCGGCTCGGAGTCGGCCTCGGCCATCTCCCGCAGCTCGGTCTCGGCCACCAGATACGGGGGGATGCGCTGGACCGTGGCAACCACCGGCTTGGCGCCAAGTGTCTCCGCCAGGACCCCGCCCAGGGCCAGGGCGTCGTCGGCATTTGCGGTGCCGTCGTAAGCG
Source organism: uncultured Actinomycetes bacterium (assembly GCA_963840235.1). GTDB lineage: Bacteria > Actinomycetota > Thermoleophilia > Solirubrobacterales > 70-9 > JBBRHQ01. The sequence continues at coordinate 458,705 of CAWIYC010000005.1, forward strand.
ATGATGATCTTGCGCTGCATCGAGCCTCCGATCGGCCTCTGCGGGGAGCGTCGAACGCTAGACGATGCGAGGCGGGCCGCATCGTGGATTTCCCACAATCCGTCCGGCGGCGACCACGGAGCACCTGACGGCGCCTCGGAACCCCGCGCGCTAACTTCCCCACGGCCAACTCAAGCGCGGAGGCGGAGCATGTGCTTGGCCATTCCCGGCCAGATCACCGAAATTGTCGACGAGGCCACGCAGTTGGCGACCGCCGACATCGGCGGCGTGCGCCGCAACATCAGCGTCGGCCTGCTCGAGGGCGCGGCTCCCGGGGACTGGGTCCTGATCCACGTCGGATTCGCGATCTCGAGGATCGACGAGGAGGAGGCGATGGCGACGCGCCGCCTGCTCGAGGGCATGGGCGCCGAGTACGAGTCCGAGCTTGCAGAGCTGAAGACGAGCGTGATCGAGTGAGGCTGGGACAATAGGCATGGACGCCTCCGACCCCGGCCTCGAGCAGCACGACCGCTGCCTCACCTGCGCCGACGAGGGAAGGGAGATGCTGGTTCTGCGGGCGGACGCGGGGCGTGGCCTCGCCATTTGCGCCGACGCGACAGGAGCTCGCAGCACGGTAGAGACATCCCTGGTGGCGCCAGTCGGCGAGGGCGACGCCCTCCTGGTCCACGCCGGGACGGCGATAGCACGCCTGCCGGCCGGCGGCCAGATGAGCGGAGGCAGCGGTTGAGGTTCGTCGACGAGTACCGCGACGCCGAGCTCGGCAAGGCGCTGACGGCAGAGATCCTGGCGGCCGCCGAACCGGGCCGCCACTACAAGCTGATGGAGGTCTGCGGGGGCCACACCCACTCGATCTACAAGTACGGACTCGGCGACCTGCTGCCCGAGAACGTCGAGCTCGTCCACGGGCCGGGCTGCCCCGTCTGCGTGATCCCGATGGGGCGCGTCGACGACGGCATCGCGATCGCCAGGCGGGAGGGTGTGATCTTCACCTGCTTCGGCGACATGATGCGGATACCGGGATCGGAGCAGACCCTCGCCGAGGCCAGGGCCGAGGGCGCCGACGTGCGCATGGTCTACTCCCCCCTCGACGCCCTGCGGCTGGCCAAGGCGAACCCTGACCGCGAGGTCGTCTTCTTCGCGATCGGGTTCGAGACGACCGCTCCCTCCACCGCCCTCACCCTGAAGCGGGCCAGGGCGGAGGGCGTCGGCAACTTCTCCTGCATCTGCAATCACGTCACGATCGTGCCGCCGCTGCGGGCGCTGCTCGACTCCCCCGACCTGCGCCTCGACGGCTTCATCGGCCCCGGGCACGTCTGCACGGTGGTCGGCGCTCGCCCCTTCGAGTTCGTCCCCGCGCACTACGGCAAGCCGCTGGTGGTCTCGGGCTTCGAGCCGCTCGACGTCCTCCACTCGATACGAATGATCCTGGGCCAGATCGCGGAGGGGCGCTGCGAGGTCGAGAACCAGTATTCGCGAGTTGTCCCCTACGAGGGGAACCTGGCCGCGCTCGCGGTGATGTCGGAGGTATTCGAGCTGAGGCCGCACTTCGAGTGGCGGGGGCTGGGGTTCATCTCCCAGTCGGCGCTGAAGCTGTCCCCCGCCTACGCCGAGTTCGACGCCGAGCTCCGCTACGAGCTCCCCGCGGTCCGGGTCGCCGACCCCAAGGCCTGCCAGTGCGGCGAGGTGCTGAAGGGCGTGATCAAGCCCTGGGAGTGCAAGGTCTTCGGCACCGCCTGCACGCCCGAACACGCGATCGGCACCTGCATGGTCAGCCCCGAGGGGGCCTGCGCCGCCTACTACAGCTACGGGCGCTTCGCCCGGGAGCGCCAGGCGGCCGTATGAGCGACGCGACCGTCTCGGGCCGCGAGCAACGGATCCTCGGGATCATCGAGACGGCACGGGCAAAGCGCCCGAAGTTCAAGGACCCCCGGGTGACGATGGCCCATGGCGCCGGGGGCAGGGCGACGCAGACGCTGATCGAGGGGCTGCTCGTGCCCGCCTTCGGCTCGGAGAGTCTGGAGGCGCTCGGGGACTCGGCCGTGGTGGAGATCGACGGCCTCGGTCTGGCGATCAGCGCCGACTCCTTCGTGGTCAAGCCGCTGCGCTTCCCCGGCGGCTCGATCGGCGAGCTGGCCGTCAACGGCACCGTCAACGACCTCGCCTGCGCCGGCGCGCAGCCGCACTCGCTCAGCCTCTGCCTGATCCTCGAGGAGGGGCTCGATTCCGCCATCCTGCGGGCCGAGGTCGCCGCGGTCGCAGCCGCCGCCGAGGCCGCCGGGGTCGAGATCGTCGCCGGCGACACCAAGGTGGTCGGGCGGGGGCAGGCCGACGAGCTCTACATCTGCACGGCCGGCATCGGCCGACTCGACCGGCGGGCCTCGCCGCGACCCCAGGGGATCCGCCCCGGCGACCGGGTGATCGTTTCGGGCACCGTCGGCGACCACGGGACCGCGATCATGCTGAGCCGGGGCGAGTTCGAGCTCGACGCGGAGATCTTCTCCGACACCCGCTCGCTGTGGCCCGCGGCCGAGGCGCTGATCGCCTCCGCGGGGGAGGGGCTTCACTGCATGCGTGACGCCACCCGCGGCGGCCTCGCCTCGGTCCTGAACGAGCTCGGGCGGGCCTCGGGGGTCTCGATCGTCGTCCGCGAGGGAGAGGTTCCGGTCGACCCGCCGGTCGCCGCAGCCGCCGAGCTGCTGGGGATCGACCCGATGCACATCGCCAACGAGGGCAAGCTGATCGCCTTCATCGAACCCGGCCGCGCCGCCGGGGCGCTGGCCGCGCTGCGCGGGGTGCCGGGCTGCGAGGCCGCAACGGAGATCGGCGAGGTTCGGACGGAGCCGCCGGGAATGGTGCTGGTCGAGACCGCCTTCGGCGGCAGGCGGGTTCTGGACCAGCTGGTCGGCGATCCCCTGCCGAGGATCTGCTGAGGGACCCGTGCACGAGCTCTCGATAGCCCGTGCGATCGTCGCCGTCGCCGAGCGCCATGCCGGTGGGCGCCGGGTCAGCAGGGTCGAGCTGCGGATTGGCCACCTGCGCCAGGTCGTCCCCAGCGCGCTCCGCTACGGCTTCGACCTCGTCACCGAGGGGACGGCGCTCGACGGCGCCGAGCTGGCGATCGAGGAGGTGCCTGCGAGCGGGCGCTGCCGCAGCTGCGGCGCCGAGAACGTGATGACCGCCTTCCCCTTCGCCTGCCCGGAATGCGGAAGTCGTGAGATCGACCTCCTCGCCGGCGAGGAACTGCTGGTGGAGGCCGTGGAAGTGGAAGAGACGGGGGGGCTCGCGCCCTCCGAAGCCCGGAGGGGGTGAGCGCACGTGCACAGGACCAGGATCAAGATCGCCGAGGACGCGCTCGACGCGAACACGACCATCGCCAAGGCCAACCGTGCCGACTTCGACCGGGCGGCGGTGCGCGTTGTCAACTTCATGAGCGCTCCCGGCGCCGGCAAGACGACCCTGCTGGAGCGGGTGCTGCCCGGCCTCGACGCCCGGGCGGGCGTGCTCGAGGGCGATGTCCAGGGCTCGATCGACGCCGACCGCCTGGCCGCGCTCCACGTCCCGGTCGTGCAGCTCAACACCGGCTCCGGTTTCGGCGGCGAGTGTCACCTCGACGCCAACATGGTCCGCTCGGCGATCCCGGAGATGGGGCTGGAGGAGATCGACCTGTTGGTGATCGAGAACGTCGGCAACCTCGTCTGTCCGGCCGAGTTCCGAGTCGGCGAGGACGCCCGGGTGATGATCTGCTCGGTCACCGAGGGGGAGGACAAGCCGCTCAAGTACCCGCTGATGTTCCGGGCCTGCGAGCTGGTCGTGGTCAACAAGCTGGACCTGCTCCCCCACCTCGAGCTCGACCTCGGGCGCCTGCGGGAGAACATCCGGGCCGTCAACCCCGAGGCCGGGCAGATGCTGCTCAGCGCCCGCACCGGCGAGGGGACCGAGGCCTTCGGCCGCTGGCTCGAGCACGTCGCCCAGCGGGACGCCGCGGCAGCTTGAGCGTCCGCGACCAGGCCGGCGCGGAAACGGCGGGCGGGGGGGCCGCCCGGCTGGCGCAGCTGCTCGAGGAGCGCCGCGAGGCCGGCCGCGAATTCTTCGAGACGCAGGCGGAGCGGATCGCGCGCCTCTGCCACGCGATGGCCGGGCGCTTCGCCGCCGGCGGCCAACTGATCGCGGTCGGACTCTCCCCCGCCGCGCGCTCCGACGTCCGCCACGTCACGGTCGAGTTCGTCCACCCGGTGATCGTCGGCAAGCGGGCGCTGCCGGCGATCGGACTCACCGGCGACGGCGGCCCGCTCGGCGATCAGCTCGCAGCGACTGCGTCGCCGGGAGACATGGTCGTCGCCTTCGGCGCCGGGGAGCGTGCCGGCGAGGAGGTCCGCGGCGCCGTCGCCGCGGCGCGGCAGCTGGGCTGCCTCACCGTCGCCTTCGAGGCCGCCGGCGCCGAGTGGGAGTTGGAGCCCCCGAGCGCAGACCCCTTGATACGCCAGGAGCTGACCGAGACCCTCTACCACGTGCTCTGGGAGCTGGTCCACGTCTTCTTCGATCACCGCGGCCTGCTCGGTGAGCGCGACCGGGGTCCCGTCCGCGACCCGGGGGCCTCGAGCTTTCTCTACCCGTTCCTGGCCGGGTCGGAGGAGGATCTCGGCGCGGTCCTCGCCGACGTCTCCCACTCGGCGCTGCTGAAGTCGGAGGAGACCGCCGCCCTCCGCGAGCAGACCCTGGGCGACGCAGGCGCCGACCTGATCGCGGCGGCGGCGAAGATGCGAGCCGCCTTCGAGGGCGGCGGGCAGCTGCTGGCGCTCGGCAACGGCGGCTCCGCCACCGACGCGACCGACGCCGTCGCCGACTTCCGACACCCGCCGCCTCGCGGTGACGGCGTCCACTGGCAGCCGCGCCGGGCCCTTGACCTGACCGAGGACACGGCGATCATCACTGCGGTCGGCAACGACGTCGGCTTTGAGCAGGTATTCGCCCGTCAGGTGATCGCACACGGCCGCGAGGGCGACGTCCTGCTGGCGCTATCCACCAGCGGCGACTCGGCCAACGTGATCGCCGCCCTTGCGGAGGCCGGGCGGCGGGGGTTGGGCACGGTCGCGATGGTCGGCTACGACGGCGGCAGGATTGGGCGGCAGGGTCTCGCCGACCACGTGATCATCAGCCGCTCGCAGCACATCCCCCGCATCCAGGAGGCTCAGGCGAGCGCCTGCCACGCCCTGCGGGAGCTGGTCGAGCTGGCCGAGCCCGGGCGGCGGGAGTCGGCATAGCGAGGCGCCGGGCCCGGGCCCGGGTCACCGGGACGGTCCAGGGGGTGGGATTCCGTCCCTTCGTCCACCGGAGGGCGCAGGAGCTGGAAGTGAGCGGCTGGGTGCTGAACGACCACGAAGGGGTGCTGATCGAGGTCGAGGGCAGCGCCGGCGCCGTCGCCGCGCTGCTGCGCTCGCTGCGCCAGCAGGCCCCGCCGCTGGCCCGTGTCGAAGCGGTCGAGGTCTGGGATCTGGCCCCCAGCGGGGGCTCGGGCTTCGAGATCCGTCCCAGCGACGGCAGCGGGGAGCCGGATGCCGCGGTCTCGCCCGATGCCGCGACCTGCGACGCGTGCCTGGCCGAACTGCTCGACCTGGGGAACCGCCGCTACCGCTACCCGTTCATCAACTGCACCGACTGCGGGCCCCGCTTCAGCATCGTCGACGGGGTCCCCTACGACCGTGCCCTGACAACGATGGCCTCGTTCGAGATGTGCGAGAGCTGCCGGGCCGAGTTCGATGACCCGGGCGACCGCCGCTTCCACGCCCAACCCAACGCCTGCACGCGCTGCGGCCCCCGTGCGCGCCTGCTCGACCGCAGCGGCGAGCCGCTGCCATCCACCGGGGCCGAGGACAGCGTCGCCAGCGCGGCACGGGCGCTGCGAGAGGGATCGATCGTCGCCATCAAGGGGCTCGGCGGTTACCACCTCGCCTGCCGCGCCGACGACGAATCCGCCGTCGCCGCTCTGCGCAGGCGAAAGCACCGCGAGGAAAAGCCCTTTGCGCTGATGGCCGCGGACCTGGCGGCCGCTGCCGCGCTGGTCGAGATCGATGCCGCCGGAGCCGCCCTGCTCGGGGGCCGCGAGCGCCCGATCGTTCTCCTTCCCCGCCGCCAGGGTGCCGAGGTCGCGGCCTCGGTGGCGCCGGACCTCTCCGAGCTCGGCCTGATGCTTCCCTACTCGCCGCTCCATCACCTGCTGCTGGGTGACGCCGGCGTCACCCTGGTGATGACCAGCGGCAACGTCTCCGACGAGCCGATCGCCTACCACGACGCCGAGGCGATCCAGCGCTTGGGCGCCATCGCCGACCTCTTCCTCGTCCACGACCGGCCGATCGCAACCCGCACCGAGGACTCGGTCCTGCGACCGCTCGGCGGACGGCCGCTGATGCTGCGGCGCTCGCGCGGCTTCGTTCCCTCCCCCACCTCCCTTCCGATCGAAGCCGGCGCCCACCTGCTCGCCGTCGGCGCCGAGCTCAAGAGCACCTTCTGTCTGGCCCGCGGGCGCCACGCCTGGACCGGGCCCCACATCGGCGACCTCCGGGACTTCGAGTCCCTGGCCTCCTTCGGCGAGGGGATCGAGCACCTCCAGCGGCTGTTCGCGGTCGAGCCGGCGCTCTGCGCCCACGACCTGCATCCCTCCTACCTCTCGACCCGCTACGCGCTCGAGCGCGAGGGGGTCGAGGCGGTCGGCGTCCAGCACCACCACGCCCACCTCGCCGCCTGCCTGGCCGAGCACGGGGTGACCGACACTGCCGTCGGCGCGATCTACGACGGCGCCGGGTACGGCACCGACGGGACCATCTGGGGCGGGGAGATCCTCGCCGGCGACCTGGCGCGATGCGAGCGGCAAGGGTCGCTGTGGCCGCTGCGGCTCCCGGGGGGGGACGCGGCCGTGCGCGAGCCCTGGCGGATGGCCTGCTCCTGGCTTGCCGCCGCGCACCGGACTAAGAGCCCGGAGCTGCCCGAGGCCCTCGACGGCGAGGTCGACCCCCTCGCCTGGCGCAACGTCTGCCGGATCGCGGCCGGCGGCCCTACCTCGCCGCTGACCAGCAGCATGGGCCGGCTGTTCGACGCGGTGGCGGCGCTCTGCGGGATCCGATCCCGGGTCAGCTACGAGGGCCAGGCGGCGATCGAGCTGGAGGCCGCCTGCGCCGGGGGCGAGCAGGGTTGCTACCCCCTGCCGCTGGCCGAGGCCGACGGCCGAATCCTGCTCGACGCCCGCGAGACGATCCTCGCCGTCGAGCGCGACCTCTCCGACCGGGTCGGGGTGGCGCTGGTCGCCGCCCGCTTCCACGAGGCGGTGGCTAATGCCACGGCCGAGGCCTGCGCCCGCGCCGCCGCAGGACCGATGCCGGTGGTTCTATCCGGGGGTGTCTTCCAGAACCGGCGCCTGCTCACGCGCACGGCGGCGATCCTGCGTGACCGCGGGTTCGAGGTGCTCGTACCCGAACTGCTGCCGCCCAACGACGGCGGCATCTCCTACGGCCAGGCGGCTGTCGCCGCCGCCCGCTTGGCCGAGCACAGCTAGTCGCTGCCGTCCAGCTCCGCCACCAGCTGCTCGACCCGGGCGGCGATCTGATCGCGGGTGTCCCTGACCTCCGCCGCCGGGCGGCCCTTGGGGTCTGCCAGCTCCCACTCGAGATAGCGCCTGCCTGGGACATATGGGCACTGATCGCCGCAGCCCATGGTGATGACCACGTCCGCCCACTCGGCGTCGGCGGGCTCGAGGCGGCGGGGGACGCGGGCGGAGAGGTCGATGCCGAGCTCCGCCATCGCCTCGATGACCTCGGGGTGGAGGTGCTCGGCCGGGGTGGTCCCGGCCGAGCGGGCCTGGTGGCGCCCGGCGGCGGCGCGGGCGAAGAGTGCCTCGCTCATCTGCGAGCGCCCGGCGTTGTGGAGGCAGACGAAGAGGACCTTGGCCATCAGGGCTCCGCCGCCGGCTCGGCGGGTTCCCCCCGCACCAGCTGATAGGCCAGAGCGCCGAGGGCGGCGCCGATGACCGGGCCCACGAGGTAGATCCAGAAGTCGGTCCAGACACCACTCGCCAGGGCCGGGCCGAGGCTCCGCGCCGGGTTCATCGAGGCGCCGGTCACAGGGCCGCCGAAGATCGCGTCGAGGCCGACGGTGCCGCCGATGGCGATCGCCGCCGCCGCACCGACCGCGCGGGTGTCGGTGGCGACCGCCATGATCACGAACATGAGGAGAGCGGTGAGCATGGCCTCGTAGATGAGGGCGCTTCCGACGCCGATGCTGGGGACGGTTGCGCCGAGCTGAGCCGGCTGGTCCGGCCAGACGGCGAGCAGAAGCAGGGCGGCGACAATCGCCCCTACGCACTGGGCGGCGATGTATGCGAGCGCCTCGCGGGCGGGGAAGTGACGGCTGAGCGAGAAGGCAATCGTCACCGCGGGATTGATGTGGGCGCCGGAGAGATGGCCGGTGGCGTAGACCATGACCATGATCACGAGGCCGAAGACGAGTGCGATCCCGACGGTGCCCAGGTCCCCGTCGTAGCTGGCGTTGGTGACCGCGGCGCCGCAGCCGGCAAAGACCAGGGCGAAGGCGGCCAGGGCCTCGGCGGCGCTGCGGCGGGCGAGATCCGGGCGCTTCATCGGGGCCGAAGACTAAAGCTTGACAATCATCTATTCAATCGATATATGTATATAGATGGCTGTCGATTTGGAGCTCGCCCCCAAGCAGAAGCGCCCTGCCGGCGAGCCATGCTGCGAGCCGGTCGTCTATCCCGATGTAGCCCGCCAGCAGGCTGAGAGCATGGCCCGGATCGCCAAGGCTCTCGGTGACCCGATCCGCCTGCAACTGGTGGACGTGCTGCGAAAGCACGCGGGCAAGGTGTGCGTCTGCGAGCTGGTGCCCCTGTTCGACCTCTCCCAGCCGACCGTCTCGCATCACCTCAAGGTCCTGCGGCAGGCCGGGATCGTCGATTCCGAGCGCCGCGGCCTCTGGGCCTACTACTACGTCAACCCCGAAGCGCTGAAGGAGATCTCGGCATGGCTGAGCTAGAGACCGCGACCTGCTGTCCACCGGCCGTGCAGGAGTCCTGCTGCGAGCCGGAGGCGAAGTCCGAGTGCTGCGACGAGGCACACGGCGACGGCTGCGGCTGCGCCGCAGCCCAGGCCGTTCCCGCCGAGCCGGCGGACGTCCGCGAAGCCGTTCGCGAGCGCTACGCGTCCGCGGCCGCCGCGGTCCGCCAGGCCGAGGAGCAAGCCGAGGCGGAGCGACCCTCGTGCGGCTGCGGCCCGGCGGTCCTGCCCGGGGGCAAGACGGAGGTCTTCGGCGCCGCGCTCTATGGAGACGCCGACCGCGAGGCGCTCCCGGACGCGGCCAGCCTGGCCTCGCTGGGGTGCGGAAACCCGACCGCGGTGGCCGAGCTGCACCACGGCGAAACCGTTCTCGACCTCGGCTCCGGGGGCGGCATCGATGTCCTGCTCTCGGCGCGACGGGTCGGCGAGACCGGCAAGGCGTACGGACTCGACATGACCGACGAGATGCTCGAGCTTGCCCGCTCCAACCAGCGGGCGGCCGGGGTCGAGAACGCCGAGTTCCTCAAGGGCACGATCGAGCACGTGCCGCTGCCGAGCGACTCGGTGGACGTGATCATCTCCAACTGCGTCATCAACCTCTCCGGCGACAAGCCCGCCGTCTTCCGCGAGGCAGCCCGGGTGCTCAGGCCCGGCGGGCGCTTCGCGGTCAGCGACGTCGTCGCCGACCCCGACATGGACGAGGCCACCCGCCGGGACATGCAGCAATGGACGGGCTGCATCGCCGGGGCGCTGACCGAGGACGACTTCCGCCGCCAGCTCGAGGCGGCCGGGTTCGAGGACGTCGAGGTCCAGCCGACCCACCGGGTGCACGAGCACGCCACCTCGGCGATCGTCAGGGCCCGGGTCCCGACGGGCCGATGAGCACCGGCGATGGGCCGGCACTGAAGGCGCCCCAGCAGCTCTACGACGATTGGGAGCACGCACACTGGGCGGCCCAGGACATAGAACTGGGTCGCGACCCGGACGACTGGGCCGGGCTGGAGGACTCCGAGCGCGACCTCCTCTACTGGGTCCTGAGCTCGCTGATGGTCGCCGAGGAGCGGATCTCGACCCAGTTCTGCGGCCTCGTGCTGGCCCAGGACGACGAGGAGGAGGGCTCATATCTCTCGACCCAGCTGGTTGACGAGGTCCGCCACATGCAGTTCTACGCCCGCTTCCAGAATCAGGTGATCGCCGACCCGGCGGCGATTGCCGCCCACGTCGCCCGCGCCCGCGAGGTCCTCGGAGACCCCTTCAGGAGGGTCTTCGACCAGGCCCTTGTCAGCGCCCACGACCGCCTCCTCCTCGAGCCCCGCAACCGCGAGGCCAAGGTCGACTTCGTCACCATCTACCACATGGTGATCGAGGGGACCCTCGGCCTCACCGCCTCGCACTTCCTCATCGACTTCCTCGAGCAGCGGGGACAGCTGCCCGGCTTCGTCGACGGCTACAGCCGCATCGCCGCCGATGAGCAGCGCCACATCGCCTACGGGACCTGGTTCCTGCGCGAGGCGGTCAGAGAGGACCCGGCGATGGCCGACGTGGTTCGGATCCGGCTCCACGACCTCCTGCCGGCGGTGGCCGAGTCGATCTCACCCCCCAGCGAGGGAGCCTGGGACGTGCTCGAGGTCGAGGACGGCGCCCTGGCGGAGTTCGGACTGGGAGCCCTCAACCGCCGCCTCGGCCTGATCGGCGTCAGCCTGAGCTGAGGTTCGCCGACGCGGAAGCTGGGTATGCGGCCAACGATGGCCCGTTCAATTATGGAAGGGTTCTTCCTGTGACGGCTCGCCTGGCGCTCCTCGCCGACATCGCCTATCGGCGCCGTGGCCGCATGGTCATCGCCTGGATCGTTGCCATGATCGGCGCCTTCGCGCTGAGCGGGGCTTTCGCGGGCAAGTTCCAGGCCGATTACTCGACCCCCGGCTCGGAGTCGAAGCGGGCGAGCCAGCTGATCGAGCAGAAGTTCGGCGGCTACTCGGGCAGCACGATCGACGTCGTCTGGAAGGCCGATCAGGGCGCCACCGCTCCGGCCATCAAGCGAAAGGTCGACACATTCCTCGCCCAGGCGTCGAAGCTCAACGGCGTCGGCCGGCCCCAGCCGACCCGGGTCGCGCCCGGTGGCAAGATCGCGGCGACCGGTCTGCTGCTGACCGAGCAGCCCTGGGACGTCCCAAGGCAAACCGGCAAGGACCTGATCAGCCTCGCCGAGGAGACCAGCGGTGACGGTCTCGAGCTCAAGCTCGGCGGCGGTCCGATCCAGGACGCCGAGAGCGGCACCGGCCCCGAGGGTTACGGGTTGCTCGGCGCCGCGATCGTCCTGCTGATCGCCTTCGGGTCGGTCGTCGCAGCCGGCTTGCCGATCGCGATCGCCCTGTTCGGGCTCGGAATCACCTCCGCGCTGGTCGGCCTGCTCGCAGCTGTCATCGATGTCCCAGACTGGTCGACGGCGATCTCCGGCCTGATCGGAATCGGGGTCGGTGTCGACTATGCGCTGCTGGTGCTGACGCGCTTCCGCAGCGCGCTCGATGGCGGAAAGAACCCGCACGACGCCGTGATCGAGGCCGTCAGCACCGCCGGCCGCAGCGTCATCATCGCCGGCTCGACGGTGGTGATCGCGATGCTCGGGCTCTTCTTCGTCGGCGTCAGCTACATGTACGGGGTGGCGCTGGCGGCGAGCATCGCGGTGCTGGTCGTTATGTCCGCCTCGATCACCCTGCTCCCGGCGCTTCTCGGCTTTGCCGGGCGCAAGGTGGACCGGCTGAGGATCCCCTTCCTCGGCCGCCGCAAGCTGCACGAGGTGGGCGATTCGCCGGCATTCCGCTGGGCCCACATGGTCCAGCGCCGCCCTTGGCTCGCGGCGATCTCGGCGACGGCGGTGCTGCTGGCTCTCGCCGCGCCGGCGCTCGCCATGCGCCTCGGCTTCCCCGATGCCGGCAACGACCCTCCCGGCAAGATGACCCGCCAGTCCTACGACCTGCTCAGCGAGGGCTTCGGCCCCGGCGCCAACGGGCCGTTGCTGGTTGCGGCCGAGCTGCCCACCCCGGCCTCGGCGCAGAAGCTCGGCGCCCTCGCCGGCGAGGCCAGGGCCGATCCCGACGTGGCGACGGTCGTCCCGCCACAGCTCAATCAGAGCGCTGACGCGGCGATCGTCACGGTGATCCCGAAGAGCGGCCCGCAGTCCGTGCAGACCACCGACCTCGTCAACCGACTTCGAGACGAGATCATTCCGAGCGCGATCGGCGGCTCGGGCATCCGCGCCGAGGTTGGGGGAACGACGGCGAGCTTCGAGGACCAGAGCAACTACATCAAGGACCGGCTGCCGGTGTTCATCGCGGGAATCGTCGGCCTCTCGTTCCTGCTCCTGCTGCTCGCCTTCCACTCACCGCTGATCTCGCTCAAGGCCGGGATCATGAACCTGCTCTCGATCGGCGCCTCCTACGGGGTGATGACGCTGGTCGCCCAGGGCGGCACGGTGGGCGGGCTGATCGGGATCGACCACGAGGTCCCGATCGCCCCGTTCATGCCGGTGATGATGTTCGCGATCCTCTTCGGGCTCTCGATGGACTACGAGGTGTTCCTGATCTCGCGCATCCGCGAGGAGTTCCTCAAGGACGGCGACACCACCCGCGCGGTAGCCGACGGCCTGGCCAAGACCGCCCGCGTGATCACCGCCGCGGCGGCAATCATGATCGTCGTCTTCCTCGCCTTCCTTACCGCCCCTGACGTGTTCCTGAAGCTGCTGGGGATTGGGATGGCGACGGCGATCCTCGTCGACGCGACGATCGTGCGCATGGTGCTCGTCCCGGCGGTGATGCAGCTACTCGGGAGGCGAAACTGGTGGATACCCGCCTGGCTCGAGCGGGCTCTCCCCAGCCTCGACGTCGAGCCCGTCGCCGCCGGAGCAACCGCGGGCCGATCCTGAGTCGCCGTGGAGGAGTCCGTTCCAGCCAACGAGAGGAGACAGTCATGCAGCAGAGGATCGTCCCGAACCTCTGGTTCGACACCGAGGCCGAGGAGGCCGCCAGCTTCTACACGTCGATCTTTGAGAACTCGCGCATCGTCAACGTCGCCCACTACACCGAGGCCGGACCGCGAGCGGCCGGCACGGTGATGACGGTGGAGTTCGAGCTGGACGGTCAGCGATTCGTCGGCATCAACGGCGGCCCCCAGTTCACCTTCGATGAGGCCGTCTCCTTCCAGATCACCTGCGAGACCCAGGACGAGGTCGACTCCTACTGGGAACGTCTGACCGAGGGCGGTGAGGAGGGACAGTGCGGCTGGCTCAAGGACCGCTTCGGCCTCTCCTGGCAGGTTGTCCCGACAGGGATGGAGGAGCTGTTCGCCGACCCGGACCCGATGAAGGCCGAGCGGGCGATGAAGGCGATGCTGGGCATGCGCAAGCTCGACATTGCCGCACTGCGCAACGCGGCCGAAGGCGTCGGAGCGAGCTGAGCGGCGGGCGAGCCATACCGGCCTAGCGACCGACCCCGTCATCTGTAAGCGAGCCTAAACACTCGCAACCCGTCCGGCTGCAGGCTCTCGCTTCGCACGCGGAGCTGCAGCTAGACTGGTCCTACGGGTCGGGCGTTTGTTCGACTGAAGCAGTGCCCCGCGTTTCCGCAATCGTGCCTCCCGGCACCCTCCGCGTTTTCGCTGTGCACCCACACGGAGGGAACCGAAGATGGCCACAGGAACCGTGAAATGGTTCAACGACGACAAGGGCTTCGGATTCATTACACCGGATGACCGCGGCGAGGACCTGTTCGTGCACCACAGCGCGATCCAGGGCGACGGCTTCAAGTCACTGGCCGAGGGCGCGAAGGTGAGCTACGACGCCGAGCAGGGCGCCAAGGGCCCGGCGGCCGCGAACGTCCAGGCGCGCTGAGGTCCACCGATCTCGACCGGCAACGGAGCGCGCGGGCCCGGCCCGACTCCGGACGACAATGGCCGCGCGAGACCTACACGGGCAGCCAGGACCCGCGGGCATCCGCAGAGCTGGGTGGACGCGATCTGCTCGGGCTTCGTCCCAACTGACTTGCGCGTCATCGACGCGCTCGAAACTCCACAACTAGGAGGAAAGGCATGGCCTCAAGCGGCAAGAGAAAGACGACGATGGCAAAGCTCAACCGTGAGCGCAGGCTCCTCGAGCGTCGGGCGGAGAAGCAGGCCAAGAAGGCTGCGAGGAAGCAAGCGTCCGCAGATCACGCGGGCCCGGCCAGCGACCCGCTGCCCGGCACCGAGCACTAAATCAGGCCGGTCAGGCCGCTCTTACAGCTGTCGGGGGTTCTCCATGCGCCGTAGCGCGTCAGGCCTCTAGCCCTTGCTCGGTCGCGCGCCGCCGGCAGTTTCGATAAGTGCGGCCATCACCGCGACGGCTTCGGCGTCTTCGAGGCCCTGTTGGCGCACGAGCGATTGCCAAGTGGGGAAGGAGACCGCGTGTCCGACCACCGCTCGCACGCGCCGTCGCGCCTGGCCGCGCTCCGGTCGGCCGGCGACCATCGCGGTGGCGGCGGCGCTCAGGTAGTCGCGAAATTCCGCCACCTGCCTGGCCATCGCCTCGACCAGGGGAGCATCGCGGCTCGTCTTCTCCAGCATCCCCTCGGTGCGGCGGAAGAACGCGTATATCTCGCCCAGCGCATGTCTCAGCCGGGCATCGGAATCGGAGATCGACGACCACGCCGCCGGGTCCGGCTTCGGGTTGGTCGCCCAGTAGTGCGCCGAGCAGGCTGCGAACAGCGACACCTCATCCGGAAAGTGGCGATAGACGGTCGCTCGCTGAACGCCGGCCTCCCTGGCGACACCGCTGACCGTAGTCCGCGCCGGACCGAGGGTGCCGTGAAGCCTCACCGCCGCTTCGGTGATCAGCTCACGGGTCCGCCGCTCCTGCTCGGCGCGACGACGCTTCCTGTATTTCCGAGATCCGGTCTTGCGTTCATTAGCCATAGCTGTCCACCCAATATTGACAGGCCGCACACCGGGTGCTAGGTTCGCCGCACATACTTGTTCATCCAATAAGGAGATTGCACGTGCCAGCGACCTCGCAGACGACTGACCTGGAGCGATTCGATGCCTCGCAGGGGCCCCGAATCATCGGGCCCGACGGTGGCAAGGCGGTCGACATCGGATCGATCGGCGCTCGGTTCATGGCTTGGACCGAGGAGACGGGTGGGGGCTTCTCGCTGGTCGAGCATCCGATGCCGCCCCGACGCTTGGCGGCCCCGCTTCACAGGCACTCCCGGGAGGACGAGTACAGCTTCGTGCTCGAGGGACGAATGGGCGCCCTGCTCGGTGACGACGTCGTGCACGCGGAGGCGGGGGACCTGGCCTTCAAGCCGCGCGACCAGTGGCACACCTTCTGGAACGCCGGCGACGAGCCCTGCCGGATCCTGGAAATCATTTCGCCGGGGGGCTTCGAGCATTTCTTTGATGAGCTCGGGACCATCATGGAGGCCCCGGGGTTCGACCCGGCGCAACTCGGGGAGCTGGGAGCCCGTTACGGGCTCGAGTTCCAGCCTGACAGCGTGCCGCGGTTGTGCGAGGAGCACGGGCTCGATCACCCGATGCTGCACATGGGCGAGCCGGAGAGCTAGGTCGCTGCACTCGCCCGTCCGCCGCGCCTATTCAGCGATGCCGGCGAATTCCGCACTGCAGAGCCAAATTCGACGAAGAAACGGGAGCGACGGGACTCGAACCCGCGGCCTCCGGCGTGACAGGCCACGAGGCAGAAACCAACGCCTGACGACGCGGGACGGTCAATCCCGCTCTACGACACAGGTTGCGGCGCCTCCACGAGGCCGGACCGCTTGCCGCTGCGGAGCAGCTGTGAGGACGTTTGGGCCACAACTGGGCCACACGGCTTAGAACTGGCCCGGATCATGGGAACATCGGTGCGGATGATCGAGCGCCACTACGGCTCGCTGCTCGGCGGCGCGCTGGAGGGGATCGCAGCCCGCCTCGACGCGCTCGACCGCGAGAGCGAGGCAGAGACGGGTTCCTAGGGGAGTCCCCCCTCGTCGCTTACAAGTTTGATTCGAAAGTGCGGCTTTGCATGGAGAGCAGCATCGGAGGACTCGATTAACTATCCGATGCTGGTGGGATTCTCGCGGCGTGTACACCGTTTTGCGCATGCTCCAACGCTTCGCCGGTGCGGTCAAGCATGCCGCCGAGGAAGAGACCTTCGCGGCCGTCATCGGAGCCGCGATTGCCCTCGTGATCGTTGGGACAGGCGCTTATTCGCTGGGCGAGGGCTGGAACGTGGTTGACGGGTTCTACTTCGCCGTCTGCACGCTGACCACGTCGAGCATCGCTGATCCAAACCTCACGCTCACCAGCGAAGCACTGAAGATCTTCACCGCTTTTTACGTGCTAACTGGCATCGGCATCTTGGTCGAGCTGGCGCGCCAGCTCGGCGTCGGGTTCGTGAAGGCGCGCGCAGAGCACAGCGCCGCCCGACACGCCCGGCACGAAGACAGACGCGCCAAGCGCCACAAGGACGATCCGCCAGAGACACAATCGCCGGAATAGCTCGGTGCCTTGGGCTGGGCGCCCCGTGGTGGAGCCGGGGCTCAGTCGCAGGACGAGCTGGTGGCGCTCGAGAGGTTCTTCGCGGCCGTCACGACGCTGTTGATCTCCACCGTGAGTGGGAGCAGCTGCTGAGCCGTCGGGGACGCGGGCAGCTGCTTGATCGAGTTAGAGAGCATCGTAACGGATGACTTCAGCGCGCTGGTCTGGCTCGGGAAGTCCGCCTTGGCCGAGCTGACGACCGCGTCTGCGTTGGTCTGCACCGTCTGAAGGTCGGTCTGCAGGGTGGAGAGAGTGTTGCTGTTGAGCTGGATGTTCCCAAGGTCATCTACCGACTGCTGGAGAGTGCTCACATCAGAGCAGTAGGCCGGCTTGCTGCTGCTGCCACAGCCCGCGGCAGCCAGCCCTGCCGCTGCCAACGCCAGGGACAGGATCACCATCACAGGAAGCCGGGCCCTCATCGCGGGGAGCATAGTCGCTCAGAGCTGCCCTACGTAGTCGGCGCCGAATACGTCGAAGCCGGCGTCTAGGCCACAACCGGGCCACGGCGGCGAAGAGGGTCCGCGCCAGCCGGGTCAGGCCTCTCCCTCGTTTGCAGGCAGTTCGGC